>CAWFQC010000062.1:0-148506 GCA_963817645.1 uncultured Gammaproteobacteria bacterium | reverse complement strand
AGATGCCAATCGTTTGCCATCGGGACTAAAGGCGACACTCGTAACCTTTTCCGTATGCCCCTTCAATTTGCCTCGGTTTTGAAGGCTTCGGGGATCCCACAGGCGCACCGTCTTATCGGAACTGCCAGATGCCAACCGTTTGCCATCCGGGCTAAAGGCGACACTAGTAACCTTTTTCGTATGCCCCTTCAATTTGCCCCACTTTTCGTAAGTCTCACTTTCCTCGGATGCAAAGAACCTATCTTTTTACGATACAAAATGATGTTACCTATCCCCCCCACGGCCATCATGTCTCCATCTGGGCTATAGCAAATACAAGTTACATATTCGGTATAGGGCAATGTAGGGGATTACCAAACTTTACTCCCATGAGGTTAACCTGGCTAAAATCAGCATCACCCATATAAGCACCCGTTAAAATAACTCCTCGCAAATCCGCTTTTTTAAATAAATTATAAGATAACATTGCGCCACTCATTAGCGCCTCGAATTCTCGTATGCGAACAATCTCCATATTTTCCGATAAAAGCGACCCCCATGGTGTTTAAGGTCGTCATGGCAAGCGATGCTTTTTGTGCCACCTTTTCATCCATTTTAGATTCTTCGACAAATGACCAGAGCCAGTCTTTTAAATGGTCTTCCTCTAGAGGATTTTAAGTGCAGGGTTTTCACTTTTTCTATTGTAAGTGGTACAGTAAAGTCTTTGATAAGATAATCTAATGTGTTTAACCAAGGCTGATCAAAGGATACCTTTGTTAGATGGGACAGCTTTTCTGGTTCTTCTATTTTAGGATTATTAATCCATTTTGCCCAGAAAACATGTGGATTATTTTGATACTCTGAGGTTTGATCATCATTTGCACCACGCTGTTTTAGCAGTGTTAAATTCTCCTCCGAAATTTTGGCTCCTTTAAGAAAAGCGTGGGGTGCCAATAATGCTGTGCTGTTGACAAACCGATAAATCAGCGCCCATTTTTCTTGTGACAAGGGCACATCGGATGTTCTTGCCCATAAAAATACCGCACAATCCAAACCGCCTGAGGCCAACTGCTTGCCATCTGGACTAAAGGCGATACTCCAAACACAACTCGTATGCCCCTTCAATTCGCCTTGGCTTTGAAGGCTTTGGGCATCCCACAGGCGCACCGTCTTATCCCAACTGCCTGAGGCCAACTGTTTGCCATCTGGACTAAAGGCGACACTCCAAACAGGACCCGTATGCCCTTTCAACTCACCTTGGCTTTGAAGGCTTTGGGTATCCCACAGACGCACTGTCTTATCCCAACTACCCGAAGCCAACCGTTTGCCATCGGGACTAAAGGCGACACTCTTAACCAAATTCGTATCCCCCTTCAATTCGCCTTGGCTTTGAAGGCTTTGAGGATCCCATAGGCGCACCGTATTATCGTCACTGCTAGATGCCAACCGTTTGCCATCAGGACTAAAGGCGACAATAGTAACCTTATTCGTATGCCCCTTCAATTTGCCTTGACTTTGAAGGCTTCGGGGATCCCACAGGCGCACCGTATTATCATCACTGCCAGATGCCAACCGTTTACCATCGGGACTAAAGGCGACACTATTAACCTTATCCCTATGCCCCTCCAATTCGCCTTGGCTTTGAAGCTTTGGACATCCCACAGGTGCACCGTATTAGCGCAACTAGCAAATACCAACCATTTGCCATCTGGGCTAAAGGCGACACTCTGAACATAACCCATATGCCCATTCAATTCACCTTGGCTTTGAAAGCTTTGGGTATCCCACAGACGCACCGTCTCATCCAAACTGCCCGATGCCAACCGGCTGCCATCGGGGCTAAAGGCGACACTAAAACAGTAGCTGTATGCCCCTTCAACTCACCTTGGCTTTGAAGGCTTTGAGGATCCCACAGGCGCACCGTATTATCATCACTGCCAGATGCCAACCCGCACCATCGGGACTAAAGGCGACACTAGTAACAATACTCGTATGCCCCTTCAACTCACCCTGGCTTTGAAGGCTTTGGGGATCCCACAAGCGCACCGTATTATCGTCACTGCTAGATGCTAACCATTTGCCATCGGGACTAAAGGCGACACTATTAACCCCACTCGTATGCCCCTCTAATTCGCCTTGGCTTTGAAGGCTTCGGGGATCCCACAAGCGCACCGTATTATCATTACTGCCAGATGCCAACTGTCTGCTATCGGGACTAAAGGCGACACTATTAACCCCACTCGTATGCCCCTTCAATTCGCCTTGGCTTTGAAGACTTTGGGCATCCCACAGGCGCACCGTCTCATCCAAACTGCCCGATGCCAACCGGCTGCCATCGGGACTAAAGACGACACTCATAACCCTACCTGTATGCCCCTTCAATTTGCCTTGGATTTGAAGGCTTTGGGCATCCCATAGGCGCACCGTCTTATCATCACTACTAGAGGCCAACTGTTTGCCATCGGGATTAAAAGCGACACTAGTGATCTTATCAGTATGCCCCTTCAACTTACCTTGGATTTGAAGGCTTTGGGCATCCCATAGGCGCACCGTCTTATCATCACTACTAGAGGCCAACTGTTTACCATCGGGATTAAAAGCGACACTAGTAACCTTATCCGTATGCCCCTTCAATTTGCCCCACTTTTCGTAAGTCTCACTTTCCTCTGATGCAGAGAAACTCGAGTTTTTACGATACAGAATAATGTTATCTCCTTTCCCTACGGCTATCATGCGTCCATTCAGACTATAGCAAATACAAGTTACACTTTCGTTGCAGGACAATGCAGGGAATTCACCAAACTTTACCCCCATGAGGTTAGCCTGGCTAAAATCAGCATTCCCCAAATAAGCACCTGTTAAAATAACCTTTCGTAAATCTGCTTTTTTAAATAAAGTATAAGATAACATCGCCCCACTTAAGTTAGCGCCTCGGATGCTCGTATGCGAACAATCCCCATATTTTCCGATAAAAGCTACCCCCATGGCGTTTAAGGTCGTCATGGCAAGCGATGCTTTTGGCGCTGCCTTTTCATCCATTTTAGATTCTTCGACAAATGACCAAAGCCAATCTTTTAAATGGCCTTTTTCTATGGGGTTTAGATGCAAGGCTTTCACTTCTTCTATTGTGAGTGGTACAGCAAAATCTTTGATAAGATAGTCCAGTGTATTTAGCCAAGGTTGCTCTAAAGGCACTTTTAACGGTAATACAGGCTGTTGTGGTATATCGATTTTGGGTTGTGGCGATGTAGCAAGTTTGGGTGACATGACAACAAGCAAGCTGGGTGATTTTAACCCTAATCCTTCAGACTGTTTCAGCAGCGATTTAGGCTTAACTTTTTCAAGCTCGGTACTAATCTCGTTTGCACTGGGGCGAGTTTCGGGTAAACCCCAAGTTTTCTTTATGATTTGACTATATTCCATAGGACAGTCAGCAGGGATTTTTTCTTTTTTCCCTTGCATAATCCACATACCTGTTACAGTTTCATTTTTGGCAGTTTTATAGGGCAGTTCACGCGAGGTTATTTCCCATAATACCATTCCATAGCTGTACACATCAGATGCTTTTGTCGGTAAGGGCACATCCTCTTCCATGCTAAATAACTCCGGTGCAAGCCAACAGGTCGTGCCAATTTTCCCTTGTACTTTTGTGCTGGTCTTTCCAGTTTCCAGTTTGATTTTTGACAATCCAAAATCGCTAATCTTTGCATGATACTGGCCATCCAGTAACACATTCAAACTCTTAAGATCTCGGTGTACAATTTGCTGCCCATGTAAATACGCTAAGCCTTTTCCTATCTCAATGCTTATTTCCCAACGGATTGGGTTCCAGGGCAATGATTCGTTCGTATTATGTAAGACTTCATATAACGAGCCTTTCGGTAAATACGCCATCACCAACGCATAATGATTTGCCTCAGTACAGACTCCATACAATTCAGTGATATATGGGAATCGACACTTAGCCATCAAGGCCGCTTCCTGTTTGAAATCTGCTAATAACGAACTGGTTAATTTTTTTAGATGCAACTGCTTGATAGCCACCTCAATATTTTGCCAGTGACCATGATGCACTGTGCCATAGCCGCCTTCACCTAGCAGGTCTCCTACCTTAAGATCAGACCAAGGAATTTGTGTAAGCATAGTAAGAGGGGGGAGTAAATTTTTTTCCGTTTTAGCTTCCATGAGAGTATCCTTTATGAAAAACGAGGTGGTTCAATCTTTTAATTTGAAGAAAGCGAATTTTTCAGTAAACACTTTTCACAGTCGAGTACGATTCATTATCGAAATCGTATTAAGAAGGTACGCGAGTATTATCTAAATATCATCTGTAATCATTAAACTTTAGGCACGTCATTAGAGAATAAAGTTAAAATTTTTAGTTGAAAATAGATAACTCCTTAAAATAAAAATTTCTATATTAGAGGTGGGTGGGTTCTCTTTAAATTTATACCCAAATGGCACCAAGTTAAGGAAAAATAGTTTCTTAACAACAAGTTAGTGAAATGCGCCTTCACTTGTAGTATATTTCATTTCAGCAACAAAATTGAAAATATGCCAAGGAGGCGCAGTGAATATTAGTAACACACTTTCAAATCATAATACAAAGCCTATTTTACCTAACTTAAAATATGCCGCTGGACTTCCTTTCAAAATATGTTGTCAAAAGAAACCCTTGCTAATTGCTTAAAAAATGAATAGACAATAGATTAAGGCTGTTTGTGACATCTTGCCACTCAAACTTAGAGTCTACTATCATCAATCGCAAAATCTATTCTCCATGCAGCGCAATCATTGGTGATTTTGATAGAAGTTGGGGTATGATAATCATTGGAACGAAAAGTTACTCTAAGCAATTTTCGCTAAGCCAGATCTAGTTATTCGGTTACAGTGACTAACTTAACAACCACCGACTAAAGTCAGTGGATAAAAGGGACAAATTACATATTTGCCCCAATCTGTAACAGGGTTTAGTCAAGAAGAATCGTTATATCAAACCATGCGATATTCGACACCCACATTCTCTAGAAAAGCCTGTTGCGCCGAGGAAAACATCTGAGTATCTGAAAGAACTGTTTTCAGTGCACCTTCCTTTTCACCAGACCACTCATCGTTTATAGCAGAAACAATTCTCAAAAATTGATAGTTTTTGGCTTTAATTTCATCGTATAGCGGAAGTAGATCTGCCAACAATCCTTCACCTTCAGTCCATCCAAAACCATCTTCATTTTGAACGTAAATATCAAGCAAAATGTCCTCGCGATGTTGTGTGCAGGTGATCACATCTGTAACGCAATATTTTTTAATCTCATCGATATCAATTTGCGAAATATTATATTTAAACGTTAGTTTTATGGTTCCAAAATTACTGATGTAAAAAAAGACATCAAAATGCTTCAATAAAAGTTGATCTGATTTTCCGCGGAAATCGCCATAATTGTAAACATACACAGCGTTATGTGTACCGACATTTGCGCGGCTGGATAACGATGACATTTCAACACGCGCTTCTTTTGTTAATGGCTTGCTGATACTGCAAAATTCATAATACTGATATTCACTCATAAAATTTCCACTATTTAATGTTTAATTAGTATTCTTATTTCAAAGTTTACTGCGCATTAAGCAGCGTTCCATGCAAGAATTTTTTCAATATCAAAAATAGATTCGTTACTCGTCTCTGGATCTGTATTTAAATTCTTGATTATTGTCAAAGAAAACAGCATCTGAAAATTTATTGGCGAGTTCAATCTTATTTAGCTGTTTTTGAATGGATTGACGAAATTCTAAATCATCCCTGCCCGCTATTACAAACAACAGGAATAGATTCTATATTTTTTTTACTGTTTTGCACCAAGCCATTAAATACTGTCTCTACATCATACCACTTTCCTTCATTAGGATTATAGGTACAATACCACGGTTTTTGGTAAACACCTCGCCCATTAGAATCAGGTCGACAATCAAAACACGCATAGCGGAATTCACAATTTTTGCAACCTTCAATATTATCTTTCGATAAGTACCTGATTTTGTTATCTAGAATATCTTTCAGTTTATTGTTTTTTAAATTACCGTGTTTAAGCCGACGTTCCATTACACACGGGAAGACATCTAAGAGAGAACTGATATATAAATCTTTAATAAAACATTGATGGCCGCTTAAGGCAGTAATGACCATTTGTTTATTTATCGGGTGTGTCTTGCTCTGTTTGGTAATGGCTTTTCTTTTAAACATCTCTAAATTATATTGAGAAAAATCAGCTCTTCCTACGACTTTCGGCTCTTTAGGCAATAACGAAAATCCACATCCTTCGGGTTTATCACCGATATTACAAGAGGTGCTTCTCACAGTTCCAATGCGATGTCGAACTTCATGTTTTTTCAATAAACCCAGCGCGCGCAATACTTTCCGATGCGACCCTTTGACGGTAGTTAACTGGTCATGTTCTTCAGGAAGATAGGAATGGATAGAAAGCGCTACGGCTATATTATTTTCCTTGAAGAACTTTGCCCATTCTTCGTCAATTAAAACGCCATTCGAATAAACTTCTATAAAATCAAACAAAGGACGGGCATGCATAATCATTGTTTTTAGTTCCCCTTTCAATATCATCGGCTCTCCACCGATAAATTGAATTTCTTTGACGCCGACCTCTTTTAATTCGGCACAGACATGATAAAAATCTTCCAGGCTCATTCTTTCTGTACAATAGGGGTTTGATTCTTCATAGCAGAAGGTACAAGAAAGATTACATTTTCGTGTCACTTCAATCCACGAGAACCTAGGAGAAGGCTGTTTACGTAAGCTTAAAATATCTGGAATAGGTTCGGACGTGGGAAAAGAAACCAGCAAATTTGATTGGATAAGTTCATCTGCAATTTGTTTATCGTCGGGATTTAAACCGGTGTAAGCATCATTTTCATTGACTAATTTATGGCATAATTCTACTACGTATTGACTGATGTTATACAAATGATTTCGATTAAAATCATAAAGACAACTTTTTTTTGCCCCATTGACCAAATACACATCATGGTTGAATTTGTAGTAACTCATAGACGGATATATCCTTAATTCCATGCAAAGTTAAAGGGATGACACGGTTATTTTAAAAAAAACTAAAAATATTAAATTTGAATATAACTCAAGTAAATTCTCTATAGTATCAATCCTTCAGGTTTGAAGGAGAGTAAGTTTTTTGAATTTAACTCCCTTGCTGTATTTATTATAGAATTTATTCCGCGTACGCAGCCTAATCAATTCAATCCATGGCGCGTAGCACTTTCCTATGTGAACCTTTAACAATAATTAAACTGTTCTTTAAAAAAAATGGCCATACAATTAAATGTGTATGGCCATTCATTAAAATGGCTTTTTTTATAATGAAGTCATCGGAGCCTATTCAGAAGGATTCGGTGCCGAAGGAGGACGGAGGACAGGCGGACAACTGTTCATAAAACATACCTGGTGAACATAGGTCGTCTCTTTTTTGACTATCTTCAATAGTCAGTTTCTCAAAGTGACTTTTCATATTTTCCATGTTAATCTCCTTAATCAACAAATTAAGCTTAAAAGAACCTAGTACTTAAAAAAGTACCAAGAAAAAATCTTAAGTCTGGATACCCATCAAGTCAAGTGACTTTTCAACAGCATCAATCTTTCAGGTTTAAAGGATGGTAAGTTTTTTAATGAGGTATATTTCAGTATTCAGGAAGCCGTTGTAAGTACACCCTGATTTACTACCACTTCACCTTCTTCCATTGGTATCGGTACTGTTTTCTGCTCTTTTGTTAGCTTAATAATTTCATCGATTTGTTTTTTAAGTGCGTTGACTTCTAGTTCAAGATAATTAGGTACCATAGTAGCTTTTGCAGCACGTTCAATGACTTGATAGGCGAGTTCTGGTTTACTTGCAAAACCGTATAGCCTGTAATGCGCAGGTAATAAGGATCCCTCCCATAACATTTTGTATAGAGGTTGATTATATTTTTTTAAATAGTCAAAATCAGGAAGAACCCCAATCTCAGCGGCTATCCCATCGATTAAACTTACATAATTCATCAGGGTTGGCTGTGAGCTGAAAAGTGGGTTGCCAGACTGTTTTACCACTTCAATTCCTTTTAACATTTCTTCTTTTAGAGGTAATTTTGTATGTCCAGCAAAAGTCATAGTAGCCCAGCGTGCTTGTAACTCTATGACGCCAAATCCTGAGTGAGCACCTGACATAGCAATAAAGGCCATATTGGGTAAATTTGGATGAAAAACCCCTTTATACAGCGATAAAGGTTGTAAAGGGTTATTCTCATCGAAGTTCAAGCTTGTTAAAATATCATCATCAAAAAAAGGTAGTTTTAGCTGGTAACCTGTACAGAAAATAAGAGTATCCGCATCGATTCTGCCACCTTCGGCAAACACTATGCCTTGGGCATCTATCTGTTTAATATTACCGCGTTTAATAATTATTTTTTTATTTTTGACATATTCCAGATAATCGTCACAAATAGTTACACCTGAAAATTCAGTCAAGTTTGGGTCTATTTTTAAATCTTCGTGAGAAGCCTGTTCTTTACAAATCATATTCCAGAAAGCATTTTTACTCCGATTGACAGATGATGGATTTGTAGGTGCTCTTTTCTGTAGTAGCAGATCGATCGGGTAACGAGTATCAGGCTCAGATGCGTTCTTAGGAATATAGCGTGGCACCATCCAGATCGGCCTTCTAATCAAATTAATAACTTCTTGGCCATGCTTTGCGATATCACAGACAATGCCAGCGCCACTTACCCCATTGCCAATTACGATTATAGTTTTATCTTGATAGGGTTGAGGTGATTTATAATCTTTAGCGTGTATTAATTGCCCTTGAAAGTGATCAAGACCTGCTATAGGCGGAATATAAGGATGGGAGTAGCATCCAGTTGCTACAATAACATAATCAAAATAATCTGATTCTTCTCGGAGCAATTGCTGGTTGAACCAACTTACTTTCCACTTATTACTGTCGCTTTGATTGACATTTGTAATAGTACAATTCAGTTTTAAATGGGATTCTAGTGAAAATGCTGTCATATACCGCTTCAAATAACGACACATAGCTTCTTGTGTGGGAAATTCATCTGTCAAATGATCCCAAGTGAAATCAGAAAACATACAATTATAATGCGTGGAAATTGTGCGCATCGATTGCCAGGCGGCTCCTGTGTTTAACTGCCAAATACCGCCAATATCACCGGCTTTTTCCAAGACCATAGGTTTAAGTCCACATTCCAAAGCTGACTTTGCTGCCACTAATCCTGAAGGACCTGCACCTAAAATCGCAACATGTTTCCCCATCATAATATAACTCCTTGTAGCGAAATTGACGATCACTACTTGTGCACCATAATCGGCGCACCAGCCACTTTAAGAAATTGAGTCAAAGCAATCCAATGTTTTAATAGATACCCCTGCAACGATGTTGCAAACTTTCTTGACTTTTTAATCCCGCTTTAGGCGAAATAGGTAGCTCTGGTACTTGGAAAACCACATTGACCTCCCTTTGCCTTCTTCGCATAAATCGCCTGCTAACACCAGGCTGTCAGGACATTGAAACGAAGTAGATTCTACATGGTATTGATAAGGCTCTTCTACCATGCCAATCAAACACCCCTCTAGTGAGGGGATATGATCAGAGCTGTCTAAATGGAAACCCGCTTCTCCTCCTTAAGTGAAAATTTTGAATTTCTCCCAAAGAGATCACAGCATTAAAGATGTGAATTACTAGTTTTTATTAAAAAGTAATTTATCACATCAACTTCTTCAAAATCTTCGTTCCTTCAAATTCAAAGGAAAGGCTTACGACGTAAAGCTTTTGAATGTTTCCGGCCAGACACTGGCGTAACATTCTTAGGTTTTTCACGCCTCAAGGTTTTTAGCAATTCACGTCCATTAGCAAAAGCCCCACGACTATAAAAAATATCTAGACTCTCACGATGCCGTGAGGCTGCAACATAGGTTGTGTGGTGATCCAGATATTGAGATGCAAGAATATAACTGCGATCAGCAGTGACCTCCTGCCCTTTATGAATTATAGCCGCATAGCCATGATCAATGTGATCATACCGGTCAAGGTGAATTATAACCCTTGGAGACTCTTTATGAGGTTGCCTCTCATCAAAATCTAAGCAAAGAGTAATCTGTCTATCGTGGATAGCTTCAATCGTCCCTAACATGCCATTCATCACACCTAAACTCCAATCATTTTTCAAGAAATAAATACGATCATGCGCAGCAAAAGATCGCACACCCTTAGCGGTCATTAATATATAATCCTGTCCCAGTTCCCCCTGCTGACGTCGCATCTGTCTTGCCCTATCATTAAATTCACGTACTTCTTGCCTAGTATACGCCAGGATAATTTGTGTTTTAGAATCACTGATACGCACATCATTCCAAAGTGAAAGAAGGCCCTGCTGAGCCGATGCTTGAGTTTCAAAGGCATGAACATGATGATGCTGGCAATAGCGGATAAGTGCTTGCTCAGTTTTGCCCAATGCCAACTCATGTGTGGCCTCTTTTTGCCAATTTTCACGCTGGCGACAAATATCGGTTAACTCAACAGTCCCTAAGCGCTCACTGATAGCACGAAAAGCCGCCCCCACCTCTATCGCCTGCAATTGTTCAGGACCCCCAACAAGCACCACTTTGGCATGATGCTTTTCCACTTGTTCTAACACCTGCGCCATTTGCTTTGAATCAATCATACTCGCCTCATCAATGACTAAGATATCATTACCTGTTAAAAGTTGTTCCCCCTTATTCCAATAGTAGAAATAAACAGCTAGCATACGGCTTTCAATGCCGCAACTAGCCATTAAATTCTCTGCGGCAATACTAGAGAGGGTTGCACCTAATACGTTATAACCTTGCCCTTCCCATGCGAGACGAACAACGCCCAAGAGATAACCTTTACCCATACCTGCATAACCCACCACACATTTTAAATTTCCTGGCGCAGTTAAATACTCAAAGGCAAGCCTGTGTTCCTCGGTCAGCTCTTTTAAAGTTAAAGCATGAAGTTTAATAGCCTCACTTACCGCATGGGATTGGCACTGTAACCTCCTAACGCACTCAAGCATTTGGGTTTCTATTGCCAGCATCTCACGCGTTGTAAAACGCTCGCGGTGATGATCATCCATACCTAAGTAAAGCAGATGGTCGCTGTCTTTCACCTTCTCGTACACTTGCTGAAACTGCGCAGCACCAACCGTATGCCGATTAACAAAACGTGCAATATCTTGATGAGTAAAAGTAGATTGTTGGCAGGTAATGGCATTAAGGACAATCTGAGGGTTTTCTAAAATCTTCTGGCCATTTTCACGTGCAATACGCTGATGATCTTCAAGCCTTGCTAATCGCTGCTTAGCAATAGAGGCTCCTATTTTGTGTTGCGGCTCAAGGTCAATACCTTGAGCTCGTAAAGTGCGGTGATCAATTTTCAAATCATGCCCATGTAAAGAAAGATGTTCATTAGCAAGACAAGCCCAAGTCTCACGCCATCCCAATAAATTTTCTCTCGCATTCCATGCTCGCTCCTTTTGCCCAAAACCATCAAGCGTGACCTTGCGCAAGGTTAGCATCAGATGCGCATGGTGCTGCAATTGCTCATCGCCCGTTTTGTCATTGTGGATACACAAATCAGCGATCATCCCTTGGCTCACAAAGGCTTGGGTTACAAAGTCTCTTGCTAAAACAATGTTTTGCTCAAGTGTTAATTCGCAAGGCAATGCAAAATTAAATTCACGCGCAAGCTGTGCATCTTTTCGTTTTTCAATAGCCTCAACCATGTTCCATAGTTTTTCGCGATCTTGCATTGAGGTAGGTGCATTTTCTGGCAATAATATTTCAGTGAAGGCAACATCTTGTTTGTGAGTGTAGTCATGTGTTTTTTTATACCTTTCATCAACCAATTTCTCAGCAGATCGATAGGCGGCGCAGGCAACAGCGCTTCGCCCTTGGCTACGTGATATGATGGTCCCGCTGAAATGATAGATAGCCATGATGTGTTCCCATTCCTTAGGTTTTAAAAAATGGTAATCTATCAAAATCCATATTGCAACGTATAAGCGCGCACTGGGGTAAGGAGAACAGCCCTCCTTAAGGAGGGCTGTGGTGGGTTATAGAGCGCTATAGGGAACTGTGGGGGTGGCTTGGTAATTAGCTTGTTTACTCCAGTAATTTCGTTATAATTGTCTTTTTTTGTGGCTTTTTTATCTAATTAACTGATAGCAATCATGTAGGAAGAGGCTAGGTAAGAATATGTTTAAGAAAGCGGCTTTATTTATACGCAATAAATTAATAAGAACTTTCCTCAAGGAAAAGGAAAATAAGATGAGCCATGCATGGCTGCAACCGGCTAATTTGGTAAAAGTAGCACAACAACTTTTGAGTATGACAAAAGAAGACTTTAAGCCAGGTTATCAAGAAGAAGCGATGTCTCGTTTAGCTAATCTTGAAGAAATTCTCTATCATTACGTTTTTCCAACAACTACGATCACATATAATAAGTACTCAGCCGTTGAAGAGACAGAACAACAACTATGTCTTTTGATGCGATACGTTCAATACATGCTTTCTCTACTAACACCAGGAAAAATAAAGCAGCTACGATCTGATGTAGAGCTTGATCTTGATAAGGATTTTCAACTGCGACATTCAAGCCATGATACCATTTCAAGTACTTAATATAAAAGCAAAGGAACAAAAAAATGGTTCAGATAAAAAAGACACCTATCGAAAAATTGAAAGAACAACGAAATAAACTCGATGCTCGGATTCAAGCAGTTGAAGCCAGGGAAAAAAGCTCGGAACGTAAAAAAGATATACGACGAAAAATATTGATAGGTTCTTATTACCTTGATCAAGCCAAACAAAAAAATGAGATGAAGAAGTTATCTCAAAAGATGGCTGATTACTTAAAACGTAATAGTGATCGTCAATTATTCGATTTACCGGATTTAGAAACTACATCAGCATAGCAAGGTTAATACTAGGTAGCCAACGCTAAATAGGCTAATCGGCCTAACTCTATTTGTAACCAATTATTAAAATCACTTTGAAATTCCTTAATATCAAGAGTTAGATTACCTAAAAAGTAGAAGATAGAAAAGGTAAGAGGTAGAATAGCTCCTATAACAAAAATGTTTCCAAACCAGTTTTACTCATTTCATTTGCCAGCGCGGTTTTTTTTTGGCATTTTTTTTGTTGAGTTTGTAAAATATGCTTAGCCTTGCCCTAATACTCTTTATTTTCTTCGTGTGGTTTCATTCTTATGACTTTTGAATGGATTAATGAATCAAATGCGTTGATAGCGGCTCAGTATTTGTTAGATCTGGATGCAAGTTGCATTAAAAGTGTCTATCAAGAGGATGTATCGGATTGGGTGATAAGTTTAAAACAAGCTCAAGAACAATACTTAAACCATAGATTCAACATGAGAGATAAACCTGATCCTGTTTCACAATTCGACTTAGAAAAGTATTCCCTGAATGTCTTGTTACTGCGTATCCGAGCTTTCTTGCCACTGCTGACGTCCTATGGTGCTGAATGTCTGCACATATACTTAACTAACATGACTGAACGGAAACATAATCCTACATAAAGCTTCTTTGAGGAGCTTATATAGTCTTTTGGCCATAAATTTTTCTACCCTGTTTTTTTTTAGGCCGAAGGTCTGTAAGCACCTCTATAAGAGATTCACGAGAGTCTATTTAATTATTTAGGTGCGAAACAAAAGCGAAGCGACTTAAAAGGCATTCGGGATTTGGATGGTCTATAGAAGTATGGCTCTTGAGAGAAAGTTATTAACAGCAACCTCACCCCTTCTGATTAACCTTATTTATTTGTATATTTTTTGTTTTAGATAGATCACTTAAGGCTAACCTTAGAGATCACTTAATTAAACCACTTTAAGAAAAATGCGAAAGTTATCCACAGAATTTGTGAGTAAAATATTGGTAATAAGGAAAATTTTATCAAAAAAAAGGTATCCCCTCCAAATCATAGGGTAGATGGCATTAACAGGGAGACTGACAATTATTGTTTATCCAATTCCGGCGTGATTATCTTGCATTTTTCATAAATCAAATTTGCCAATGATGGCATCTCATATTTTTTCTGGATACGATCGCCGACATAGTGATAAAAATTTACAGCTAATTTTTTTGCGGTTTGCACTAGCGTCATGAATGTATCTTTTGATTCTGTGCCATTGGCACTCATGGTGTGAAAACTGATGTCACGTTTTCGCCCTTGATCACGAGCACCTAACTCTGATGTATTGTTGTGTAATGGCAGAAATGGATGCTCCAGCACCAGCAGGAGTTGGCTTTTTTTCTCTTTCGTTTTTGCAATTCGTTCGTCTAGGTGTTCGTAATCCGTTTTAGTTGAAAAAAGCCTATCAAATTCAATCGATAAACGATCTGCTTCTGTTTTTGTCGGACACTCTTTGTAAGCCAGCAGCTGATCGTAATAATTCCAATAATCTGTAATGAATGCATCTAGTTTTTTTCGGTGCAACATGATTGCTGGCATTAATTTTTTATAATGCCGACCATCATGCACCCAGCATAATGGATGATAAGCGGTAATTTTATTATATTGAGGTGCATCATCTGTCAGTAAAAACTCCACGGCATCTGGCAAGGCTTGATAAGCGGCGATAGCAGTTGACTCTAAAATAATCTGGCGGTTGGTTTGCTGCTTATGTGGGTCTGGAAAGAGTGTATTAATTAGCGCATTCATATCATCTTTATTCAGGCATTGACCAGCATAATTTTCTTTTATAGCCGAAAAATGTTTTTCGGGTAGTTTCATTTCCCGCATTAGTAAAAAAGCATGCTCGTTAAATGAAAAGGTCATCTTGCCTTGTGTTAAAATATCGATAATGGTTAAACGATCCTTGTGTGGTCTAGTAAAATAAGCAGTATAGAGTTCATTGCAGAGCACATGAGCATAATGGTTTTTACCTTTAACACGCGCACTAGTATCGTCCATTTGGGCGTAACGAGTTGATTGTAATCCTGCTGTGACAACGTCATTTTTCTCTTGATGAAATACACTGGATGGTTTCGTCAGAAATCGCGAAATTGAGCCGCTACCAATGCGAACGCCGTGATTCCTTAAAAAACAGGCAATACCGGATTCAGTCATCTTCGATTCGTGAGAAAGACTAATCACTAATTGATGGATGTGCGGACCAAACTCACCTTGATAGCCATCAGGCAAAGGTGCCATAAATGTTTTCTTAAGTGATGGTGAATAATAGAGTGATTTTTTAAATTGAATATTGTCAGGATGAATAATAATGTCTTGCACAATCACAGACTGATAGCCTTTGAAAACAGCGTCATCAGGTAGCTGATCTTTATCAATCGTACATATCACAGTTCGATTAACTTTGATCAGATGCTTCTTTTTCAATCTTTTCTTCTTCTTTTTTTTCTTCCGACGTTCTTTTTCAGATGAAGTATCTTGATTGCCATGTTGCGTTTGTTTTCTAATACCTGGTTTACCTTGCTCGCCTTTAAGTCGATTATTTTCATCACGTAGACGTTGATTCTCTGCGCGTAGCTCGTCATTATCATGCAGTAACGCTTCAATCAGATTTAGTAATGTTTTTTGTATTACCTTGGCGCGCTCATCCGCAACAGATTCAATATCGTCTGTTACTTTCTCCAGAATTTTTTTTATATCAGTTCGATTCATAATCAATCCATAATGTGATGATCAGAGATAATAACATGGAGTTTCAAAAGCTGATTTTTAGCGCCTATCATGCGCTGTACTGCATTTAAAAAAATTACAGGTAGCATGGGTTCGGGTTTTAGATTTTAGACTCAATATCAAAGCGTAAGCACGTTTTATGGGTATTGCTATATGAGTATTAGAGTTTCAATTTTATATTGGAAATTTCAAAAAAACACTGTCAAGTAAAATTTCGATAAATGCAAAATAATTTTTATGTAATCAAATTGTGTATCCGTTTTGATTAAAGGGTATCGAACACCCTATGATTTGGAGGGGATACGTCGTCTATGTACCCTACTCTAGAGATTTCTAGAGAGGTACACCATCGGTGCCGGTTCAGGTACACAGACTGTGTAGAAGAAGTATAGCTAATTTTTCAAATTTATGTCAAGTACAAGAATAATTCAATTTTAACTAGGGGCTGTTGACATGGGTGCATGCTATGGGGGGCAACACGCTGAAACATGGAAGTATTTGATTGAAAAAATTTTAGTGTAAATCATTATCCCCCTGTGTCAGGATGGCATCTATTATTCCTGCCATGCTACAAATAATGCTTTGAGCAACATGGCCTTCGATGGAGCCCTATAGGGGAAACATCCCTTTGGAAATCCACCCAAAGCGCTTTATTAGGATCGAGCATCACCTCCTGAACATCCTTATCACTTAAATATCCTATGAGGCCATCCATATCCCATACTAATTTTTCGACACCCCAATTATTAAGCGACCTTTGCTCTGAACTAACCATTGGCAGGATCCATCACGACCCAATCATTTTCCAGACTGGTCGTCTCATTTGAAGGCTTCTTGGCAAAGAAATGAAAGAAATGAAAGGGTGATTCATTTTTACCCTGCCACTTCGCCATTTTTTTATTCAAATAAGCTTGGAAATGTTCAAGGTTAGGGGTGTTCTGATCCCTGCTTGATTTTTTGGCATGACAACGACACATTTGTTCTATTGTTTCTGTAAAATGACGGCGTGCGGATAAGATTGCTCTTATCATGGGATCTACCGTTTTTTGATGCTTGAGATAAAGCGCTGCTTTTTCTTTGGGAATCCCATAACCATACCCTTGTTCTTCAAGCTTGCGAGACAGGGTAGAAAGAAAATACCTCTGTGAGACTTCAATTAACTGCTCTAGGCAATCAAATTTAGGCAAGGATTTTTGAAGATGGGACACGGCTTTTCGTTCAAACTCAGCTAAGCATTGATACAACCTTGCACTGTCTGGATTTTTTGAACGGAAACGATGGGAACTGTTTTCATTACAAAGCCGTATCAAGGCTTTTTTCTCTTCATCATTTGGCAGCGCCACTAAAATAAAATCTCGCAGGAAAGCGATATTAAAAGTGGCTTTTTGAGGAATTAGCTTCTTAAGAAGATGTTTTTTTAGGATAATCTTGCAACTCTCAAGCAAATGCTGATTATGAATAAATTCCGGAGCTGTTCGTGGATAGGTTGTCGTGTTCATAATCCATTGTTCAATTTTACTTTTTGCGGCTAAATATTCTTTATCCTGGATCATTGCCTTAAATTCATTGATGGTTTCTTTTATGTTTGATTTATTTTCGAGTATCGAGATTTTTGCTTGGGCACTTTCACGAAGCTTTTGCCAGGGGCTTGAGACCGGTGCCTCTTTTAAAGAATAAAGAATAAACTGATATCCGACCTCTTTTCCTTTATTCGTCTGCTTCTGCCAGGTAGTTTTCCATTAATGTGAAAACCAGGGGTAAATTTTCTTGGCCATAGGTTTTATCAAAATCTTGAAAAGTAGCCGAAGGTAAAACTGATGCATTTTGTTCTGAAAACTCTAAATCAGAAAAAAAATTCTTTAGAAAAAGGCACCGATACTTTTGATTTGTTTCATCATTTGCAAACTTGGCAAGAGAGTTGGACCATTTGACATCCCATTTCGCATGAGAGGCAACTTGACTTAAGATGGGCGGTTTATTTTCATCTGGAATTAAATCTAATAGTAAAAATGCCATTTCATCGCTCAACTGATTTTCCTGCGATGAATTTTTAGAAGCAGAATCGGCTATTTCATTTTTACTTTGGCTATTTTTAATCAAAGTAGCTTCGATCATAGCTTGTATGCAGGGCCTGTTTAGATGAGGAGAAATGGCCTCGTTAGCTTTTAATTTTGCCACTTCTTGATTATTTTTTAAAAACCCTTCCATTAAGCTGCAAAGGTAGGTGTCAAGTAGTGGTTCGTTGCCTAATGCTTCTAATAGGGGTAAAAATGCTAAGTCCTGTTTCCCCCTTTTGTTACACTGTTCTAGGTATTGTCGCACCATTGTATTTAAAGTTTGTAAAAACTCATGAACAGGGGAGTGAGAAGACGAATCCTTTCGTTGCGATTGTTGCAATTGGCAGAAATATCGGATGCTTGAGATCGCGTCTAAACATAACGATAAAGAAGGCTGTATCGCTTTACCATTAACCAAAATGGTTTTAGCCGCATTAAAATGAAAGGAACCGCTAAATACCTCTTTTAGCAAACAAAGGTGGCCTACTATTATTTCTTTTTCTTTTGTCATTAATTTATCATAAAGCGCAGGATCAATGGTTTTTGCCAAACCAATTGCTGGGTGTTTCACGTTATCAACTTTAGGCAATAAAAACATTTTTAATATCAGTTTACTCACTTTACTCCTGTCCTCTGGCGAGGACGTTAAGTCTGATAATAAAATTTTCATTATTTCGTTAACTTGTTCTATCCTTTCTGGAATCCATTTCCCTGTTAACAGATTAAATAAAGAGCTAAACGCCTTTTTCTCAATAGCTGAAAGGTTATCTTTTATCTCTTCGTAAATTGATAATAAGGTCTCCAGCGCTTTTTGGGGTTTGGCATTATTTTGATTGAGCTTTAGCACACTTAAGAAAAAATAGCCCAAGGGATGCGTCCCAGAGAGATTATTTTTTTCAATTTGCGCAAAGCCTGATAGCCAGGCGCCTTTTTTAGTGTTGACTGGTTTCGCGCTCTTCCCATTGAGAGGCATGAATAGCCTGTTTTAACGCTCTGTAAAAAGCCCATTTGGCTTTTTGCTCTGGTAATCCTAGATCTTCCTTTTCTTGATGGGAATGCGCAAGCTGGTTTAAGAACCCTAAAACAATATCAAAATGAAGTGTTGAGCGATTATTTTGAGTAGTTGATAATAAAATATGCTCATGAATTTTATTTAAGGCTTCCTCAAAATGATGAAGCTTGATCATATTAAGTAGGTCTTTAATTTCAACGGCTACGTCGTTTTGAGCAACCAGTAACTGCCGCTTTTTATCGAACAAAATCCGAAGCCCATTTATATTCTGTGACCAATTGGCGGCAAGTAATGAGTCAATCAATGCAAGGCTCTCAGGTGGAATTGCCTCTTCAGATGAAAGTCGCCTCGCAAGCAGTTGATATAGATTTAACTCATTTTCCTGTCCTATTGCCTTTGAAAGATCATCGCCTAAGGATTTGAGTTTTTTATCATCAAATAGGGAGTCGTTATGCTCAAGCCTATTTTTAAGGTAAATATATCGGTATTCTTGCGCGAGTGTTTCATCTTCTAATTGATCAAGGGTAGATTGTAGCGCATATTGCCACTGATCCTGCTTGAAATAAGCGAATAAAGGGTCACGCACAGCCTCAAAAGCATTGCTCCCGTTGAGATAATCAATCAATTCTTTATTTTGTAAAATATCAAATGTTTGCTTTGAAATGCAACTTTTCATCAATGCTTGTATATAGGTTATTTTTAATTGATCATCCTTTAAAACTAAGATGCCAGCTAAATAATCAGGATGAAAACAAAGCTGATCTCCTTGCTCCTTTATTGTTTGGGTAATGATTGAATAGAAGCTTTCCAAGAAACTTTTACTTTGGGCCTGTTTACCAAAGGATTGTAGAAGCTTAATTTGTGCAATAAAAGTTTGTCTATCGTAGACAAATGGCTTATTTCTAATTGAACGCACTTGATTGCCAAGGGTAACTTGACCAGAATAGAGGGTTCGTAGAAAAATAAGTGCATCTTCTAAAGAGGTCGTTTTCTTGCTCAGCCAGTTGTCTATCCATTTGGAATTGTAACTGGTCAGTAATTGAAAATGGTAACTTTCTGGATTGTGTAATGCGGGCAGAATATAGTTTTTGAAAAATGATTCAATGAAGACCTCTAAACATTTAAGAGGAAACTTAAATCCCTTAAATAAAGGTAACAATTTTTGTTTAATTGAGTCTAATGGCGCAAGACTTGTGCCTAACAGGACAGAAGCTAACACATCTATGGCTTCTTGTTGAGATGGGCTGACATAATTTCTAATCCTATCAAATAAATCTTGAATCTCTTTTCTATACGATAAATAACTTAAGCCTGCGCTAGAAGTCATCCTCTGGGCTGATAGATTGTTATTCTCTTGCATCAGTTTTTCGATCAAGTTCACCGAGATGTTGCAGCAAGATTTAAATTTTTTGTTAAACACATTTAATTGAGTAAAGATTTTCTGTTGTAGAGGATGATTTAAAGGAATCAGGGATACTCCTTTTTTACATTCTGATAAAAGCATTTCAATAGCATCCAGTTTTTCTTTTGGAGGAAGGACCAAGTCTTTAAAATGATAATGTGTTTCTAAATGCGCTAGCGCATTCTCCATTAAGGTTATTTTCGTAGCTTGCAATAGAGCAAAATGCCGATTGAGATAATTTAATTCATGGTTAATGGCAGCATTTTTAACACCAAAAAAGAATTTCATCATACCGGTAACCCGCTCACCCTGAAGAGCCGCTCTCTTTCTCATTATTTCAGTTTCTAGCTTAATGACCGCTTTTAGGCAAGGCTGTTCTGGTAATGCGCATTGCTCAAACGAATCTGGCGTGAGGGTCTGATATATCGTATTGATTGCTTGTTGCGCTGATTTGATTGAGGCTACTTGATAATATTGCTCTTCTATCAGCTTTAATTTGTCCTTTTCACCAAAGAAGAGTTGAGAAAGACCGCCAATTTCCTGCTCAAAGGTGATTTTAGCAGAAGAGAGAACATAAAAGGATTTATTTTTAATTTTAATGGGAATCAATTTCTCATCAAGAGGATTTCCAATAAACCAATTCAATCGTTGATAACTACGTCGAATTTCAGGTGTAGCCTGCTGCAAAATAAATTGATGAAAGGCGGCAAATTGGTCTTTATCCAGTAACATCCCTTCTTTACTGCTGATTTGCATCAAGCCAAACTTTTCTTCAGCCAGGGCTTTTCTGGCCTCTAAGCTTTCTTTTTGAAGTAGGGCTAATATTTTTTCAAACTCATTACAGCCAACTCTTTTTTTTCCAATAATTGGCTGTAATCTAGATGCCCCCCTTTCAATACTATCAATTAGATTTTTTAAAGTAGCTAATATGTCAGCACGTGCTTGATAAAATCCGGCAATTTCGGCTTTCAGGTTGATATCAGTTACTAAGGCAGATAGTACTTGTGAGCGCTTAATTTCTAGAATGGTTTTTTCAATTACAGCGAGTTGTGAAATGCCAGTATTATACTGTTGGAGCGTGACCTCTAGTAACTTAATTGAATCCACATGATCACTGTGGTTAAAGTGATAAAATCGCTTGGAGTTATTAAATGCATTAATGTATGTCTCTAGAGTGGGTAAAGAAATCAATGGCATTGTTATATCCTTAATTTGTTGAATGCGTGTTACATTAAAATTTTAATTTGTATGCACCATTTTTTTAAAGATTGGGGGCTTTATCTTCTAAATTTGCTATTTGAATAACCTGCTGCAAAGTATTTGCGTTAAATTTAGTTTTTATTCGCGCAAGCAAAAGAATGAATAGTATCCAATTCAACCGATAGTTTCTCAGCGATCTCTTTACGCTTAAAACTTCGGGTTAATAAGCATAGGCAATCGGATTCTCGCGGAGACAATCTTACCTTTTATTAAATTAATATTTTGCATATTCCTTACCCATCGTTAATTCAAAATTACCTGATTTGGCTTTGAGTCATGGCAACTGAATTTATTTTATCTATTTTTATAATATCGCTTTGATCAAACCTCCAGTATGCAGAGGTTGACTCAAACGCTGATACGCGCTGGCAGCCTGTAAGCCTTGATCGGCACTTAGCTTCTTAATAATGTCATGCGCTTCTTTATTTTTGTTTTCATCTGGAAAATGTTTTAATTTCTCTAAAGCCACTTGCCGCTTCTTTTTGTTAGCATAACGCAAGTTCTTTGCACGATGGTATTCATCGTTGTTTGCTATCGGGTCCAGTAAGGGGTCTAAACGTTGAGCAGCACTTTGATTGAAACAAGTCAAGCCAAAGGGCGAGCTACCTGTTTTTAAACGTGCCAACTCATTTTGATAATTTTTTAGCCTGAGCATTATACTAGGGGAAGGTAATAGCATCAGTTTCATCCCATCTTTGATTGATAAAGCATTAAAAATTTTTATGTTTTGTAATAAATTTAAATTACAGGTGACATTTTAAATCAATGATGACAACAAATGAATCCTGTAATTTAAAAAAGGACAATTGGACATTTTTAATAAACTCAGATTGCTGTGGATAGGGTATAGGTGGCAAATTGAGATCGTTGTCTTAAGACATGTAGAATAATGGCCTTGGAAGCGGGCGACATATTGAAAAGATGTACGCAGGATTTAAACTTTGCACGCCCAATATTTTGAATCAGAAGTCCAAAGCATTCAACTGCAAAGGAAGGAGACACAGAGAGATTGCCTAAATCGAGTTTCACTGTGTGATGACGGTTAATATGATCCAAAATTAAATGCCGATATTCTTGCGCTTGGGCACGTGTGAGAAGTCCGCTCTGATGGGATAGATCAATTTCAACTGTCGTTGTCATCATTAAAATCCTCGCATTGGCTATTGAAAGTAAACTGAATATAAGTCTAATGGCAAGTGCTCACTGTCATTACGCAAGAGCAGGCTGAAAATAATTGAAGAAGCCTTAAACGAATCGATTATCTATTTTTTACAGTTCCAACCCTTTCTCATTCGTTTTTTCTCTTACAGATTCCTGCATTGTTTTTTGAGAAGACGGCGACACCTGCTCTATTTTTTTATCAAGCGTTGTATTCACATATCTATCAATTTCTTTTTGTGAAACAGCACCTTCCTTTATGATAAATTCTCCAGCACTTTCTGCAACAAGTTTTTCAATAGTGTGAGAAGAATGAAATTTTTCAAAACCAGCACTGAGCGAAGTTGTATTTTTTTCATGACGCATCTGCTCAACCATAGAATTTACAGAGGTAATATCCTGCGCCTTATCTAATACCTCTGATTTTAATGTAGCCGTTGTTACTCGCTGGTCACGATAATCAGCATAGGCAATGGCTTGTTCGATATGCACTTTAACTGCCATTGCCCCTTGCTCTTTTAGTAAATCATTATAGTCTTTGCCGACTTCTTCAGGTTTAGCGACCCAGACTTGATTGTTTTGCGCTAATAATTTTTCAGATGCAATATGAATGAGTTTATCAACACCAGATTGGCCACCATCATTATCTAAACAAAGGACGATCACTTGATTGATCATGTTTGGATCCATATTTTTAAAATTAGATTTACTTAATGTCACCTTTACACGGGCTTCTGGCATGGCTGCATAAATACTTAAGCCCGTCTCGGGTCCTTCTGCCACATAAAGAGGACTTTTATTTTGGGTGTCGCCTAAATGAACGCAGGCACCCGAAGAGAGCATGCCCCAGGTTTGTTTTTGTATTTTAACAGCGGCTTTCATTGCAGTTTTTTCGTCTAAGAAAATTGCTTGAACCGCTTGTATTTTATTTTTTTCATCTTTGGCAATCACTAATAAAGCAGGACAAATCGCTTCGTTGGCACGAGAATAAATAGCGGGGTGAAATCGAAAACTGTTGGGCAATTTTTCTAATGGGATATTTCGATGTTCTCGTAAATAACGTTCGGCCAAGGTGCCTGCAATAGGTTGGCTCTCACGTGCTAAGCGCCTTGCGTAACTGAGACTTTGTTTTTGTTTGTCTGTCAATTTAGAAGCACTCAAAGGGGCAGGTAGGGCGGAGGGTTTTGTGGTTTTTATTTCACATCCAAACCCACCTACTAAGGCCATAGCCTGATTCAGTATTGCTTTAAAATCTGTTTTTATATTTAAATGAGTCTGCTGTGCAATTAACTGCAATAAATTGCCTCCTTCACCTGTTTGAAAATCATGCCATAATCCTCGTTTATTGCCACTTATCGTAACGACGAGGCTCCCCTTTTTGCTGCCATATCGAAAGTGGTCTCCATTGCGCTCTTTAGGTTCACCCAGGAGCTGATTTAATACCAGTTCTGCATTATCATTCAATCTCTGTGTCAGGGAACGAACATCGATTGAGGTATGCGTTGTTCGACCTTCCGAAGGATTATTCTCTTTATTTAAAGAAGGTGCTATAGGTGCTATAGGTGCTATAGGTGCTATAGGTGCTATAGGTGCTATAGGTGCTATAGGTGCTATAGGTGCTATAGGTGCTATAGGTGCTGTAGATGCTATAGGTGCTGTAGATGCTATAGGTGCTGTAGATGCTATAGGTGCTGTAGATGCTATAGGTGCTGTAGATTTCTTCACAGATTTCAAGTGCACTGCTTTTTTCACCTGTATTTTTCAAAATCTGCGATAAGAGGGCCTCTTTATTATTGGTATAAAGGGTGACACGTTCAACGGCCCGTGTTAAGCCGACAATAAAGGAAGCTTGGCTGGCTAAATTTTTGCGATAACTTTCTGCATTTAAAATAACATGCTGGATTGTTTTGCCTTGTGCACTATAGCCTGTCATCGCATAGGCATGATCCCAATGCTGATAACGGTTCTCTTGATAAAGCGTGATGAGCTGGTCTTGCGGCACAATCCCTCTTGACGTGATTTTAATAGGTCGACATTGGCACGATTCAGAATCAATCCTCTCTACTTTTGCCATTTCAGGACTCAAGAGCCCCAGTATTTTATCAGATCGTGTCCATCGAATTAAATCACCTGCCTTTATTTCACGGGGTTGTAATTCATACACCTCGATAGATTTTTGTGATAAAAATGAAGGCTGCCAAATAATGTGCTGACCATTATCCCGCTGTAAAATTAAGCACTCTTGTTGCACCCCAATTACTTTGAGATAGGCATCTTTTACAATGCCATAGAGATTATCGTTTTCATTAAAACGAATGACATCATTTAATCGATAATAATTCACATAAGAGCGCTGAGCATCGGTCATATCACGCGATACTAATATTGTTTTTGTTGCAGCTTCTCCACGAAGTTCCCCTGTCAACTCTAATTTTTCTCGAATGAGATTGTTCAGGGCTACACGCTCATCATTACCTAAAGTTATTAATAATGTGTGGGCGCGAAGGGCAGGGGTGCGTGATAAATAATCCTCTGCAATCACCTTGAGGCGTTCATGGCGATTATCAGAGCGCTTGCCTTCCACTAATTCTTCCCCCATTTCGATGATGTTTTCTGAAAGGGTTTGAAAAGCGCTGGAAAAGGCGCCACTATAGGCTTCTTTAACCGCATTTTTTAAGATGGCTTCTTTTTGACGTTCAATTTCTGTTAGTTGAATCACGTGAAGGCCACTTTGTTGTAATAAAGCAAAGGGCTTGCCTGCTTCAATCGCAGAGAGTTGCTGGCGATCCCCTATGAGAAGGGCACGTGTTTGAGTCAGATGGGTCAGGGTTAAAAAATCTTTTAGACGCTGATTAGAAATCATAGAACTTTCATCAACAGCAATAATGCGTTTATAGTTAAACTTTGAGATGTCAGGATCTTGATAAGAAGGATATTGAACAAGATAACTGTCTAGTGTCTGTGCACAAAGACCTCGCTCTTTCAGTTCTTTAACAGCCGTATGGGTCGGTGCTAAACAAAGTAATTCATAGCCTTCTTGATGCAAGACTACCTGGAAATTTTTAAGGAGGGTTGTTTTACCGGTGCCTGCATAGCCTTGTATTAAAATAAGTTGATCGGGCGTTCTCAAAATGTCCCGAAGGGCGTTAGCATGTTCTGTCTTGGGTTGGGTGGTTTGCAAATGCGCTTCAATCACCCCTAATGAGGTGATAGGGGCCACTTTCCCTTGGCATTCCTGGGCGAGAGCAATAATATTTTTTTCTGTCTCTAATGCCTCACGTGTCGTCCAACGCGTCCCTTGTGTCGAATAAAGTCCTCGAATTAAATCTCCTTCTTTTTCAGCCTCCAACAGGGCATGTTGTATTTCGCCTACGCTTGCTTGAGCTAACTGGTGTTTGAGGGCAACTTCCAGGACTTCTTTATGGGTAAACGCGGCTTCTCGTTCACTTAAATGGGCAAGCGCATACTGTACGCTTGCTTGTGCTGTATTATCCGGTATTTTTATTTTATTTTGCATTTTATCCAGTGTCTGGCTTAAGGCTTTTTCAAGCAAACCATTTTCAGTTGAATTCTGAGGATGTTCAGCCAAAACGCCTAATGCAGTGAGTTTATTACCGGTGTGTTTTTGCAGGTTCCGTAAAAGCGCTTGGCGATCTTCTGTATAAATCCAAGCCTGCTCTGTGGCTTGACTCATGATTTTATAAAATAACCGTTGGTGACTTTGCTTGGAAATACTCGTTTGGTAAGCAATGAGAATAGGCGTTGGCGTCAACTGTTGATAAGGGGTAGAAGCATAACCGTAATCAAAATGACAGGCAGAAATTTCCTTTAAATTAATTCTAAGGGATTTTCCGCTTTCTTGAGTCAGTTGCAATTGATGAGGCTTAATGCCCGTGACAACTAGTCGCTCCCCTTTTTGTATCGCTTTTGGCACATCACGGCGTTTCCAAACTAATGTTTCACCGATTATAATGTCGCGTACTTTAGTTTCAAAGACTTCGACTTTACCAAGACCCACTTTAGCCGGATTCCACTCAATATTTCTATCCCCCTTTTTAAGATAAATAAGATTATGATTGTGTCGAATAGCGCTTATTTGGCAATAATCGCCTCTTCGCACCCTAAGTGATAAATAATCCTGATTAAATCGCACCCATTGACCGATCTCATAGCTTCTCGCATAATGATATTGTGTTTCATTCATACTTTTAGGCAGCCACACCGTGACTGGTACGCCTGATTTATCTTGTTTAAGGGCTTCATGAATAAGGTGATTTATTTCTTCACATTGGCGTTGAGTAGGCATTAAAAGAAGGGCTTTCTTTCGCTCTTCAAGTGAAACAAAATGAGAGGTCATCCTCTGAAGGCGCTCTTCTTTGTTTTGAACAGATAAAATACGATGCCCAATTTTTTCAAAGGCAGCCTGAATATTTGATTCCAAGGTATCTGTCATCGCGCTTTTAAGGAGAGTAGATTGCTCGCGACAATTTTTTGTAAGAAGGGCCTGCGTCATGCCATGTTGCACCATTTGAAGGAAGGGCGCACCTGATTGCCAAGGTAGAAGTGCTTTAGTATCTCCTAAGACGATTAAACGAGATTTTGTTTGACGCGTAAAATTCATTAAATCATACATCTGCTTAGAAGATAAGGATGTGGCTTGATCGACAAAAATGACACTATGGGCGAAAGTCCCTCGACTGGCCATCCCTTTTTCTTGCATCTTAAGAAAGTGAAACACGGTATCATATTGATGGGTATCAAAGAGTTGTTTTAGCCATTCTCGAAAAGAGTCAGGCGTTGATTTAAGGCTCTCTTTTAAGTGAAGGCTACTTGCCTTGTCAGGCGTTAAGAGTAGGGTGCTAAAATTCCCTAATTTAGCCAATTCCATCATGTATTTAAGCAAGTACGTTTTACCCGAACCGCTGGGGCCTTCTAATGCCATGAATTGGCGATCACTTGAAAATAGCACATCAATAGCCTGGCGCTGCTGGGCGTTTAATTCAGGCTGCGCGCTTAAATAGGCATGCACTTTATCATGGACTAATAAAGGCTTTGCACTGGGATGTGTTTGATCAATGGCCTGTAAAATAGTTTGCTCATACTGAATAAGCTTTTGGGTGGTAAAACACATCCCTTTATTGGGATGTTTTACATTTAAGGGAATTAATTCACCCTTCAATTGGCTGTCCTGAATAGCCTCGTGAATCGCTTTAATATTCACATGGCTGCCAATGGCATAATAAAGCGCCGTATCCATCAATTGAATTTCTTTAATCACCACTTGGGTATCCGATAGGTGAGCAATAGCAGCAGACAGCGCCCCTTTGGCAGCCTCTACGTCTATCTCTAATGAGATGTTTTCATGATGTAATGCACGCTCGACAGTTTGTTTTGTTTCATTAAAGGCATCCGTTTGGCAAAAATCGTTTCGGGCTTGCCACAGTTCCTGAAGCATTTCTCTTTTTATATTTTTGGCTTTGCGGGTTTCAAGAGCCGCCACCGCAGCCGCTTTTGCACCAGAAAACCCCTTCTCCTTCAGATAGGTTTCAATTTGTTCCTTACGTTGAGAATAAGCACTTAACGTTTTTTGGGAAATCCCTTCAACCTCAAAAAAACCATACTCACCTGTTTTAGTCAGAGTATACCCTAATTGCTTTAATTCATGTGCCAACTCCGCCCTAAAAAGCATCCCATAATAATGTTGATGATGACGCACCTGCTCAAAAAATCCATTGACCTCTCGAGAAACGTCAGCGCCATACTTTCCTGGTTGAGAGGCTAAAGAGCGCCATTTTCCATCCTTACGCTGGGTCATATTCATGACCACACAATGCACGTGTAACTGAGGATCCCCTTCTCGGGAAATATCATGTAAAAACTTAGCAACCACTAAGCTTTGAGTGGATTGATAAGTCGTCACCCCTTTTTTTGTCACGCGAGCTTGAGCGCATCCTTGTTCAACTTCTTGAAGCGCTTTATCAGCAGCACGATGAACCGCACCTATAATACGCTTATCTTCACCTAATAATGCCAATAAAGAGACGGATTTTGGCGCACTGAACGTTAAATCAAAACCTGGACGGTGCTTAATCTCATTTTCTTTTATGATACCTAATTGTTGACCGTGAGGCAGTTGTCCTTTTAAGAGCTCTGTAAAAACCTCCCCATTGACTTCATTAGCTAATCCTAATGCCTTTGCCCCTTTTCCCCACCATTGGCTACGCTCTTTGGCTTCATAATTTTGCATAAAACAATGATCTTGTACTAAATAATAGTCTTGAGCTTGAGCTACACTTTTCAGTATTGTCGTTGATAGCACGACGTTCACCCAAATTTAAAATGAGATGAGAACAGGGTAGCATTTTAATTTTTAAGAAATCAGGAGGGCGGAAATAAAAGGACAATTGTCCTTTTTTTAATAGAGTTGAGCGTGAAGATTTAACTTTTTTAGTAACCCATTTTTAGCCTTTATCATGAAATTTTGCAAATAGTAAATTTTTAGATATCCATAGTCAAGAAAGCTGGATTTTAAAGGTTAAATACCTTTTTTAGTTACCCATATTATAACAGCTTAAATTAAAGTACCTAGCTAATAGGTAGCACAACGATTCAATCGTCAATGGTTTGATTATAAAATCATCAAAACCCAAAGTTTTGAAGCTACCCTCAAGCTCTTCTGTCCAATTTGCGGTGACGGCAATGAGTGGGATGTGTTTCCGACGTTCAATACTACGTATTGTTCGTACCAATTCCAAAGCCATAGGAATTTGGTTAAAAATCATCTAACGGAGGTCTTTGCCTATTTTTTACGTCTGAATCACAGTTTAGTATTTACAAATATTGCTTTTTATCGACACTTTGATACCATGACTGCGTGGTATCGAAAGTACCTTCACTGACTATCCCATTGCTTATTAGAATTTCTCCTCTTCGTTGCCTGAAAAGGCTCGAAGAGGAGAATCTAATTTTGAACTAGATTGGCGGGTAATTTTCTTATTGAGTCAGCAAAAATGGTGCAAATCATATTTAAAGAAAAATGATGTCTAAATATGGGCCATTGGCTTATAGAAGAAGCTCTTCAGCAAGTGATTCCTTATGCTGCATGAGATTCTTTTAAATTAGCTACTCTTCTGAAAACGAGAAATAGCATTGCATTAATACTTACCGTTAGTTAGAATCTTTGCACAAAAATGGATATTTTAATTATAAGGATGTTATGACTGAGGAAATGATTTTAAAATGGTCAAAATGGATTATATGCATGCGATATTGCAAATTCGTTTTTCCCATCTGAGCAATGAGTGGGATAATGACTGGAAAAATATTATTTCTCTAGGATTGAAACCTATCACAGCGCAATACTAAAAAATGATTTTTTATGAGCTGTTAATAGTAAATCACTTTTTCTCTCAAAATTTTAACTGAATGGTGCCAGACATTTTGAGACACGTCCAAGGATTCCCCCCGAGTTTAAATAGATAGCAGGTTCAATATTATACAGTAAAGAAAACTTACTCAAGTAAGCGAACTATTTGTGGTTCAGATGAATTCCTGAAACGCTAACTGAAGCCAAAGAGTTAGTTAAAAAGGACGAGGAGGGAATTGATTGGATGGAATGTGAAAAAGGCTACAAAATAGCTTCTTTCCCTTCACATTATGAAGAAGTAGAGCAATGTTGGTTATTGGCTGAGCAAAGTGTGCAAAAAATGTTTTTGGTTAGATTTATAACATCAGCATGCATAAGGCTGAAGAAAGTTACATGATACACCAACTTCTTTCAAGCTATAACAAAATGATAATACATGGAGAACGTAGATCTGTAATTAATTTTAAGTATATAATTAATGTTTTCTATTATAGAATAGCAGAAAATGAGTTGGTTAGTGATAATCATTAATGAGAATGTAAAAGTGAATAAACTGCTTAGTTGCTATATTGTTGGAAATGAAAAATTAGTTATACAGTGTGCAGAGATTTGGCTAGCTAAAAAACATAGGGTTCTAGGGATTGTTTCTTCTAATCCTAGTATGAAATTATGGGCAAATCAACAAGGAATACCTCATTTTAGTCATATTTCTGAATTGAAAGGCTCTTCATCTTGTGACTATTTATTTAGTATCGTTAATGAATACACTTTACCCAATAGCATTCTGAAGCTAGCGAAGCATTTTGCTATCAATTACCATGATTCATTGTTACCAAAATATGCAGGCATGCATGCCACGTCGTGGTCGATATTGGGTAATGAGGAGTGGCATGGTGTTTCTTGGCATGTTATGAGTTCGAAGATTGATGGAGGTAACATCCTCAAGCAGGCGAAGATTAAACTTGACCATGATGAAACTGCGCTTAGTCTTAACCTTAAATGCTATAGCCTAGCGATAAAAACCTTCTCTGAATTAGTCGATGAATTGGGATTAGAGATACAGCGACAAACCCCACAAGATTTATGTCAACGTAGTTATTATGGCGCTCACCTGAAACCTGCTTCCAATGCTTGGATCCAATGGAATCAGTCTGCCAGTGAAATTGATAAATTATGTCGGGCACTTAATTTTGGTCAGACAACTAATCGCTTAGCAAGTGCCAAATTTATAATGAACAATACTAGCTTTATTATAGATGCCATCAGGATAACAGATAAGCTTTCCATCGAAGAGCCAGGAACAGTGGTTGGTGTCACCCATGAACAATTGCAAATAGCCACAAAAACCTACGATATTATTCTGGCTAAAATAAGTTCTATAGAGGGGATATCTTATACCATACAAGACTTTTGTGATGAATTTAATATCGCACCTGGTGCTAGGTTGAAAACACTAAGTGATGTAGAGCAACTTATAATAAAACAAGAGAGTGAAGAACAGTCCAGATGTGAAAAGTTTTGGGTAAAACAGTTATCTCACTTTAAATCGATAGAATATCCTTTCATGTCCACTGTTACTTTGGATCGTTTAAAACCGAAGTATACTTATATTACAAAATTCTGTTTGGCAGGTAGCTTCTTTAATAAATTGATTATGAAGCTTGGGGATAATATGAGTGTGGATGAGATATTATTCACATGGTGGCTCGTATATCTCTATCGATTAGGCAATCAAGAAAACTTGGGCATTGGCTTTGGACTAAATCATAAGTACAAGAACAACTTGCTGGCAGCAAATCAAATACCATTTTCGCTTGAACTTAAAGATGATATGGATTTTTTATCCTGCTTAAAAGAAGTAAGGAGTGCAATTAAAGAGTTATCATCAAAGTTAACTTATTCTAAAGATGTTTATTTTCGTTATCCTGAACTAGCAAATAGTATTAAATTTTTCCCGTTTACAATTATATTAGTAGATGATATTCATGATTATAATTTTAATGCATTAAATGCAATCGTGGCAATTATCGAAACTTCTAAAAAAACTATTCAGCTATTTGTAAATGAATCCATCATCAATTCAAATTTATTAATTATGTTAAATAATGCTCCAAAACATTTCAAAACAATGCTGAATGCAATTATTGCATATCCTGAACAAGCTATAATTAAATTGGAAATATTATCTTATAAAGAATACAAGCAAATCATTAAGGATTGGAATCAAACAGCAGCAAATTTTCCATCTGACAGAACTATACATCAATTGTTCGAGGACCAAGTTGAACGCACGCCTAATAAAATAGCTTTAATAGTTGAAGATAAACGTTTGAGCTATCAAGAATTAAATCATAGAGCAAATCAGCTTGCGCATCACTTAAAAAAATTAGGAGTAAAGCCAGAGGATCTAGTCGCTATTTGCCTGGAAAGAGGACTAGATATTATCATCTGTCTATTAGCAATATTAAAAGCAGGAGGATCTTATATATATGTAGATCCGGCTTATCCAGAAGAACGTTTACAATATATACTAGAGGACGCTACTGTTTCGTTCTTAATAACACACTCCAATTTAACAGAACAATTTATCAGATATAAAAAGCAAGTTATTTTACTTGATCAACATAAAGACGATATCTTTCAGACAAATACAGTCTCTAATCCCCGTTATTTGTCTCAAGCAAAAAATTTAGCATATGTTATTTATACTTCAGGCTCGACAGGTAAACCAAAGGGTGTGCTTGTCGAACACAGAAGTATTGTAAATTGTTTATATGCCATAAAAAATAATTGTCATATCGTACCAGACGATATATTTTTAGCTGTAACATCGCTCTCATTTGATGTTGCCGCACTAGATTATTTTTTGCCTTTAACAATAGGCGCATCTGTTGTTATTGTAAGCTCGCAAGCGCAGAAAGATGCAAACTCTATAATTGCATTATTTAATCAGTATAAGATATCAGTTATGCAAGCGACTCCTGCGACATGGCAAATGTTATTGGAAGCTGGATGGATATGTCAGTCTCCATTTAAAATCTTAACGGCAGGGGAACCACTTTCTAAAAATTTAGCAGATAAATTATTACAAAGAGGTACTGTTATTAATATCTATGGACCAACGGAAGCAACTATTTATGCAACCCTAACAAATATCAATAATGCTGATTATATTACTATTGGTAGGCCATTACGGAATATACAAGTTTATGTACTTAATACTGCTTTACAACCAGTGCCCGTTGGTGTGAGTGGAGAATTATTTATTGGCGGTGAAGGTGTTTCCAGAGGCTACTTAGGTAGACCTGAATTAACGAGTAAAAAATTTATCTCTAATCCGTTCTCCATTGAAAGTTCTAGTCGCCTCTATCGCACAGGTGATCTTGTTCGCTGGATGCCTGATGGCAAATTGGATTATATAGGACGTATAGATGATCAAGTCAAGATAAGGGGTCATAGAATTGAGCTTGGCGAAATAGAAAGTGTTCTTCTTAAATATCCTGGTATTAATCAAACTATTGTGTTGTTGTATGAAAAGAATGATCATAAACAACTGATTTGTTTTTTTGTAAAAGAAGGGTCCCAAGATGTAAATCAAGAGGAATTAAAAACGTTTTTGTCAATGAAATTGCCAAGTTTTATGCTACCGAACGCTTATATTGAAATTGATGAGGTTCCACTAACTAGCAATGGAAAAGCAGATCGTGCTCAACTCCTACATATTTATTCTCAGGCAAAAAAAGATCGCAAAATTAGTCCTATTACACCTACAAATTATTTTGAAACAGAATTAATGCATATTTGGGAAGAACTTCTTGATTACACTCCTATATCAATAACCGATAATTTCTTCTCTTTGGGTGGTGATTCAATTCTTGCGATGCAGGTCGTTGTAAAAGCAAGACAACGTGGAATTTATTTTAGTGCTAAACATATCTTCTTACATCCAACGATTACTGAATTAGCCGCTATTAGTAAAGAATATCAGCCTACTGCTGTGGAGAACGAAGTAACGGCAGAAGGTGCAATCCCATTAATACCTATACAACATTGGTTTTTTGAACAGCGACTTGCTGTTCTTGCGCAATGGAGTCAGGTTTGTTTGCTTGATATAGAGAAATGGATTAATATAAAAATCTTGCAACAATGTTTTCAGAAATTACTTGCTCATCATGATGCATTAAGGATACGTTTTTATCAGGAAGAAAATATCTGGAACCAACTCTATACAGATAATAATTCTTTATCATTTCATATCGTGGACCTGGTTGCATCGTCTGATTCAAAATCGTTGGATAGACTTATTGAAAAAGAACAAGTGAAAATACAAGAATTATTTGATCTGACTCATGGACCGCTATTTGGAGCAGTTCTAATTACTATTAATAATTTCCCCAAAAAATTATTGATGGTAGCACATCATTTAATTATAGATGGTGTATCTTGGCGTATTTTATTGGCTGATTTGCACGTGTTATATAAACAATTATCGAGAGGAGAAAAACCTCTGCTGCCATCTAAAACAGCTTCTTATAAAAGTTGGTCACTTGGATTACTCAATTATACAAATAGCTGTTTATTGCAGGAAGAAAAAGATTTTTGGCTACAGCAAAGACAAATAGTGCCTTTGCCAAAAGATTTTAATAACGTATTGAACTTAGAAACGGATTTAAAAATTTGTGAAGCACAATTAACAGTAGATGAAACTCAAATATTATTAAAAGAACTACTGGATAATCAATCATTACACGTTCATATTAATGCTGTTCTATTATGTGTCTTAGCAAAAACATTCGAAGAATGGACGGGTCGCCCTTCATTATTAATCGATATGGAAGGTCATGGTAGAAATGAATTTGCCAATGATCTCGATGTATCTCGTACCGCAGGTTGGTTTACTTGTCTTTACCCATTATATCTAGCATGGCCAGCTCAATCCCCCTTAAATATTATTTTAAAGCATGTGCAAGAACAGATGCATTTTATTCGCAATGATGGAATTGGTTATGGGATATTAAAATATTTAAGTTCGGACAGGGAAATAGCAGCACGGTTGCAGGAAGCGCCTCACGCAGAAATTAGCTTTAATTATTGGGGACAATTTAAGGCTCAGTTAGATGATGTCGATATTTTTCAATTTAATTGGCTGCGCTTAGTAAGTAACAAAAATAACAGCAGACCTTATTTAATTGATGTCAATTGTTGGGTAACTGATAACAAATACCATATTTCTTTTACCTATAATCGGTATCACTTCCGGCATGAAACTATTCGTGCTTTAGTTGAAAACTATGTTCGATACTTAAGGGAGTTTGTTAATTTAAATCGAAAGGATAATCAAATTTATAATGCGCCAACAGAAGCAATTCAAAAACAAAGAGGTCTAGAAAGCGCATATCCACTTATCTCTATGCAAAAAGGAATGCTGTTTCATTCACTACAAGGTTCCCGGCCTGATGCGTATTGTGTGCAATTACATTGGTTATTTGATAAGGAATTAAATGTGCCGCTATTTTGTCAAGCATGGCAAATGTTGATTGACAAGTACGATAGTTTACGTACTAGTTTTAAATGGGACGGCTTAAATGAACCGCTGCAAATGGTTTGTTCTGATGTCAAACTTGTCTGGCAGCATTACGATTGGACAAATTTATCTAAGGGTCAATTCACTGAAAGACTCGAAGCTTTTCTTAAAACAGATCGTCAAGCAGGCTTTGATCTTACGTGTGCACCCATTATGCGATTAGCAATCATTAAAGTTGAAGAAAGCTCTTTTTACCTTATTGTTACTTTACATCATATTATCATTGATGGGTGGTGTATCCCAATTTTATTTCGGGAACTCAGTACGATTTACCAAGCTTTTATTATGGGTAAAAAGCCAGAATTTGTTCAAGCTCCTCCTTACCATCATTATGTAAAATGGCTGCAAAAGCAGGATTTCAAAACAACAGAAGGTTTTTGGCACCAGTACTTGTCTGGATTTCATACACCTACTAGTTTGGTGATAGTAGAGAAACATGTTAATGAACGAGAAGATAGTTTATCTCGATATAAAACTGCGGAAATCTTTTTAGCAAAAAAACAAACTTCAGAGTTAGAGCAATTTGCAAAACAATATGGATTAACGCTAAATACGATTTTCCAATGTCTATGGTCTGTGTTACTTGCTCGATATAGCCAAACGCAAGATATCATATTTGGTATAAGCGTATCGACACGTTCGCCAGAATTAATTTACTCTGAAGAAATGGTAGGGTTATTTATTAATACCATTCCCTTACGTATTCAATTTAACCAAGATTCAACTGTATTAGACTGTTTAAATGACATACAGAAGAACTTCAGTAGGCTTATAGAGCATCGTTTTACACCTCTAACCGATATTGAAAGTTGTTCGGAGATTTCAGCAGGTATGAACCTCTTTCAAACCGTAATGGTATATGAAAATTATCCAGTTAATGCTGATGATTATTTATTCAATTCAACTGCCGTGCGAATAGAAGATCCGAGTCATTATCCTTTAGTATTGTATGTGACACCTGGCATTCAATTTAATCTACGATTAAATTTTGACGGTAACTTCATTTCTCTTGGAAAAATTGAGAGACTAATAGGTCATCTCACAGACCTTATTGCATGAAATCCTGCATCATTCTAATAAATGTATCTTTACGTTATCTTTATTATCAGATTCTGAATACCAACAAATGCTGACAGATTCCTATACCCCTGCAATTGATGTTACTCATCAAGCTGTCCCTCATCAATTATTTGAAAAGCAAGTTAAGGAAAATCCAGATGCAACTGCATTGATCTTCGAAGATAAAAAAATAACTTATCAACAATTAAATGATCAAGCTAACCAGCTAGCACATTATCTTCGTAAATATGGTGTAGGTACAGAAACCATTGTGGCTATTTGTGTTGAACGCAGCACAGAAATGCTGGTAGGAATTTTAGGTATTTTAAAGGCGGGCGGTGCATATCTGCCAATTGATCCTATTTATCCAGACCAACGAATTGAATTAATACTCCATGACAGTAAGACACAATTTATTGTGCTACAACAGCCTCTCTATAAACGATTAAAAAAAATCATCCCAGCAAGTATCAAAGTCATATTAATTGATGCTGATTGGTCTGAAATAGCGTTACAGGCAAAAGAAAATCCAGTTAACTTAACCCAATTAGAAAGTGTGATGTATATCATCTATACCTCGGGTTCAACAGGGCAACCAAAAGGAGCTATGCTTGAACAACGTAATGTGTTACATCTTCTGACTGCTGCTAATCACTACTTTCATTTTCATAAAAATGATATATGGTCACTGTTTCATTCATTCGCATTTGATTTTTCTGTATGGGAAATTTGGGGAGCGCTACTGTACGGAGGTGCTTTAGTGATTATACCTTACGCTAAAACACGTGCGGCTGATGATTTTTATCATCTGGTTGTTGAGCATAAGGTCACTATTCTTAGTCAAACGCCTTCTGCTTTTCACCAGTTTGCGATAATGGATGCTTCTCTTAAAAGTAATTTATCATTAAGGTTAATTATTTTTGATGGTGAAGTGCTTATACCCAAAATAGTTCACTTATGGTTTAAATCGCATGACTACCGAGAGCCTAAGCTCATTAACATGTATGGCATCACTGAAACAACTGTACATCTTACTTGCTGCGAAATTACACCTGCAAAGCTAATTAACGGTCTGCGTTATCCAATAGGTAAGGGCCTTCCGGGCGTTGCTCTGTATGTGCTAAATGAGCGTTTACAACCTGTGCCAACAGGAGTGCCAGGTGAACTATATGTAGGGGGTAATTTCTTAGGTCGAGGTTACCTTGATCCAGAATTGACAAAGAAGCGATTTATTCCTAACTCGATAGATAAGAAAGTAGGTGCAAGATTATACAAGACAGGGGATTTAGTGCGTCGATTGGAAAATGGTGAAATAGATTATTTAGGCAGATTGGATAATCAAATTAAATTTCGTGGCTTTCGGATTGAATTAGATGAAATTACAAACTGGATAGAAAAATATCATGGAATTACCCATGCTATCTCGATAGTATATAAAGCGGACAATAACCATGAATCTTTAGTTGCTTATTTCACGACTAAAGATAAGAAGCCTATCAACGTGAATGAATTAAAAAATTATTTGCGGAAATATTTATCAGACTATATGATTCCTGATCAATTTATATTTTTAAATGATTTTCCTCTTAATAGTAATGGTAAAGTTGATAAACAGGCTTTACTCTCACCCCATTTGTATATTAATAACCAAAGCAGATATATACCTCCTCATACCACAGAAGAAAAAATATTGGGGTCTATTTGGAAAACAGTCTTGGGGCTAGAGAAAGTGGGCATTTATGATAATTTTTTTGATCTGGGCGGACATTCGCTATTAGCGCTACAAGTGTTGTTAGAAATTCAGAAGCGTTTTTCGGTAGAGCTCCCCGTGCGTGCGATTCTTGATGCATCTACTATCGCAGAGTTAGCAAAATTAATAACAAATAGCCAATTGGAATCTAGTGCAACATTCAATAGACCCCTTATGTCATGTCTTATTCCTCTACAGCCCCAAGGTAACAAGACCCCTTTATTTTTAGTCCATCCTGTAGGCGGTACAGTTTTCTGGTATATCCCTATGGTTAAGCATTTTGACCACACGCGACCTCTTTATGGAATTCAGGATCCAGGAATTGAAAAATTAGACGATATCCCTTTTAAAACGCTTGAGGAGATGGCAAGTTTCTATATTGAGGCCATACAGGATATCCAACCGCACGGACCTTATTTGTTAGGCGGCGCGTCAGGTGGAGCAACCATTAGCTTTGAAATGACTCGCCAACTATTAGCAAAAGGTGAGCGTGTTAATTTCGTAGGATTGCTAGATGGCTGGGCACCTTTTCCTGAACAGTTAAGACGTGAAGAAATTTTTGAATCAACAATGCGACGTCAATATAATACAATGCATGAAAAATTTATTGCCAAGGGTATTAATCGACCTGAAAAATTACTTCAACTGCAATGGCAGCGTTCTCAACTCTTGGATAATTATCACGTCGCTTGCATAAAAACAAAATTAACGTTATTCAAGGCAGATGGAGTGATTCCCATCTATCAACCTTATGAATCACCTTTCAATCATTGGGAGAAATATTCAATCTATCCGGTCAAACTGCATCATGTACCTGGTGACCATGAAACTATGTTTCAAGAACCGCATGTAGCAGTATTAACAAAGAAAATCCTAAATTGTTTACATAGAAATGAGAAAATATTAGGATATAGTTCCAAAAGTAAAATCATCAATGTCATCTGATTTAACGGATGTGTAACAAGGGGCGTCATAATGTTAAAAAATAGTAGTGAAATAAAGTCACTTAGCTTACTGTCAAAAATTGAAAAGACTCCAATAGGTTCAGGTTTACAATGTGGTACTGGCCCTATTCCTTGCCTAATTGTAGGACCTGGTTCTTTTTACTTTAATAAACTTTCAGATAATTTAAAGCAAAAATTTACCTTTTATGCTTTTGATGATCTTTGGGCTTATAGGAAAGGAGATCCAATCAATATTCAGATGATTGAATCACAAAATTTTGACAGCCTTGTTGCCAAGGTAGCCTGTATTGTGCAAATACTTAAAGAGCATTTTCACTGTGGTAAAGTGGGTTTAATGGGATTTTCAGCACCAGGGCTTATCGCTATTGCTGCTGGAAAAATTATTGGTAGTGAACACATTGCATTTGTTATAGGTTCTGGAATTGCGGCAACTATACTAGATCCTGAATTCAAAGCAGCCAGTGCATATTTTGAAAAATATGCTGATCAGGAACGAAAAAACAGATTTCAAAGAGATTACGAAACTTATCAGAAATTGCCACGTGATCTCAGTCCTCTTACTTTTTGGCGTGAGGCAGTTCGCTGTATCGAAGTCAAGCAAGTATTTGACTATAATAATGAGATCGTCATTAAACAATTATTAGATGATTGGAGTTTTACCCCTGATGGGAAGATTATGTGCGAACCGATGCGACAACATTATTTTACAAAAATATTGCTTCAAATTGATCCCACAAAATTAATAGCAGATCTAGTAGCTACAGAAATTCCATTCTTGCTTGTTTATGGTAAGCGTGATTACACTACGCCTCCACCTAGAAAACAGTATCGAGAGGAGTGGAAAACACATTTTAATTTTTCATTTCAAAAATATGAAAAGAGTGTGCATTATCCGAGCAGTGAGCAGGGTTCCCAGCAGGTTTTTGATCAAGATGTAATGAAATTTCTTGAAAAAAATAATATAAATAATCATTTTCAGAACGAACTTACATCTTTATTATCGGAATCAAATTTTTAAAAATAACTCTTTAGTTTTAGGAAAGAATTGTTATGGAAATAGGTACTCAGCTAGAGCGGCTTATAGAGATATTCCCCTTTAGCGTTTACTGGAAAGATAAAGAAGGCGTTTATTTAGGCTGTAACGAATTCATGACTAAAATGGCAGGTGTTTCAAGCTCCAAAGAGGTGATTGGCAAAACGGATTATAATCTACCCTGGCATGAGGATGCTGATGTACTTAGAAAAATAGATGTCGAAGTGATGAAAACTGGAAAACCTGTTACAACAGAAGAGACAGGTATACTTGCAAGTGGTAAACGTGGTGTCTATTTAACAATTAAGACACCATTAATTGATAATACAACAACAAAGATAATGGGTATTTTTGGTCTTTCAATAGATATTACATCTCGTAAACGCATAGAAAAGAAATTAAAAAACGAAAAAAGAAAAATACTAGCCGCTGATCGTGACCAAATGAATAAAATAATAGGGCTTAGTCAGAAAATAACTGGCTATGTGCTTGCAGAAAATGCTACTACGGAAGAGTATGCGTTACACATGCTGGATTATTTAGAAAATATTATAGCGTGTATGCCTGGAAGCGTGTATTGGAAAGATAGGAATGGTATCTACCGTGGAGGTAATGACTATCTTGCAAAAATGGCTGGCTTTAAATCAAGAAAGGAGATAGTAGGTAAAACAGACTACGATTTTGCTAAAAGTTTTAATTGGGATAGTGAATTTCTAGAAAGTGTAATGAGTCTTGATAGCCGTGTCATGGAAACTGGAATTGCGCAATTTAATCATGAAGAAAAGCCTTTTAGAATTGCTAATAGCCAATATATTATTCAGCTATCTAGTAAAGTTCCTTTGTTTAATCATTCAAATAAAGCAATTGGTGTCGTTGGTATTTCTATTGATATCACTGAACGAAAAAAAATGGAAGAAGCGTTGCGCGACGCTAAGATTGCTGCTGAAGCTGCGAATAGAGCAAAATCAGTCTTCATCGCGAATATGAGTCACGATATCAGAACACCGCTTAGTGGTATCATTGGAATGTCTGAAATGTTAGAAAAAGAGGGAGCTAATCCGCAAGACCGTGAGTTCGGTCACGTCATTCATTATTCGAGCGAACGTTTGCTATCATTATTAAATGATATCCTAGAAGTCATTTCTGCTGGTGAAACACAAGAAGGTCATCTTCAAATTGAAACGTTCAATTTGTTTGAACGTATACAACATGTCAAGGAGTTATTCGCGACTAATATCCAGATGAAGCATATCAAATTTGAAGTCAGCACTGATCCACAATTGCCACAATACGTAGTGAGTGATCGGATAAAAATTGATCGGACCCTCCTTAATCTCATTGGTAATGCCTTAAAGTTTACTAAAGAAGGTTCTATTGGATTGCATGTTACATTAGTCTCACATGTTAATGATCAAGCTTTGATTGAATTTAAGGTAAGTGATACGGGTATTGGCATCCACAAAGATGATATTGACAAAATCTTTGATCGTTTCTATAAAGTAAGCCTATCTTATGAAAACAAGCACAAAGGTTATGGCATCGGCCTTTTCATTGTGAAACAATTTGTTAGCTTATTGGGCGGAGAAATTAAAATCAAGAGTAAATTAGGAAGTGGCACAACATTTACTATTATGCTGCCTATGAAAATTGGCAGAAAGGAAGATAGTAAAGAAACCGCTTATGACGTGCAGACATCTTCTGAACCTTCAACTCAAAATACAGTACAAGTAGTTTCACCTTCATCCTCGATGGAAGAAAAGCCTTTAAAAAAAGCATTATTGATTGAAGATGATGCGATTGCAAGGCGAACTGCACAATATATGTTGGAATCGGCTGGTTTTGAAGTTCAGGCAGTAGCAAGTGGTGAAGATGGTTTCACCTTGGCAAACACTGAAACATTTGATCTTGTTATCACTGATATTGGATTGCCTGGGATTGATGGCAATGAATTGGCTTTGTTAATTCGAAATAGAGAGAAAAAATCGAAGAAACCACCCTTGCCCATCATCGGTTTAAGTGCCCATGTAGAGTCGAGTTACCAAAAAGAAGCGCTTGATGCTGGAATGGATCTGTTACTACAAAAACCTCTTAATGACGCTAAGATCGCTAGTTTTATGCACCTTTTTTCTGGGGAAGCCAAGGAGCTGGCTTCTGATACTAAAGATAAGACAGAAACAACATCGAGTAGTCTGGGCCTAGACCTGCCAAACACAGAAGATGAACTTTTCGAACTAGCAAAATTTCCAATCCTAGATGAAAAGCTCGGAGTAGAAATAACCGGTTCCAATGAATTTTTTAGAGAAATGTTAAGTGTTCTGATTAGAGAATCGATACCTATTGAATTAGCCAATCTGGAGCAAGCTTATCAGGATAACGACTGGAATGCTGTGCAAAGCATGGCCCATAAACTGAAAAGTTCAGCACTTTATTGTGGCACTGTTAGAATGCGTTACGCTTGCCAGTATATGGAACGTTACCGTTTAGCAGGACATCATAAACTTTTGGAAGCACTTTATCAGCAACTTGTAGCGGTATCAAAAGAAACACAAGACATTGTAAGTCATCATCTTGAGATTCTTTAAAATAACATATCTACCTCAAGCCCTAATCAGTTCAAACCTAGCCATCTATTTGGGTCGCTTCTGATGGAAATCGATCAGGTTTAGAGCTTCCATAAGCTGATTTTCGTCACTTGTCATTTCTTCTAATTTATAAATGCTTTAGATCGTCCTTTGGATTTTATGCCTTCCAGTACTGTACCCAATCTAACATTATCAGTGTATCCAGTAGCGTGTCTAATGTTCCCCTAAACTCAGCTTGTAGTCTCGCCTGTCGCCACAAAAGAGTAATTCTAAATAACCGATAATGCAAATAAAGTAATGAGTAACAATTTTTTGATCAGTCCAATGAAATTGTGGCTTGAATGTCAGGTGATAAGGGTTCTTCATATTTTTAAATGCTGATTCAACTTCTGCTTGTCCTTCATAGGCTTTAATAATTTTCTCGCTGTTCCACGCATGACGATCTGTCATGAGAATTCTCAAGCCGCATCGTTCTTCAATTTCTCGAAGCTTATTTTGATTAATAACAAAATCGAGATGATATCATCTGTTCTAAATCCTTATTAGGAATGCAGTTAAAATAATCTCTAAAGAAAAGTTATTTGAAGAAAGTGTTAAACTAAAAAAATAAATCCAAGTGCTTTCTAAAATTTCATTTTCGCTCTTTAATGTCCATTGAATTAATTGATGCACAGCTGTCCTTTTAACATATTAAATATCTTTGCTTCTAACGCTGATCTCTCATAACTTTTTCTTTTCGAATTAAGCGCTATTTGCAGGTTCTTCAATTTTGTTTCTTTCTTCTCTAATGTTGTTGAATACCACGAATTTGACTTATTTTTAATTTCTCTGAAATATATACCACAATGGTTCTCTTTTCATCCCAAATAACACGCTTATCTCTATATGTTTTCTGTTCATTTGAAATAAAATATTTTAACGAATCATCCACAAGTGATTGATGATGGTGAGGCGTTAATGCACCAACATAATGAAGTTGAGCTGCTTTAACTAATGCCATATTTTTTCTTGTTATTTCCACGGTCAAAAACTATGGTATGCTCATTCTGTTGTAACTTCAATTGATCCATTCTATTTTTAAGTTTACTAACAATACTGTTAAAAACTTTACTATCATTCATGTTCCCTTTATACGTCAGATGAAATAGAGGGATCTTATCTTGTTGTGTTACTGCTAAAGCTAAACCAACTTGCCTTACGTCTGTGCGTTTTTGCTTGTTTTTTCCGCGTTGAGCGATAGTGCAGCGATCATTTGTTGTATTAATGTAAGTAAAAAAATTTGTTGTATCGTAAAATAAATTTTCTTGTTCCAATTGATACAAATCAAATACCTTTTTTAGTAGCTCTTCTTCTATTTTTTCAATAGCGTCAACTGGAATGGCATCCATCATGTCCCAAAAATGTTGGCTGTCCAATTTAGTTAAGCTGCATTTGAGTAAATATTCTAAGCTGGTTGTTTTAGCCCAACTCCGCCAGCCACGCTTACTTGTCGGCATACAGGCTCGTCCAATAGCCGCTAATAAAAGTGTGGCTCCCGCTGTTAAATGATTACGAATCGGCTTGTTAGATAAGTGATTTCTGGCATTATACACATGCTGGTTAATGATTTCACAAATGTTTAATTTATTTGCGATATCAAGCATTGCAGCAACAGCTCCATGCGAATAGGATTTAAGGCGCAGGTCTTCTGTTAAGCCTTGCAAACGTTTTAACAAATCGTCTGCCTTACCAAGATAAGCTAGTACTATAGGTCTTGGTTTGCCATTGATTCGCTTGGATTCAACGATATACCAATATTTATGCCCACCGCTTTTTCTGACCTGTATTGTCGCCAAAACTGATCCTTGTTGTATACATTTTTAGTAAACTCAATATAGTATCCTATTTTATGCAATAAATTTCAAATAAAATTAAATTATTTTGTTGTATACAAATAAAAACAAAGTAACTGATTGATTGCACTGAGTGTGAAAACTTCACACCTATATTCAGTTTAAGCAAAACTTAATAAATTGCTTGATTTTGATCAAGGCATCATGCGATAGTAGACACACAGCCGGAGCAGGTGTTTACCGCCCCGTGCTGTGCGGACATCCAAAGATGGTTACAGATCTAAGGACGTCTGACCACAAAAACCCTACCTAAATAGGAGTTCTCATGGCTAACGACAGAATACCACCCAATTGCGTGCACACGCAAAGTTCTTTCACTCTCTTTGATATTTCCCCCGATTGCACCCAACACGAACCCTCGGTTATCCATGAGCATTTGTGGGTGTTGCATGCTATCTTTAAAGGGCAAGTATCACTCAAAGAGGTGCGGAAAGCGGTAGTCTAAGCAGAGGGGGTTGATGCGGAGTGGGTTTTTCCCATTCCGCCATCAATTTTTCAATACAGCTCCCCTCTGCGCGGCACTTACTTTTCCTATTTTTTTGCTTTGCATGAGCGGTGAGCATCTTTAATTTTAAAGTAAGGATGAACCACCCATGTTTCAAAAAACCTATCTCAAAACAAGCTTTATTTGTTCAGCAAAAGAGCGAGCCCTCTTTTCAAAATCTACCGCTCAAATCACCATCAGCGTAGGGCAACCTATACACGAAGGCGAGCAGATGGCCAATATATTTCGATTAGTGAGCAACCGGTTTCCACGTTGCAAAATCATGATCGATGACTCGATACAATGGTATACGTTGGCCATTGATGCACCTGATAAATCTAAAGCAGAACTTATGCAGGCAGCCATTCAAGCAGGAGATGACTACCTTGCGCGTTTGAACCTTCGCCCCTTAACTATCCCTTATGAAATTATTCGTTGGCGTGATTGGCTTAACACCCCAGAATGGTTAAGCGCCATAGACAGTATGCGCCAAGCTTATCAAATTAATCCTGCTATTCGTGTTGCCATTGATAATTGTACTGCTACTTTTTTAGAGCGCTATAAGAAAAAACATCCAAACTATAATCACGAGCGTGGGGTTGCACTCTGCACGCAGTATTTGCTAGAAGAATGCGGTGTGATGAAAGATTTATGGCCCAAATTAGGGTGTGAGTATGAAATTTACCCAAGCCCCCGTAATGAGGCCATGGCAGCCACTTACCAAGATTACATCCAACCCTTTTATCCCCATTTACTTAAACCTGTTGCGATTCGCTCCAATCGCATAAAGCAATATAACCAAGAAGAAGGGCCTCCCTCAAACATTTCTGACAATCAGCGCTTATCTCCGAATAATAACGTCTAACAGGATACAACAAGGAGGTGTCAAAATGAAGCCAATGAATGCTGAAGTCGTGCTAGATAATTTATTGTCTCACATGTTAGGACATATTTACTGGAAAGATAAATCATTGCGTTATCTGGGATGTAACGATAAACAAGCACAAAGCCTTGGACTACAAGAAGGAAAAGAAGTCATAGGTAAAACAGATTTTGAATTATGGCCTGTCGAAGTTGCTAGCCGATTTTCGGAAAACGACCGGTCTGTAATCGAGACAGGCCGCCCCAAAGTGATAGAAGAGCAGGCCAAGATCAATGGAAAACCCGCTACGATGCTGAGCCTAAAGGCACCTATGAAAGATTCTCATGGTCAAATCACAGGGATACTGGGTATTTCCATTGATATATCTCAGGAAAAGGAGGCTCAAGCCAAATTAATAGAAGCCAAAGAAGCCGCAGAAGCTGCTGATAAAGCAAAAACAGAGTTTCTTGAAAACATGCGACACGACATTCGTACACCCCTAGCCGGTATTATCGGTGCGGCTGATCTTATCAAAAAAAATGTGGGGGATTCTTCCGAAACTGAAGAAATTAAAATCCTGGCTAATCATCTAGTGACATCGGGTAACGCCCTGTCCAGTTTATTAAATGAAGTGCTCGAAATTATTACTGTTGCTTCAGGCAATATTCCCTTACAAAAGAAAAAATTTAATCTTCAAGAAAAGTTGCTGCATATTATTAAATTGAATCAATGCAAGGCGGATCAAAAAAACTTAAAATTAACATTAAAATATGATCAGGCCATTCCCTGTTACTTAGTGGGTGATGCCATGCGTATTCAGCGCCTTGTTTTGGAATTAGTGACTAACGCACTCAATTTTACCGAAACAGGGCATGTTATAGTGACAGCAGAGCTTGCCAGTAAGCGTAAAAAATCAGTTGTCATCAAAATTAAGGTGGAAGATACCGGTGTTGGCATTGAGCCTGATAAGCAACAAGCTATTTTTACACGATTCAAACGCCTTACCCCCTCTTATGAAGGTATTTATAAAGGAGCAGGCTTGGGGTTAGCGATTGTTAAGCAATTTGTCGACGAGCTAGGCGCTGAAATTTATGTGGAAAGTAAACCCCAAGCTGGCTCGATATTCACCTGTGTGCTGCCTTTAAAGAAGGCATTACTCGATGAATCATATGGCGCGGATCAAACACTTATCGACATCACAGATAGCCAAGATTCCCCTGACCTTGATTTATCAAATAAGAAGATGCATCACTTACCCTTAGCCAACTTCTATGGCTCAGAGTCATCACAGGCTGCTAAGAAATCAATACGCATCCTCTTAGTAGAAGATGACAGAATAGCGGCTCAGGTGACAGAAGTTTTGATAAAAAAATTCAATTGCACTCTGGACATTGCAAAGGATGGGAAATCAGCACTCAAACAGATAGAAGATTATATCTATGATGTTATCTTTCTTGATATTGGCTTGCCCGATATGAGTGGAATCGAGGTAGCTAAAAAAATTCACAACGATGAACGCTCTCAAAATAAGCAAACTCCTACTCTTGCTTTAACTGCGCATGGTGATGCAAAAAATCGAGAAGAATATTTACAAGCAGGTATAAAAACTGTATTAATAAAGCCACTATTACAAGATAATCTTCGTCATATTCTAAGCACTTTAGGTCTGATTCCAGACAAGAGTTAGATATGACTCCAGATTGGGAAGTAAAACAAGAATGACAAAAATTCATCAACCCCATGACAAGGTCTTTCGTGCGGCTTTAAGCAATATTCGAGTTGCTCAGGAGTTTCTTTCTTATTATCTCCCTCAGCATTTACGTCATGTATTCAATCTAGATACTATGGTGCTGCAATCACAAACTTTTATAGATAGCGAGTTGAAGCGAACTCAATCAGATGTCCTTTACCAAGCACAGATTAATGATAATGAGCAAGCCTACATTTACTTTCTCTTAGAGCACTGGAGTACACCTAAACCATTGACTCCTTTTTATGTACAAAAATATAACATCAATATTTTAGACGCCTACTTGAAGCAAAACCCAACTGCAAAAAAACTTCCTTTAATAGTGAATCTGGTATTTTTCAACGGCAAGACCCCGTATACTTTTAGCACGGATTTTAAAGATTTGCTGGATGCACCTAAAGAACTCGTTGATCAAATTTGGAATAAACCTCTCACATTAATTGATGTGAGCACTATTCCTGATGAAATTGTTAAAACCCATCTATGGGTGGGTATACTTACATTTTTTATGAAGCATATTTGGGCACGCGATTTTTTGCCGTATTTAAAACAAGTAGCACAACAATTGCTAGCGTTGGAGCAAATGGGTGGTACCGATTATGTGCTAAGTTTGCTAAACTATGCATTAGATAAAGCTGAAACAAGCAATGTGGACGAGTTTGTTGACATTGTGAAACAAACTCTATCCGATAAAACAGGTGAAGAAATTATGACGATGGCACAACAATTATTAGAACGCGGTATGCAGCAAGGTATAGAACAAGGTGTGCAGCAAGGTATACAACAAGGTGTGCAGCAAGGAGAAGTATGCAGCAAGGTATGCAGCAAGGTATGCAGCAGGGTATGCAGCAAGGTGAGTGTGCTCTTTTATTGCGCCAGCTACAACGAAAGTTTCATAATATTCCTGAATCTTATCTAAAAAGGATGGCAAAGGCTAATGCTGACACTCTTTTAGAATGGGGCGAGCGGATATTAGATGCTAAAGATTTAGATGATGTATTTAACTGATTAGCTAATTATACTAATTTTGGTGTATTTAAAGAAAGGTAGCATAAAATAACACTCTTTCGTATCCTACTCAAACAAGCGTTCATCAATAATCTGCTTTTTCTTTTGATTTTGCGGTTCTTCTTCAGATAAAGATTTTGATTTCTTATGGCGGTGCAAAGTTTGCTGCCTTGAAACCTTAACAGGGCTTTGCATTTTATCAGCTACTGCCAGGACTTCTTCCCGTAGTCCGTCTTGGTTAAATGCTCTTTCCTCAAAAGGCATGTTAATCTTAGGACGAGGCGTATAAGGCAAATGAATTTTTGCGATAGGGTAGCCACCTGGCAGGCGTACATAGCAACTCAGGTCCTCTAAGCGCAGTATTTCAGAGGTGGTGACAACCGATTTCTCACGCTCCACGCGGTTAATCGATACGCCATCGCGAATAGAATTGGCACCATAGGAAATGCCTTCTTGTACTTCTTCAAGGGTGGTTTCACCTAAATTCTTTGCAGACCAGTGCGCCATATCAGGATCCGGCACTCGAAACATGAAGCGGGTATTTAACAAGGAGGAGATTTCTCTTGCACCTTCATGCCCATAGACTTTACTGAGCTGGGCAAAACTTTGTATGCCAACGACAAAGCAGCCTCCAAATTTCCTTGCCTCAGAAAGAGCCGCTGTGAGATAAGGGACTTGTTGTAAGCTGGTTAATTCATCTAGAATGACCCAGATGCGCCTTTCTGGTTGCAATGTTAAGCTTAACAAGGCATTGATAGCAATATCTAGCCAGGCGGTCATGAGCGGTTTTAAGGATTCATGCTTGCTACCCAATGAGCTCATAAAGAGCCAGGATTTATCATCTCCTTGCACCCAACGACGAATCGAAAAAGGCTGATCCCCTTCTTTGATGTAGCACAGACTTTTTAAGTAGGTGGCTAAGACAGATTTGATGGACAGTGCGGTCTTTTCTGCTTTATCAGAGATTAAGGTTTCCGCTTCTGTTCCTTTTAATAAAGTGTGCAATTCACTTAATTCGGCCGTTAATAAATAACGCAGTAACGATAAGACTTTAGGCTGTTTTTCATGGGATAGACGGTATGCTGCTGCTGCGAAAATGGTGCGGGCGGCATTGACCCAAAAAGGATCTTGGGTATTGGTTGAAAGGGGGATTAATGCTGCTGCCAAATTATCAAAGTCTGCTTTGTCACGGCATTCTTGCCACAAACTCCACTCACAGGTTCGTTGATCCAGCGGATTCATGAGCTGATCCTGTTGCCGCTTAAAAAATTGTTCGACTAAATTACAGCTTTTATCATAAATAATGGCGCGCTCGCCTCGCGCTCGAATATGATCTAATAACACTTTAATGCCGGTGGATTTTCCAGAGCCTGTTGTGCCATGAAATAAACAATGCTGCATTTCAGAAAAACGCGGTAAGGGGAGTTTTTCAATGCCGATGACTAAATCTGATTGATCGGCCCTTCGAATCATTTTTTTGATCCCTTTAGCCTGACTTAGGTAATCCCCTTTAATGTATTTTTGCCTCATCTGGCGCTTGCCACGTTGCTTAAGCCAGATAAACACAGCCAGCACATTGAGTCCATAGCCTAGCGTTCCTATCCAAAGGCTTCGTTTGAGCTTTTCACCTAATAGGGCCTGCGTTTCTTGAACAAAGGGGGCTGCAATGAGTTGCTGCGAGTTTATTTTGATGGCACGGCCATTAGGCAGAGTAAACACTTGGGTAGCGTACTTTCCATCAACTGTGATTAAACCTTCTGCCCACAACCATTGCCGTCCTATATAACGTTGATAGGGTTCTGTAATGAGGAAAAACCAACCGATGGTGATGAGTAAGCCCACCGGCACGAGCCAAATCAAGACCTTATATAAAATTTGGCCGATCATATGCAAATCATGTAGTAAAATTTGACCGCCACGTGTCGTATTTTGAATAGATCCATTTTGCATTGTTTTTTCTTCCTAAGTTGGGTATTTTTAAGGACATAAGTCAAACAAGGAAGGGCAAAAATGGCTGTGCAACCCTATTACGTCGTACTTTATAAAAAGGTGCTTATTCTTTTTTTAATCTTAGGCGGATTGATCCTGCTCACTACCTTGGCATTTTATTCCCCAACAGCAGACCCTTTTTCATTTCGATCCGATCTTTTTGTCCTGTCTGTGATGGGCACTTTATTCGGTAGCTTTGTGTTTGTTTTAGGCTCAACTATTACGCTCCTTCTATTCGTACCTAAACACGTTTTCATACAGATGATGAAGAAGAATAGACACCCCTGTTCAGGCTCATCTGACAATGAATTTTTATCAATTGATGATAGCGACCTTGATTGGCCTAACTATCGCAATAATGATTGGTATACTGATGTGACTAACCCCGCTAGCCCTTTGTATAACGCAACCCATTCGCATTTCGATGATTAGTTTTTTAGTTTTTTTTCTACTTCTTTTTTTTGTAAAACTCCCCGTTCATCCAATTGTGTGTGATCCTTTTTGATTTGGTAATCCCTCTCCTCAAATAAATTATCGACTTCTTTTACGGCCTGTTTATTAATAGGATGCGAGTCTATTTTATGGTGTGAAGCGCCCACCACTTCTTTTTGATGACTATTTTTCATCTCCATCACGTGGCTTTTACTGGGAATAGTTGTGCGCTCTCTTTCAAATGTTGCTGTAATTTGTTCAGGTGAAGCGCCTTTGCTAGCATGAAAAGCGCGCAGTGCTTGGCTTGCTTGCTCTTGCGTAAAGCGCATAGCATAGGCTTCACCATGAGCTGGGTCACTTGTCATCATTTTTTCGATACTGGCGTGTTGCAGCTCAGGTTGTCTTTGCAGCCAATTGACAAAGGCTTGGCTGGCATTGCTGTTAATCGAGGTGGCGTTTTCTTCGGCATGGCTTGCCATTTCGCGATAGCTTTGTGCTTGTTGATAATTGGCCATCATTTCATGGCGCGCTTGATAGGCTCTATCAAAAGAGCTGCCAATATTGTCGGCAAGGCGGTGTCCTTTTTCATCACTTGTGCGATAGTTATAATCTTTGGCGCCCCGCACGGCTATTTCTACATTTTCTGAAAACTGGGTACTATGGATAAAGTCCTGTGCAGCGTTGTAAAGATGACGATGATCATGTGATGCTATTCCATCCATTTCCACTCGACCTCCGATTTCTAGGCCCCCTGACACGCTTACTTGTGCAGGAGAAGGGAAGAAGTCGGGTATGCCTAGTGAAGCACTTCCCTTGACTTGAGCTGATGCATAGGCGGCACTTAAATATTTGGTGGCTGTTGAATGGGAGATAGTCTGATCTTTTGCAAAGCGCTCGGTTAATTGGTGAAGCTGGCTTAATGCTGAAGTCCTACCGCTTGTTTCAGAAAGGGAGGAGCCTTTGCTGCTGCCCTCTTGGGTGCTGATGTAACTGCCTAGCTCATACAAGCTACGAATGCCTGAAGAGACGCAGTCGCTATACGCACGGGCTGAACTTAACGTACTGGAGTAGGCTTGATCGGCTTGTTGACTGGCCATGGTACGAATTGCATGTGACAGATTAATGGAAGTGCCTACGCTTGAAATGGCACTTTGGTTATTCATGATTTGAGAGCCACTTGGCGTCATACTCAAGGTTGAGCCCCCTGGCATTTGTGTCGTAACCATTCCCCCAAATACTCTTGCATTCGTATCAAAATGATTTGCTGAGGTATTAGAGTGTGAGTGATTACTAAATTGGGTATTGCCTAGATTTAAGTTCCCTGTGACGGCTTCTCCTGCGCTACTTGATGCCACCGATTGGGTCACCCCTCCAATATATTGCGCCGCTTGAGTGAATACCGACATTAACCCTTTAGCGATACCGGCTGCTAACAAAGGAACACTCAGCGATAAATACCCTGCTAAGCCAGCCACATCTGCATTAACTTGCGCTAGCCCTCCTTGGGTTAAGAGCGTTAATCCATTAGCCTGTACCGCACCGAGACTGTGGCGCTGTGCATAAAAGTTCATGAACAAATTTAAAATGGCATAAAGAGGTGCCCAGCATTGAATCCAAAGTAAAGAGGCGACATAATTCTTGAGAATCGAGGCCCCAAAGGGGAAGAGGAGCAATAAAAAAACAAAGATAAACGCTGCGTACAAAGTGGCTTCTAATACATTTTTCATAATAGGCAACCAATATGCTGCCATATCTCCCACGGTGGTATTAGTGAGGCGCTTTTGTTGCTGGGCTTTTGTGAACGCATAGGCTTCTAATGCGCCGGTAGCATTGGTAGCGGCGCTCATCTGTGTCATGCCACCTTGCAGCGCATTGGCCATCATGGCTTGCTGCATCAAGGCTGCGGCATGCTCTGCACTGTTGATTAAAAAATGATAACTGCTTTCCAAATGAGAGAGTAATTGGATTTTAGCACTCTGGCTATCAGGGAAAATCCAAGTCCCATAACGGGCAGCGGCTTGTTCAATATTTTCCTGCCAATCATGGTTTAATCGCCTAATCCCTTCTTGGCAGGTGAGAACAGTGGGTTTTCCGCCTTGATAATAAAGAAAGGCACGGGCAGGGGAGGCCATTTGGCTCACTAACTGCCAAATATGCGGGCAAGTGAGCAGATCATTCCAGGAATATTTTTGAAGTAAAATATCGTAAAAAACACATTGTTGCACAAAACCGTGGATACTTTGCGAAAAATTGGGATCGGTCACTTGAAATTGCGTCGAGGCCAGAATTAAGCGAGAGGCCATCGCCACCCCTGTTTTTTGGTAAGTGAGATCATCGGGTAAACTAAAGGATTTTTCCATCAATTCGCTGAGCCCTGCGCCAATGGCGCTTGTGTAGCTTGCAATGATGGCCAATCCTAAGGGGATGTGATCCACACTATAGGCTCTACCCATGTGCGTTTGATCTAGAATTTCTATCGTGGCTTTAGGGAAAAAAGCGATATAAAACGCGACATAATACATCATCAGCCAACGCACTAAAGGCATGAGACTGCGTTCAACACTATAACGCACAATGGCCCAGGTGCCTGTCAACGCTAAGGCAAGCTTGGTTATATGACCAAATGCGCTGTCGCCCATACAAGCTGCAAGGGCATTGAATAACTCTCGGTAGAGATCCGCATTGCCGAAAACTGCGACAGGTAAGGTGATGGCCATTTAAGATTGTCTCAATGTGTTAGCCCATTGCAGGGTATTGTTAAATTGGGAAGAAAGACTGCCCGCGAGCATTTGCTCAAGTGCCTGGGTTTGCTGAATTAATTGCGCAGACAAGGTCACTTGTGTATACGCCGTTTGTTTTGCATCCCGCACAGCGGTGCGCGCTTGATTGATTCCTTGAAAGAAAGAGGACATAACCGCATCAGGGTAAGGCAAACTCAGACTGCTTGTACGAATCACCGATAAACTTTCATCCAGATACTGAAAAAGAATATCGGTGGCAATGACATCAGCATAATCCATCACATCCAGTACCGATTTTGCGCCTACAAAAGCGGCCTGCACATTTAACATCTTGTAAACAGGTAAGCGCGTTGCATTCAGTAACCCTATTTCTGCTGGGGACAGAGGTGTGTCTGTATAGATTTTATCCACCATACTCTCCAGCAAATTTTTGACCTGTGTGCCTAACGCCTTATTTGAGGAAATGGTGAGCGTTTGCAGGGTAGGGTTTAGACAGCCTTCGGGATCGGTACTGTCACAGTGATAAATACGGGCTTGACCGCCGTGTAGCAATGCCTTTAGCAAAGATTGATCTGCGGCTAAAGAAGCCAGTGTTTTATACTGTTGAGAAGAGGTATCGTTGTTGCCTGGATTATTGAAAATAAGTGTACCCGAAAGCGACATAAAAAATTCAGCCAGCGCCGGATCACTTCGTAAAAACCCATTTTGTTGTAGCGCTTTCCACGCTAAGTTCACATTTTTCAGCACTAAATTTTTATAGGGCCCCTGTGCTCGATTCAAGGTAGCACTCATCTGCCCACCTGGGCCACAGCCTTGTCTTGCCGCGGCATAGTCGGTAAAGATACCTTGCGTGCTACCAATATCTTGGCAAATTTGCTGTTGGGCTTCATGGGTTCTGGGCCAAATAGAACCCACCAACCCTGCTGCCATTTCACATGAATTAATGTTGAGGCGATTGACTTCCCCCGCCATGGTCTTCATATATTTCATGGCATTGGCTATTTCAGGGGTAGCCGATTCTAGCGCTAAATTAAAGGCATACCCTGCGGTATTATTGAGGATGTTTTTCATCGATTTGATTAACTCATTGGAATTAATAAACGAAAAGCCGCCGGTAAATAAGTCTATGCCACCACATCCTGAACGAAAGCTCGGTAAATCTACGGTGGCAATTTGCACGTTACGCACACTGCTGCGTGCAAAAATACTGCCCCCCGTATAATAGCCCGCTTGTTGGCCTTGATAGGCATGCGGGGAGGTGACATTGTGGCTTAACCCCAAGGCATTAAAATATTGGCTTAAGTCTTCATTGATATTCGCTCTGACAGAGCAGTTAAAAAGTATCAAGCAAAGAAAAAGAAGGCATCGCTTCATCGGCTTTTTCTCTCTGATATACTTGCAATCTCTAAAATACGTTGCCTCAAATCACTCTCACTGATGAGGCCATAGGCCAGCGGTATCGCTTGGTGGGTATAAGGGTTCACCGTAAAAAGTGCTGGCACGGCCTTAACTTGAAAGGAGTGCGCTTGGCCCTGATCAAGGCGACTCTTCGGAAATTCAGGTAACGCAAAGCCATCAGTGGTAATGGCAATAACCGGCATACTATAACGCTCACTGAAATTTTTGATAATCGGGGCAAAGCGCTGACAATAGAGGCAATCACTTCGGTAAAAAAAGAATAAGCCGTTTTGCTTAGCCAATGCTTTGATTGCCGCTTCTTGATTTTTATTTAATGCATCAATATAGACGGTTCGAGCAACCTGGTTAGTGGGGTTTTTAAGTGAATAATCTAATTCAGGATGCGCCAGTAATACCCATTGCCACGCCTTAGAAAATTGGCTGGCTTTTTCACTCCAGGCATTTTGTAATTGAATATACTGTTTAACGTGCAACGGCGTAGGCTGTAATAATGCCTCATCCAGTGCTGTTTCCAAGCGGTGCTTGATGGTTTTTACATGAGTGACGGGATCAAGCGGGGCGTCCTCTTGAGACTCTTCTTGTTCATCATCATACCAATGCCAGCCTATCGCATGTTGATTATGATAATGTTGTGCCCGCGCCCACCAGGGCCACAGAGTGAGGATCACGCTTAAGATCCACGCTGTTTTGCGCTCAACGTGTCTCAATCGGGTCTCCTTCTGGTCACAGCTTGCGCAGCAATGAGGCTTGCCTCACCTTTTTCAGCCATTATTTTCAATGCGAAAGACAAAGAGGTATTGCCTGTGATGACATCAAAGGGCGGTGCCAGGGTTTGATTTGAGGCACATTCTAGTGTGCCTGTTGTGACCACCACCGCAGGCACCTGTGTAATGCCATAGGCTTCAAAAGCGATCGGATTGATTTCAATGCCTCCTTTGTTATGCGCTTGTTCAATAAAGGGTTTTATCCATCTTTTTGTCTCACTCATGGAGTTGTTAACAAGTCCTCGCAGGATAAGAGGTGCGCCAAACTGCTCAGCCTCAATAAACCATTGAGCCAGGCTAGCAGGCGGCATAGAGGAAGAAATAAATACTAAGATATGCCCTTGATTGGGGGCCTCAGATAAATGAGAAGCAGGCAAGCTTTGTGCTGGGGTCAGTATCAAGCATAAAAAGGCAAGGGTCTTTCTTAATTTCCGTGGGTGTAATTTTTTACGTGCTATCCGCATCTTAAATCATCCTAATGGCAGCAATTTTTTTTTCGCCAAATCAAGTAACTCGTGTCATCCCCATACAGGGGATTCATGACAAGGCTACCCCACAGCATCGTGCTGCGCCCAAAAGGTTGGCAAGAAGCGGGCTTAGGATAGACCATTTGATAGCGATAACGAGATTTGGGCATAATAAAATTGACTCTATCGCCACAAAGAGACTGGGCATTCGTGTCTCCCATTCTCCCTAAACGGTGTAATTTAAAGAGGATGCGCTCTGAGAGTAAGGTGGTGGCTTGTACGCTGCCCACATGCTCAGCTACTTTGCCCGTCAGGGGATACATCAGTCCTTGGCTACCTGCGCACCAAAAGGTATTGTCACTGGGAAGTCCTGTGTTAGCGCTAAGAGCGTCTAATAAACAAGCTGCCTGGCTTGTCAGCGCTGTCATAGGATTTAAAAATTGCCTTGTTTCAGGAAAAACAATCAGCGCCAAATTCTCATCGCGCCAGGTTGGATCCAGTTCACTCATATAGACCATTTCAAAATTTCCTGGGGACTGGCAACTTCCACCCAGCAATTCGCTGTCGATCCATTGCAAAATAGGAAAATGATAGACATGCACATGATAAAAACTCCCGTGTTGATCAGGTGTTTGGGTTTCAACAGCCCCTTGTGCCTTTTCTTCATGCTGGATATGCGCTGCGCCTAACGTAACAAAACAATAAGGGGTGCGTGTGACATCCACTAAGGCCATCGGCTCCCAATACCCCAAGGCAAATCCCACGTTGGGGAAAGGATCTCCTGGACAGACACACAGGGTTTCATGCGGATTTTCTGTATCAGGTAAATCACTGCTAACGACGTGACTTGCGCCTATCGTGATAGGAAATAAGCACCGCCAGCAAATATCCGTCACAGGATTGATGAGACGGCCGTGGCATAGTGCTGTTGACGCAGCAACAGACAAAGAAAAACACACCCACAGACCAATAGATATCACCGCTCCTACACTTTTCATGGCAATACCTCTTCTATTTTCAAGTATCGGCCTGCCTGCGTGATGATGGCGGGCACCTGGTGCAATCCAAAGCGCTCTAGCAATCGACCCCCCTGATCAAAGTAAATGGGTTTATGAAAGAGATCTCGTTGGCTCTTAACTGACCCCCCCACCAAAATAAGCTGAGCCTGGCCTTTGAGTATGTCATCTTTTTGCTTGGCCCATTTAACTTGGGCTAGATCATCGCCATTATAAAAAAGTAGCACTTGTGTTAATGAAACCGTTTCCAGGGGATTGATAACGGTATTATTTGCAGAGCTTGAAGGGTCAAACAGCCAGGTGCGCGGTGTTGAGGTACGAGATAATGCTACAGGCGTGGGTCGATCCAGACTTTGATCAAAATCACTGTTGTATTCTGCGCAAGACCCCCATTTCCCTTGCTGCGCAAGGAGTGCGACTTTAGTTTGTATCACGGCCAGAAGATCAGGTTCTGCAATGGGAAAAGACGCACCTATCGTGCCAAGTGACTTAGCCAAGATAGGGGCTGTCCATACTAAAAGAAACAAAATAGGCATTATTTTCTTTACCATAATACGTTACCTTGAGGAGGCGTGATGTCTAAATGCGCTTTGACCAGAGGCGTTAGATCGGGTGCCCCTACAATCACCGCTTCTTGAGGCACCAGTATGACGTGATGGGTCTTGGCAAGAGAGTGGAGCTGCATTTCTAATTGACGCCCAAAGGTATTAACGCGCTGCTCTAAGGTTTTAGGCGGTAACTGAAGCTTGGCTTGTGATCGAATAAAATCACGCACAATCCCTGTCACATCCACTGTTGCAATTGGAGTAACATGAGGTGCTCTCAGTGCCAAAATAACGGCGCAAATCAAGGCCATCACCCAAAGGCATTGAGTGAGCAGAAAATATTTTTTCTTTGATAACCCCTCAAACATGACTGAATTTCCTTGCAACCTCGGCAATGGCTTCTTGCAGTGAAAAGCCTTGTGCTTGTAATGCTTTCACTGCTTCAAACTCTTCGCCTTTGGAAGAATAAAGAATGCGCGCATAAGGGTCTAAGAGAATGCGGTGAACGGATAGGCCAGAAGGACTTTTAATAATGCATTCTGAATAGTCATCGGTTTTTTTAAGACTTTTAAAGAGCTTTTCCGTAAAGGGATCCAATGTTAAGCGTTTGGATTCTTTTAGTTGATCAAGCGCCTCAGGCTTTTGACCTAAAATGAGATTATTATCAGAGTTTTCATAGGCTGCAATAGAGGTGGCATTTTTAAAGTAATCATTAATGGATTGGGTAATCGTGACAAAATTGGCATTATAACGCCTTGCACGCCTGTAACCTGTTTCAATAAACTGGGCAGCGCCTGCATTTTCTCCACTGAGGAGGTCCCAGGCTTCGTCAATGATGCAGGATTTCATCTGCCTACGGTTGCCCAAATACATCTGCTGCGAAATTTGATACATCAACACCAAGAGTATGATTTTTTGTAAATCTTTTTTAGCTTTGAGTTCTTCTAATTCCAGTACCACGAAAGGATTATCTAAATTGAGCGTACAGGCACCTTCAAAATAACGCCCGTACATGCCCTCTAGCGTGTAGGGATAAAGTAAATGAGAGAGGTTTTTACAAATGGGATCGGATTGCGTACTCAGCCATGCGGCAACATCTGTAAAGGAAGCCTCGTTGCCCTTTTCCTGCCAAGCGGCTTTGAGCGCTTTTTCAAGGTAAGCGACTTCTTCATCGCTCGCACTGCTTGAAGGGCGCACCATGGAGGCTGTCAGCGGTTTTAATAACTCTAAGGATTCATCAAAGGCCGTGATAAAAGTAAAGGGATTAAGGCAAAGGTGATTATCAGGGGTAAATTCAATGAATTCCCCGCCTAATAAGCGGCACGTTTTCTCATAGGAGCGCCCCACATCAATCACCCAGACGCGCCCGCCTGACCCGACAAGAGAGACAATATATTCTTGAGTGAGCACTGATTTACCTCGACCAGAGGCCGCGGCAATAGCCACATTATAATTGCCCTCAAGATTATCAAAAGGATTCCAGAGTGCAATCTGGCCACGTCGTCCTGGCAGCAAGAGACTTGGGCGCCTACTGCCTTTCCATTCTCCCTGTAAAGGGGCAATCGTCACGGCATTATACGCCGTTATGGTGCGAAGCCGCCCTAACACTTTTAAGTCATCAAATAAGCCTTCTGTCATCATCATGGGCAGCATGGCCAGCCAGGATTGCAGTTGAAGGTAACTTTGTTTATGAAGTTTCCAGCCATTAGCGCGATAAAGATCGCGTACTTTTCGCTCAGCAAAGGAAGCTGAATCAGGATGCGTATATAAAACAACCTGATAGAACACTTTCACCAAGCGATCTCCTTCAGCCAAGCGCTGCCTAACATGACTCCAATCTTCATACTCTTTGCCTGCGCCAGGTTTAAATTTTGCTAAAGGACTTTTCGCTGTTGAGTCTTTATTCATGTATTTCATTTGGGTCATGGCAGTTGACTTTTCATGATCCATCGAGCGAACAGCAAGACTAATCACAAAAGGGCAGGGGATTTGCAATGCATCATTGAACAACTGCCCAATGGCATCCGTCATCTGCCATTGTGTCATTTGGCGAGGAAATTGGCTCACGGCCAAGCTTCGTATATCCCATTTTTCGGTTTCACTTTCCATCAGTAAATGATGGGGATGCACCTTCAAGCGGTATTCAGGGTGGGTGAGTTGGGTACTTAAGCTCTCCCAGCGATTCCAGGGATGGGCAGTAGCATAACAATCTTTACTTGGATTAATTAAATCTGTTAGCTTACTGATGAATGATTCAATGGGTAGATCGCGCGTAAAAAGACGAATCGATTTTAAGGAGCTTTGCAAAGCTTGGCGCAATTCTATCAATTCAGCACGTTGTTCAGGACTCTTTTTTTTGGGAAGGGAGAGCACAATAAAAAGCTTAAAGTCACGTAATAAACTACCACCGCTTAAGGGATGTAACGTGCCTTGCTTTAAAAATTCGGTGCGCTGTCTTGCCAACCATTCAAACATCTCCTGTCCCGAGCGGGCTGTTTCAAAGGCATGCAGCACGGTGCCTATTTTATCCGATGCCCACAATAAAAACTGAAGGTCCGCATAGGGGGGTATCACATCGGTTAAGAGGCTGGCTAAAATATTTTCTGTTTCCTCCAGTGCCCCCGTTAAAAGAGACCCTTCGAGAATAAAACCGATGCTTTTCTTATTAATAAAAAGGGCATGCTTTTCATCATAGGCTTCATAAGGCAATAAACTGGATAGAGAATAAAGAGGTAGGCCCGTTTCTTTATCAACGGATTTTTCTTTAGGGCCTGTTTCTTTTTCACCTAGCCAATGTGCCACTTTTTCAGAAAAGTGAGAAAATTGTTCCAGAAGCCTCAATTAAGCCTTCCCCCCTTGGTTGCGCACTTTATTGGGATACGGCCTAACACCAGTGTATAAGAATCTGGGACCATAATAATCCCCTTCGTTATCTTCATAGGGTGCGATCCAAATACGTGTGAGGGGGGCTTCTTGGCGAGTAGGATGGGAGCAGGTCGCCAAAGCTGTAGTAGACGTAGTTTGTATTGTAGGGTAGCACGACACCTTGGATGAATTACCCCCTAGCTTTCCTTGATCCACCATCTGATTCACCTCATCTAAACTTTTACATAGGACACCTGGTTTCATGGGGCAATCAAACTGGGAGTTAAGCGTGGCACACCCCGATAAGAGTCCAAGTGCGACACAGGTGCCTAAGATTAATTGTCTGTCCATCTGTCTTCCTTGTTTTAGAGATAACCTAATTGAGCATTTTTTTGTTTTAATGACTGGATCTGTTGAGAAGTTAAGGGCAAGGGCGCAAGATTATCTTTTGTAGGCTCTTTTTGATCCTCCAGTAATATTTCCTTTGGCGAGGGGTTATTTTCGCTCTGTGTCGGTGATAAATAATCTTGCTCATTGTCTGCTGATTTTCTGCCATCAAGATAAAAGCCTTTTAAAAAGACAATATCCACTACGGTACCGGCACTGAGTTGAATAACAGGATGATACTGTTCAGCGCGTTTCACGTTGTACTCTGCTAATTTGTCGGCTGCATTACTCACCCCATTGGCTAAGCTGTGTTGTATTATTTTGCTGCTATCGACCACAGTTTGCGCATTTCCCAAGGCATTCAATGAGGACGAAGTAAATCCACGTCCAATCCCACTTGAAAGGCCAGAGAGGCTGCCTGCTGCAAACGCGCGCTGTAATAAAGCGCCTTCTCGCCACAATGGATTGCCCCGAATACCATTTTTACCATCTGGTCCGAAGACGGTGGCCTCTACTGGAATATCCACCACCTTGCCATTGGGGCGTACGCAGCTCAGTCGCTCTAATCGCACTTCACCTCGCTCTGAGGACACATCCCCGATGGCCGCAGCCGTGGCAATACAATTTCTAAGTTGGCTTTCTTGATGGTTAGGCAAGGTCCCTTTATCTAATAACCGAAACAGCATAGGCGTTGGATTAGCTTGGCTTGTTACCCCTGCTGAGGCATCTGCTCCGCCTAATGCAATGGCCCTTACAAAGGTACCGGTAGGCACAAAGGTCAAGGGATTTTTACTGGGTAACTGATTCAGTCGTAGAGGGTGTCAGTTGAATCCTAAAGTCACTGATAGCACTTTCATTAGAATAATCAGCACTGTTATCGCACACCTTGCTTCCTGTGGATTTTCGCAGGGCAAGTTCTTTTTGTAGCGCTTCCACTTGCATTTGCAAGGACTGCAAGCCTTGCGCTTGTTCTTGTGTGGTTTTATCTTGTGTTTCTTTTGATTGTTGCAGTAATTGCAGTTGTTGATTTAACGCTTGGCTGGCTTTAGCTTCTTGTGCAAGTTGATGTTGAGCACGTTCCATCCAAATGGATTGGGCATCCACATGCGCTAAAGGCGTCTCAAAATGCACCGTTTCTTCTTTTTCTTGAGGGGCTGCTGGGGCGTGCTGCATAAATAAGGCATAACATGCCAGGAGCAACAGGGTAAAAAAGACGATCACAGCCAATAAATTACGAAGCTGTTTTTGTTTAATCACCTTTGAATTTGTTATCGACTCAAGCATGGCATCTCACCTTATACACTAAAACAGACTCCCCTGGCTCAACCATGAGGGCAGAGAGCATAATGGCGCGATCACCGCGCTGATAAAAACGACTTTCATGAAGCGCAAGTCTTCCTCTACTGCAATTAGTCAGGCGATACACATAGCCTTGAAGAGGGGTGCCTCTGTATACGCCAATGAGTTGCATTGTGACCAAACTGTGCTGGCGTTTTGCTTTGACAAACGTATCATCAAGGGCGATAGGGTTTCTCATCATATCTTTAATAAAATGAGCCAGCACTTTCGGGTGGGGTGAGCTGTCCTGCATGAACTTAACAGCCCCTGCTGGTTTTAATAAAATGGTATCAGCCGGTTGCTCTTTAGGCGTCAGATGTAAGACGTAATTATGATGCTGTTCTGTTGCAATGAAGAGTGAAAAAGACTGAGCCTGATTGTCTTTTGGCCTGATAAAAAGTGCACCTTGCACCGCATCCTGTTTTAAATCATAAGCACCTTCCATACCCCGCACATTTAAAATACGGTCTCCCTCAACAGCAATGCGTGTTAATTCTTTAGCGGCTACAACGCCAGTAGCGTCGCCATTTTCAGTAATGGACTTGACTTGCAAGGCAAGCGTATTTTGAAAAAATAAAAATGCGAGTACCCGCCTGACCAGCTTAAATATTTTTTAATCATGGGCTTTCACCTCTTGGAATTGACTGACCAGTAAACGTCCTTGCTCATAGCGATACTGCACTTGATAAGCCACTCGCTGTGAAGACAATTGTGTGGTACCCGCATTCGAAATTAAATCGCCAGTAATAACGACTGAAAATTGTTTAGTATTCACGTGCATATTCACGGGATAAAAAGCAGTGCTGACATGTTGTGCTGTTATTCGATCACGCTCTGCGATAAGCAGCGTATTAAGGGCACCAAAATAGCGGGGATCCACATAGCGTAAAAGTAATTGGCGTTGGCTATCTGCGCTTTCAGATGTCATGTTTAATCTGAGGTAAGCAAAAAAAGTACTCATCTCTGAAAGATACTCAGGAGAGGCATCGGTATTGCTGACCCAAAATGTCCGTGTAATGCTGGGCGGCACTAAAATAATACGTTGTTGATGGCTTAAATAAAAACAAAGAAGTGTGAGAATGCTCGATAACAGCAAAAGTCCACTGGCCAGCGCTAAATAGCCGTTGCGTTGTTTCACTAAGTGATTCAAGCGCGATTGTTGCAAAATGCTTTTCAAGCGGTGACTCCTTGGTTTATTTAATTAGGCTATCCATTCTCGCCGATAAGAAGGTGGCGTTTTCTTAAAATAAAATAAAGGGGGTAAATACCAATAGAGCAAGTGATGTAAAAAGAAATGACCTTGCTCGCCTTTTAATTTTTTTAAAATAAAGAGGAGGAGTCCGCCTACAATCAAACCTGTAATGGGACTATTAAAAAAGAACATCAGCATTAAAAAGGGAATGAATAATACGCACAGTTCATCCAGCGTCCATAACATCATTTTAAAGGGTTCATCAAGGGTTCGGGGTATCGTGTATTTATCCATGCTTATTGACCCACAAATTTAAGTAAGATATTAAAAAATACAGCGATGGCAATGACACCGACAAAAACAAGAAGATTTTTAGATTTAATATAAGTGGCCACGGCCAAAATAAACTCGGCACCGTAAATATATCTTTTTCCTGTGCCGTTGAGCGTTGTCCAAAAAATGGTATCGGTCCCTTGCAATAAATCACCGCCGCTGTCTGCAAAAATAGTGCTGTAGAGTACCATTAAACAAACTGACAAAATCAATTTTACCCCTAAAGATAAATAGGTATAACGGCAAGCGTGAGAATTAATTTTGAAAATAAAAGGTTGCATGTAATTTTATTTCCCTATGGTAAATCGTTAAATTCTTTAAATAAATATCTCTCTTCTTTTTCATAAGAATGAGTTATTCATCACAAGAGTATACGAAAATTTTTAAATTAATAGCCCCTTAATGCAAGTATGGACAATTGTCCCGAAATATTGATCTTTAGAGGAAAATGATTGATAAAAATTATTTTTTATGATTGATTGAGGATACATTTTTATCAATTATTTTATATAGCGTCCTTACCCTTTTTTATTTCGTTCCTCGTGTTAAATCAACATCTAAGCTACATGGCATATCATTTGTCTCATTTTTATCTTGCTCGCAATGCTCAGTGATTTCTTCCCATTTTTGGGCTAATTCACGGCAAGTAACTTGTCCTGATGTGGCATTTTCTATAGCAAGCGCAAATTGAAGGGGAAGTGACCCTTTACTTCGATTAATCCACTTATTCAAACGCGATGGATTCACTTTAATTTTCTCAGCTAATTGTTTCTGCCCACCTGCAATGAAGCATGCCCTTAATAATGCCATACGATATTTATCTTTCATCATTTCGATCACCCATTACTTCATGCTGAATTATTTTATTTTACAGCATATTTTTTAATATGAATTCGCTATTGAGTAAAAAAGGACAATTATTATCTAACAACACTTATTTTAAAACTATTCCAATGAATCCTTATCTTGCTCATTTTTGGTAAGTAACCTTTGCCTGAGTGAAGATGTTTTTTTATGCAATCAACGGCAAGAACATGATCACGATGTATTGCTACGGCCTGTGTCATGTTGCCTCTTGAAATAACAGATGATGCCAATCGCACATCTCCAACGAGAGCAGGCGTGGTATTATTTTCATGACTATTCCATCGATTTTCATGCTCAAAAATACCCCCTAAATATTTTGGAAAATGTGTCAATTTTATGTGTATATAACTCTTATATCTTTTCATAAATTCATTTGCACGAAAGGACATTTCGTCAACTAACGTCGCACACAGCGTTGGCCAGTCCCCCATTTCTACAATCACAATGTGGATAATAGGATCATCAAATGCAACGCTCTCATAGCCGCCAAGCCTTCGAATAGCGGACTCTACTTTAGACCATGCTTGTAGTGCCCTTGCATCGCTATTCCCTTCCAAATAACGCACAATATCCGCCGGTTTCGGCATGAATTGGCCAACATCAGAATTATTAACATGAGAAGTGATGGCACAGCGAATATCAGTGAAATTAAATCCCTCAAGAGCTGCCCAGTAAATGCTAAGCAAGGGCAGTGATATTTTCTTGCCATACAATTCTCCAACAGCCGTTAGCATTTTTGCAAAATCTGTTTTTTCATTTTCTTTCATTTGAGCACCCCATAGATCGAAGATTCACTCTTGAGCCAGGCTTTGGCCACTCGAGTGTTATGTTCAAATAAATCAAAACCGCCTGCTTTTTCACGTGCAGGACTCTTTGCCTGATAGCCATTTTCTTTGGCTAACCAGTGGTTGATATGCTGCAAAATAGTGTGATCAGATTTGCGTTTTAGCGGGTTAGCTAGATTCCAGCCGCGAATATTTTTGAGCTGCTGTAAGACATCTAAACCTGGATAAAGCTGTTGCCATTCATCGATCATCGCCTGTGAGACTGAATATTCACTCTCATCGCGAAGCGGAATTTCAATCACAAAAAGCGAAGCAGACATTTCTGAAGGCACAGGCGCGTCATTTTTGGGCGCAGAATCCAGTGCTTCCCAGTTGTTCTCCTCCTGCTCTTTGCCTCGAAGGGGCTTGCAAGGGCGTATATTTTCTTTGACTAGCCAGTAATTGATGTATCCCAAGATAGTTTGACCTGACTTGCGTTTATCAGGATTAACATCGCTCCAATCGCAAATATGTTTGAGCTGCTGCAAGATGTTGAGGTTTGGATAAAGCTGCTGCCACTCATCAATCATCGCTTGTGTGATTGAAAATTCACCCTCATCGAAAAGCGGAATTTTAATTACAAAAAAATCAGGGGGATTTTCGGAGGGCGCAGGCACTTCATTTTTTTCAGGCAGAGGATCTTGACGGTGTTGCCTGTTATTCTCCTCCTGTATCTGCTTTTGCTCTTGGGTTTGAAGAGGCTGGTCAAGCGCTTCAGAAGCATTTTCTTTGGCTAACGACTGGTGGATGAGCTGATGAATGACATTCCCATGGCCAATAGCTTTAAGCTGCTGCAAAACGTTCACCCTTGGATAAAGCTGTTGCCACTCATCGATCATCCTTTGCGAGATTGAGAACTGGCTGTCATCACAATGGGGAATTTTAGTCACAAAAAGAAAGGGGGCAATTTCGGAGGGCGTAGGCACGTCAGTTTTTTCGGGTGCTGCTTCCTGACGGTGCCTCAATACTCTCCTGAGCCTCTCCTCCTCCTCCTCCTGTTCTTCCCCCTGTTCCTGTTCTTTTTCTTGTTCCTGCTCCTGCTCTTGGCTTCGAAGGGGTTCCAAACCCCCTTCGAAGGGCCTTGTATTCTCTCTGGCATTTTCAAGTAAGAGGGGGTTCTTATACTTATCATAAAAGTCTTTTAGAAAGGGGAGATCAGGTAATGAATCATAGGTTTCATTAATATTTTTCACACGGTTATCATTGGGCTTGAGTTGTTCGCTTATTTGATAAAAAGCCATCTCATGCACCCAAACGTATTCAGATCGTTCATCATATGAGCAAAATCCTATCTGGCAGAGTGCTTGAAGGGCCTTCGAAGCCCTTCCCAAGGGGGTACCTACCTCATGCGCAATGAACGCACAAGGTAAATAATAAATTCCCAACATGTTGCTATGAGGGTTGGAAATGAGATACAGGGCAATTAATTGTGCTGACATGCCAAGTTTCTTAATTTGTTTACCTGTTGGGCCAATCCAAAATTGAGGGGCAATTTTTGCGTAATCTCTCATACTTACTTCTCCGTGGGGGTTTTTTTATTAAAGGGTGATTGGTGTTTTCGCAAAAGACTAATAGCTGCCTTCACTGCTTTATTTGAGTCAGCAAGAATCTGGCTTTGTTCGCTGAAAGGAAGCTTCATTAATAAAGTGGCAGATGAAACAGCTACGCGTTTTTGATCAACTGCATCAATAAGTTCAGGACTTCCAAATTCAAAAACTTTTTTAGCTTGGTTATATGTTTCTCGATTACCAAAATTTAAAGAGTTAGCTATAAAGTCATCTGTGCCGCCTGTGATTTTGATAAAATTTTGTTGATGTGATGAGTCGTTGGGCTGCTCTTTATATTTTTTTAATAACTTCTTGGTACTTAAACTGATAGCCACTCGTTCGCTGAGAGCAAACCTACGACATAATTCATCTTTGTTATAATTTCCATTAATCAAATCTGGTAAGAATAATCGCCAAACAGGAATCGTTTCCTTGCCTAATATTTCAAAAGCATGTAAACGTTTTTCCCCAAATACAAGGTCATCATCCATCATACAAATAGGATTTTTTAATCCATTACGGTCGATATCATTACACAAGTCCTGGAGCAATTCGGTGGGTGCCAAAAGCTGACAAGTATGTTTGATTTGTGATACTGGCACATGCATCCTTCGAATAGTGAAAGTGTTTGCAATGGGATGTTTAGATTCCTTCCAAAGCGTTGCAGTATCTTTAAGATAAGGTGTCAATGATTGCCAAGTGATTTCTCCTTCTGTTAAACGCTCAATTTCAAGGGCATATTGCAATGGGATGTTAACCCTACGATTTAGCCATGAATTTATAACTTGAGGTGAAACACCCAGTTCTTTACTTAAAATTCTTCTCGAGCCTCTTATCATTATTGCTTTAAGTAAAAATATCTTCACATCCTGTTTTGACATCCTGCATTAACCACCTTAATTTTTTATTTCTAAGATCTGAGAATCTTATTGCAAATCAAATAAAAATATTTTCATTTATTCAGGTGGCTTTGAGGTTAATTAAAAGGGATATGAATAATAAAAAACATGACGTTTGAAAGATGATCAAGAAATAAATACTCAAAAAAATAGCGATCAAATTATTATAAAATTAGGAAGTGAGCTCTTATTTTGAATACAAATTAGCACTGATTTCGCGTTATGTTTGCAATACATATTAGCTACTTAAGAAAATATTATTGGCAGAGTACTTGAAGGGCTTTTTAAATCATTTCTAATAAAATGTCTGCCTTAATATGTATAAAATATAATATAAGTAATAAATTCAGCATATATTAGCGTGAGATTGCTATAAAATCAGGGTGTGATTTTCGACAAAATTTTGTCAAAAGGAAACAAACTATGCCATTTTTGCCTCAAATATCTTTTCAAATTTAAGCTGATGGCTGCTCATTTCAATTTCTTTAACTAAAATTCTTTGAGCCTCCTATCCTTAATGATTGAAGAAAGCGTGACATCTTCACAGCGCACACTAACCTGTCTTAATTTTTGATTTCCTAAGATGGAGAATCTTGTTTGAAAATAAATGAAAATATTTTCATTTATTTTCAGGTATCTTAGGGCTAATTCAAAGACGTTATGAATTATAAAAAATATGACGTTTAGATGATGATGAAATTAACGGCGTAACCGGTTACCCTCTCTCTGCTAGTGATTGATTTTTCTACAAATTTTACTTTACAAAAAGTGCAAAACCCTCTAAAAATAGTGTTCATTTCACGACCAAGTTAATGACGCCATAGGAGAGGGTTTGCAATGGATATGATGACGCATAAATTAGCTCAAAACAATATGCTTGAACTGGACGAGCTACAAAAGAATTTAAAAGATTATTTGCACTGTGCTGCTGTAAAGGGTGCATCAGTATATGAGGTAGAAAAGAATATTTTTTCAACAGTGCTTGAAATAGGTAAACAGGCACTAAATTATTTTTTTAAGATGCAAGGAAATGGAGATGTTGGTAAAAAATTGACACTAAAAAATGGTGAGGAAGTAAAGCGTCTTACCCAAAGCACACGTTATTATCAGTCCATATTTGAGGAATTTAAGTTGGAACGTTATCGCTATGGATCTCGAGAAGGTCAAAAAATTGCATGTATACCATATGATACGAGATTAGAATTGCCAGAGAGCGAATATGGATTTTTACTACAGGAATGGAGTCAGATGATGGCGGTTGAGGTTCCATATAAAACAACATCTATGTTTTTAGGGAAAATTTTCCCAATCAAAGTTCCTGTTGATAGTCTTGAGAGAATTAACCGCATGCAATCTGTAGATGTAACCACATTTCGATCGAGTAGAAAAATTAACGTAGAAAAAGAAGAATCGATCATAGTCACAAGTGCAGACGGGAAAGGCGTACCCATTCGACATAAAAAAGATCAAGCGCGGATTGAAGAACATAAGCGTAAAAAAGGACCAAAGCCAGATCGCAAGCGTATGGCAGTTGTTCGTTCGGTATATTCTGTGGCACCCTTTGTACGCACACCAGAGCAAGTAGTTGAAGCATTATTCATAGAGCCTGAGAAAATATCACGTGAATTAGTACCGAAAAGACCAAAGCCACAGAACAAGAAAGTCGTTGCACATCTAACCCGCGAAGTAAATGGTGAAACACTTAATGCAACATTAACTACATTTAACTCGATGATGACACAAGTTAAGCAACGAAATCCCGAGTGGTGCGGCTTATTTTTTATGGTCCTATTCGATCAGAATGATAAAAACAAACTAAACAAATTGCTTGGCGATTTTAAAAATGCTTATATTTTTACTGAGAACGAATTTTTTTATATAAACAGAGCTAAAGACAATCAAATCAATATTAAACAACTTAAAGTTACCACTTCTTCTAGCTTTGAGGAGTTTAAAACAGAATTAAAAAGCCAGCTTATTCTTGAAGATGGAGAAGATTACCGTTGTATATATAGGATAATGAATCCTAGGGTTTTGCAAAAAGTCACTTCAATCACAGGTCATACCCATACAGGAAATATTAAGATTTGTATCGCGCTGATGGATAGTCAAACGTCCCTATGGGAAGAATCGCAACGTCAATTTGGAAAAGGATCCATAATAGAAGTTCTTGATATATTGCATGTCACGCCTCGCCTATGGGATGCAGCTAATATTTTTTATCCAGAAGATAAGAGTGCACAGGTTATATTTATGAAAAATCGAGTCCTGCGAGTATTAAAAGGCGAAGCAAAATTAGTGATAAGTGGTTTTCGACAAATGGCAACTAAGCAAAATTTATCTAAACATAAACTGGAAAAATTAGAGAAAGCTTGTCGTTACTTAGAAAAAAATCTATCCCGTATGAAATATGACGAATATCTTAAAAATGGTTATCCGATTGCTTCTGGTGTCATTGAGGGAGCTTGCCGACATTTTGTTAAAGATAGAATGGAGCACGCTGGAATGCGTTGGACAATTAATGGGGCGCAAGCAATGCTAGATATGCGTAGTACATATTTAAATGATGATTGGGATAAATTTACAGCGTATCGAATTAAAAAGGAAATAGGGAAACTATATCCACATCGAAATGTTATTAAGAAAATTAATTGGCCATTGGTTGCATAACATGAGCGGAAGACCGGTTACGCCCGAAATTAACTCGTTAATGGAGGTCACCTGTGAGACAAAAAACAGTTATTTCACTTCTATGATCTTTAGTCTTAACTAGCGATGAAGGAGATATGCATGAGCTTAATATGCATTAAATCAATTAAAGAAAACGATTCTGTATGTAGTGAATAAGTATGAATGATAATAAAAAAGATAATGGAAATGTACCACTTCGCATAATCCGCTTAAAAGATGCCGCTAAATATTTGGGAATGGGTAGAGATAGTTTTAATAAATATGTTCGTGATTATGTAAATGAACTTCCTATTGGAAAGAGCGGGGTTGCTTTTGATAGACTTGAATTAGATGCTTGGTTAGAGCAATATAAACAAGTTTGCGGGCGTCCCCCAACTAAGAGGTTAGGAATATGGGACGTAAAAGAACGCCAGGTCTCTACAAACGTGGAGACGTATGGCACATTGACAAACAGGTCATCGGCCGACGACTTTGCGAAAGTACTGGATCTGATTCACTCGAAGAAGCAGAAAAGTACTTAGCGAAACGAATTAACGAAATAAGACAAGCTAGCGTCTATGGTATTCGGCCAAAGCGCATATTTAGAGAAGCAGCTACTAAGTATTTATCAGAAAACTTGCATAAAGCTAGTATACGAAGTGATGCAGGGCGATTGAAGGTATTAGATAAGTACATTGGTGATATACAATTGGAAACAGTCCATATGGGTGTGTTGCAAACTTTTATTGAAGGCAGGAAACAAGAAGGTGTCAGCTTTAGAACGATTAATCATGGCTTGAAAATCGTTCGGCGCATCTTAAATCTTGCTGCTAATGAATGGTTAGATGAGTTCGGTCTTTCCTGGTTGCTTTCTGCTCCAAAGATTAGACTATTAGCTGAACCGGATCTTCGCAAACCTCACCCACTCGGTTGGGAAGAGCAAGAACGATTCTTCGACGTCCTGCCTTTACATTTAAAGCAAATGGCTTTGTTTGCAGTGAATACAGGCTGTCGAGATAATGAAATCTGTTTTTTGCGCTGGGAATGGGAAGTTAAAGTTCCAGGGATGAAAGATACTTCAGTATTCATCATTCCTGGGGAACGGGTTAAAAATCGTGAGGATCGTTTGGTTATTCTGAATCGTGTTGCGAAAAGCATTATTGAAGAGCGAAGAGGAAAGCATTCCATTCATGTGTTCACCTATAAGGAGCGGCCTATTACGCGTATGACGAATACAGCATGGAACAGAGCACGCAAGCTTATAAACATTGACGTTCGAGTACATGATTTAAAACATACTTACGGGAGGCGTTTACGAGCGGCCGGAGTCAGTTTTGAAGATCGTCAGGATTTATTAGGCCATAAGTCTGCAAGGATAACCACTCACTATTCCAGAGCAGAGCTTACCCAATTAATTGAAGCTGCTAATAGTATTTGTTTGGATGAGAAGACTGGGGCAACATTGACAGTACTGAAGAATGTTTCGGGAGCTAGCTCCCGCAAAAGTCCCGCAAAGGTGTTTGAATATATGGGCGAAAATGCTGTAAGTCATTGATTTTACTGTGGCCAGAGGCAGAATCGAACTGCCGACACAAGGATTTTCAGTCCTCTGCTCTACCGACTGAGCTATCTGGCCAAGGAAGATAAATTAAACAGACTGTAATGGTTTGAGTCAAGCGAATTCTACTCAATTGGTTGAAATCCTGGTGGGGGTTCACTGCCTTCTCCAAAAAGGAACTTTTTCATTTCCGCTACTAGGAAATCTCTTGCCTCTGGGTCAAGCAAATTTAATCGATATTCATTAATTAACATAGTCTGGTGACTAAGCCACATTTGCCATGCATGCTTGGATATATTTTCATAAATCTTTTTGCCGATATCCCCTGGCATGGGGGGATAATCTAAACCCAGCTCTTCTTTACCGAATTTTTTGCAAAAAACTTTACGTGTCAGCATTCTGATACCTCTTTCCTGCAAAAGTTAGGAAGGTGCTCAATTTTGCTATTTGGAGCACATTCATAGCTTTTCAATCAATGTTAGAAATTACAAAAATTTTATTAAATTTCTATAATACACTTAAACACCTTTAAGAGAAAGAAGCAATTTTTTCACCGGTGCGGCCATTCCAAGTTCTAAGTATTGGCAAGGTGACCACCAACGAATTGTCTGAACATCCCTTACAACTAATTGTTCCTCCTGGGTTTTTACATAAACCGGAGTGACATCAAGATGGAAATGGGTGAAAGTATGTCGAAATGGCAAATCTTCGAAGTAATTATTCATTTTTATACTTAGATATCTTTGGCAGAAGGTATCCAAGTTTTCAATCACAGAACACTCAGGAAGACTCCAAAGTCCTCCCCAAATCCCTAAAGGAGGCCTTTTCTCCAAAAGAACTTGATTTTTATCGTTTATAACTATTAAAAATCGACTCTTTTTTACAGGAATACACCGTTTTTTTGGGGTATTGGGAAATTCAACAACGTTATCAGTACACAAAGCAATACAATCTCTCTTGAGAGGGCAAATTTGGCAATTAGGCTTGCTGCGAATACATAGTGTCGCACCTAAATCCATAATTGCTTGAGTGTAATCTCGGCATCTAGTTTGAGGTGTATTTAATTTTGATAATTCCCATAGCTTGTTGCTAACTGCTTTATTATTTGTTAGCCCCGAGATGGCATAATAACGAGAAAGCACACGCTTTACGTTACCGTCTAAAATCGGTGTAGGCATTTCATATGCAATTGAAAGAATAGCTCCTGCTGTTGATCGACCAATACCAGGAAGCTGAATCAAACTATTTATATCCTTTGGAAAAATACCCAGCAAATCTTTAGAGATTATATTTGCTGTCTTATGTAGATTCCTTGCTCGTGCATAATAGCCTAAGCCTGACCACAGATGAAGTATCTCATCTAATGGAGAATTTGCTAACAATTCTATTGATGGGAATTTGATTAGAAAGTTGTTGAAATAGGGAATGACAGTCGCAACTTGAGTTTGCTGTAGCATTATTTCAGAAAGCCAAACACGATAAGGAGAAATATCTATTTGCCAGGGTAAATTTTTTCGACCGTGTTGATCATACCATGCTAATAATGCTAAGGCTAAATTTGATATGCTAGTTAGAGAATTAATTACATCCAAGTCCGCTACATCCTTACAATTGGTTGCTCTCATTTACTTTATTGTCCTTAGTTTTCGTCAATTTATTAAGCAACTTAGAAGGGGAAATATCTTTAATCTTCTCCTGAACTTTATCCTTTAAGTGATTTAAGTCTTTTGTAAGATGAGTTGAGATTGGTTTTTGAATTTCTTTAGTCAAAAATAGCTTCGCTATTTCAATGAAATCTAAATTAACACTTGGCTTATTCAATTTACCAGAGACTTTGATAGGTATTTGGTAAATTGTTATTTCCTGACCAATTTGCTTATTCTCAACTGCTAACTTGGGTTGAGCAAGAGCGTTTAAATGATACTTGATTTCTTTCGTAAATAAATTCGTAATTCCCTTACCATTTACTTTTAAATAATCAGATGTTAATGCCAAATCTTGCGTGTTAGCCACCCCATTTATAACCTTAGCAGTTGCCTTTAGCTCCGCAAATTCAGTTCGCTTGGAATCAGTAAAACTAGAAGAGGGTAAGTGTTTAATAAAGGCATGGGCTCGACTTAACTGGTAAATTATATCAACACCATGCAAGGCTCCGTTGGTGAGAGTAAAGTTAATATTGCCATTTAAAGCAGATAAGAAATTGTTTCTATCATCTGTTATGGAAACTAAGTCAATATTTACGTTCGTTATACCGGTTAATTTGCTAGAATTGGAGAACTCATGAAATAATTCTTTTATATTAACATTCTTTATAGATTGTTTTATGTAAATAGCTTTTTTGTTTTTCTGTTGCATATCTATAAGTATGGAGCCTTCTAAAAGACCACTATAAAGATTGGCGCGTAGTGGAGACATCCGAATGATGTTTTGATTGAAGGATAAAGTTGTATTCAAGTCTTTCAGCTTAAATTTGTCTGCACTGAAATGAGTGATTTTAATATTGCCATTGATTTGCCAGGGTGACTTCTCTTGAGGCTTCTTTTTTTCTTCTTCTTTCTTATCATTTTTTACCGAAGAAAAATTTTCATTGGGTAAAAAATCGTTAAGATTAATATCATTTGCTGTTAAATTAAAAAGCAAATGTTTTTGGTTTGAGGCTACATTGATGTTGCCAAAAATATCAGTTTGATTTATCTTTGCGTGCAATTGTGTTAGCTGCATCGATGAACCCGTCATGTCAACTTTCCCGAGCAAGGAAACAGATTTTAACGCATTGCTGTTCTTAGTGTTTATAGGATTACCAATATTTTCCAAGAATGATTTTAAGTTAAAGTCATCAGTATTTAATATTCCTGAAAAATGTGGCTTCTTATTAAAATTACTTCCCTTTAAAGTGAGTTGTCCCTTTAGATTTTCAAATGCAAAATTAAAATTGCTTAACATTGATTGTTCTTGTAAATTAGTAGCTAAATTGCCATCGGCATAAAGATTAAGCAGTTTGTTATTCAAGCGATATTTGCCTTTTATTTTTAGATTTTCAAAACTAAAATGTTGATAGTCGGGAGATAGGCTTATTTCACTATTCACATCTAATAATAATTTTTTTGCATCATTTTCGTCCATCAAGCTTAATTGTAATGCTAGGGGAAAAGGCGTTCTGAACTGAATCTTTTTGCTATCAATATTAAGATCAGTGACTTTAATGTAGCTATTTTTTTGTTGGTCATACCAATTTAATTTGCCATTTTTAATCTTCAAGCTTTCTATAGTAAGCTTAGCAATGGTTTGATTTGGCTTGTCATTTTCTTCTTTAATTTTTTTATCAGATTTTGCAAAATTCTGCCAGTTAAACTGCCCATATTTATTTTTTGTTAAATTTAAAATAACATTATCTAATGTGACATTGCTAATTTCAATTTTACCTGTGGCCAAGGGTATTAACTTTATTTTAATGTCCATCTCTTTTGCGGAAATAAAATTCTTAGGTGTAAATGAGGGAGGATTATAGTATATAAGGTTGTTTGCCTTAAGGCCAATCCAAGGAAATAGTGACCAATGCATATTGCCATTGATCACTAAAACTTGACCCGTTTTGGCATAAACATATTGGCTGATCCTGCCTTTATATTTATTGGGATTTATACGGCTAAGGTAAAGCCCCGCTGCACTTAGCAGCAAGCTCACGATTAATAAAAATATACCAGCAACACTTAATATTTTTTTCATGAGCCTGAACCTTATAGGATAATTGCTTGAGATGGGTCAGAAATGAAATTTGTTGCTAACTATGCTACCTAATAATTTAGGGCTCATGCAATAATTACTTTTGCAAGGCCCCTTATGTGAGAATCTAGTATCAATGTCTACAAAACAGTCTGGTGCTTTTAAAACTATTAATGGCAGAAAAGAAATAAAGAGTTATGTCTGTCGATCTCGAATGACAAGTACCCAACGTTATGGTTTGGCACATTATTGGTCATTGTTTGGTATCGACAATTTAAATGAGGAGGTTGATTTCAATCACTTATTTAAGCGAAATGCCCCAACAATTTTAGAAATTGGCTTTGGAATGGGTACTTCGCTGGTTAAATTTGCTGTGGCTAACCCTGAGATTAATTTTATTGGAATAGAGGTCCATCGGCCAGGTGTAGGAGCAATTTTGACAACAATCTATCAACATGGAATATCCAATATCAGAGTTTTTTGTGCTGATGCTATCCAGATATTAGAAAAATGCATCCCTGCGGCAAGCTTGCTGGGAGTCCTACTTTTCTTTCCAGACCCCTGGCCTAAACGACGTCATTATAAACGACGAATAGTACAGCCAGCATTTGTAAATACGGTATATCAAAAACTAACTGCCAATGGCTATTTCCATATAGCTACTGATGTCTTAAATTATGCTACCCATATGGTTTCAGTTGTTAATTCTCATAAAGGGTTCCATAATACTAAAGAGATGCTTTTACCTGCTACGATGCGAAGACCAAAGACGAAATTTGAGTTGCGAGGTGAAAGCTTGGGGCATAAGATTACAGACCTAATATATATAAAAATGTCCCTAAAGGAGGAATTATGAAAAAAGGACTTTTATTCTTGTTACTTTTGTTTCTGCCGTTGCCTGCGCTTCCAGCAATTGTTAACGGTACTTTTTATGGTGTTGCCCCTGGAAATCCTTTTATCAGTGGGACAGCCCTACAAGGCTATGAACTGATTGCCAGGAGGTCATGTAAAGATCTTAGTTGTGTACAACAAACTATTAAATTCATTGACACTCAAATTGCTGATTTGCTAGCAAGGCGATTGGCTTTTGCAAAGCGTGCGGCAGAATTAAAGAACAGCGCAATAGTTTCTTTTTCTCAGCAGCAAAATCCTAATGTAATTAATCAAGTAACCCGGCAAGCACAAGCCCAGGGCGTGCCACCTGAAATTGTTCAATCTGTTTTCCAAGAGATAGATAGGCAATCCCAAGCATACGAAGATAAGTTTCATAATCTAACACCAGAGCCTTCACCAAACTCATTAGGAGTGCGTACGCCAAATCTTAATAACCCTGTTACTACCCCCACTATTACACCAGGCCAAGGGTATTACCAGACAGTAACCCCAGGGGCTGGACCTCCAGGCCAGCGTTAGAACAATCCGTCATCTCGGAATTGAGTTGCCCCCAAGCTCTTGCGAGCTTAGAAGCAACTCAATTCCGAGATGACGGATTGTTCACTTCTTAGACAGTGCTCACACACGTTATATAGATACCTATGGTCTTCGCCGAGTTATGTTGCTGGTGCTTTCCGCCGTCGTTTCCTCGCCCTCGCCCTTTTCCTTTTGGAGGTGAATCAACGTTCGACGAATCTAGCTAGGTGGGTTAGGGTCCATACGCGTCAAGCTAAGAACAAAGCCTTTATCAAAGGTTGACTATGAAAAAGTTGTACGGTATGGCACAACCAGAAAAATCTCAAAACATGGACACTTTATTTGTCAATAAAGCATTCTAAAAGGTCATTTAAGTACTGTTTACCCCGCAGGGTTGTTTTAATAGACGCTTTCTCCCAAATGAGGAGTCCGAGGCTTTCTGCTCTTTGTAGACAGTTGGCAATAGAGCTTATTGAGAGCCTCGTGCGTTCTTCAAATAGCGTGTATGGTATGTTTTCGTATAGACGTAAAGCATTCATCATGAATTCTAAAGGTAACTCCTGCGCACTTATTTGTTTTTTCCCAGCAACGAACTTATTTGCCGCTAAATAAAATTTAGGATGCTTTATTTTCCAGCTTCGCAAGATACTGCCAGTTGTTTTTGTAATCTTACTATGCGCTCCAGCACCAATCCCGAGGTAATCACCAAATTCCCAATAGTTGCGATTATGTTTGCATTGAAAACTGTTTTGACTGTACGCAGAAATTTCATATTGTTTATATTCTCCCGTCGCCAGTAAACTTTGTCCCTCATTTTGCATGTCCCAAATGTAATCATCTATAGGTAAAGTTGGTGGGAATTGGAAAAAATAGGTGTTTGGCTCAATAGTAAGCTGGTACCATGACAAATGGGTTGGAGAGTAAGACGTTGCTATACGCAAATCATCTAAAGCCTCATCAATAGATTGATTAGGTAATCCATACATTAGATCAATATTATAATTTTCAAATCCTGCTTTTTTGGCAACTTCTATAGCCTGGTGGGCTTCCCGTGAGCCATGTATCCTGCCTAAAGCAGACAGTTTTTCTTCTTGAAAACTTTGCACTCCTATGGATAATCGATTAATACCCAGTTCCCGATAAGCTGCAAAGCGCTGCCAGTCGATGGTTCCTGGATTTGCTTCCAGTGTAATTTCAATTGTGGAAGAATAGGCTAGTCGTTTATGAAGTTCCAGCAATAGGTGTTTCAATGCCCTGGGAGAAAAAAGGCTTGGTGTGCCACCACCTATAAAAATGGTTTGTATTGTACGTTGTCTAATTGTAGGCAGGTCATTATCCAGGTCTCTGAGTAGGGCTTTTATATATTCTTCTTCAGGTATGTTGTCAGGGGCATTATGGGAATTAAAATCACAATAGGGACACTTTCTCACACACCAGGGGATATGGACGTATAAACTGAGCGGAATCATCTGTTAAGACCTAAACGAAAAATTTATTCTGTTATACTTGTTTTTATTCATTTTTGCAAAATTGGTAACTTGTTTTAGATTCAAACTGGCAGCCTTTACGTTATAATACTGACCCTAATTTGCTAAATCCTCCATTTATGGCCATAGGAGATTCAAAGCAATTGTTGCCTATTCTAAAATCAATGCCAATATTTTGAGGAGATCATAATGACAAAAAGAAGCGTGAAAGTCGCTATTACTGGTGCTGCTGGTCAGATTGGTTATGCGTTATTATTTCGCATAGCAAATGGCGATATGTTTGGACCTGAGACGGAAGTAGATTTCCATTTATTAGAGCTAGAATCAACATTCCAAGCGCTGGAAGGTGTTGTTAAGGAGTTGGAGGATTGCGCATTTCCTTTGGTTAGAAACATTGTTTACACTCATGATTTAAACGTTGCCATGCGTGATGCTAATTGGGTTATTCTAGTTGGCGCAGTACCCCGCAAAGCAGGTATGGAACGTTCGGATTTGCTTAAAATAAATGGCGCTATTTTTACTAAGCAAGGGCAAGCAATCAGTGAACAGGCATCAGAAGATGTCAGAGTATTTGTTGTAGGCAATCCCTGTAATACCAATTGCTTGATTGTGATGAATAATGCGATTGAGTTGCCTAATGATCGGTTCTATGCAATGACAATGCTCGATGAAAATCGTGCACGAGCACAACTGGCTATTAAAGCTCGAGTGCCGGTTACTGAAGTAAAAAATATGAATATTTGGGGAAACCATTCATCTACCCAGTATCCCGACTTTTATAATGCTTCTATCAAGGGTAGTCCAGTTATTGATGTTATCCATGATGAAAAGTGGCTGCAAACAGAATTCGTTGAACTTATCCAAAAGCGCGGAGCTGAAATTATTAAAGCTCGCGGTTCTTCTTCCGCAGCTTCAGCAGCAAACGCCATTATCAACAGTGTACATAACTTAGTATTTGATACTGTCGGAATGGAAACTTATTCCATGTGTATTTGTTCGGAAGGCCAATATCAGGTTGATGAAGGATTAATATTTTCTTTCCCCTGCCGTACTGAAAATGGCGAATTGGTCGTTGTTCCTGATATCCAACATAATGACTTTGGAAAACATAAGCTGCAGATTACATTAGATGAATTAAGGCACGAACGCGATATAGTAAGAGAAATGGGCCTCATTTAGTAACTACTTAGCTAAGTATGAAAGAAACAAAGTGGGAGTTTTGGGTTGATAAAGGAGGTACTTTTACAGATATCATTGGGCGCTCTTCCAATGGCCTGTTGATTACTCACAAATTATTATCCGAAAAAAATCATCTATATGCTGATGCCACCATACAAGGCATTAGGGAAATCCTTAAATTAAAACCAAATGAGCCGATTTCTACCCATTGCATTTCTTCTATTAGAATTGGGACGACAGTTGCAACCAATGCATTGCTGGAACGAAAAGGAGAGCCTTTATTATTAGCTATTACCGAAGGTTTTGAAGATAGTCTGCGCATTGGTTATCAAAACCGACCCAATTTATTTGATTTAAATATTAAATTGCCATCTGTAATTTATCAAGGTGTCATAGCTATCAAAGAACGTGTTGATGCCCAGGGTAATATTCTACAAGCAATTGATGATTACGTGGTAGAACAGGCATTAGAAAGTGGTTATAGAAAAGGCTTTCGGGCACTGGCTATAATTCTAATGCATGGCTATCGCTATACAGATCATGAGCAACGTGTTGCTCAAATTGCGAAAAGAATTGGCTACACCCAAGTTTCTGCCAGCCATGAGGTAGTTCCAATTATTAACTTTATTAGCCGTGGTAATACCACTGTTGTGGATGCCTATCTTTCACCGCCACTCATGGATTATATTGGTCACTTGCAAGTTGCATTTCCAAATGTTCCCCTTTTCTTTATGCAAGGAAATGGTCGCTTGGCGCAAGCGAATCTATTTCGTGGCAAAGACAGTCTGCTTTCAGGACCTGCGGGGGGAGTGGTGGGTATGGTAAAAACCGGTTTAGCCGCTGGTTTTAACAAAGTTATTGGTTTTGATATGGGAGGAACATCTACTGATGTTTCTCATTATACAGGAGAATATGAGCGTTCTTATTCCACAGAAATAGCAGGTGTTGCGCTTAGAGTTCCAATGATGCTAATCAATACCATTGCAGCAGGTGGTGGTTCTATATTGCATTTTGATGGTCAGCGATATCGAGTGGGCCCTGATTCTGCAGCAGCCAGCCCAGGCCCAGCTTGCTATCGTCAAGGAGGTCCACTGACAATTACTGATTGCAATGTAATAGTAGGTAAAATTCAACCACAATTTTTTCCAAAGTTATTCGGTTCTAGGGGAAATTTGATTATTGATGCACAAGTGGTTCATCAAAAATTCCTTCGTCTTTCAAGGCAAATTAAGCGCGATACTGGGATAGATAGAACACCGCAGCAAATTGCAGAGGGTTTTTTAAATATTGCTGTTGAGAATATGGCCAACGCTATTAAAAAAATTTCATTACAACGAGGCTATGATGTTACCCAATATTTGTTAAATTGTTATGGGGGTGCAGGAGGACAACATGCTTGTCTGGTTGCTGACCTACTTGGCATAAAAAAAATTTTAATTCATCCCTTTACCGGTTTATTATCTGCCTACGGTGTTGGTCTTGGTGAAATGGGGAGTATTCGTGAACATACTATTGAAAAAAATTTAACTGAAAAAAGTAAGCAGTCTTTATTAAAAATTTTTTATCAGTTGTCAAAAGAAGTTACCGCTAAGTTTTCGAAAGAGTTAAAAGACTCTTCAAAAATCATTTTGAAAAAGAATATCCACTTGCGCTATGAAGGATCAAACACTGCATTGATCACTGCGTTTTTTAATAATGTTCAAACAATAAAGAAAGAATTTCAAAGAAAGCACCAGCAGCAATTTGGTTTTATATCTCAGAGTAAAAAAATCACCATAGAATCAATTTCAGTAGAAGCAGTTTTAGAGCGCAAAGATAATTTAATAACGGATTTTAGCAACTATCAACGAACGGCAAAGAAACAATTAGCTTCTTGTGCTAATGTAAAAATATTTACTAAGGGTGAGTTCCACAATGCTCCTCTATTTCTTAGAGAAGATTTAAAACCTGGGGATTGCGTCAAGGGTCCAGCAATTATTAGCGAGTTAAATGCAACTACAATTATTGAGATTGGCTGGCAAGCAACAGTAGACCCTAATTTTGATCTTTTGATCACAAGATATGAAGAGGTTTTAAAAGCAAAAGTACCAATAGACTATGATCCAGTTATGCTTGAGATATTTAATAATCGTTTCATGAATATAGCAGAGCAAATGGGAGAAATCCTTCGCCAGACAGCAAGTTCAGTTAATATTAAGGAACGGCTTGATTTTTCTTGTGCTATTTTTGATCAAACCGGAGAACTGGTGGCGAATGCGCCGCATATTCCTGTTCATCTGGGTTCAATGAGTGAAAGTGTCAAAAGTATTTTACATCGTTTCGGAGACAAAATGCAGCCAGGCGATGCTTTTATGCTAAATTCACCATACGAAGGTGGTACGCATTTACCTGACATCACTGTAATAAGCCCTGTATTTTATCCAGCCGATAAATTGTTATTTTTAGTTGGTTCGCGCGGACATCATGCTGATATTGGAGGTATTGCACCTGGCTCAATTCCAGCCAAAAGCAAGATCATTCAGGAGGAAGGTGTTCTAATTTCAAATTATCAGTTGATGGCTCGTGGTCGGAATTCTTTGAAAAAAGAGTTACAAAGTTACTCACGGATGCCATTTTTCCTGCAAGAAATCCGACTCAAAACATTGCTGATTTAAAAGCGCAAATTGCAGCTAATCAAAGAGGTATCCACATGCTTCTTGATTTAGTTAGCCAATTCTCCTCAGAAATAGTACTTGCCTATATGAGATACGTACGAAGTAACGCCAAAAGGGCTACAGAAAAAATGTTGACTAATCTGAAGAATGGCAATTTCCAATATGCTTTAGACGATGGCAGCAAAATAAAAGTCTTGGTGCGGAAATAGACTCCAAAAATAAAAGAGCATTAATCGACTTTACTGGTAGTTGTGAGCAACACAGAGGAAATTTCAATGCCCCCAAAGCAGTTTGTCAAGCAGCGGTGATTTATGTTATTCGTTGTTTGGTGAATGAAGATATTCCTTTAAATAGCGGTTGTCTTGAGCCAATAGACATCGTTATTCCAACACCCTCTATGCTTAATCCCAGTTATCCGGCGGCGGTCGTCGCAGGTAATGTTGAAACCTCGCAATGTATAGTGGATACCTTGCTGGGAGCTTTTCAGGCTGTTGCAGCTTCACAAGGAACCTGTAATAACTTTACCTTTGGCAACGAAGACTATCAATATTATGAAACCATTTGTGGAGGCGCAGGAGCGGGTCCAAGTTTTAATGGTAGCTCTGCTGTTCATACCCATATGACTAATACCCGATTAACAGACCCTGAGATACTGGAATATCGTTTTCCGGTATTATTAGAAGAATTTTCAATTCGCCACGGTAGTGGTGGAGCTGGAAAGTTTCATGGTGGTGATGGGGTTATCCGTCGCATAAAATTCTTAGCCTCTATGACAGCTAATATTATTTCTAGCCATCGTAAGGTTCCTCCCTATGGGTTGTTTGGAGGCTGTGCCGGACAAGTAGGGAGTAACTGGATCCAGCGCGCAGATGGCACTATCCAATTTTTGGATAGCTGTGCTGAGGTTGAAATGGAGCCAGGTGATGTATTCATTATAGAAACTCCAGGAGGAGGAGGGTGGGGCAAACTTACCCTACAACCAAATAGCCAAAAATCCCATTATTCCCATTCCGAACAATAGCGAGATAAAATCAATAAAATTTTGCCGCAGGCTTTTGACTTTAAATTGTTGAATGATAGCATCCAAAGCTCCTACATAAAGAAAGGTACCAGCAGCAATGGCATTTAGGGAAGATTCAACGAGAATTCCTGTCTGATTAGAGAGTGCAAAAATGGTAGCAGAAGCTACGGCAATGCCAAAGGGAGTCATAAGCGCATAGGCAACAATGACCAAGACATTATATGTTGGCAGTATTTTGTAACGTTTTAGGGTGTTGGCAAGAGCAAAGCTATCGCAGCTTTTATGTGCCAGGATGGCTATAAAAATGACGAACGCTTCGGTAATGGTTTTATTAATACCTACTGTAGCGCCTTCAATAATAGAATGAATACATAAGACAATCAAAACCATAGTGCCATTGATTTTGGTATTAGCTGATGGTTGGCTAAAATAAAGGGCTATATATTTGGCAACCTGCAGCAAAATAAAACCAAGAAGACATAACAGAAGGGCATAGGGATAATGGTTCATCCCTATCATGTTGAATCCTGCTTGAGAGTCAGGCAGCATGTGGAAAATGGCTGCTCCTAGAAAAATTCCATTTGTAAGAGAGTCTGTAATATGGTGGGAGTCAGTATGGAAATGTCCAATTTGCATTGGCAGTAAGCCAGCAAGTAAGGCAACGATAAAAATAAAAATGGAAGCCATGATCTTGAAAGCAATGAGTGACATTTCCTACTACCATTAGTTAAATTGGCAACTATAAAACTTAACCACTATATCAGACTTGTCAAGAGGTAAGTAATCGGGATTTTACCCAAGTGGACTGATATGATATGTTGATCATATGTTTATTCCTATATAAATAAGGACGAGATAGATGCATCTTAACTTTCTCGAATTTGAAAAGCCGATAGTTGAGCTTGAGGCAAAGATTGAGGAGTTACGTCGTGTTGGGACAGACACTGAGCTAAATATTATTGAAGAAATTTCCAGGTTAGAAATCAAAAGTAAAGAGCTGACTCGCGATATCTTTTCTTCCTTGACCCCTTTTCAAATTGTTCAAATGGCTCGTCATCCACTACGCCCTTATACTTATGACTATATTAATCGATTATTTACTGATTTTGATGAACTTCATGGTGACCGACACTTCTCTGCTGGTCCGACTATTGTCGGCGGGCTTGCAAGGCTAGATGGAGCCCCAGTTATGATCATTGGCCATCAGAAAGGACGTACCACAAAAGAAAAAGTAGAACGAAATTTTGGTATGCCAAGGCCAGAAGACTATAGAAAGGCACTTCGCCTGATGCAGATGGCGCAAAAATTCAAAATCCCAGTGATCACTTTTATTGATACTCCTGGAGCTTATCCTGGAATTGATGCAGAAGAACGTAATCAAAGTGAAGCAATTGCCCGTAATCTATTTGAAATGTCAATATTGAGAACTCCAATTATTACAATTGTCATTGGCGAAGGTGGTTCTGGAGGGGCTTTAGCTATTGGAGTAGCTGATCGAGTCATGATGTTACAATTTAGTGTATATTTGGTTGCTTCCCCTGAGGGCTGTGCATCTATTTTATGGAAGAATGCAAACAAGGCGTCTGATGCTGCTGGGGCAATGGAGGTATCTGCTGACCGTATTAATAAATTGGGGTTAATAGATCGAATTATTCCGGAACCATTGGGTGGTGCTCATAAAGATGTGGATATGATGGCTGCGAACATAAAAGAGGCTATTGTAGAAAATCTAGCTGAACTTGGCTCAAAGTCAATAGATAGACTGCTACATGAAAGGTATGAACGCTTGATGTCATTTGGTCGAGATTAATGTTAACCGACGAAAACTTTTTCAAAACCCTTCAAACTTACACTTGCAACAAGGAATTTTGTTTGGCTTTTAGTGGTGGGCTTGATTCAAGAGTATTGCTACATCTTCTTTACTTATTTTGCAATAGACATATTCATTATAAGTTGAGAGCAATTCATATCAATCATGGTTTAAGTCCAAATGCTGATCAATGGGCACAAATCAGCAAACAAACTTGTCATGCTTACCAAATACCCATTGAAATCATAAGTGCGAATATTTCTAAAAATAGGGGTGAAAGTTTAGAAGAAATAGCTCGAAACAAACGATATGCTATTTTTCGCGAGCGGCTTCGTGAAAAAGAGGTCTTAATGACCGCCCATCAGCAAGATGATCAAGCAGAAACAGTATTATTGCAACTTTTTCGAGGAGCTGGTCCGAAGGGGTTAGCATCGATGCCAATTTTCACCCCTTTTGCAAACGGCTCGCTTCTGCGACCCTTGCTTACCTATAACCGTGAGGACCTTAAGTGCTATGCAAAAAAGCATCAATTAGGCTGGCTGGAAGATGAGAGCAATCAAAATATTTTATTCGACCGTAATTATATAAGGCAAGAACTATTACCCTTAATTAAAAAACGCTGGCCAACGGTTAATGAAAATTTGATGCGGGTTGCAAGTCATTGTGCAACGGCAGATAATTTTATTGAGAAAAGTATAGTGAATAACTTTTCCGAATTTTTTGATCCAATATCCCATGGGTTATCTATAAAAGGTCTTCTATCTGTTGATAAAGAAAGTCAAGATTATATTATTCGCTATTGGTTACAGCGCCTAAATAAGCCATTACCTAGTACAAAAAAACTTAAGATATTACGTGAAAGTGTTCTATTTTGTCGCCAAGATGCAGCGCCAGTTTTATCCTGGAAAAATGTTGAAATTCGTCGTTTTAACGATTATCTCTACGCCATGTCTCCTCTAAAATCTCATGATCCTTCCAGTGTTTACGGATGGAATTTAAGGGAAGATTTCATTTTACCCAATGAGCTAGGAATTATTTCCTTAGCTGATTTAAGGGAGCAAGGATTGAATTTATCCAATTTACAGCAGGTGACGATTCGTTTTCGTCAAGGTGGAGAACGCTGCCGATTGCCAAAACGTGCACATAATTCTTCCTTGAAAAAGCTGTTTCAGCAATGGCGTGTACCACCTTGGCAGCGAGATAGAGTGCCATTACTTTATTCTGGAAATGAATTGCAGGCGATCATTGGCCATACAGTTTGTTGGAGAATTTAACAAATCATACTAAAATCTGTCTATAAATGTCTATTTAAGGAGAAACCTAATGAATAATGATAATCCAGTTATCCGTGATCTTTGTCACCTACTTGCAGATACCTACACTTTATATTTAAAAACCCAATTTTTTCATTGGAATGTGACGGGTAAGTTATTTTTTATGCTTCATGCAGCATTTGAGGTTCAGTATAAAGAGTTAGCAGAAGCAATTGACTTAGTTGCTGAAAGATTACGCGCTTTAAACTGCTACGCGCCTGGTACTTATCAGCAATTCCAAGAGATCGCTGGTATCAAATCAAGTACCAACATTCCTCAAGCGGAAGAAATGATCCGTGAGCTATTGAGTGATCATGAGCATATAATAAAAGAATTGGCCAAAATGATTAATACTGCCGAGGAAGAAGGGGATCAAGCGACGATGGATATGATGATAGAACGCCAAACAGAGCATCAAAAGACAGCTTGGATGCTTCGCAGTAGCCTTGAGAGATAAGTTATTAATTCCCCCCTCCCATCGATACACTGCCATTAAGTTAGGGGCATTTCCTTTTCGCCGTCGTCCCGCGACTTGTTCGGGACAAGCCGCAGGACGACGTGATGTGAGCTAATTGACGACAGGCCCTAGAACTATCAGCTAGATCATAAAATATTATTTATGGAATCAACCATAAGATGGTAAACTATAAATTAAAGTTAATGGGAACAGTTTTGGCAACTTGCGCTGTAGAGTAGAATATGGGATCAATTAGTCCAAGAGTAGATATCGCATTTAAAAAAATATTCGGTGTAGAAGAGAATAAGGACCTGCTTATCTCTTTAGTTAATTCGATTGTTGGTGAAAATGACCAAGTATCAGAAGTCACTCTCCTTAATCCCTATAATCCAAAAAATTTTAGGCAAGAGAAATTATCCATACTTGATATTAAAGCTAAAGGGGTGGATGGCAAGCGATTTAATATTGAAATTCAAATCAGCGATGAAGCTGATTATGATAAAAGAGCTCTTTATTACTGGGCCAAACTCTATACTGAACAACTGAAAACAGGTGATGACTATGCTTTGCTTTCCAAAGCTATTGGCATTCACATTCTTAATTTTACGTCCATACCTTCTGTTCAGAGATACCATAATGTATTTCATATCATAGAGAAGGAGAGTGGGCTCAACTATTTTAAAGATTTAGAGCTACACACCATAGAACTTAAGAAATTTACAAATAATGCTAAGGAAGAGTTGGCTGATATTGTAGCTAAAGTAAAAAATTCTTTGGATGTGTGGGTAGCTTTCTTAACTCGACATGATTTACTTAAAGCCGATAGTTTACCTCAAGGATTAAATGATACTTATTTAAAAAAAGCTATCACTGTCCTTAATGTCATGAATTTTACGGATGAAGAGAGAGAGGTTTATGAAGATCATCTCAAATGGCTAAGAATAGAAACGAACACTCTCAGGAATTATGAGCAGAAAGGTATAGAGAAAGGTATGGAGCTAGGGATAAAGAAAGGGAGAGAGGAGGGTATAAAAGAAGGTATAGAGAAAGGGAGGGAGGAAGGTATAAAAGAAGGTATAAAAGAAGGTATAGAGAAGGGGAGAGAGGAAGGTATAGCAAAACGCAACATTGAAATTATCAAAAGTTTATTATCACAGAATTTTGATATGGACGTAATATCTATCGCTACTGGTTTATCTCTTGAAGAAATTAAGAAGCACAAGTTCTAATTTCTCACCCAGCTAATTTTTTCCGTAACAACTCATTAACTTGCCCTGGATTAGCTTTCCCTTTAGTTTCCTTCATAACTTGCCCAACCAAAAAGCCAAACACCTTATCCTTGCCAGCACGATATTGCATTACCTGTTCGCTATTTCTAGCTAACACCTGATCTATCATTTTTTCGATTTCACTCGTGTCTGTAATTTGTGTTAGGCCCTTGTTATTTATAATTTCATCAGTGCTACCTTCCTTCTCCCAAAGGCTTTCAAACACAACTTTTGCTAATTTGCCAGAGATAGTGTCATCATTGATACGATTTAATAATGTTGCAAGCTCCTTGGCAGGGATAGGGCATTGTGAAATATCTAAGTTTGCTTTATTTAGCGCAGCGGATAGGTCTCCGATTATCCAATTGGCTGCAATTTTTGCCGATGCCTTTGTTTGCGAAACAGTTGCTTCGAAATATTCTGCCATTTCTTTGCTGGAAACAAGTATGTTGGCATCATATGAGGTTAAATCGTAATCTTTTTCAAAACGTTGCTTTTTTTGGTTAGGAAGTTCAGGTAAATTTTTGGCAATATGCTCAATATATTCTTTGGAGAGAATAACAGGCAATAAATCAGGATCTGGAAAATAGCGGTAATCCATCGCTTCTTCTTTACTGCGCATCGGACGAGTTTCGTTTTTATCTGCATCATATAGGCGGGTTTCTTGAATAATATGCCCGCCATTTTCAATAATATTTATTTGGCGTGCAACTTCATAATTAATTGCTCGTTCTACAAAACGAAAGGAATTGACATTTTTGATTTCAGTGCGAGTGCCAAGCTCTTTTTGGCCTTTGGGTCTAACTGACACATTAGCATCGCAACGAAAGGATCCTTCTTGCATGTTTCCATCGCTTATATCAAGATATCTAACCCAGGCATGCAAGGTTTTTAAGTAAGCGACAGCCTCTTTAGCTGACCTTAAATCAGGTTCAGAGACGATTTCAATTAGAGGAGTCCCTGCACGATTTAAATCAATGAGGGACTTATCAGATGTCTCTTCATGCATGGATTTGCCTGCATCTTCTTCAAGATGCGCGCGTGTAATGTCAACGCGTTTTAGTTGACCATCATCTAACATAACATCTAAGTGGCCTTTATAGACGATAGGTAATTCATATTGGCTAATTTGATAGCCCTTGGGTAAATCAGGATAAAAATAATTTTTGCGAGCAAACACGCTGTTGAGTGAAATTTCTGCATCAATACTAAGGCCCAATTTCACTGCCATCTTGACGGCTTCTTCATTTAAAACAGGCAATACACCGGGCAGACCTAAGTCAATTGCGCATGCCTGAGTATTAGGCTGTCCACCATAAGATGTTGCAGCACCTGAAAATAATTTAGATTTTGTTGATAATTGGACATGCACTTCAAGGCCAATAACTGTTTCCCATTCCATTTTTTACCTCATTACTAAAATTCATCTGGTATCATTTGATGCCAATTTGTGACTTTCTGGTATAGATGAGCAACGTTTAATAACTTAGCTTCAGTAAAATAATGACTAACCAATTGAACTCCTACGGGTAACCCGTTTACAAAACCTGCCGGAATCGATATGCCAGGAAGTCCTGCCAGATTGGCAGAAATCGTATAGATATCTGATAAATACATGCTAACAGGGTCATTTGATTTTTCACCAAGCTTAAATGCAGGAGTGGGAGTGGTGGGACCCAAAATTACATCAACTTTTTGAAAAGCTTTTTTAAAGTCATCACTAATAAGCCGTCTAATCTTTTGTGCTTGTAAATAGTAAGCATCATAGTAACCGGCCGAAAGAGCGTAAGTGCCAATCATTATTCGTCGTTTTACTTCTTCGCCAAAGCCTTCTCCTCTGGTTCGTTTGTAGAAATCTTCCAAATCCCTTGGATTTTCACATCGATAACCAAAGCGAACTCCATCATAACGAGCTAAATTTGATGAACATTCGGCAGGAGCTACTACATAATAGGCAGGAACAGAGAGATGTTGGTTGGGTAGACTGATTTCAATAAAATTACCGCCTAGCTTTTCATATTCGTTAATAACCTCTTGAATGATTTTTTCAATCCTAGGATCCAAGCCTTCACTAAAATATTCTTTAGGCAACCCAATTTTTAAACCTTCGATAGAGTCATTTAATGTTTTCGTGTAATCTGGGGAGGACTGATTGACACAAGTTGAATCTTTATCATCATGGCCTGCTATAACATTAAGAATTAAGGCAGTGTCTTCAGCCGTTTGCGCCATAGGACCACCTTGATCTAGGCTTGAGGCAAAAGCGATCATACCGTAACGAGAAACTCGACCGTAAGTTGGTTTAAGGCCAGTAATTCCACAAAGTGCTGCTGGTTGCCGAATTGAGCCACCTGTATCAGTCCCAGTTGCCCCTGGAGTTAATCTGGCAGCAACTGCAGCAGCAGAGCCTCCTGAGGATCCTCCAGGCACTGAATCTAGATTCCAAGGATTTCTTACCGGCCCATAATAACTTGTTTCATTAGATGAGCCCATTGCGAATTCATCCATGTTAGTTTTGCCAAGCAGCACTGTGCCTGCTTCAAACAAGCGATCAACAATAGTTGCATTGTAGGGTGAGATAAAATTATCGAGCATGCGTGAGCCGCAAGAAGTTTTGATTCCTTGGGTGCAAAATATATCCTTGTGGGCAAAAGGGATCCCAAATAAGGGGGGTAGGGATGAAGTGTTTTCTTCTTTACTGCGAATTGAGTCTGCTTTTTTTGCTTGTTTTAATGCAAACTCTTCAGAAATTGTAATGAAACTGTTTAGCTTTTCATCTAATTTTTTAATTCGTTGCAAATAATGGGTTGTTAATTCAACACTTGAGTATTCTTTATTGATTAAATCAGTACGCAATTGGGCGATGGTTTTGTTATGCATAACTTACTCTTTGATAGTATCAATAAGCTTTGGGAACAATATATAGTCCAGACTTTATTGCTGATGGCGCAGCAACAGTTTGCAAAAGATCCCGTTCATCATGTTCTGTTACTTGGTCTTTTCTCATAGATGCTTGTTGGATATCTAATGGATGTGCCATTGGAGTTATGCCAGTTGTATCAGCAGAATTCATTTGTTCCACCAGCGTAAGGATATTAGATAAATTTTGGATATGAATAGCTATATCCTCTTCATCAATAGCAAGACGTGCAAGGTGGGCTACTTTTTCTATTTTTTCGCGTGTAAGTGTTGACAAGAGATTCCCCTTAAAATTTAAAGAAGCATTGTGCCCGTCATTGCGAGCCAGACGCTTCCCAACGCACCTTCAGATTATCAAAGAGAGGGTTCCAGTCAAGCAAAATACTCTTAAAAATACATTACTGACAGAAACTTTTTTAAAACTCGTCTAATATATAGATTATCAGTGGAAGATAATTAAATTCAATAAGGAAACATCTCGACTGGTTAAAAAAATTCAGCTAAAGTTTAGTTGATTAATTAATGCTAGTAATTTTTATTGGATATAACAAAAATGTTTAAAAAGCTTCGTGGATATTTTTCTGAAGATATTGCAGTGGATCTGGGCACAGCAAATACGTTGATATATTTACCCAGCCAAGGAATAGTTTTAAATGAACCCTCAGTTGTTGCCGTCCGACAAGACCCAATTAATGGTCAAAGTCGAGTTGCCGCAGTAGGTACGGATGCTAAGAAAATGTTAGGACGGACTCCTGGCAATATATTGGCGACTAGGCCGCTGAAAGATGGTGTAATTGCAGATTTCTATGTTACTGAAAAAATGCTGCAATATTTTATCAACAAAGTGCATGGGAAAAGATTCTTTAAGGCAAGTCCAAGAGTTTTAATTTGTGTTCCTTGTGGCTCAACTCAAGTTGAAAGAAGAGCAATTCGAGAATCAGCGTTAGGTGCGGGTGCCCGTGAGGTCTTCTTGCTAGAAGAACCTATGGCAGCTGCAATGGGTGCTGGATTACCTGTAGAAGAAGCAAGTGGTTCAATGGTAGTGGATATAGGGGGTGGCACCACGGAAGTGGCAATTATATCGCTCAATGGCATTGTTTACGCCGCCTCAGTGAGAATCGGCGGTGATCGCTTTGATGAAGCCATTATTAACTATGTACGAAGAAATTATGGCAGTTTAATAGGAGAAGCAACTGCAGAGCGTATTAAACATGATATTGGCACAGCTTTTCCAAGCAGCGAGGTCAGAGAAATTGAAGTAAGGGGCCGAAATCTTGCTGAAGGAGTACCTCGAAGCTTTACTTTAAATAGCAATGAAATACTAGAAGCATTACAAGAACCTCTTGCAGGCATTGTGGGTGCAGTTAGAGCTGCCTTGGAGCAAGCACCTCCTGAATTAGCCGCTGACATTGCTGAGCGTGGTATGTTTACAACAGGCGGAGGTGCATTATTAAAGGATTTGGATAGACTACTTGTGGAAGAAACTGGACTACCAGTTTTCATGGCTGAAGATCCTCTTACTTGTGTTGCAAGAGGCGGTGGGCGTGCAATGGAGCTTATGGATGTACTGGGCAGTGATTTCTTATCCAGAGAATAATCGCATAATTATTTTTGCTCTAATATTCTCTTATAAAAAATTTTCCTGGATGTGGGAGTGGAGCTATTAAAGAATTATTCCGGCGCAGTCCATTTTTAGGTATGCGGTTAGTGATATTAATTATCTTTTCCTGTGTACTGATGACTCTGGATCACCAAATAACTTATTTTAATCACATGCGATCTGGCTTATCCTGGGTCGTAGCACCCATGCAATATTTTGTTGATAGACCGATTAACCTCCTTCGATGGGTTGAAACCAGTTTTACTGCCCAGCAAAATCTATTGATTGAAAACGCTCAGTTACGTGCTCGTCAATTGTTGCTTTACGCCAAATTACAAAAAGTGGTGGCTTTGGAGCATGAGAATGATCAGCTCAGAGCATTACTAAAATCTTCTATGAATATACATGATAAAGTGACTGTTGCTCAATTGCTTGCTGTGGATCTTGCCCCTTATACACAACAGATTATCATTGATAAGGGGGGGCGAGATGGTGTCTATGTAGGGCAACCTGTCCTAGATGCCTATGGTGTCATGGGGCAGGTGATTGGAGTAGCTCCAATTAATAGTCGAGTTCTTTTAATTACAGATCCAAGAAGTGCTGTCCCTGTTCAAAGCAGTCGCAATGGGAATAGAGCTATTGCCGCAGGGTTAGGTTTTAATGGGGTTCTGGAGCTTATCAACGTACCAATTACCATTGATTTTCGAAAGGGTGATTATTTAGTTACTTCTGGCTTAGGGGGTAATTATCCTCCTGGTTATCCCGTAGGAATTATCAACAACGTAAAACTTTCTCAAGGTGGGCGATTTGCAAATATTAGTGTTATGCCTTCAGCTCATGTAAATCAAAGCCGCCAGGTACTTCTTGTATGGCCAAAACAAATCAACTTGCTGCCAGACCACGTTCAGAATACCAACTCTACTCAAAATTCCCCAAAAAATACTAAGGGAGAAGATCGAACTGAAGGAACCCGAAAAATGGATACAAACTAAATGCAAGCTAGTTTTAGTCGACGGATATTTATTATTGGCTTATCGCTTTGTATTGCGATGATGCTCACCATTTTACCCCTGCCAAATTGGGCCATTTGGTTAAGGCCGCAATGGGTCTTATTGGTCATCGTATATTGGTGCTTGGCACTGCCTGAGCGTATCAGTGTTGGAATTGCGTGGTTCATAGGGTTATTATTAGATGTTCTTCAAGGGACTTTATTAGGTCAGCATGCTTTGGCTTTAGCTGTTGTTGCCTATTTTATTGTCAAATTTCACCCTCGTATTCGTGTATTTCCAATTTGGCAAAAAACACTTATTGTTTTCTTCCTTTCTCTTATCTACTTAGCATTGCTCTATTGGGTCCAAGGGCTTATAGGTATTCTTCCAAAAACATGGGAATATTGGTCAGGGGCATTAACAAGTGCTTTACTTTGGCCATGGGTCTTTATTATATTAAGAGACTTAAGACGAAGATTTAGTGTAAATTAGTCATTTAATGTAAATTAGCAACTATAGGTTCTTATGGTAAAGTCGTTACGTCTGGTCACCTTTTTTGCTGTGATCATTTTTGCAGCTTCTTATTTCTTTTTACCTCATTTGGAAGATTTTATTCCTTCGTTTGAATCTGTTAGCAGTAAAGAATACATAGAGCAAGCCTTAACCTATTATTTTAAACAACCTGTACAGGTCAGAAATATGTCTCTTCACTGGCAAGGATTTCATCCTATCCTAGGATTAAATGACTTCGCTATTAAGGATTCAAATGGATTTGTCGCATTAAAAGTAAAAAGAATTGAGATTGGCATAGACCTATTGGCTTCTTTCTTAAACGGAAAAATAAACATAGGAGCTGTCCTCTTACAGGGGGCTAGCTTATCAATTAATGAATTAGGTAATGGCATTATAATCATCAATAATATAAAAGCATTACAAGCTAATTTAAATGAAGTTCATTCGGAAAAGTTAGCAATGCTATTAAATATTTTTCTGGCCAATGGCACAAAGCAGGCTAAGGATATAAATATAGCTTGGTACGATAAGGCTGGACACCTTATTCTACCACTTTCAAACCTAAATTTTTCAGCACAGAGCAATTTCTTAGTTCATCAATTTAAAGGCAACGTTAAGATGGAGAATGGTTCTTCTATTGAAGTTGATGGGAGGGTATATGGTTCCTACTTAGCTAAGCATTTTCTTTATTCGAATGTAAATCTTCATGCAGCCCATGTTGAATTGAACAATAACGCTCTTTTGACACATTTAGTCAACAATGTCAGGCTAAAGGGAGGAAAAGCAAATATTCAATTAGCCCTTAAAATGAGACCAACTCATTCTATGCAGGCTAAAGGAAGTATCCAAGCTGATAATTTGTTTGTACAGTCGCAAAATGCGCTTTATTCCTTAAATCACTTTCAAACGTACTTTAGGATTAGTCATGAACCTTGCTTTTGGCGAATAGCTTTTCAAGAACTTCAGTTAAATCTTAATAATAAGCTGCTACCCATTAATAAATTCAGCTTGGAGCAAAGTGTTAACGGGCAACACTCTAAGCGAACTATTAAAGTGGATAACTTGCCAATTCAACAAGTTCTTGGTTTTATATCTGACAATCATTTGTTGTCAGCTAAAATAAATGACTGGGCAAATTGTTTGCAGCCAACAGGGGAAATAAAAAAATTTACCTTGCAATTAGAGGGTAAAAGTCAAGAAGCCACGCAAATATCGATGTCTGGCTATTTAAATCATATTTCTTTTTCCTCCTGGGGTCAGTTTCCTGGCATTCAAAATTTAAATGGGGAATTAAATTTCTCACCACAGGGTGGAGATTTTACTCTCAACACTTTTAATACCATTTTAAAATACAATTCTCTATTTCAAGGGAATATTCCCCTGCTTGCCGCCAAAGCTCGTGTTAATTGGCGACAAGATGCCTCTCGAAATTGGCAGATTAATATTGAAAACTATCACCTAAAAACTCGTGATGGCCAAGCTTTAGGTTATATGAATTTATTTTTGCCAAGGGATTTTAAAAATCCGCAGATTCACTCCAAGGCAAATTTTGAGATTACAGATATCTCTCATATTTCTAGATATTATCCTGTTAGAGTTATGCCAGCAGGGGTTATAAATTGGTTAAATACGTCTATAAAGGGTGGTGTTCTAAAAAATGGCTCGTTTCTTTTAGATGGCTGTATGAGAGATTTCCCTTTCACAAAATCAAAAGGCAAATTTTTAATAACCGGAGATTTGCAGAAGGGTCGTTTATACTACCTAAATGGCTGGCCGCAGGTGGATGACATTAAAGCTAATTTACGATTTGAAGGTCATTCTATGTTCATAAGCTCGAGCCAAGCTAAATTATTGGGGGCAAAAGCTACTTGCGTCCAAGCTAGAATAGACGATCTTGTGAAGCCAGCTTTAAGGTTACAGGGGCAACTGGATGCATTGCCTCATAGCAGAACTCTTTTGACAAGGGAAAATAATCCCTTAGCAAAGTTTAGTTGGTTTACTTCTTTTCACCCATTATTAATTAATGGTCAATGGCAATTGGCTTTAAAATTATATTTGCCTTTTGATGAAGACCCAAAATTTAAAACTCTAGTGAATGGCAAACTTAATTTAAACGATGTTACCATCCTTTCAAAGGACTCATCCCTACTTGTGGGGAAATTAAAGGGCAAAGTTACATTTTCCGAGGATTGCGCTCAGTCAAATCTGCTCATTGGAAATTTATTTTCTAATCCATTTAAGCTATCTATCATGACAGAAGAAGATCAACAAAAGAGAAAAGTGACTTTAATGAACCTAGACAGCTCAATTACTATTCCCAATCTGAAAAAAATTTCAAGCTTATCATTTTTGGATTACTTTCAGGGAACAATCCCATTTCATGCCAAGCTTTCTATCATTCCAAAAAATAAGGATAAAAGCACTTCTCTCACTGTCATGAGTAACTTAAAAGGATTAGAGAGCCATTTACCAGCGCCCCTTGACAAAGCTACAACAACAATTATACCTAGTGCTTTTCAAATAAATCAAAACAATCAAGGTGCTCATGCCAAATTTAACTATGGCAAAACAATTAATGGGGAATTAGTTTATCAAACGCATTTTGGCAGCTTTAAATTTCAGTCTGGGGAAATCAACTTTAATCATCCTGTCAAACTCAGGGGTAACATAAGCATTCCTAGCTCTTATCCAACATTGCCGATAAAGGCTAATTTTCAAAAGATGATTATTGAGGATAATGCAGCAAGTAATCGCTTATCCCCTCAGGATATTCCCTCTTTGGATTTATATATAGCCGCCTTACAGTATAAGGATAAATCTTTAAAGAATGTGAGTATAAAATTGCGACCTGAAAATAATCAGGTGCTTATTAAACAAGCCGCAATTAATGAGCCAATGATAAAGCTATCAGCTTCAGGTATTTGGCAAGGATTAGGCGCCCACCAGGAGACTATTTTAAGTGGCAAATTTAGCAGTAATAATCTGGGTGCAATGCTAAATCAATGGCACATTACTGAAAATGTCGTAAAGGGCCAGGGGGAAGCTAATTTTAATTTAAAGTGGTTTAACTCACCCTTAAACCCTGAGACAAATACTCTTAATGGAACAATGAAATTAAGTTTTAATCAGGGTAGAATCATTAAATTAAGTAACCAAGCAAATTTAAGCGTGGGAATAGGGCGTATACTGAACCTTTTAAGTCTGCAAACCCTGTCCCGTCATTTAAGAGGAGATTTCAGTGACTTGACTGAATCTGGTTTTAGCTTTGATGAATTGAGTGGTCTGTTATTATTTAAACAAGGAAGTGCTTACACTGATGGTTCTTTGAAAGGGACTATCGGCAAAGTAAGAATAAAAGGTCGAATTGGATTTGCAAAAAAAGACTATAATCTGCAATTAACCATCAATCCAAATGTTACTTCAAGCTTACCTATCGTTGCCACATTAACGGCTGGACCCATTGCAGGTGCAGTCACATGGTTGGCGGATAAAGTCTTGAGTCGTGAGGTAAATAAAATAACTGGAATTAACTATAGTGTTACAGGCACCTGGGATAAACCGAATTTAAAAAATTTGGGAACCTACACTAACTAAAGAATTGTCGTGCACGTTCCTTTAGGGTTTGTCAAGAAATAACTCCGTTATTGCGCCCTTACTTACTATCAACAACCAACAAATGAGTCATATGCCATGAATAAGCCAATTGAGATAGCTAAAGCTACTTTACTTGAACCCATGGGAATAACTGAGAATAATTTATTTGACCTCTTTTCTAAAATGATGAGCCGGAATATAGACTTAGGGGATATCTATTTCCAGTTATCCCAGCAGGAATCCTGGATCTTAGAAGATGGCATTATTAAAGAAGGCAGTTTTAATATTGATCAAGGCGTTGGTATTCGTGCTATTTCTGGTGAAAAAACAGGTTTTGCATATTCTGATGAAATTAGTTTGGAGTCTTTAAATGAAGCAACAAGGGTTGCCGCAAATATTGCTAAAAGTGGTCAGGGAGGTCAAGTAAAGATATTGCAATATATCAATAACGGGCATGAGCTTTATTCTCCCATAAACCCCTTATATACTTGGTCAGAGCAGGATAAAATTGACTTATTGCGGCGTGTTGATGCTGAGGCAAGACGTATTGATTCGCGTGTAAAGCAAGTCATTGTGAGTTTAGGCGGGTTGCACGATATTATTTTAATTGCAAATAGCGAAGGACATCTTGCCGCTGATGTCAGACCGCTGGTTCGTTTTAACGTTACTGTCATTGTAGAAGAAGGCAAAAATAGAGAGCAAGGTTTTGCCGGTGGGGGTGGGCGGTATACTTATGATTATTTTTTTGAAAGTGATTATGTGCTTAAATTTGCTCATGAAGCGGTGCGTCAAGCCCTCGTCAATTTGAGTGCAATACCCGCACCTGCTGGAACAATGCCTGTTGTGCTTGGACCAGGTTGGCCAGGTGTCTTGCTGCATGAGGCTGTTGGTCATGGATTAGAAGGTGATTTTAATCGCAAAGGTAGCTCAATATTTGCAGGTAAAATAGGCGAATGTGTTGCATCTTCCATTTGTACTGTGGTGGATGATGGCACTTTACCTCAAAGACGCGGGTCAATAAATGTGGATGATGAGGGTACACCCTCTTCTTGCACGGTCCTTATTGAAAATGGTATTTTGAAGGGCTACATGCAGGATAAATTGAACGCCAAGCTAATGGGCGTGGAACCAACTGGAAATGGGCGCAGAGAGTCTTATGCCTATCTACCTATTCCGAGGATGACCAATACTTATATGTTGGCAGGTAATCATTCTCCTCAAGAAATCATCGCTTCAGTCCAAGATGGACTCTTTGCCGTTAATTTTGGAGGAGGCCAAGTCGATATAACATCAGGCAAATTTGTTTTTTCAACCAGTGAAGCCTATCTCATTAAAAATGGCAAAATTTCCCACCCAGTAAAGGGTGCAACTTTAATTGGAAATGGTCATGAAGTATTAACTCGTGTAGCTATGGTTGGAGATGATCTTGAGCTGGATAAGGGAGTGGGAACGTGTGGTAAAGATGGCCAGAGTGTTCCTGTTGGTGTAGGCCAGCCTACAGTAAAAATTGATGCTTTAACGGTTGGAGGCACTCAAAATTAATAAGCGTTAAATTATTTTCTTAAAAGTGCTTGACAGGATATTCTCGCTGTTGGTATAAAGCCTGCTCTTTATATCGTCTCTGGGCTTTAACAAGTCTTGTTTCAATGGATAGTTTGAGGAACCAAATGAATAAAACTGATTTAATTGATAAAGCTGCTTCTTCTGCACAAGTTTCTAAAGCAGATACTTCCCGTGTATTTAACGCTATTGTGGAAACTATTACAGACAGATTAAGAAATGGTGAAGCTGTAACCATTATAGGCTTTGGCACGTTTAAGATTTCACATCGAGCTGCACGCTCTGGTCGTAATCCTCAAACTGGGGAAGTGCTTAAAATTGCTGCTAAAAAAATGCCTGTATTTTCTGCTGGAAAGCAATTAAAAGATGCTTGTAATGTTAAAGAGTAAGCAAAAAGCCTTTTTAGTTAATAGCTGAAGTTGGGTGCTTAGCTCAGCTGGGAGAGCGTCGCCCTTACAAGGCGAATGTCGTAGGTTCGATCCCTACAGCACCCACCATTTAAGGAGTGGTAGTTCAGCTGGTTAGAATACCGGCCTGTCACGCCGGGGGTCGCGGGTTCGAGTCCCGTCCACTCCGCCAATTATAACACCGTGTGGTGCGTTTTTTTAGGAACAAACGTTCCTTATTTGTGTTTTTATGGCAGAAATTACTATGTTGCAGAATTTTAGAAAATATACACAAGGCTGGATTGCAACAGTCATGGGAATTATTCTCAGCCTTGCTTTTGTTCTATGGGGTGTAGAAAATTATCTTAATGGAAGTTCTAAGAAAAATTTAGTAGCTAAGGTCAATGGTAATGAAATTACAGACTCACAGCTAAATTCAGATTATCAGAGATTGTTAATGCGCTTAAGAGCGCAAGTAGGTGACAGCTTTTCATTGCCACCAACTATTTCTGCGCAACTGAAAATGAATGTTTTAAATAACCTTATTCTTCAATCCGTTTTAGTCCAAGCTGCCCATAAAGCAGGATTTAGAATTACGCCTTACCAGATTTCTGCTGTCATCAAGCAAATGCCAGAATTTCAAGAAAAGGGACAATTCTCAAAAACTCATTTCCAGGAAATTATTTCAAGATTAAATTATACTCAGCCAGAGTTTATAGCTGATATCCAAGGAACCATGCTATTAAACCAAGTGACATCTGGTATTCTTGAAACCAACTTTGTTTTGCCAAATGAATTAAACCAAATAATTACATTATTGGAACAAAAGCGAGATATTCAATATGCTTTATTGCCAATAAGTGAATTTCAAAAAAAAATTTTAATTCCTGAGAGTCAAATAACAAATTACTATCTTCAAAATCAAGATAAGTTTAGATCACCGGCTAAATTACAAATAGAATATATTCTACTTTCTATTGATGAATTAAAGAAAAATATAAAAATAACTGAACAAGAGTTAAATGGTTTTTTAAATTCTAACCGTGACCTTAAAAAAACAGATCCAAAAGTGCTAGAAAAGGCGAAAGCAGTTTTATTACAGCAAAGAGCTGAACAAGAATTTTTATCGGTAAGTGATAAATTGTCTGATTTGGCTTATACCAATTCAAACTCCTTAAAGGAAGCTCAAGCGGCTACTGGATTAAAAGTGCAGGTTAGTGATTACTTTAGTCAAACTGGAGGTACGACTTGGATTTCAAAGAATCCGAAAGTAATTGCAACAGCTTTTTCTCCGGAGCTCATTAAGAACAGAAACAATAGCAGTTTAATTGAAACTAAGCCTGGGAATGCAGTGATCCTAAGAATAAAGGATTATAGGCCTGAATCAATTCAACCAATATCTACAGTTAGAAAGCAGATCCGTGAAGCCTTAATGGTTTCTGAGGCTAGCTCAAAAACAATGGAAAAAGGCAAGGCGCTTTTAGCAAAAGTTAAGGAGCAAGGTAATTTCTCAAAGGTCATTGCATCTCAAGGATTGACTATCATTAACAAGCAGAAAATAACACGTAGCCAAAGGGATATCAATTCTCAAATTTTGCAGCTCGCATTTAGTATAGGGCCTGCTTCCAAACAAAAAATTGCGGGATTTCAGTTGTTAAATGGTGATTATGCGATTGTAATGGTAAGCAAAATAGAAAATTTACCATTGGACAAGATTTTTTCACAAAAAATAGATAATATCAGAAGAAAATATCCTGAAATTTACGGTAAAATGGAATATGAGCTTTATATAATAAATCAAATGAATAGAGCTAAAGTTAAATCCTTTTACCAATAAGAATTCTTTTTACCTTGCCCTAATGTGAGCTTTTTCCTAAAAGATTGTCAGTAATAAGAAAAGTTTTTTGGATTATATTCTGCAATTAAGTGACAATCTGTTGAATCTAAAACGAAAAGGTAAATAAATTCAATTGAAGCCATTATAAATGAAGGCAGTAGGTACATTGTAGGCTCTTAAAAATTTGTTAGATTTATAGCAACCATTTAATGGAATGAATGGTTGAATTAGCAGGTGATCACAAGGATTTTAAGGATGATTTGTGAGGCAAGGATTGCAGTTTGCTAATTCTGTCTTCTTAGTTTCTCACGAAGTTAAGAAGGCAAGGGAGTGAGGTAGTCAGGGTCTGTTTCTCATGGATGAATCATTTAGGCAAGGATGCCTGAAACAGACCACTACTTTTCTGACATCTCTAAAAGGTCAGCTCACCTTGCCATCATCTGGGCACGTTCTTCACTTATTGTATTATTATGCGATTAAACGGTTCCAATTATCAAAAGAACAAGTTAATATTACGGCACGTCAAATTGTTAAATTAATTTACAATAAGGAAGCTAATTATGCGTAAACTTTCATTTGTTTTAATTGCTGCTTTGGCAATCTTCTTTGCAGGTTGCAATAAACAAAAATCAACTTCTCCTTCCATTGCTGATACTTCTGCTAAGCAAACCCAACCTGAGGCTGCTGCTGGCACTGATCAAAGCACTGATCAATCAGTTAGCAATGAACAAGCTCAAATGCCTACTCAAGAGCAACTAGGTCAAGATCAAGCAACGCAGGCTCCTGATCAATCAAGCGCCAGTAATTCTACTGCACCCAGTGATGGCACTGCAGCGAATGATCAAAATGCAAATGCTGCCAACAATAGTAGTGCACAACTAGATGAATCACAAAGCAGCCAAGCTCAAATTCCTGGCTTACCTGATTCAACTCAATCAAGTACTGAAAGCAATGCACCAGCGGACAGTACAAACAACCAAAATAATGCTAGCTAATTTATAAACGACATGTTTGCATGTCGTTTATTTTCCCACCAATGTTGCAGCATATTGATGAAATGAAGAGAAATCAAAGGCTCTTTGACTTCTCTTCATTTATCAAATTAGGCAACGTCCCAATTTTTTTTAAAAGAATGGAGATTTGATGTTAAGAATCATCCTAATTTTAATGGTATTTTTTTCATTATCTGCTTGCGTTTCTCCAATGAGATTTGGAATCTCAGAAGCGGAATGGCAAAATTTTAGTCCAGAAGAAAAAGATAGAATTAAACAGGGTTATTATGAAATTTTAAAAAATAGATCTAATAATGATGAAAGAATTGTTCCAGATGGAAGCATTTTACATGTGAAAGTCTTTGGTGGACAGGTAAAAATGCCGCCATTCTTAACTTTAGTTAGTTATACACCAATTGAATTTGATCTACCAAATGGTGAAAGTCAAGCAGTTCAATTTAAAGAGGAAAATGGAAATAAGAAAGTAACGATGCGAGTTTATTATAAAAATAAAACCTTATTTCTTGACCCCAGTCGCTATGATCCAGAAAAAGGTATAGGATCAATTCAATTACATTATTCTCCAATCTGGGATCGAGGTTTTACCTACGAAAATGTGTCGAGTAACGGTTATGTTCATCTTAACAGAGTTAATGTAACTGTAAGGAGATACAACAGTAGTGAGCAAGAAGATAAAGCAGATTAAACGGTTATTGGGAATAAGTTGCCAAATTTTTTGGAAAATATTGAATGAAATTGCTGGCATTAGAGACATCAAGCAATGTTTGTTCAATTGCTTTAATGAACAATCAAGTAATTATAGAGAAGCATCATGTTTTACCCCAACAGCATGGTCAAGTTGCCTTGGATTGGATATCGGCACTGCTTTCTGAGCAGTCATTATTAATTGATCAGCTAGATGCCATTTGTTACAGTCTGTGGGCCTGGAGGATTTACAGGAATAAGAATTAGTGCAGCGATAGCTCAGGGAATTAGATGTGCACTTAACACTCCGATTATTGGAGTGCCTTCCTTGCAAGTTATTGCGCAAGGCATTTACCGTGAATACGGTGGCCAAAAAGTAATGCTTATTCAAGATGCAAAGATGCAGCAGGCATATTGTGGCTATTATACGCTAAATAATGGCATGATGGAGCCTATAGCGCCTGATCAACTCTGTCAGTACCTTGACATCAAATTACCTGCGCTTGATGAAGCTTGGTGGCTTAGTACAAATATTGAAGATCCCAGCCTAAAGGCATTAAGTAGAGCAAAATGCTTTCATCAGGTGGTTACCCATTATCAGCCAAAGGCATACGATGTATTAATCTTAGCTCAGAAGTTCCTTATACTGAAGAGCCAGGATCCTTCAGATCTTGCACTACCTGTTTATCTTTATCCTGAAGAAAGCTGGAAAAAAATACGGTAATTAATTTGCTTTCTAATTACCTTTGAACAAGAATGAGTATAGGACTTAGTTGTTTACGGAAAGGTACAAATTTAATTTGGAGTAGGGGGAGGAGGGAATGCAACTAATAAAAATATTGATATTCGCTTTTTTTTGTTTTTTAACAAATAGTTTTGCAGCAGAAAACAGGATGCAAGTAACCGATTCACAAAAGCCTATCACAATTAATAACGAGACTAATCAATTTAAAATAAGCCTTAATGCTACGCCGGGAACAGGATATAGCTGGAGATTGAAGAGATATGATTCAAGCTTAATTGTTCCTGTAAGCAAAATTTACCAGCCTCCACAAAATGTTACTGCTGGTAAGAGTGGTGTTGAGACATTTACATTTATTGTCAATAAAAATGCCACAGATAAAAAGCGAACTTCCCATATTACTTTTGTTTATGTACGTCCTTGGAGTAAAGATATTGCTCAAACAATGACTTATAGGATAGTTGTTAAGGGCTCGTGCAATAGTACCTTTTCAATTTGGCGCCAAGATTGTCATTAGAGATTGATACTCGATAATTTCATTGTGCGAGCTCTTTAGGTTATTTTCCGGTAAGGAAGATAATGCGGCTGCCAGACAAGATTATCGATTAATTCCTCAACTGGAATAGAAGGATCCATTTGTGAGTTGCCTTCTTTTATCGCTTGGCTGGCCACTGCAATAGCAATTTCCCTTGATAGGGAAGAGGCTTGATCAAGCCTTGGTAATAAGGCTTCTTTTGGGTCATGAAGAATTGGTGAACAGGCAATCGTTTTTTCGCAAGCCGCTAGCAGCATCCCATCACTTACCCATTTCGATTTAGTTGCAATTACACCCAAACCAATACCTGGAAAAACTAGAGCGTTATTACATTGAGCAATTGGTATTTCTCTCCCGTCAAATTCAACAGGATCAAAAGGACTTCCAGTGGCAATAAGAGCTTTGCCGTCAGTCCAACGAATTAAATCTGCGGGATGTGCTTCCGATTTTTCGGTAGGATTTGATAGGGGGAAAATAATCGGCCTTTCTATATACGCTGCCATGTCCTTGATGATTTCCTCCTTAAATGCTCCTGATTGAGTAGAAGTTCCAATTAAGATAGTGGGATGCACATTGCGAACAACATCTGCAAGACTTATATAGGTTGGCGTATCTAGAATCCAATGTGTTAGCTCAGAAGCCTTGTGGGCGTAAGGTTTCTGCTCAGAACTTATTGTGACAGAATTTTCAGTTATGAGTCCGGAGCGATCAAGTAACCAAAAGCAGTGTCGAGCCTGCTCTTCTTCGATTCCTTGCCTTAACATTGCATCATAAATTTGATCAGCAATTCCAACACCTGCAGTGCCTGCTCCAAAGATAATAATACGTTGCGAAGACAAGTCTAAATTGGAGATTTTTACTGCAGCCAACAAAGCAGCAAGTGTAACTATACCTGTTCCTTGAATATCATCATTGAAGGTGCAAGTAACATGACGAAAGCGTTCTAAATTTCGTCGTGCATTTTTTCGGCCAAAATCTTCCCAATGTAAAAACACAGTTGGAAATATCTGTTTAATTGAACTGATGAATTTTTCCATAAAATCTTCGTATTCTTTGCCAGTAATACGCTTGTTACGCCAACCTAGATAGAGTGGATCATCTAATAGAGTCTGATTGTTTGTTCCCACATCTAATAATATAGGAAGAGTTGTCAGGGGATTAATTCCGGAAGCAATGGTGTAAACCATAAGTTTTGCAATCGGAATATCCATAGCACCTACGCCTTGATCCCCTATACCTAAGACACCTTCTCCATCACTTACTACAATGAGACTAATGTCTGGGTTGCTGCGATTTCCTAAAATCTCAGGGATATTATCTTTATCCTCATAGCAAATATAAATACCTCGAGGGTGGCGAAACTGCTTGCTATACTCAATAACAGCCGTGCCGACGATAGGTGTATAGATAACTGGCATCATTTCAGATAAGTGGTTTTGAATTAGCTTATAAAATAAAACTTCATTACTATTATGAAGAATATGCAAATAGACATTTTTTTGCAAAAGAGAATCATACGATTTGTATTGTAAATAAGCACGCATTGCCTGTTCTGATAAGACTTCGACTTTTGAGGGGAGTTTCCCAATGAGACCAAATAGGTGCCGTTCTTCCTTAGTAAATGCCGTCCCCTTATTAAGTTGCGGTGTCATTAATAATGGTTTACCTGTTAAGCTAGTTTCTAGCCAAGTCTCATTGGTTTCTTTGTCTTTTTTTATTTTTATATTTAACATACTTACTTTCTCCACCATGATATTTTGATGCATTTCATAATAAACCAATTGATGAACATTATACTTGACTGTAGACTCCTTGTAAAAAATACAAGGATAACTGATAAACCCCATGGGGATGATAATTATGGCTCTTCCGGAATCCTTGTGGTAATTGTAGGGGTTATTTCAAACATGTTCTTTAATTAGGGAGATTTTAATGACAAGACAAACCTTAGCTATGACCGAAGAGCTTTATGATTATTATCTACAGCATTCCCTAAGAGAACCTTCCCTTTTAACACAATTGAGGCAGGAAACCAGCAAATTAAGTACCTCCAGGATGCAAATTGCCCCAGAAGAAGGCCAATTTATGGCTTTTATTGTGCAGTTGCTGGGCGCCAAAAAGACATTAGATATTGGTGTGTATACTGGTTATAGTTCTCTCATTGTTGCGTTAGCTTTGCCAGACAATGGTCAAGTCATTGCCTGTGATATCAATACGGAATGGACAAAAATAGCACAAAAATATTGGAAGCTTGCTAGTCAGGAGCATAAAATTAATTTGCGACTGGCCCCTGCCCTCAATACCCTTACTGATTTATTGAAAAATGGTGAAGAGAATACCTTTGACTTTGCTTTTATAGACGCAGATAAAAAAAGCTATCAAGACTATTACGAGCTTTCTTTGGCCTTGTTACGGCAAGGTGGTGTCATTGCAATTGATAATGTTCTTTGGGGAGGACGGTTAGCTGATTTATCTCAGTCTGATGAGGACACAGTTGCTCTCAGAAATTTTAATCATAGCCTTTTGAATGATAGTCGAGTTAGCATGACAATGATTCCAATAGCCGATGGGTTGACTTTGGCGCGAAAATTATAGTTGGTAAATGTCTGTTCGATGAATTTTAATTTTTTTCAACAAATCAGTAATAGAATCGGAATTTTTTGCGCAAGGGGAAGAGGAGGGACCATCATTTAATTCCTTTTGTTCAGGCTTTTCGTCAGATTCATTTGGAGGATTTTCTTTCGTCTTAGTCTCTGGATGTTGATGTAGGTATATGTCTTTTTCATCATCAAGACCAATTGTCCCTTCTTTCCAGGGCAGATGATGGTAAGGCGGTTGTTCTGAGAGTGAAAAAAAAGGATATTTGATAATGTCAAAATAAGGTGAATAATCAAAGTCACTTGGCGTATATAGTCTTGGATTGCGTTGCACAAGTTCAATGCCGTTCTCATCATCATGTCTGACAATCGGTAGTATCGGGAAATGCACTGAATGAAATGCATCAGCAATCATCGAAGAGCATATATCATATATAGCTTGTGAGGTATTGTAATTGAAAAGAACAGAATGCCAACGGCTAAAATAACCCCAGGGCAATAGGAAGCGGGCAAGATCAAGTACATGTCTTAAATGGTATTTACCTCCTAGGCGGCTAATGGCATAGCCAATAACGCGTTGGGCATCATTTCGCGAAAGACCTTGAGGACGACAGATACGCATATGATGGAGACGATAATGTGAAAGAATGGTTATTATAGTGCCCTTACCAATCATACTCTCTAGTAGCAATTGACAATCTGAAGATCCTCCAAAATGTTGCCGAATTTTTTTTCTTAATTCTGGATTGTCAATATCATAAAGGCGACCTATATAAAGTGCGGCATGTGACCAGGGGCTTTGAGTGACTCTTTGAACAAAACGGCTAAGGCGATTTCGCCCTTCAATCAATAAGACATCGCCTGGGCGTATTTCATAACGAATTCGATCAAAGTCGCATAAGTAAGCGCGACCAGCAGGACAACTTTTTGTTAACCATTGGCTAATTCTAAAGACTAGCCAATCACTTAAGGAAAACTTCATATTATTATAATTGCTCCCTATTCCATATACTTAGCTAGTTTGCTTGCTACGCCAGTATAATTTTCCGGCTCTAATAATAATAGTTCATTTTTTACATTTACTGGTAAATCTAAGCTTTCAATGAATTGGTGTAAGGTATTTTTGTTTATTTGTTTTCCACGAGTAAGATTCTTTAGCTTCTCATAGGGCTTGTCAATCTTATACCGTCTCATTACAGTTTGAATTGCTTCGGCTAGAACTTCCCAGGTTCTTTCCAAATCCTGTTTTATCTTATTATCGTTTACCTGCAATTTTTGCATGCCCTTATATAATGCTTGATAGGCAATAAGCGAATGCCCAAAGCCAACACCTAAATTTCGTAACAGCGTAGAATCAGTTAAATCCCGCTGCCAACGCGAAATTGGCAGTTTAGCGCTAAAAAAATAAAATAGTGCGTTGGCTAAACCTGCATTACCTTCAGAGTTTTCGAAATCAATTGGGTTGATTTTATGAGGCATTGTGGAAGATCCTATCTCGTCTTGTTTGCTTTTTTGTTGAAAATAGCCGATAGAAATGTATCGCCAAATATCTCGATTAAAATCAATCAATATTGTATTAAAACGAGCCATTGCATCACAAATTTCAGCAATAAAATCGTGAGGTTCTATTTGCGTTGTTAATGGATTCCACTTAAGGCCCAATTTTTCAACAAAGCCTTTTGATAAAGCTATCCAATCAACATCAGGATAAGCCACGTAATGAGCATTAAAGTTGCCAACAGCCCCGTTAATTTTTCCAAGAAAAGAAGCATTGGCTATTTGCTTATATTGTCGTTTAAGCCTTGCCACAACGTTAGCTAGCTCCTTTCCTAAGGTAGTAGGTGAAGCAGGTTGCCCATGGGTATATGACAACATAGCAATATCAGTATATTGCACAGTTAACTTCTGAAGAAAAGTGATGATTTTACTCATGGCAGGTAGCAATACTTTATTAATACCTTCTTTCAATATCAAGGCATAAGAGAGATTATTGATATCTTCTGAAGTACAAGCAAAATGAACAAACTCAGCAACAGTTGAAAGTTCAGGATGTTTCTGTAGCTTCCTTTTTAAATAATATTCTATGGCTTTTACGTCATGGTTAGTCGTTGCTTCAATCTCCTTTACTTCATTGGCTTCTTTTTCATCAAAATCATCAATGAGCTGTTGCAAATACTCATCACAGGCATGGCTAAGAGGTGGAACTTCTGATATTTGGGCGTGCTTTGATAATGATTGTAGCCATTTGATTTCAATGAGTAGGCGATATCTTATTAAGCCATATTCGCTAAAATAAGGTCGTAGGTCATTGACAATATGATGATAACGGCCATCGAGAGGGGAAATAGCTAAGAGGTTAGTAAATATCATGATGCCTCAGTTTTTTAGTTAAAGGAGAGAGTTCTTTTTTAAAAGCAGCCAGACTATCTGGTATTTCTTCTATTAAACGTTCCCATGGCTTATTTGTTTTATCATAAAGCGCTTCACTATGAACCTCTCTTACCATTTGAAATGCTAAATTTTCTAAGTAAAGTTTCCCATATTCATCAATCAGTTGTATTTGGGCAGCTTCATTAATTGCTTCTGCACAATTCTGAAGATAGTTGTAAACTTCATCACAATTGACCGCTATTTTTGAATATTCTAGAACCTTTCTAGCGTCTTGAATATTATAAAAACTAAGGTCACCTCCAGTTTGACTATAATATTCATTGCCTATTTTGCAGGAAGCTGTTTTTTTTACTCTGTAATGAAAACCTAATTCTCTAATAATGGAAATAATTTTTTCATCATGAGAAAAAATTTCTATTTTCTTATATTGATTTTTTGTTTCCATAGCCAATTGTCTTAAAAATTGTGAAGCAATTTCTAAATCACAATTAGGGGCTAATTGGACAGACCAAAACTGAATATGTCCCAAGCGTCTCACTCCATTCTCTATTTTACAAGTAGCCACAAGCTCACCTTTAGTATAACAACTAACTTCTGTTGCGGATTTCACTACATTAAATTCTCTTTCCTTAATCATTAGAGGAGGAATACAAGCTTCAAATGAGGGGGAGTCTTTGGAATCTTTCAGAATCTCTTCCTTGATAATACGCTCAAAAATCCGTTCTGCTACCGGCCATTTGTTTATATATTCTTGGGGACCTGTTAATCGAGGCTGCCATTCAGGAAATGTGCCACATGAAGTAAACTTATTCTTTTCTGCTAAGTACAATGCTTTACTAGAGTTATCAGTTTCTTGAGTTAATTCGACACGCGAGATATGGGGATTTTTGCTCAACAAGATAAGAAATTTGTCATAAAACAATTGCCCATATCCTTTCCTCAGATAATCTTTATGAACGCCAAAGGAGCAAAAATAGGCCGTATGAGCATTAAGACCACTGCCATATACAATTCGCTGTACAGCAACCACCTTGTTATCTTCTTCAAGGACATAAATATGACTTGAATCAAACAGGGTTTTATAAATATCCCTGAACTTTCCCGTTGACATTTTTTCAAATGACATAAATGGGTTAATATGATCCTGCATCCAAATTTCATAAATTGAATCAAAATCTTCTAGCCTTGCCTCTCTAACAGGAGCTAGCGCCTCTTTGATAGCAGTGTCTATTAAAGGGGAATTTTTAAAGAATAATCTCATAATAGGTTTGCCTGAATAAATGTATTTTAAATGAAAAAAAAGATATTATATCGTAAATACTAATAATTTAAATAAACAAGAAACAGTAGTTACAGCTGAATAGTAAAAATCTGTTCCTTGTGCCGGTATATCTGGACTAATTGTAAAAATTCATTTATTGTTTAGTTTATTTATATATAAAATTAGTAATTTTATTTCGAGCTCAAACTATGCAACATAAACAAAAACCTATTAAATTAGTTACAGCTACGGCTTTAGTTATTGGCGCTATGCTTGGAGGTGGTATTTTTGCTCTACCTGCCACACTAGCCTCTTTCGGTAGTATTAGCCTTGTAGCATGGGTTCTCACTGCAATAGGTTCGATGCTTATTGCACTAACATTTATTCATTTAAATACTTTAGCACCTGAAACGGGCGGAACATTTTTATATGCGTATAAAGCGTATGGATCATCGATAAGTTTTATAATTGCAGTAAGCTATTGGTTTGGATGGTGTGTGGGCTGTGCAGGCGCAGTGGTAGCTATTACTAGTTTTTTAGCCCCTTTTTGGCCTATATTGAATGATCAAAGTCCACAATTTAATCCTCTATTTTCGCTTGGATTTAAAATTTTTTGGGTTTGGATAACTATTGTTTTAAATATGTTTGGTATTAGAGCGATAGGCAAATTCCAACTTATCACAAACCTGATCAAAGTCTCCCCTTTGCTAGTGATTGCTGCCTTAGCCATGACGAAATTTAATATTCACCATATCACTGAATTTTATAACATCAGCGGGAAAAGTAATTGGGAAGCGTTAAGCGGTGCAGCAGCTGTTACACTGTTTGCCTTTGTGGGTATGGAAGCAGCCGTAGTCCCTTCTGAAGATATGGCTTCACACCGCGTGATTGCTAGAGCAACTATACTTGGCACGGTGATTGTCTCTTTGCTCTATATATTTGTGACGTTAGCTTTGTTAGGTTTTGAACCGGCAAGCCAAATAAAAAATTTAACCTCGCCTTTTCAAGATATAGGACAAGCATTACTGGGTTCCTCTGCCTCATATTGGATCGCTTTTTGCGCTGTATTAACAATTTTAGGATCCGTTAATGGGGGAATTGTCATATTTGCCCAAGACGCTATGGCAGTTGCACGTTTTAAAGTATTGCCAAAAATATTTGCAGATACGCATAACCGATTTAACACACCTATAAAAGGCATTTTAATTTCAGGCATTGTAATGACTGTCCTGTTACTTCTTACAATAAATAATTCTTTGCAAAAACAATTCAATTTTTTAATTTTGTTATCCACCCTTTCCCTGCTAATCCCTTATTTTGTATCGTCTACTGCAGCCATGGTGTTATTTGTTAAGAATTCAAATAAGTTGTCGCATAAACAATTTTATAAGGCATTCATTCTTGCCTTGCTTTCAAGTCTTTATGCGTTCTGGATGATAATAGGCTCAGGGCAGGAAGTTGTCTTTTATGGAAGCCTATTCTTTTTCTCTATTTTTTGGCTCCATTTTATTTATACACTTATCCAACACCAACACGCTAGAAAAATAGATCAAGATGAAATACCTGCTTATCAGTAGGCGGATCTCTCTTGCTTGCCGCTGCGCTAAAAATGGCTAATTAACTTCATTTCTATTGTTTCTTGCAACCCAGTGGTGTAGGATGCTGCGATTAAAAATAATCAAAAGATGTACTAGGATATGCAATTTGTAGATTTAAAAAAGCAATACCAGCTTATTCAAGGAAATATCATTAGCAGAATAGAGAAGGTTCTTGACCATGGTATGTATATTATGGGTCCTGAAATTCAGGAACTTGAACACCAGCTAGCAGACTATGTCAAAGCAAGGCATTGTATTTCAGTGGCTAATGGTACTGATGCATTGCTTGTGGCCATGATGGCTTTAGGCATACAGCCAAATGATGAAATTATTACCACCCCCTTTACGTTCATTGCCACCGCAGAAATGGTTCGAATTTTAGGGGCAATCCCTATTTTTGTGGATATAGATCCGAAAACTTATAATATAGATCCTTCTTTAATAGAGCGTGCTATTACCCCAAAGACAAAGGCAATTTTGCCGGTTAATCTCTATGGTCAGTGTGCTGATTTTGATGCCATTAATGAAATAGCCGACAAGCATCATTTAGCTGTAATTGAAGATGCGGCTCAGAGTTTTGGGGCAACCTATAGGAATCGCCTTTCCTGTAATTTGGGTACCATTGGTTGCACTAGCTTCTATCCGGCAAAGCCACTGGGCTGTTATGGGGATGGGGGCGCGTGCTTTACTGATGACGATGATTTGGCAGATAAAATGCGCAAGATTCGAAATCATGGACAAAGCAACCGTTATAATCATGTCATTTTAGGATTAAATAGTCGCCTGGATTCAATTCAAGCAGCCATTCTGCTAGCAAAGCTGGAGGTTTTTAACGAAGAAATGTTGCTTCGTCAGGAAGTCGCTTTTAAATATAGCCAGCGCTTAAATGATTACTTCCAGCTTCCTTATATTGAGTCACACAATCAAAGTGCCTATGCGCAATATACCATTGAAGTAGAAAATCGCTCACAAGTTCAAAAAATACTTCAAATTAAAGGCATTCCCACACTGTGCATTATCCAGTGCCTTTGCATAAACAACCCATATTCAGTGATATCGGGCTAAGGCATTCGACTCTTGGCATTTCAGAGGAATTAGCAGGGCGTGTTTTGAGTTTACCTTTTCATCCATATCTAACTGATCATGAGATAAATGTTGTAACAAAAGCTGTGATTGAGTCAGTCGAAGCTTGTATAGAAGAGGTTGTCTAGGAACATGGTCATGGAATATATAGTTTTTCAGAAAATTATTTTGCAAAACAGAAGAGGTAAACATTTTTGAAGAGAAGAACAAGTTATTTTTCTGAAAATCTATAGATTTTAGAAAGGAATGAGTGGCTAAATGAATGCTGCATTTCTCATCGTTCTATTAGGCTTTGTTACAACCCTAAGTCTCGTCTCAGTTTTTCGCACATTTGCTTATCGGTATTATTTTCTTGACGTCCCAAATGCCAGAAGCTCGCATGAGTTACCTACACCTATTGGAGGTGGAATTGGTATGGTCATTAGCTTTTTTACTGGCATATTGCTCCTATATCTATTTAATTTAGTGACAATACCAATATTAATGTCTTTTTTGTTAGGAGGCTCATTGCTTGCCATTATTGGCTTAGTGGACGATCTTAAGAATCTTCCAGCGCGAATAAGAATCTTCTGCCACTTTGTTGCATCAGGTTTAGTTTTATATTTTTTTGGAGGTATGCCGCCATTAGATTTAGGAATTTTTATCTGGCATTGGTACTGCGCTGGTTTAGCTGTTGGTATTTTGGGACTAGTCTGGCTCATTAATTTATATAATTTTATGGATGGCATTGATGGCTTAGCAGGGAGTGAAGCAGTTTTTATTTCAATAGCCATCGCCTTGCTGCTATTTTTAAATGGGCACTATCAGCTTATACCCCTTTGCTTATTACTTGCTTCTATTGCTGCAGGCTTTTTAATTTGGAATTGGTCACCTGCCAGAGTTTTTATGGGAGATACAGGGAGTGGCTTTTTGGGATTTGTATTCGGGGTGATGCTCATTGCGACCTGGTGGGATTTTGCTATAACGCCTTGGCAGTGGCTAATCATTTTAGGATGCTTTTGGGTAGATGCGACTCTCACTCTGGTATTGCGCTTGATAAGAGGAGAGCATTGCTATCAGGCACATTGCTGCCATGCTTTCCAACAGGCAGTAAAAAAAACAGGTAGTCATAAGCAAGTAGTCATAAGCGTTCTTAGTATAAATATTTTATGGTTGTTGCCAATTGCGGTGCTTACTCTTTATTTTCCTAAATTGACTTTGCTGTTGACGGGGATTGCTATTTTGCCACTTGTTGTTTTATGTATTTTGCTCAAAGCAGGTATTTCTGTCCATGAGCACGAAGAGGTCTTTGATGTTTGAAGTAGAAGAAGATATTGGTCAGAAGCATAATATAGCTTTGTTGCACCTTTTAGATAAAATTCGAACAAAAACTATACAGGTTGGGGTCATCGGCTTAGGTTACGTGGGTTTGCCATTTCTTATTGAGAAAGCGAAAGTTGGGCTAAATGTCATTGGAATTGATCAGAATCCAATCCGAGTTGAGAAAGTTGCTAGAGGCCAAAATTATATTAATGATGTTTGTGATGAAGAGCTAAAAAGCGTAATTAAAAAAGGATTGGTGACCAGCTCTACTGATATTACTCTCTTAAGAAATGTCGATGTCATTGTCATCTGTGTGCCAACTCCTTTAGATAAAAATTTATGTCCTGATCTTCAATATGTCATCTCAGTATCTGAGAAACTAGCGAGGTGTATGCGGGCAGGACAATTAATTAGTTTAGAGTCGACAACCTATCCTGGAACCACGGAAGAGATTATTAAGCCGATACTTGAAAGCTCAGGGCTTAAATGTGGCTTTGACTTTTTTTTGGCACACTCACCTGAGCGTGTAGATCCCGGAAATAAACGATATAGTACTCATAATACCAACAAAATTGTAGGCGGCGTTGATGCTAATAGTTTAATTGCAGCGCAGTCTTTTTATAAATTGGCTATTCAAAATATAGTCTGCGTTAGTAGCGCGAAAGCTGCTGAATTAGTGAAAATTTATGAAAATAGTTTTAGAGCAGTGAATATTGCTTTGGCAAATGAAATTGCTCTACTTTGTGATCGAATGGATTTAAATGTCTGGGAAATTTTGGATGCTGCTTTTACTAAACCATTTGGTATCATGCCATTTTATCCAGGCCCTGGTGTGGGAGGGCATTGCATACCCATTGACCCTCACTATTTAGAATGGAAAGCCAAAGAATATAATTTTCACATGCGATTTATTGCTTTAGCAGGGCAAACTAATCGAAAAATGCCTATGTTTGTCTTTAACAAAGCGGCTCGTGCCTTAAATCAAATTAAAAAGCCATTAAATGGATCAACCATTCTTTTATTGGGAATGGCTTATAAAGCTGATATAGCTGATTATAGAGAATCACCCGCGCTAGACATTTATCGTTTGTTGATCAATGCCGGTGCAAGAGTTCATTATCATGACCGTTGGGTGCAAGAAATTCATGAAAATGGCATTTCAATCCAAAGTTGTGAACTAACTGATGAAATTTTGCGATCTTGCGACTTGGTTCTAATTGCCACTGACCATAGCGAGGTAAATTATCGCCATGTAGTTGATTTAGCTAATTTAGTTTTAGATACGCGTTATGCAACTCGAGGAATTAAAAGTGACAAAATTTTACTGCTGTAAAACAAATGAAATTTAATCAAACTGTTGCTGTAGTGGGAGCTGGAAAATGGGGACAAAACCTGGTTAAAACTTTTTCAGATCTTGGTGCTTTAGCGGCAATTGTCGAGTTAGAAGAGGAAAGAGGTCTTACGTTGGCAAGTGGCTATCAGGTTCCTTTTTATAGGCGAATAGAGAGTCTACTGGCAACTGATATCCAAGCAGTGGCTATTGCAACGCCTGTTTTCAGTCATTTTGATATGGCAAAAAAGGCACTTCTTGCGAAAAAAGACGTATTTGTAGAGAAGCCTATGACCACCACTTTGGAGGAAGCTGATGAGCTTATTTCCCTTGCTAAAAAAAATAACTGTATTTTGATGGTAGGACAATTATTACTTTATCAGCCAGCCATCCAATTTATTAAAGATTTTTTAGCAGCTAATAGATTGGGCAATATCTTTTCTTTTACCCAAGTCAGAAGAAGCTTGGGAACCATCCGGAAAGAAGAAAATGTATTATATTCCTTAGGAGTTCATGACTTAGCTGTTTTACATTATCTTATTCCCGACAAAATAAAGCACATTACAACCCATTGCCAGGAAGTGATATCAAAAGATATTGCAGATAGCATGAGCATACACTTTCATTATTCATCAGGCATTCAAGCGCATATTCATTTGAGTTGGCTTTGGCCTATTAAGGACAGACAGTTAATGATTTTGGGGCAGAAGGGTGCCCTACACTTTGATGAGATCAAACAGGAGGTAATTTACTATCAGCATTTTGGTAACCAAGATAGAACAATTACAGCAGGTGGCTATGACAAAATATTTTCGGATTCAACTGCACCGTTAAAGCTTGAATTGGAGCATTTTTTAGAATGCATTAAAAATCGAAGCAATCCTCGAAGTTGTGGAGAGTTGGGGCGTGAGGTAGTTGCTTTAATGAGTAAAATAATGGAAGCAGATGAGGTAAAGGATGATTAGCAACTGCCTTATTCATCAAACAGCCATAATTGATGAAGGTGCAACTATTGGTCAGGGGACAAAAATTTGGCACTGGGTTCATGTTAGCAAAGGAGCCAGGATTGGTGCTAATTGTTCTCTAGGGCAAAATGTGTTTGTAGGGAATGAGGTTGTCATTGGTAATAATGTTAAGATTCAAAATAATGTCTCAGTTTATGATAATGTTATTTTAGAGGATGATGTTTTTTGTGGTCCCAGCATGGTTTTCACCAATGTTTATAATCCTCGTTCAGCAGTTAGCCGCAAGCACGAATATAAAAATACTTATGTAAAGCAGGGAGCCACATTAGGCGCTAACTGCACAATTGTTTGTGGCAATGTGATTGGTGAATATGCCTTTATAGGGGCTGGCAGTGTTATTACGAAGGAGGTGCCAGCTTATGCCCTGATGGTAGGGGTTCCTGCTCGACAAATAGGGTGGATGAGTCGCTATGGCGAACGGCTAACTTTACCTTTATTTGGTGAAGGCCAAGTGATTTGCCCCCATACCCAAGAGTGCTATCGGTTAACAGGAGACAGCATCCAATTCCTCGGAAATGAATAGTATTAGGAAACCGCAATGACGGCGTGTTGGGTTTGGTTCCTACTCAGAATGACCGGTATGGAGTGCGAGTAAGTTACTCTAGGATATTTTTACATATACTGCTATAATTAACTAAAAAGCCCAAACGCTATGCCACCTATTGAGGGTGAACAATTATGGTTCCGTTAAGATTTTTCCAATCCCCTCTTTCTATTCAAGATTTAATCCAAATGGCAATTAAATTTATTGAATTTGACCAGTGTCATTCAGGCTTTCCCGAGATGGCAGATCCTGAAAAAGGAGGCATCATTGAAGTAACCATTCAGCAAGATTTACAGAATGGGGAAAATTTTCACGTGACTTTCACCTTTGTGGCTATATCTGGTAACAGTCCAAATCAGCACTCTAGAGATATTAGCTATAGTGAGTTGGTACGTTTGGCTGATGGATATAAAGAGAAGCCTGAAAGCATTGACACAGAATTAGCCCGTCGTGAAGAATCGTTCAAACTTTTGATTAAATGATCTCATGATTATAAAAGTATTTTTTGACCTATTTTGGGTTGACAGCACTTTGTCTACGCTATAAGGGGATGAAATATTTAGGGGATATACTCGTTATCTGCTTGCCTATTTTGAGCAATGCATTCATGCAGCCATTGAAGGAACCTACCAAAATGGTAATTTTGTGGTGACGGTTGATTCTATCATTCCTCAGCTTGTTTCCCTAAAAAAGTACAAACCAATGATACAAAAATTTTGGAGTAATGGTTTATTCGAGAATTTAGATAAACGATATTTTAATTTGATTGATCGGTCATCAGATATTTAAGATGAGATAAATTGGGAACAACTCAATCCTGATTATACTTTCCAACGTTTCCTTGATATATTCAATAGCATCAAGAATATGCGAAAAGAATCTTATTTTGATAGTATGACCCATTACGACTTTAAATGTCTGTTGCCAAGTTTATTACATGTTGAAGATCGGGTGAGTATGGCGCATGGACCAAAGAAAACATGGATCTTATCAAAAATTCTATGGCGAAGCATGTTAGTTTTTGGCCGGAAATAGAAAAATACATTTAAAGTGGGGAGGCGCAGGTTTGTCAGCGCAATTTAATCTGGCCATAGAAGATTTTTTTGAATCTTTTCGAAGATACAAGCTTTGGCTTTATTTAGGGTATTCCGATATACAATTGCGTTATAAAGGGTCAATACTTGGTCCTTTTTGGATTACCATGAGCATGTCGATTTTTATCATCGCTTTCGGTTTAATTTATGGAAATTTATTTCACCAACCCATGGACTCTTACATCCCTTTTTTAACATGTGGTATATTGACTTGGACTTATATCTCAAACACTTTAGTTGATAGCTGTGAGGTGTTTCACAATGCTAGAAATTTGATTTGCCAAATTAAATTACCTTTTTTAATTCATATGCTACGAATTATTTGGCGGAATATAATTATTTTTCTTCATAACATTGTCGTTTATATTTTTGTCGCTTGCACCTTTCAAATAACACCACATTTTAATACTTTGCTATTTTTTCCAGGATTTCTATTAATCACCATCAATTTGACATTAATTGGTCTTTTTTTAGGCTTACTTGCAACTCGATATCGCGACATGCCACCTATCATTACGAGTCTGCTGCAAATTCTCTTTTTTATTTCTCCCATTACCTGGACGCCAAACTTGTTAGGAAGCAAAGCAGCAATTGCCAAATTAAATCCAGTTTTTTACTACATAGATATAGTGCGTTCGCCACTTTTAGGGCAGACACCTAATATATCTTCATGGATTATGTGTGGGTTATTTACTATGATCATTTTCTTTATGGTGAGCCCTTTCTATATTATTAGTCGTCGCAATATTCCTTATTGGCTTTAAGCTTTGGAGATACAATGGCTGAAATAATTTTGGAGAATGTCAGTTTATATTATCCAATTTATAGATCAAATGCTCGATCACTTAAAAGATCATTGGTGGATATAGCTACAGGTGGACGCTTTAATCATCAAAATAAAAAGATGGTGGTAACTGCTTTACAAAATGTCAGCTTTAATTTAAATAAAGGTGATAGATTAGGGCTAATAGGACATAATGGAGCAGGTAAATCAACTTTACTTAAAGTTCTCGCAGGGGTCTATGAACCTCAACAAGGTAAGATTAAACTCAAGGGAAAAGTATCTTCCCTTTTAGATATGCATGTTGGAATGCAGTTTGAAGCAACCGGTTATGAAAATATTAATCTCAGAAGCCTAATTTTAGGATTATCAAAAAAAGAGACTAAGTACATTATCCCTGGTATCGAGGAGTTTACAGATTTAGGAAATTTTATTTCTATGCCTGTAAAAACGTATTCAGCTGGTATGGTAATGCGTTTGGCATTTGGAATATCTACTGCCATTGTTCCTGACATCTTGCTGCTTGATGAAGCAATTAGTGCAGGTGATGGAAATTTTATGACTAAGGCCACCAAAAGAATTGAGGAGCTTATGGAGAAATCTAATATAGTTGTTATTTCATCTCATATGTCAGATGTTATTAGAAAATATTGCAATAAAATTCTATGGATGGAACATGGTATGATCAAACAATTTGGAGAGTTAGCTTTGTTGGATACATATTTACAATCTTTTCAGTGATAGATATTTATATGGGGTTATTATGACTGGTGCTCTGACAAAGTTTGACAGTGTGATCATTACAATTCGTTGTGAAACTGAATGGTTTGAGTTGACAGAAAATGGTTGGAACACCCTTCTACAACCTCATAATGTACAACAATTGACTCAAACTGTTAAACAGATGATAGGAAGTCAATTGAAATGGCTGAATCCTTATGGTGATGGTAACTGTGCTAGTAAGATATTTGTAAGCTTTTCTAATTAAGGAGCGGTATATATGTGTGGAATTTTTGGGTATTTACATAAAAATGAAATACCTTCACTAAATATAAATCCGGATGAATTTTTAAATCATAGAGGGCCAGATGACCATGGTTGGTTGCTGTATGATGGCCAACAATTATTATTAGGGAAATCTAACCTACCACAAATTCCAGCCAAACTATTTCTTTTACACAAGCGTTTATCAATTCTTGATTTAAGAAGTCATGCTAAGCAACCTATGACCTGTGGACAAAATCGTTATTATTTAATATTTAATGGAGAAATATATAATTACCTTGAATTAAAACAAGAATTATTTTCTTTGGGAGTTAATTTTCAAACAAAAAGCGATAGCGAAGTACTTTTAAAGGCTTATGCTTTCTGGGGAACTAGTTGCTTACAAAAACTTTCAGGCATGTTTGCTTTTGCTATATTTGATCGTTATATGGGCAAACTCTTTATGGCAAGAGATAGTTTTGGAATTAAACCATTTTATTATCATTTTGATGGTGAGCGATTAATATTTGCTTCTGAAACAAAAGCGCTGCTGCCTTTTCTCGCTCAAGTAAAGGTTAATCCTGAAAGACTACTTTACTTTTTATATTCTGGATTAACTGATTTTGGAGCTCATACCCTTCTCTCTTCTATTATGAGCTTGCCTGCTGGCCACTACCTTGAGATGGATATTAATACATTCCAACTTTCACAATCAATTCCTTATTGGCAGCCAAAAATACAAGAGCCGTTAAAAATTTCTTTTAAAGAAGCTGCCTGCGAATTACGAAAGCTATTTTTACATAGCATCGATTTGCATCTTAGGAGTGATGTGGCGGTAGCTGCAACTTTATCGGGAGGTATTGACTCATCTGCTATTGTTTCAAGTATTCATCATTTATATCCTTCTTTGAATATTCATACTTTTAGTTATATTGCTGATGATAAACATATTAACGAAGAAAAATGGATAGATATTGTCAACAATCGTGTAAATGCAAGTAGCCATAAAGTCTATGCTGATCATAATTATTTATTAGATGATTTAGAAAAATTAATTTATATGCAAGATGAGCCATTTGGCAGTACCAGTATTTATGCTCAGCATCGTATATTTCAAGCAGCCTCAAAAACTAATTTAAAAGTCATGCTAGATGGGCAAGGTGCTGATGAAATGTTAGGAGGATATACTTTTTATGTTCTATACCGTTTAATCTCACTCTTAAAGCGTTTTCGGCTTAAAAAAGCCTGGAATTTGTTTCAAGGTTCACAACATAATTTTAACAGCCATTTTTTATTGAAAACACTTTATTCATTATTGCCTCATTCTTGGCGAAATAAAATGAGCTATTTACTATTGCAGTCACCTCCTAAATCCGAGGTTATGCCATTTTGGTTGAATGCAGATTGGTTCCAACTCCGAAATGTTGAATGTAAAAATCATAAAATGAGGTTTGACAAACCTTTTTTGCATGAGGGCCTATTGCAAACGCTAACTACAACCTCTCTTCCTATGTTATTGCGTTATGAAGATAGAAACTCGATGGCCTACTCTGTTGAAAGCAGAGTCCCATTTCTAACGACTAAAATTGTTGATTTTATTCTGTCTCTTCCAGAGGAATTTATTATTTCAAACGAGGGACTTAGTAAAGCTGTATTCAGAGAGGCGATGAAAGGGATTGTACCTGATTCTATTCTGACTAGACGCGATAAAATAGGATTTGCAACACCAGAGAGGAATTGGTTACTATGCCTTAAACCTTGGATAGAAAAACATCTCACCAGCGAATATGCAAAAAGTTTACCATTTTTTAACCATAGTGAGCTTCTTAGTGATTGGAATAAAATGCTTGTAAGTAAATCTAACTTTGATTTTCGCTTTTGGCGATGGATTAATTTAATTAGCTGGGGGCAGATGAATAATGTTGTATTTGATTAGAGGATTAGCTCATGTGTGGTATTGCTGGCGCTATGTTATCAAACAAAGAGAACTCTAAAGTTGACAACGTAACGCAGATCATTGATAAAATCATATTCTCACAGGTTAATCGAGGACCAGATCATCAAGCTTTAACGCAAATTAATTCTGAAAATCTTAAATTAATTCTTGGCCATAACCGCCTGAGCATAATGGATCTATTGCCGAGTTCCAATCAGCCAATGTGGGATGAAAATAAGCGGTTTTGTATTGTTTATAATGGCATGCTCTATAACTATATTGAATTGCGAACGCAGCTGCGAGCAGTTGGATATAATTTTCATACCAAGGGCGATACCGAAGTCGTTTTAAAGGCGTTTATGCATTGGGGGATAGATGCTTTTAATTTCTTCAATGGCATGTTCGCTATTGTCATTTTTGATCTGCTTCATGAAAAATTATACTTGGTTAGAGATCGTTTTGGCATTAAGCCGCTTTTCTATTGCAAAATACATAATCATATTTATTTTGCTTCGACCACTACCGAATTGGCGACTCAATTAAAGCTGCAACCCAATATGGCTGAAATTGCAAGAGGTGTTAAGTATTGGACGTATGGTGCTAATAACCAGACACTTTACCAAGAGCTGCTATCCGTAGCTCCTAGTGAAGTAATTAGCATTCAATATCAACAAGGCTGGCAGATGACTACTCATAAATTTTATTCTTTAGAGAATCAAGTTAATTCATTAATTCCCCAGTTGATGATTAGTTCGGAGAAAAAATTGATTGAGCAGGTTGAAGCTATCTTGCAAGATGCAGTTAGTGTGCGATTAAGAAGTGACGTTCCGCTTGGAATTTCGTTAAGTGGTGGTATTGATTCTGCCATAGTGGCTAGCTTAGCGAAAAAAGAGCAGCAAGATCTTATTGCTTTTTCATTTGGATCTCTTGCGCAAAATTATTCAGAAGCCAAAATGACTTCTATAACGGCGGCCAATATAGCTATCCCTTTACAATTTGTTTTTCCGCAGCCATCTGAGATGAAAGTGGGATTTTGGAAAACTTTATTGCTTCAAGATGCGCCTTTTCCAACTTTCAGTATTGTTGCACAATATTTTCTCTTTGAGGCTGCAAATCGACAAGGCATAAAGGTTATGTTAGGAGGGCAGGGTGGTGATGAAATCTTTATGGGCTATCGGAAATACTTATTGTTTTATTGCCAGCAATTATTAAAAAGAAGAAAATATCTTGTTACTCTGCGATTATTATTAGGTTTACTGCCAACTTGTTATAGAGAATTAGGTAATTTTCCAAAATATATTAGTCAATCAAAACGCTATGCACTAAGGCAAACCACTCCTGATCGATGGAAGCCCTATTCTACTCAAATTAATCTTGGAATAAGTTTTAACCAACCATTATGGCAGCGCCAGGTTAAGGATATTTACGCTTATAGTTTGCCAGCGCTGCTCCGTTATGAAGATCGCAATTCGATGGGAAATAGTATAGAAACTCGTCTTCCTTTTTTGGATTACCGATTAGTTGAATTAGCATTAGCTTTACCAGAGGCAATGAAATTGCGACAAGGTTTTGGAAAGTGGATTTTACGACAAGTTGCAAGCCGTTATATTCCTAACCAGGTCTGTTTTTCCAGGGTAAAAAGAGGCTTTGATGTTCAAAATCGTTTATGGATAAATTCAGGAATTGGTGAGAGCATGCGAGAGAGTTTAAAATCTAATTCTAATCTTTTACGATATATGGGATTGGTCGATCAAGTAGATAGCTTATTCAATGACCGGGCGCTTGAAAGTAATTCTGCTAGATTAGCCGAATGTATTTCTCTTGTATGGATGTCAACGAAAGATCATTTTAATTGGAACTAGGGTCCTTCTGGGTAAACATCGGAAATGTGGCTGCCTTTAAAAACAACAACTTGCTGGAGACACTAATTTGCGCATATGGATCATTCACCAACATGCCATCCCCCCTATTAAAATGGGCCCAACTCGACATTATGACTTAGCGAGTGAATTAATTGAACAAGGCCATGAAGTTTTAATATTTGCTGGAAACTACTGCCATAATACTTTTCAAATTATTGCAGAGCCATTTTGTATCACCAAAAAAATTGCATATTATGGCAAGGTGCCATTTATTTGGTTTGATGCACCGAGCTATAAAAAAAATTCCTTAAAACGTTTATGGAATATGCTAGTTTTTGCATATAAATTAATTACAAGCAAAGAAATTAATGATTTGCCAAAACCGGATATTATTATTGGTTCTTCTCCTTCACCATTTGCTGCATACAGTGCTTATCGATTAGCTGGAAGGTTTAATGTATCATTTGTTTATGAAATTCGCGATTTATGGCCGCAGACGTTACTTCGGCTGGGCAAATTTTCCCCCTACCATCCGCTCGTTGTTTTTTTACAAATAATAGAAAATATTCTTATCAAGAAATCAAAAAAAATAATTTCGGTATTGCCTGGTGTTAAGGATTATCTTGTAGATAAGAAAATTCTTCACGGAAAATTAATTTGGATTCCAAATTTTGTTGATATTAAACATATCAATTACAAGGCAATGTCAGTGAATAATTGTATTATTGTGCTGTACGCTGGCTCCTTTAATGTTGCCAATGATGTAGAAACCCTATTGCATGCTGCGAAAATTTTACAAGAGCTCTATCCTAAAAAATTTAGTATTCAACTAATAGGAGAAGGTCCTATGAAACAAAACTTAGTAGAGCTGGTAAAGCAGCAGCGAATTAAAAATGTGGAATTTCTACCTACAGTTGCCAAAGAGCAAATTCACACTGTTTTGGCAAGTGCCGACATTTTAGTCGGCTTGGTGAGAAAGACCTCTCTTTATCGTTGGGGGACAAGCCTTAATAAAATAAGTGATTATTTAGCTGCTGCCCGTCCAATTATTTTTGCATTAGACTCTCCTTATAGCCCAATTGAGGAGGCTAATGCAGGTTTAACTGTGGCTCCTGAAAACCCGATAGCATTAGCAGATGCTATCTTAAATCTTTCCGCAATGTCACCTGCCGAGCGTGAGCAATTAGGTTTAAATGGTCGTCGTTATGCTGAAGAAAAATATAATCTTCAAGTTTTAGCCAACAGACTGTTAACAGTATTTCAACAAGTAATTGAGCAAAATCAAAATTCTTCGTTGAGGAAATAGTTTTTTCCTTCAACTGGTTTTTGGTAGCATAGGCCCTTAGGAATTATTATTTAAGGAGCCGTCTATATGGAAATCGCAGACAAAGTGATAGTTGTAACAGGAGGTGGGTCAGGTCTAGGTGCGCAAACAGCACAGTATTTAGGTAAAAAGGGCGCTTTGGTGGCAATAGTTGATTTCGACCATGGCCTTGCTAAGGTTATTGCAGAGAAAATTAATGGTTTGGCTGTTCGATGCGATGTGTCACATGAGAGCGATGCTGAAAATGCATTCTCTCAAATCACTCAAGAATTGGGCCCACCTAGAATTTGCATTAATTGTGCAGGCATTGCACCTGCACAGTGCATAATAGGGAGAGATGGTCCGATGTCTCTTCTAAATTTTGAAAAAGTAATTCAGGTTAATCTCATTGGGACATTTAATTTTTTGCGGTTATCAGCAGCCATTATGAGTAAGCTAGAGCCAATCGGTAAAGACCAAGAACGTGGAGTGATCATAAATACGGCATCAATTGCAGCTTATGAGGGACAGATAGGACAAGCTGCATATAGTGCCTCTAAGGGTGGTATTTGCGCTCTTACTTTACCTGCAGCACGTGAGTTGGCCAAATTTAAGATTAGAGTGATGACTATTGCCCCTGGCCTCTTCCAAACACCCTTAATGGAAAATCTCCCTGAGCAAGTTCAAGTAGAACTTACTGAAAATATACTTTTCCCAAGACGCTTGGGACAGCCTTACGAATTTTCGCTTTTGGTTAGCCATATCATTGAAAATACCTATTTAAATGGTGAAGTTATTCGTCTAGATGCTGGTTTACGTATGCAAGCTTCTTAATTACAGTTAACTGGCAATCCAGAATATGGTATTCTTTTTTGGATTCGCTGGCTAAGAGTTTATCAAGACCAACTCTAAAGGTTAAAAAAAATCAAAAAATCTATAAATAAATTAGGAGTAAGCTATGCAAGATAAAAAAAATCACCGCGAGATGCTTTTTGAAAAACAAGCAGCTAATTTACAAACCAATAAAATTCTCTTTGCCCTCTCATGTTTCTGTATCTTAGCTCTTGCCCAAATGGGAGAAGAATCTGGTACCTATCTGAGTCGGACTTTTTGCTTTATTTTTCTGATCTTAACCAATCGGCAATACAACATAGATAACAGCAGGGCGGAGCGTCCTTTGCTTTACTATGATGCAGAAGTTGAACTTCGTAAAGCGGCCCAAAAAAATGATATCGAAAGATTGAAAGAATGCATTTCCGTATTAGGTTTAGCCAAAATTAATGCCTTTGGACCTGAAAGTGGAAGAAGTGCATTACACTTTGCTGTTCGTGCAGGTGCTTTAGAAGCCGTGCGCTTTTTGGTTGATAAAAAAGCAGATCTTAATCATCAGGATAATGAGGGAAATACACCAGTTCATGAGGCGCTAATCAAGCTGAATGCAAGTAAAAAGCATTATCCCATTTTGCTCACATTAATTAGCTTAAATTTAGATATAGTCAAAGGTTTTCTTGATCACAGCAATGTTAGAATTCAGGCTAACGAAATGATTGACCCTACTTTAAAAAATCAAAATGGCAAGACAATAGTTGATCTGTTTCATGGAATCTCACCTCAAGAACATTTGGATTATAAAAAAGTTGCTAGTATTATGCAGTCGCCGTGTTTTTCTGAAGCTCATAAACAGGAGCTGCCGGACAAAGCTACGAGCTGCTATCGTTAGCAATTTTGCCAACAGCTTTACTGAATATGAATGTTCCATACAAAATGAGCGTATTGCCGCCGTGGAATAGAAGAAAATCTGACATTTAAATTTATTTTAATTTCTCTGTGTACGATTTTTTCCATAAAAAGTGTAGGTTAGTCTATCATTAAAGAGTAAGTTTCATAGACCTTAAACCAAAATAACTAGTGGAGGTGTAAGGTGGAAAAGTTAAAAGACTTAAAGGTTGCTGTGTTAGTTAGCACTGCTTTGAAGAAACCGAATTAAATGAAACCTGTAAGGCTTTGAAAGCAGAAGGTGCAATTATTGATCTTATTTCCCCTATCGCTATAGAAGTGAGATCTTGGTCGTTTGGTGATTGGAGCAAGCATTATCCTGTTAATGTTCAGCTTGAAGATGCAGACCCTGATAAGTACGATGCTTTAGTATTGCCTGGTGGTGTGATCAACGGGGATGGATTAAGAACGAATAAGAAAGCTATTGCGTTTGTGCAAGATTTCTTTCATAAGGATAAACCCGTTTCTGCGATATGTCATGGAGCATGGATTTTAATTGACGCAAAGCAAGTAGCAGATCGACGTCTCACTACCTATTACGCAATTAGGTCAGATATGGAAAATGCAGGGGCTAATTGGGTGAATAAAGAAGTGGTGGTAGATAAAAAGTTGGTAACAAGTCGTCATCAAGGTGATTTGCCTGGCTTCATTGATAAGACAATCGAAACTTTTCATAAGTACTGTATTAAAGACGACTATATGAAAAAGGCTGCTTGAATGCTTTCATCGCATTACTTTTTTAAAACATGTAGGGTTTTCTGTTCTTCCCCTCTTTTGCAAAGTTATAAGGCTTGCAAAATAGAATGAAATGTACAACAATAAGTACAATGAAAATTAAAGAGGTGTGAAAAATGGAAAGTATGACTTATTCCGATTTTAGAAGTCATTTAGCGACTGCATTAGATAAAGTAAACGAGAGTCATGTACCTATCTTGGTTACTCGGCAATCAGGGAAATCTGCTGTTGTTATGTCATTAGAGGACTTTAAATCCTATGAAGTAACAGCTTATCTTATGTCAAACATCAAAAATGCCGAACGCATCAATCAAGCAATTGATCAGCTTGAAAATCGGAAAGGAAAATGCAAAAAACTCATCGAAGAATGAGGCTTATCTGGTCAACCAACGCATGGGAGGATTATTTGTTCTGGCAAGCGCAGGATAAAAAAATCCTTCAGCGAATTAATACATTAATTAAAGTTATTCAACGTGAACCTTTTCAAGGAATAGGCGACCCCGAACCGTTAAGATATAATTGGAAGGGTTACTGGTCTCGCCGTATTACTCGGGAACACCGACTTATTTATAAAGTTCAAGAAGATGATCTTTGGATTGCTCAGTGTCGTTATCATTATTGAGATCTGGCAGTTCTTAAAGTAAGCTCGTCATAGAATTAAGCTGTTGGCTCTTTCTGCCGCGCCCTATAGCTAAGAATGCCTGTGGGATTTAAGCTGCTGGTACTTCGGCCCGTCGTTCCTCGCCGCACAATCCTCGTAGAATGCTCAAACCTTCACGCGAGGAATCCAGCGCTAGTCCCATAAAGAATGCTGATTTTCCTTTGGAGGTGACTCAAGCTTTAGCATTGACTCACGCAAAGAAAAAATTAGCTCCCTGGATAGGATTGGCGCTGGATTCCTCGCATGAAGGTTTGAGCATTCTATGAGGATTGTGCGGCGAGGAACGACGGCCCAAAGTACCAATTGAAACCGGCTTTTTCATAAACCCTAATTGCTCTTGGATTATTCTCATCAGGATCTATTATAAAGAAGGTATCTGTTTTTGGGTCAATATTTCTCTTATAGAATTATGTAGTTGATTGTCTTTAACTTCCTTGAGATTCTCTAAAATTGTATTTACCGCATTTTCAATTAGCTTCTCAGGTGTATAGCTATGCATTAATTGAGAAACTCTCTTAGTTGATTCATTAACAGTAATTAGTTCTCCATGAAGGTTCAAGTAAAGATGGTTATCTTTAAATTCAAACTGATGATCTTCTTTAATTATGTCACTTAAAAAACTATTAATTAAATAGAGTGCATCCGCATCTAAACCCTGTTGAACAATTTTTTCTAAAACTATAATTGGTGCATATCCTTTAGCTATAACTTCATCTCTAACTTCACCTCTGCTATACCCGATTATCAGGCTTCCAGAATCATTATGAAAATAGCCAGCTATGCCAAATTGTTCCACAAGGTAGGCTCGGATTTGGTCAAAATCAATTTTAAGTTCCTTTCTCTGGCCAGGTCGAAAAAGGGGAATATAGGTAATAACAATTATCTCAGCCTCGATTTTTTTTAAAGTCAAGAAAAATTCTTTTTTTATTTTTTGAGAAACTGATAGATGGTTGTTTATAAGTTTATGTAGGTCTTCTAAAGTATATTTTTTACAAACAGATTCATCCTGAAGTAATGAAATAACCTTTCTTGCATCCTTTTCTTTTAACTCCTGAATCTGATCTTTAGGGATATTCATATTTGAGAAAAATGAAAGATTCTTAAGTATTTTATCTTGGCAAAGTTCTTTTAATGCTAGCATATTAGACTCCTCTCAATTTAATATATATATAACTGTTTGGTACAGAACAAAAAACATCGCCTTGGATAAAAAACATAGTCTTCTGTACTAGAGAAGATCTAAATATAGCAAATGAACATTAAGTTAATATTAAGTTTAGTAAATTATTTAAATTCCTTAAATTAATTATTATTAGGTCCAAGAAATCTAATCCCATTAAAATGAACCTGGGTATGCAGTTGACTAACCTATCCACTACATGTAGTGGGTAGGTTAGTCAACTGCATACCCAGGAAAATGAATTAAATGAGATGGCGCGTCAGCAACCCAAACTTCAGTTTCCCATGCTATTTCAGCCACATAACGTGCCATAGTCGATCGAGATGGGAAAGCTGTCACATATACTATACTTGCGGTAGCATTAGAAAAAAGATTTATTAGTTCTTGATGTCTTTTCCCATCAACAGGGCCGTGGCTAGTTACAGATTCAATTAATAATAGCCAATTTTTTTCTGGCTAATTGATTTCCCATTCTCTAACCTTTTAGTACGTAAGCAAAAATAACTTGAACAATTATTGCGTTTTAGCCCTTATTTTATAGTTCCATTCGCCATAGAAAGAATCTTCTATAATTTCCAGTGTTTTTATCTCTTTTTTCGTTAAATATAATGAGATTTTTTTAAGTTTTTTTGTTATTATTTATCAATAAGCGTTATAAATCTCTTCCTTGAAGTTAATTTATACTTAGCTTTAAATTAAACTCGCAAATTGTTCAAGTTATTTTTGCTTAATTGCTTAGCTTCAATATTCTCTATTAAATGATGCATTATGATCCTTATTCGTAGCAATATACATTCAATTAATACTGATGTGGACGAGTGATGGCAATAGCTTCGGCAGTTTCATCATCAAATACCGCCTTTATAAAGAGACTTTGCAAGTATTTCAAGCTATCGGGGCGAACGTATGAAAAAGAGCAACTCGCCCTGTCATTAAATCCTTCCCTACCCTAACTTTAGAAAAGGAGGGAAATTTAGCTGCTTCACTTTCATATGCCTCCTAGCTTATTTTTATCTACACCATTATCATCTATAGAGAGTGATGAGATCTGATCTCTCATCTGTAATATTGGATCTTGTGCATTTCCTGGGGAAATATGTCGACTTCTTTCTGTAGTTGGTACAGTATTCATCGGAAAAAAATTCATTGAGTGAGGATTGTTATTGCGGTTCACTTGGGGGATGATGGCTAATGGCGTAGGTATACTTTCTTCTCTTATCGTTAGGTTTTCTGTATTATCATTTATAGAGAGTAATGAAAATGAGAGCTGATTTCCCTGCTGCAATCTTGGATCTTGTGCATTTCCTGGGAAAATATGTCGATTTCTCTCTGTAGTCAGAATAGAAAGACTATTTACAGTATCGTTCTGACTGCTAAAAGGCATTATTAAGAAAGGATTGTTATTGAGAGGGGCCACTTGGGGGATGATGGCTACTGGTTTGGGGATGATGGCTGCTGTCACAGGCATACTTCCATTTAGGCCTTTTGTTGTTCTTGAATCTGTATCAGGGTTGAAAAATATTGACTGTGGCAAAGGTGAAATTACAGGAGAAGAAGGAGCTTCCGTCCATCTAGAAGTTCTTTGATTAGTTGGTTGATTAGTTGTTGTACCAAATCTGGATACATTAGCGCTTGGTGCAGTAGTTTCAGGTTTCTGGGCACGAGCCTCGATATCTAGAAACAATTGTTCAAATGCACCCATTCCTTCTCTGTTTTTATTTTTTAAATCTCTTAAGATACTCATAATTTTTTCAAATTTTAATCGAGAAGACATATAAAATTGATTAATAATGGCTAATAATGACTTTTTTAAATCTTCACCGCATCCCTGAAATATTTTTTGCTTAAGTCCATCAAGCAACGTTGTATATTCTTCCTCGCTTTTTTTGAGAAGATTAAAAGGTTGCAGATCACTAAAATAAGTTGGAAATAGTGATAATAATTTAATTTTTCCACTTTTATCAGTCCTAATGATAAACCCTTCTCGTGCTCTCTCTATTTCATCACCTTTTAGTGAAATAATCTTAATGTTCATTTTTTTAAATTCTTTTAAATAACGATCTGCAACTTCCAGTGTGTGAAAAACAAACTGTGTTGCAGGAGGATTTCCTTTCCCATCGCGATAAAAACAGTGATTTTTTAACTCATTTATAGTTACTGACTCCGGCAAAAAACTATCATAATGCTCTTGCCGTAGCCTAACGATATGAATATCATTTATAGACTCAATTGGTTTGCGTCTGTTTGAGATCATCTCTAAGAGGTCACAGAATTTATCTGCCTCATTTTTGTTGTCAAAAATAAATTGAACAAGGTCATGTTGTTTTCCAATCCTAACATCAGGCTTGTATTTAACATCGATATCTTGCGTAAGCATATTAAGGTCTCCATGTAAATTAAATATTTTATCAAAATCCACGATTCTCGCTAAGATAGCGCGGAAATCGTTTTCTGAATATGAATGAAGCGAAGTCAATTCGCACTTGCAAAAGAGGGTATTATATTTTTACTTTACGATACTACTACACGCGATATTTATTCTCAAGATAAATAATACAGTTCCGTAGCATATTGCTTTAAGAACATTTGGATTATAAAAAAGTTGCTAGTATTATTTGCCAAAATAATTTTCTGAAAAATTTATATTTCTTTATGCCACATATCTGGCAATTTAGCATCTAATGCGAACGTCTTGCCTTCAAAACCTATACCGAGTTGAATTACTTTTTCGATGCCACGTTGTTTAAATTCTTCTACATATTTTTTTTGTTCGATTTGTTTCAATGCTTGGCTTGCACAGGCTGTTAACGTTTCTTTTTCACTCTTGACCTTGAGTTCAATCACAACTCCAGTTTTTGTTAAATCTTTCGGTAATATTAAAATATCAAATCGACTTAGCCCAGCTTCCCGATTTGATTTAATTTCGTGGGTTTGGTTTAAACTTGCCATGAATCCTAGCAACAATCCATGATAAAAGGCTTCAGGTTCTTTCGATACATCATGATAACTTACAATTTGTAATAATACCTTTTCAAGATGATCTTTAAATATTTCTATTTTTCCGTCTAGTAACGACGCAATAAAGTCATTATACCAACCAATTCCATAACCATTTGATAACCACTGTTCAATAATTTGGCGATATAAATTGCGCACTTCACGATTTGGAACCGCCAGGTCGGCAAGTATCCCTTGGTCAGTTTCTTTGTAAGCCGCAGGCTTAAGATAGCCTGCCATTAATAACAAGCTCCATGTCGCCTCAAGATTATTATTTAAATATTGAAAAACCATCTGCTCATCAATAAATTTCTCAATTGTATTTCCCATCACTAATAATTCAAAATCTTTCTTAAACGACAAGGGTGATTTCTTGAGTAAATCTTTTATCAACTGATTATCACTGGTATTGATCCAGTAGGATTTTGTTGTTCCTTTCTCTCGAATACAATTGGCAATTGACCATGGATTATAAATGGTTGTATCGCCAATTTGATAGCCATTGTACCACTCTTTAATTTCTGCTGCTTTTTCAGATAAATGAGATTGTGCTAAAATGTTGTCTACTTCTATCTCTGTGAAACCAAAATGCTCGCTATAGTTAGAATTAAGTATGGAATAAACTATTAAGTTATTCACCCCTGAAAATAAGCTTTCTTTGGCAATGCGCAAAATGCCGGTAATCACTGCTTTATTGAGATAAGGATTATTTTTTAAAGCGGCACAGAATAAGCCACTCAAGAATTCAATCATTTGATCGTAATACTGATTAATGTAGCTTGCCTGAATAAGGGTGTCATATTCATCAATAAGTAGCCAAGGCTTAACACCGTGATGCTGATAGAGATATTGACTTAAACATTTTAAGGAAAATTTAAGCAAGGTAATCTCTGTCTCAACTAACCCACCTTTTAAAATGGCGGTAAAAATGGCCTTATCTTTTTCTTTGAGTTTATCGCTTGATAATAAATAATCATGTTCGGCATAGAGGTCTTGGATAATCACACATAGGCTTTTATAAGCATTCTCAAACCTGCTATCTTTACAGTCTTTAAAGCTAATTGCGATAACCGGATATTTCCCTTGGTGCTGCATATACGTAGCATGATCAGCAATATTTAACTTATCAAATAATCCTTGTGTGGGTTTTCCCCGCACTTCATCTGCCAAGAAATAGTGTAGAAGTGATAAATTAAATGTTTTGCCAAAACGACGTGGACGAGTGATGACAATGGCTTTGGCGGTTTCATCGTCAAATACCGCCTTTATAAAGAGACTTTTGTCAATAAAGTTTAATTTTTTATCAATAATTTCGCCAAAATCATCATAACCAATGGGTAATTGCATCGTGTTACCTTGTTAAATAATTTGATATAAATATAGTATCAAATAGCGGTATGAGATGGGCACAACTAATTTCAATCTCAGGCAGATTTAAAACATTTTAGCCAAATGGGTTAACCATGAACCCAATCTTCTATTCTTAATTCAGGAATACGTTCGAATTCTTTTTTATTATTTGTAACTAAAATTGCATTTAAAGATTGCGCATGAGCAGCTATCATTAAATCTAAAGAACCAATAGGTGTTCCCTTTCTCTCGAGAAAAGCTCTTATATGACCATAATTTGATGCAGCATCTGAATCGAATGCCAATATTTCAAGTGGCAAAGTAAACTCTTCCAAGGCATCTTTGTTTTTTTGCTGCCGTTGGCTTTTTTCAACACCATACATCAATTCAGCCAATGTAACAGAGGATAGGCAAATATCTCCTATTGCAAATGATTTAAATTTTTTAAGGACTTTTTCAGGTTGCTTCTTAATAATATAAATGCAAATATTGGTATCTAATATATATATCATTTAAAAAAAATCTTCTCTTTCTTGTTTTTGAGGCTGTTCTCTAGTGCTCATAAAATCTTCGGAAAATCGATTAAGGCTGTCAAATAGAGGTTCCCATGGATTTTCCATAGGTAATATGACTACCGCATTTCCTATTTTTTTAACGAAAACAGTTTTCCCCTTGAATCGAAACTCTTTGGGTAAACGCACCGCCTGACTTTGACCATTTTGGAATAATTTAGCAATTTTCATATTAGCCTCATAAAGTATATATTAATAAGTATATACTCAAATCTAATATTTAGCAAACTTTTTGAAAATATTTTTTTATCCCTCACATTTTTTACTAAATTAGTCGTTATAGATTTGATCCTGTAAGAGACATTATTTTGTATTAATAATTCCTTAACCTTAAGAATATATAATCATTAATTATCAGGCAGCAAATTTTTAATTTTTGCTGGGAAATGCATTAAACTTTTTGGTTGGGCAATGTTTTGTAAGAAAAAGTGTGATATATGTTAGATCTTTCTAAATCAGAAACCGTCTCAATTATCACCATATTGTGTTTGATTACCTCCATGGGTCGCTTTGTGATGGATAATTATTTGCCATCCTTGCCTGCAATTAGTCTAGCACTGAATGCTCCCATAGACGGTGTTCAGCTTACTTTAACTTTATATATTTTGGGTTTTGGCTTATCTCAACTTATTTATGGTCCCTTATCTGATCGATTCGGCAGAAAAAAAGTTCTCATTAGTGGTTTAATGCTCTTTCTGATAACCAATACGCTGTGTGTTTTTACCAATTCTTTATCCATACTGCTAGCAGCAAGATTCTTCGCAGGCCTAGGAATGGGTGTTTGTGGTGTACTCAATCGAGCTATTGCGAGCGATTGTTTTAGCGGCGTTCAATTTAGCAAAGCGTGGTCTTATACCACTACAACTCTTGTAATGGCCTTAATTGTTGCTCCCCTCATTGGGAGTAGTGTTCAAGAATTATTTAATTGGCGTGCTAACTTTGCAGTCGCTACACTTTTTGTCGGAATTGCATTATTTATTATTTGGTGGAGACTTCCAGAAACTAATCACACTAACAGGTTAAACTCTATTACCTTTAAAAAAGTCTTTAGTAATTACAAGGAAATTCTAGTTTCACGTTCATTTTTTGTTAGCACTTTCTGTTATACACTCGCTTTTGCAGGATTAATCGCTTATTTCCAATTAAGCCCATTTTTATTAATGAACAAACTGCACCTATCACCTTTACAATATGGATATACCTCTTTAGTCATTGCTGCTAGTTATTTAACTGGCGGATTAATCGTAACTCGATTAGCACGTACCTTAGGTACCAAACTATTATTAGTCATGGGAATCGTATTGATCACCGCCAGTGGCTTACTCATGATATCGTGGAACTTTGAAAGTGAAACTACACTCATCAGTATTTTAGTGCCCACTACTATATATGTTGTGGGAGCAAGAATTATCATCCCCAATGCAATAGCAGGCGCATTTGCTGGATTTCGACATTTAGGTGGCAGCGCTTCTGGATTGATAGGTGGAATTCAAATGTTAGGCACAGCCCTAATAAGTTTAATAATGATTAATTTTAGTTATCAATCGCCGTTACCATTGGGATTTCTTTTTACTATACTCGGCATAGGTTCATTTAGTGCTTTTTGTTTTATAGCTCGCCAGAAAAGTTTTGTTCCTAGTTCTGGAAGTTAGTGGAAGTTGATTTGGTGGAGCTAGGCGGGATCGAACCGCCGACCCCTTGCATGCCATGCAAGTGCTCTCCCAGCTGAGCTATAGCCCCTAAGAAACAAGGGATTCTAGGGAGAGTGCGACAGGCTGTCAAGAGAAGTTTGTAGAAATCCTATTGGAGATTTTACTTTGAATCATTACAATAGGTTTTTTAAGAAAGGAGTGTAAGGTGCAGACAATAAAAATAGCACTGTTAGTAGGGATTCTTTACACGTTGGTTGGTTGTGCTTATGGACAAATTGAAGAGCCTGCTGCCATACCCGGAGGCTATTACAATGCTTATACGAATAGTAATGCGACTATATTGTATAAACGACCAAGCTCTAAATTTGGTTGTTGGCTGATACCTAATGGCTGCTGGGACTGTCGTAGATCATAAATTGGATCTAATGAGCTTTTCTTGGATAAAGTCTACGGCTTGTTTAATTCGATGAATAGTCTTCTCTTTCCCCAGCAATTGCAATGTGATATCTATTGATGGTGATACATTACTACCCGTGATGGCTAATCGTAATGGTTGAGCAACTTTGCCCATTTTGACATTAAAATGATGAGCTACCTGCAAAATAGCTTCATGGATCAATTCTTTATTCCATCCTGGAAGAGCTGCAAATTGACTCACCAGAACTGTGAAAATTGATAAGGTTTGTTCATTAAATTCTACTTTGGCAATATCTTCCTCATAGCGAGAGACCTCTTCAAAGAAAAAGCGACTTTTCTCTGCCATTTCTAAAAGAGTTTTAGCTCTATCGCGTTGAGCAATAACAATATCCACTAATTGAGGGCCTCCATCAGTTCTAATATTAAGTTTGTCAAAATGCCATGCTAGAAGTTTAGCGACGTGTTCAGGAGAGCTCTTTTTTAAATAATGTTGATTCAACCATATTAATTTCTCAGGGTTAAAAATAGCTGGAGAACGACTGATGTTGGTAAGTTTGAAATATTTAATCATTTCCTCTTTTGTAAAAATTTCTTGATCGCCATAAGACCACCCCAAGCGAACTAAATAATTAATCAAAGCCTCCGCTAAGTAGCCATCTTCTCGATATTGCAAAACGCTAACAGCACCATGCCTCTTTGATAATCGTTTACCATCAGATCCCAATATCATGGGAACATGGGCATAAATGGGTGCTTGTTTGCCTAATGCATTGAAAATATTTATTTGTCTAGGTGTATTATTAATGTGGTCATCGCCACGGATAACGTGGGTAATTTCCATGTCCATATCATCTATTACGACAGTAAAATTATATGTCGGCATCCCATCACTTCGAGCAATGATAAGGTCATCAAGCTCGCTGTTTTGTATTGAAATGGGGCCTCTAATAAGATCTTCAAAAATAACCTCTCCTGATTGTGGATTATGAAAACGAATTACAAATGGCTGATGACTGTGTACTTTAACAAGGCTTCGACAATGGCCATCATATCGAGGCTTTTGTTTTTGCAATATCTGCTCTTCTCGTAATTTTTCCAACCTTTCTTTCGAGCAGTAACAGCGATATGCTTTATTCTCCTTTAAAAGCAAATCGATAACCTCTTGATAGCGCTTAATCCTTTTTGTCTGATAATAAGGGCCTTCATCATACTCAAGCTCCAGCCACCTCATACCTTCTAGAATTGCCTCCACTGCTTCTGGAGTTGAGCGCTCAAGGTCAGTGTCTTCAATTCTTAAAATAAAAGTTCCCGCATGTGCTTTTGCGTATAGCCAAGAAAATAAAGCAGTGCGAGCTCCACCAATGTGAAGATAACCTGTTGGACTTGGTGCAAAACGTGTATGAACGGTCATAAGGGATCTCATTAAGTATGTAAATGCTAGGGACAGGGAAGTGACTTCAATAACTAAGAGGAGGATACCCTCTCCTTTAAAATTAAAAATTGGACAATTATCTAAAGCAGCGTTAACGTTGATAATTTTAAACCTATCAACAAGGTTGCTCACAGATTTTGTCAGATTTTGTGGAAAACTTAAGATGCCATTATAACGAATTTTAAAGCGATTTAAGCCACAAAAAATTTAACAGCCTTTAACCCCCCCGCCATTACATTATAGCTAAAAACAGTTCTATGGCAATTTAAAGTGGATTACAGCAAGCTATTAGGTGTAGCGGCTTGATTTCATAGATCACCGAATCTGGGTACTAGTTAGATTTTTGTATAAGCAATAATGGCATCAATAGATGGAGTATAAGTTCGTTCTCGTCCCTCACGCTTAGATGAGGCCAAGCCTTTATCAACCAAGACGGAAAGTATTCGTCCTATGTATTGAGGTGTCTTTTTAAGTTTTTTAGCAATCATAGATGGTGTAGCATTTGGCATTGTGACTAGTAATTGTAATGCTTGTTCTTCCGTAAGAGTAATATCTGATCGCTTTACTCTATCTTGGCCTAGTTTAATTAGCATGGGCTTTGCAATACCAAGGGTTACTTTATCTGTCAAATCGCCAATATAAAGTCTATTCATTAGACGAGACATGAGCCCAAAAACATATCTGAGGCGACCCTTGGTAATTTTGTAGAGGTAATGAAATACCTCTATATCGATTGGTAATTCAACTTTTTCAGATTCACTATAAAACTGCACCCTTTTATCAATCATCTCAGCAAGATCATCTATTGGCAGGGGATTAATGGTCACCTCGTAAGAAATAATGTCATCTAAGCGATCGACTTGTTGTGCTATAAATTTCCTTAATCCAATATCACCGACAAACAACCAATTACTGCCATCAGTTTGCGTATAATCACGTAACGCATTAAGAAGATATTTCATTTCTTGTTGGCTATGTATTTCGTCAATATCTAAATTATTAAGTTGGAACAACACGCCTTTTTTGAAGCCTGCTTCTCTCACTAAAGCAATAAGATCTTCTAGGTGATGCCCAAGAATCGAAGATGGAACAATAACCGGCTGTGTCACAATACCGGCCTGTTTACCAAAATTTGCGCCAAAGCCAAATGCCTCTATACCAAATGAGCGGTATGTTTCAGCAATACGTGAAGAAAGCGATTTAGCAGATTGAAAGCGTTTATCGGAGATAAATTTTTCCAATTCGGGTCGTAATTCAATCTCCCTTACAAAGTGGCTAATGATGGCAGAGAGTAATGTTTCAGATCGCCACCCCTGTTCTACTTTGATTTCTGTTGTTGGTGTGAAATATATTTTTTTGGCTTCTGCGCTAAAACGAAGATAATTAGCAAATGAAGTAGTGCCAACCCCTCTTGTCCCTTCAATAACAATTCTAATGTTACTCCCTGACAGTGCGCTCAGGCAGATTCTGACCTCTTCACTATGGCCAGTAAAAAGGGCTAATGTTGATTTTGTAATAGGGGATGTCTTAAGAGGATCATCTTTAAACCCAAATGCTTGCCATTCCATTTAATTAAGTTCCAAGATTTAAATAAGAACCTAAAATATCATAAACATAGTTTAGAATCAATTTTTAGTTTATAAACCAAAATATTGTTTCCTTTTTTATGCGCTTTTAAGTTACTGAATTACGTCAGTTCGACGAATCTAAGCAGAGGTAGAGTGGATTAGGCGGAGGGATATAATCTCACTGCCATATTATAAGTTAAGGATATGTATCTCTACTGCCGTCGTCCTGCGGCTTGTCCGCGGGATCCAGGAACCTGCAAGAACTGGATCCCGCGGACAAGCCGCAGGACGACGGCAAGGAGCGATGACTTTTACTTAATGGCAGGGGCCCTAATCCACTCTACCTCTGCTTAGATTCGTCGAACTGACGTTGGAATTTGTAGACATGTGGTTTTTCGCGTTCGCAGTAGTGAAATGATGAAATATTCGGGTTAAATAGCCTTGATTCTTAAGAAAGGATCTGGTTTAAATATGAACGTTTCAATATATTTAGCTAAATTAGGGATCTATGAACTTTTTGATGCAGTTGCTTGCTTTTGTTATTACCATTTTGGTTCTTGTCTCTATCCACGAAGCAGGGCATTTTTTCGTTGCAAAGTTATTAGGTATCAAGGTTACACGCTACGCTATTGGCTTTGGCAAAGCTATCTTTCGTCATATTGGCAAACAAGGAACAGAATATATATTGGCCATCATTCCTTTAGGTGGCTATGTGAAACTGTTAGATGAAAGAGAAGTCATTGTTCCGGAGTCGGAAAAGCCATTTGCTTTTAATCTTCAACCGCTGTGGTCACGGGTGTTAGTTGTTCTAGCAGGCCCGTTAATAAATTTTCTATTTGCGATAATAAGCTTTTGGCTGTTGTTTTCAATTGGCGTTGAAACCTATAGACCTATCGTTGGGAGTACTCTTGTGCACTCAATAGCTGAAAATGCTGGTCTGAAGCCAGGTGATGAAATTATCCAAATAAATAATAAAGCAACTCCCAGCCTACAGAAAGTGGTTATAGCTATTTTAGAACGCCTAGGCCAAAAGAGCCCTTTAGTGGTGAAAACAATAAATATCAAGACGCATAAAGCTGCAACTCATGAACTTAAACTTAAAAATTGGGTTATTAATAACCTAAATCCAGACCCATTAAAAAGCTTAGGTATAGTGCCAATAAGGCCTGAGCCGCCTCCTATAATTTATGATATTGATAAAGAAAGTCCTGCCGCAAACTCTGGGCTTCGAGTTAAAGATCATATTATTTCAATTGATGGGCAAGCTATAAAAGATTGGTACCAGCTGATTGACTATGTTCGTTTACATCCTGGACAAATAGTTACAGTAAATTATTTAAGAAATAATCAACCAGGTAGTCTTAAGGTTATCATAGGTAAGAAATATTCCTTTAGCAGCGGGGTAACAGGCTATTTGGGTATAAAACCTATATCGGTTCCGATTCCATCATCAATGATAAAGCTACGGAAATATTCTCCAATTAGGGCATTGCCAGTTGCTATTGGCGAAACATGGCAATTTATTAAATTTAATTTGATCATTATTGGAAAAATGATTGTTGGTGATGTCCCACTAAGTAGTTTGGGAGGACCTATCTCCATCTTCGAAACAGCTGACATTGCTTTTAAACAGGGGGTTATTGTATTTCTAGAATTCCTTTCGTTAATTAGTATTATGTTAGGTTTTATTAACCTCCTTCCTATCCCTGGGTTGGATGGGGGGCATTTGTTTAATTTTCTTCTGGAGTTTATTATCCGCAAGCCTTTATCATTAAAGTATGAGCTTATTACTATACAAATTGGCTTATTGATCTTAATTGTTATTATGCTGCTTGCTACTTTTAATGACATACTTCGTTTGTTATTTAGTGGATGAGCTAGCTGTCTTGCTATAGTGTAGGATTTTATCGCTTTAAAATGTCAGTCAATGGCAAGTTCACACAGAAGCATACAATTATCCGTGATTTGTAGCTTATTGATTTTATAAAAGGAATTTATAACGTTGTTGAGGGGAATATCTTTGCTAAGAGAATTTGAATAAATAAGATAGATTGCGCGTGATAATAGTTCTGATAAAGTTATAAATTGTTAAAGAAAATTCATGTGGTTATAGGATGTAGCTACTGATCAAGGAGGATCAACATGAAGCGAACTCTAACTAATATCATCTTTTTTGTGTTTTTTAGCTTTCTATTAATTGGCATCATTTGTGCTTTACAAAATGTTATTCAAGATATTCAAAGAACCTTTTCACCTTCTCCCCCAGAGCAACGACATATATTAGCTTATCCATTGTAAACTTGGCTTCTTTCCTCTCCAATTGGGGGGAGGAAAGATTTACAAAATTTTTTTAGGCTGCTGGTTATTAGGAACGTACTCTATATAGAAACAATAGCTTAATTGTGGGAGAGGGTCCTCACCCTCATTGCCATGAAGTTAAGAAATCAGTTTGATGTTCCTTATTTTTCAAGAAATACTTGCAAGCCACAATTTCCATAATAGAATTGTCGGATAAGCAAAGGAGTCATTATGAAACTGTTTAAAATTAGCTTTTCATTTTTTTGTGGCATTAGTTTGTACTTTGTCAGCACTAATCTATTTGCGATTGATTCCAAGACTTATAAAACGGTTGAGACTTCTCGAGCTACTCTTTCCTTTGATCAGATTAAAATGGCAGCAGAGAGTGGTGATGCCGATGCTCAATATGCTCTTGGATATATGTATTATTACGGGAAAAGCGGTGCCACTAAGGATATCATTGAAGCCAAAAAATGGATTGGCAAAGCGGCAGCACAAAAACAACCGCAGGCGGTAAAAGCTTTGGCGCTAATGAATCGTCAACAAAGCAAAGTAGTTGCCTACCAAAAAGAACCCTCTTCTACAACAGTTAATGTTGAACAAAAGGAATTTGGTGACAGAACAAATTTAGCAGTTGAGAGTGGGAAAGATAGAAAAATTGATTCTTCTTGGGGAATGAATCAGAAAAATGACGAAAGGCTGACCTATGTCAAAATGAAACGGCAAAGATCTGAGAAAGATCAGGAGCCCATTGCTAGTCACGTATCAGGTGCCTACACCCTACAGTTGCTTGGGGCCTATAGAAAGGATCAAATTGTTAAAATGATTGAAAAACACCACTTATATGATGCAGGAATTTACCAAACATTATATAAGAATAAAAATTGGTATGTCTTACTTTATGGTCAATATAAGAACAAGGAAGAGGCAGACTTGGTGGCAAAAAAATTGGAAAAGCAGTTAGCTGTTAAACCATGGACTAAGCCATATTCCAGCGTCAAAACTTACAAGAGGCTATAGGCAACCATAAATAACCACATGCCAATCAGTGAGCATTAGTCGGGCCATCACAAACTCGTTTTATTTATTCTTACCTGTTGTTGAGTTGCAGAGATACTATGGTAACAAAAACTAAAAATGATAAATCACCTGTTGATAAACCCCATGATAAACTTGTGCGCAGGTTATTATCAAATATAGCTACTGCGCGTGATGTATTAGAAGTGTATTTGCCCCCTGAAGTCAAAGCCCTTGTTGACCTTGATTACTTAGAGAGGCAGCCAGATACCTTTGTGGATGCCCAGCATCGTCTTTTAGCGGTTGATATATTATTCAAAACACGTTGCAAAAGAGACGGTGAGATCGTGTATATATGGCTACTTATAGAGCAGCAGCGTGAACCGGATGTATGGCTGCCATTGCGACAGTTTTGCTACATGGGTGTCATTTGGGATCATATCCGCAAAGCATCAGGAAGCCGAGCTAAATCGAATAAACTTCCTTTTATTTACCCATTAGTTATTTCTAATGCTTCAATGCCCTACAGGCACTCATTAACAATGCGTGATCTGATAGAACCAGAAGACGCTAAAGTATTATTTGATAACCTTTTTAAAACCCCCAGTTGCTTGATTGATTTAGCAGCTATTCCTGATGAAGAGTTAAGAATAAAGTTACAGGAACATGTTCGAGCACAGGCATTGCTATTAAGCTTGAAACATGCATTTGATACAGATTTACAAACCTATCTTGAAACGGTTTTATTGTCCTTATTCCAACGCTTAGATGAGCTAGGGTATGGAGATGATGTTGCCGACATGCTATATTATTTATATAATGAAGGAAATTTAATAGATTCAGGTAAATTTTGGGCATTTTTGCATAATAAATTTTCACCAGATGTAGAGGAAAAAGTGATGACACTTGGACAGAGAGCTGTACAACAAGGTATACAACAAGGTATACAACAAGGTATACAACAAGAATCGCAAAAAACTGCAATTCGCATGTTAAAAAAAAATTTGGATATCAAATTGATATCAGAAATAACAAGTTTATCTCAAGAAGAAATAGAGCAATTAGCATAGAAAATAAATTAATTTGTCCTAATCTAAACTAGGGTCTTTTTAAATCTATTCCTAAAATTGGTGCCGAGGGTGGGACTCGAACCCACATGGTGTCACCACCACCAAATTTTGAGTCTGGCGCGTCTGCCAATTTCGCCACCTCGGCTTGAAGTCTAAAGTATAACAAAGGTTATTTGCAGGTCAATTATATTCTAAATTATAAAAATCTGAACTTTATTTTGATGAATGTGATGAAGGTGAAGTAAGATCTTTTTCGGTAATAGTAACTTTAGAGAAAATCCTCAAAAAAATTTAGATAAAGATGCTTTTGAGCCATGTAAATCAGATATAAAGTTCCCTTCTTATTAGATTATTTGAGTGAAAGATTTAGGATATTAAGGAATGACCTGAATAATACTTTTCAAAGGTTCCTTCGTTCTTTTTACCAATAAAAAGTTAGAGTTTATGAAGACAAGTGATTTTGGTTTTGTTTTACCTGAAGAATTGATCGCTCAATATCCTTTACGGAATAGAAGTGCTAGTCGACTATTATGTGTCAGTCCTCGGGGGTTGGTACATCGGCATTTTTCTGATCTCCCTGAACTTTTAACAAGTAACGACTTGTTGATTTTAAATAATACCAAGGTCATTCCAGCAAGGCTGTTCGCCAAAAAAGAAACGGGTGGAAAAGTTGAAATCTTAATTGAAAGAATAGTTGCAGATAACTTTGTTTATGCACATCTTAAGTCAAATAAAGCATTGTCGATTTCTTCTACCCTAATTCTAGATAATGATATACGAGTAACTATTTGTGAAAAGCTTGATGGTATTTTTCTACTTCATTTCAAAACCAAAGGGAATATCAGAGAAGTGATGGATCAGCTGGGAAAAATACCTCTGCCAAATTATATAAAAAGGAATGCCGACGATATTGATAATGAAAGATATCAAACTATTTATTGTGTTGATGAGGGGGCTATTGCTGCTCCTACGGCGGGTCTTCATTTTGATGCAGCTATCTTTGCTCGTTTGCAGGAAAAAGAAATACCCTTTGATTTTATTACGCTTCACGTTGGTGCAGGCACCTTTAAACCCGTATTAGTAGAAGACATAAGGCAACATAAAATGCATAAGGAAATTGTCAGAGTAACACCCGAAGTCTGCGAGCGTGTCAATGAAGTAAAATCTAAAGGGGGGCGAGTTGTTGCAGTTGGAACCACAGCGGTGCGTGCATTAGAAACAGCAATGCAAGGACAAAAAATTTTAAAGCCTTACATGGGAGAAACCAATATATTTATTTATCCTGGCTATCATTTCCAGTGTATTGATGCTTTGATTACTAATTTCCACCTTCCTCGTTCTACTTTACTCATGCTCGTGTGTGCCCTTGGAGGATATAAGCAAGTGATGGCCTCTTACCAGGCTGCAATTGAGCATCGATACCGTTTTTATAGTTATGGGGACGCAATGTTTATAGATCCCCAAGGAGGCTGAATGAAGTTTGAGATCTTAAAGCAAGAAGGCCCGGCAAGAAGAGGCCGCTTGCATTTTGCAAGAGGTACCGTAGAAACTCCTGCATTTATGCCAGTTGGCACCTATGGTACAGTGAAGGCTATGACACCAGAAGAGGTTCGCTTGAGCGGAGCTGAAATTTTATTGGGTAATACCTTTCATCTTTTATTAAGGCCTGGAACCGAAATTATTAGAGCCCATGGCGATTTACATGATTTTATGAATTGGCACCAACCAATACTCACAGATTCCGGTGGCTTTCAAGTGTTCAGTCTAGGCCGAATGCGAAAAATGACAGAGGAGGGCGTTACCTTTCAGTCGCCTGTGGATGGCTCTAAGGTTTTATTAACACCTGAAATATCTATGGCAGTTCAAAATATTTTGGGATCTGATATTGTGATGGTTTTTGATGAATGTACGCCATATCCAGCTACCTATGAACAGGCCTCCGCGTCTATGGATTTATCACTACGCTGGGCAAAACGAAGCAAACAGGCACATCAACCTAATCCATCTGTACTTTTTGGTATTGTTCAAGGGAGTATGTATCTGGACCTTAGAATTAAGTCCTTAGAGGGTCTAAAGGAAATTATGTTTGATGGCTATGCCATAGGAGGATTATCTGTAGGCGAACCTAAGGAGGAGATGATCAGAATACTCGATGGTCTTATGCCATTAATGCCTCAGGACAAGCCGCGGTATCTTATGGGTGTTGGAACACCTTCTGATATCCTTAATGGTGTGCTAAGAGGTATTGATATGTTCGATTGTGTTTTGCCTACGCGCAATGCCCGTAATGGGCACTTGTTCACTTCTGAAGGGGTCATAAAGATACGAAATACTATTTATAAAAAAGATTTGCAGCCATTGGATCCAAATTGCGACTGTTATACTTGTCACCATTACTCTCGAGCCTATTTGCATCATTTAGACAAATGCAAAGAGATTCTGGGTGCAAGACTTAACACGATACATAATTTAAGGTACTATCAAAATTTAATGCGAAATTTGCGAGCAGCAATTGAGCAAGGTAAGCTGGCTGAGGTAAAGTCAGAGCTGGTGGCTGTTCCTTAACTAAGACTTTTTGCAGAAGGGGTTTCTTTTATATGTCTATTTTTAGTGTTTTTGGAATTTCTGACACATTTGCTGTTGCATCAAACACGCCATCAGCCGGTGGTGGTTTGTTATCTTTTTTGCCGATGATGTTAGTATTTATAGTGGCTGCTTACTTTTTAATGATTCGTCCACAGAATAAACGTCTCAAAGCTCACCGTAAGTTGATATCTGAACTTACCAAGGGGGACGAAGTCGTGACTGCTGGTGGTATTTTAGGAAAAATAGCTAAAGTTTCTGAGGATTTTACAACCATTACTATTGCTGAGAATGTAGATATTAATATTCAAAAATCTGCAATTACAAATGTGTTGCCTAAAGGGACACTTAAAGCTATTAACTAAATTTTAGCAGTTAGGAACTGGGAACCAAATATATTAATTTTATCATCTAAGGCAATAGTATGCAGACAAAATATCCCACTTGGAAATATTTACTCTTTACTAGCCTCATTTTACTAGGAGTTCTCTTTGCTTTGCCTAATTTATTTGGTGATGATCCCGCTATTCAGATTTCATCGCCGAATGCAGCCTCTCTTCCCCCAGGCTTAAAGCAGCAGGTATCTCTTGA
>CAWFQC010000061.1:0-7229 GCA_963817645.1 uncultured Gammaproteobacteria bacterium | reverse complement strand
GTCTTTTGGCCATAAATTTTTCTACCCTGTTTTTTTTTAGGCCGAAGGTCTGTAAGCACCTCTATAAGAGATTCACGAGAGTCTATTTAATTATTTAGGTGCGAAACAAAAGCGAAGCGACTTAAAAGGCATTCGGGATTTGGATGGTCTATAGAAGTATGGCTCTTGAGAGAAAGTTATTAACAGCAACCTCACCCCTTCTGATTAACCTTATTTATTTGTATATTTTTTGTTTTAGATAGATCACTTAAGGCTAACCTTAGAGATCACTTAATTAAACCACTTTAAGAAAAATGCGAAAGTTATCCACAGAATTTGTGAGTAAAATATTGGTAATAAGGAAAATTTTATCAAAAAAAAGAAAAAGAAAAGCCATATAGCTTGGATAATCAAAATATAGGCAATGAGGAGCCCCACCTTTTTAGGGCACTAAATTAATCCCAGATAAATAGAGTAAGGAATTGAGTTATTCGTGTTGTTTTTGCAACTGTTTAAGGTAATCGCTGGGTGAGTGAGTTGGATCTAATTGATGTAATGTTAAAGCTTGATCTATCAGAGCTTTGGTTTTATCGATGGTTTGAAGACGTTGTTTTTTTACGACATGAGTGATCGGTTTGTTCCCTTCTAATTGAAGAGCTGCTTTTAACAGCCCTGAGAGCTTACTCTTTTCAGCTTTAGCCCGCTGCTTTTCTTCTTTTTTACGTTTCCAGTCTCTTTCAAATGCTAATTGCTGCATATTGATACCAAGGTCCATGAAGAATTGAATGGCAATTCTGCGAATTGATGCCAATCCGTCAAAACTGCCGTCTTCCTTTTTATTAAATTGGCGAGAGACTTTGATATAACCTGCTTTGACAAGATCGGCAATAGCCCTTTGGGCACGAAGAAAGCTAATACCCGCTTTCTGAGCGATGTACTTAAGATCAAGAGCCTTAAACTGGTCTGGATCAGTATAGAAACCCACGCGCAATGTAGAAAGTTCCAGGTAATGTAAGAGTACTTGTGCAACAGAAGTAACAGCTTCTCGCCTTTCACTGCGCTTTTGACGACCGTTCTTATGAACAGTTACTAGCTTCTTAAGAAATCTCTTTGGCTGGCGATAAACGTCCTTAAATTGACAGATGGCTTTCTCAAGAGTGGAGGGCCTTGGCTTATGATGATCGGGAGGACGGAAAAACCGTGGGGTACCGGGAACATGGCCGCAGCGGTTTCCTGTCATTTTCGCTTGTATTTTGTCTATTCGGTCGTTTATAATTTCCTGACCGAACGTTGAGTCCCCGAAATCTACCGCGCTTGCGAAGCTTTTAGTAGTTTCGGGGATGTTCGTTTTAAGAAGCATCTGATATTCCCTCACCTATTTATTTTCTTATCAAGTAAAACTTTTAACTCACATTGAATTTTTTTCTAAAAAAAGTCAAGCTTATTTTCTAAACTAACTTATTGATTTATATAGTATATAAATTAATATAATATAATTTTATATAAAATAATATTATATAATATAAAACTTGTTGACCTCAAGTAAAAATAAATTATTTTATATACTTTAATATAATTTTATATATTATTAAGAGTATTTAAAATATATGAGGAGAATATCCATGCCAGTCATTCTAATTGGTGGTGAAAAAGGGGGTACAGGAAAAAGTACAATAGCAACAAATCTATCTGTTATGTCCTGTTTAATGGGACATGACGTATTGTTACTAGACGCGGATAAACAAGGATCATCTTCTAAGTTTATAGGTCATCGTAATGAAACAGGGTTAAAGTCAACCCCTACATGCGTACAAATAAGAGGAAAATATTTACATAAAGAAATTGAAGACCTCAATAAACGCTATGAGGTCATTGTAATTGATGCTGGTGGTCAAGATTCAATGGAGCTGAGATCTGCAATGGCATCGCCATCTGTTATAAAACTTTATACCCCTTTACAACCAAGCGAGTTTGATCTTAATACGCTTGCAACAATGGATGATCTAGTTTGTACAGCACAATCATTTAACCACAATTTAGAAGCATTTTTAATTTTTAATCAATCCCCCACACATTCAAAAATTTATACATTAGCAGAAGCAAAAGAATTCTGTAAGGAATATGAAAATATAAAGATATGTAATTCTATTGTTAGTCATCGAGTCCCGTTTCAATACGCTACATCTCACTACATGTCTGTCGTTGAGTTTGAATCAGATAGAATAAAATCCATGCCAGCTTGGCAAGCAAAAAAATACTCTCCAAAAGCTAGCATGGAATTATGTGCTTTGTATGAAGAAATATTCAGTGAAAAATTCATAGATGATACAATTGAATTATTTCACTCGCTAAAGATGCCAAAAGAAGAGGTTGCATAAATGAACAAACATCACCAAAAAAGACCTTCTACATTAGAAGAATTTATTGAAGGTGCTAATAAAGAGACTACTGCCAAAAAAGCAAGAAAGCGCCCATCAAGAGAAAACATATTATTGAGTATTGCTGGTAGAGCAAGCATGGAAAGTTATGGGAAACCCAGCCTTATTTACATAAGAAAGGATATACAAGAAGATATTGATAAATATTGTTCTGGCAGCAAACAAAGCATAATTAATTATCTTTTAAGGCGCGGATTAGATGATTTAATTAAAGAAGGTGTTCTTATCGTAGAGGAGCAAGATTAATATAATTTTATATAAAAATATATAATATACTATTATATAATATACTAGGAATATTATCCATTTTACGGTAAACATATTGGTAAAGCTTATTCGCTTGGGCAAACAAGATTAATAAATTCTTTCCCAGGGGTCGATTTTGCCGCTGGCGTAATTGATACAATAAACATAGCTTTAATTTTTAAGCTCTATCAAACGATCAATCCCTTGCTAAATTGAATAAAAAAGCTTAAATGCCGAGCTTGTTTCTGCCATATGCCATGTTAATGATCAGAGTTTGTTTACTTGCTAAAGAATGTTTACCGTATAGTTATAGTTGCGAGATGAGGTTGTTTTATCCAACTTATATGATATACTTGTATTGTATGTGATATATATGTATTCTAATTGAGGTGATTTATGTTAGCTATACGTCTACCAAATGACATTGAAAAAAGGCTGGATGCTCTAGCAAAAAAAACTGGTCGCACAAAAACTTATTATGTGCGAGAAGCCGTAATGGAGCATCTTGAAGAATTAGAAGATATTTACCTATCATTGGATAGATTGGAAAAATTTGGAAAACGATGGTCATTAGAAGATTTGGAAAAAGAAATTGACTTGGATAGTTGAATGGGATGAGCGTGCTAGAAAAGAGTTAAGAAAGCTAGATAAAAAACTTCAAAAAGACATCCTAAAATACCTTCGAGAGCGAATTGCTGTTGATGCTGATCCAAGACGATTTGGTAAGCCGTTATCGTATGATAAACATGGGTTATGGCGTTATAGGGTACAGAATATCCGTATTGTTTGTCACATCGAAGATGATGAGTTTTTGGTTCTCGTTATTAGAGCAGCTCATCGGAAAGAAGCATATGACTAATAAACTTTTCCGATTTCAGCGGAAGATGAACAAAAAAAAATTAATAGATGTCAGGCCATGCACTTTCGCAACGCGCTGATAATCGGTGTTTAATGAGAAATAATAGTCTTCTGTCTTAATTTTGTTTCTTCTAAATTATTAATTAAATTTTGGCAATTTTTATCATGAATATAATTTAAAACAAGTTTTCTATATGGATGTCCTATCGTTATATTAATCTCAAAAGGTTGTTGTAAATAATGATTGTTTTGTCGCATACAATCATGTAAATTTACTTCTATTTTTTTCTTATAGTATTTTATCAGTTCATGGTCTTGATCTTTAATTTTCAATACATTATTTTTAATAATTGTATCAAAAGGATTTTGATTTTCACACAACTTTAGCAGGAAAGAAAATAGCTGATTAATAATACTTTTTTCAAAATTATCTGGATTTTTTTTAACATAATTATCTAAAAAATAAATATGATCTAGTAAATACAGGCGAAATATATTAATAAAATCATTATGATAAATGTGACCTATTAATGGTTCAGCAACCTTTCTCACATCTGCATTACTTACTTCAGATAACCGTTTGTCATGTCTCAGAATTTCATTTACTTTAATTTTAATTTGTTCTGGTGTGTCACCAAAATTAGCACCAATTTTTTTAATATTAAGACTAGTAGTTAGTCCAAAATTTGTATCATGTGTGCTAAGTTGTGAACACCAATCTTTTGCATCGTATAGGAGACGTTGATGAAGTTGCCAATTTGTTCCTGTGCCAGCATAAAGGTTTAGTAAGTAAAAATTATTTAATTCTAATTCTTGTGGATGATGTATCAACCGAAATGGCAATGTATTTAACATCACTTCTCTTGTTATTATATTCCAGCTTAAATCTGTATAGAAAACTAAGCCATAAGTAGTTTCATGATCTACTTCTTGCTTATCATAGTCTGTGAAACGATAATTTAATATTCGCTTATTTACTTCAATAGCCTTAGATAGGTTTTTTATTATCACTATGCGATTAACTTGACTACCTATTTCTTTAACCCATTTTTCTTCATCTGATATTTGATTCTCTTTAAAAGTATAATCAGCATGAATAACTGATATCCTTACTTTATCTTCATTTGAACTATAAATAAAAAAGATATTGCAAGTAGAAAAATCTCCTGTAAAAACTCCCTTTAAAGTTGACACTTGATTATCAATTCTTATAATACGACCTTGCGGTAAATTAGCTATTTCCTTCATATTCCATCCTTAATCAAAATAAAGCCAGAATAATTTTATATTAAAACTAATTGAAATAACATTGCCAAAACCACCTGAAATCGTATCTACCCAGAATTAAGAGACACGTCATAAGGATAGGTGAAGCGCGAGTTTACTAAAACCTAGCGCCCAAATCTCCGCAAGCCTTGTACTACGGGCTTTCCAGGCTATTGCACTGTAGTCACTGAATCTTCGATCTAGCCGAATATTATTGTTAGTTATATTTAATACATTACAAATATTTGCTAAATTTTGTGGAATTTTTCTAGTTGATACGTAACCTTACGACTTTTTTTCTTAGTAGTAACTATTAAAAGATAACTGAATAATGCAAATAAAAAATGAACTTCAATTTTTTGATCAGTACAATGGTATTGAGGTCGAATAGCAAGAATCCAGTGACTACAGTGCAATAGTCTGGAAAGCCCGTGGCACAAGGCTTGCGGAGATTTGGGCGCTAGGTTTTAGTAAACTCGCGCTAGTAACATCACTCGTATACCCCTGCAATTCGCCTTGGCTTTGAAGGCTTTGAGGATCCCACAGGCGCACTGTACAATCCCAACTACCTTTGTACATCAATACATGCCTATCCGGAAAGTGTGTGTAGAGGTGGGATTATATGATAGCCTCTAAATGAGGAGGTCTGTGACGGCGTTGAAGCAAAATATCTTGCGCCATATTTATCTGAGTACACTTTTAGATTTAATCGACGCCACGATCCGGATTCCATGTTTTTTAGAGCGCTTGGCGCATGCGTTCGTGCCGAACCAAAAACAGAACATACATTACATACACTTTCCGGATAGGCATGAAAATTTACATCAGGAGGCAATTATCTTGTTTCTCTGCTTCTTCTGTTTCTAGATGTGCTAGGGTGGAAATAGTGGGAATGGGATTATCAATCCGCTGTCTTGCCCAGAAAGCATGTGGGTTATTTTGATAGTCTGGGGTTTGATCATCATTTGCGCCGCGCTGTTTTAGCAGTGCTAAATTCTCCTCCGAAATCTTTGCTCCTTTAAAAAAAGCGTGGGGGGCCAATAATGCCGTGCTGTTGACAAAGCGATGTATCAGGGGTTGTGTGGAAGAATCTCCAGAAGTGGCCGGTTTTTAATTTACCCCTAAAATTAAGCGGATTTGCGTAGTTTTTTCTCCAAAAGTGCAATCAGTTTATCAAAATCAATTTGTCCTTCCTGGTCTTTAAAATGATATCGGCCAGTAAAAATAATATGCTGCCAAGCAACTGGTGATATCTTACTCAATATTGCTTTGGCTTTTTTTTCACCAAGAGTTGCACACAATCGATGATACAGTTTATCAAGAATCATTGCATTATACGCAATGACACAATTTGATACTAGTCTTGACGCATGAATGCTGGTAGCATTTGAAATAATTGTTCTCCCTTTGAAGGCACCATGAAATATTTTTCGGATCATGCGGTGAAATTGGTGATAGGATTCCGTACGATTTCGTGCGGTTTTTATTACTTTTCTTTTTCTTTCATCGTTTATTAAATTCAGCACATGCGTGCTTTTAAAAATTTTATTATACTCCCAAAACGCTGCTTGTAACCGACTGTATCGTTTGTGTGATGCTAATTTTCTAATAATGACCGCCTGCGTATTTTGTTGCAATAAAAGAGATAATAAAATACGCATAATACCGCGTTTTTCCGCTTTTATTAGAGATGTATTAATTTTACCAAATGATTTTATCAATCCATGATATTGATCTGGATTGTTGACAGAATAAAGTTTTTCAGCCTCTATTCTGATATTCTTTATGCATGGAATAAATTCAACATTAATTGAATCAAGCGTCACAAAGCTTGTTTGATTAATTGAGTGGCCATCACCCGTGACCATACCAATAGAAATATTTGTGTTGTTGTTGAATATCACATCATACAGATAATGACTTTCATGTTCATTTGCACCAATAGCTTTGGCATTAGCAGAGATGTGATTTGCAGTCAGTGAATAAATTGAAATTCCTTTGCAGCTGCCGAAATATTTAGATGAAAAACGCGATTGAAGAGTATGATAACTTGTTTGGTATTTTTGACCATCCGCATCGGCAACAATCGTGTTTTCTACCAGGTCCCATGTACGTGAAACAGGTAATGCATGAATAAAATTACTAAGCGCATCATTCACTAATTTCAGATTTTCAACGTACATAAAATTGTCATCAATAGTGCGAAGATAATTGTATCCCATGTTCGACATGAGTGACATTTTTTCTGTACCAAAACCAAATGCTTCTGATAATACACACGCAATCAATGCTAATGGACTTGGGTGCTTATATTTTACATATTTATCTTTTTGGCTTTCAAACAACATCCAAAGTTTGAGATAATCCCCCATAAATTTAAAGACATCAGCGATATCTCTTTTTGGTAACTCATCAAAAAATGTGGATTTGTCCGTGTCATCG
>CAWFQC010000060.1:0-13607 GCA_963817645.1 uncultured Gammaproteobacteria bacterium | reverse complement strand
ATCTTTTTGAAAATTTTCCCCATTTTAAGCAAGAAGCACAGAAAGATAAATCTTTTGATTCACACACTACCTCTCTGTTAAATTATGCGGCTAGCTTAGGCAGAAATGAAATCATACTATTTCTTAAAAATTATCAAATTCCTCTTAATTCTCTAACTAAGGGTGATAAAAATGCATTACATTTTGCTATAGAAGGAAAACAACTTGAAACAGTTAAATTATTAATTGGATTAGATAAAAATTTGCTAAATCAGATGTTTAAAGAAAAAGGATCATTTATAAACACTATGCAGCTCGCTGAAAATCTCCATCGAAACACAAAAGAGGATGTCAACAAGGATATCCTTGTCATTCTGGGGAATTGTCTTAATAATCCTTCCTGTTCTGATATTACATTTTTTAACAAAGAATTTAAGCCAACTAACCTCGTCTTTGAAGGTGGCGGTGCGAGGGGAATAGCCCATATTGGTGCATTAAAAGAATTGGAAAAATGCTTGAATTCACAAGGCACAAATATTGGTTATATTAAAAGGGTTGCGGGAACTTCAGCAGGCTCCATTGTTGCAACTTTACTGGCTGTAGGATATCAGCCTGGTGAAATTGAGAATATCTTAAAAAAGAAAGATTTAACAGATTTTTTGGATTTTGATAATGTAAAGACTTATAAAGATATGCAAGGAATAAAATTAACGGATTGGACAGATGCTTTAGAAAAATATGCAAAATGTATTTATGCCTTGGGAAGCTTTAATCCATTGAGCTGTATGACTTATCACGCAACGGAAAGTATGAAGAGTACATTCAAGACCATATATGAAAATCCTGGATTATGTTCTGGTGAATCTTTTAGAGAATGGATGGAAGAAAAAATTGAAGCAAAAACGGGTAAAAAATACTTAACTTTGGGAGAGTTAAATCATCTTTCAAAAGGAAATAGTCAAATTTACAAAAACCTCCACATTGTTTCTGTAAAACTAGGATCTCAGAAGGCCGCATTTTTTCTTCGGAAGATCCGGAAGCTGAAAATCTGATTATTTCTGACTTGGTAAGATGCTCGATGAGCATACCAGGTGTATTTCAACCTCATCATCTTTATACAAAGCAGAAGGCTCTCGATAGAACTATTCGCACTCTATTTTTCCAAGATGAATATTATGTTGATGGGGGGGTATTTTTAAGCTATCCACTTGAGATATTTGATTATCAAGAGTACCAATCTGGTAAAGGAGACCCCCACTTTCCGATCTACAATCCTGAGACTTTGGGATTTGCACTTGTAGATAACGAAAATAATAGTCAAGGTGTTTTTGATAGGCTATTAACCAAATTAAAAAATAAATTATTAACACAAGATGAAAACCTCATTAATTTGGTGATAGACTTGTTAAATTATTATTACCAGAATAGAAGGTTTCCCGTTCTTTTAAAAGAAAAGACGCTTATGAGTTACGTACCATTTCTATTGATTGTGCAGGAACATCGACTTTGGATTTTGGAATGAGCCAAGAAAAACAAGAGGCGTTGATTGAATCTGGAAAAAAAGCGGTAGGAGCGTTTTGTAAGCCTTATATTTTGCTCGACCTTGATTCAGAAAAACTCAGTGATCCTCTCTCTTATTCTACCAGCAGAAAAATGCTAGAAATAGAAGAAGATAGAGAAATTAAAGATACAAAACAAGAGAAATTCATTATTGAAAACTCGCAAGAATTTTCGAGAACTTCTAATGATGCAGTACCTGTTATTTCTACAGCTTCGTGCCATTCATGGTTTTTAAGCCCTGGTAACCTGTGGACAAGTGTTCAACAAGGTTTTAATTATGTTTCATGGCTTTTGCCCACTTATGTAAACCATTCTTCGCCTGAAAATTCTACTGTTGGAGACACTGTTCAACCTACTGCAAATTTAATATCAGTCTATTCTTCGGATGCAGAAAAAAAATACTGAGGCACAAACTTTTCATTGCGAAATTCGTATTTTATCTACTATGCCTGAAATGCTATGGGAAAAAGCAGAATTTGAACCAACATTAGTCTGCCATAACGAAAAATTTAGAACTTACGTGATGCCAAAAATCTCACCTGAGACTACTATTTCAGAAAATGTGCAAACAGTATCACATATCCCTTGTCAAAGTGATATCTATGATCTTTCTACTTGCCGACCAATCGAATTTTTTGGGAATCCTTCTGTATATTGTGAGGGGGAAAAAACAATGGTGGCATATACACCACACTTTCAATCTAGATTTTTCGATCAATGTGATAGTCAAATAATGCTAGGTGCCATTCTCTACCAAGGCATAAAGAGCACGGTGACTTGGGTAAATGGAAAATTATATGGAGAAAGAAAGAAGTTAGGAGCAGAAGAAACACCAATCTTATGTGAAATCAATTCAACTTATGCAAAGGAAATGTTTAAAAACTTTGAAAAAGAATTGAATAAAATTGAAAACCAATTACATACAAAAAAGAATAATGAAAACTTTAGATGGGCATTTTCTGTTTTAGAAGAACATTGTTATTCCTTATCTAAGTTTCAGAATAGCAAAGGCACGATACCTACTAAAGAATTAGAAGAATTTGAATTAACTATTTATGAATTCAAAAATGAGTTAATTGATGACTTAAAAGACTATGGGACTGATTTCTCTCAACAAAATGAATTTATTGATAAGCCCTTGTCAAGTGGAATAAGAGGATTTGGATTATTTGCACAAAACAGCAGTTCACAAAAGCCATTTTTTATTTCTGCTACTACTTCTTTTGTAGCTGATATTAAACAATTGACAAATAGTAGTAGCTCTGTAAGCCAGATTGATTACACAAATAAAGCATACCTTTGATAATATAATGAACCCCATAAATTGGACCAAAAAAATTAAGTAATCCAGAACATTTTCATTGTTATGACAAGGGCGTCATTGCTTTAACAAACTAATGCGAATGCTATTAGATGAAGTAGAAAAATTTAGAAAATGTTTTTCAGATCTTTTGCTTTATCATAAATATTTGCAATCAATCTTGTAGGTAATCAAAAGTAAGGGGATACCTGAGGTTCAGTACTTATAGTCAAATTATATGAAAGCCATCATCAGAAAAATATTAAGAAAATAGTTTCATAAATTCACTAAACAATTGGGAGAAATTTTTTATGCAGGAAAGTACGAAACAAGATTTACGAAAAAGTGTAATAGATGGTAATTTTGAAGAAGTTAAACGGATATTCCAAGAAGGCAAAGTAAATATTAATGCTAATCTTAATTACAGTCGGCTTAGTAGCGCTTCAGGTATTTTATCTAGTATACCCATGTTTGACTTTATGACTCACGCAAAAGATAATTTCTTAGAAATCGCGCAAGCAGCTTATGCAGAGAATAAGGATAATGCGAGTTACCGCGCTATCCACTGGGCTGCACGAAAAGGATATCTTGATATGTTGAAATACCTATGTGAGCAAGGCGCAGATATTAATATTACTAATTTTATTGGAAATACTGCGTTACATGTTGCTCTTTACTATAATCAAAAAGAGGCAGTTAGAATTCTTCTCGAATATAAACCCAATTTAGATATTAAAAATACAGGTTCTTTGTTGGGAAACATTAAGGAAAATTTCGCACCAATGCATTATGCCGCGCTTTATGGGGATGCTGAAAGCATCATATTATTACTCCAAGCAGGAGCAACGGCTGATACAAAAGGACTTTGCGATTTAATGCCTTTGCATTTCGCAGCTATTACAGGTGATGTTGAAAAAATAAAATGTTTATTATCAACTGGGCAGGATGTCAATTGTGTCGATTCAGATGGGAAAACACCGTTATACCAGGCAGTTTTAGCCAGCTTAACCAACCCTTGTGCTGTTGAAGCTGTATTGTTTTTACTGGAACATCAAGCAGATCCAAATCTAGTTGACAATAAGAACAATACACCCATGGATGCTCTTATTAAATTAGCTAATGAACAAAAACTTGATATAGCACCAGAACAATTGCAGGTCGTGCAGCATTTATTGGCATGGGGTGCCGATGTGGAAAAATTCAATGAATGTATTAATAAAACACAGAGTTTTAATTTTTCACTTGACCTGAACCATCTCCTTATCAGGCAGTGCGCAGAACAAAAGACTCAAATATTATCATTGAAGAAAGCATTGTGTGATGCCCAAAATACGTCGATTAGTCAACCAGGCTCACCGCACATTACCACTGATAATATGACTATGGCGACAACCAGCATGATGATTACGCTAGCGTCAAACGCTTCACCTACCATAAACAGAGTTGCTCCACCATCACCACCGCTTCTTTCCCTTAATAGCGTGCCACGTAAAAAATACAGAGAAAACACGAATGAAGAACGTATGAACATAAAAAAACTACCTACTTCAACACCAGCTGATGATTTGATAGCTGCATTGAAAGAAAGGTTTATTATTATGCGGCGCGACATTGAACCCCTTAACGCACATGATAAAGCATCCCCTAAATTTCAGCTCTGAAGCATCAGTGTATAGCAATAAATAAATCAATAACTTAGAATAGCTCAATTATAAAATTGTCGCACTAATTGTTGATGGTTTATAAACCAATTTGGCTAATAGTTAATCAATCAACATTGTGTTACTATAAAAATATCATAAAAACCCCAAATAACAAAGATATTTTATACCCCAGGAGGAATCTATATGAATGATGCGCGCACACAACAAGATATGGAGCACCCAGCCAAACATACGTCATATATTCATGAATTATTTGATAGGGCTGAAGAAATTTTACACCGACATCGTCAAGAAAACCCCGATTTATACCGAATAGTTGAAGAGCGAAAGATAATAAAAGAGGCCAATGAAAAGAAAACATCGACGCAGGCACTAACATCCCAGAAAGTGGACAATACCAGTGTTCCTAAATTAATAGAGTCAATTTATTTCAAGCAATTTAAACAAGAACAGTTGAAAGCGAAGATTGAAGCAAGTTATCAAATCATTCATGAACATAATATCGAAACACAATCATTGATTGTTCCACGCACGCAAGCGCGTAATGTAAAACAAAGGCATTGCAGCGTTGAAGAAATGACTGTTGATCGAGCAGATAAATTATCATCTCAAATCCAGGCATGGCGAAGCGTTCTACCTATTTTAATCAAACGTTTTTCAAAGATACATGATTCCAGGCGTGCTAAAAGCGTTAAGCATAAATTAGTAGTGGTCATGCTTTATGGATTACTGGCTTTTATTTTTCGGTTAAGCTCACGACGTGAAATAAATCGAGAATTAAGTGGGATGGTTATTTTTGAAAATTTACAAAAGATATTTCCTGAATTAGAGTCTATTCCACATGCAGATACGTTGGCCAGAGTATTAGAGAAAATCAATATAAAGGACATTGAAAGAACACACATCTTGTTGATTAACAAATTGATCAGGAATAAGAAGTTTAAAAAGTTATTAATATCAGGTTGCTTACCGATTGCGATCGATGGGACACAAAAGTTATATCGTGACGGAGAATTGTATGATTTACGCTGGTTATCTCGCAAAGTAGGTAACGAGGAGGCGGGACTAAATCAGCAATATGTTTATGTATTAGAAGCAAATATTGTATTTAAAAACGGCTTAACGATCCCATTACTCACAGAATATCTGCAAACTGATTGGAATGTATTCAACAATCCGGAAGGGAAACAGGACTGCGAGCTTGTTGCCTTCACACGTTTAGCTGATAAATTAAAAAAATATTTTCCTCGATTAAAAATAATTATGTTTGCAGATGCATTATTTGCTGTACAATCGGTATTAGAAATATTAACACAGAACAGATGGGAATACGTCATTCAGTTTTCAAAAAATAAATTAAAACATTTTTCAGAATTAATAAATTCGAGAAAAGATGCGGCGCAAACCGTCCCTGGACAAGCCTATTACCGAGAAAGATATCAAGAATTTTGCTGGTATCCTGACGCTATCTGGGGATACGAATTGCAATTAAAGATTAATTTAGTAAGTTGCTTAGAAAAGTGGGAAGAAGTTGATAAAAAAACAGGTGAGATTATTTTCAAATATTCACAACATCAATGGTTGTCAAGCATTCGTATTAATATAGAAAACGTGCATGAACTTTGTAATTTAGGTGGAAGGAAAATTGGATTGCTAGAAGACAGCATTAATACTGAAAAGCACCGAGGCTATCATTATGAGCATGCGTTTTCCTATAACTGGAATGCGATGCAAGGTTTTCATTTATTAATGCGATTGGCTCATGCAGTTAATGCGCTTTCTGAATTTACAAAGAAATTGAAAAAATGGATTAAAGAGCAAGGATGCTCAGCGACACTAAAACTAATCAAAGAAACGATTTTTAATCCATGGCTACCCAAAGAGTGGTATGAGCAACAATATAAAAAGCCGGTTCGATTAATATTGCAACTTGAATAAAATAAAAAATATTTTATTATAATTTTTTAATTAAGCCATCATAGACAAAATAAAAATCGAATGTAATAATCGATAATTTTTCTCGTCTAAAAAAAATATTTTGTAATATTTTGTATTAATTTTATAAATGAGATGTCATGATTAGGTCAAACAAATGTATAGAAATGAAAAAAATAGCAGAAGATAGATGGGACGGATAGAAAATCAGACATTTTTAAGTATTGATGCTTCAGCGCTGATGGTTGTCAAGTATTCGTATTAATCTTGAAAACGTGCATGAACTTTGTAATTTAGGTGGGAGGAAAATTGGATTGCTAGAAGACAGCATTAATACTGAAAAGCACCGAGGCTATCATTATGAGCATGCGTTTTCCTATAACTGGAATGCGATGCAAGGTTTTCATTTATTAATGCGATTGGCTCATGCAGTTAATGCGCTTTCTGAATTTACAAAGAAATTGAAAAAATGGATTAAAGAGCAAGGATGCTCATCGACACTAAAACTAATCAAAGAAACGATTTTTAATCCATGGTTACCCAAAGAGTGGTATGAGCAACAATATAAAAATCCGGTTCGATTAACATTGCAACTTGAATAAAATAAAAAATATTTTATTATAATTTTTTAATTAAGCCATCATAGACAAAATAAGAATCGAATGTAATAATCGATAATTTTTCTCGTCTAAAAAAAATATTTTGTAATATTTTGTGTTAATTTTATAAATGAGATGTCATGATTAGGTCAAACAAATGTGTAGAAATGAAAAAATAGCAGCAGATAAACGGGGTGGATAGAAAATTAGACGTTTTTAAGTATTGATGCTTCAGCGCTGTGTGCATCCAAACAATTCGGCTATGTATTTAATCCCACCGTGACCAAGCTTATCCGCCTCAATTGCAGCATAATGCCTTCGGTCCTTTTCATTCAAACTGTTGTAGAAAGATAACATCCGTTGCTCTGTTTTTAAATTATAAGGTGTGCTGTGTATTTTTTCTTCCATACTGTCTTGTCCATTTTTATTCTGTTAAGACGATAGTAAATCAAATTTCAAGCAAAATGTCTAAGTTATTTCGTGCATGATCCTAAGCTATTGATTTATTTATTGCTATACACTGATGCGGCTGACTAATAGTTAATACGCTTCTTACTGTTTAGAGTTTACAAAAGTACTGCTTTGCGATTTCAGTAGCTTGTTCTTCTCTGTGTACTTGAGCATTGCCCGTTAAACCAGAAATTTTACAATTAATTTCCTGCGGTAATATCGAAAATAAACAATGTTTATCTCGATAACCCTGGGCTAATATCCTGGCTGCCTTTCTTATTTCATGATGACTCTTATTTTTTTTAACAGCGATTTCTTTATTCCGTTTGATAAGTAAATTTATTTCTGCTTCTATTGCATCGCCGATTTGGTTACCACTAAAGTTAAGTTGAGTAAGCGTTGTGTTTTTTTCTAGGGCCAAAGCGAGAGCTTTTGCTCCTGCTGCATCGATTAGGTTATGCCCAAGGTTAAGTTGAGTAAGCGTTGTGTTTTTTCTAAGGTCAAAGCAAGGTCTTTTGCTCCCGCTGCACCGATTTGGTTACCCCAAAGGTTAAGTTGAGTAAGCGTTGTGTTTTTTTCTAGCGCCAAAGCGAGATCTTTTGTTCCTGCTGCATCGATTTGGTTATGCTCAAGGTTAAGTTGAATAAGCGTTGTGTTTTTTTCTAAGGCCAAAGCAAGGTCTTTTGCTCCTGCTGCACCGATTTGGTTAAACTCAAGGTTAAGTTGAGTAAGCGTTGTGTTTTTTTCTAAGGCCAAAGCGAGATTTTTTGCTCCCGCTGCACCGATTTGGTTACCCCAAAGGTTAAGTTGAGTAAGCGTTGTGTTTTTTTCTAGCGCCAAAGCGAGATTTTTTGCTCCTGCTGCACCGATTTGGTTACCCCTAAGGTTAAGTTGAGTAAGCGTTGTGTTTTTTTCTAGCGCCAAAGCGAGATCTTTTGTTCCTGCTGCATAGATTTGGTTATGCTCAAGGTTAAGTTGAGTAAGCGTTGTGTTTTTTTCTAGGGTCAAAGCGAGATTTTTTGCTCCCGCTGCACCGATTTGGTTATGCCCAAGGTCGAGTTGAGTAAGCGTTGAATCATTATTTATCAAACGAATAAGTGATTCCTCTTGAATCTGCATTTAGGCTTCTCCTTTAAAAAAATAGCGATTAAACAAAATGAAAGCTTAACTGAACAAAAAAAATTCTGCTACAACAATTAGTGCGACAATTTTATAATTGAGCTATTCTAAGTTATTGATTTATTTATTGCTATACACTGATGCTTCAGAGCTGGGTTCCCGCAGTTCCTCATAGACGCCCAGATTAGACTCGCGCCACCTTTACGCCGGACACCATCGACCTGGCCTGGTGAAAATCACACGGTAGCTCCAATTAAAAGTTGGGACAGTTTTTGTTCCTTATAATTTACTGGATTAAGTGCTTCAACCCTTTTTGCCTGGACGGATTTTATAATATTTTTTTTCTGCCAATCAATGACGTTTTTTGTTTTAGTTGATGCCATAGCTTGTTGAATAACGTCTACTGTTGTTTCTGACACCAATGCTGCGATAGATAATATCAATCCAGTAAAACCACTTTTTGATTGCTGTTTTTCAATATATTTCTGCTTCCCAAATAAAGATTCAATTATTTCACTGCTCCCTAGCAAACGCTCTGTAGGTCTTGCATTCAAAGATTCACTTTTAACAAAATTAATAACACTTTTTTTGATGTTCATTTCTCTATCACTCAAATTAAATTTATTAAGTGTATTTTCCAAATCTACATGTGCATTTGGATATATCCCTCTTTTTCTTATGAAATCTTCTGTACATGAAATAACCTTCAGAATATTACTCCATCCTCCGAGTTTAGTCTGAGAATCATTTATCCAACCTAGTTTTTCTTTTACTTTTTCTGAATCAAATTGTTTGCTTATTTCTTCCTTACCTTTATTTATAAATGCAAGCACTTTATTTCCCCAATTTATTAAAGTATTAACGTTCATATACCTAGCTTTTGATTTTTGATTAGGAGGAGCTAAAGAAGCTAGCTCTGTTTGTTGAACCTGTTGCTTTGTATCCGTACAGAGTTTAGTAAAATCTTTCCAAGAGGAATCGCTTTCAAGTTCTTTTTTTAATATAAGAGCTAGAGCATGTTTAATATCGTAAACATAACAAGTTTCCTTATGCTCATGACAGAAACGATCAATTCCTGATTTTATATCGGGGCCCTTATCTGCAACGATTTCTCTCGGCACTCCTGTTTTTTCTTTTGCTGCCTCGAGTTGTTCATAAACAACCTCACCATTTGAATTCGTAATGGGCGTAACCGGTTACCCTCTCTCTGCTAGTGATTGATTTTTCTACAAATTTTACTTTACAAAAAGTGCAAAACCCTCTAAAAATAGTGTTCATTTCACGACCAAGTTAATGACGCCATAGGAGAGGGTTTGCAATGGATATGATGACGCATAAATTAGCTCAAAACAATATGCTTGAACTGGACGAGCTACAAAAGAATTTAAAAGATTATTTGCACTGTGCTGCTGTAAAGGGTGCATCAGTATATGAGGTAGAAAAGAATATTTTTTCAACAGTGCTTGAAATGGGTAAACAGGCACTAAATTATTTTTTTAAGATGCAAGGAAATGGAGATGTTGGTAAAAAATTGACACTAAAAAATGGTGAGGAAGTAAAGCGTCTTACCCAAAGCACACGTTATTATCAGTCCATATTTGGGGAATTTAAGTTGGAACGTTATCGCTATGGATCTCGAGAAGGTCAAAAAATTGCATGTATACCATATGATACGAGATTAGAATTGCCAGAGAGCGAATATGGATTTTTACTACAGGAATGGAGTCAGATGATGGCGGTTGAGGTTCCATATAAAACAACATCTATGTTTTTAGGGAAAATTTTCCCAATCAAAGTTCCTGTTGATAGTCTTGAGAGAATTAACCGCATGCAATCTGTAGATGTAACCACATTTCGATCGAGTAGAAAAATTGACGTAGAAAAAGAAGAATCGATCATAGTCACAAGTGCAGACGGGAAAGGCGTACCCATTCGACATAAAAAAGATCAAGCGCGGATTGAAGAACATAAGCGTAAAAAAGGACCAAAGCCAGATCGCAAGCGTATGGCAGTTGTTGGTTCGGTATATTCTGTGGCACCCTTTGTACGCACACCAGAGCAAGTAGTTGAAGCATTATTCATAGAGCCTGAGAAAATATCACGTGAATTAGTACCGAAAAGACCAAAGCCACAGAACAAGAAAGTAGTTGCACATCTAACCCGCGAAGTAAATGGTGAAACACTTAATGCAACATTAACTACATTTAACTGGATGATGACACAAGTTAAGCAACGAAATCCCGAGTGGTGCGGCTTATTTTTTATGGTCCTATTCGATCAGAATGATAAAAACAAACTAAACAAATTGCTTGGCGATTTTAAAAATGCTTATATTTTTACTGAGAACGAATTTTTTTATATAAACAGAGCTAAAGACAATCAAATCAATATTAAACAACTTAAAGTTACCACTTCTTCTAGCTTTGAGGAGTTTAAAACAGAATTAAAAAGCCAGCTTATTCTTGAAGATGGAGAAGATTACCGTTGTATATATAGGATAATGAATCCTAGGGTTTTGCAAAAAGTCACTTCAATCACAGGTCATACCCATACAGGAAATATTAAGATTTGTATCGCGCTGATGGATGGTCAAACGTCCCTATGGGAAGAATCGCAACGTCAATTTGGAAAAGGATCCATAATAGAAGTTCTTGATATATTGCATGTCACGCCTCGCCTATGGGATGCAGCTAATATTTTTTATCCAGAAGATAAGAGTGCACAGGTTATATTTATGAAAAATCGAGTCCTGCGAGTATTAAAAGGCGAAGCAAAATTAGTGATAAGTGGTTTTCGACAAATGGCAACTAAGAAAAATTTATCTAAACATAAACTGGAAAAATTAGAGAAAGCTTGTCGTTACTTAGAAAAAAATCTATCCCGTATGAAATATAACGAATATCTTAAAAATGGTTATCCGATTGCTTCTGGTGTCATTGAGGGAGCTTGCCGACATTTTGTTAAAGATAGAATGGAGCGCGCTGGAATGCGTTGGACAATTAATGGGGCGCAAGCAATGCTAGATATGCGTAGTACATATTTAAATGATGATTGGGATGAATTTACAGCGTATCGAATTAAAAAGGAAATAGGGAAACTATATCCCTGAATTCGCCCTTAGTTTTATACACTAGGAAAAATATGTTGTATTTCTCGAGAAATACGTACATTTTAAAAACATTCTAGTGTACATTATGTACACTAGGATTAAGTTATATCAGGAAAATATTAGTGCCATTCATCAGGAAGATAAAGCGAAACGGAAAAACCTACCTCGCTGAAGTTGAAAACACATGGGTTGACGGAAAGTGTATTCAAAAACATATTCGCTATATTGGAACCGAGGTAGATGGCGAAACTAAACTCGCAGCATCAATCTCAGATATTGAAATAGAAGAAGTAAAAGTTTTTGGTCCCCTTATTGTTTTGCACCATCTTGCTGAAGAAATTGGCTTACCAAATTTATTAGGTGAGTATGCACCTGAAATTTTAAGTTTAGTATATGCTCATTGTCTAAATTATCAAAGCATCAATCGAATGACAGCATGGTTCAAAAGAACAGATTTAGCTATGCTGCTTGATATAGATCGGCTTACAGAAAAAACTTTGTTGGACGCCCTAGATTCACTTGATCAAATTAATGTCGAGAATTTACAACTTAAGATTTTTAACGCTCTTGACAAAAAATTCCGAGTCGCTCGCCAGGGTCTCGTATATGATGTTACCAATACATATCTTTATGGAAAGAACTGCCCTCTAGGAAAAGCTGGTCATGATAAAGAGGGAGTGAAAGGCAGGCCACTGATTCAAATTGCTCTTGCTGTAACACAGGAAAAAGGATTGCCGCTGTTTCATAAAGTGTTTGATGGGAATATTCATGATGCGAGAACATTGCAAGATGTTTTCAGTACCATGAAGCAATATAGAATAAAATCAGGGCTAATCATTTATGACAGAGGCATTACTTCTGCTGAAAATATAGCAGTTTTTCACGATTTACACTGGGATACGTTATGTGGGGTCCCAATACGAAATAGTCTTAAAGAAAAACTGAGGCCACATACCAAGAAGAAAAATTTCATCTCTGTTGACAATCGAGTAAAATGTAACAAAACAATTTTTTATGTAAGCACCATCCTCTATAAAATGGGTGCCGTGAAAGGCACGCTTGCATTATGTTACAACAGAAAAAAAGCGATTGATTTGCGTGAATCACGTTATGACGAAATTCAAAACGCATGGGAATTGCTTTCTAAGAAGAAGTCAATTAAAAGCGGTCTCGAGATCTTTTTTGACAAAAAGGGCAATATTATTAAAAAGAAGTTAACAGAGGCTGAAGAATTTGATGGGTATTTTTGTTTGTTTAGTACACGTGCATTATCAAAGGAAGAAATGATTCGTCTTTATTTTGATAAAGACATTGTAGAAAAAGCATTTCGATGTCTTAAAGGCATTACCCAACTTCGGCCAATAAGGCATTGGCTACATAATCGTGTTACAGCGCATGTCATGATATGTTATCTATCATATTCGCTGTTAATTTTGCTGAAGCAATATTTGAAAAAGTTAAACATGTCGCCTGAAAAGGCATTGCAGCATCTTGGTTCAATGTATAAGGTGTATATGAAAGATACTAAGAAAAATTTTAAAATTTCTCGAATTGTTACGTTGAGTAAAATTCAAAAAGATATTTTACGTGCTATTGACAAAAATTTGATAAATCCAAAATCCTAGTGTACATAATTGGGGGCGAATTCAGGTAATTATCTCTGATGATTTCTCGTAACTTTTTAGTTTTTAAGTATTTTTATTACTTGGGACAACTGGGACAGTGAAAAAAATCATAATTTATTCTTCTCACATTTTCTTTAGACATAAGGACATGAGTGTTGCTTGGAAGACGTTCACGGCAAGAAGGAATCCTTGATACATCAACTTGTACTTCACTTAACATTTTTACCGTATGAGGAGCTTCACAACACAAATGCGATTGATTTCTAT
>CAWFQC010000059.1:0-36220 GCA_963817645.1 uncultured Gammaproteobacteria bacterium | reverse complement strand
ATCGCTTGTCTCTGTGAGTCAGATAAAGTCAAATTTGTTTTTTCTTCAACCCACGGAATAGTCTTTTCATAATCGATATAACCCCACGGTGGTTCACCATGAAGAAGCCGCTTTAAATGCGCAGCGGATTTCACTTCGGCTTGATACAAAGAAATAGGATAAATACAAACTTGGCTATTGATGGTATCCGCCATCACGTTTTCTTCCTTTATTTCATGTGCAATAGCCTCCTCAATGATTGGCCTCAGGAATATCCAATAACTCATGACTGGCGTTAAGCAATTGTTCCTATCCAACAGCACAATGACCCTCGTCACACAAGCCTTGCAGTACATGGCGAATACCTGCTTGTGCACGTATACTAGCATCTTTCGCTACCCCTAACCGTTCGGCTAGGCTATCTGCCGTTTTAAAGCCAATGCTATGAACATCTAATGCTAAGCGATAAGGATTTTCCCGTACTTTCTCAATGGCTTGATCGCCATAGGTTTTATAAATCCGCACTGATCTGGCCGTTCCTACTCCATGGGATTGCAAAAATACCATGATATTTTTAATGGCCTTTTGTTCCGCCCAGGAAGAAATTACAAGGGCTTTGCGTTTTGCACCAAAGCCTTCCAATTCTGTTAGTCGATCAGGTGTCGCCTCGATCACATCAAATACAGCTTCTCCAAATGCCCGCACTAGCTTTTTAGCAAAGTGGGGACCTATCCCTTTGACCATCCCTGATCTCAAGTACTTTTCAATACCTGCCAAGGTAGTAGGTGCCACCACGTTGAGGTGTTGTGATTTAAACTGTAAACCGTGTTGTTTATCGTTAACCCAACTTCCTTGACACTCGATGTGCTCACCGGCTGCAATACAAGCAGCACTCCCGATCACAGTGACCAAATCACGACGTCCTTTCACCTTGGTGCGTAACACACAAAAGCCAGTCTCTTCACTATGAAAAATAACCCTCTCTACTGAACCTGATAAACCTTCAGTAGGTATAGTGGATGTTGCAGATATTGTGTTATGCATGAAAAAAATACCTCATGCTAAAATAATCCTAAATCCCAGTCGATAGGCTCTGGTTTTATATGAACTAAGCCAATGTCTTCAGAGTACCTTGCAGGCAGCTCCATATACAGTTTATTTAAGGCTCTTCCACCACGAAAAAACTAATGAAGACATGCCCTCTCCTGCTTAAACAATTCAATCAAAGCACGACTTATTACTAAATCTTGCTCGACCATTGCTAAAGTTTGCCATGGAGCATTTGACCACCACTGCTCAATGTAGCTTTCAGGGATCATAAATCACCTTCAATTGTTTGTATTTTCGATGATCTTCCAGCAAAGGTCTCGGTTTTTTTCCTTCACTGAAAGCTCAGATGCCAGAGAAACAAAATAACGACGTTGCTCACTTATATATTGCTAAAGTAATTCTATTATCCTGCTCTGCTTCTTTGGCTCAATCGATTCAATATGTTCTAAGATATATCCTTGTGCTGAATCCAGGTCTTTTCTTTGGAATCCCTCACCAGTTCTATTAAACTTTTCCAAATCAATTGCCTCAATCAGTTCACTTAAAATTGTCGCAACATGATTCAAGCCACCAGAATGACGAGGATAAAGCAAAATGTCCATTACCGTTAGCTCCGATAACTAAAAATCCCTTGCGGGAAAAATGCGGGGATTGCCATGACACTCTACAGCATTCTACGACATGTTTGCGGGCATCCGTAGTTTAAATTTTAATTAATATTCAATAACTTATAATTGAAGTTGCGGGCTCATAATCCCTTGGTCCTTGGTTCGAATCCAAGCGGGCCCATCAGTAAATCAAGCAGTTACGTAACTTTCATCTCCATCTGGCAATACCCTTGCCGGAATTTTGCCGGAATCTATCTGTGTCTTATTAGATTTTTTGCGACAGAACCTGACATGGCCATATATAGCGAAGCAATTAATGATACTTGTTAAATTTTCAGCAGGAAACTTCCTTTATTGGGAAGTTTCTTGCTAAAATATAAATTATGACGACACTCAAAGACAAGATTATAGAAGCTCATTTTGCTGATCAAATACTAACTGATGTAGATCTTAATGGTTTACTAGATGGTACAGATGCTGCTCGTTATGGGATGGTTAACAAGGCATTAAAAAAGGGTGAGCTAATTAAGATTAGACGCGGTCTTTATATACTTGCAGACAAGTATCGCCACAAAAAACTCAGTAAATTTTTCCTCGCCAGCAGAATCGTGCCTCATAGTTATATTTCTCTTGAAAGCGCACTGTCTTATTATGGCTGGATTCCCGAACGCGTTGCAATGGCTACGAGTGTACTTGCTCTAGGCCGCACTAAAAAATTCATAACGCTTTTGGGAGAATTTGTTTTTTATCAGCTCCCTGTTAACGAATATGAGTTTTTAACTGGCGTTACTCGCGTTGAAGAAATTAAGAGCGAGCCTTTTTTATTAGCGACTCCGCTAAGGGCATTAGCCGATTATGTGTATGTAAAAAAAATAGATTGGGAAGGGCTTGGTTACCTGACCAATAGTTTGCGCATTGATATAGACTCGCTGATGCAAATTGATCTTAACCATTTTCCTGAAATTGAAAAAGTGTATCGGTCAAAACGTGTATTGCATTTCTTAGATAGTCTTAAAAAAGGAATTTAAAAAATAATGGCTGCTAATATTATTGATGAACGGCTAAAGAATTACACTACGAATACCATTGAAGATGAAGAGCATGCCCTTAAAGAAATCTTACAGGAAATTGCTCTTTATGGTCTTGCAAATGCTAATTTTTTTGATAAGGCTATTTTTCACGGTGGATCCGCGCTGCGAATTTTATATGGATTACCCCGTTTTTCAGAAGATCTCGATTTTTTATTAAAAAATCCCAACCCGTCTTTTAAATGGGAACCATACGTGGAAGCAATCATCACCACTTGCAAACAATTCGGCGTTCATCCTGAAATTACTGACAAAAGTCGTGTTAATAACACGGTTAAAAAAATGTTTTTAAAGGACGACTCTATTGGAAAAATTATTGATCTATCGTTTATACATCACCCTAGAAAAAAACTTGCGATAAAATTTGAAATTGATACCAATCCACCGTTAGGTTCTATTTTGGATGTTAAATTTTTGGAATTCCCTTTGGATTACTCTCTTATTGCGCAAGATCTTAGTAGTAGCTTTGCTCTAACAATTTGTTATCATCCTCAAAACATAAGCCAATATTTTCAGCCGAGTTCTTAAGTTATTCAAAAGGTAGCTTTTTAACAGAACTATCTTTATTAACAAACGAAATAGTAAACCTGTATCCTGAATTCGTCCCAATTTTATACACTAGGAAAAATATGCTGTATTTCTCGAGAAATTAGTATGTTTAAAAAACAATACTAGTGTATATTATGTATCAGATTATCTTTCTAGGCTTACAGGTCAATGGCACTAACCTAATAAATAGCATTTTTACGCTGTCTCTTTTTGATTATAAAAAGAGCTCGCTTTTTGCAATCGAGGGAAAGCTTTTGGCCTGCGCTTAATCAGGCGAACTGCACATTATTTCATTTGTCATATTTATACAGGAATAGTATCTTGTAATACATGCTCTTTGTTAGTATTTAATATGTTTAATTGATTACACATTGCTGAAATATCAACAGAATGACCTAATAATATTTTTTCGTATATTACTTTTATATTCTCTTCCTTTAGAAACCGAAAAGAAGAGGCCGCTAAATAATCTAAGCGTTCTTCGAATGCTAACCATTTTCTACCTAGGGTTTCTGCAACGCACCCTGTTGTATTAGACCCAGCAAATATGTCTACTACTAAATCTCCTGGGTCAGTTAACATTTTTATAAAAAATTCTGGTAGCTTTGCAGGAAATCGTGCTGGGTGACCTTTGATTTTTAACGCCTTACATCCTGATAAATATTGTCCACTGCTCTCAGAATTTGGAATCTGTAATAAATTTGATGGAATAGCGCCACCATTATCTTTACCAAAATTTTTTCCAATGTCATGCCCACTAGGACGCTTTGCGGGGCTATAAAAACTATCTGGGTTTTTCAAAAGTTTTTTCATTCTATCACTATATTCTGCTAACACTTTTGAAACATCAGCTTTAGGCCATTCAGATTTACTAAACCACCAAACTGTATTTACAGCATCTTTTGTTCTAATTTTTCTTTTGTTCACCCATTCAATTGGGCTGGGCAATTTTGAAGGATTAAACCAATAAAAATCTTCCGCAAGAAAAAAGCCAACTTCATCACATAATTTGATTAAGACTCTAAAATTATAAAGACTTCTAGCAGGAACCCCTTTTTGATATGCACCTCCTAAATCAAGCACAAAACTTCCATCATCACATAATTTTTTATAAACCAATGATGCAAACTTGGTTAGCCAATCAATATATTCATATTGATCTTTGTTCCCATATTCTTTCTGGCGCTGTAGTGCAAAAGGAGGACTTGTAATAACAAGATTAATACTTGAGTCAGGCATCTCTTCAAGCATGCTTAAAGAATCCGCACAGTAAGCGCCGCCAAATTTAGTAAAATATACAGGTTTTTGTTCAAATTTTGGCAACATAATCGGATTCCTTAGTTAATAAACGTAACTTATAGTCTGTAGATCTATAGACTGTAGACCAAAAGTAGTCAATAGTTGATTATCCAAAATCTAGCAACGCTAGGATAGTGTATATGAAAAAAAAACATATTAAAACCAGGCTACTTTTTGCCCATAATTTGCGGCAATTAAGAGAAATGAAAAAAATATCTCAAGAGCATCTGGCTGATATCGCTGGGTTACATAGAACCTATGTTTCATCTGTTGAACGAGGTGAACGTAACATTACAGTTGATTCCATGGAAAAATTAGCAGAAGCGCTTAATGTTGATATTAGAGAGTTATTAAAACCCAATAATGAAACCGCATCCTGATAGAGAAAAATTACTTCAATTATTTCCATACATAAGAAAATATCAAGAATTAGCCAATCAACATGGCATAAATGATATTTTTCAAGATAATGGTGGAAAGTTACTACAGGTAATTCTAACGACTAGCTTACAGGTACTTCCTGGAAGGGAGGGGAATGATGCAAAGGACGAATTTGGGGGTAGAGAGTACGAATTAAAGTCCGTGAATACGCTTCTAACGAAGAGTTTTTCTACTCATCATCATATGAATCCAACGATAATATCAAAATATAGAAAAGTCGATTGGGTATTTGCTGTCTATGAAGGTATTGAGTTGCTATCTATCTATTTAATGCCCCCGGAGAAAATGGAGGAATTTTATAGCAGATGGGAAAAAAAATGGCATGATAGTGGCGGAAAAGATATCAATAATCCCAAGGTTCCTCTCAGCTATGTTCAAAAGAACGGTAAACTGATTTTTGTCTCCGATGAATCTATAATGACGACAATAGTGCCAGATCGGGAATAAGAATATTCCATTTAAAAAATTAACATAATAAGAAACCAGTCTAAAACGAATGCACGCGTCATTCAATCATTTTCAAACAGTGTGACCATCTTTATTCGCAAGATCTCTAATGGCTTAAACGGAAATATGTAATAAAACGCCTGAATCAGGTAGACAAACCAAAAAAGTGCAGGCCTAGTCCCTTATAAGGGATAGGTCGTAGGTTCGAATCCTGCTCTGGGTACCAATATAATCAATAACTTAATTACTTATCTGGCAATCATTGAATTAACGTTGCGAGTTGGTTAGAGTAAATATAATATAGCGATCAATGAAGCTATGAAGTCTTAATCTTGAAGGATCTGTTGATAGCGAAACGCTTCAAACTATATATTTGCAAGGAAGGTACAACACAATGTCAATCTCTGAAAGAATCAGTGATATTTTACAATATTGGCGCGCAGTCGAGTTTTTTACACCACAAAACATTCCCAAACCAGCTCCCCAGCTTTCTTATGACCCTATTTTTGAAATTACAGAAAATGATCCGCTGTTTCCTTGGGAGCCAGCGCATCCATTGCAAAATAAAAGACTTCCGAACGAATGCGTTTTACAGCATTTGGTATATTGTGCTGTTTATCCCTACAGTATGATTAAAGAGAATTTGGAGGCAGCATTTGGTAAAGATGAGGGTACTTTTGATGAATATATAAATGGGGATGGTTGTGTATTTGCTTTTTCGGTCAACCATGAAGGCAAACCATTATTCGATAGTTTTATTTTATCCACATGCGCTTGGGCTTTAAGCAAAATGTTAAATAAAGAAATCAAAAAATTAGACTGGCTTGATGATTTTGAACCTTGCGCAGAAAAACTATCTCTAGATTTTAAAACTTATTATAAAAATGAAGATGAAGATCTGGACTCTAAAATTGGCAAACCGCTTGTCGAGGCAAATATATTTGAAGTTATCACTCGCTTATTAAATAAATTAAAATTAAAGTTTGATCATGGAATTACAGTCAGAGTTAAAAGTAAATTAGTTAGGCGTTCTAATGCTCATAAAATAGATGATCAAGATTTTTTGAACAGTTTTTTTATCAAAGATCTTAAAAAGATAAGTCAAAAAGCAGGTGAAAAAGAATTAGGAAGTGCCTTAAATGAATTTCTTGCAAATGAAGCTACGGCTTCATCACAACAAAAAACTGATGTACGTGAAAATTTGCAATATGTGTTTGATATGCTAAAGCCCGAGCATTTCCCAAGTGGACGATGGCCCAGCGCAGGTAATTATCCTTTAGTTTTAAGCCAGCAGTTTTCCATTAATTCCATTTTTGAAATATTTAAAAACAAAAAGGAAGGGCTTTTTGCAGTTAACGGTCCTCCTGGCACAGGCAAAACAACTTTATTACGAGACTTAATCGCTGGAGTAGTGGTTGACAGAGCAAAGTGTCTTGCAAAATACAGTGAACCTACAAAGATTTTTTGGAAAACAAGTTTAGGTTGGAAGAGCAATAACTATACCCGCGTTGTTACGACATGGCCAAAAGAATTTGCAAATTTTAGCATTGTGGTGGCTTCGAATAATAATGGTGCTGTAGAAAATATTACACTTGAAATTCCTGGGCAAAATGCTGTTGATTTATCCTGTATATCTTATACCAATTATTTTCAAGAATTCGCAACAGAGCTTTTAGAGCAACCTGCTTGGGCTCTTATTGCTGCGCGTCTGGGTAATAAGTTAAATAGGCAAAATTTTGTGCAAAATTTTTGGTATGGTCCAAAATCTATTGGCACAGAGAATGATTCAAGTAAGCATACTCTTTCCTTTTTTAAGTTACTAAAAGAGTACGAAAAAAATATTGATAGCAAGTCAAATTGGCAAGATGCTGTAAGCGCTTTTAAGCAGGCACTGAAAGCGGAACAAGAAATACGAGATAAGAAAAGCAAGCAGTATATCCACTTAAAAAAGTTGAGCGAATTGAAAAAATCTCGAGAAGATAAATTCGATCAACTAAAGAAGATTATTGAAAAACTTGAACACCTTAAAAAGGAACATTGTTTATTAGAGACAATATACTTATCAGCTATAGGAAAGGTGGATTCCAATAAAATAAAACGATTAGAACATCGTCAATTTCGTCCCAAATTAATCGATATTATTTTTACTTTTGGGAAAGACTACATAGCCTGGAAAATAGCAGATCAAGATCTGTTCAAAGCAATAAACGATGCACTACAGGAGTGTGTTTCTTTAAAAAAGAATCTTGAAAAACTTAATAATGAAATTAATTACAATGCCAGTACACTTAATTTACTCCAAGATGAAATTTTCAAAATTGAAGTTAAGCTGAATGAAATTATAGAAAAGGATGATTCTATTCCTGATTTTGAAAAATGGTTTGAAAATGGAGATGAAAAAGAATTGTCATCGCCTTGGGCGGATGAGGCTTGGAATAAAGCGAGAGCAACTCTCTTTTTAGAGGCGCTTAATTTACATAAGGCTTTCATTCGAGCTAACGGAAAAGTATTTCGCCAAAATATGCAAGCCCTGATGGATATTTTAGATGGAACAGTGCCAAAAGATGCACCCTTAGCTGGAGTAAAAGCCGCATGGCAAACTCTCTTCTTTGTGATACCCGTTATTTCTACGACTTTTGCTTCATTCGATCGTTTATTCCAGCACCTAGAAAAAGGGGATATCGGTTGGTTATTAGTGGATGAAGCAGGGCAGGCTACTCCTCAATCAGCTGTTGGTGGAATATGGCGCTCAGAAAAAGTGGTAGTAGTGGGGGACCCATTACAGCTTGAACCAGTTGTAACACTTCCCCTTACAGCACAGAATGCTTTAAGACGTCATTTTAATGTGAGTGAGCGTTGGATTCCTTCTTGGACATCGGTACAAATGTTAGCCGATAGGATGACGCCTGTCGGTACTATCTTACCACATAATGAAAAATCGCTATGGGTAGGTTCTCCTTTACGTGTTCATCGACGTTGTGATAATCCTATGTTCAATATTTCCAATCAGATTGCCTATGACGGATTAATGGTTTTAGGTACGCCAACGCGAGCTCCTATTAATCTTCCTGATTCATGTTGGTACCATGTTTCATGCTATGATGGTGCACGTGGTCATTTTATTCCTGAAGAAGGGGATAGAGTTCATGCGCTGCTTGAATGTCTGATGGTTAGTGGTTGTGCTCAAGATGAAATCTTCTTAATTTCTCCTTTTAAACAAGTTGTATCTGAGATGTATCGATATCGTAGATTATATAAAGATTTGAACATCGGTACTATCCATACGACACAGGGTAAGGAGGCCAATGTTATTATATTAGTTTTAGGAGGTGACCCTAAACGGCCTGGCGCTAAAAAATGGGCATCAAAAACCCCTAATCTACTTAATGTAGCTGTAAGCCGCGCTAAACGAAGGTTATATGTGATTGGTAATCACAATAGCTGGAGCAATTTTAACTATTTTGATGTAATGGCCAATTCCTTGGATGTTGTAGAAGAGATTCACTTATCCTCTTTAGTTTCAGAATCTGAGTAGTGATTTATTATTTTTATCAGAATGATTAGAAAAGTACTTTATGTGTGTAGCCTAAATAATTAATACCTCTGTTTAAATTTAAAAGAACTGCTTTTATTATAGGGAGTTAATAATGCAAGAAAAATACAATATCGCTTTGGTACCAACATCAAAAATCGAACAGAATATACAACTTTCACAGAACTTTAGTATAATAGCTGATCAATATTTGCTCAGCGAAAAATCTCTCCCTCATTTAACCCTATATCAATTTACAGAAAATTCAGATTACATAAATGTTATATGGAAACGCATGTGTGATCGCATAGAACAGAAAGAAATCTATTTAACTTTCAAAGAGTTTAGCTGTTTAACATTTGACAATGAAGTTTTTTGGACATCCCTTTTGCCAGATAAGCGCATAATATTATCTGATATGCACAAATTAGTGGCAGAGATTTTAAATTTACCCGTAAAAATCAACTACGATCCACATATGACTTTAATTAATACAAAAAATAAAGACTATGAACACTTTTCTATGGAACAATTAAAGAATTACACAGTTATAGAAGATACTTTTATGTTATCGTTGGGAGAGTCTGACGAAATAGGGCAATTTATTAAAATGCTATATAGATGGGCGTAGCCGGTCTTCCGCTCCATTTATCGCTAACTGTTCTTTAACAATCCCCCGTGCGACTTCAGGAACCACCTTATATCCTTCTCTGCTTAATTCTGTAAGTAGAATCGATTTACCACCACCCGAATAGCCAGAAATAACAACAAACTTATTCATTTTTTCCACTAAGGTTTCAGCTTTCAAATTGAAAAATATTTTGAATGGTTGAATAATCTTTTAATGAGGCTGGAACCAGCTTAACTTCATTCAGATTAATCGTTTTATTTACTTCATGCATTAAAGAAGATAATAGCGATTTCCTAAAATAGGTTTTTGTATGATTAAATATATAATTTTTAATCTCACCAATCACATAATAACCATGCTTCGTATAAAATGTTGCTGATTCAAAATTAGCACTTAAAGTAACATATTTACACCCTCTTTTGACTCCTTCTGACTCCGCTGCTTGCAATAGCTTTTTCCCATATCCTTGTTGTCTTAAACTTTCATCAACCCATACAGTCGGTATATAAATTGATTCTATATGAATCCAAATTAAAACCCCGCCCACAATTTTTTGATTTTCGTCTTTTAAATAAATAGATATGTGTTTAGGAACATCATGTAACAATTCTTCTGTCTCGTATTTGAATAAACGATCAGTAAGAATTGAATCATTTTCTGGGTTTGGTTGCTCATCAATCACTATTTCAATATTTTGCATTGTTTTACCTTTTCAGTGGTGGGAAATATAATTTCATTAACTTTGCAAATCTGTTCCAAGTCATGCGGCTGCGTTGACTTCGTCTGCGCAATGACTTTAGCCAATTGAGAGACACCTCTTTTTGAAAGCTATTAAGGATATTTAGATTACCTAGTACAGCATGGTAGTTAGTGTGCTGCCTGCTGAATAACAGCCTGGCAAATCCGGAATGATCACACCATATTCACTATCTGGATCTTTATGGATGAAAATAGGATATTGCATATTTACTCACCTCTTTACTTGATCCCTGCTTGCCTCAAGATGCTTTTTACTGTTCCAGCAGGCAGGTTTTTTCTTGGATAGGGAACGGTTACTTTTCCTTTTTTAAAATTATGCTTGAATTGGCAATGACTATTCTTCTGGGCATGTTTATACCAACCATCTTCTCTAGCAACTTTATAATTTCTTTACTATCCATTCTAATTAATAAAGTTATACACATAATACACATTATTTCAGGGTTCATCTTCCAAGGCAACTAGCGATTGTTTTTTCAAGCTCAAAAAATTCATTTGTATATTTCAAACTATGATGACGAGGTCGTGCAAATGGAATGTAAAAAGTTGAATGTATTTTCATTGGCTTAGCACTCATTACATATACAGTATCTGCAAGTAATATTGCTTCAGTTACATCGTGCGTGATAAATATAATTGTTTTATGTTCCTTTTCATAAATATTAGTAACGAAATCGTGCAGTTGTCCACGAATTTGCGGATCGAGAGATCCAAAAGGTTCATCCATTAATAATATTTTAGGATCATTTGCAAGTGCCCGTGCAATTGCAACACGCTGCTGCATGCCTCCAGAAAGATTATTCGGATAAAATTTTGCATATTTTTTTAGATGAGTCACCTTAAGATAATGAGAAACAATATTTGCTTTGTCATGTTTGTTTAGATGTTGAAGATCGAGCCCAAAAGAAATATTTTTCTCTACTGTAAGCCAGGGATAAAAGAAAGGTGTTGAAATACAACTCCTCGCTCTCTCGATGGTCCTAAAACCTTCTGTCCATCTAATATGATTTCACCGTCTGATGGAGGAATGAGACCGGCAATAAGTTTTAACAATGTAGTTTTCCCACAACCACTGGGTCCAACTAAAGCAATAAACTGAATTCGCCCCTAGTTTTATCCAGCAGGATTTAATAATTTCTTATCAACGGCGCGTAAAATATCCTTTTGCGTTTTATTTAATGTAACAATGCGTGATATTTTAAATTTTTTCTTTTTATCTCTCATGTAAACCTTATACATTGTATCCAAATGTTGCAATGCTTTCTATACTGGAGATAAGTTTAATTTTTTTAAATTCTCTTTCAAAACAATTAATAATGTATAAGACAAATAACAAATCATAACATGCGCTATGACACGATTATATAACCAATGTCTGATTGGTCGTAATTGTGTAATTCCTTTGATGCAGCGAAATGCTTTTTCAACAACATCCTTATCAAAATATAATCTAATCATTTCTTCCTTTGAAATATTTTTCGTTGTAAATAAACATGAATAACCGTCAAATTGTTCGTTTTCCTCAATGACACTATTAATTATTTTCCCTTTTTTATCAAAATAAACTTCAAGACCATGTTTTATTTTTTTGCCTTGCGCTAACAGTTTCTCTGCTTGTTTAATTTCACAGTGTCGAGATTCTCGAAGATCACCTTCCTTTTTTTTTGTTAAAACAGATTGCCAGTGTTCCTTTAACAGAACCCAATTTATACGGAATTGTTTTTACATAGAAAACTGTTTTATTACACTGAACCCAATTATCAATGCTAGTAAATTTTTTCTTTATGATCGGACGAAGTTTTTCTTTTAGTTTGTCTCGTATGGGGACACCACATAAAGTATCCCAATGTAAATCATGAAAAACCTCTATATTTTCAGCAGAAGTAATGCCTCTGTCGTAAATAATCAATCCCGACTTTATTTTGTATTGCTTCATTGAAGTTGCAATATCTTGCAACGTTCTGGCATCATGAATATTGCCATCAAACACTTTATGAAACAGCGGCAAACCTTTATCTTGTGTCACCGCAAGAGCAATTTGAATAAGTGGTCTTCCTTTCACTCCTTCTTTGTCATGCCCCATTTTAGCAAGTGGACATTTCTTGCCGTACAGATAAGTATTACGTAACATCGTATACCAACCCTTTTTTAGCAACATGAAATTTTTTGTTCAACGTGTTAAATATTCTAAGCTGCAGATTTTCTGTATCGATTTTTTCAAGTGAATCAAGTGCATTTAATAGTGTTTTTTCCGTAATATTTTCAATCTCAAGCAACATTGGCAGGTCTGTCCGTTTGAACCATGATGACATGCGATTAATACTTTGATAATTTAAGCAATGCGCGTAAACTAAACTTAAAATTTAGGAGAATATTCTCCCAGCAAACTAGGGAGTCCAATTTCTTGGGCGATATGATGCAGTACAATAAGTGGACCAAAAACTTTTACGTCTTCAATTTCAATGTCTGAAATCGATGCCGCAAGTTTTGTTTCACCGTCTACTTCCGTTCCGATGTACCTAATATGTTTTTGAACTGATTTTCCATTTATCCATTGGCTTTCAACTTCAGCCAGGTAAATTTTTCCGTTCTTTCTAATTTTTTTAATGTATGACAAATAAAATCCTTAATAAATCCTCTTATCCTGCTGTATAAATTATCCAGCAGAATGAGAAAAAGTCAACTATTTTGATATAGTTAAAAATTACATTTAACAGCATAAATAAAGGAATTTTAGGAAAACTAACTAGAAACAAGAAACCTGCTGGATAAAACTAGGGGTGAATTCAGGAATAAACTCTCTATCTTTAATGGTTAGATTTAAATTTTGAACAGCATTAACAGTGTATTCTTTATGCTTATAGAATTTACCAAGGTTTATTATTTCAAGCATGTGACTTAGCTGTCCATGGGAAAAATAATTTATAGGTCAATTTAAAAAAGTAATCTGTCCCTAGACCTAATAATCCAATAATTACAATTGATGCATAGATCACATCAGTGCGCAGGAATCGCTGAGATTCAATCATCAAATGCCCAAGACCTGAAGATGCACCGACAATTTCAGCGATGATGACATATGTCCATGCCGCACCAGACATAATTCTCAGTGCATCCCATATTCCCGGGCATCGCGCTCGGAATAACTACTTTTGTAATAGTTTGATATTTTGATGCTCCTAATGTTAAAGCAACATCCACTAATTCAGAACGAGTATTTGCAACCATATCTGCTATTAATAGTGTCAAATATGGAGCAATGCCTAAGAATAGAATCACTATCTTCTCTGACTCTCCTATTCCAAACCAAATAATAGCAAGTGGAATAAATGCAGATGGAGGAATATAACGTATGAAAGCAATGGCAGGCTCAACTGCAGCTTCAAATTTTCTAGACATTCCAAGCGCAATACCACAAGGAAATGCAATAGCAAATGATAATAGCATGCCAAGTAAAATACGAGAAAAACTAGCGACAATATCCGTTAATAAAACACCAGATTGGAATAAATTGATAATTGAAAATAGCACATCAATAGGGGATGGCAAAAAAAAGCGTTCAACAAAATGTCCATAAGTAAGGACTGCCCAAAGCAGCAAAATGATAAGCAGTCCTAGTGCTGATAAGATAAAATAATGGAACCGGGCAATTTTCCTTATTATCATTCTAAATTTTTTAATAGTGCTGGATCAACAATATTACCGGCTTGGATTTTATGCTTGATCAATCCAAGTCGTAACCAAAGGTCTGCGGTCTCTTGCAACAGTTTCTGTGCTTGACTAGGTGTTGAATTGAAAAATTCCATATTTTGAGAATAGTCCAACCATTCTAGTAATTTAATTTCAGCAGCAGCTTCTGGTTTTGTAACACTTAAATTTTTAGCGATAATTTTCACTGCTTCATCTGGATGTTCGCTAACAAATTTTCTTGCAATAAATAGTGCACGTAACATTGCTTTAATATCATTGGGACGCTGTTGGACAACTGCAGCACGAATAATATAAAAATCAGGAAAAATATTTAGAGATTTTGAATCTATAAGCAAATGCCCACCAGCTCTTTCCTTTCCCTTACTCAGCCATGGTTCCCAAGTTACCGCCGCATCAACTTTACCCGTAACAAATGCAGCGCCAGCATCAGGCGCAGATAGATTTTCAACAATTAAATCTTTTGTGGTCAATCCTTTTTGATGCAGAAAGTAAGATAATAAAAGATGCGATGAAGATCCTACTTCGAATGCAACTTTTTTCCCTTTTAAATCAGAGAGCTTAGTAATTTCCTGGGTGGCGATGATTCCATCAGCGCCTTTACTAGAATCCAGTATACCTACCACTTTTACTTTTACACCCGCATCACTTAGTACTACTACTGTTTCAGGAGTAGTGGCTAACATATCAATATGTCCGCTATTTAAAAGTTGTTTACCAACAGCACCATCATCGTATTTTACTAACTCAACATTTACTTTTTCAGCATCAAAAAATCCCTTATCTTTAGCTATATAAAAAAGCCCTGTGCCAATCCATGGATTCAGGCCTATTCGCAATGGAGTATCAGATATGGTTCGTTGATATTTACTACCAGCATAGGCGGGCCAAGAACTAGCTATCAATAATGTAAAAATGCTTAACAGGAAGAGTAGTAGTTTTTTCATAATAAATCTCATTTAATGCTTTAAAAATATTGCTATATTATGCAAAATAACCATAGTATTAGCAACACTACATGAAGGGAAAGATTTTCATGCATTATTCCGATTATACAACAGAACAAATATCCAGCATTTTGCAAACAAATAATCTACTTATTCCTGTTGGTGCGATAGAGCAACATGGTCCTCACCTACCATTATCAGTAGACATTGATATAGCGACCGCAATAGCGACTGAATTATCAATCCGTGGTAAGGGAATAACAGCACCTGGAATTATTTATGGTGCTCGTTCGCAACCACATAGTGGTGGTGGGCCTTCTTTTCCTGGAACGATTTTTGTTCGGGGAAGTGTATTAATCGATTATTTTGTCGATATCATAAAAGCATTTGCAGATGCTGGTGCAAAAAAAATGATTGTTCTTAATGGTCATTATGAAAATGAGCCATTTCTGTTTGAAGCATTTGAAGTTTGTCGCGAAAATGGCTACCTTTGCAATACTTCACTTATCAGTTTAAGTTGGTGGAGCATCATTGGTCAGGGTATGATTGATCATTTATTCGGAAAACAATTCCCAGGATGGCATGCGGAACACGCGAGCACTGTTGAAACATCACTTATGATGTATATTAAACCCCAATTAGTTAATGATATTCGGTTAGAGCATGCAGCGCCGCCTCTTGCTGGAGTTTATTTGCATCCAATTGATTCATCCTCAATATCTAATCGAGGTGTGCTAGCTAATACACAAAAAGCAAGTAAAGAGGTTGGCGAAAAACTATTTAGACATATTTGTGACGAGATTGAGGTATTATTAGAAAAACCTCATGGAATGTTAGGAACGTGCTCCGGATAACTTCGAATTTTTGGATACAATTGATAACTGAAAATAGCACATCAGTAGGAGATGGCAAAAAAAACGTTCAACAAAATGTCCATACTTAAGGACTGCTCAAAGCAGCAAAATGATAAGCAGTCCTAACGCTGAAATATTAATGGAACCGAGCAATTTTCCTTATCATCATTCTAAATTTTTTAATAGTGCTGGATCTACAATATTACCAGCTTGGATTCCATGCTTGATCAATCCAAGTTGTAACCAAAGGTCTGAGGTTTCTTGCAACAGTTTCTGTGCTTGACTCGGTGTTGAATTGAAAAATTTCATATTTTGAGAATAGTCCGACCATTCTACTAATTTCATTTCAGCAGCAGCTTCTGATTTTGTAATACCTAAATTTTTAGCGATAATTTTCGCTGATTCATCTGGATGTTCGCTAACAAATTTTCTTGCCATAAATAATGCACGTAACATTGCTTTAACATCATCGGGACGCTGTTGAACAACTGCAGCACGAATCATATATAAATCAGGAAAAACAAGAGAATTTGAATCTATAAGCAAATGCCCACCAGCTCTTTTCTTTGCCTTACTCAGCCATGGTTCCCAAGTTACTGCCGCATCAACCTTACCCGCAACAAATGCAGCGCCAGCATCAGTCGCAGATAGATTTTCAACAATTAAATCTTTTGTGGTCAATCCTTTTTGATGCAGAAAGTAAGATAATAAAAGATGCGATGAAGATCCTTTTTCGAATGCAACTTTTTTCCCTTTTAAATCAGAGACCTCAGTAATTTCCTTGGTGGCGATGATTCCATCAGCGCCTTTACTAGAATCCAGCATTCCTACCACTTTTACTTTTACACCCGCATCACTTAGTACTACTACTGTTTCAGGAGTAGAGGGTGTCACATCGACATGTCCGCTCTTGAAAAGTTGTACAACAGCAGCATTCTTATTGTATTTCACTAACTTTACATTTACTTTTTCAGCATCAAAAAATCCCTTATCTTTAGCTATATAAAAAAGCCCTGTGCCAATAAATGGATTCAGACCTATTCGCAAGGGTGTATCAGATATGGTATCAGCATAGGCAGGCCAAGAATTAGCTATCAATAATGTGAAAATGCCTAACAGGAAGAGTAGTAGTTTTTTCATAATAAATCCCTTTTAATGTTTTAAAAATACCCGCTATATTATAGCTTGCCAGAAAAGTCCTGAGAAAAGTCCTGTTCCTATGATTGACTCCTCGTTCCAAACGCAACGTCCTGTCGTTTAGGATTGCATCTTGCAATCTAGTCACTCGTCTATCAATCATAGGAACAGGACTTTTCTGGCGGCTATATGCAAAATAATCATAGTATAACACCAAATGAAGGTAAAGATTTTTATGCATTATTCCGATTATACAAATTATACAACAGAACAAATATCCAGCATTTTGCAAACAAATAATCTACTTATTCCTGTTGGTGCGACAGAGCAACATGGATGAGCCTATTCTTAAAGTTCATTGGGAACGATTTAAGGCCCATGTTGATTTAGATATTCATACTGCTACTAATCTGCTCTCACCATGTACCAAAGAGGGTATTGATCGATTATTTTTATTGTCTGAAGGGTGTGCAAATACAAATTATAAAGTGACATTTAAAAATGGAAGACCACCTGTCGTTATCCGTATTTATATGCGAGAAAAATTGGCTTTACAACGAGAAGTATCTATTCATAAGCTTATCTCAGATAAAATACCTGTACCGGTCCATCTCTATGCTGATGATCGATGCTCTATTTATCACTACGCCTATGCCATTATGGAATGGGTAGAAGGAAAGCTTATGCGTGAGATTATCTTAACCAAAAATAAAGCGGCAATTACTGAATGTGCTTATGACGCAGGTAAATATCTTAGCGAACTACGAAAAATTAAATTTTCACATGGCGGATTTTTTGAGGGGAATCTACAAATACGACCATTTGACAAAGAGGAAGAATATCTCCCATTTGTATTAAATCTTCTACAAGATAATATTGTAAAAGAAAGTTTAGATATTGATTTGTATCATGCTGTCTCTGAGCTTGTCACAACTTACTCGGACTTGCTACCCAATATTCCTGATAATTTCTTCTTGAGTTTCGTTATTCCGTTCATTAAGGAAATTTAAATTATTTATCAAAGAAATGGAAGTTATTGTTTGACAGGTCCTTTGTAAAAAAATCATAACCCATCTAATAAATTATTGAGATAGAGAATTGATTACACCCATGCTAATATGTTCCAAGACATTTATGGCGGTTTCATATTCTAATGTAGGGATATTGTCATACACCATTTCTTCAATAAATTTTTGATATGAATAACTTGGGTAACAAAGTAATCTTTTTCAATTACAGAATCTTCCAGGTCTAAAATTTCGCCAGTAGTCGTAATTAATTTAAGTAACTGATCATCTAGCATTTATTCCCTTTTCTACAATCAATTTTTTGTTACCATAATTCAGATGACCTCTAAAACGGCTTTTTAACTTCACAATAGTGCGTACAGGAATTTGGGGCGATAAACCAGCGTTGTATGCTTGTTCAGCGCTACCAGGCTGCCATGCAACGCCTAATTTTGTTAACGCTTCTTTGCAGACTTGACCAAAGCCGCCTTTAATTACTGGTTTATTGATATATTCTGATAAGTAAGATTTAGCATAGATACCATACCCAATCTTAATTAACTCACCCATTTCTATAAGATCCTTAAAACATCGGCTAATTTGACGTGGGCTACCCATGTCTTCAATATCTTCACGCAAAACTACATTTCCAGACATCTGCTGGATACGATTTAATACCTTAAATTTCAGACTATTTTTATAGCAGCCCTTAGTCATGTTACTCTCTTGCTGTTTGCCAAATATGGACAATTTTAATTATTATAGCACAAACCATTTATTGTCAAATATGGACAATTTCACTTTTTTTAAAGGTACGCCTTGCGCGCTTTCGTTAACAGGGGCTTCCATATCCCTTAGCTTCGTGCTTAATTCATTAATATTTTAATAATTTCATCAGATTATTTTTTTCATTTTCATCGAAGAGCGAATCTATTCCATTCCAAGCAAGTTCAAATTTTTTTGGCTCACAATCTTTTATATCATTTAAAAAGGTGAATCTATCCTCACAATTCATGTGTGGAAATAACACTTCCATCATATCAACCATTTGTTCAGGTAACATTTGCCTATAACTGATTTGATCAATTTCTCGTATTTCATCATCGCTTAATAAACGCTGTAATTCAGGCATTATTATTCGTTCTTCATAATCGAAATGATTTAGGTTCTCGCTAAAAAAATTCCTTAGATCAAGATATATCTCATAACTCAAAAAATGAGGTTCATTTTCTTTTGCCTCATCAATTAAGTTAATTTTTTCTTTAATCTTTTCAAAATAGAGCTTTTGATCTTGATGCTGATGTTCGGCTTCATTAAATAACGCAGAATTCTTATTCTTTAAAATTAAATGAATCCTACCCTCTTCATACTCAGCGTGAGATTGTAATAATAGCTCCAATTTTTTTAACTCGTTTTTAAACTTTACTAATGATTCTGTAATACTTAAGTCTAAAGTAGATGCTAGTCTCAAAAGCTCACTGAAAACATAAAATATATATTTATGTTCCCTATACAATCTATAACGATTTTTATTAAGAATAATATCTTGTCTTAAGTCCAATTCCATAACCAAGCACCTCCAACAATATTGTATTTCAGAAACCTATTTTTGCTTTCTATTGTTTGGCATTTTTAATCAGGTTGCCAGATTTTTCAAGAATTCTTTCCTTCAAATCTTATTGAAGCCGTTGCGCTAATTTAGTGAGTCGATTGGCTTCTTTATTATTGCTTACCGCCATACCCACAGCCTTTTTCTGCCCAAGGAGTATCACGAGCTTTTTGCCACGGGTAATACCTGTGTATAATAAATTCCGCGCTAACAACATGTAGTGCTGCATGACCATCGGCATGACCACAATGGGAAACTCTGAGCCTTGGCTTTTATGGATACTAATGGCATAAGCTAAATTAATTTCATCGAGTTCGTGGAGATCATAGTTAACCATCCGTTGATCAAACTGGATGTTGACGGTACCTTCTTCCAGATCAATGCTACCAATAAAGCCTATGTCACCATTAAATACCTCTTTATCATAATTGTTGATCATTTGAATGATTTTATCACCAGGCGCGTAGGTTGAGCCAAAACGATTGATTTTTGGCTCAGCATCGCCATTTAAACTTTTTTGCAAATCAACATTGAGTCCTCGGCTACCTAAGCCACCACGGTTCATGGGAGTTAGCACTTGAATATCCCGTACCGGATCGCACGCATAGTGCTGTGGCAAACGTTCGGCAACAAGTTGCAGGAGTTCAGTGTGAATCTTTTCCGGTGTCTCTGCGTAGAGAGTAAAGAAATCACTGGTCTTACCCGCATTGGGTAATGGCATATGACCTTGGTTCACGCGGTGCGCATTTGTAATAATCTGAGAACTGGCGGCTTGGCGGAAAATCTCGGTCAGCCGTACCGTGCTGATAACGCCAGATTGGATGAGATCGGATAAGACTGCCCCCGATCCCACTGACGGTAACTGATCAATGTCGCCCACAAATATCACAGCGGCATGGGTTGGGATTGCTTTGAGTAAATTATTTAACAGCAGAATATCAATCATTGAGCACTCATCGATGATGAGAATATCGATCGCCAGTGGATTATCTTGATTATGTTTAAAACTATAGGTCTTTGGCTCAAAATCCAATAGTCGATGAATCGTTTTTGCTGTTAATCCCGTGGTTTCTGTCAGGCGCTTGGCTGCACGACCTGTGGGTGCGCATAATGCCACAGACAAACGTTTTGCATGGTATATCTTTAATAAGCTGTTCACAATCATCGTCTTACCGACACCTGGACCACCTGTGATAATCGATACTTTATGCTGAAGTACTGAGGCAATTGCTTGTTTCTGTGAGTCCGATAAGCTCAAGCTTGTTTTTTCCTCAATCCACGGAATAGCCTTTTCATAATCGATATGACCCCATGGTAGTTCACCATGAAGAAGCCGCTTTAAATGCGAGGCAGATTTTACTTCGGCTTGATACAAGGAAACAGGATAAATACAAACTTGGCTATTGATGGTATCCGCCATCACGTTCTCTTGCTTTATTTCATGCGCAATAGCCTCCTCAATGATTGGGGCAGGAATATCTAATAACCCATGAGTGGCGTTGAGTAATTGTTGGTACTCAACGGCACAATGACCCTCATCGCACAAGCTTTGCAGTACATGGCGAACGCCCGCTTGTGCACGTATACTGGCATCTTTCGCTATTCCTAACCGTTCGGCCAGGCTATCTGCCGTTTTAAAGCCAATGCCATGAATATCTAATGCCAAACGATAGGGATTTTCCCGTACTTTCTCAATGGCTTGATTGCCATAGGTTTTATAAATCCGCACAGATCGTGCCGTACCTACTCCATGAGATTGTAAAAATACCATGATATCTTTAACGGCCTTTTGTTCCGCCCAGGCAGAAACCACAAGGGCTTTGCGTTTTGCACCAATGCCTTCCAATTCTGTTAGTCGATCAGGTGTTGCCTCTATCACATCAAATACAGTTTCACCAAATGCCCGCACTAGCTTTTTAGCAAAGTGGGGGCCGATCCCTTTAATCATGCCTGATCCCAAGTACTTTTCAATGCCTTCCAAGGTAGTAGGTGCCACCACGTTGAGGTGTTGTGCTTTAAACTGTAAACCGTGTTGTTTATCATTAACCCAACTTCCTTGACACTCGATGTATTCGCCAGCTGTAATACACGCAACACTTCCAATCACGGTGACCAAATCACGATGTCCTTTCACCTTGGCGCGTAACACACAGAAGCCGGTTTCCTCACTATGAAAAGTAACACGCTCTACTGAACCCGACAAACGTTCAGTCGATACAGTGGACGTTGCAGATATCGTGTGATGCATGAAAAAGGTACCTCACGCTAAATTTAATCCTAAATTTCATAGACTATAGCAAGAACATTGCCAAAACTGTGCTTTCCAACCCCCATGAACCATATAAAAAATGTCGATTGTTAGGAAGAAAAGCTCTTTTAAATTATTCCAGATACTTCCAGATATCTCCAAACCTTATTTTTAAATTGAGAACCTTTAATATACCAAGTCTCATATTTCCTTAATCTTTAAAATTTATAATAATCTTTAAAGCTCTAAAGCTCAATCATGTGTATTTTTTAAAATTTACAAAGAGCGGTAGAATGTTAGAAATTAGATTTCGGTAGAAAATAAAATCGAAATCCTATAGCTTGAGACAGGTGAAGTATGAAAAGTGAAAGTGAAAAAGATTTAATTACGGGAATATCTACAACGATTGATAATAATACTGTTAACAGGTATTCATTTATTGGTAATTTTAATGATGATACCAATAAAGTAAGCCAACAACCTCTAGAAGTACCGATAATCGCTTATCTAGATTTTGATGGAACTCTTACAAGTTTACCTGGAAGTTCCTTAGTATTTTCCGACTTTTATAAAGCTTTACAGGAAAACCCTAATCAAGATTATAATCTAGCCAAATTCAAACCTAATTTGGTAGGGTTATTAAAAAATGCAGCAATGGATAAGTCCATGCCAAAGGAGGCAGGACTGGCACCAGGGGTGTTAGAATTTATAGAGTCGACATTAAGTCAAAGTGGTGATATCAACATTATTAGCAGGAATCGCAAAGAATATATACAAGCAGTTTTAGAGCTTGCAGGTTTAAGTCAGGAAAAATTAGCTAAGCTTACGATCAAGGGTGTAAAAGAACTAACAAATGATAAAGGAACGACCGTTACTCTTTTAAAAGGAGAAAAACCAAAAGCTATAAAAACTATCATTTGTGATGATGATGCAAATGATTATAAATTGATGGTAAATGCTGTAAAAGATGCATCAGGAAGAACTCAAATAATAGGTTACAATGAAAAACCAGGTTTATTCAATTGGGCTGAGGTAACCAACGCAGCAATCAGTGAAAATGTCAAATTGAGTAAATGATAAATTAGAGAGAGCACAAAATTGGCGCTCAACAATTCCAAAATTGATCGTATTTAAAATAACTATATCGGCTTTCTAAAACATGCTTTAGATAAATTCGGAAAGCTGATTTCATAGAGGTGTCCTATGCAGCGAAAAGAAGCTTATTATTCCCCTTCATTTAGTACTACTCAAAATTCTTCCCCTACAGAAAACTCTGTTGAGCATATAGTGGCTGCTGAAAAAGCTTATGAAAAATTTTCCAGCTACGATCCTCAAACCAAAGAAATTACCATTACATATGAGAATAGTCCCATCCAACTCACAACGATCTTAGGCAAAGGAGGCTCTAAACTCGTTTATGATCTCGGTAATGGGTATGCAGTTGGCCTTCTCAATATACAGAGTAATCCCATTAATATACCGACGTGGGAACGTCTCATACGAGAGGAAGTAGCTGCTTCTCAAAAATTACGGCAGCTAGGTTTATGTACTCAATCCTATGCAGAAGCCACATTATGTTTTGATGGCTATCCAGCTAAGGTTCTTAAAATGCCCACTTTTGCCTTATTGGCAACCCGGGGCCAACAAGTAAGAGACAGTAAAAATAGTAATCAATATTATGGTACTTCCCTTCTTTTTGGAAACCTATCTAATCTACAAAGCTTCGCGCATTGGCAGAAAGTACTCCAAGGATTCCAAGAAGACTTAGTGATCTATTATAGTGAAAGTCTTAAGTTTGATACTGATACATTCAATTTGGCCATTGTTGATTCCCCTGAAACACCTGCTCATGATCGTACTGCTCTGGCTCTTTTTACCGAGCGTAAACAAAAAGTTCGTTTTTGCTTCTATGATTTTTCCTCCAAACATGCTGAGTCTAAGGAAACAAAATATGATTTTTTGAATTCAGATGGCAACCTTGAGAGAGAATTCATAGAACAAAAAATTGATTATCTATTTGACAGAGTGACGTCGATCATATCAGTTGGATTATTGCCAATAGAATATGTGAATATTCTAGGAGGGATTCACGCACTCCTTCTCGTGTCAGAAGATGCGGAGATAAAAGAAATTCCGGAAAAAACTATTGTATTAAAGAAAATGCAAAATGAAATTCATTATGCATATTTTATCGATCAGACAGGAGTGTTAAAAGAAATAAAAATAGGCAAAATAGACTTTAAACGCTCAATATCACTAGCAATTGCTTTAATCAATCTTTCTGAAAAATTCCCTTCGTCAGGAGAGATGGAGAAAAAGATAACTATCAATGAAGATGAAACGCTTATACAAAGTATCGCATCCAAATGTGACTGTAAGCAGTATTCCAAATTATTTTGCGCACTGAACATTGTCGAGCTTGCAAAATCTGCGCTCGAAGAAATTAAACCACTGTTTGTTAAAGACGTTGCAGATAAGATTATAGAAAAGTTAGAACAACTCCCCCTAGCAGAGCTACAAAGAAAATTTAAGATACGTGAGCCCATCAATGAAGAGCTAAAATGTGTGATAAATTAGACCGCTGAATTAAATATTAAAAATTATGCTAGCGCATATCTAACATGAATATGCGGAACGGAATGTCCCTCACGACCGTGATGAGGTTTAATCACAATTTCAATATCTTGATCTAATATAGAAAGTAACTTAAAAAGCCGTTCAACAGAAAATCCTGATAAACGACCGCGATTTAAAGCAGAAATTTTTGGTTGATCGAGCCCCAATAGTTTCGCCGCATCAGTTTGGTTTAACTTTCTTTTTTTAATCAATTTGTTGATCTGAATAGCAAGGTCTGCTTTTACCAAGCATTCTTCAGGATGTGTCAAACCTAAATCAGCAAAAACACTTCCGCTAGATTCTTCAATTTGGCCCTAGAGTAATATTTAAACAAAAGGATAAACAACACATATAGGCCTATAATTTGATTAGGATAAATCTCTATGGTTAATTTATATCAAGGTAAATTTATGATTTCATCTCGCGAATACTTAATTGACAGAATCAAACAATTGAAATTAAAAGTTGATCAACAACTTGCAACCCAGAAAATTAAATTCAATCAGTATGACCTTTTACCTAATATCGATAAATATATAAAATCAAATTTGCCGACAGAGGAAAAAAGAAATCAAGATAAAAGTTTATCAAAAGCGGAAAGAAGGGGGCTTTGCGAGGGTCTGTCAAGTTATTATCTTTACTCAAAAGATAACAATCGAGGTAAAGAGTTTTTTAGTCGTCTGTCCAAAATAAGTCAGGTCAAGTGGAACAAAAAAAATGAATTAGACCCGGCACTTGAGATGGAGTTCATGAAATTGACTAACTTTGTTCGTTGGTTTCATGGTCCAGCACATTTTGGTGCTAGCTTTAATCAAGGTGAGCTTGATAAAAAAATAGAAACGATAAGACAAGATGATGAATCGCCCGTTATCCATGAATTCGGCATCGCCTCTTTTTTTAAAGAAGAAGAATTTTTAAATACTTTTAAACAATGCTTGCATGCTCCCCGAATGGTCCTTCTGCGTACGCCTTCTCACGCAATGGGTTTATATATGGAAGAAAATAAATATTGTTTTTATGATCCTGATTTTGAAGGTGGCTGCGAAATTGTGTTAGATATTCCTGAGGACCTTTATGCGTGGTTAGTCTACAGAAGCGTTAAATATGATATATCCAAGCTAGAATCAAATATCCCATTACACCTTGAACTCAGTATGGATTTTTTTCGGAACAAGCAAACCATGACAGGAAAATATCCTGGATCAGTCGATTTAATTGAAAACTTTATTTCGAGCGACGATCAATACTTGCAACGTATTTCAAATGATAAAAACAATTTGCTTTTCTTAAATTGCGTTACTTATCATCCAGAAGTTGTATTTAGATTGTTAAAAAAAGGTTCCATTTTATCAACTATTAATGACTCTGAACCTAATTTGGGTTACACACCCCTTATTTATTGTTGTCAGGAAGGCCGTACTGATTTAATAAAAGCCTTGCTTGAATCAGGGGCGGATCCCAATAAAGCAAACCAAAAATATGATACTACTCCCTTGCAAGTTGCTATAGATGGTGGGCATTTAGAGGCTGTAAAATTATTGATTCAATATGGTGGAGACACTCTTCAACCTACCATGGGCGGATCGTTACCCTTGTTTAGGGCGGTTTCGCGTGGCGCGTTTGAAATTTCTAAGATTCTTTTTAAAGAATATCAAAAAAATGGAGACAATATTAATGATAAGGATCAATACGGCCACACTTTGCTTTTGGAAGCAGTAAAATCGAGAAATATTCAGTTGGTTGATTTTTTACTAGATCAAGGTGCCAATCCTGACGTGATAGAAATGTCACGAGGAGATACTCTTGTAGGTATTGCATCAGAGAAAGGTGACATTGAAATCATTCAATTATTAATTAAACATGATGCAGATATTCATGCTTGTCCGCAACATCCCATTCTGGCAGCAGCATCACATGGAAAACTGGAAGTTGTGCAATATTTTCTTGATATTAAAGATCTGATACCACAACCTGAAGTCATCAAGCAGGCTCTTCAACAGTCTATTAAATCCGGCCAGTTACAAGTTGCCAATTACTTGATCAATAATTACCACATAGGATGTAATGGAGATGCTTTGATGTATCTACTTTCTAGAAATGAGAAACCGGAAGTATATAATTTTATACAATCGGCAATTAAATCAGGTACTGATGTTATTAAATATGATACATTTTCTAATCACTCTCTAGCCTCCTGGGCTTTAAGCAATAAAAACCCCAAATCAAACGAAGAGCTATGTATCAATTTAATTTTAGATAAACTAGAACAAGATCCTGTATCCAAATTTGTGGCCTTGGCTACACAAAAAACGAATGAATTAAAAAATAAATTATCTCAGGAAAGAAGTGATACTCAGAAAAGTCTTCAAACAAGCTGGTTTTTATCAAGCTATTATCAAAATACGCATGAATCATATACTCAGAAAATCAATGCTTTGTCTGATATGATCTCAATGCTAACTCGTGCCCCCCAAAAACCCATACTAGAAGTTGTGAGACAAATTGAAGTAAAGTGCCCCTCATTTTTATCTGGATTGATTAGTCATCCTGAAAAGGATCTTATTGCATGGATTGAACAAGGTCAAAATGACCTTTTTGCAAAAATTCAATACAAAATATAATATCATGATGGCCCAGTGTTACGGAACGTGCGTGATCTTTAATTTCATCGAGTTCGTGGCACTTCGGCTGGGTTAATTAGATATTCCTGCGCCAATCAATGTGATGGCGGATACCATCAATAGCCAAGTTTGTATTTATCCTGTTTCCTTGTATCAAGGTTAGTTCTCTTCTTGTATTTCATGCGCAATAGCCTCCTCAATGTTACTCAACGGCACAATTACCCTCGTCGCACAAGCTTTGCAGTACATGGCGAACGCCCGCTTGTGCACGTATACAGGCGTCTTTCGCTACTCCTAACCGTGTTCGGCCAGGCTATCTGCCGTTTTAAAGCCAATGCCATGAATATCTAATGCCAAACGATAGAGATTTTCCCGTACTTTCTCAATAGCTTGATTGCCATAAGTTTTATAAATCCGCACAGATCGTGCCGTACCTACTCCATGAGATTGTAAAAATACCATGATATCTTTAACGGCCTTTTGTTCCGAACCATGAATCTTAAAGAAATTGCTAAATTTAAATTATATTAAGTTGCTCATTTTTCCGGCAGTATTGAGTTTTTGTTATACCCAATGCTGCGCATACTGTTGATTCCGAAAATTTTTTTGATAATTTGAAAACATTTTCCCAAATTTCTCCAGGAATTTTTTCATTCAATTCATTCCTATTGGCTCGCCAATTATTCATAGTGATGATGAGGTCATCAACCCCAATAATCCTTGATATTATATGATGTGGAACTTTTTCACTTTTCAAAATCAATGCATATGCTCTATTACGAATAACTGGATGTGGGTGCTACCGTAATTCTCTCAGCTTTTGTACTGCTGTATCAGGAAACTTAATCTCGATCATTTCACGTTCCAAATTGTGGTAAACGATAGTCATACTATGATATTTGAAAAAGTTAACAGAGTAAAAGCTCAGATTTTGACGAGGTGCAGTATAGCAGAACTTAAAGGATCAATTAACGGTTTCCGCTGCTCGCTTGCCAATTGCTGCGTCGATCACTTCCGCTTTGTGCAGTGTGGCCCACTCTCGCAGCGTCATACCCGGGCGGTCTAACAAAAGTTTCATGTCATCGCGAACACTACCAATGTAAGACATGCGGCCGTCAACTACCTGCTGGCAGAATTCTTTGACACCAAAAAAATAGGGATCAGCATGTTGTTCATCCATCCCAAAATCTTCGAAGACTTGCCCAGGTTGTCGAGGTTCGGCTTGGATGCGCTTCCCCGTGACATCACTCAGAATGCGCGCAACCTCAGTGAGCGTAAGACATTCTGTAGAAAACCAATAGTTTTTTGAGGCATGTTTTTTTTCGCCTTCGGTTAGTATCTTTGCAGCAGCATCGGCAACATCTTCGAGTGCTGCCCAACCACATGGCTTGTCGCCACACCACCAGCGAACCTTACCGTCTTTTACCAGCGAAAATAAACCTGTGAGGTTCTGCATAAACACATTGGGATGCAAGAATGTCCAAGGCACCCCAGAGTGCTTAATATAGACTTCGATCATCTGGTGCCAAGCAAAGTGGGGATCTGAGCAATCCCACTCTGGAGTGAACACGCCCAAATGAACCAGATGTTTGATATTCGCCTTGCGAGCCGCGTCAACAAATACCTTGCTCTGCGTCACCATAGCAAAGGTGTAGCTTGTCAGGAGAAATACGCGGTCGACCCCTTTGAGTGCTGATTCGAAGGTACTCGGATCATCAAGATCCAACTTTACTGCTTGTTCATACTCTGAGCGCAGCCGCGGACAACCTTATTGTCATCTCTCGCGCACACACGCAGGGTGATTGATTTGTCTTTTTGCAATTTCTGAGCAATCAATTTTCCGAGCTGACCGGTGACGCCAAGTAGAAGTACTACAGGGGTATTTTTCATAGGAACCTCCATGTCCAAAAATCGTTTTCATTCCATTATAAACCGTTTATTTACCATCTTTCTAATTTCTCTTACTGGTAGCATCGTCATCAAATATTGCATTGATCTTATCTGATGAATATCCTATTTAGTTTTCTAACTGAGTTGCTATGTCATTGTGACAACTGCACGGAAGCGGACTTGGCCATTTTTAACTTTTTTATACGCTTTATTTATATCATTCAATGGATAAGTTTATGTTACAATTTTACTTTCCCTTTGGCAACCATATCAAGTGCTTCAAAAAGAAACTCGCGGCCATTTTGCTGACTATCTATAATTTTTCAGATGTATAGCTCTAAAGAAGGAATACGCTCATCCGAGCCGCTTTCCAAGCCCTGCTATGACGGGCTGTGTAGTCCCTGCTTTATCAGCTAATTCTTGTTGGGTTAATTTTGCTTTTTGTCGCGCTTGTATAACCATTTTAGCAATTTGACTAATTAGCATCTCACGTTGGAAGTTCCGTGAGAATTCCAGATCTTTGCTTTCTTCATGAATAACATCAGTTAATGTAATCGCTTTCATGACTGAAAGCTATGGCAGCCCATCGCAAAGAGCCCAGTTTTAGACCTATTGAAAAGACAAAGCTTACCATTCATCGTAATCAGTAGGTTATATTTACATAAATTATTAATAAAAATATTTGCAATTAACTTGGCTAATGCATATAACCTGGAATCAAAAATTATAGCACGGCTTGGAGAGTTTGATCATACGCTACTACTTCAGTTAGCAGGACAACACGGAAAAGTACATACACAAAAATTAATTGCATCCCTCTTAGGAAAATAAAATGTTTTTACACGAGCTACCCGATGCAAAAGAATTATTTCTTGTTGTTTCAATGCACACACTCTGGGGCCTACAACAACAAGAATTTGATTTTGAATTAAAAGGCGGTACCTCTTTGTCTAAAGGTTTTAATATAATCAATCGATTCAGTGAAGACATCGATATTCAAATCCACCCCGCTTTATCACTTGAAGTGAAATCGGGAAAAAACCACGACAAAAAAAACCATATTGAAAGCCGAAGAACATTTTTCAATCATTTGAAGAAATAATTGAACATATAAAAAATTATGGGAACCAGCTATAAATAAGAGTCTAATGTCTTCATTTCGGTGTTATTAATAGCTCTGAACTCTGCTCTGAAGAAGACCTGAAGTCGAATGCTTCAGAGTACGAATTATCTATGCAATGAGATCTTGAATAACATGGCTGACTCAGGACAGTTAAGGTAATTTAATCATTCCATTCACCTTGGCTACTGGCAAAATTTCGACAACACGTGCAATCCATTTTTTATTGTCTGTTCTAACAATCGTATTAGTGCGACCATATAATTTACTATTAAAATTACAGTGCACAAAGGATGCCAATACTTTGTTACAGTTGACTGAAAAGTAAGTACGATCCCTAGTGGATACCTGCAAATGATGGGTAACCAACAATTTTCCAAAAGGAATGCTAGTGTTTAGAATATCAGCAATTATTTGCTCTGATAATTCATCAAAATTAATGGTGATAAAAGCTAATTCAACGGGGACTTCTTCTTTTGTCTCTTGTGCACGTTTAGCATTGTTTCTCTCCTTATTTCGATCGATGAACATTATGATAACCCGAAAATAGGTATCGTTATGTTGATTCCTTGAAGTATAAATTGTCTGAATGATAGGTGTACGCTGATAATATTTTTCTATACCTATCGTCATTAAGGGTTGTTTCAGTAAATAGTCATAAGGCAAGGGCAACATATTTGCGCTAACTCTTACACCCTTTTTTATGAGATTAGCAAGACTATCTATTTGCGGTTGGAGGTTTTTCGATTGCAGCTTTATAGAAACAACAGGTGCTGCATTGGATGAATGCAAATAAATCATTAAAATAAAAAAGATAAAAATGCTATTAAGTTTGATTGCAATTTTCGGAAGCTTTGAGTACAGATGCTTTATTAATGGTTGTACCATGTTGATTATTTCTCCAAACGATCTGTCCCGAACCGTTGTTCATATAGTAGGCGAATAAAATCAGGCATCAAAATTCATCTTGCCTCATCTTCATCAGAAGTCTGTGTAACCAGACTCTATCTGATGACTCAATATTACAATCTTTATTGGAGGACAACTTTATTTAAAATTGCTTTTCTCTTTTTGAAAAGACAAAGCTTACCGGAACCACCGATAAGCTTTTTAAGGACTCAAAGTCTTTAAGCGCATCTTAATAAAGTGCTTGATTTTGGTCAATGAGCCATGCGATAGTAACACACAGGCGGGGCGTTTACGACCCGCGCTGCGTGGAACCCCTAAGATACTAGACACATCAAAGGGGCTCTAACCACAAATAACCGCAAGGAGGTTACTCATGGCTGGCCCTACTTTATCACTTTATTGTGCTGCGGCACAAAGTCCTTTTTCTTTTCATACTCCCCTGACTCAGATGCCACCTGCTGATGCTTTCATTCAGCAAGTACAGGCAAATGATTTTACCCCATGCATACCCTCGGCTGTCCATGAGCTTTTGTGGGCGTTGGGTAGGGTCATATCTGATCAGAGGATTTTAATTTCCACAGAAAAAGGAAAGGTAAATTAGGCAGAGGGGGTTAAGGCAGGATCCCTTTGGATCCTGCTTTTAACTTTTAAAAGGCTAATCGTTGGCTCCCCTCTGCTAGGCATGACTTTTCCTGAATTCTTTCTATTCGCTTGCCTATGGCTAAGGTGGAACTTCCGATAACAAGGAAATCACTTTATGTATAACTCATACCCTGTACAAAAAGAAAACTATATGCCGTCAGGAGACAAGTAATGGGTCTTTACGGTAAAGATTTAATTTGTACACAAGATTGGAGTATGGATGAATTAATCACAATTTTAAATACTGCAATTCAAATGAAGCGTGATCGCTTTCACCCTAAATGGGCACATCTTTTCAAGAATAAAAATTTTCTCATGTTATTTTACAGCCCTTCTGTGCGAACCCATCTTTCCTTTACTGCTGCCGCAACCGAATTAGGCGGGCATGCGCAATACATGGCACCTCACTCTATGGCAAGACTCAAATCTAAGATCAACGCAGGCGAGACCATCGAAGATATTGCAAAAGTAGCATCCAGCTACATGGCAGGCATGGGTATCAGAATCATGGAAAGTGCCCTGTCTTATTATGGTGAAGGCCATGCCTTGATCAGAGAATATGCGAAATATGCCAATGTCCCTGTCATCAATATGGCCGATGATATGTGCCATCCCTGCCAATCCTTATCCGATATCTTAGGGTGGGCAGAATGGTTCTCTGATGGATTAGACAATATCAATTTTAAAGCCTTAAGAGGGAAAAAATTATTACTCACCTGGGGACAGGGCGCTTTAGCCAGATCCTGGAACAGCCCCCAAGGCTCTTTATTATTAGCCAGTCGCTTTGGCATGAATATTACCTTAGCAAGGCCAGAAGGCTATGATATGGATCCTCATTACTATCATCTAATTCAAACTCACTGCAAAGAAAATTCAAGTAAATTTGAAATCATCGATGATCCGGTTAAGGGCTATGAAGGCGCTCATGTTGTCTATAGCCGAAATTGGATATCCCCTCAGGCTTATCAGCAGGGCTGCTTTAACAAAGAAAGTGAAATCAAAAAAGCCATCACCTACACCGATTGGATCACGACACAAGAAAAAATGAAAAAAACAGACAAGGCTATTTTCACTCACCCCATGCCCGTAGACAGAAATCATGAAGTAGAAGATAGTGTTGCAAGTAGTTCTCAGTCCGTTATTTATAACATCGCAAGCAATAGATTACACGTTCAAAAGTCAGTGCTCGCTCATACCATGGGAACAATTTTAGAGGATTGAAATATGGTGCTCAAGCATAAAAAAATATCGCAGTTAAAAACTATCATCCATAAACAAAAGAAAGAATTGTTGCGTTTAAATGAATTGGAAAAATTATTGGAAGCTCTCCTTGATTTAGTGGCAGGGATTCACTGGTGGAAAGATAAAGCAGGCATTTATCGTGGATGCAACCAAGCTATGGTGGAACAATTAAGACTAACCTCTAAAAATGATATCATCGGAAAAAGTGACTATGAGTTACCCTGGAAGGATCAAGCGGCGTTGTTGATTGAAAATGATAATAAGGTCATGCGAGAAAATAAAACCCAAAAAGGCAAAGAAGAACATGTGAGCACTTTAGATGGGAAAATGCAGACCTTCCTCGTGGCCAAAACGCCTTTATACAATGCTCAAGGTAAAGTGATCGGCACGGTTGGAAATTCCATCGATATCACTGATAGAAAAAAAATGGAAGAAACGTTGTGTGCAGCTAAAGAAGAAGCAGAAGCAGCTAATAAAGCCAAAACAGAGTTTCTGGAAAACATGCGCCATGATTTTCGCACACCCTTAGTGGGTATTACGGGCTGTGCCTATGCGATTAAAAAAGACATCGATAATCCTGAAAAAAAGGAAGTTGTTAAGGAATATGCCGATGATTTAATGACATCGGGTCATGCGTTATCTACCTTACTGAATGAAGTGTTAGACATGGCCAAAATGGCAACAGGTACGCCCCTTGTTAAGAAAAAATTTGATCTAAGAGAAAAGCTGGCGCATATCGTTGACCTTAACCAATCCAGAGCCCAGCAAAAACACCTTATGCTTATATTAGAACAGGATGAAGCTATTCCTCATTATTTAATCGGAGATCCCATACGTATACAACGCCTGGTGTTGGAGTTAGTGACCAATGCGCTTAATTTTACAGAAAAAGGGTATGTCAAAATAGCAACGAAACTTGCTCAACGAAATGGGAAAAATATTATCATCAAAATAAGTGTGACAGACACTGGAATTGGCATTGCTTCAGACAAGCAACAAGAGGTATTTACGAGGTTCAAGCGCCTTACCCCCTCTTATGAAGGGGTCTATCAGGGTGCAGGATTGGGTCTTGCGCTTGTTAAGCAATTTGCAGATGATCTAGACGGTGAACTTTATTTGGACAGTGAGCCCCAAAAAGGATCAACATTTACCTGTATCCTCGCGCTAAAAGAAGCTTTACTGGATGAACCTTTTGGAACAGACAGTACAGCCAAGGAATTTAATATTTCATCATTTAAAAATAATAATGACTCACTACCTCAAGACCCAAAAAGGGAACTGACCAAGATTCTATTAGTCGAAGACAATGCTATAGCAGCCAAGATAGCTGCCTCATTATTAGAGGAATTAAATTGCGAAATTGACACCGCTATAAATGCAAAAATCGCTATTGAATATGCAACTACTATTGAGTACGATTTGATTTTTCTTGATATCGGACTCCCTGATAAAAGTGGTAATGAAGTTGCCAAAGAAATAAGAGAGTGGGAAGAAAAGCGGCAGCATCCGCCTATACCCATTATCGCTTTAACAGCACATATTGACTCTGAGAATAAAGAGAAGTGCTTAAAAGCGGGAATAAATACTGTGGTACCCAAGCCACTATCAAAGGAAAAAGCGTTAGAAATTTTAAAGACATTTATTTCTAAGCGACGACCATCTGCCACCACTGTTCGTTAAGTACAATCGAAGCCCTGGCGTTTATAGCACCAGAAATATGCATCTACTTGAATATTATTCATGTAGATGTATAATATAGATATTATGAAAAAAATAATATTTGTTGGTCAATCACTTGATAATATTAAAAAATTTTCTCATGAAGCGAGGCAGGAAGCAGGGCATCAGTTAGATAGAGTTCAATGTGGAAAAGATCCGCTAGACTGGAAGCCAATGCAAGGGATTGGTTCTGGGGTGTTAAAGAAATTAGAGTCCGTGATAGCGATGGGATTTATCGAGTGATTTATGTGGCGAAGTTTGAAGAGGCTGTGTACGTGTTACATGCATTTCAAAAGAAGACGCAGAAAACCAGTCAGCCTGATCTTGAGACAGCTAAGCGGGCGTTTAAGAGAGTACTAGAGGAGCGAAGCCATGAGTGATTTACAGAGTTTTGATAGTGTTTGGGATGCCTTGGAAAGTGATCCAGTCAGAGCAGAAAATATGAAATTACGCTCAGCCTTAATAATTGCGATTAGCGGATATATTGAAGAAACTGGATTAACCCAGATTGAAGCAGCCAGAAGACTACATATAACGCAACCGCGAGTCAGTGCATTAGTTAAAGGGAAGATCAAAGAATTCCGTCTGGATACATTGATTGATATGGCATATAGGCTAGGTTTGCACGTTACTATGCAGATAGCTGCGTAAAAAAATTAATCGAGTCGGAGGAGCCTCGCGACTCTGACTGCTCACACCACCGTACATGCAATGCTGGATACGGCGGTTTCAGTTAAACGTTTAACAATCTACTACATATGGTTAATTAAACTTTTGTCTTTTTCTAGTATCACCAAATCACTTTAGGATAAAATTTTTCAATTTTTTTATCCGTCGTAATGATGGAAAGCTCATTTTTAATTGCAAATGCGGTAATGATCCTATCTGCCGGATCTTTATTTTCATCCCATATCAATTCAATAGAATCTAGCCATTCATTCACGCCAATATCAATAAGTTCAATATGCTCAATTTGGCCAAATTGTTGAACTAATTCCCTTGTGGAAATACTCATCTCCAACTTACCCAATTTAATTTTACAGGCAATTTCCGCGAATGAAATAGACATAATATAAGCACCAGCATCAATTAACTTGGCAGTTTTTAAAGTAAAAGATGGTGTTGATTTTAATACTTCAATGATTGCACATGTATCTAAAATTACCATTCATTATATCCCTGTAAAACAGGCTCATTAATATCACCATGTACTTTTATGTTCACTGAACCACGCAAGTCTTTAAGTGATTTAAGTTTAATTTTTTTCAAAATCAGACTAGGATGATTATGGTGTGTAATCACAATCTCTGCACCATGCTCTTCTACCCATTTTATATATTTACTTGTATGTTGAATGAATTCACGTTTCCCTACTGTTTTTGAAATCGACATAAAAATTACCCCATAAACAAATTGTAACTTCAATTTATAGCTACATAAGCATAAGACATTAATTGGATTTACTCAAGTATCAAGTAGTAAAAGAATTTCAAAAGGCGTTTATGGGTTCGATCGAGGATTTTTTCGAGTTTTGCGAGCGCGGGGAAAACCCAGATAACCTCAGCTTG
>CAWFQC010000058.1:0-10292 GCA_963817645.1 uncultured Gammaproteobacteria bacterium | reverse complement strand
AGCTCCCCCTGATACCGCCCGGCTGCTTTACCCCCGGCTACTACATCTACCCTTTTACCCTTTTTCTACTTTTATTCTACTCTTTAGCTCTTTAGCTCTTTAGCACTTGAATTCTTTAAGTCTTGAGCACTTGAATTCTTGAGCTCTTGAATTCTTTAACACTTTAATTTTTGAACTCTTTAACACTTAAACTCTTGAAGTTTACAAACGGCCGATTTTATAATTATTTACATAGACTTGGCGGCGTAATAGAAATGTGAAGAAGTCTTATTCAAGCAGGTCGGAAAGTAGTGATTTCCAGGCATTAACCTTACTGGTTTCAGACTTAAGCCATCGCCCTGTAGCGATCACTTTAGGCCGAAAACGTAAGCGAAAAATCCCTAAGGGATAATGCTCAGGATAAGCGAGATATCGAAATACGCCAGAATCGATATTGTTAAAGAGCTCAGAGATGTCACAAGGTAATTCGCTGTTGATTAAAGATTGATGAATGGCTTTGGCTAAATGAGGCTCTGACTGACGGGCATGCCTATCTAAGATATAAAGTGGATAAAGTATTTCAGCATTAGGAGTTGTGATCGGGTCATCATCCCATATTTGTATCACTTCATAGATAAAACCGAGCCTCTTTAAGTTCTCAAAAGCATCCCAAAAACGCTGAAATCTTATTTTTTCTTCGGGAATGTAAAATAAGGTTTCATTGACAAAGTGAGCTATAACCATATTGTTATGCTTGGAGATAGCATATTTTTGGAAAGGAAGAAGGGGATTGTCTTCAACAACCTCTAAGGTACGTTCCCATTGGCCATAAAGAGCGGTGTTAGGATTAACTCCCCCAAATTCATCTAATTCATGATGAAAATAAAGAAGCAACAATAGGATTAAAGCATCAAGTTTCATCTCCGCTTTTTTGGAAGTGCTGATAGGCATATTATCCATAATCCGCATTAAAGGCCGATTTTTTTCTCCTATTCCTTGTGTGCCATCGATTAAGGAGTTAGCAAGATAAATAAGCGGTTCAGAGAAATCGTGAAGAACCCAGCGGATGGTAGTTGCCTGAGTTTTGATTTTACCAAAATGCTCAGGGAGATGGGGGGAAGAGCGTCTAGTTGTCTCGTTCATCGGGATTATTATCCCAGCCTTCTCCAGCCAATGAAGAGATCTCGTTGCTTTTCGGTAGGGAATTCCAGTTTTAAGATGGATAGCCTTAGCGCCACTGGTGGAAAATAAACGCTGCCACTGACCCCGTCCTTGAGTGTGCCTAGCCAAGACTAAATAGCTCACCACCTCCTCTGCTAAGCCACCGGATTTGACGATTTTTTGAATAGCTTTGAGTGAGACGACAAAGAAATGACCTTTAGCTGTCATTTTTGGATTTCCATTAAATTCCCCTTTCCCATCTGATCATCGGCTGATATAACAAGGTCGATGTTGTTGTTCAAGTTAGAATATCATTCACCAATGGACAAAATTTAAGCTATCAACTCGATAGAAAATTGTCGGGTGGTTCTATGCTTTCCTTCCCCTATTTCTGCCTGCACAATGGCTTTTGTTCTTGCTTTATAGTGGGTCTGTCGCTCTACTTTTTTAACCATCAATGAATATTTTTCATCACAGGCATTAATTGAACTTAACGTTTTTTTCAGCGTCTCAAATACAAAATCTAGCATGGCATCTGTCACAACATTACCCACTAAATATCCTTCTGAGGCAAGCCAGCGTTGAATAGATAAGATATCACGCCATTGACGATAACGGTTAAAAGAATCCTTGACTTCATCCCAATGGGACGCCACTTTCTCAGGATGAGACGCAAAGTATTTAGTGAACTTTTGTTGTAAGTAAGCCGTTGCATTCTTAGTGATTATTGTCTTGGGAAAAGGTTTGTCAAGGTACTTTTCTATTTCTTCTTTCTTTTCGAGCAAATAGCTGAAGCTGGAGGCTTCCAGGACATTAATGTCGGTATGCTCTTTGAGATGTTTTAACAATGAACGTATATTAGTTGTAACCGAAGCTAATGACATATTAAATTTTTTTGCACACTCAGCGTAAGTTTTACCAGAGAAGACCTCTTTTAAAATTAAAATATTCCTTGTAACAGTTGACGTATCCATTTTTCATTTACCCTCATTTTTGAAAATAGGATAGTGATTCTATCACAATTGGTTTTTCAAAATATCTGGACCCAATTGACTCTGTAGGTGATTTCATCTTAGCTGTTTTTCGGTGAGCTTGTATTATATTCCGGCATCCCTAGCAGGCTCAAATTTAGCGAAGCTTCCGACCCTTAGCATGAGCATTACGGCCAATCGATGCAGTTTATGCAAAGTCAAAGAGCATTTGCTTTCCCTCCGACTTTTCATGACGCTGATCCTTCTAAAGGCTGCTGAGAAATTATGAAACAGGGGCGAGGCATCTGAAACGAATCGATTCTCAACTTGCTCGTGAGACTGAATTTGCTTTATTGCAGGGGATATCAATGGAGATGGAAAAACCGATCTTGTCGTGGGGGCTCCTAGTGTTTCGAGTACAGGAACGGCATATGTGATTTTTGGTCAGAGCCGCTTTCCTTCCTCTTTTGATTTAACTTCACTTAATGGTGACAATGGCTTTGTGGTGAATGGGATATCGAGGGATGGTCAGTTTGGATTCTCACTAGGTACGGGAGGCGATATCAATGGAGATGGCAAAAACGATCTCGTGCTGGGGGCTCCTGGAGTTTCTAATAGTGCAGGAGCGGCCTATGTGATTTTCGGTGTAGGTGTACCTACACTTAACTCTTTACCTGTTGCGTCGATCATTGGTGGTACTGTTGGTGGAGTCTTCGGGTTAGGTAGCTTACTAGGATTAGGTTATTTCCTATACCGTAGATGCTCACCAAAACGAAAATTCCCTGTTGAACATCAGACTGATACACAATCCAAAAATACTGATGATGAATCAACTCCTCTTATTAGTGATAAGCACCTTAATAGCTCTAACAATAGCCCATATCCAGCTACGGATAATGTAGATCCATCAATACCTATTAACTTGCATAAATCTGAATCGCCAGTTTCAGAAAAACCCAATCAATATCGAGGTGTGTTTTTTCCGGCAGTTCAAGAAGAAGAGAAAACGCCACATCAGGAGAATGCAGGAGAAAATCCGTCCAACAAGCTGACTAAGGTGATTTCATCTTAGCTGTTTTTCGGTGAGCTTGTATTATATTCCGGCATCCCTAGCAGGCTCAAATTTAGCGAAGCTTCCGACCCTTTGCATGAGCATTACGGCCAATCGATGCAGTTTATGCAAAGTCAAAGAGCATTTGCTTTCCCTCCGACTTTTCATTACGCTGATCCTTCTAAAGGCTGCTGAGAAATTATGAAACAGGGGCGAGGCATCTGAAACGAATCGATTCTCAACTTGCTCGTGAGACTGAATTTGCTTTGCTCATAGAACTCAACGAAGCAGAAGGTATTCAGCTTGCCAGAGAGTTTTTTAATGGGAGAATTTTAAACCGTTTACCTTAATAACGGGTGAGATGGTTAGGTTTATGCTGTGTATATCCGAATATCGATTGATATGTGCGGTACACTTTAACAGTGCCCACCGTGGCAGATCTAGAAACAGAACAAGCAGAAAAATGAGATAGTTGCCTCCTACCGCCTGAAGTTTTGCGCGCGCTGCAACAGAAGATACCACCTGTGCTATAGCAGAATTTTTTTTATTCAGTTAAGCTTTCATCTTGTTTAATCGCTATTTTTTTAAAGGAGAAGCCTAAATGCAGATTCAAGAGGAAGCACTTCTTCGTTTGAGGAACAATGATTCAACGCTTACTCAACTTAACCTTGGGCATAACCAAATCGGTGCAGCAGGAGCAAAAAATCTCGCTTTGACCCTAGAAAAAAACACAACACTTACTCAACTCGACCTTGAGCATAACAAAATCGGTGCAGCGGGAGCAAAAAATCTCGCTTTGGCCCTAGAAAAAAACACAACGCTTACTCAACTTAACCTTAGGGGTAACCAAATCGATGCGGCGGGAGCAAAAGCCCTTGCTTTGGCCCTAGAAAAAAACACAACGCTTACTCAACTTAACCTTAGGGGTAACCAAATCGGTGCGACGGGAGCAAAAGACCTTGCTTTGGCCCTAGAAAAAAACACAACGCTTACTCGACTCGGCATTGAGTATAACGAAATCGGTGCGGCGGGAGCAAAAAACTTTGCTTTGGTATTAGAAAAAAACACAACGCTTACTCAACTCGACCTTGGGCATAACCAAATCGATGCAGCAGGAACAAAAGATCTTGCTTTGGTATTAGAAAAAAACACAACGCTTACTCAACTTAACCTTAGTGGTAACCAAATCGGCAATACAACAGAAGCAGAAGTATATATACATCTACTTCTCGGACGGAATAAAGGAATCGCTGATGAAAAAAATGAGAGTCATCATGAAATAAGGAAGGCAGCCAGGATATTAGCCCAGGGTTATCGAGATAAACATTGTTTATTTTCAAGATTACCGCAGGAAATTAATTGTAAAATTTCTGGTTTAACGGGCAATGCTCAAGTGCACAGAGAAGAACAAGCTACTGAAATCGCAAAGCAGTACTTTTGCAAACTCTAAACAGTAAGAAGCGTATTAAGGTAATTTTTATTTTATTCATAAAACCACCATACTATCCATCGTTTATGATATACCTTAAATGATATAGTTTCTCGCCAACCTTGATCCGTTTTAGAGCGTGGAACTAAAACGGTTATACCTTAATTTCCAACCAACCTTCACTTTTACCTTAGGGGCAACCAAATCGGTGCGGCGGGAGCAAAAGACCTTGCTTTGGTCTTAAAAAAAACACAACGCTTACTCAACCTAAAAGTGATTCAAATTGACCATTTTAGATATACTATCATAGAGGTGGCTGAGCGGCCGAAAGCGGCGGTTTTGAAAACCGTTGAGGGGAAACCCTCCCAGAGTTCGAATCCCTGTCTCTCCGCCATAAAATTGAAGATTTCGTGTCCGGAGAAAGCCTTGATAAAAGTGTTAGTAGTTGATGACCATGATTTAGTGCGTACTGGCATCAGGAGAATGCTTGAGGATATTGCAGGATTTAAAGTGATCGGTGAGGCAAGAAGTGGAGAAGAAGGCGTGCGTTTAGCCAGAGAGATTAGACCAGATGTAGTTTTAATGGATATTAAGATGCGGGGAATTGATGGGTTAGAAGCGACTAAGAAACTAATCCGCTTTGATCCTGACATTAAGGTTCTTGTCGTTACTGTCTGTGATGATGATTTATTTCCCGCAAAATTAATGCAGGCAGGCGCATCAGGGTATATTACAAAAGACGCTAGCATGGATGAGATGGTAAAAGCTATACGGGTGGTCCATTCTGGGCAACGATACATAAGTCCTGCTATTGCCCAGCAGCTTGCATTCAAACATGTCACAGACAAAGACGAATCTCCATTTAGCACGCTATCAGAGCGTGAATTGCAGGTAATGATGATGATAACACAAGGATGTAAGGCTCAAGAAATATCAAAAAAATTGAATCTAAGCCCTAAAACAGTTAACAGCTATCGCTATCACATTTTCGAGAAACTTGGAGTGAAAAGCGATGTTGGATTAACCCTGTTGGCTACTCAGCATGACTTAGTTGACTCTACAAAGGAAAAGTAAAGAATTTGTTTCTATAACACAGTATGGGGGTTGGCTAGGCGACTGGTCGACTCTACCAGCTTACATTGAACGTGAGGCATTGCCGCAATACACTGGAACCTAATTGCCTTCGAATAGTGACTACAATGATAAAGTAAAAGCCTATCTGCCTTTTAAAGCTGTCATGTGATGGCTAAGATTACTGCACCAAATTATCGACTTGTTTACTCTCTATATGAACATTTTTAATCTTCCTTTCGGCCAATTTTAGTCTTTATCTTTAAGCCAAATATGTAATGCAACTTACTTAAAAACTTGTCTATTTTTTAAGGCAGTTCTTGTCTGAAATTTCAGGCAAAAAATCTATCTGCTTATGTGTAAAAATAGACTTCTTGAATTGAAACATATCGTTACTAAAGTTGCGCCCTTGCTCGCAATGATGGAAGCTCAATAAGGATACTTTGCTAGTCGGATTCTATACAAAATTTTCCTAGATATTTTGCTTAAAAACTATATCATGGTCAAACTAGAAGCTTCAGCTAAAACGAATTAATTTTAAGGCAGCAATTGAGACGAATTTAAAGAATGATTTCACTCAAATCCTTAAAAAAGCGACTTAAAATGAGGATAAAAAAACACATAGCCTGTTGAGATTAGTGAGTTCAGCATTATCGTATGAGTTCTGCCACACCCATCGCAACGGGTTTGCATCAAAAAATAAACAGCCAAATCAAACAGTTAGCTACAAAAATGAGGATGCAGATAACTCACAGCATTTTATAAAATGCTGTGCATCACATTTGCAGAAAAATCTTTTTTTTCTATATTTATAACTTTTCTTATAGAATCCACTCATTTTTTTCTATTTTTTGCATCACATCTGATGCTGTGCATCAGATGTGATGCTATAAAAATTATCATGATAATATGAATGCACGCGAATGATGCCGCTAAAAAGTGCATCATTCGAGAGATTCGCACCACATCTGATGCGAGATAAGAGAGTTTCCGCTAAGAATTACGCCTGCATTCCATAGAGATTTTTAATAGATTAAGAGAATGCTAATCCAAAAAAGATTAGAATATTTCAAGTTGATTATTGAAGCTAAAATTTTTCTAAAACAATCATTTTGAAACACATCGCTTAGCAATAAATGTCTTTAAAATTTTTAACGCTTTTTCCTTGGATAGTGGCTTGGGTACCACAGTATTTATTCCCGCTTTTAAGCACTTCTCTTTATTCTCAGAGTCAATATGTGCTGTTAAAGCGATAATGGGTATAGGCGGATGCTGCTGCTTTTCTTCCCACTCTCTTATTTCTTTGGCAACTTCATTACCACTTTTATCAGGGAGTCCGATATCAAGAAAAATCAAATCGTACTCAATAGTGGTTGCATATTCAATAGCGATTTTTGCATTTATAGCGGTGTCAATTTCGCAATTTAATTCCTCTAATAATGAGGCTGCCACCTTGGCTGCTATAGCGTTGTCTTCCACTAACAGAATCTTGGTCAGTTCCCTTTTTGAGTCTTGAGATAGTGGCATCATTATTATTTTTAAATGATGAAATATTGGCTTCGCTTACTGTACTATCTGTTCCAAAAGGTTCATCCAGCAAAGCTTTTTTTAGCGGGAGGATACAGGTAAATGTTGATCCTTTTTGGGGCTCACTGTCCAAATAAAGTTCGCCGTCTAGATCATCTGCAAATTGCTTAACAAGTGCAAGACCCAATCCTGCACCCTGATAAACCCCTTCATAAGAGGGGGTAAGGCGCTTGAACCTCGTAAATACCTCCTGTTGCTTGTCTAGAGCAATGCCAATTCCGGTGTCTGTTACACTCATTTTGATGATAATATTTTTCCCATTTCGTTGAGCAAGTTTCGTTGCTATTTTGACATACCCTTTCTCTGTAAAATTAAGCGCATTAGTCACCAACTCCAACACCATGCGTTGTATACGTATGGGATCTCCGATTAAATAATGAGGAATAGCCTCATCCTGTTCGAGTATAAGCATAAGGTGTTTTTGATGGGCTCTGGATTGGTTAAGGTCAACGATATGCGTCAACTTTTCTCTTAGATCAAATTTTTTCTTAACAAGGGGCGTACCTGTTGCCATCTTGGCCATGTCTAACACTTCATTCAGTAAGGTAGATAACGCATGACCCGATATCATTAAATCATCGGCATATTCCTTAACAACTTCCTTTTTTTGAGGATTGTCGATGTCTTTTCTAATCGCATCGGCACAGCCCGTAATACCCACTAAGGGTGTGCGGAAATCATGGCGCATGTTTTCCAGAAACTCTGTTTTGGCTTTATTAGCTGCTTCTGCTGCTTCTTTAGCTGCACACAACGTTTCTTCCATTTTTTTCCTATCAGTGATATCGATGGAATTTCCAACCGTGCCGATCACTTCACCTTGAGCACTGTATAAAGGCGCTTTGGCCACGAGGAAGGTCTGCATTTTTCCATCTAAAGTGCTCACATGTTCTTCTTTGCCTTGTTGGGTTTTATTTTCGCGCATGACCTGATTATCATTTTCAATCAACAACGCAGCTTGATCCTTCCAGGGTAACTCATAGTCACTTTTTCCGATGATATCATTTTTAGAGGCTAACCTTAATTGTTTCACCATGGCTTGGTTGCATCCACGATAAATCCCTCCTTTATCTTTCCACCAGTGAATCCCCGCCACTAAATCAAGGAGAGTTTCCAATAATTTTTCCAATTCACTTAAACGCAACAATTCTTTCTTTTGTTTATGGATGATGATTTTTAACTGCGACAGTTTTTTATGCTTGAATGCCATATTTCAATCCTCTAAAATTGTTCCCATGATATGAGCGAGCACTGACTTTTGAACATGCAACCTATTGCTTGCGATGTTATAAATAACGGACTGGGGGCTACTTGCAACGCCATCTTCTACTTCACGGTTTCTGTCTACGGGCATGGGATGAGTGAAAATAGCCTTGTCTGTTTTTTTCATTTTTTCTTGTGTCGTGATCCAGTCGGTATAGGTGATGGCTTTTTTGATTTCTTTTTCTTTGTTAAAGTGGCCTTGTTGATAAGCCTGAGGGGATATCCAATTTCGGCTATAGACAACATGAGCGCCTTCATAGCCCTTAACCGGATCATCAATGATCTCAAATTTACTTGAATTTTCTTTGCAGTGAGTTTGAATTAGATGATAGTAATGAGAGTCCATATCATAGCCTTCTGGCCTTGCTAAGGTAATATTCATACCAAAGCGACTAGCTAACAATAAAGAACCTTGGGGACTGTTCCAGGATCTGGCTAAAGCACCCTGTCCCCAGGTGAGTAATAATTTTCTTCCTCTTAAGGCTTTAAAATTGATATGGTCTAATCCATCAGAGAACCATTCTGCCCACCCTAAGATATCGGATAAGGATTGGCAGGGATGGCACATATCATCGGCCATATTGATGACGGGGACATCGGCATATTTCGCATATTCTCTGATCAAGGCATGGCCTTCACCATAATAAGACAGGGCACTTTCCATGATTCTGATACCCATGCCTGCCATGTAGCTGGATGCTACTTTTGCAATATCTTCGATGGTCTCGCCTGCGTTGATCTTAGATTTGAGTCTTGCCATAGAGTGAGGTGCCATGTATTGCGCATGCCCGCCTAATTCGGTTGCGGCAGCAGTAAAGGAAAGATGGGTTCGCACGGAAGGGCTGTAAAATAACATGAGAAAATTTTTATTCTTGAAAAGATGTGCCCATTTAGGGTGAAAGCGATCACGCTTCATTTGAATTGCAGTATTTAAAATTGTGATTAATTCATCCATACTCCAATCTTGTGTAGAAATTAAATCTTTACCGTAAAGACCCATTACTTGTCTCCTGACAGCATAAAGAAACAATACATTTTATCTGCAAGGATTTTTTTAATGTTCAGTGCGAATTCAGGATAAGGGGGATCACCTTCTATAACATGAAGGCACTTAATAGAATAGTTTTCTTTTTGTACAGGGTAGGAGTTATACATAAAGTGATTTCCTTGTTATCGGAAGTTCCACCTTAGCCATAGCAAGCGAATAGAAAGAATTCAGGAAAAGCCATGCCTAGCAGAGGGGAGCCAACGATTAGCCTTTTAAAGTTAAAAGCAGGATCCAAACACGAATCCTGCCTTAACCCCCTCTGCCTAAATTAACTTTCCTTTTTCTGTGGAAATTAAAATCCTCTGATCAGATATGACCCTACCCAACGCCCACAAAAGCTCATGGACAGCCGAGGGTATGCATGGGGTAAAATCATTTGCCTGTACTTGCTGAACGAAAGCATCAGCAGGTGGCATCTGAGTCAGGGGAGGATAAAAAGAAAAAGGACTTTGTGCCGTAGCACAATAAAGTGATAAAGTGGTGCCAGCCATGAGTAACCTCTCTTTTAGTTTAGGTTATTTGTGGTTAGATCCCCTTTGATATTTGCCTATATCTTAAGGGGTTCCGCAGCGCGGGTCGTTTACGACCCGCCTGTGTATCTACTATCGCATGGCTCATTGACCAAAATCAAGCACTTTATTAAGATGCGCTTAAAGACTTTGAGTCCTTGAAAAGCTTATCGGTGTTCCGGTAAGCTTTCTTAAAAACAAATTAAAAATAGAATCTTTTTGAAAA
>CAWFQC010000057.1:0-14348 GCA_963817645.1 uncultured Gammaproteobacteria bacterium | reverse complement strand
CCGATTTCCACAAGCCTTAAACCGTCAGATAACACCCTAAACATTTTTTAAGCAGTCCAAATAATGCTCAATTTCTTCAGAGCGAATTGCTTCATATTGCCGTTGGCGCGGATTAGTTATTGAAGTAAAAAGATAACTCAGTCCGGCCATTTCTAGGGTATCAATTTGTTGTTTAGTATTTTTAATTTTAATTGTTATTTTTATGGCGGACAAGAAATTATTCAAATAAATAATTAATAATTAACGTCAGTTCGACGAATCTAAGGAGAGGTAGAGTGGATTAGGCAGAGGGATATAATCTCACTGCCTAATCCACTCTACCTCTCCTTAGATTCGTCGAAATGACGTTTTTAGCTGTATCTCCATGGTTGCACTTGCAGCTACCCCCTCTCCCGCGCAAAAAAGTTTTTAAAAACAATAGGTTATTGCGGGAGAGGGTTGGGGTGAGGGTCAAACTCTGTTTCCAGCTTTTCCCTCACCCCAACCCTCTCCCGCTGGTAACTTATTGATTCTATGAAAATTAGAGCGCGGGAGAGGGGGTAGCTGCAAGTGCTACTATGAGGCTGTTTGCTCACTAAAAGACGGCAGTAGAGATACATATCCTTAACTTATAATATGGCAGTGAGATTATATCCCTCCGCCTAATCCACCCCTACCTCTGCTTAGATTCGTCGAACTGACGTTAATTAGGCAATATTGCGAATAAACCAGGAAATTTGATTAAATATAGGCTAGAAATTAGCTTGTGCGCATAAACTAACCACATCGGTTTTAATTTTATAACAGACAAATATTAGCCTTAAAAAATGAAATTTAAGAAAGGAAAGAGGTCAATAAAGTCATTGTTTTTTATAGATTTTTATATTTTTTGATTAAAAAAAGAACTCAGGATATTTCAGAGTAAATGACGGTTAAAAGGTAAGCGATCAACGAACTACATGCTGTTATCCTAGATGCTTTTCATTAAACTAATGGCAGAATGGGAGAATTTTTACTTTTATTGGTCACAGTAATTAGCTGGTATCATTTTTATTACTACCATCAGGATTCATATTCCAAGGCAAGAGCTTTTCATAGTCCTCCACTGTCTTACAGTTTGGCAATTTTTTAAGAATGATGAGATAGTAATGATAAGGATCATGTCCATGCATTTTAGCTGTTTGAATAAAACTAAAATGCATGCATAACGCTTTTGCGCCTGCAACTGAAGCAGCAAAAAGAAAGTTTTTCCGTGCAATTACGATAGGCTTAATTTTCTGCTCGGTAATATTATTATCGATATCCAGCCTTCCATCGTCTAAAAATTGAATTAATCTAGTCCATCTTATTTTGACAATAATTGATTGCTTTCCCTAAAGGAGATTGTGGTAAAACAGTTTGTAAACTGTCATCAAGCCATTTTTTAAATGATTCTAGCAAAGGCTTTGATTCTTTTTGACGTAATTCATAACGATCATTTGCCGACATTCCTTCATTTTTTGCTTTACGTTCAATTTTATAAAGTTCTTTATATCGGCGCATGGCCTCTTTTGCCAAGCCTTTTCCTTTTGTGCTTTTGGCAATAGGCTCAAATTTTCTGCGTGCGTGAGCATTACAATTGACCAGAAAAATATCTGGAACTTCTGCGATGTCTTCAAAAAAATTATCCCCATCAACATGAAGATAGCCCTTAAATCCACAAAACCAGTCTGTCACAAATTTTTTATGATTCTCGGCATTGTAATCATATAAAACAACTTCCTTGCCAGGCTCTCCGCCACGCATACAATACATGTAAGATTTTGTTTCCGCTTTACGATTAGGTTCACTTAACACTTGCAGGCTCGTCGCATCGCAAGCCGCTACATCGTATTCAATAACTTGGTCTTTGTATAAATTATAAAGCGGCTGCATCGGAGCCATGAGATCAATCATCCAGCCAGCCATGGCTTGACGTGAACAATCCACACCATAACGTTCAATGAGTTGCTTTTCCAAATGATATAACGGTTGTCTATCTTCTAACTTACTGACAATAAGAAATGATAAGAATGCTTCACTGACCATCGTTTTAGGCAATACTTGCAACGGTGATGGGGCTGTCATGATGGCGCCATCACATCCTTTTTTGCAGGCAACTACTTCACGTTGTTGCTCGATGATTTCAAATATCGCTGGTTGATAATTTAATATTTCTTTTGTCTCATAGCGAATTACTTCTTTTTGACACCCACAAGTACAACGTCTTTGCTCATCAGTCGCAGGAATAATTTCAATACGTCTTGGTAGCGTTTTATTTGATGGCTTCGGCTTATTGCGCTGATAAGTAATCGTTTCCTTTTCATCATCGCCATTCTCTTCTAATGGGTCAGTTGCTTTCATATCAGAATCAAACAAACTCATTTGTTTATTGATATCATCTTCAATATATCGTTCTGATTTCTTTCCAAAACGAAAGCGCAATAATTCCTGCAACTGATGCTGCAATTGCTCATAGGCTTGAGCATATTGTTCGCAACGTTTTTGATAAGTAGCTAAGTCAGATTGTAAAGCAATATTTTGTTGAGCAAGCGGGGCGAATGCGGTCTCTAATTCCGTAATTTTTTTCTCATAAAATTGAATAATTTCAACAGAATCCATTACACATTCACATTAATAAGAAGTAAAAATTATACTATAAAAATAGATTTTTTTATACATAAATTTAAAAAAAATTTGACGCTTTCACCTTTGGTAACAACCGATGCTCCAGATAATTTAATCCTGATAGTAGCCAACTTAATTGATCGCGTGTTAATTCAACCGCTTGATTTGATAGTGGTGGGAATATCAGTCTACCTTCTTCTAAGCGCTTGTAACATAACCAAAAACCATTCCTGTCCCACCATAGTATCTTTATTTTATTTGCTGTGCGATTACGAAATAAAAATAATTGTCCAGATGTGGGATTTAATTGCAAATGATCAGCTACAAGCAAAACAATTCCATCTATTTGCTTTCTAAAGTCAATTGGTTTCGGATATAACCAAATAGCTGCATTGAAGGTCAAAAGCATATTATTGCACCTCCCTCAAAATAATAGACAATGCCTGTAGATCATGAATCTGTAAATAACTTCCGTTTCCAAAATTCAAAGTGCATAATGTTGTTGCTTGTTTTAAATATTTTTCTGATGGCTTAACTTTAACAGCAACTAACGACGAAGGTTTTTCTCTATTTTTACGGGTACAATAATTAAAACGATTAAAGTTAATACTATTTAAATCACAATATTTTTTCTTAGATAGTCCACTTACTTTATACTGATCGATATGATGATTCCAATAAGCCTCATCTTCTATAACGTCTGATTGCATCGACCCTTTAACTTGTTTGACTATTGCTTCCATCTTTTATTCCTTTTATAGTTGAAAACAGTACTATCGCAAAGTAATAAAATTAAAAAAAGATGGGGTTGCTTGATCGCTTACGTTAAAAGGCCTGTGGAAATCGGTGTTTAATGTATTTCACCTATTCAGAATAATGCTATAGTGACGGCCGTTATGTGATAACCAAATTGCAGCACTGATATATGCATGCAGCAAACAAAAGACTAACCATTTTAACCAGGGCATATTATTGGATTGTCCGCCTACATAGGTCAGCGGAAATTTCGACGGTTCTCGGTTAGTACCTCTTATTGATAATTAAATATATTCGCATTCGCTTTTTGATCTTGTGTTGGCTTTTGCCCCTGTGCTTGATTTTGTGCGGCTGGGAAAAATACCCCTGGGTATCCACCTGTCGAAGGCAGTGGTACAGCTTTTGGCAGCGTCGGTTGTAATTCAACCAGATAACGCGGTAAACAGGCGGCGGATTGAAAAACCACCAATTCAGTATAGACATGCGATTCATTGGGCTTTGTGGGGTAGTAAGTATTCTCATTAGGGTTACTCGAATTTCGCGGTACGACGGGTACAAAATGGGCATCGTAATTCGCATAACTGCCTTTTTCTTCGAGTTTTTTCATATCGCCATCAATCACAGGATACGCTGAAAAGCATGCCGTCCAGTTTAAAATGAGTGAGCCACCTTGTTTAGCATAGACCCGATACGAATATTCTGCCTCATGCGCACCATAAATCCCTTTGCCAAAAAAGCCACTGTCGGTTGTCGCAAGATTGGCATAACCTGTACGAAAAATACTATCCACAATCGCAGCTTCCGTTCCATGCCACATCGGTAATAAGTTTACACAAGGGTAATCGCTATCCTGATACGACTTTGCCATGATTTGAAGTTGTTGGTGTACTGCACCACGCCAATCGATATTTTCTTGTAGCTCTATTGAGTCTTGTACACATTCTTTTCCCGTTGGCCACTTGGGTTGAAAGGCAGGATTGTTATTACGTTGTTGTAATTCTTTTAGATACAAACCAAATTTATAATTCATTTCGGGGTTATAAATTACACGCACCGATGCCATGTCATAGCCTGCTATCGGATGATGTTGGTAAAATTCAATGACTTTGCGCTTATCTTTATCGGTCGCTTCTACCAATTCATAAATTTTATCTTTGGCAGGGCGTTTCGCTTTCGTTTGCGGATCAAAATGCCAGGACTTTTCTTCGTAGGGCTTGGATTCAGGTTGAAGAATTTCTTGCGGTTTCGCTTGAACTAACGCGGATACCAAAGTACGTGCGCTGGGTCGTTTATCAGGTAAATCCCAACACTGCTGAACTAAATCGCTATATTCCTTCGGACAATCCTGCGGGATTTCCTCTTTTTCGCCGTCTTTAATAAAACCCATAACAGTGACGTCATCCTGCGCATCCGCAAACGGCAATTGGCGGCTGGCGATCTCCCATAAAATCATGCCATAGCTATACATATCGGAGGCTTCATTTGGCGAGGCTCTTCGCTTAAACAATTCCGGTGCACGCCAACGGGTCGTACCCATTCCTTTATGGATTTTAGTACTGGTACTACTACTTTCTAATTTAATTTTCGATAAACCAAAATCACTGATCTTCGCTTGATATTGCGGGTCTAATAAGACATTTAAGCTCTTTAAATCTCGATGGATAATCTTTTGGTTGTGTAAATACATCAAACCTTTTCCAACATCCAGTGCGATGCTCCAACGGATAGGATTCCAGGGCAATGTTTCTTTATCATCGTGCAACACGTGATAGAGTGAGCCTTTGGATAGATATTCCATCACCATCGCGGTATGACCTTCTTCCAAACAGACCCCATATAAGCGCACAATATGTGGAAATTGGCATTGCGCCATAATTTTCGCTTCTTGTCCAAAATCGGTGAGGAGCGAAGTGGATAGGGTTTTCAGATGCAATTGTTTGATGGCAACATTTACCCCTTGCCACTCGCCTTGATAGACGTCTCCGTAGCTGCCATGACCAATGAGATTCCTTACTATCACACTATCCCAGGCAATAGAGTGAAAAGGTATTGTTGATACAATCACTTTACTGGGTGTTTCGGGTAATTTCATTTTAATGGAAGAAGCCTCTTTATTGGATGGCGAAGCGAATGGCATCAGCTTAGCACGACAAGCCAGTAAACTTTTTTCGAGCTCTTGTAGCCGTGGATCATTTTTCTGTACCTCAAACCCTCTTTGAAAACATTTCTCTGCTTCATCTAAAGCGTCATAAGCTACAAAAAACTTTCCAGCCCATACATAAATGGAAACTTGGTCATTGATGTTTTGTTGTTCCTTAAAATATTTATCTATCGCCTCAAATAAGTGGCTGAGATTAAACTTCTCTTTTGTGGCAAAAGCATAAAGTGCCTTTACTAGAATAGTCCATGGGTTAATGGCTGTTGGCAAATCGATGAGTTTTTCGAGACACTTTTTCGCAGAATTAAGATCATGGTTAAATAGAAAGGCGAGTAGCTTATTTTGCCAGGCGTCTGCACACTTTTCATCTAATGTCAGAGCTTGGTCAAAGCAGGCAACTGCTTCAAGATACTGGCACAAGCTAAGTAAAGCGATGCCCTTTTTGAGCCAGACACCTTTATATTGTTTATCCAGTGCCAAGGCTTGATCATAGGATTTAATCGCTTCAGTATATTTGCCTAATTTATCTAAAGCGACGCCCTTGTTCTTCCAGGCTTCTTTATACTTTTTATCCAATGCCAAGGTTTGATCATAGCATTCAATCTCTTCAGTGTAGTTGCCCAAATTACGCAAAGCGGCGCCCTTGTTGTACCAGGCAGCTTCATCTTGTTTATCCAATGCCAAGGTTTGATCGTAGCATTCAATCGCTTCGGTATACTTACCTAGTTCATTTAAAGCGTTGCCCTTGTTGTTCCAGGCTGCTTTATGTTGTTTATCCAACGCCAGAGCTTGATCGTAGCATTCAATCGCTTCAGTATATTTGCCTAATTTATCTAAAGTGAGGCCCTTGTTGCGCCAGGCATCTTTATCTTGTTTATCCAATGCCAAGGTTTGATCGTAGCATTCAATCGCTTCAGTATATTTGCCTAATTTATCTAAAGCGAAGCCCTTGTTGAGCCAGGCATCTTTATATTGTTTATCCAGTGCCAAGATTTGATCGTAGCATTCAATCGCTTCAGTATATTTGCCTAATTCATCTAAAGCGAAGCCCTTGTTGTTCCAGGCAGCTTTATCTTGTTTATCCAGTGCCAAAGCTTGATCGTAGCATCCAATCGCTTCAGTATATTTGCCTAGCTTACTCAAAGCGTTGCCCTTTTTGAACCAGGCACCTTTATCTTGTTTATCCAATGCCAAGGTTTGATCGTAGCATTCAATCGCTTCAGTATATTTGCCTAATTCACCTAAAGCGACGCCCTTGTTGTTCCAGGCACCTTCATCTTGTTTATCCAGTGCCAAGATTTGATCGTAGCATTCAATCGCTTCAGTATATTTGCCTAGCTTACTCAAAGCGTTGCCCTTTTTGAACCAGGCACTTTTATCTTGTTTATCCAATGCCAAGGTTTGATCGTAGCATTCAATCGCTTCAGTATACTTACCTAGTTTCTTTAAAGCTGAACCCTTGCTGAACCAGGCGACTGTAAACTTTTTATCTAACGCCAGGGCTTGGTCATAACACGCAATGGCCTCAACAGTTTGTCCTAGATGATTTAAAGCCAAACCCTTGTTGAACCAGGCAGTTATGTTTTTTTTATCCAATGCCAGGACTTGGTCATAACACGCAATGGCCTCAACAGTTTGTCCTAGCTTAAATAAAGCCGAACCCTTGCTGTTCCAGGCGGCTGTATACTTTTTATCTAACGCCAGGGCTTGGTCATAACACGCAATGGCCTCAACAGTTTGCCCTAACTTAAATAAAGCCAAACCCTTGTTGTTCCAGGCGGCTGTATACTTTTTATCTAACGCCAGGGCTTGGTCATAACACGCAATGGCCTCAACAGTTTGCCCTAGATCATACAAAGCCGAACCCTTTCTGTTCCAGGCGGCTGTATACTTTTTATCTAATGCCAGGGCTTGGTCAAAACACGCAATGGCCTCAACAGTTTGCCCTAGATCATACAAAGCCGAACCCTTTCTGTTCCAGGCGGCTGTATACTTTTTATCTAATGCCAGGGCTTGGTCAAAACACGCAATGGCCTCAACAGTTTGCCCTAGACTCTTTAAAGCCGAACCCTTGCTGTACCATGCGAATGTATCCTTTTCATCTAATGCCAGGGCTTGGTCAAAACACGCAATGGCCTCAACAGTTTGCCCTAGATCATACAAAGCCGAACCCTTTCTGTTCCAGGCGGCTGTATACTTTTTATCTAATGCCAGGGCTTGGTCAAAACACGCAATGGCCTCAACAGTTTGCCCTAGACTCTTTAAAGCCGAACCCTTGCTGTACCAGGCGAATGTATCCTTTTCATCTAATGCCAGGGCTTGGTCAAAACACGCAATGGCCTCAACTGTTTGTCCTAGCTTAAATAAAGCCGAACCCTTGCTGTACCAGGCGACTGTATTCTTTTTATCTAACATCAGCGCTTGATCAAAACACGCAATGGCCTCAACAGTTTGCCCTAGATCATTTAAAGCCAAACCCTTGCCGGTCCAGACGCCTGTATACTTTTTATCTAATGCCAGGGCTTGGTCAAAACACGCAATGGCCTCAACAGTTTGCCCTAGACTCTTTAAAGCCAAGCCCTTGCCGTTCCAGGCGACTGTATACTTTTTATCTAATGCCAGGGCTTGGTCAAAACACGCAATGGCCTCAACAGTTTGCCCTAGATGATTTAAGGCCAAGCCCTTGCCGTACCAGGCGAATATATCCTTTTTATCTAATGCCAGGGCTTGGTCATAACACGCAATGGCCTCAACAGTTTGCCCTAACTTAAATAAAGCCAAACCCTTGTTGTTCCAGGCGACTGTATACTTTTTATCTAACGCCAGGGCTTGGTCAAAACACGCAATGGCCTCAACTGTTTGCCCTAGATCACGTAAAGCCGAACCCTTGCCGGTCCAGGCGGCTGTATACTTTTTATCTAATGCCAGGGCTTGGTCAAAACACGCAATGGCCTCAACAGTTTGCCCTAGATGATTTAAGGCCAAGCCCTTGCCGTACCAGGCACCTTTATATTGTTTATCCAATGCCAGGACTTGGTCAAAACATGCAATGGCCTCAACTGTTTGTCCTAGACTCCCTAAAGCCAAACCTTTGCGGTTCCAGGCGACTGTAAACTTTTCATCTAATGCCAGGGCTTGGTCATACTCAACAGTTTGTCCTAGCTTAAATAAAGCTGAACCCTTGTTGTTCCAGGCACCTTTATATTGTTTATCCAATGCCAGGGCTTGGTCATAACACGCAATGGCTTCGGTCATTTTCCCTAGATGATATAAAGCATTGCCCTCATGATAGAATTTATCAGCTTTTTCATGCATCTTTTCTGCTCCTGGTTTTAATAAAGTGGTTATCTCCAATCTTCATCGCACAATATTGCTAGAGTAATTAAAATATCCACAGTGAACGGATCATTTAAAAAAATGGTTTGACAAAGGGGTGCACGATAACACTAGACATGGTCATAACACGTAATGGCTTCGGCATATGGCTCTAGATTATTTAAAGCCGAGCCCTTATTATTCCAGACAGTTATATCATTTTTATTTAACACTAAGGTTTGGCACACTGTCCTTATAACCATAAAGGGCTGCTCTTACATAAATATTTTTAATGTATACTTTTTTGCAATATTATAGATAGCCATAATAGGGTTCATCCTAGCACAAAGTCGCGATAGCGACTTATAAGTGCTGCAAATGAGGGTAGGCACGAGTTTCTATATCCGTTAAAGACATATGAACATGATCACAGAAGCTATCAAGTATATTGTGTGGATTATCGAACTTTTTAATGAGTAGATTAGTCAATAAAGCTTCTACGCCACGCAATAACATTTCTGGTTTACGCAATGGCATGGGTAATTCATGTAATCCCTTAAAGAGGGCGGTCGATAATTCCTGTCCTAAATAATTCATAGCGGTAGTCATATCGTCTGTTTCAATATTAGAAACAGAATATGGAATAGCTCCTTTTGCGGACTGCATATTTTTGATAGTGCGTAATCCACCAAGTTTTGCGGCTGCTTCTACATCAGCATAAATAAATGGCGCGCTTCCTGGCAAATCTATCTCAACAAGATCAACAGTTGTAGATATGACACCTAATAAAAATATATTTATAATTGATAAGAAATTATTCTTTTGTACTATATCACTATCGACGAGCTTTTTTAATTCAAACAACGCACTTGCCATGACTTGGTTTATTTCATCTGTAATTTCACTGTCATTTGACACTGTTTTCTCCTTAGATTGTAATAAAATAATTTTTTTTCAAAAAGATTCATTTTTAATTTGTTTTTAAGAAAGCTTACCTGGAACCACCGATAAGCTTTTCAAGGGCTCAAAGTCTTTAAGCGCATCTTAATAAAGTGCTTGATTTTGGTCAATGAGCCATGCGATAGTGAACACACAGGCGGGGCGTTTACGCCCCGCGCTGCGGAACCCCTTAAGATACTAACCATATCAAAGGGGCTCTAACCACAAATAACCTAAAGAGAGGTTACTCATGGCTGGCACAACTTTATCACTTTATTGTGCTACGGCACAAAGTCCTTTTTCTTTTTATCCTCCCCTGACTCAGATGCCACCTGCTGATGCTTTCGTTCAGCAAGTACAGGCAAATGATTTTACCCCATGCATACCCTCGGCTGTCCATGAGCTTTTGTGGGCGTTGGGTAGTGTCATATCTGATCAAGGGATTTTAATTTCCACAGAAAAAGGAAAGGTAATTTAGGCAGAGGGGGTTAAGGCAGGATCCATTTGGATCCTGCTTTTAACTTTAAAAGGCTAATCGTTGGCTCCCCTCTGCTCGGCATGACTTTTCCTGAATTCTTTCTATTGGCTTGCCTATGGCTAAGGTGGAACTTCCGATAACAAGGAAATCACTTTATGTATAACTCCTACCCTGTACAAAAAGAAAACTATTCTATCGAGTGCCTTCCTGTTATAGAAGGTGATCCCCCTTATCCTGAATTCACACCGAACATTGCAGATAAAATGTATTGTTTCTTTATACCGTCAGGAGACAAGTAATGGGTCTTTACGGTAAAGATTTAATTTGTACACAAGATTGGAGTATGGATGAATTAATCACAATTTTAAATACTGCAATCCAAATGAAGCGTGATCGCTTTCACCCTAAATGGGCACATCTTTTCAAAAATAAGAATTTTCTCATGTTATTTTACAGCCCTTCTGTGCGAACCCATCTTTCCTTTACTGCTGCCGCAACCGAATTAGGCGGGCATGCACAATACATGGCGCCTCACTCTATGGCAAGACTCAAATCTAAGATCAACGCAGGCGAGACCATCGAAGATGTTGCAAAAGTAGCATCCAGCTACATGGCAGGCATGGGTATCAGAATCATGGAAAGTGCTCTGTCTTATTATGGTGAAGGCAATGCCTTGATCAGAGAATATGCGAAATATGCCGATGTCCCCGTCATCAATATGGCCGATGATATGTGCCATCCCTGCCAATCCTTATCCGATATCTTAGGGTGGGCAGAATGGTTCTCTGATGGATTAGACAACATAAATTTTAAAGCCTTAAGAGGGAAAAAATTATTACTCACATGGGGACAGGGGGCTTTAGCCAGATCCTGGAACAGCCCACAAGGCTCTTTATTGTTAGCCAGTCGCTTTGGCATGAATATTACCTTAGCAAGGCCAGAAGGCTATGATATGGATCCTCATTACTATCATTTAATTCAAACTCACTGCAAAGAAAATTCAAGTAAATTTGAAATCATCGATGATCCGGTTAAGGGCTATGAAGGCGCTCATGTTGTCTATAGCCGAAATTGGATATCCCCTCAGGCTTATCAACAAGGCCACTTTAACAAAGAAAAAGAAATCAAAAAAGCCATCATCTACACCGATTGGATCACGACACAAGAAAAAATGAAAAAAACAGACAAGGCTATTTTCACTCACCCCATGCCCGTAGACAGAAACCGTGAAGTAGAAGATGGCGTTGCAAGTAGTCCTCAGTCCGTTATTTATAACATCGCAAGCAATAGGTTACACGTTCAAAAGTCAGTGCTCGCTCATACCATGGGAATAATTTCTTAAGGATTGAAATATGGCACTCAAGCATAAAAAACTATCGCAGTTAAAAATCATCATCCATAAACAAAAGAAAGAATTGTTGCGTTTAAGTGAATTGGAAAAATTATTGGAAACTCTCCTTGATTTAGTGGCGGGGATTCACTGGTGGAAAGATAAAGCAGGGATTTATCGTGGATGCAACCAAGCCATGGTGGAACAATTAAGGTTGACCTCTAAAAATGATATCATCGGAAAAAGTGACTATGAGTTACCTTGGAAGGATCAAGCGGCGTTGTTGATTGAAAATGATAATCAGGTCATGCGAGAAAATAAAACCCAAAAAGGCAAAGAAGAACATGTGAGCACTTTAGATGGAAAAATGCAGACCTTCCTCGTGGCCAAAACGCCTTTATACAATGCCCAAGGTAAAGTGATCGGCACCGTTGGAAATTCCATCGATATCACTGATAGGAAAAAAATGGAAGAGGCGTTGCGTGCAGCTAAAGAAGCAGCAGAAGCAGCTAATAAAGCCAAAACAGAGTTTCTGGAAAACATGCGCCATGATTTTCGCACACCCTTAGTGGGTATTACGGGCTGTGCCGATGCGATTAGAAAAGGCATCGATAATCCTGAAAAAAAGGAAGCTGTTAAGGAATATGCCGATGATTTAATGACATCGGGCCATGCGTTATCTACCTTGTTGAATGAAGTGTTAGACATGGCCAAAGTGGCAACAGGCATGCCTGTTGTTAAGAAAAAATTTGATCTAAGAGAAAAGCTGATGCATATCGTTGACCTTAACCAATCCAGGGCCCATCAAAAACACCTTATGCTGATACTAGAACAGGATGAGGCTATTCCTCATTATTTAATTGGAGATCCCATACGTATACAACGCATGGTGTTGGAGTTGGTGACCAATGCGCTTAATTTTACAGAAAAAGGGACTGTCAAAATAGCAACGAAACTTGCTCAACGAAATGGGAAAAATATTATCATCAAAATGAGTGTGACAGACACCGGAATTGGCATTGCTCTAGACAAGCAACAAGAGGTATTTACGAGGTTCAAGCGCCTTACCCCCTCTTATGAAGGGGTGTATCAGGGTGCAGGATTGGGTCTTGCACTTGTTAAGCAATTTGCAGATGATCTAGACGGCGAACTTTATTTGGACAGTGAGCCCCAAAAAGGATCAACATTTACCTGTATCCTCCCGCTAAAAAAAGCTTTACTGGATGAACCTTTCGGAACAGACAATACAGCGAGGGAATTTAATATTTCATCATTTAAAAATAATAATGATGCACTACCTCAAGACTCAAAAAGGGAACCAAGCAAGATTCTTTTAGTGGAAGACAATGCTATAGCAGCTAAGATAGCAGCGTCATTATTAGGTGAATTAAATTGCGAAATTGACACCGCTGTAAATGCAAAAATCGCTATTGAATATGCAACCACTATTGAGTACGATTTGATTTTTCTTGATATCGGACTCCCTGATAAAAGTGGTAATGAAGTTGCCAAAGAAATAAGAGAGTGGGAAGAAAAGCAGCAGCATCCGCCTATACCCATTATCGCTTTAACAGCACATATTGACTCTGAGAATAAAGAGAAGTGCTTAAAAGCGGGAATAAATACTGTGGTACCCAAGCCGCTATCCAAGGAGAAAGCGTCAGAAATTTTAAAGGCATTTATTGCTAAGCGACGTGTTTCAAAATGATTGCTTTAGAAAAATTTTAGCTTCAATAATCAACTTGAAATACTCTAATATTTTTTGGATTAGCATTCTCTTAATCTATTAAAAATCTCTATGGAATGCAGGCGTAATTCTTAGCGGAAACTCTCTTATCTCGCCTTAGGTGTGGTGCAAATCTCTTAAATGATGCACTTTTTAGCAGCATCACTCGCATACATTCATATCATCATGATAATTTTTATAGCATCACATCTGATGCACAGCATCATATGTGATGCAAAAAATAGAAAAAAATGAGTGGATTCTATAAGAAAAGTTATAAATATAGAAAAAACAGATTTTTCTGCAAATGTGATGCACAGCATTTTATAAAATGCTGTGAGTTATCAGCATCCTCATTTTTGTAGCTAACTGTTTGATTTGGCTGTTTATTTTTTGATGCAACCCCGTTGCGATAGGTGTGGCCTGGACTCATACGATAATGCTGAACTCACTAATCTCAACAGGCTATGTGTTTTTTTATCCTCATTTTAAGTCGCTTTTTTAAGGATTTGAGTGAAATCATTCTTTAAATTCGTCTCAATTGCTGCCTTAAAATTAATTCGTTTTAGCTGAAGCTTCTAGTTTGACCATGATATAGTTTTTAAGCAAAATATCTAGGAAAATTTTGTATAGAATCCGACTAGCAAAGTATCCTTATTGAGCTTCCGTCATTGCGAGCAAGAGCGCAACTTTAGTAACGATATGTTTCAATTCAAGAAGTCTATTTTTACACATAAGCAGATAGATTTTTTGCCTGAAATTTCAGACAAGAACTGCCTTAAAAAATAGACAAGTTTTTAAGTAAGTTGCATTACATATTTGGCTTAAAGATAAAGACTAAAATTGGCCGAAAGGAAGATTAAAAATGTTCATATAGAGAGTAAACAAGTCGATAATTTGGTGCAGTAATTTTAGCCATCACATGACAGCTTTAAAAGGCAGATAGGCTTTTACTTTATCATTGTAGTCACTATTCGAAGGCAATTAGGTTCCAGTGTATTGCGGCAATGCATCAACGTTC
>CAWFQC010000056.1:0-87821 GCA_963817645.1 uncultured Gammaproteobacteria bacterium | reverse complement strand
AACGTTGATGCATTGCCGCAATACACTGGAACCTAATTGCCTTCGAATAGTGACTACAATAAGTAAAAGCCTATCTGCCTTTTAAAGCTGTCATGTGATGGCTAAAATTACTGCACCAAATTATCAACTTGTTTACTCTCTATATGAACATTTTTAATCTTCCTTTCGGCCATTTTTAGTCTTATCTTTAAGCCAAATATGTAATGCAACTTACTTAAAAACTTGTCTATTTTTTAAGGCAGTTCTTGTCTGAAATTTCAGGCAAAAAATTTATCTGCTTATGTGTAAAAATAGACTTCTTGAATTGAAACATATCGTTACTAAAGTTGCGCTCTTGCTCGCAATGACGGAAGCTCAATAAGGATACTTTGCTAGTCGGATTCTATACAAAATTTTCCTAGATATTTTGCTTAAAAACTATATCATGGTCAAACTAGAAGCTTCAGCTAAAACGAATTAATTTTAAGGCAGCAATTGAGACGAATTTAAAGAATGATTTCACTCAAATCCTTAAAAAAGCGACTTAAAATGAGGATAAAAAAACACATAGCCTGTTGGGATTAGTGAGTTCAGCATTATCGTATGAGTCCAGGGCCACACCCATCGCAACGGGTTTGCATCAAAAAATAAACAGCCAAATCAAACAGTTAGCTACAAAAATGAGGATGCAGATAACTCACAGCATTTTATAAAATGCTGTGCATCACATTTGCAGAAAAATCTTTTTTTTCTATATTTATAACTTTTCTTATAGAATCCACTCATTTTTTTCTATTTTTTGCATCACATCTGATGCTGTGCATCAGATGTGATGCTATAAAAATTATCATGATAATATGAATGCACGCGAATGATGCCGCTAAAAAGTGCATCATTGAGAGATTCGCACCACATCTGATGCGAGATAAGAGAGTTTCCGCTAAGAATTACGCCTGCATTCCATAGAGATTTTTAATAGATTAAGAGAATGCTAATCCAAAAAAGATTAGAGTATTTCAAGTTGATTTTTGAAGCTAAAATTTTTCTAAAGCAATCATTTTGAAACACGTCGCTTAGCAATAAATGCCTTTAAAATTTCTAACCCTTTTTCCTTTGATAGTGGCTTGGGTACCACAGTATTTATTCCCGCTTTTAAGCACTTTTCTTTATTCTCAGTGTCAATATGTGCTGTTAAAGCGATAATGGGTATAGGCGGATGCTGCTGCTTTTCTTCCCACTCTCTTATTTCTTCGGCAACTTCATTACCACTTTTATCAGGGAGTCCGATATCAAGAAAAATCAAATCGTACTCAATAGTAGTTGCATATTCAATAGCGATTTTTGCATTTATAGCGGTGTCAATTTCGCAATTTAATTCCTCTAATAATGAGGCTGCCACCTTGGCTGCTATAGCGTTGTCTTCCACTAACAGAATCTTGGTCAGTTCCCTTTTTGAGTCTTGAGATAGTGCATCATTATTATTTTTAAATGATGAAATATTGGCTTCGCTTACTGTGCTGTCTGTTCCGAAAGGTTCATCCAGTAAAGCTTTTTTTAGCGGGAGGACACAGGTAAATGTTGATCCTTTTTGAGGCTCACTGTCCAAATAAAGTTCGCCATCTAGATCATCTGCAAATTGCTTAGCAAGCGCAAGACCCAATCCTGCACCCTGATACACCCCTTCATAAGAGGGGGTAAGGCGCTTGAACCTCGTAAATACCTCTTGTTGCTTGTCTGAGGCAATGCCAATTCCGGTGTCTGTCACACTCATTTTGATGATAATATTTTTCCCATTTCGTTGAGCGAGTTTCGTTGCTATTTTGACATACCCTTTCTCTGTAAAATTAAGCGCATTGGTTACCAGCTCCAATACCATGCGTTGTATACGTATGGGATCTCCGATTAAATAATGAGGAATAGCCTCATCCTGTTCGAGTATCAGCATAAGGTGTTTTTGATGGGCTCTGGATTGGTTAAGGTCAACGATATGCGTCAACTTTTCTCTTAGATCAAATTTTTTCTTAACAAGGGGCGTACCTGTTGCCATCTTGGCCATGTCTAACACTTCATTCAGTAAGGTAGATAACGCATGACCCGATATCATTAAATCATCGGCATATTCCTTAACAACTTCCTTTTTTTGAGGATTGTCGATGTCTTTTCTAATCGCATCGGCACAGCCCGTAATACCCACTAAGGGTGTGCGGAAATCATGGCGCATGTTTTCCAGAAACTCTGTTTTGGCTTTATTAGCTGCTTCTGCTGCTTCTTTAGCTGCACACAACGTTTCTTCCATTTTTTTCCTATCAGTGATATCGATGGAATTTCCAACCGTGCCGATCACTTCACCTTGAGCACTGTATAAAGGCGCTTTGGCCACGAGGAAGGTCTGCATTTTTCCATCTAAAGTGCTCACATGTTCTTCTTTGCCTTGTTGGGTTTTATTTTCGCGCATGACCTGATTATCATTTTCAATCAACAACGCAGCTTGATCCTTCCAGGGTAACTCATAGTCACTTTTTCCGATGATATCATTTTTAGAGGCTAACCTTAATTGTTTCACCATGGCTTGGTTGCATCCACGATAAATCCCTCCTTTATCTTTCCACCAGTGAATCCCCGCCACTAAATCAAGGAGAGTTTCCAATAATTTTTCCAATTCACTTAAACGCAACAATTCTTTCTTTTGTTTATGGATGATGATTTTTAACTGCGACAGTTTTTTATGCTTGAATGCCATATTTCAATCCTCTAAAATTGTTCCCATGATATGAGCGAGCACTGACTTTTGAACATGCAACCTATTGCTTGCGATGTTATAAATAACGGACTGGGGGCTACTTGCAACGCCATCTTCTACTTCACGGTTTCTGTCTACGGGCATGGGATGAGTGAAAATAGCCTTGTCTGTTTTTTTCATTTTTTCTTGTGTCGTGATCCAGTCGGTATAGGTGATGGCTTTTTTGATTTCTTTTTCTTTGTTAAAGTGGCCTTGTTGATAAGCCTGAGGGGATATCCAATTTCGGCTATAGACAACATGAGCGCCTTCATAGCCCTTAACCGGATCATCAATGATCTCAAATTTACTTGAATTTTCTTTGCAGTGAGTTTGAATTAGATGATAGTAATGAGAGTCCATATCATAGCCTTCTGGCCTTGCTAAGGTAATATTCATACCAAAGCGACTAGCTAACAATAAAGAACCTTGGGGACTGTTCCAGGATCTGGCTAAAGCACCCTGTCCCCAGGTGAGTAATAATTTTCTTCCTCTTAAGGCTTTAAAATTGATATGGTCTAATCCATCAGAGAACCATTCTGCCCACCCTAAGATATCGGATAAGGATTGGCAGGGATGGCACATATCATCGGCCATATTGATGATGGGGACATTGGCATATTTCGCATATTCTCTGATCAAGGCATTGCCTTCACCATAATAAGACAGAGCACTTTCCATGATTCTGATACCCATGCCTGCCATATAGCTGGATGCTACTTTTGCAATATCTTCGATGGTCTCGCCTGCGTTGATCTTAGATTTGAGTCTTGCCATAGAGTGAGGTGCCATGTATTGCGCATGCCCGCCTAATTCAGTTGCAGCAGCTGTAAAGGAAAGATGGGTTCGCACGGAAGGACTGTAAAATAACATGAGAAAATTTTTATTTTTGAAAAGGTGTGCCCATTTAGGGTGAAAGCGATCACGCTTCATTTGAATTGCAGTATTTAAAATTGTGATTAATTCATCCATACCCCAATCTTGTGTACAAATTAAATCTTTACCGTAAAGACCCATTACTTGTCTCCTGACGGCATAAAGAAACAATACATTTTATCTGCAATGTTCAGTGCGAATTCAGGATAAGGGGGATCACCTTCTATAACATGAAGGCACGCTATGATAGAGTAGTTTTCTTTTTGTACAGGGTATGAGTGATACATAAAGTGATTTCCTTGTTATCGGAAGTTCCACCTTAGCCATAGCAAGCGAATAGAAAGAATTCAGGAAAAGCCATGCCTAGCAGAGGGGAGCCAACGATTAGCCTTTTAAAGTTAAAAGCAGGATCCAAACACGAATCCTGCCTTAACCCCCTCTGCCTAAATTAACTTTCCTTTTTCTGTGGAAATTAAAATCCTCTGATCAGATATGACCCTACCCAACGCCCACAAAAGCTCATGGACAGCCGAGGGTATGCATGGGGTAAAATCATTTGCCTGTACTTGCTGAATGAAAGCATCAGCAGGTGGCATCTGAATCAGGGGAGTATTAAAAGAAAAAGGACTTTGTGCCGTAGCACAATAAAGTGATAAAGTAGCGCCAGCCATGAGAAACCTCTTCGTAGGTTATTTGTGGTTAGAGCCCCTTTGATATTCACGTATCTTAGGGGTTCCACGCAGCGCGGGTCGTTTACGACCCGCCTGTGTGTCTACTATCGCATGGCCCATTGACCAAAATCAAGCACTTTATTAAGATGCGCTTAAAGACTTTGAGTCCTTGAAAAGCTTATCGGTGGTTCCGGTAAGCTTTCTTAAAAACAAATTAAAAATAGAATCTTTTTGAAAAAAATTATTTTATTACAATCTTAGGGATATAACCTCATGGCATTATCAAAAAAGGATTTACAACGTAAACGTGAAAAGAAGAAAAAAAAGCGACAAATAAAAGTATCAAACTCATTTTCATCAACGGTAATAGCTTATCATAATTGGTCAATTCATGAGTGTTGGATGCCAATTGAATTGTGGAAAAATGGAATTGGCCAGGTCATCATTTCCCGTAAAAATAATCTGGGCGATATAGCAGTAGGAGTTTATCTTATCGATACTTTCTGTTTGGGCATTAAAAATTGTTTTGTACGCCTTACGAATATATATGATTATCAAGATATGCTAGAGCATGTCAGGGACTTATGTGGAGAAATTGAACTTATAGAGCCAAGTTATGCCAACACGCTGATAATAAAAGCCGCAGAATATGCCAATCAATTTGGCTTTAAACCACATAGTGATTTTTCTAAAGCAAGAAATTTATTAAGAGGTATTTCCATCGATGAGGACCAAGAATTTACTTTTGGGAGAGCGGGGAAACCATTCTATATACAAGGCCCCCATGAGTCACCTGCCGATGTTAAAAGGATATTAAAAACATTAGAATTGAATCAAAACGATGAAAATTACCATTTTTTGGTTGAGATGCCGCATCTTAATCAGTTGATTGGAAATGAAATATAAAATTAAAGGATAGATAGGATATGCTTGTGTTGCAAGAAAATGAAAATCGCCTTGTTATGTGAGTATTGAGTAGACTCTAACTGGACGTCAGATGCGTGTCTTAAACATGTCAGATTAGGGTTGCTTTTAAAATAAATTGACATTTGTTAAAGAACAATTTAGATTTTATCCTGACAGTTTCAGGAGTCAATGAACATGACAGGAGAGCGCGTTGGTTACATTCGTGTGAGCAGCTTCGATCAAAATCCCGATCGGCAACTCGCAGATATTCCTCTCGATCGGGTTTTTACCGATAAAGCCTCTGGCAAAAATACCCAACGTACCGAGTTAGAAGCTCTAATGCGTTTTGTGCGGGAAGGCGATACTGTCATCGTCCATAGTCTTGACCGATTGGCAAGAAATTTAGATGATCTGAGACAAATCGTGCACACCTTGACGCAGAAAGGTATTAAAATTCAATTTATCAAAGAGAACCTCCTGTTTACAGGTGAAGATTCACCGATGGCGAATCTTTTGCTTTCAGTAATGGGTGCATTTGCAGAATCTGAGCGGACGCTAATTCGTGAGAGGCAACGGGAAGGTATTGCGCTAGCGAAACGACGAGGGGCTTATAAGGGAAGGAAAAAAGCCTTATCACCTGCCCAAGTATTGGAATTGAAAGAAGCCATTGGAGCAGGAAAAAAGAAAGCCTCTATTGCACGGAAATTTGGCATCAGTCGTGAAACGTTGTATCAATATTTGAGGTAATTGATAGCATGCGTGATGTATTCAGCCTATAATAAATCTCTTTGAGTCATATTCCCCGCAGCTTGCTGCGTTGAATTTTAAAAATATCTTTCCATACCGCCTGCGGCGGGGTTTTTGAATATTGAAATTCTGTTTAGACGAGGTGACGCTAATAGTAGCCAAAATACAGCAAGAATATGACAAAGACTTTTATGCTTGGATTTTGCATAATCTTGCCCCGCTCCGCACTGGAAAACTTTCTGCGATTGATGCTGTACATGTGGCTGAGAAATTAGAGGGTATGGGAAAAAGCGAAAGAAGAGAGTTGATCCGCCTTGGAATTTCAACCTGAAAGGCGTAGCAATAGTTGGAAAGCAACGATTAATCATCAATGCTTAGATTAAAAAAACTACTAAACGAAAGCCCTAGTTTAAAGTATGAATTGTCAGAAAAAATTTCAGAAGCTTATCGCTAAGGAGAATCACTATGCTAGAAAAACTAACAAACCGTTCCTTAAGTTTTTTTCAGCCGCCTATTCATCAAAGGTTTCCGATGAGACGAAACTTAATGAGTCTGATATTAGGGCGACCCTATTCAGCGAATGCACACCCATATAAACCGGAAGAAGGCTCTATAATGCTACCCATTGGAACAGAAGATTTTGCAAAAGTTATCAATAGAGAATTATATTTTGTAGATAAAAGCCCATTTATTAAAGAAATATTTGACGATAAAGGTACAGATGTTGTGGTTATTACACGTCCTCGGCGTTTTGGTAAAACGATAAACTTATCGATGTTGCAGCATTTTTTAGCTGATTCTGTTCATGGAAAAGAAACAGTAGGGCTATTTAATGGGCTAAAAATTTCACAACATCCAGACTATATGCAACATCAGGGAAAATACCCCGTTATTTCAATCAGCTTTAAAGATGTAAAACAAAACACTTTTGAAGATGCTCACTCAAAATTGTATGAGTTAATTATTAATACCTATAATCAACATAATTATCTTGAAGCAAGTAATAAATTAAATAGAAGTCAGAAAGATTTGTATGAAATACTGATGGGAAGAAAAGCGGATCAATCGCAATTAGAAAATTCATTAAAGGTTTTAACAGAATGCTTATTTACGCATCATGGTATTAATCCTTGGCTATTAATTGATGAATATGATACCCCCATTCAAGCAGGATATATGAATCACTATTACAGTAAAATAATTGGATTGATGCGAGGGTTGTTTGGCGCTGCTCTTAAAACAAATCCTTACTTAGAAAAAGCGGTGATCACGGGTGTTATGCGTGTTGCGAAAGAAAGCTTATTTTCAGGCGTAAATAATTTAGAAGTTTATTCTCTCTTGCGTGATGAATATGCACAGCATTTCGGTTTTACAGAGGAAGAAGTTGATACTATTTTAGCAAAATTCAATTTTCTTAGTAAATCTAAAGAGATTAAAGAATGGTATAACGGTTATCAAGCAGGAAAGATTGTGATTTATAACCCTTGGTCAATTGCCAATTGTATCAAACAAAATGGAAACTTGAAGCCCTATTGGGTCAATACCAGCGATAATCAATTAATAAAAGATTTATTTAAAAAAGGTAACGAGGAATTTAAAAAAGATTTTGGGCTGCTTATCGCCAATGACCCTCTAGACAAAGCAATTGACGAGCACGTTGTGTTTAGTGATCTAGACAATGATCCGATGGCTATTTGGAGTTTGTTGCTGATGTCGGGTTACTTAAAAGGGATTTCAAAGGGTTACACGGAAGAAGGATTAGAAAAATGTGAATTAGCTATCCCTAATATGGAAGTGATGAGTATTTATAAGCGAACGATTAAAGAGTGGCTTTCCAATGGTAAAGGCATTGAGTGGTATGATCGATTTATCGAGTCAGTATTAAATGGGCAAGTAAATGAACTGGAAGAAAATTTACAGTACATCATGCTGCAAACGGTAAGTTCCCATGATGTCTCTCAAAAACCCGAAGCTTTTTATCAAGGATTATTTATCGGATTTACATTAGGTATTGATAAAAATCAGTATGAAATTAAATCTAATCGAGAGAGTGGTTATGGTCGTTATGATATTGCGATTATTCCAAAAAGTTCAGATAAGCTAGCCATCGTGTTTGAGTTTAAGAGCGTAAAGCTTAAAAAGTTTGATGAGGTAAAATTGCTCAAAGTCGCTAATGAAGCCCTTAAACAGATTAATGAATTAAGTTATGAAACTGATTTGCATACGCGTGGGATTACTCAGGTGTGCAAAATTGGGGTGGCTTTTTCGGGAAAACGACTTAAATTAGCCAGCGATGCTATTAAGCCCAGCCCTGAAGCATCAGTATATAGCAATAAATAAATCAATGACTTAGAATAGCTCAATTATAAAATTGTCGCACTAATTGTTGATGGTTTATAAACCAATTTGGCTAATAGTTAATCAATCAACATCGTGCTACTATAAAAATCTCATAAAAATCCCAAAAAGTAAAGATATTTCATACCCCAGGAGGAATCTATGAATGATGCGCAGATACAACAAGATATGGAGCACCCGGCCAAGCATACGTCATATATTCATGAATTATTTGATAGGGCTGAAGAAATTTTACACCGACATCGTCAAGAAAATCCCGATTTATACCGAATAGTTGAAGAGCGAAAGATAATAAAAGAGGCCAATGAAAAGAAAGGATTGACGCAGGCGATGACATCCCAAAAAGTGGACAATGCCAGTGTTCCTAAATTAATAGAGTCGATTTATTTCAAGCAATTTAAACAAGAGCAGTTGAAAGCGAAAATTGAAGCAAGTTATCAAATCATTCATGAACATAATGTCGAAACACAATCGTTGATTGTTCCACGCACGCAAGCGCGTAATATAAAACAAAGGCATAGTAGCGTTGAAGAAATGACTGTTGATCGAGCAGATAAATTATCATCCCAAATCCAGGCATGGCGAAGTGTTCTACCTATTTTAATCAAACGTTTTTCAAAGATACATGATTGCAGGCGTGCTAAAAGCGTTAAGCATAAATTAGTAGTGGTCATGCTTTATGGATTATTGGCTTTTATTTTTCGATTAAGCTCCCGACGTGAAATAAATCGAGAATTAAGTGGGATGGTTATTTTTGAAAATTTACAAAAGATATTTCCTGAATTAGAGTCTATTCCACACGCAGATACATTGTCCAGAGTATTAGAGAAAATCAATGTAAGGGACATTGAAAAGACACATATTTTGTTGATTAACAAATTGATCAGGAATAAGAAGTTTAAAAAGTTATTAATATCAGGTTGCTTACCGATTGCGATCGATGGGACCCAAAAGTTATATCGTGATGGAGAATTACATGATTTACGCTGGTTATCTCGCAAAGTAGGTAATGAGGAAGCGGGACCAAATCAGCAATATGTTTATGTATTAGAAGCAAATATCGTATTTAAAAATGGTTTGACAATCCCCTTACTCACAGAATATCTGCAAACTGATTGGAATGTATTCAACAATCCGGAAGGGAAACAAGACTGCGAGCTTGTTGCCTTCACACGTTTAGCTGATAAATTAAAAAAATATTTTCCTCGATTAAAAATAATTATGTTTGCAGATGCATTATTTGCTGTGCAATCGGTATTAGAAATACTAACACAGAATAGATGGGGATACGTCATTCAGTTTTCAAAAAATAAATTAAAACATTTTTCAGAATTAATGAATTCGAGAAAAGATGCAGCACAAACCATCCCTGGACAAGCCTATTACCGAGAAAGATATCAAGAATTTTACTGGTATCCTGACGCCATCTGGGGATACGAATTGCAATTAAAGATTCATCTAGTAAGTTGCTTAGAAAAGTGGGAAGAAGTTGATAAAAAAACAGGTGAGATTATTTTAAAATATTCACAACATCAATGGTTGTCAAGTATTCGTATTAATCTTGAAAACGTGCATGAACTTTGTAATTTAGGTGGAAGGAAAATTGGATTGCTAGAAGATAGCATTAATACTGAAAAGCACCGAGGCTATCATTATGAGCATGCGTTTTCCTATAATTGGAATGCGATGCAAGGTTTTCATTTATTAATGCGATTGGCTCATGCAGTTAATGCGCTTTCTGAATTTACAAAGAAATTGAAAAAATGGATTAAAGAGCAAGGATGTTCAGCGACACTAAAACAAATCAAAGAAACGATTTTTAATCCATGGTTACCTAAAGAGTGGTATGAGCAACAATATAAAAATCCGGTACGATTAACATTGCAACTTGAATAAAATAAAAAAATAATTTTTTAATTAAGCCATCATAGACAAAATAAAAATCGAATGTAATAATCGATAATTTTTCTCGTCTAAAAAAATATTTTGTAATATTTTGTATTAATTTTATAAATGAGATGTCATGATTAGGTCAAACAAATGTGTAGAAATGAAAAAAATAGTAGCAGATAGACGGGGTGGATAGAAAATTAGACGTTTTTAAGTATTGATGCTTCAGCGCTGAAAGATCACAAATGTAATTGTAATTACAATAATGGGAATTCTATTATAAAAATTAATGATCCTGCCGACATAGAGTATTTTGTCAGTGATTATCTTAAAGGAAATGTACTTCGCTTATATGAAGAGGAAAACCTTAAATTTAAAGAAGATAATTGTCTTGTCATGTAAATTTTTATATAGGGGTACTAAGCATAAACTGTCAAAACTTCCGTTCTCCCTGTTTTGTTACAGCCGCGTTGCCGGTCTATGGTTTAGTTATCGACGATAACGGTCATTAAAAGGCATTCATTATGCCCGTTATTGAGGGTGAGAAAATAAGGGTGCCGTGTTATCCTTCTAGCAGGCTGAGCGCATCACCTTTCTCTTCTTTATCTGACACGCCCATGAAAGAGTATGGATAGGGATGCCCTGATATAGTGAAATATTAATTGCACAAGGTTAAATTCTATATTACTGTGTTTAATGAGTTTTAATTCTCCTCAAACCTGCCATAGGGACATATAGCAATGGTTTTAAAAAATTCTTTCAAGAATAAGCCCGTCGATAACATCATTATAACTCAAATTCTTAACCAGCTTTATATAAAAATCGAAAATATTCAACACCTTCATGTGCCACTCTAGAAATGAAAAATACTCTGGCTTTAATGGCAAAATTTATTTTTTACAAGGATTTATTATGAGCAAAGATCGAAAAGAGATTCTGGAGACCATAACCACTATAAATAGAAATGGTTATCTAGAATTATTCGTAACAGGCACAGACAATAAGCTCTGGTATAAATCCCATAAGAATGGCGCTAGTGTAAAAGAATGGTCGGATTGGCATAATTTAGGTGGCGGTATAGCTTCATCATCCACAGTGATTCATCGAAATGGTTATTTAGAATTATTTGCAACAGGTACAGATAATAAGCTCTGGTATAAATCTCATAAGGATGGTGCTAGTGCAAAAGAATGGTCAGATTGGCATGATTTAGGTGGTGGTATAGCTTCATCATCCACAGTGATTCATCGAAATGGTTATTTAGAATTATTTGCAACAGGCAAAGATAATAAGCTCTGGTATAAATCTCATAAGGATGGTGCTAGTGCAAAAGAATGGTCAGATTGGCATGATTTGGGTGGTGGTATAGCTTCATCATCCACAGTGACTCATCGAAATGGTTATTTGGAATTATTCGTAACAGGCATAGATAATAAGCTCTGGTATAAATCTCATAAGGATGGTGCTAGTACAAAAGAATGGTCAGATTGGCATGATTTAGGTGACGGTATAGCTTCATCATCCACAGTGATTCATCGAAATGGTTATTTGGAATTATTCGTAACAGGCACAGACAATAATCTTTGGTATAAATTTCATAAGGATGGTGCTAGTGCAAAAGAATGGTCAAGTTGGCATGATTTAGGTGGCGGTATAGCTTCATCATCCACAGTGATTCATCGAAATGGTTATTTGGAATTATTCGTAACAGGCACAGACAATAATCTTTGGTATAAATTTCATAAGGATGGTGCTAGTGCAAAAGAATGGTCAGGTTGGCATGACTTAGGTGGCGGTATAGCTTCATCATCCGCAGTGATTCATCGAAATGGTTATTTAGAAATATTCGTAACAGGCACAGATAATAAGCTCTGGTATAAATCTCATAAGGATGGCGCTAGTGCAAAAGAATGGTCAAGTTGGTATGATTTGGGCAATAGCATTTCTTCAACTGAGGTAGGAGAACCAAAAGAGCAAAATTCTGATTTTACAATTATAGAAACCGCTAAAAGAGGTGATTTTCCTGTTGTGGAAAAAACTTTAGAAAATAGTCAAGTAGATATGATGAATAATGACGAACACTCCCCGTTACAGCCTGCTGCTGAAAATAGAATAAAAAATGAAATAAAAATTCATCCTTCAAACAAAGATCTGAGGAATGACTTGAAAGGATTTAAAGAAGATTTAGATAAATTTAGGGGAGCAGCTAATCCGAATTTTGAATTTAATTATAATCGTGCTCTTTTACCTGAACCTGAAGTTTATAAAGCAATTCACTTGGCTGCGTGGTATGGTGATAAACTTTTTTTAGAACTGCTACTCTCACAGTCTGAAGTAAAATTTGAAGAAAAAACATCTTTAGGTGAAAACCTTTTACATTGTGCCGCAGTGAACAATCAAATAGAAGTTATTAAATATCTTATCGATGAAAGAAAAATTGATGTTAACGCCTTAAATGACGAGTCAGAATCACCTTTACATTATGCGGCAAAATATGGTCATTTAGACTTGGCTAAATTATTGCTTCATAAAGGGTGTAGTCTTACCCTTAAAGATAAAGCAGAAAACAACCCTGCAGAAATTGCTCAAAAAAATGGATATAAAGAATTATCTCTCTGGCTTAATAAACAGGAAATGCTAAGTTCTTGTGAAAGAGGAGAAGTTGAAAATGTTAAAAGATTGCTCCCTCTGCTTGGAGAACATGCAAAATCGCTTGTAGACGAAGAAAAAAATAACATTTTTTTTATAGGTCTATTAAATAAACATGATTCTATTATTCAATTTTTATTGTATGACAACAACGTACTTTCTGTAGATAGCTTGTTAAAAGCAAAGAACAACAAGAATGAAGGCTTGCTGCATATTGCTGCAAAAGTTTATGAGGTTAACTTTTTAGGTTCTTTTCTTTCTAAATTTCCACAGTTAGACTTAAATGAGAAAAATAATGATGGATGTACACCGCTTCATTTAGCAATTATCCATAAATTGGATAATAATATTAAGTCTTTGCTTAGGCATGAAGCAGAGATAAAAAATACGTCGATCTTTAAATTTGGTGATGAAGCATTTAGTTTGAATACAGTAGAATTGATTGTGGCAAAAGGCAATGTTTTTGCCTTGGAGCAAATTAACGCTCATAATGCATATAAATTACAGATTAACGACATACTACTATGGTGGGCAGTAAAATTCAATCAATTACCTGTTTTAAAGCAGCCCTGAAGCATCAGTATATAGCAATAAATAAATCAATGACTTAGAATAGCTCAATTATAAAATTGTCGCACTAATTGTTGATGGTTTATAAACCAATTTGGCTAATAGTTAATCAATCAACATCGTGCTACTATAAAAATCTCATAAAAATCCCAAAAAGTAAAGATATTTCATACCCCAGGAGGAATCTATGAATGATGCGCAGATACAACAAGATATGGAGCACCCGGCCAAGCATACGTCATATATTCATGAATTATTTGATAGGGCTGAAGAAATTTTACACCGACATCGTCAAGAAAATCCCGATTTATACCGAATAGTTGAAGAGCGAAAGATAATAAAAGAGGCCAATGAAAAGAAAGGATTGACGCAGGCGATGACATCCCAAAAAGTGGACAATGCCAGTGTTCCTAAATTAATAGAGTCGATTTATTTCAAGCAATTTAAACAAGAGCAGTTGAAAGCGAAAATTGAAGCAAGTTATCAAATCATTCATGAACATAATGTCGAAACACAATCGTTGATTGTTCCACGCACGCAAGCGCGTAATATAAAACAAAGGCATAGTAGCGTTGAAGAAATGACTGTTGATCGAGCAGATAAATTATCATCCCAAATCCAGGCATGGCGAAGTGTTCTACCTATTTTAATCAAACGTTTTTCAAAGATACATGATTGCAGGCGTGCTAAAAGCGTTAAGCATAAATTAGTAGTGGTCATGCTTTATGGATTATTGGCTTTTATTTTTCGATTAAGCTCCCGACGTGAAATAAATCGAGAATTAAGTGGGATGGTTATTTTTGAAAATTTACAAAAGATATTTCCTGAATTAGAGTCTATTCCACACGCAGATACGTTGTCCAGAGTATTAGAGAAAACCAATGTAAGGGACATTGAAAAGACACATATTTTGTTGATTAACAAATTGATCAGGAATAAGAAGTTTAAAAAGTTATTAATATCAGGTTGCTTACCGATTGCGATTGATGGGACCCAAAAATTATATCGTGACGGAGAATTACATGATTTACGCTGGTTATCTCGCAAAGTAGGTAATGAGGAAGCGGGACCAAATCAGCAATATGTTTATGTATTAGAAGCAAATATTGTATTTAAAAACGGCTTAACAATTCCCTTGCTCACAGAATATCTCCGAACTGATTGGAATGTATTCAACAATCCGGAAGGCAAACAGGACTGCGAGCTTGTTGCCTTCACACGTTTAGCTGATAAATTAAAAAAATATTTTCCTCGATTAAAAATAATTATGTTTGCAGATGCATTATTTGCTGTACAATCGGTATTAGAAATATTAACACAGAACAGATGGGAATACGTCATTCAGTTTTCAAAAAATAAATTAAAACATTTTTCAGAATTAATAAATTCGAGAAAAGATGCGGCGCAAACCGTTCCTGGACAAGCCTATTACCGAGAAAGATATCAAGAATTTTGCTGGTATCATGACGCCATCTGGGGATACGAATTGCAATTAAAGATTAATTTAGTAAGTTGCTTAGAAAAATGGGAAGAAGTTGATAAAAAAACAGGTGAGATTATTTTTAAATATTCACAACATCAATGGTTATCAAGTATTCGTATTAATATTAAAAACGTGCATGAACTTTGTAATTTAGGTGGAAGGAAAATTGGATTGCTAGAAGACAGCATTAATACTGAAAAGCACCGAGGTTATCATTACGAACATGCGTTTTCGTATAACTGGAATGCGATGCAAGGTTTTCATTTATTAATGCGATTGGCTCATGCAGTTAATGCGCTTTCTGAATTTACAAAGAAATTGAAAAAATGGATTAAAGAGCAAGGATGTTCAGCGACACTAAAACAAATCAAAGAAACGATTTTTAATCCATGGTTACCTAAAGAGTGGTATGAGCAACAATATAAAAATCCGGTACGATTAACATTGCAACTTGAATAAAATAAAAAAATAATTTTTTAATTAAGCCATCATAGACAAAATAAAAATCGAATGTAATAATCGATAATTTTTCTCGTCTAAAAAAATATTTTGTAATATTTTGTATTAATTTTATAAATGAGATGTCATGATTAGGTCAAACAAATGTGTAGAAATGAAAAAAATAGTAGCAGATAGACGGGGTGGATAGAAAATTAGACGTTTTTAAGTATTGATGCTTCAGCGCTGTGTTTTTATGGATGCTTGGAAAATGGGTGTCACTGCGGTGGATGATCCTAGTCTGTTGGAGGTGGCTCTAAATGGGGCTGATACAACTGGGCGTCTGCGTAATCTTAGTCAAGTCAAGTTGATGCCAATTGAAGTGAATGGAATATCCCCAGCCAGTATCAGTGCAGACATCGTATTTGCTCCTAATGGCCCACAATCCGCCAAAAATAATTACCAACGATGGGCAACTTTAGCAACCCAAACAGCAAGTGATCCTAGCCAAGGTCAGTCTGACTCCACAAGTAAATGCTCCTGCGAATTTACAAAACCAATTATATCGGGTGGAAGTACATGTGGGAGGCACAGCGCAAACTGCAACTTTCAAATGGTCGCGAGATAACGGTTCCATAGCAGTACGTATTTTAAGTATTAGTGGTCAAACCATAGCTCTGGCCAATTCAAACGTTGGACAACCTCTTCCTTTTTCTGTAGGACAATGGGTTGAATTGAGTACAGATGATTCTGAGCTACTACTCCAGCCTGGCGTGTTTGTGCAAATTAATAGTGTAGATACGGTCAATAATCTGCTTACCATTAATTGGCCAAGTAATATCACCTTTAATAACACTATAACGAATAGCCTCAGTAATTTTAACAATGGCATAGTTCGTCGTTGGGACAGCGCAATCTCAATCCTTGCGAATTTCAGCCTCCCTCAAGATTTAACGATTACTGCGCTTACCAATACGTTAGTGTACATAGATCCTGGTATACCTAATGAAACACCACCTATGCCACCTGCAGTGCCTGGACTAGGTGTTACCCTCGGCCCCGGTGTAAGTTTACCTGCTAATGTTCAAGTAGGGCAATTCGTAGAATTGACAAATTTAACGCTTGAAAATAATCAGCAATTTGGTTATTTCACTCAAGTTTTAGCAATCAATAACAGCGGTAACGGTTACCCATTGATTGTTTCAGCTGCAGGCATTGATTTTACCCAGTTGCCTAATTTAACGACCCTTCGTTTGCTCAATATGGGAACAACACCTGTAACAGGTTCGAGTTTAGCATTAGAAAACGGTTTAGCTATTAACTTTGGGACAGGATCTTATCAAAGTGGCAATTATTGGCTAATTCCTAGCCGTACTATCACTAATAACATTGAATGGCCACAAGATCCGAATAATCCAAATGCATTCTTGCCGCTTTCTCCCAAAGGTATCCTTCATTTCTATGAAAAGTTATCTTTGGTGCAAAAAACAAGTACAGGCTGGAATCCTATTCCAATTCCTTCTTATGATTGCCGCACTCTTTTTTCACCCATAAGACATTGGCGAAAATTGGTGGCTATTACAGCAGATCCCTCAGCGCCAGTTGGATCTGTTTATATCAATAGTAATGGTCAAGTGGAAGTAGGTGCTTATTATGATCCACATGCAAAACCTCCAGAGACTCCACCAGGTTTGCAAGGCATGTTGGAGGTAAAAAATCCCCATTCTATTCCAAACATCTCATCTATTTATGCTACCGGTCAAAACGTTCCTAGTGCTACTATCTATGCTGAAAATGTTGGAAGCCCCCGGGTCAGTGGCGCTGGCCCTATTTACCCCTGTGCTATTCAGGTTAATTGTGATAATGGATATGGAATTAAAGTAAGTAATAGCACCAATTGCTCAACTATTGATGTAGCAAATAGCGACATCGGTCCTGCTGTCACTGCCTCCTCCTCTTCGGGGGTTGGGGTTTATGCTGTAAGCGGCGAATCTCACGTCTCCTCGCCAATCAATACTAATGCCATTTATGCTCAAAATAATAGCAGTGGGAATGTCAGCGCTGATGGCACTACTAACGCCAATGCTACTATCTATGCCCAGAATGCTGGGGCCCCCTCCTCTGATGGCAGTAGTATTCCTTATGCCATTCAAGCGAGATGTGATCAGGGTACTGCAATCTTCGCAAGTAATAACAGTAATTCTAATTCGACAATTTCGGCACAAAGTAATGGCATTGCTAGTGCTATTTTTGCAGACAATCAAGGTGGTGGTTTCGCTCTTTATGCACAGAACAATAGCAACCAAGCCTGTGTTACTGTGATAAATAACGGTGACGATGGTATAAGCATTTCTGCTCAAAATACTGGGGATACTTATAATCCAACAGTTAGTGCGCTTAATTTAGGTAGTGGCTATGCTATTTCTGCACAAAGTAACGGGGGAACTAGCATTTATGGTTACGGTAGTACCAGTAGTCCAACTATTTCGGCAGTAAATGATGGGAGCGGTTACGCTATTTCTGCACAAGGCAACGAAGGAATCAGTATTAATGCCTTTAATGCTGGCTCTGTAACGACGGTTCAGGCGACAAATAACGGCACGGGGACTAGCATTAGTGCGACCAATAATACACAAGCATTCCTAAATGCCCCGACCCCCTCCGCTGCCTTTGCTAAAGGTGCAACTATTCAGGCTCTCAATAATGGCACGGCTTCAGTTATTTATGCAAGCAGTAGTGGGGGTACTTATAGTTTTCCAACTATTTGTGTATTCAACAATAGTTCCCCTAATGAAGGCCTTCCTAATAATTCTAGTGGTGCAATCTATTGCCAAAATGATAGCAATTCAGCAGCAACTATCAGTGCGACCAACAATGGTGGCGGCCCTGCTTTTTATAACGGTGGAGGGGGTTATGCTAATCTCACCGCAGCACAGGATATTTTAATCGATGAAGCTGCTGCTTCCAATATGAAACCTGGCTTACTGGTTTCCGTCACTGGCGAAACTAAGCAACGTCAAGACAAAAACGGAAATATACATATTTCTACAGCCTTAACCAAAGTAAAATTAGCAAATACACGTAATGATAAGCGGTTGATTGGGATATTTACTCACCACTCCAGTCCATTATCAAACCATTGGTATTCTTTACAACAAAACGAGCAAATGGCCGTTGTTAACGCTGTAGGAAATGGCCGGGGATGGGTCTCTAACATTAATGGTGAGATTAATGCTGGCGACTATATTACCAGTTCTGAGATTCCCGGTTATGGCATGAGGCAAGATGATGATGTACTACATAACTATACTTTGGGTAAAGCTATCGAAGATGTAGATTGGAGCTCAGTGACTGAAACTGTTAGCTTCAATGGCGTCAATTATAAAGTTTACTTAATCGGCGTTGTCTATACCAGTGGCTAGTACCCCCTGTTTCTGGCTCATTTCCTCATTGGGAGAAAAATTCGATGGCTTTATCGCAAACTCCAGTTATCACCAAAGGCTCATTGGTGGCTCTGGACATACTCAATCCACTTGCCAGTATTGTCGTTTTTCAATACAACCCTTATCAGTTAAATCGCACCTTACAGGCACAGATCTCTGAGAGCGAAGGTGGTGATCGAGATGAAGCTGCGCGCTTTAAAGGTGCACCGATAGAGACCATTAACTTGCAAATAGAAATTGATGCACTTGATCAGCTAGATCAAGCCACTACTCAGATTTCTAGTTTGGGTGATGGTATTTATCCACAACTAGCCGCTTTAGAGATGATGATATACCCCAAAAGTGCTTATGTTATCGCAAATACTATAGCATTGAATTTTGGCACATTAGAAGTATTGCCAGTCATGGCGCCATTGACCTTCTTTATTTGGGGACTCAAGCGAGTATTACCGGTCAGAATTACGAGTTTTAGCATCACGGAAGAAATGTACGACGCAAATCTTAACCCCCTTCGTGCTAAAGTTGATTTGGGGTTGCGTGTATTGAGCTACAATGACTTATCTATTACCAATCCTGGTTATTATGTTTATTTAGCGAATCAAGTCATGAAAGAAACTATGGCAACCGAAAGCAGCTTAATTCAGATGGGTACATCGCTTACTCAGATTTTATCATCCATTTAATCGCTCTTTAACCGCTCATCGATTTCAATTTGTATTGATACGATTAATTCCTAACGTCAGTTCGACGAATCTAAAAGAGGTGGGGTGGATTACGGCCACTGCCATTAAGTAAAAGTCTCGCTCCTTGCCGTCGTCCCGCGGCTTGTCCGGGAATCCAGGAAGGAGAACTGGATCCCGCGGACAAGCCGCGGGACGACGGTAGTAGGGATTCTTTGCTTAGATTCGTCGAACTGACATTTCCTTGTAATTTTTAGATGGGATTGTTCATTATGTTTGATGCAAGCAGCCGCTATGCAAGTCTACCCCTTTTGCAATTTACTGACACAGCAGGCAATGTATCCAGCTATGTCAGTCGGCGATTTTCGCCGCAACCTAACAGTATGCCCGTATTAAGCCAGACAACTGTCAATGCACAAGATCGCCTTGACCTAATATCCAATAGAACATTGGGTAATCCTTTGTTGTTTTGGTTGGTAGCTGATGCCAATGATGCTTTGAACCCTTGGGATTTGGTGCAAACCCCAGGAGCAACCTTGATTATTCCACGACCGCAATCATAAGGAGTCAGGAATGGCAGGAAATATCCTGAGTACTTATTGTTCCATTTTTTTAGGACCGACGCTTCCCATTATACCGTTACCTGCAGAGTTTGTTGACGCAATACGTCAAATAGAAGTGATACAAAGTGACGAGAGTTCCGGGTTCCGAATAGAATTCTCTGTGGGACGCACTAATCTGCTAACAACTCTGGAATATCCTTTATTGGCCACAGGCTTGATCGAACCGTATAACCGAGTGGCGATCGTTGTTACCTTGAATCTAATGCCGCAAATGTTGATTGATGGTGTCATTACTCATGTGCAGCTTAATTCTCGCAATGATCCTGGCGCTTCTACCTTAACGGTGATGGGAAAAGATTTAACTGTTTTAATGAACCAATATGAAAAGGTTATACAGTATCCAGGGTTAGACGAAGAAGGAATCGCGTTGTTGCTATTGGCAACTTATGCACCGCTTAACATAGTTCCTATCGTGATACCGCCTCCTATGGTTGATGTTCCTGATCCTCTTGAGAAGGTGCCCACTCAAAATGGATCTGATTTGTTTTATTTACGCAAAATGGCGAAACGATTTGGATATATGTTTTATGTTACCCCTGGACCTGTGCCTTATACGAATATCGCCTACTGGGGGCCGCAACAACGAGTAGGCGTTCCTGCAGAAGCACTCACTATTGGGCCAGGACCCGATAGCAATATTCTACAGATTGATTTCCAATACGATACTTTGCAGCCAGTTGTCGTCACTGGTTTCATTTTAGATAAGGACACGAATTTACCATCACCACCTGTATTAACTGTTTCTGGGCTTGAGCCTCCTTTATCCCTGTTAGGGATGGCAACCCCATTTGCTCGTTTGGTGCAGCAAAATTTGGCAGGTGGATATAACTATTTAGAAGCCCTTGCACTTGCCCAAGGTCAAACCGATGAGTCACGCCAAAATGTAGTTAAAGCAACAGGTGAATTAGATGTCATGCGTTATGGCAATGTCCTACAAGCCCCTTCTTTGGTGGGCATACGTGGGGCGGGCTTTAGTTACGATGGTAATTACTATGTTAAAGAAGCCGTGCACAAAATTAGTCCTGGTACTTATACCCAAAATTTTACGTTGACTCGTGAGGGAACAGGCACTTTGACACCGGCTGTGATCCCATAGTTGTAACTTCAGCTCGGAATTTTTAGTTAGTTAGTTTCGCTGTATTTCCATGGTTGCAGCAACCCCCTCTCCCGCGCAAAAAAGCTTTCCTTGCCGTCGTCCCGCGGCTTGTCCGCGGGACGACGGCAGTAGGGATTCTTTGCTTAGATTCGTCGAACTGACGTTTTTTAGAAACAATAGTTGTACCCATTTTTAAATATAGAGGTGAAATGATGTCCCATTATGGTTGGATTAGAGATTTACCAGATCAAAGAGATTATATTCTCAGTGATGTAATCAGTCATATAAGTATTGATTTTAAATTAAAACGCTATCCTAAAGAAGGTGTTAGTGCCCTGCCTACCAGTATAAATCTACTCAATACGATGCCTGATGTTTATGATCAAGGTCAGATAGGTTCTTGTACAGGTAATGCAATAGCCGCTGTCATTCAATATGACCTAATGAAGCAAAATGAATATTATGAAGTAAGCCATACCCAACAACCATCAAGACTTTTTCTATATTATAATGGTCGTTATATTGAAGGAACACAAAGTTATGATTGTGGAGCTCAATTACGTGATGTGATGAAGGGAGCAGTTCAGTATGGTAGTGTTAGTGAACAAAGTTATAGTTATGATCTAAGTCATGTGACTAGCTGTCCACCAGGAGCTGAATATGTAACAGCTAAACTTCATAAATTAATGCAATATGCTAGCATCGTACAAACGGAGTCAGTAATTAAAACAGTATTGGCATCTAATTACCCTATTGCCTTTGGTATCGTTGTTTATAGCTCATTTGAAACTGATCAGGTCACGCAGACCGGTCAAGTCCCAATGCCAACAAGCTCAGATAGTTCTATTGGAGGACATGCAGTCGTGCTAATTGGTTATGACGATTCAACTCAAAAGTTCTTAGTACGTAATAGCTGGGGTAACAGTTGGGGAATGAATGGCTATTTCACGTTGCCATATGAATATGTATTAAGCCCAGGTTTGGCTAGTGATTTCTGGGTTGTTAATACAGTCCACTAAATTTATAGCTTGCCAGAAAAATTTTGTCCTTATATTTTTACAAAAATATGCTTAATTTCAAAAATCAAGGACAAAACTTTTCTGGCGAACTATAGCTTAGGCTCAAAAAGCTAACCAAGGGCTTACCATTCATCATCACTTCAATCATCGGAGAAAATCCCTATGCCTTTTTTTGGTAAATATCGTGGTATAGTGATCGATAATGAAGATCCACTTTTCTTAGGACGCTTACAAGTCGGTGTGCCTGCGGTATTAGGAGTAGGAATTTTAAGCTGGGCTATGCCCTGCGTGCCTTATGCCGGTCTTGGCATTACAGGTACTGCTGTTGGCTTCTGGGCCATCCCGCCAATTGGTGCTAATATCTGGGTAGAGTTTGAGGGAGGCGATCTGGATTATCCAATTTGGAGTGGCTGCTTCTGGAAAGAAGGGTTACCTGAAACACTAACTCCTCCACCATTGTCACCGCTAACACCTGCTTCAGCCACTTTGATGAAATTATTTAAAACTGAAAATGCAATCATTCAGTTTGATGATACGCCAGGAGGAGGTGGCGTTACAATTAGTGTCAATCCTCCCGCGGTAGCAGTACCTCTTATTTTAAAGTTTAGCAGTATGGGTATTGAAATTAACAATGAACCTGCCCTTATTAGCCTTACTGAAGCGGGCATTACTTTAACGACGGGTTCGCCTACGGGTATTGTTGAAGTAACTCCAGGTGGTGTGCAAATCAATACTACTGGCTTGCAGGTAATTTAAATGCCAGGCCCAGTACTTACTGTAGGTACACCCATATTGTGTCAACATGGTGGAGTAGGACAGCTTATTCCCAGTAGCCCACGTGTCACGATCAATGGGCAGCCCGCCTTAGTGCAAACTGATGCTTGTATCATTACAGGTTGCGCCTTGCAAACCAGTGGTGGACCATTTTGTCTTTCAGCACAGTGGATTACGGCTACAACACGGGTCCAATCTAATGGCATGCCCATGTTGTTGATCGATAGTCAAGCAGTATGCAGTGCAGTGGGCACAGGTGTTTTAATTTGCCCATCTTCACCTCCAATTGTTCAAGGAAGTTAAGTTTATGTACATTACTTATCCTTTTCAAATTAGCAATGGTTGTACCGCACAGGCCACTATGGCAGCTCATATAGAGCAATTGATTGAACAACTGCTGTTTACATTTCCTGGAGAACGGGTTAATCGTCCTGATTTTGGCAGCGGGTTGATGCAGTTGGTCTTTGCGCCGAATAGTGATGCATTGACAACAACGCTTGAGTTTTTAATTCAAGGCGCTGTGCAAGCCTATTTGGGCAGTTTGATTAAGTTGAGCTCATTGCAAGTCAACAACAATGACGCCACGCTAAGCGTACTTGTGCAATACACGATACTGTCTACGCAGCAGCAACAAAACATAGAAATTAACAGTCCTTTGCCAACTGTTTCACTCACTTAAGGGTAATTCTCCCTTGACCTCACTTGATTTAAGATGGAAACATTTATGGTTAATTGTAATTCAATGGACAACAATTATCTTGTCCGAGCAAGCCGTCGGCCGCTTATCATCAACAGCAGTTCAGTAACAGGTTTTGATTATGCGCAATTTAATGCCAGTGATTTAACGTTAACTGTCTACCTTTTAAATAATTTCCCTCTCTCATTGCTTCCAGGACAAATCCAACTCATTACCACAGATGGCTCTGGTACAACGCCGTGGGTGATAGGGAATATAGACGTATCTGCCGGGATAATAACAATCACGTTGCAACCTAATTCTGGGCAAACTAATACCGCGAGTTCCGCGAACTTATCACAGCAGTACTTAGTTACAATCGACAACGCAAAAGTAGATCCTTTTTTCAGTCAAACAATCTTTACATCCGATTATAACCCTATTGCAGCGACTGATTGCCAAACTACTACCACGTCAACAGTGAGTGATGCTGACATCCCGATTGATTATTTAAGTAAAGACTACCGTAGTTTCCGGCAACTCATGCTCAACCGTTTATCGGTAACCATGCCACAATGGGTACAGGATAACCCAGCTGATATTGGAATGATGTTGGCAGAGTTGCTGGCCTATGCCGCTGATCAATTAAGCTACTACCAGGATGCAGCAGCAACGGAAGCGTATTTGGGTACAGCACGTCGGCGCATCTCTGTAAGGCGTCATGCCCGTTTGTTGGATTATCAAATTTATGAAGGCTGTAATGCCCGTACCTGGGTACAATTCATGTATAATGGACCTGATAGTGGACCCAATGGTGATGGTAACAAACTGAGTAATGGCATCCAGTTGTTAACGCAAGTGAGTGGTGTGCCAATGGGAAAAATCGATAGCAGTAGTCCAGAATACCAACAAGCATTATCAGCACAACCTATTATTTTTGAAACTCAAACTTCTGTCTGTTTATACTCGGAACATAATCATATTGAATTTTATACTTGGGGCGTGAATGAATATATTTTAGACGTGGGAGCAACCTCAGCAACACTCAATTCATCCAAGCATGATTATTCAACGACACTAAAACCTGGTCATATCCTGATTTTTACCCAAAATCGTGGCCCTATAACAGGCCTGACCGAAGATGCAGACCCTACCTGCCGCTGGGCTGTTTGTTTAACACAAGTTACAGCCAGTGAAGACCCTCTATATAACATACCAGTGACTGAAATTACCTGGGCACAAGCTGATGCTTTACCATTTTGCTTCCCAATCAAATGCAGCGCAATCCATAACCAGGCTCTTGCTTCTGCCCATGGCAATGTGGCACTAGCTGATCAAGGACAAAGCGTTACTGCTACGTTTGTCATCCCTGCTACATTGGCAGCAGATGGCAATCAAATCAGCCTCAGTCAACCCAATTTAACATTTGCCGTACCACTGCCTGCTGCCTTGACTTCCGCAGCCCAAACTTTGCAGCAAAATCCTCGTTTGGCATTGCCTGTGATAAAATTAACCGATAATGATGGCACACTATGGGCACCCCTAGCTGATTTATTGAGCTGCAATCGTTTTTCTACCAACTTTGTTGTTGAGATTGAAAATAATCGTGAAGTATTTTTACGTTTCGGTGATAACACCTATGGTGAACAGCCTACAGCAAATACGGCATTTACTGCTGCGTATCGTATAGGTAATGGCAGTCAAGGTAATATTGGCGCTAATAGTTTATATAACTGGGTCATTCCTGATGATTCTGAGCAAGCCGCGATAATGGGTGACGTAACTACCGTGCAAAATCTATTACCTGCCAGTGGGGGCATTGATCCCGAACCTTTGGCTCAAATCTGCATGAATGCACCTCAAGCCTTTCGTCAACAAGCCCGTTGTGTGACACCCCACGACTACATCAATGCTGCACTGAATTACTTGGGTGTGGCTTATGCTGCTGCGTCATTTCGTTGGACAGGGAGTTGGTACACATTGGCATTAGCTGTCGTGCGAACAAATCAGCAGCCGTTAGATACTGATTTCATTCAAGGATTAAGCGATAACATCATCAGTTTACAATTGCTAGGGTATGATATCGAAATTGTGGGTCCCACTTATGTTCCTTTGAACATTGCATTAGTGATCCAGTTAGCAACCGGCTATACAGCAAGCAGCGTCCTTCGTGCCTTGCAAACCAGTTTTGGCAATACCGCACAAATTAATGCCCAACAATTTCTCCAACTTTCTAATATCGGATTTGGAGCAACGATCTATTTGAGCACTTTTATAGCCCAAGCTATGACTGTGCCAGGAGTGGCTGGAGTTGATTTGAGTTCATCGCAAATGCGTTTTCAACGCTATTACCAACCACCTCCACAGGTCTTGCCTACCGTCATTCAATTGGAGCCGTTAGAAGTTGCCCAAATTGAAAATAATCCTAATGTCCTAGGATTTGGCCAGATCAACTTTATTATTGAAGGAGCTTCTTCATGACATGCTGCAATCCGGAAATTACTGTTGCTGCGCGCAATTACCCGCCTGGATTAAGCGCTTTAGTTGAACGACGCAGTACCTATGCTCAGTTTTTACAACGCATGGTGGACCAAATTTCATTGCAAAAAGAGCAACAAGCAGATCCAACACAACCAAATTTAACGCCACTTGCGGCATTGACTACACGTCAAACTCAAGATCCAACTATTGCCTTTCTTGATGCATGGGCAATCGTTTTGGATGTATTGGATTTCTATCAGCAGCGCTGGCTAAATGAAAACTATTTACGCACAGCAACTCAAACTTTATCAATTATGGAGTTGGCAGGAGAAATCGGCTATGAATTAAAGCCCGGGTTGGCAGCCACCACCTGGTTGGCTTTTACAATCGATCCGAATCAAGGAACAGCAACTGTACCACAAGGCACCCAAGTACAAAGCTTACCAACGCAAAGTAATCCACCCCAAGCATTTGAAACATTGCAAGACTTGGCTGCTTCTGTACAATTTAATACATTAATTCCAGATCAGCCATTACAAAAACAAACACAACCAGTGAGCCAAAGCTACAGCCAAATAAATTTACAAGGTGTTAACACCAACTTGAAGGTGGGCGATGGCATTTTAATCATAGATAACGTTGACGTGCAAAAGACAAAACAAGCCTATTTTGCCACTGTTACCAGCGTTGTGACTGATTTAGCTGATGGTCTTACAACAATTAGTTGGCAATGGCAGACGTCCGATAGTGTTAAAGCTATGACAGACCCTGCTATTTTTGCCTTGCGTACACAGCTTAGTTGTTTTGGTAGTAATGGTCCATCTTTTCAAAGTGTTCAAAGTGTTTATCCAAAAACTCAACATTGGGATCCTTATATCACTGAGGTCGCCGGAGTCACTGGGAGTGAGTCTAATGCAGATCCAGGAATTACGATCTGGCAATGTTTTGACGCCCAAGGTGGTGGCAGCTACATTAATTACTCGAAAAATTTCTATGCTGACCTTTTTCTAAACCAAATCAACTCGAAAATTTTACCTTCTAGTTACGTCATACTTTTATCCAGACAACTAGTCAGACTACGCCCCAGGCTACCCAACCCTCCCAGGCCCGGACGATATGAATATGAAATTGTATACCAAATTTTATCCATTTCAGATGTAAATAATCAGTCTTTACAAGGATTCGGATTAAGTGGTACTGTTACTGGGTTAAAAATTTATCAACAATGGAATGAATCGAATGGAGGCTGGCAAAGCTTTAGTGATCTTGACAAAACTTCACCTGGTGGTTTTGACTTTGGATTCCGTGATACCATAATCTATGCTCAAAGTGAGCGATTACCTCTTTATTATCAATCCTTACCAAAACCAGGTTTCATACAATCACAAAATATCACCTTAAACAAGGTTATTGATGGCTTTGTGCCAGGACAAACTTTGGCGATAAGCAGTATAAATAATAACTCCCCTCAAACAGAAAGCATCACTATACAGAAAGTCGCTTATGATACAAACAGCCAAAAAGTAACCCTAACATTAGCTGAACCATTAAACTTCTTTTATCAACCAGGGACTATCGATATCTATAACTCACCATCAAATATGTATTCTGTGGACATTGACGATCCAAGCAATCCAACAAGTACATTAAGCTTTCTCTCCTCTGTGGCTCCGTCTTCACCTTTGACTGTAGGAAGTGATCTTAATTTGCTATTTACATTGCAGGGAACAATTGCCACTTATAGTGAAGTTTTTACCATCACGGGTAGCTACGATAATCAGGGCAATACTGTACTTACTTTAAGCCAAGACCTGCAATATGCTTATCCTCCGGCCAATTGCATTCTCTACGGTAATGTGGTGGAAGCTAGTAATGGTGCAACTGTGGCTCAAGAAGTGTTGGGTAGCGGAGATGGCACACAAATTAATCAAAGCTTTACTCTCAAAAGGCAACCATTAACTTATCTGCCAGCTCCCACTGCACAAGGTAGCCAGGATACATTGCAGATCAGTGTTAATAATGTTTATTGGCAAGAAGTCCCCAGCTTTTATGGACAAGGACCTACTAGCAAATGTTATGTGGTCAATACTGATAAAGATGGGGTCACCCAGATCCTGTTTGGTGACGGGCAACAAGGGGCGCGATTACCAACTGGACAGGAAAATGTTATAGCCACCTACCGTATAGGACTTGGCAGTGCTGGTCAGGTTGGTATCGGCAGCCTTACCCTTATGCAGACTCGCCCATTAGGCGTCAAAAGCGTTACCAATCCATTACCGGCCACTGGAGCAGCTGATCCTGAAACTGAGGATGATGCTCGTCAAAACGCTATTTGGCCCGTATTGACTTTAGGCCGAGTGGTCTCTCTTGTCGACATGGAATATTTTACTTTGGGCTATCCTGGGATTAGCAAAGTTCAAGCAGCCTTATTACCTCGATTGCAACAACCCCCTGTCTTTTATCTAACGGTTTGTGGTGCTAATGGAGCCGCTATTGAGGATAGCAGCCTACTGCAACAGAATTTATTGCAAGCTATCAATGAGATACGTACTCCAGGACAAGCTTTGATCATTGCCAGCTATGATTCGCAACCATTTAGTATAGAAGCTTGGCTAGTGATAAATCCCAGTTATGTGGCTAGCGATGTACTGAACCAAGTTAATACTGAATTATTGAACCAATTCGGTTTTAGCGCTAGTAATTTGGCACAGCCAGTACGAGCTAGTGAAATCATTGAAGTAATACAAGCCATACAAGGCGTTATTGCAGTGAATATAACCAAACTATACCTTAACAGTGACATCACTACAGCCGACAGTTTCCCATCACAAGCCGAACTTCTAGCTACGCCAGCACAAGAAATAAATGGCACCCTCCAGCCAGCACAATTACTCATGATTGATCCCAACGGCATTGCCTTGTTTCAACAGTGATAAGGAACTGATCTGACTCTCTTTTTAAGGAATAACACTCATGATGACGCCTACTGAACAGCTATACAACCTTTTACCAACACTTTATCGTCAGATTGATCTTACACAAGGTCAGCCTCTGCAAGCCTTGCTTGACATCATGGAGCAAGAATATCAAGGTGTCAGAGCTGATATTGACGATTTCTATCGAAATCTCTTCATTGAAACCTGTGATGATTGGGTAATTCCCTATATTGGTGATTTACTGGGTGTTGAGCTAGAAGATTCACCATCGCTTAGTATTAACCAGCGCAGGCGAGTTGCCAACAGCTTAGACTATCGACGGCGCAAGGGGCAAGCTGCGGTAATTGAGCAGCTTATTAATGCCACAACAGGATTATATGCCCATGTTGTTGAGTTTCTACAAAGATTAGCAGTCACTCAGACTGTTCAACACTTAAGACCAGGCAAAGGTAAGACTGCGCTGATTCGTGATGTGGAGGGCATGTCGTTATTAAACACCGCCTTTGATCCTAATGCACATACTGCTGAGATTCTGGACTTAAGCTCTCGCCAACCAAAATATGCTGTCAATCGTATTGGTTTATTTGTTTGGCGCTTAAATAATTACCTCATTGTTCGTAGTCCTGCGTTTCCTTCAGCCACTAATCCGAATTGTTATACGTTTAGTCCTTTGGGATTGGATATGCAATTGTATAATGCTCCACAGCCTTTAGCTGCTGAAACTGACCGCACACGACCCGTTAATTTGCCAATTGCGCTACAACCGCCCATGGTTAATAAGGATTTTGACCAGGCACTTGCCCAGGCACCTGCGAACACGAACATTTCTGTCAGTAATTTCTATGGTCCTGGGCGAGGATTTTTTCTTGAATATGAAACGACTCCAGGAAGCTATACACCCGTATATATCGGTGAACGATCCCAATCAGGTGTAGTAAAAAATATCATATTAACTGACTTGTCAAATTGGACTTTACCAGCCACACTAACTTCAGGACAAGTGGCTGTAGATCTAAATTTAGGACGCATTGCGCTACCAGCTGACACAACAATAGCTAATCTACAAGTAAGTTATAACTATGCCTTTAGCGCAAACATAGGTGGCGGGCCTTATAGCCGAATCGATACACTTGCTTCAATCGGTCCTGATATTATCATTAGTACAAATCCACCTAACGACCCGATTAGTGGTGCTAACTATGTTTCCACATTTACCGAAGCCCTTGCCGCTATCCCCAATCAATCGACAGTAGTAATTGAAGTGCAAGACAATGGCACTTACATTGAACCTGCTGCACTTAGCTTTACTTTCCCTACGAAATTAATCACTTTGACTATCCAAGCTGCGGATGGTTGTAGGCCAAGCTTGAAAACTCCTAGCTTTACAATTACCTCTAATACCAGTCAGTCGGCCCAAGCACTTTTCACGATGAATGGTCTACTGATTGCAGGGCAATTAATATTTAACGGCAATTTAGCAGCACAAATTTCACATACCACCTTAGTTCCGAATGCAAGTTTACCCAGTGTAAGTATTAGCAATAATACTAGCGCTACTTCGACTTCACTCAGCGTTGAGATTGACAATAGCATCGTCGGAGCAATATGTCTGCCAAAATCAATTGAGAGCTTTAGTATTTCTGACAGCATCATCGACAGTGCTGGAAAAGGTCTTTCTGCACTTTTTGGCAGTGATAGTGTTGGTCCCCCAACCGCTGGACCTTGTAGCCAATTTCAACGAGTGACTGTCTTTGGTGCAGTATATGCGCACAAATTAATCTTAGCCTCCGACTCTATCTTCAGGGATCCTATTATCGTAGATGACATCCAAATCGGCTGTGTGCGCTATTGCAGCTTGCCGACAGATACTTCAGTAACACCACCACGTTATCGCTGCCAACCTGACTTTGGTTTACAGCAATGGAAAGCTGCTAAGCTAGTTAGCGGGCAAATTCCCACTCCCATACAGATCTTTACCTTTGAGCAAACTCTTATTCCACAATTTACTTCCACTACATACGGCCAGCCAGCATATGCACAACTAAGCCCTTATACCAGCACTGATATTTCAGCTGGTGCTGAAAATGGTAGTGAAATGGGGGCTTTTCAATCCCTTGGCCAACCGCAAAATAGTGCGAATATCAATCAGATTTTGCAGGAATATTTACCCGCTGGATTACAACCCACCGTGCTGAACGTAGATTAGTCATAAATTTATATCCTTCCTGGAGAACTCCATGGAATATGCCACTAAAACACAGCCACCTTCACCCATAAAGCATCAGGCTGCAGCAAAAACTCCAAACCGTTTTGAGTCATTTCGAGAACAGGATAATACCGAGTTATCAATCCGATATTCAACCTCAACAGGGATTTCTAGCAAATTATCGGTAGGTGCTACAGACAGTCCACATGAGCACGAAGCAGATCAGATAGCAAGTGCGGTTATGCGAATGCCAAAGCCCTTGGACCAACGAGGCGATACCAGCAATGAATTTCAGTCTAGATCTGGCGCAACAGGAAAGACTATTTCGTTAAGCAAGCCTGTGGAATCTGGTATCCATCAAGTTATACGTAGCGGCGGACAGTCATTGTCCGAGCAAGATAGATCATTTTTTGAACCACGCTTTCAACAAGATTTCAGTCAGGTACGTATCCATACCACCAAACAAGCAGCAGCCATAGCAAATACAATTAATTCACGAGCACTTACTGTAGGGAACCATATTGTATTTGGTTCAGGCCACTGTACACAACCGACACTAGCGCATGAATTAGGACATATCCGACAGAATAATGGAGCAAGTGTACCATGCTCAAATATTGTGCGTAGAGCACCCGACAATGATCAAAGTAATTTGTCTCCACTCAGAAACATAAATGCTCTAGAAGAGGCGGCAAAGAATGCTACGACGAAAAATGATGAATTTCACATAATTGGATACCTTGGCACTGTTACTGATAACGAAGCTCCTCCTAGACCAATAATAGCTGTCGCCACTCCCACGGGGTTACAATTTGTTTATCTAAGAAGTGGTGAAGCTGACTTAATTGAATCAGCAACAGATCTTCTTGCACCCAAACAATCTATTAAGGCCAGCGAATGGAAAAGGGTAGTCAATATCAGGGAAGATGGTAGTTTTGATAAAGGGCCAAATGACCGCAAACAGGACCAAGAAGCAGAGAAATTATCAAAATGGCTAAATACAAATGCCCCAATATGGCTGAATCAGCAAAGGATTGACCCGACAAAAAATATCATTCCACCAGAAAACCCCAAGGGTAGAGAAGTCAATGATCGCGAAATCCAAAATGCAATGGCAAGAATGACAAACACCAGTCGTGGTATTTCCTCTTCATCTAATGATGCACTAAAAGAATTGCAACCAAATGTCTTAGGTTATGAGGCAACGAGATCAGCCTATGAAAAAGCGAGAATGACATGGGAAAAATATGTCTCCTCAAATCCAAAAGAAAATCCCACTACCATTGGGATGAAGATGGCTGCCGAACTGAGTAGTGACGAGGTAAAAAAAATTCCTAAGGAATATCAAGAGAAAAGAGAATATTATGTGAGATTAGCAAAAACCTGGAGCATCGAAAAAGCTTGGATGGAACAGGGAATGAAAGAGTCACCTAGTGAAATTGAGCTTAAGGAAATTGGCAGGCAAGTTTCTATTAGCGATATAGAGGAAATTCGAAGAACAATATCTTTATTAAGTAGAAATCGAGAACCAACATTTAAAAAGCTTTTTGGTGTAGATAGTGTCGAGACTGTCGAAAAAAGAGAATTGCAAGAGAACCAAGAGAACTTAGCTAAACTAAATTTACTGATGAGACTTTTAAGGGCTCTTGCCAATAGAAACAACCCGCCTCCATCATCTCCACCATCAACCAGCGGTGAGGAAGCCAAAAAGTTTCGTACTGATGAGAATATTTTAAAGGATAAAGAGAACACAACAAAAGGAAAAGCAGACGGGAAAGACGAGACAGACGAGGAAGCTGAGAAAGAAGCTAAAGCAGAAGAAGAAGCTAAGGGTGAAAAAGTCAAGAAATTATTGAGAGAATTGCTAAGAAAACTAGAAGAACAAAAGATTGCAGATCTAATTAAACGGCTAACCGTAGGTGGTGACAGCAGCGGAATGCAAGGAGCGCATGAGGCACGACTGCAGCTGATGGCGCTGGAAGGAACAGCTATGACAGAAGCTGCAACTGCCTTAGCTGCAATTATTACTATTGTGGGTGGCGAAGTGTTAGCGGGAGCGGTGCCGGAATTAATTGCATTTATTAGCGAAGCGCTAGAGGGAGCGCTGGCGGCATCGGCAACCATAGCGCCAGCAGTTAGAGCGTTAATCCTTCGGCTAGTTCAACAGTTAACTCAGCTTACTCCACAATTGGCACCTGCATTAACTGCTGGTGCTGTTGCAGCCCCGATATTGGCGACAAGCCCAGCACAGGCGGCTCCCAAACCCGTGCAAGAAAAACCTAAGCCACGGCGGCAACCCACACCCTCTAAAGAACTATCAGAACCTATATTAAAAAATGGCGTACGTTTTGAGGGACAAGTTGTATACCCTAATGATAAAGGAGAGTATCCACGTTGGACTGGACTTCCGGATACCCCATCGCCTAAATCATTTATTCCTCAGTCTAAAGGACAAGATACTTTGACTCAGCAGGAAGCTGATAAAAGGGCTGAGGAATTCCACAAAGCAGTACGTCACTTGCCAGCGTTTCTCAAGTTGAGTCAAAACCCAGCCTTTTTAAAGAAATACCATAAATGGGTAACTCGATTGATTCGAGAAAAAAATTATGCAGCTTACATCCCTATCATGAAAGATTTCGTAGAACGACAATCATTGTAAAAGTCTAGGGTTGATCTGGCAGGCACTTAAAAAGTCGGACAGTTGTCCGTGAGCAGCTATTCAATTTTCGAACTCACATTAGACCCAAGAAATTGAAAAACACAAGTTATAAGTTTATAAAATTCAGTTGGGCATAAATTAATTATATCCTTCATGGAGAACCCCATGGAATATGCAGTTAAAACACACACACCTTCCCCAACAAAGCAGAAAGCTGTCTCAAAAAGAGTAAATAGTTTTGATTCCTTCCGCGTGCCAGATAACACTGAATTACCCATCCATCATTCCGCTTCAATGGGAATTCCTAGCAAATTATCGCTGGGTGCTACAGACAGTCCACATGAGCACGAAGCAGATCAGATGGCAAGTGCAGTTACGCAAATGCCAAAGCCCTTGGGCCAACGAGGTGATATCAGCAATAGATTTCAAACTAAACCCAGCGTAACAGAAAAGACCACCCCTTTAAGCACATCTGTGGAATCTCATATTCATCAAGTTTTACGCAGTGGCGGGCAGCCATTATCTAAGCAAGACCGAGCTTATTTTGAACCGCGCTTCCAGCAGGATTTTAGCCATGTGTGTATGCATACCGGACCACAGGCGACTGAAGCAGCAGAATCAATTGATGCACGGGCATTTACGCTAGGTCAGCATATTGTGCTAGGGCGTGGAGGATCAGATACCAAGAGACACGAACTTGGGCATGTCCATACCAACATAATGCAACAGCAAAATGGTGGTTATCAATCATCAGCGGTTATTCATAGACAGCCTAAAACGCCGCCACATGTGCCAAGACAAACTTTTGGTGAGTTGACAATTTCCCCTAAGTCAAAAATCTCTGCGCAGCAATTGGTCGATATGATACAGAAAAATGAGAAGTTAACCACCTTGATGAAGGATATGTTTACATATAAAGGAAATAGCCTTGTTCTCACGAGGGACCCCGAGAAAATAAATCAAGACCAATTTCCCCAATGGTTTAAATCCGCGCTTCTTGCTATAAAAAAGAAGCATTGGCACCTCACCACAGCTTTATCTATTATCTCTGAACAAAGCGACCTTGTGGATAAGAAACTTATACCAGACAATGAGGATGGAGATCATCCAAAGGGAGCAGCCTTCTCAGAACGTGGAATTCTTGGCGAGACAATTCCGAGTGAATCATTGGTACCGCGAGACAGCATGTATTCCCGAAGGATGGATGATTATGAAGGAGTGGCGGTAACTCCTGGGGAAAGGCGCCTGAAAAAAGGCCATGAGCCAGCTGAAGGTTTAATCGTGGTCGGAGATCGCCTTCGAGATACGAAAGATACGGGACCTGTGGTCAAAAGATCTGGTAGCGATATACTAGAAACTTTATTTCATGAGCTTAGCTCACACGCTAGTCTGAACTCTCAACATCATATATCCTCAGAGCATGGCCCGGTAGATTGGCACACCCATCCCACCAATGAGGCGGATGAACTAGCCCATCAAGTTTATAAATTTTTTAATAACCACGTCCCGGAAGAGGCCCTAGTCAAAGCCCAAGGAACAGTGTGGAGTCGAACTAGGTGGGATCTAACCCACGGAACAGCGTGGAATCGAGCTAGATGGGATCAGACTATACCAGAAACTGTGTGGAGTCGAACCAGAAAAGGGCTTAAATTAAAGGATCCTATGAAATCTGATGGTGAAAAACAATAATTGAGGCTGATCATGGGGAACAATACGTTTTTGGCTTACCCTTTTTGACGTCGTCAATAGTCTTCTTCTCTGCACCACCAGCACAATCAGTACGTTGTACACTAAAATCTTTCATTGCTTTTGCTATTTCATCGTGGCAATGTGCGCTATTGCAGCTTGCCAGCAGATACTTCAAAAACACCACCACGTTATCGCTGCCAACCTGACTTTGGTTTACAGCAATGGAAAGCTGCTATGCTAGTTAGCGGGCAAATTCCCACTCTCATACAGATCTTTACCTTTGAGCAAACTCTTATTCCACAATTTACTTCCACTACATACGGCCAGCCAGCATATGCACAACTAAGCCCTTATACCAGCACTGATATTTCAGCTGGTGCTGAAAATGGTAGTGAAATGGGGGCTTTTCAATCCCTTGGCCAACCGCAAAATAGTGCGAATATCAATCAGATTTTACAGGAATATTTATCCGCTGGATTACAACCCACCGTGCTGAACGTAGATTAGTCATAAATTTATATCCTTCCTGGAGAGCTCCATGGAATATGCCACTAAAACAGAGACACCTTCACCAACAAAGCATAAAGCTACTTCAAAAGTGGCAAACAGTTTTAACTCCTTCCACGAACCAGGTAATGCTGAATTACCAATCCGCCATTCCACTTCTATTCGAAGAGATTCTAAATCACTCGATGCTAATCATACGCCAATTACTAAGGCTGATAAGAAGATTAGTCAGTTAGATGATCCAGCTTTATCGAAATATTTGAAATACTTATCTCCATCTCCCGAAAATCTAACTGCTTTTGCTCAAATAGCCACAGGAGCATTTTCAGATAGAGTTTGGAAAGCGATTAGGATTTTAAATTTAAAGACTGTGGACAAGCCCAATGGGACTCAGGTCTCTTCAAAAGGAGAAAATAAACAGGAAACTAAACCTAATGCTGCACAATCAGGATCCAGTTCTCAACGATTAAAAGGGGATGGAGGTTCGTCTGGACAATCGAGCTTTAATAATCCGCTTACCGGGGAAATTTATACTTCTGATAACTCAGGTTGGCCTCCTTTGGCAGTACTTGGGTATAGAGGAGGACCAGGAGGCATGAATCCTGATCAGCAGTTTCACCATCATGAAAATGAACGGGTGAGTTCTTCTTTATTTCCAACTTTTATGCGTCCTGGGAATACATCCTCTGCTCCTGAAGAGCGATCTATAAAACCTGCATTTTCAAATGATATTTCAGCCCAGAGCCCTAAACCAGTGGCTCCACCACAAAATCTTAGTTCACCCAAGGCACAGATATCGAAGGCAGGAGTGCCAAAATCAAGCTCTTTTGATAGCGAGAAACTCGAAGCTGGTTTGAAAGGTGTAGTTGAGGGATTTTTAACTGGAATATTAATTGAAGGAGGTTTGGGAGCTATTATAGGTGTTGGTATGAAAGGGCTAGCCTCAACCTTAGGGTATGTGGGTTTTGCATTATTGGCTGGAGAAATCTTGTCTAAATGGGACAAGATTGGTGAGGCAATGATCCGTATCTTTGAGGGCACTGCAACTAAAGAAGAGTATGAAAAGTTTGGGGAGGTGATAGGTGGTATTCTAGGGTGTCCAAATCCACCTTAGCGCATTTCCCATGTTTTGGACCTCACGTTACACAAGCAGCACCTCGAATAAGCTGAAAATTTTTATGGTCTGTTGTTAGCGCCAATTTTTCTAACTTTCCTGGATTTGACAAAACATCGCGTCTTTGTTTAATCAATGAGTTTCCATTGCCACGTAGACATTGTTGTTGTACTACACTAATTGCAACTACATTTTCTGCATCCCTGTGATCGATGGTTCCACAAAATGCTGGCAGTCGTGATGCAATTCGATCAGCATCTTTTATCTGCCCCGTACCAAATCTTTTGCCAACACCGAATAATGATTCTAATACGTCAGTACTGATGGGCATACCAGTTCCGCCTAATTTTAATGAACTGGATATCGATAAATGTTTTTCGGCCCACTCAGTGAATCCATTTCTAATAGGCGATGTGACAGGTAGATTCGAGATTAATTTTTTGCATAAACCATAAGTTTTTTTGCTGAGCCCGCTTTTCTTGAGAATCTTCTGGCAGGCCAGCAATGGCAATGCATCACGCAAAAATAAAGTGATAAATGCTCTACACTCAGGCAATTGATCCAGATTAGCACGTAGCTTGGCGAGTATCGAGCCTGCTGCGGCGTTGCCTCGAGGTGAGTGTTGTAATAATAAATTTGCCCACTCCACCAATCGATGTAAATTCATAAATCGCGCCTTGGTCGATACTTTGGGTGGCGCGACACAAGCCAAAACCGTTTGTTTAAGATTTTTTGACACTTTACCGCATGCGGAAATAAATGTGCTGAACAAGGGATGTTCGCCATAGGTATGCTTGAATAAATTAGCGATGACATGCGAAATATCAGCGATGCTCTGGCATGCAATTCCCTCTAAATTTAACAGATCAATTGCCTTGGCAAGATCAGTTCCGCCATCTTTTAAAAAGACACCAGGCGCACCGCCAACACTATTTATTACTTTTTTTAAAAAAGCAGCTATCGTCTCACCTGTCCAGGATGAAGCCACAGAAACGGCAATGCAGTCTACATTTTGAAGCGTAGGCGCATGATCTATCTGCTGATGGTGCTTGAGATTTAACGATAATATACTGAGAATTTTACCAGCACCCAGCCCAATACTCAGATCCAGCATCCAAATAGATTCGTTGGTAAAGTTTTTTGTGAGGCGTCCAGTTTTTTCAAAAACTGCCTGGGTTTTAGCAATAGATAAGCGGAAAATATAATTGCTGATTGTTTGAGCGCATGGAGTTTTCATCAAGCCAAGTGATGGACCAAGCACACTTAACACCCTGGAAATTGCACGAAATCCAATGCGACCAACCAGGAATAATAAAAGCACGATATGAACAAGCGCCACTTTGTTTGGTCGATTAATCGACATTTTTTGATACTGTGATTTTAATTTCTCTTTTAATTGAACAATGTTTTTCTGTTGGCGGTCACGATCTGCTTTTATTCTAGCAAGCTCTTTGCGCAACGCACGCGCAGTAGCCCCGCGGTCTTTTGCTTTTTTCTTCCAGCCATCGCGAGCTTTGGTTAATTTCCATACTTTACTCATAAATCCATTTCCATTTATCAAATGGAATGACACAATACACGTTATCTGATTATTAACAAGCAAAAATAAAGGTATTTTGTAAATATGACTGATGATCGCACACAAGCAAAGCTCATCGCAGGGGAACATTGTCGTTTTTGCGGTGATACCGATAAACCTTTAATCAAAACCCCATGCTGTGATCAGTGGATTTGCTGTGATACGGCATTTTTATCATTTCGGGGGGATGGGCGATGTCAATACACACACGAACGATTTAGTTTGTGTTATTCACATTATAGCGATGGGCATAAAGAACCTTGGGATACTTGTCAGATCTGTAAAAAATTTTGGAACCCTGACGATTACAAAGAATATTATCAAAATTCGTTGCCAAAATTTTAGGTGAGGCGATGAAAAGTAGGGTCTATTTCATGGGAAATTAAATCTACTAATTTAGGGTGTTTTTGGACACCCTAGTGGTATTCTGTCTTCATTTATTTCAAAACCAGTGGGTAAAATCGGAAGGAATGTAGGAGGAAAAATTAAAGAGGGGGCGCAGGCAGCAAGTCAACTGGTTAAAGAAGCTGCGGGGGCAGTGGAGCAAACGATTAAAGAAGGAATGCAAAAACTCCTGGAAAACATGTTGGGTGAATACGCGTACGCGCTACCTGAAGGAGTCAGAATCGAAGATACAGGGATATCTTTAAGCGTAGGTGATAGCGGAACAGGTGGACGAGGAGGACGACTACCTAAACCACCAAAGAGTGCAAGCCCTGAAGTCCCCAAACCACCAGCTGAGAGACCTGCAGCAAGCGAAACTACAGCAAAAGAATATTTTAAACGCGCAGTGGAGGCACTTCCTAAACTGCCAAAGGAAGCAAGCCCTAAAGTCCCCAAACCACCAGTTGAGAGACCTGCTAGCAAGGGAAGTGTATATCAGGGCATTCTTGAAAGGCTAGGCACTGAAATCGGCAAGGTGCTGTCCAAGAAAAATAGTGCAGAAATGAAGGCAATCGCTAATAGAGTTGGCAAACTGAACCTTCGGCCGCAAGAATCTGCCACTGTAATCGAAACAGCAATCAAAACGGCTAAAATGGAATTATTCACAACTGAATACGAAGGGAAGATTGTTATTAGCCGAGTACAGGAAGGCAGACATGCGGTATTTGTGGTGGAAGAGAATGGAGCAGTATCTTATGGAAGAATGGCATCGATACGTAATAAGCCTGATCCAGGGGGGGCAACGCTTCCTCTTTGGTTTGTGGAGAAATTAGAGTAAAAAGGATACTTATGTGTAAAAGTCTAGAGTTGCCATCATTTAAAGTGTTGATCATGGGGAACAATACGTTTTTGACTTATCCTTCTTGATGTCGTCAATGGTCTTCTTTTCTGCACCACCAGCACAATCAGTACGTTTTACACTAAAATCTTTCATTGCTTTTACTATTTCATTGCGGTAATTTCCTAACTGTAGTAGGAGTTGCTCTTCTGTTTTGCCTATTGGATTATAAGTAAACCTAGGAAGCATAGTAGTCAGAAATTCAATATAATCTTGACCATGTTGACCCTCATGGAATCTTAAACTCCTATTGCCATGACTTATATCATCATTCGTAGCCCCTCTGCCATAAGCTGAGTCCTTAGTTCCAGTCTGACCCTCATAATACGACGTCTGAATTCTAAGGGCGATTCTCTTGCGAAAGGTTTTAATTGGCGTTCTTAGCTTTTTTGCATCAGAATCAATAAAGTAGTTAATATCTACATTGGCCTGAGTCATTCCTTGGTTCTCTTCTCCCCCTTTTTCCTCGGAAAATTTGTCTGGCATGATAGTAATGTCTAGATCATTCTTCGATAAAGTTACCGAACCGTCTTTATTGTAAAGTGACCCTTGAGGTATGGGAGTTGAATAGACATGCATGTCAGGTGGAGGTGGCTTATTGAATACCCCTTCATAACAATTCACCTCTTTTTCTTTGCCCTCTCTTTTAACGCAATCCGAAAATGCTAGAGCCCTCATGTTAGCATTCTGTTCGTCTTCCCACTCTGGATTAATATTACAAATATTATCATCTTTAGGCTTTCTACTTATCAGAGATGCTTGATTATTTCTAGCCATTCGCTGGTTTATAGAAACGTGTGCTAACTCATGGCCCAATACATCCCTATCATTCTCACTAGTGCCTAACATAATATGTTGCCCTATACAATATGCATCTGCGTTTAGCTCATCTGATTCTTTTTCTGCCTGATGAACACGTACTTGACTAAAGTCTTGATTAAAGCGTGGTTCAAAAAAAGATTTTTCTGATCTTGACAAAGGTCGCCCACCATTGCGTACTTTTCCGTGGATGCGCGACTCTATCTCCTTATCAAGAGGCGTTGTAGTGCTAGATTTTGTATTTGCTTGCATTGAATTAAGAATTCCCCCACTCTCTAATTTTTTATTAGAGTGGTGAGTCTTAGGATCAGGCATGCGTAGCACTTCAGTTGCCATCTGATTCGCTGTGCGTTCATAGGGACTATCTACTGAGTCTACAACTAAGTTGTTCGCAATACCTATGGGAAGTGAGCAATTAGGTTTAATCGGGTTAAAGCGATAATTTAAATCAGGAAACGCTGTATCCTCATTCAAATCTTCTGAGGCTGACTTTGTCTGATGTAATGATAATGAGCGAAACGAAAGGTTTGCTTTCTTTTGATTACGAGCACCAGCAGGTGATTGCTTTTGTTTTGGTGAGGAATCAAATGTTCGCATTGCCTACTATTCTCCATATGATTAGGGTGGTTAATTTTGATACAAAATTGATTTTTAGTCAAGAACATTACTTACCTGGGATAATGGTGGCATTGTAAAAACAAATGAAATAAATTACGATAGTCGGTAGCTGTTAAGTAATCTATTTTTCCGTTTGTAAGATCAGCTATAAAGGTGGTGAACTTGTAAGCTGGCGTTGATAGTTTTGACAACCTATGTTGTAAGGTAGGATATGGGAACAATTAATCCGAAAGTAGATATTGCATTTAAAAAAATATTTGGTGTAGAAGAAAATAAAGACCTGCTTATCTCTTTAGTAAACTCGATTGTTGGTGAAAATGACCAAGTATCAGAAGTAACTCTTCTTAATCCTTATAATCCAAAAAATTTTAGACAAGAAAAATTATCCATACTCGATATTAAGGCTAAAGGGGTGGATGGCAAGCGATTTAATATTGAAATTCAAATCAGTGATGAAGCCGATTATGATAAAAGAGCTCTCTATTACTGGGCCAAACTCTATACTGAACAACTGAAAACAGGTGAAGATTATGCTTTGCTTTCCAAAGCTATCGGCATTCACATTCTTAATTTTACGTCCATACCCTCTGTTGAGAAGTACCATAATGTATTCCATATCCTAGAAAAGGAAAGTGGGCTCAACTATTTTAAAGATTTAGAGTTACACACCATAGAACTTAAGAAATTTACAGATAATGCTAAGGAAGAGTTAGCTGATATTGTAGCTAAAGTAAAAAACTCTTTGGATATATGGGTAGCTTTCTTAACTCGACATGATTTACTTAAAGCCGATAGTTTACCTCAAGAACTGAATAATACTTATTTAAAAAAAGCGATCAGTGTCCTCAACATCATGAATTTTACGGATGAAGAGAGAGAGGTTTATGAAGATCATCTCAAATGGCTAAGAATAGAAACGAACACTCTCAGGAATTATGAGCAGAAAGGTGTAGAAAAAGGTATAAAGAAAGGCATGAAGTTAGGGATAAAGGAAGGTTTAAAGCTAGGAATAAAGAAAGGGCGAGAGGAAGGTATAAAAGAAGGCATAGAGAAAGGAAGAGAGGAAGGTATAACGAAACGCAATATTGAAATTGTCAAAAACCTCTTATCACAGAATATTGACATGAATACGGTATCTATCGCTACTGGTTTACCTATTGAAGAAATAGAGAAGCACAATTTGGAAAACCAGCTAACTTAGACCAAAATGGATTTCCGAGCAAATGGAAGTATGGCAAGAAAAACACGATGAATGGACTGGTCTTTCTTGTCAAACTCCATCTACTAGGTGAAAAAGAAATTTTCAGCGCCTAAAAAAGAAGAGGAATTTTACTTATATCAAGAGGAATTATAGGTGCACTAAAAGACCCAGAGCTATTAGAAAAAGTTTTTGCCGAAGGATCTTGGACATAGCCAGTATGTGTATCACCCCCTTGAAGAGCGGGTCTTGCTTGCGGATCGTCTGGTGATGATGGCACAGAGTTTGGAACAAAGGGAGCCTTAGCAGCCAACCTATCTAGAAGTGGCTTTTTTTGGGGGGGCGTTGGTGGTATACGAACGTCGGGTAGTGAGGTTAGGGTTGGCCCACCTCCGAATTTAGGTGGTGGAAGTATGCGCGGGAAAATAGAAGAATAATCCAGCTTGGTATTATAATCTGTATTATCTATTTTACTCCGATTGAATAATTCATCAGTTATTGGAGTTCCCACGTTAAACGATGACTGTTGAGAGTTCTCTTGCAAAAAATCCGGCTTAGCTAAAGAAGATGACTGCCTTGCCGTATCTCCTAATTCATTAAATTCAAACATAGAACCTCCTATTTCTTCCTAACTTGATTGAGATGATAATATAAATAGCGTTAAATTGTCAAGTCAGGACTATCCCAAGTACAGGGCTGCCCCAAGTATTAAAAATGATTGATTAAGAGCCATCATCACTTAAACTACCCCACTTAACATGGAGTTAACATCGATGATGAAAAGGATAGAAGAAGATGAAATATTAGTTGAGCGTGAAGAAGAAATTGGCACTTTTCTAAAGAGTCTTCCCGAAACATAGAATCCCCGCTCAAAAAGAGGTCGATCATTTTCTATTGGCGAGTTATTTTTAGTGATTTTATGTGCTCACTTTTTAATAAAGTTAGCATATATTTATCAATTAACAATCATATATGTATCCTTATCGGAATACATATCAACTTATCGATTGATAATATGAGGTTTTTTTTGATTGAGAGAAATCCATCTGTTTCTTCTGCAAAGGAGGGTTTTAGTAAAGGACTGTGGGACAGCTTAGCAATTTGCTTTTTTTTGGTGCTTTATTTTGTTAAATTATGATGATAAAGTATCTGGCCACAAATTAATAAGGATAGCTCTACATGGAAAAGGAGAGTAAGATGAGCTATGCATGGCTGCAACCGGCTAATTTAATAAAAGTAGCACAACAACTTTTAAAAATGCAAAAGGAAGACTTTGAGACGTGTTCTCAAAAAGATATTATGATCCACTTAGCTAATCTTGAAGGAATTCTCTATCATTATATTTTTCCAACAACCAAGATCACATATAATAAATACTCTGCCGTTGAAGAGACAGAACAACAGTTGTGTCTTTTGATGCGATATGTTCAATACATGCTTTCTCTACTAACACCAGAAAAAATCAAGCAGCTACATGTAGCTGCTTGATTTCATAAATCACCGGACCTGCTTTCATCGCTATTTTCTGACCCACTTTATTTGCGTCTATCCGCGAGCGTTATAATTTAATTAAAACCCTGACTATCATTATTCAATTATTACAATTTAAACGACCGTTTTTAAGCACCCCATTGTTCTATGAAACACATTGGTAAACCAATATCTTTTCTTATAAAATAACAGCCATTTTTAGGTATTCATTAAAAACAACTATTTTATAATCGCAAATTAAAGTGGGTCAGAAAATCGCGATGAAAGCAGGTCTGGTGATTTATGAAATCAAACCGCTACAATTAAAGCCTGTTTATGTAGATAATTAGTTATATTTTTTATTATTTATAAAATAATTGAGCAACCAATTTCTGACTTCTAAATTGCTAATACCATGTGCACGATGTAACACCATCAAATTGGTGGGAAGATGCTTTTCTATTTCTTTGCGTTCTTCATCACTAAGACTAATCTCCCATGCCACAAATTTTTCTTTTAAGAGACTTTTTCGCTTAGCCTCTGCTCTTCTTGCCATTTCCGAAATCATCGCTTCTTGCTCGTTTTTGAAGCCTTCTGACACGTATGCGTGACCTGCTCTAAGTAAACCCATTAAAAAATTTATTTTACTGGTTTTAATCATTGGCAATGCATTGCTATCAAAATCATAATTAAACTCAATCAACGATTGCTCAACATCAGCACCAGTAATAATTCCAAGAGGTGCTAGTTGCTTGATGTGAGATGGCATGAAACCAAAGCGAGTATAAGAAGTAATATCAAAATTCCATTCTTCTGTTAGTTTAGTAGTAGTAGTATTTATAAAGTTACTACTACTACTAAGGACTCTTGTTGCCAGTTCTGTTGCCAGTTGTGATGCCACTTTGTTGCCGGTTTGTTCTCGGTTTGTTGCCACTTTGTTGTCAGTTTCGCTTCTCAGGGCATCATGGTAGATATGATCTGGTACTTCGTAACGTGACCATCCACCACGCCCATTTTTGAATTCAACTCGCTGTAAGCAATGTTTTTTCTCTAATCGTTGAATAGTTGTTTTAATGGCACCATTACTACGTTTTAAGCCTATTGCGATATATTCTAGTGTGAGCGCTTCGGTAACTCTCGAACGATTATTTTTACATTCGTGGCATATAAAAATGATGATATCTTTTTGCAATCCAACCAATTCAGAAAATCTAATTTTTGTTGCCACTTTGTTGTCGGTTTGTTGTCGGTTTGTCACCACTTTGTTGTCGATAGTGTTGCCAGTTTGGTTGCCAGTTTGTTGCCAGTTTTTATTTTTAACTATAGGTTTATTCACAGGCTGTTGTTGATTTGTTGCCAGTTTGTCACCACTTTGTTGTCGGTTTGTTGTCGGTTTTGATTCCGCTTTGTTGTCGGTTTGTTGCCAGTTTGTTGCCAGTTCTTTAGGCACTTTAATCTGTTCTATAGCTGGGACAGATACTGGTTCGGAAGCAGAGTAGGGGCGGTCATCCTCTGCAATATCCGCAGGTTTACGAGCTGGCGCTGGTTGTGTGTTTTTAATCTTAGATTTATTTGCAGCTAATATTGCCGTTAAATCCATCTTTTAACTTCCTTACTGGCTGTTGCCCTTAACTTCTTTCCAAGCATTAATACCAAGAATTTCTTTTGCAAATTGATCGATGTCTTCCCTGATAGGAGCCTTCTTCGGCAACTCAAAGACTGATTTAGAATCAAAAACAGCATTTTTCAAAGAAACGTCCACACGACAAACAACAGGAAGAATATTATTTAGCAAGCCATCACGCTTCATTAATTCGTGCATATAAACAGCACCTAATCTTTCGCGGGCATCGTATTTGTTCCAGACAATCCGATAATCAAATACCAGCTTAAAATCGTTTTTAATACGATTAAGCTCAGAGATAGTGTAATCAAGGCCATCCATTGCGTATGGGTCAGGATTAATCGGTACAATCACGATATCTGATGCACATGTAACAGCCGCATTGATTTTATTAATCGCTGGAGGGCAATCGATGATGATTAGATCATAATTGTTTCGTATAGGAGCTAGCGTATCTCTGATAAGGTCTCTCAAATTAGCTGATGATTGTGTGAGTTCGGTATCTAACCGAGAATTATTCAGATTGGATGGAATAAGGTGCAGGCTATTTGATAGGGGAACAATAGCTTTCTCTACAGATACCTTGTCTCTGAATAAATTAAGCCAGACAGGCCTATCTCTTGCCTCAACATTAAATGAGCGCGTCAGATTGCCTTGTTGATCGAAGTCAATAGCTAATACCCTGGCACCATAATGGCTAGTTCTAACAGCCAGACAAAAGGAGAGGGAGGTTTTGCCAACGCCACCCTTGACAATCTGGAATGAAATAATGCTTTTCGGATATTGAAAGCCTCGTTCTTCAAAGAGCTTTCTTATACCCTGTGCAGGAATAAGTTTTCTGCGATTATTCGTGACTTCAGTCGGGATATTATGGGTTTTAAGTGCTTTATAAACGCCTTGAACCGTGATACCGCCTAGACAATCTGCCAACTCTATGGGTGTTATTGTATTGTTGAACTGTTCCATGTTGTCACCTATCTTAGTATGGTTTAATAAAAAATGATTTCATGTATAATATATGAAACATAACAACAATCAAGCGGTTAATGAAACAACATGTAATAAGTTGCATGAAATTAGTAGATTCTTTATAAGTATTTGATTTTAGTTAAATAAAAATAAATGCAAAATTAACACAATTATGCTATATTTGGCATATAATGATTTTAAGGGCATGCAGTGAAAAGTTTAAAATGGATCGGGAGCAGTAAAAAAGATTTACTGGCATTTCCAAAAGAGGTGCGTCATGAAATGGGTTATGCACTTTATGTAGCTCAAAAAGGGGAAACGCACGAATCAGCTAAGTTATTCAAAGGCCATGGTTCCGGTGTTTATGAAATTGTAAGCGACTATAACAAGAATGCTTATCGCGCGATTTACATAGTGAATATAGGGGAGGCGGTATATGTATTGCATGCTTTCCAAAAGAAATCGAAAACGGGGATAAAAACCCCGAAAGAAAAAATCACCGTTATCGAAGAGCGATTAAAACAACTTAAACAGATGCTGAAAGACAAGAGGTAAAAACTTATGAGCAAAGAGATAACTGATATTCAAATTGAAGAATCTAGCGGAAATGTTTTTGCTGATTTAGGTTTGACACATCCTGAAGAATGCTTGGTAAAAGCAGACCTTGCTATTCAGATCAATAAATTGATTAAAAAAAGAAAGTTAAACCAAACTAATGCGGCGAAACTATTGGGGCTCGATCAACCAAAAATTTCTGCTTTAAATCGCGGTCGTTTATCAGGATTTTCTGTTGAACGGCTTTTTAAGTTGCTTTCTATATTAGATCAAGATATTGAAATTGTGATTAAACCTCATCACGGTCGTGAGGGACATTCCGTTCCGCATATTCATGTTAGATATGCGTTAGCATAATTTTTAATATTTATTATGATCGAGAGCTCAATTTTCAATAACATCGTATAATATTACGGGTGGATAAATTTTTTCAAAATAAAATCTGAATAAAAATAGCCATGGAAGGCTTCAGAAGTAATGTTTTTGTGTTTTCAGACGTAGTAAGCTCGTGTCAAAGGAAGGTACTGAACTGCTTACATCAGCAGAGTTATTTAACCAATGGAGTAAATGATACTCATAGGCTATCTCGTGTTTCCGCTGAAGAGCTGAACAGGGCTTATCATCACTTCTTTTTAAAATTGCGTTTATCATATTCGGCATGTGTCAATATATCTTTTATAAAAATCTTCTGTTTTTCAAAAAATATTATGGCAATTAATCTCAATTTATTGCCACCGATGTCAAATATATAATTATCACCTACTATGTCTACGGTATTAAAAGTCTTTTTAAGATCAGAAAAATTCTTAAAACTATTCTTTTTGACGATCCTATACCATCCCTCTAGCGCATAGCTGATTGTTTGTATTTCTCTTTGGCTTCCCAAATTCGTTTTTGGGTGATTATGTGCATTTATTCTTCCTAATATTCAGAATAAGTATAAATCTCAAAATGAGATATTTCAAGTGTATTATTAAACAGCGATTTTATGCTAACTAAAAGTGATCCAAATTGACCATTTTAGATATACTATCATAGAGGTGGCTGAGCGGTGGTCTTGAAAACCGTTGAGGGGAAACCCTCCCAGAGTTCGAATCCCTGTCTCTCCGCTATAAAATTAAAGATTTCGTGTCCGGAGAAAGCCTTGATAAAAGTGTTAGTAGTTGATGACCATGATTTAGTGCGTACTGGCATCAGGAGAATGCTTGAGGATATTGCAGGATTTAAAGTGACGGGTGAGGCAAGAAGTGGAGAAGAAGGCGTGCGTTTAGCCAGAGAGATCAGACCAGATGTAGTTTTAATGGATATTAAGATGCGGGGAATTGATGGGTTAGAAGCGACTAAGAAACTAATCCGCTTTGATCCTGACATTAAGGTTCTTGTCGTTACTGTCTGTGATGATGATTTATTTCCCGCAAAATTAATGCAGGCAGGCGCATCTGGGTATATTACAAAAGACGCTAGCATGGACGAGATGGTAAAAGCTATACGAGTGGTCCATTCTGGGCAACGATACATAAGTCCTGCTATTGCCCAGCAGCTTGCATTCAAACATGTCACAGACAAAGACGAATCTCCATTTAGCACGTTATCAGAGCGTGAATTGCAGGTAATGATGATGATAACACAAGGATGTAAGCCTCAAGAAATATCAAAAAAATTGAATCTAAGCCCTAAAACAGTTAACAGCTATCGGTATCACATTTTCGAGAAACTTGGAGTGAAAAGCGATGTTGGATTAACCCTGTTGGCTACTCGGCATGATTTAGTTGACTCTACAAAGGAAAAGTAAAGAATTTGATTTATCTGACAGACAACTGTCATAAATAATCAAAACTGTCAGATCAAGTCTAAACTTTTACATGTAAGATGACATCGACCAATTTATTCTTCCCACATTTTCGTTGTAAAGACGTAACAGCGTGAACGCCCTATGCTTGGAAGACGTTCACGGCGACAAGGCGGCCTCCAGCTTCAGCTATGTGCTCGAAAAGAAAGAAGAAATAGAAAAGTACCTTGACAAACCCTTTCCCAAGACAATAATCACTAAGAATGCAACGGCTTACTTGCAAGAAAAGTTCACTAAATACTTTCAGACATCCTGATCTCGAGAGGAAAATAAAAAAGGGCTCTTCCTGCCCAAAGTCCTCATAAATACTAGGTTCAGCGCCTGCTACTAAAAAAAACGTTCCCGCTTTATTATATTTTCTAAAGGATTTTAAAACGACCTTATTTTGTTAAAATATCCCAATCATTGAAACGTGCTTTTAACATAAGCGAAGGAATAACTATAATGTTGCAAGCAAAACTTCCCCTATTTCCTGAAGGTGTTACCTCTATTACATCTGATTTGGCTTTTAAAAAAGAGAATGGTGTCGTTACCTACTTTAATTTTTCCATGCCTGTTTTTATGCATGGAGAACATGAGCTTGACACTTTTCGTATGATTACCAGTCAGTTTTGTGTAAATGGAAATACAACGCAAGCAGAAATCTCTCGAGCATTTGGCGTCACGTTAATCAGTGTAAAACGCTCAGTCAAACTTTATCGTCAAAAAGGTCCGAAGGGATTTTACACGCCGCGTAACACTCGAGGTGCTGCGGTATTAACGAAGTCAGTTTTAATAGAGATCCAACAATTATTAGATGAAAATCACAGTATATCTGCTATTGCAAAGAGTCTTGAACTAAAACAGAACACAATAGAGAAGGCGATCCGGGCAGGCCGTTTACACAAGCCATTAAAAAAAAGAATGCCCCAATTGACGAGACATCTAGAGCAAGTAATAAAAGTGAACGAAGCGAAGAGGACAGTCTAGCTAGCCTTGGAATGGGCACAACGAATACCCTCGAACGCCTTGCGGCGAGTATAGGTGAACTACAGGCGGTTGAGCCAAGATTTACACCGGCGCTGGATATACCATATGGTGGAGTTCTTTTAGCATTACCAGCGTTATTAACCTGTGGACTATTAAAAGAAATTAGCTCTCATTTTCAATTGCCTAAAGGCTATTATGGGCTTGAAAGTATTTTTTTATTGCTTGCATTTATGGCATTGACCAGAATCAAGACGATTGAGGATCTTCGGTATTGTGCGTCTGGAGAGTGGGGGAAGTTACTTGGTCTTGACCGCATTCCAGAAGTCCGCACATTGCGTAATAAAATAAAGTGCTTAAGTGGTGAAGGACAAACAGAAGCATGGAGCGCTAAACTGTGTCAGGAATGGATGCAATTCGATAGCGAAGCCGCAGCGACACTCTATGTGGATGGTCATGTACGTGTTTATCATGGGAACCAGACCAAACTGCCGAAACATTATGTGTCTCGAGAAAAATTATGCCTTCGTGCAACAGTTGATTATTGGGTCAATGCGATGGATGGACAGCCCTTCTTTTTAATCAATAAAGCCGTAGATCCTGGTTTGCTCCAAGTACTCGAAAATGAAATTGTCCCTCGTTTAGAAGAGGATGTACCAATTAAAGTAACTTCTGAGGCATTAGACGCCGATCCTTTTTTGCATTGTTTTACGCTTGTTTTTGATAGGGAAGGGTATAGTCCCGCTTTCATGAAGCGTATGAAAGATAAACGTATCGCTTGTATTTCTTATCATAAATATCCAAAAGAGGATTGGGCTGTAGACGAGTTTACCCCTTGCCAAGTCAGGACGTTTGCTGGAAACAAAATAGAAATAAATCTGGCTGAACGAGGAACGTTATTATCGAAAGGATTTTGGGTAAGAGAAGTTCGAAAACTTACTGAAAATGGACATCAAACGGCAATACTATCGACGGATTATCGTTCAAATTTAGATGTGGTTGCTCTTAAAATGACATCGAGATGGTCTCAAGAAAATTATTTTAAATATATGCGACAACATTATAATTTAGACAGACTTTCTGAGTATTGTATCGAAAATATTCCGGATACCACACGGGTTGTCAATCCTGAATATCGTCGTCTCGATGGAGAGGTTAGACGTTATGCAGCCAAGCTTAGCCGAACGCTTGCCGAATTTGGAACCATTCACCTGGAAAGTGACATTGAACCAGAACAAGTTGAATCCTATCAACAAAAAAAATCAGTATTACAAGAGGACATTGTGCATTTACAAAATAAACTCGACACTGTCAAGAAGCAGCGGAAAGAAACGGAGCATCATATTCCTTTAGAGAAATTGCCCGAAGAACAACGATTTAGTCGATTAAGCACGAAGACTAAACATTTAGTTGATACTATTAAAATGATTTCGTACCGAGCAGAAACAGCCATGGTAAACGTGCTGCGTGAAAAAATGTCACGACATAATGACGGACGTAGCTTACTCAGAACAATCTATCAAACTGAAGTGGACCTTTTACCGAATGAAAAAGAAAAAAATCTTACAGTGAGGTTACATCACTTAGCCAATCCTTCATCGGATGCTGCCCTTCGTCACCTTTGCGATGAACTCAATGAAACCCAGATATGTTTTCCAGGAACAGATTTGCGTTTGGTTTATAAATTGGGGGCTTCATAAAATCCTTGAGATCAGGATGTCTGACTTTGCGTCTCATCCTGAGAAAGTAGCGTCCCATTGGGATGAAGTCAGGGATTCTTTTAACCGTTATCGTCAATGGCGTGATATCTTATCTATTCAATGCTGGCTTGCCTCAGAAGGATATTTAGTGGGTAATGTCGTGACAGATGCCATGCTAGATTTTGTATTTGAGACGCTGAAAAAAACGTTAAGTTCAATTAATGCCTGTGATGAAAAATATTCATTGGTGGTTAAAAAAGTAGAGCGACAGACCCACTATAAAACAAGAGCAAAAGCCATTGTGCAGGCGGAAATAGGGGAAGGAAAGCATAGAACCACCCGACAATTTTCTATCGAGTTGATAGCTTAAATTTTGTCCATTGGTGAATGATATTCTAACTTGAACAACAACATTGACCTTTTTATATCAGCCGATGATCAGATGGGAAAGGGGAATTTAATGGAAATCCAAAAATGACAGCCAAAGGTCATTTTTTTGTCGTCTCACTCGAAGCTATTCAAAAAATCGTCAAATCTGGTGGCTTAGCAGAGGAGGTGATGAGCTATTTAGTCTTGGCTAGGCACACTCAAGGACGGGGTCAGTGGCAGCGTTTATTTTCCACTAGTGGTGCTAAGGCTATCCATCTTAAAACTGGAATTCCCTACCGAAAAGCAACGAGATCTCTTCATTGGCTGGAGAAGGCTGGGATAATAATCCCGATGAATGAGACGACTAGACGCTCCTTCCCCCATCTCCCTGAGCATTTTGGTAAAATCAAAACTCAGGCTACTACCGTCCGCTGGGTACTACATGATTTCTCTGAGCCTCTTATTTATCTTGCTAACTCCCTAATCGATGGCACACAAGGAATAGGAGATAAAAATCGGCCTTTAATGCGGATTATGGATAATATGCCCATCAGCACTTCCAAACAAGCGGATAGAAAACTTGATGCCTTAATCCTATTATTGCTTCTTTATTTTCATCATGAATTAGATGAATTTGGGGGAGTTAATCCTAACACCGCTCTTTATGGCCAATGGGAACGCACCTTAGAGGTTGTTGAAGACAATCCTCTTCCTTTGCAAAAATATGTTATCTCCAAGCATAACAATATAGTTATGACTAACTTTGTCAAGGAAACATTCTTTTATATTCCCGAAGAAAAAATAAGATCTAAGCGTTTTTGGGATGCTTTTCGGAACTTAAAGAGGCTCGGTTTTATCTATGAAGTGATACAAATATGGGATGATGATCCGATCACAACTCGTAATGCTGAAATACTTTATCCACTTTATATCTTAGATAGGCATGCCCGTCACTCAGAGCAACCCAGACCCTTCGGGTCAAATATCTGAAAAGAACTTTAACTATTACGAATTCATATCTTTTAGTGTAACAACTCAAACATCATAAGTTAAAATTGCCAAGGATATGTTTGTGTTGAAAAAGCCGGTAAGACATTAGTGCTTTATGCCTGACGCAGAGTATGGTTACAGGGGTTTAGCGACAATATCATTGGTGAAGTGCTACGGCACTATCCCGCTTGGGAGATAGCTTCGTAATAAACCCCTGCTCCACGAGCATATCATTCTTCAATTCAATTTAAATAGGAAAAAAATGATATGCGTAAAGATACTCAAAAAAGGCAAAGCAAGTCAAAGAAAAAAAGTGATCAAACACAAAATAAATTACCTCCCCATCTAGAACATATTAATAAAATGGCTGCTGGGATTGACATTGGTTCAAAATCCCATTGGGTTGCAGTACCAGAAGGAAGCGATGAAATTTGCATACGAGAATTTGGAAGTTTTACAGCGGATTTGCATGAAATGGCTAACTGGTTAAAGAAATGTGGAATTGAAACAGTAGCCATGGAATCAACAGGAGTTTATTGGATCCCGGTGTATGAATTATTGGAATCTCTTGGTTTTGAAGTAAAACTAGTTGATGCACGTCATGTAAAAAATGTCAGTGGGCGCAAGACAGATATATTAGATTGCCAATGGATTCAGCAGCTACATACTTATGGCTTGCTAAGTGGAGCCTTTCGGCCAAATGAACAAGTTTGTGCGTTACGTTCTTATCTGCGGCAAAGGAGTATGTTGATTGAGCGAGGATCAAGTCATATACAACATATGCAAAAGGCACTGAGTCAAATGAATATACAACTGCACAATGTTCTAAGTGATATTACAGGTGAGACAGGGATGCGAATTATTCAAGCCATTGTTGAAGGAGAGCGTGATCCTAAAATATTAGCCAGTTATCGAGATTACCGTTGTAAAAATTCACAGGAGATAATAGAGAAATCATTAACCGGTCATTATCGTGAAGAGCATGTTTTTGCATTAACTCAAGCTTTAGAGCTCTATGACACTTATAAAAGCAAAATAAAGATATGTGATAAAAAAATTGAAGAACAATTATCTACATTTGAGAATTGTTTAGTTGATAACAAATCTGAACCGAAAGAGAAGCCGACTAAACAAAAATCTAAATCTCATTGCAAGAACAAATTATCATTTGATGCTGCATCTCATTTAATTCGTATTACTGGTGTAGATTTAACAGCTATTCCAGGGATTGAAGCATCAAGTGCACTAAAAATTGTTTCTGAGATAGGGCTTGATTTAAGCAGATGGAAAAGCAGCAAACAATTTGCTTCATGGTTAGGATTATGCCCTGGGAATAAAGTGTCTGGAGGAAAACGGTTAGGTAGTAAAAGCAAGCGCACAGCAAATTATGCTGCCTCTACTTTACGTATTGCAGCAAGTACGCTTCATCATAGTGACAGTGCTCTGGGCGCTTTTTTCCGTCGTATAAAATCTAGGCTGGGAGCACCAAAGGCAATTACTGCTACAGCCCATAAATTAGGAACGATTATTTTTAACATGATCAAGCAGGGGGCTGAGTTTAATGATCTTGGACAAATTTACTATGAAGAGAGGTACCGTGACCGCATGATAAGAAATTTAGATTTGAAGGCGAAAACATTAGGATTTAGTCTTGTTAAAAACGATATTAAATCAACGGCTTAGAAAGCAGTTCTTTGGGAGACACTACGAGGAGAAGTTATGACATTAGCACAGCAGTTTGTATTAGAAGGTGAACAACGTGGCATCCAAATTGGCGAGCAACGTGGTGAACAGCGTGGCGAACAACGCGGCATCCAAATCGGCGAACAGCGTGGCATCCAAATCGGCGAACAGCGTGGTATTCAAATCGGCGAACAGCGTGGTATTCAAATCGGCGAACAGCGAGCGATACGTGAGATGGTGCTGAATATGCTCGATGCTGGAATAAAAAAAGAAAAAGTGGCTACCATTATAAAAATCGATACAAATCAGTTGGAAGATTTGCTACAGGATAGTGAAGTATAAAACAGTAAGAGCCATTATCGATATGTCACTATTAAGTACTCAATTTGATAATCTGATAAGCCACATAGCTTGCTTGTCAATAAAATAGAAACAAGATTCTGTTGGTAAGGCACCATAAAAAATATTGATGGATATCAATATTTCGCAGTTCTTATTAGTATGAAAGTCATCTAGGCTGCAAAACTGATTAAGGCAAGAGCGCAGACAAAACAGCCGAGTTGCAGGATAAAATTTACATCAGGAGGCAATTATCTTGTTTTTCTGCTGCTCCTGTTTCTAGATCTGCTATGGCGGAAATAGTGGAAATGGGACTATCAATACGCTGTTTTGTCCAGAAAGCATGTGGGTTATTTTGATAGTCTGGGGTTTTATCATCATTTGCCCCACGCTGTTTTAGCAGTGCTAAATTCTCCTCCGAAATCTTTGCTTCTTTAAAAAAAGCATGAGGTGCCAGTAATGCCGTGCTGTTGGCAAACCGATAAATCAGCGCCCATTTTTCTTGTGACGAAGACGCATCAGATGTTTTTGTCCATAAAAATACTGTACAATCCCCACTGCCTGAAGCCAATCGTTTGCCATCGGAACTAAAGGCGACACTATTAACATGATACGTATGCCACCTCAACTCTCCCTGGCTTTGAAGGCTTTGGGAATCCCACAGGCGTACCGTCTCATCATAACTACCTGAAGCCAACCATATGCCATCGGGACTAAAGGCGACACTATTAACACAGTTCGTATGCCCCTTCAATGTGCCTAGGCTTTGAAGGCTTTGGGAATCCCACAGGCGCACCGTCTTATCACGACTAGCAGATGCCAACCGTTTGCCATCGGGACTAAAGGCGACACTATAAACCTCATCTGTATGCCCCTTCAATTCGCTTTGGCTTTTAAGGCTTTGGGTATCCCATAGGCGCACCGTCTTATCACCACTAGCAGAGGCCAATTGTTTACCATCGGGACTAAAAGCAACACTCTTAACAAAACTCGTATGCCCCTTCAATTCGCCTTGGCTTTGAAGGCTTTGGGGATCCCACAGACACACCCTATTATCCCAACTACCCGAAGCCAATTGTTTGCCATCGAGACTAAAGGCGATACTCATAACCACATTCGTATGTCCCTTCAATTCACCTTGGCTTTGAAGGCTTTGAGAATCCCACTGGCGCACTGTCTTATCACGACTAGCAGATACCAACCGTTTGCCATCGGGACTGAAGGCTACACTCATAACAGAACCCGTATGCCCCTTCAACTCACCTTGGCTTTGAAGGCTTTGGACATCCCACAGACGCACCGTATTATCATGACTGCTAGATGCCAACCGTTTGCCATCGGGACTAAAGGCGACACTAATAACATAACTCGTATGTCCCTTCAATTCACCTTGGCTTTGAAGGCTTTGAGGATCCCACAGGCGCACCGTCTTATCAGAACTAGCCGAGGCCAACTGTTTGCCATCGGGACTAAAGGAGACACTAGTAACATAACTCGTATGCCCCTTCAATTCACTTTGGCTTTGAAGGCTTTGGGTATCCCACAAGTGCACCGTCTTATCAGAACTGCTAGAGGCCAACTGTTTGCCATCGGGACTAAAGGCGACACTAATAACATAACTCGTATGTCCCTTCAATTCGCCTTGGCTTTGAAGGCTTTGAGGATCCCACAGACGCACTGTCTTATCATTACCGCCTGAAGCCAACTGGCGGCCATTGGGACTAAAGGCGACACTATTAACCCCATTCGTATGCCCCTTCAATTCGCCTTGGCTTTGAAGACTTTGGGCATCCCACAGGCGCACCGTATTATCGTAACTAGCAGATGCCAATCGTTTGCCATCAGGACTAAAGGCAACACTCATAACAGAACCCGTATGCCCCTTCAATTCACCTTGGCATTGAAGGCTTTGGGGATCCCACAGGCGCATCGTCTTATCGCGACTAGCAGATGCCAACCGTTTGCCATCGGGACTAAAAGCGACACTATAAACCCAATGCATATGCCCCTTTAACTCGCCTTGGCTTTGAAAGCTTTGGAGATCCCATAGGCACACCGTATGATCCGAACTGCTAGATGCCAACCGTTTACCATTGGGACTAAAGGCAACACTCCAAACAGAACCTGTATGCCCCTTCAATTCGCTCCACTTTTCGTAAGTCTTATTTTCCTCTGGTGCAGAGAAACCTGATTTTTTACGATACAAAACAATGTTACCTCCTTCTTCCCCCGCCGCCATTATGTGTCCATCTGGGCTATAGCAAATACATTTTACACTTTCGTTATAGGACAAGGCAGGAAATTCACCAAACTTTACCCCCATGAGGTTAGCCTGACTAAAGTCAGCATCCCCCAAATAAGCACCGGTTAGAACAACTTCTCGTAAATCGGCTTTTTTTAATAAAGTATAAGATAACATAGCCCCACTTAAGTTAGCACCTCGGATTCTCGTACCCGATAAATCCCCATATTTGCCAATGAAAGGCACGCCCATCGCATTTAAGGTTGTTATTGCTTCCGCCGCAAAGAATACGGCCTCTTCATCACTTTTAGATTGTTCTACGAATGACCAAAGCCAATCTTTTAAATGCTCTTCTTCTAGGGGATTTAGGTGCAGGGTTTTCACTTCGGTCAGGGTGAGTGGCACGGCAAAGTCTTTAATTATATTTTCCAAAGTGTTTAGCCAAGGTTGCTGAAGAGGCACTTTTACTGGTTTGAATGGGTTTTCAGGTTCTTCTGTTTTTAATTTTTTGGATTGTGGTTCTGGCAATGGCTTCATCGGAACAAGCGGAGTTGCAGGTGACTTTACGGCTGTAGACAGTAATACAGGCTGCTGGAGAGGCATTTTGAGACTGTCTTCTTTTTTTAACGTCTTTATTAGCGATGTATCTGTTTGGGGCTGTGGTGTAACCAGTTTGACTGGGCTTACGATAGGGATGTTGGGTGACTTTAACGCTAACCCTTCAGGCTGTAATTCCACCAAGTAACGTGGTAAACAAGCGGCAGATTGAAAAACTACCAGTTCAGTGTACTGATTGGATTTATGGGGTTTGGTTGGATAGTAAACTTCCTCATCGGGATTATTGGGGTTTCGCGGTACCACAGGTACAAAATGCGCATCATAATTACTATAGTTGCCTATAGAAACATCTTGTTTTTGTTCGTTTTTGATCACAAATTTTTTCATATCCCCATCAATTACTGGATATGGCGAAAAACACGCTGTCCAGTTTAAAATAAGGGCACCACCTTTTTTTGCATAAACACGATAGGAATACTCCGCCTCATGCGCAGCATAAATTCCTTTGCCAAAAAAACCAGTATCCGTCGTTGCCAGATTGACATAGCCTGTACGAAAAATACTATCTACAATCTCCTTTTTCGTACCATGCCACATCGGTAATAAACTAACTGACGGATAATCGCTATCCTGATAAGGCTTTGCCATTGCTTTAAATTGCTGGTGTACTTCGCCTCGCCAATCAATATTTTCCTTTGATTCTAGGGGAGGTGGTGGCTTTTTATCTTTATTCTCTTCTGTTCCTGTTGGCCATTTTGCTCGAAAGGCAGGATTATTATCGCGTTGTTGTAGTTCCTTCAAATACAAACCAAATTTGTAATTCATATCAGGATTATAAATAACCTGTACCGATGCCATCGCATAGCCAGGGACAGGATGATGTTGATAAAATTCAATGACCTTGCGTTTGTCTTTGTCAGTGGCTTCCACCAATTCATAAATTTTATCCTCGGCAATACGTTTGGCTTTGGTTTGCGGATCAAAATGCCAAGACTTTTCTTCGTAGGGTTTGGATTGAGGTTTAGGTATCTCTATCTCGTGCGATTTAACTTTTTTCAATTCCGCTTCCAATGCCGCACTGATTTCCCTAGCGGTTGGACGAGATTCGGGTAGGCCCCAGGTTTTTTGAATGATCTGTCCAAATTCAATGGGACAGTCGGCAGGGATGTTTTCTTTTTCCCCATCTTTAATCCAACCCATTGCCACCACATCATTCTGTGCATCTTGATAAGGTAATTGTCGCGAAGCAATTTCCCAAAGCACCATACCATAGCCGTAAACATCAGAGGCAAAATTCGGATTAGCTCCACGCTTAAACAATTCTGGTGCTAACCATCGAGTGGTTCCCATCCCCTTCTTACTTTGCATGCTAATACTGCTACTTTGCAATTTTAATTTTGCCATTCCAAAATCAGTCATCTTTGCATGGTACTGACTATCCAGTAACACGTTCAAACTTTTCACATCGCGGTGTATAATCTGTTGGCCATGTAAATATGCTAAGCCTTTTCCAATCTCAATGCTGATCTCCCAACGTATCGGGTTCCAGGGCAATGTTTCGTTTGAGTCATGTAAGACATCATATAACGAGCCTTTCGATAAATACGCCATCACTAATGCGAAATGATTCGTCTCTGTGCAGACCCCATACAACTCAGTGACATACGGGAACCGACATTTAGCCATCAAGGTCGCCTCCTGTTTGAAATCTTCCAACAAAGAGCCTGTTAATTTTTTCAGATGCAACTGTTTGATAGCCACCTCAATGTCTTGCCACTGACCATGATGCACTGTGCCATAGCCACCTTCACCGAGCAGTTCTCCTACCTTAAGATCAGACCAAGGAATTTGTGTGAGTGTAGTGAGGCTGGGGAGTAAGTTTTTTTCTGTTTTAGCTTCCATGAGACTATCCTTTGTGAAAAACGAGGTGATTCAATTCTTTAATTTTGAAGAAAGCGAATTTTCCAGTAACCACTTTTTACTATCAAGTACGACTTACTTATCGATTGTATTAGACAGGTATCTGACCCTCTGCTGTAGCACACCATTAGAGGCATCAAGTTAAATTTTCTAGCTGAAATAACCAACCCTGTAAAATTTCTAGATTAGCTATTGTAGCATTCTCTCAAAGGACTTTATATCTCGACTAAGCAGTACCCCTTCCTAATAATGACCCTCCGAGTCTACCTTTTCATTTTCTTCTTTTTAAAAAACCTAAAAAATAAAAACCCTTCCTTCGGTCATTTGGACCAAATGCGCACTTATAAGTCGCTATCGCGACTTGTGCTTTGCGGCCCGGAGCAGGGGCTTGATTTCTAAAATCAAGCGGCTACAAGTACTCTCTATCTTGATATTTACATTTGCAGCCATAATCTTTTCTCCGATTTAGTGTAAAACGAATTTTAAAGCTTATAGGGCGATATTTTTTGCCAACAGCTACCCAAAGCTAGATAATGCCATAAAAATCTCTCTACGCTCGCTTTATGGCCGTTTAATCCTATGCCACAGATGTTATTCTTGCTGGCTGAAAAACAAAGAATCTAAAGTATTGGAATATGGCCTTACTTAAAAGCGCGAGATGCAAACTTAAAAAGTTTGTAAAATTAGGTATCGCAGATTTATAAGCATCTCAAAATTTTAAGTTGGTAAGATAAGGTTTCAGGTCAAATTATCCACAAAGATCTTTTCAAATTTGATGCAAGCACCTCTAAAGAAATATCACGAACGTCTGCCTACCTCGGGTCCTATGGAGCAACCTGACAGGAAGTGAGATTTCAATATAAGGCCGAGTTAGCCAAGCAATTATCTGGAAAGCGGCCTAATTCAGAACGAACATTTTTTGGGGTTCTTCCACTGCAATGGTATTTGGTTAAGGAAAGGCATTTGTCATCACTTTTATCACGTTCAGAACAAGCTCATTTAAAAAGTATAGTCTTTTTAACTCAAACTTCCTTAACCGAATGCCATTGTCTTTGTGATGCCTCCTTGTTGATTTTCAGTTGGCATGGTAGGAATCCTCCGACTAAGTGCGAACCAGATAGTCAGGGCTTTAATTCCTCATGCTGAAATACTATCTAAAAAATAAAACCCAATTCCTCCGATCATTTGGAGCAAAAGGTTGAAGGGGTCTAAATGGCCGAAGGCCATATAAGCACCTCTATGAAAGTATCACGAGAGTGATCTTGAGTTGCCAGGTGCGCAACGTGAGCGAAGCGAACAAAGATGTTTTCCCAAGTTTGGGTAATCATGAAACCAGGGCTCTTGAGAAAAAGTGTTGTCCTCTGCTACCCCTTATCCTGATCAACCCAATGAAAACTTGGGTTCTTGCTGGACAGTATAATTATTTTTAGGAAATATAGTTCATGGAGCTGTTAAAGAATGGCTCAGGAACAATAATTTTGTTACCCCAGCCCCCCCTAACACCGCCCGGCTGCTTTACCCCCGGCTACTATCTCTACCCTTGTTACCATTTTTCTACTTTTTAGTTCTTTAGCTCTTTAGCACTTGAATTCTTTAAGTCTTGAGCACTTGAATTCTTGAGTTCTTGAATTCTTTAACACTTTAATATTTGAACTCTTTAACACTTAAACTCTTGAAGTTTACAAACGGCCGATTTTATAATTATATACATAGACTTGGCGGCGTAATAGAAATGTGAGGAAGGGTTATTCAAGCAGGTTGTCTAGTAGTGATTTCCAGGCCATAACCTTACTGGTTTCAGACTTAAGCCATCGCCCTGTAGCCATCACTTTAGGCCGAAAACGTAACCGAAAAATCCCGAAGGGATAATGCTCAGGATAAGCGAGAAATACGCCAGAAGAGAAATCGTGAAGTACCCAGCGGATGGTAGTTGCCAGAGTTTTGATTTTACCAAAATGCTCAGGGAGATGGGGTGAGGAGCGTCTAATCGTCTCGTTCATCGGGATTATTATCCCAGCCTTCTCCAGCCAATGAAGAGATCTCGTTGCTCTTCGGTAGGGAATTCCAGTTTTAAGATGGATAGCCTTAGCACCACTAGTCGAAAATAAACGCTGCCACTGACCCCGTCCTTGAGTGTGCCTAGCCAAGACTAAATAGCTCATCACCTCCTCTGCTAAGCCACCAGATTTGACGATTTTTTGAATAGCTTTGAGTGAAACGACAAAGAAATGACCTTTAGCTGTCATTTTTGGATTTCCATTAAATTCCCCTTTCCCATCTGATCATCGGCTGATATAAAAAGGTCGATGTTGTTGTTCAAGTTAGAATATCATTCACCAATGGACAAAATTTAGGCTATCAACTCGATAGAAAATTGTCGGGTGGTTCTATGCTTTCCTTCGCCTATTTCCGCCTGCACAATGGCTTTTGCTCTTGCTTTATAGTGGGTTTGTCGCTCTACTTTTTTAACCACCAATGAATATTTTTCATCACAGGCATTAATTGAACTTAACGTTTTTTTCAGCGTCTCAAATACAAAATCTAGCATGGCATCTGTCACGACATTACCCACTAAATATCCTTCTGAGGCAAGCCAGCGTTGAATAGATAAGATATCACGCCATTGACGATAACGGTTAAAAGAATCCCTAACTTCATCCCAATTGGACGCTACTTTCTCAGGATGAGACGCAAAGTATTTAGTGAACTTTTGTTGTAAGTAAGCCGTTGCATTCTTAGTGATTATTGTCTTGGGAAAGGGTTTGTCAAGGTACTTTTCTATTTCTTCTTTCTTTTCGAGCACATAGCTGAAGCTGGAGGCTTCCAGGACATTAATGTCGGTATGCTCTTTGAGATGTTTTAACAATACGCCATTCTCAACTTTTCATGGTTTTAGCAATAATTCAAATTGAAGTGGTGGGTTACCATTTTGTTTGTTTATAAACACACATACCGTGTGAGCCAAAACTTTTCTTGCTATGCGATTTGTTAAATACCAAAGCTTGCGAGCTCGCACCTTTTCAATGTTAAAACGCTGCAGTCAATTGGCCTATTACTGTTTGAACAAGACGTCGTTTTGATTTCAACCATTTAACAAATTTCTCACTGCGAGTTTCTTTCATATTAGAGCGTACCGCCGTTTGCAAATCAATTTGTGTAAATTGGCGCAATTCATTTCTATAATCCACACCAATGAGTCCCTTATCTGCAATTACCATACCCTGTACTTCATTAATCAAATCCCATAGTGAATCTCTTTCATCAATATTCGCAGCCGTAGCTGTGATCTCGGTGATAATACCTTCTGAATTAATCAATACATTTCCCTTAAATCCGTAGTAAGTTTCCTCCTTGGATGCACAATAGCCATAATCCGCTTCACCGGCAAATATGCGGCTAAAATAAGCACGTTTAAAGTGACACACAGGCATAGGGAATCCATCGGATAAGTGAAGCAGATCTGAGAATGCTCCTAATCGGTTCGCTAATTTTTTCTGAATCTGCTGCGTTACGTTCCATAAATTAGCAGCATGCTTAGCATAATTTGCTCGTGAACCTAGCCTGGGAAACCAATCTCTCCAATGATTACAAAAATATTCCCATGCTCCTTTGTCAGTGTCTATGCCTAAAAATTCAGCGGTTACTTCCATTGTAATCATTTCACTATCTGATAAGCTTGGCTCAAAACCCCTCCGCCGCAGTTTCTGGGGCGCAATTACTATTTTTAGCGTTTCATCTATCAAGCAATACACAGTAATGATAAAGTCTTCCATCGACATGGCCTTCTCCTTCGTCGCTTTGATTTGTTGGAAAACCAAAACTACAGAAGTTGGCCATGTCATTCAAATTAATTTAAAAATTGAGAATAGCGTATTCTTAGTGATTATTGTCTTGGGAAAGGGTTTGTCAAGGTACTTTTCTATTTCTTCTTTCTTTTCGAGCACATAGCTGAAGCTGGTGGCTTCCAGGACATTAATGTCGGTATGCTCTTTGAGATGTTTTAACAATGAACGTATATTAGTTGTAACCGAAGTTAATGACATATTAAATTTTTTTGCACACTCAGCGTAAGTTTTACCAGAGAAGACCTCTTTTAAAATTAAAATATTCCTTGTAACAGTTGACGTATCCATTTTTCATTTACCCTCATTTTTGAAAATAGGATAGTGATTCTATCACAATTGGTTTTTCAAAATATCTGGACCCAATTGACTCTGTAGGTGATTTCATCTTAGCTGTTTTTCGGTGAGCTTGTATTATAGTTCCGGCATCCCTGAGCAGGCTCAAATTTAGCGAAGCTTCCGACCCTCTGCATGAGCATTACGGCCAACCGATGCAGTTTATGCCAAGTCAAAGAGCATTTGCTTTCCCTCCGACTTTTCATTACGCTGATCCTTCTAAAGGCTGCTGAGAAATTATGAAACAGGGACGAGGCATCTGAAACGAATCGATTCTCAACTTGCTCGTGAGACTGAATTTGCTTTGCCCATAGAACTCAACGAAGCAAAAGGTATTCAGCTTGCCAGAGAGTTTTTTAATGGGAAGAATTTTAAACCGTTTACCTTAATAACGGGTGAAATAGGTAGGTTTATGCTGTGTATATCCGAATATCGATTGATATGTGCAGTAGACTTTAACAGTGCCCACCGTAGCACATCTAGAAACAGGACAAGCAGAAAAACGAGATAATTGCCTCTTATAGCCGCCTGAAGTTTTGCGTGTGCTGCAACAGAAGATAGACCTGTGTTGGTAGCAGAATTTTTTTTGTTCAGTTAAGCTTTCATTCTGTTGCGGCGGTTTTGAAAACCGTTGAGGGGAAACCCTCCCAGAGTTCGAATCCCTGTCTCTCCGCCATAAAATTAAAGATTTCGTGTCCGGAGAAAGCCTTGATAAAAGTGTTAGTAGTTGATGACCATGATTTAGTGCGTACTGGCATCAGGAGAATGCTTGAGGATATTGCAGGATTTAAAGTGACGGGTGAGGCAAGAAGTGGAGAAGAAGGCGTGCGTTTAGCCAGAGAGATTAGACCAGATGTAGTTTTAATGGATATTAAGATGCGGGGAATTGATGGGTTAGAAGCGACTAAGAAACTAATCCGCTTTGATCCTGACATTAAGGTTCTTGTTGTTACTGTCTGTGATGATGATTTATTTCCCGCAAAATTAATGCAGGCAGGCGCATCAGGGTATATTACAAAAGACGCTAGCATGGACGAGATGGTAAAAGCTATACGAGTGGTCCATTCTGGGCAACGATACATAAGTCCTGCTATTGCCCAGCAGCTTGCATTCAAACATGTCACAGACAAAGACGAATCTCCATTTAGCACGCTATCAGAGCGTGAATTGCAGGTAATGATGATGATAACACAGGGATGTAAGGCTCAAGAAATATCAAAAAAATTGAATCTAAGCCCTAAAACAGTTAACAGCTATCGCTATCACATTTTCGAGAAACTTGGAGTGAAAAGCGATGTTGGATTAACCCTGTTGGCTACTCGGCATGACTTAGTTGACTCTACAAAGGAAAAGTAAAGAATTTGTTTCTATAACACAGCTATTTGTTGGCTTGGATTGTAAGATGACATCGACCAATTTATTCTTCCCACATTTTCTTTGTAAAGACATAACAGGGTGAACGCCCTATGCTTGGAAGACGTTCACGGGCACTTATGCAAGTTAAAGAAGACTAAAAAATTTAATAATTGTAATTTTTCTGCTGTCCCATCTGTCCCGCTGTCCCAATCGGGACAGATGGGACAAAATAGATAATGGCTACTTGTCCCAGCAGCCAGAAAAAAACAGAATTAAAAACAAGTAGTTACTGGCTTGGGACAGGTGGGACAACTGGGACAGCGAAAATAGATGAAAATTTATTTTTACTTCTACAACTAAAAAAAATGTATGAAGAAAATAAATTATGATTTTTTTACTGTCCCAATTGTCCCGCTGTCCCAAGCAATAAAAATACTTAAAAACTAAAAAGTTACGAGAAAGCATCAGAGATAATTAGGATATCTGGTTTTATTTCACCGTCTTAGTGGGACAGATGGGACAGCAGAAAAAATCACAATTTGTTCTTCCTACATTTTCTTTAGACATAAGAATATGAACGTTGCTTGGAAGATGTTCACAGCAAGAAGGAATCCTTGATACATCAATTTGTACTTCACTTAATATTTTTACCGCATGAGGAGCTCCACAACACAAATATGATTGATTTCTATACATTGAACGTTGATGCATTGCCGCAATACACTGGAACCTAATTGCCTTCGAATAGTGACTACAAAGTAAAAGCCTATCTGCCTTTTAAAGCTGTCATGTGATGGCTAAAATTACTGCACCAAATTATCAACTTGTTTACTCTCTATATGAACATTTTTAATCTTCCTTTCGGCCATTTTTAGTCTTATCTTTAAGCCAAATATGTAATGCAACTTACTTAAAAACTTGTCTATTTTTTAAGGCAGTTCTTGTCTGAAATTTCAGGCAAAAAATTTATCTGCTTATGTGTAAAAATAGACTTCTTGAATTGAAACATATCGTTACTAAAGTTGCGCCCTTGCTCGCAATGACGGAAGCTCAATAAGGATACTTTGCTAGTCGGATTCTATACAAAATTTTCCTAGATATTTTGCTTAAAAACTATATCATGGTCAAACTAGAAGCTTCAGCTAAAACGAATTAATTTTAAGGCAGCAATTGAGACGAATTTAAAGAATGATTTCACTCAAATCCTTAAAAAAGCGACTTAAAATGAGGATAAAAAAACACATAGCCTGTTGGGATTAGTGAGTTCAGCATTATCGTATGAGTCCAGGGCCACACCCATCGCAACGGGTTTGCATCAAAAAATAAACAGCCAAATCAAACAGTTAGCTACAAAAATGAGGATGCAGATAACTCACAGCATTTTATAAAATGCTGTGCATCACATTTGCAGAAAAATCTGTTTTTTCTATATTTATAACTTTTCTTATAGAATCCACTCATTTTTTTCTATTTTTTGCATCACATCTGATGCTGTGCATCAGATGTGATGCTATAAAAATTATCATGATAATATGAATGCACGCGAATGATGCCGCTAAAAAGTGCATCATTCGAGAGATTCGCACCACATCTGATGCGAGATAAGAGAGTTTCCGCTAAGAATTACGCCTGCATTCCATAGAGATTTTTAATAGATTAAGAGAATGCTAATCCAAAAAAGATTAGAGTATTTCAAGTTGATTTTTGAAGCTAAAATTTTTCTAAAGCAATCATTTTAAAACACGTCGCTTAGCAATAAATGCCTCTAAAATTTCTAACGCTTTTTCCTTGGATAGTGGCTTGGGTACCACAGTATTTATTCCCGCTTTTAAGCACTTCTCTTTATTCTCAGTGTCAATATGTGCTGTTAAAGCGATAATGGGTATAGGCGGATGCTGCTGCTTTTCTTCCCACTCTCTTATTTCTTCGGCAACTTCATTACCACTTTTATCAGGGAGTCCGATATCAAGAAAAATCAAATCGTACTCAATAGTAGTTGCATATTCAATAGCGATTTTTGCATTTATAGCGGTGTCAATTTCGCAATTTAATTCCTCTAATAATGAGGCTGCCACCTTGGCTGCTATAGCGTTGTCTTCCACTAACAGAACCTTGGTCAGTTCCCTTTTTGAGTCTTGAGATAGTGCATCATTATTATTTTTAAATGATGAAATATTGGCTTCGCTTACTGTGCTGTCTGTTCCGAAAGGTTCATCCAGTAAAGCTTTTTTTAGCGGGAGGACACAGGTAAATGTTGATCCTTTTTGGGGCTCACTGTCCAAATAAAGTTCGCCGTCTAGATCATCTGCAAATTGCTTAACAAGCGCAAGACCCAATCCTGCACCCTGATAAACCCCTTCATAAGAGGGGGTAAGGCGCTTGAACCTCGTAAATACCTCTTGTTGTTTGTCTGAAGCAATGCCAATTCCGGTGTCTGTCACACTCATTTTGATGATAATATTTTTCCCATTTCGTTGAGCGAGTTTCGTTGCTATTTTGACATACCCTTTTTCTGTAAAATTAAGCGCATTGGTTACCAACTCCAATACCATGCGCTGTATACGTATAGGGTCACCGATTAAATAATGGGGAATAGCCTCATCCTGTTCGAGTATCAGCATAAGATGTTTTTGATGGGCTCTGGATTGGTTAAGGTCAACGATATGCGCCAACTTTTCTCTTAGATCAAATTTTTTCTTAACAAGGGGCGTACCTGTTGCCATTTTGGCCATGTCTAACACTTCATTCAGTAAGGTTGATAACGCATGACCCGATGTCATTAAATCATCGGCATATTCCTTAACAACTTCCTTTTTTTCAGGATTGTCGATGTCTTTTCTAATCGCATCGGCGCAGCCCATAATACCCACTAAGGGTGTGCGGAAATCATGGCGCATGTTTTCCAGAAACTCTGTTTTGGCTTTATTAGCTGCTTCTGCTGCTTCTTTAGCTGCACACAACGTTTCTTCCATTTTTTTCCTATCAGTGATATCGATGGAATTTCCAACCGTGCCGATCACTTCACCTTGGGCATTGTATAAAGGCGTTTTGGCCACGAGGAAGGTCTGCATTTTTCCATCTAAAGTGCTCACATGTTCTTCTTTGCCTTTTTGGGTTTTATTTTCTCGCATGACCTGATTATCATTTTCAATCAACAACGCCGCTTGATCCTTCCAGGGTAACTCATAGTCACTTTTTCCGATGATATCATTTTTAGAAGCTAACCTTAATTGTTCCACCATGGCTTGGTTGCATCCACGGTAAATCCCTGCTTTATCTTTCCACCAGTGAATCCCCGCCACTAAATCAAGGAGAGTTTCCAATAATTTTTCCAATTCACTTAAACGCAACAATTCTTTCTCTTGTTTGTGAATGATGGTTTTTAACTGAGATATTTTCTTATGCTTGAGCGCCATATTTCAATCCTCTAAAATTGTTCCCATGGTATGAGCGAGCACTGACTTTTGAACGTGTAACCTATTGCTTGCGATGTTATAAATAACGGACTGAGGACTACTTGCAACGCCATCTTCTACTTCACGGTTTCTGTCTACGGGCATGGGGTGAGTGAAAATAGCCTTGTCTGTTTTTTTCATTTTTTCTTGTGTCGTGATCCAATCGGTGTAGGTGATGGCTTTTTTGATTTCTTTTTCTTTGTTAAAGTGGCCTTGTTGATAAGCCTGAGGGGATATCCAATTTCGGCTATAGACAACATGAGCGCCTTCATAGCCCTTAACCGGATCATCGATGATTTCAAATTTACTTGAATTTTCTTTGCAGTGAGTTTGAATTAAATGATAGTAATGAGGATCCATATCATAGCCTTCTGGCCTTGCTAAGGTAATATTCATGCCAAAGCGACTGGCTAACAATAAAGAGCCTTGTGGGCTGTTCCAGGATCTGGCTAAAGCCCCCTGTCCCCATGTGAGCAATAATTTCTTTCCTCTTAAGGCTTTAAAATTGATATTGTCTAATCCATCAGAGAACCATTCTGCCCACCCTAAGATATCGGATAAGGATTGGCAGGGATGGCACATATCATCGGCCATATTGATGACGGGGACATTGGCATATTTCGCATATTCTCTGATCAAGGCATTGCCTTCACCATAATAAGACAGAGCACTTTCCATGATTCTGATACCCATGCCTGCCATGTAGCTGGATGCTACTTTTGCAATATCTTCGATGGTCTCGCCTGCGTTGATCTTAGATTTGAGTCTTGCCATAGAGTGAGGCGCCATGTATTGCGCATGCCCACCTAATTCGGTTGCGGCAGCAGTAAAGGAAAGATGGGTTCGCACGGAAGGGCTGTAAAATAACATGAGAAAATTTTTATTCTTGAAAAGATGTGCCCATTTAGGGTGAAAGCGATCACGCTTCATTTGAATTGCAGTATTTAAAATTGTGATTAATTCATCCATACTCCAATCTTGTGTACAAATTAAATCTTTACCGTAAAGACCCATTACTTGTCTCCTGACAGCATAAAGAAACAATGCATTTTATCTGCAAGGATTTTTTTAATGTTCAGCGCGAATTCAGGATAAGGGGGATCACCTTCTATAACATGAAGGCACTCGATAGAATAGTTTTCTTTTTGTACAGGGTAGGAGTTATACATAAAGTGATTTCCTTGTTATCGGAAGTTCCACCTTAGCCATAGGCAAGCGAATAGAAAGAATTCAGGAAAAGTCATGCCTAGCAGAGGAGAGCCAACGATTAGCCTTTTAAAGTTAAAAGCAGGATCCGTTTGGATCCTGCCTTAACCCCCTCTGCCTAATTTACCTTTCCTTTTTCTGTGGAAATTAAAATCCTCTGATCAGATATGACCCTACCCAACGCCCACAAAAGCTCATGGACAGCCGAGGGTATGCATGGGGTAAAATCATTTGCCTGTACTTGCTGAACGAAAGCATCAGCAGGTGGCATCTGAGTCAGGGGAGGATAAAAAGAAAAAGGACTTTGTGCCGTAGCACAATAAAGTGATAAAGTTGCGCCAGCCATGAGTAACCTCCAAATAGGTTATTTGTGGTTAGAGCCCCTTTGAGATTTGCCTATCTTAATAGGGGTTCCACGCAGCGCGGGGCATTTACGACCCGCCTGTGTGTCTACTATCGCATGGCCCATTGACCAAAATCAAGCACTTTATTAAGATGCGCTTAAAGACTTTGAGTCCTTGAAAAGCTTATCGGTGGTTCCGGTAAGCTTTCTTAAAAACAAATTAAAAATAGAATCTTTTTGAAAAAAATTATTTTATTACAATCTTAGGGATATAATCTCATGGCATTATCAAAAAAGGATTTACAACGTAAACGTGAAAAGAAGAAAAAGAAGCGGCAAATAAAAGTATCAAACTCATTTTCATCAACAGTAATAGCTTATCATAATTGGTCAATTCATGAGTGTTGGATGCCAATTGAATTGTGGGAAAATGGAATTGGCCAGGTCATCATTTCCCGTAAAAATAATCTGGGCGATATAGCAGTAGGAATTTATCTTATCGATACTTTCTGTTTGGGCATTAAAAGTTGTTTTGTACGCCTTATGAATGCATATGATTATCAAAATATGCTGGAGCATGTCAGAGACTCATGTGGAGAAATGGAACTTATAGAGCCAAGTTATGCCAACACGCTGATAATAAAAGCCGCAGAATATGCCAATCAATTTGGCTTTAAACCACATAATGATTTTTCTAAAGCAAGAAATTTATTAAGCGGTATTTCCATCGATGAGGACCAAGAATTTACTTTTGGAAGAGCGGGGAAACCATTCTATATACAAGGCCCTCATGAGTCACCTGCCGATGTTAAAAGGATATTAAAAACATTAGAATTGAATCAAGGCGCTGAAAATCACCATTTTTTGGTTGAGATGCCACATCCTAATCAGTTGATTGGAAATGAAATATAAAATTAAAGGATAGATAGGATATGCTTGTGTTGCAAGAAAATGAAAATCGCCTTGTTATGTGAGTATTGAGTAGACTCTAACTGGACGTCAGATGCGTGTCTTAAACCTGTCAGATTAGGATTGCTTTTAAAATAACTTGACATTTGTTAAAGAACAATTTAGATTTTATCCTGACAGTTTCAGGAGTCAATGAATATGACAGGAGCACGCGTTGGTTATATCCGTGTCAGCAGTTTCGATCAAAATCCCGAGCGACAATTAGAAAATATTGAAGTCAATCGCGTTTTTACTGATAAAGCCCCTGGCAAAAATGCCCAACGTGCCGAGTTAGAAGCCTTAATGCGTTTTGTACGGGCAGGTGATACTGTTATTGTTCATAGCCTCGATCGATTGGCACGAAATTTAGATGACTTAAGAAAAATCGTCCAAACATTGACGCAGCAAGGTATTAAAATCCAATTTATCAAAGAGAACCTGACTTTTACCGGTGAAGATTCACCCATGGCTCATTTAATGCTTTCTGTAATGGGTGCATTTGCTGAATTTGAACGAGCATTAATACGAGAGAGGCAACGGGAAGGGATTGCTTTGGCGAAGCAGCGTGGTGCTTACAAAGGGCGAAAAAAATCGTTATCTTCTGCTCAGGTATTAGAATTAAAAGAAGCCGTTATCACGGGAAAAAAGAAAGCGCAGGTTGCACGAAAATTTGGTATCAGTCGTCAAACACTATATCAGTATTTGCGATAATTGAATATGTAAAGGGTTTAAATAATATGCAAGAGCTTTTTTTAAAATTTCCTCATATCATTCAAGGTATACCACCGGTATGTGCTAAAATACCTAGGCGTTACCAACATGGCTCATTTTTTGGAAATAATCCGGTGGATCAATTTTATCGTGTAAAAACGACGCCAGCTTTAACTGCGTCTTTAGAAAAAGCGAATAGCCTGAAAGAAGAAATTTACCAAAAAAAATTAAAAACTAATGGGAATTTACAAAAAGCAATAAGCGATAAATTACGTTATTTATGGACTTATAATTCAAACGCAATAGAGGGCAGCCGCTTAACATTAGGAGATACTATATTCTTCCTGCAGGAAAAACTTACGGTATCCGGTAAACCCTTAAAAGATTTTATTGATGCACAAAATCATTCCGAAGCCATTGATTATCTTCATGAGGTTATTCAAGGAGAACTGCCAATAGATGCGCACTTATTATGTTCTTTAAATGCACTTTTATTAAAAAACATTGATTTTATTCCAGGTAGAGACACCATAGGAAAAACTGTGCAGAAAAAAGTATATCCAGGTAAATACAAAAAGGAACCTAATTATGTGCTTCAACCTGATGGTACTATCCACGAGTATGTTGAACCGTTTCTGGTATCCTCTCAAATATATGATCTTTGTCAATGGATCAATGACAACTTAAATGAAAAGCACGCAATTATCACGGCTTCTATAGCACATTATAATAAAGTCAGAATACATCCATTTAAGATGGAAATGGTCGTGGTGCCCGCATATTAATGAATCTTATTTTAATGTTCCACAAATTTCCGCCAGCCATTATTGAAGTCAGTAGTCGAAAAGAATACTTAGATTGTTTAAAAATAGCGGATAAAGGAGATTTATTGCCCTTCACCCAATATATTGCAGATTCCGTGAATAAAACACAGCAACTTATTTTAGAAGAGATCGATACTTACTTAAGTAAAACATCGCAAAAACCAACAAACACTCCATAATTGGCCCTAAGGTACGGAAGCTGCGTTTTGCCGCCACTTTAACCTTGTTTTATAAATAGTCAAGTTATACAGGCAATAAGTTATGCACAACCCTATGATGTGTGTCAAATGCTTTCGTACCTTTGATGATTTAATAACTGCGCCTAAAATCAGGTAGGCAGATAGAACTGATGTAGCATATAATGGGTCCTTATACTTAATCACAGTAGATCTGAAAATGAGTACCTTAGTTAGAACCCTAATAACAATCTTAGTATGGGCCTTTTTCTCGGCTACAATGGCCTCCTCAGGAACCACCACAGCCGGTGCAAACGCCGTGCATTCTTCGATGGAGTTTCAAGTTTTCAAAGCCGGATGGTTTTTGATAATTCAACGGTTGAATCTGCAACAATAATCCCTCTAGAAAATACAACAAATACCTATGGAGTGAATTTAAAATTAAAAACTATTGCCGCCAATCAATTAGGTCGCCTCACTGGGGAAAAACATAGGAAAACAGGTCAACATAATCTTAAATGGTATTGTTGTATCCTCATCAATAATTCAAGGCAAGCTAGGGGCTGAGTTTCTCGTGACTGGGTTAACAAAAGAACAAGCTGACCAATTTATTAAAAATTTGGCATTGCCACGATAATGATCTCCAGTAATTTACTCTTGAACTTAAGGTTGTGAGCGAAGCGAACTCCTTCTATAGTGGTGATACCCTAACTATATAAGTTATCCACATGTCAAATTTTCTTTAGCCAGACTACTTGACGATGCTTTTGATGAAGAGAATTATAAGGGGTTATTCCCTATTTCCCCTCTTAATGGAGTCTGCATTCACTAAGGTTGGCGAGATATCAAAACTTATTTTAAAATTAGTGACATTCTCTCCTAGCAAGTTGATGTTAGTTGTTGGATAAATCGCGCTCCCTTTAAACCAATTTTTTAGTTCATTATAATCATAGACATGTGAATAGGTGTGTCCATTATAGTCAAAACTAATGCAAACAGGCTCTTTGCTCTCTGCGAATAAAATAGGACAAAAGATCGCCTCTACGTTTTGATTATCTGGCAAGGAATAATTGGGGTGGTTATTTAGAAATTTAGTAGCTATCCGCTGATGAGGATGGGGGGCTTTGGGTCTTTTGAAGAAAAGACTAAATCCAAGTATGCCAGCAGATCCAGCACATGCATATCGTATTTGTTGTAAAAATTTTGCCAGGGCTATAAATGCAAGAACCAGTTCTTCACTTATTTTAGTGTTTTGCTGCTCATCGCCGTGATTATTTTTCCAATTGTTTCCAAGTTCACGAGCATACTCATCATGTAAGCTAAAGTACTTAACTAAAGGTAACGAAATATGATAAACCAGGACGGCTAAAGCTAGCGGATATATTACTAATTTTAGAGCAAAGTAAGAATCCTCAAGGTTTAAATCTTCTACATACATTTTCTTTTCATACATTTTATGCCTGCTGGTAATTCAATTAAATGATTTCTTCGCTTCAATAAAATTTCCCTTCAGGTAATGGGCAACCCCATAGTCGTGTAATTCTCTACCCGTCATTTCTTTACTTTGCGTTTTACAATTCTCATATGTATTCTATACCATAAGTAACACATTAGATGAATTATATTTAATCCCATTAAGGGGGGAAGACAGGATACGTTTGTTATGTGTTGCACCACACATAACAAACGTATCCTGACTGGCCCCGATGTATCCTGTCTTCCCCCCTACTAACCGAGAACCGTCGAAATTTCCGCTGACCTATATGGTCGGGCAATCCTTTGCATAACAATATGCCTTGGTTAAAATGGTTTGTCTTTCGTTTGCCGCATGTGCATATACCAGTGCAATTTGGTTATCACATAACGGCCGTTATTATACATCAATTTTGTTACTGTCTTATACTTTATATCTTTATAGCTAACTGTATAATTAACTCTGTAATTTTAGGTTAAACATTAACGGGCTATTTTTTGAGTAAATTATGGCCAAAGCTGTCTCTTTCTGTACATGGGGTTCTTTGCAGGAAGGTACGAAATTTCCCAACACCTGCCTACACCCATTTGCAAATCCAGTGAAGAAATTGGTCACAATTTATCTGACACAGCGTGGACTTGATCATCTGCTTGATTAACTCATTTTTCCTATGGCCCCTTCATAAGCGTGACGATTTCTTCGGTTAGATTTTCTCTCACTGCCATTTGTGAAGTGGCATCTTGTTTGGCTTTCCAGCTACGCAGATGTTGTGCAATAGTACCGCTACTGCCGTTTTTTTAAAATAGTATCTTGCATTAAAAAACTGTAGAATTGAGCCAGTCTTGAAGAGGGCGTCTTTAATGTTTTTTGCAAAGATGTGCGTTAAAGTGCTAAATAATTTTTGTCACTATTCAGTGAAATCATAAATTACTTCAACTGACAATTATTAAGGATGAGAGAGTATGAAACAGCGAATTTCAACGAGCCAACCATCAGAGACTCCAGAAGATATTATTTGTCCGATTACCTCTCACATCATGACAGACCCTGTCATACTTGTGGAAAGCGGTAATACGTATGAGCGTGAAGCGATTCTCAAATGGCTCAAACTGAAGAAGACTGATCCGTTAACCAATGAGGGGATCAGTGACAATACGATTGCCCCCAATCGTACCGTCAAAAGAATGATTGTGAGTTTTTTAGATAAACAGATCGCAACCAATCCTCATATTTCTCATCAAACCTATTTGCCGGAGTCTCTCATTCAAAGATTGATTGCAGCAATGGAAAAAAATGAAATAAACCTATTCAAAGAAACACTGCAAAAAGATAGCCGCTTGCTATTCAATGAGTTAAAAGAAAATAAAAACATTTTTATGTTCGCCTGTGAGTTAGCCTCTTTAGAGATTTTGGAGGTGATCATAACACAACTAGGTGCCAAAATTAGGCAGCTTACCTGTATTGAAACGGATAATGGACGGTCATCTTTGATCATGGTAGGTCGTCGATTGGGCTTAAAAGGCGCAGCGTGCATCGCAAAGGCAATTGACTGGAAACTGTCTCATTTTCAAGATTTTCTGGTTTTTTGTGTTCAAGAAAATGATGCAGCGATGGCTGAGATCGCATTATCGTTGGGTGCAGTAGCTACCCCTGAATTGCTCAATCAAGCGTACGCAGAGAAAAAGACAGACATTGTGAAAGTATTGATTTTGTTTGGTGCTTTGATACAAAATGAAGACCAGCAAGGCAATGATTTTCTGATGCGAACCATTGAAGACAGCAATATCCCCTTAACGTTATTTTTGCTCTCACAGTGCGCTGATCAATTGAATTTGAATAAAATGAACGAAGCCAAAGATAATGCGTGGACGCTCGCCACTCAAAAAAGGCAGATTGATGTGGTAAAGGCATTATTGAATCACTCTCAAGTCAACATTAACCAAACGAACCGTCAAAAAGACACGGCTTTGCATCTTGCCGTCAGGAATCAAGATCAAGAGATGGTGAACCTATTGATTGAGAATAAAATTTCCCTGAATGAAAAAAATGGACAAGGCAAAACCGCATTGGATATGGCGTATCAATCGTATTCTAAAAATAATTTTTTGGTATTAAAATGTTTGATCTTGTCAGGTGCACAGATAGAAGATTTACTGCTCAAAGCCACTGAGAATAATCAAGCGGAGTTAATTGAATTCTTACTGACCGATGCCAAGCAACTTGTTAATCCCCATATCAGCGATTTAGAGGGCCAAACGGCACTCATGCTCGCCATACAAAGGAACCAGCTCAAAACGGTATCGCTTTTATTAGGCCAACTTGGCTTGAATATGAATCAAGTTGATGCATACGGTAACACTGCATTACATCATGCTGCGATGCTGGGGAAAAATGACATTATAAAACTGTTAATGAAGCATGATGCGTCGATTAAAGATAAAAACAAAGAAAAGAAAACCCCAGTGCAGCTTGCTGGAGAAAATGGTTATAAAGACTTGGTTAATTGGATGGAAGAAAAACATCAGTACAAAAAAGTAAAGCCTTTTTTGAAACCGCTACAAGCGAAACTTGAAGAACAAAAAACTGAAATTGCACGACATGAAAAAAGTGCTCAGCAAAAAATGACATCGCTGACAGAAGAAAATCACCAGTTGCGGGAAGAGTTGAAAGCATTAAAAGCAAACGTTACGACACAAAAATTGAACTTAGAAAAACTTTCAATATTTAGCGAGAAGTATGCTCAATCATTGATGACGATTCAACAACATGAGATAAAGCGAGAGGAAATAGAGCGGAGAAGACGAAATCCATTACAAAATCCATTGGTAGAAGCGTTATTAAAGGCAGATTTAGAGTCAGTAAAAATGCTGGAAGCGGAGGGTGCCTCACTATTGTATCCGAACATGAATGGGTTATATCCATTAGTGGCGGCGGTGTATGGTTGCAGCTTGGAAACGGTGAGATACGTGGAATTAAAACTCAAAGACGAGGCAGAAAAGCAGTGGGCGCAAGTAGATACTAACAAAGCTTTGGAAAATCTGAATCGTTGGATGCCAACAGATCTTTCCCCGAACGCGACCCATGGAGAACTGGGGAAATGGTATGTGAAATACAATGGTGCCAGTTGGTGTGCAGTTTATGATAGTGAATGTTTAAAGAAGGAAGGCTTCCCAAATTGGGGCGGCAAGGCGCACAATTGTACAGATTATGTATCCATATGGACAAGCGCAGATGCTCTTTGGGGCGCTCACAGCTCACGGGTCAATCGGAACGAAAACCACAGCTTTGACTACTGGGGGCCCGATCGTACTTTTTACACATCCCAAACGCAGCCATATATAAGGGATGCCTGTTAAGCCCGAGCAGAAAGGTACACGATGATGTGGTAAAAACTATCCGTGAGCAGTTGAATGAGCTCAGAAACGACGTGGAAACCAAAGTCAAACGATCATTTAATGCAGTTTTCAAATTCTAAGAAATTAACTTTGAGTGCGCACTCAGCAGGGCTTGCGAAGGCGCGCAAGTGCCACCAACCAAGAGGGGCCGCATATAACCAACCGCTCCAACACTGCATTTACCCATAGGATGGGTTCTTAAACCCAGATCTAAGCTTATCAAACAAGAAATTAAGTCTCTAGGAACTTTGTTTCCTTTAATCCCTGGACAGTTGAATGCCTATCACTAGGGCTAGCCCTAATGAGTGAGGTTAAACATTATCAAAACCCTATCAATAAAGCCATATTCCAAATATAATAGGAATTTTATCACAACTTCTAGACTGTTGTGAGTCAGGAATCAATGTTGGTTATGCGAGAACCTTAACTGTTAACCAAATAGCTGGCTTTGAGACTCAGATAGCAGAATTCCAAGCTTTAGGTTGTGAGGAAATATTTTGCGAGCAGGTATCTTCGGTTGCAGACGCGCAAAACTTCAAGCGGCTATAAGAAACTATTATCTCGTTTTTCTGCTTCTCCTGTTTCTAGATATGCTACGGTGGGAATAATGAAGATAGAGTTATTAATCCGCTGTTTTGCCCAAAAAGCATGTGGATTATTTTGATAGTCTGGGGTTTGATTATCATTTGCTCCGCGCTGTTTTAGCAATGCTAAGTTCTCCTCCGAAATCTTTGCTCCTTTAAGAAAAGCGTTGGGTGCCAGTAATGCCGTGTTGTTAGCAAAGCGATATATCAGCGCCCATTTTTCTTGTGACGAAGGTACATCGGACGTTCTTGTCCACAAAAATACCGCATAATCACTACTGCCTGAAGCCAACCATTTACCATCTGGACTAAAGGCAACACTATTAACCCCACCCGTATGCCCCTTCAATTCGTCTTGGCTTTGAAGGCTTTGGGGATTCCACAGACGTACTGTATTATCAGAACTGCCTGATGCCAACTGTTTGCCGTCGGGACTAAAGACGACACTAGTAACACTACTCATATGCCCCTTCAATTCGCCTTGGCTTTGAAGGCTTTGGGGATCCCACAGACGTACCGTATTATCATAACTACCCGAAGCCAACCATTTGCCATCCGAACTAAAAGCGACACTAGTAACCTTATCTGTATGCCCCTTTAATTCGCCTTGGCTTTGAAGGCTTTGGATATCCCACAGGCGCACCGTATTGTCGCGACTAGCAGATGCCAACCGTTTGCCATCGGAACTAAAGGTGACACTATTAACCCAATGCGTATGCCCCTTCAATTCGCCTTGGCTTTGAAGGCTTTGAGGATTCCACAGGCGCACCGTATTATCATAACTACCCGAAGCCAACCGGTTGCCATCGGGACTAAAGACGACACTAGTAACAGTACTCGTATGCCCCTTCAATTCGCCTTGGCTTTGAAGGCTTTGGGGATCCCACAGGCGCACCATATCATCAAAATCTCCCGAGGCCAACCGTTTGCCATCAGGACTAAAGGCGACACTAGTAACAAAATGCATATGCCCTTTCAATTTGCCTTGGCTTTGAAGACTTTGAGGATCCCACAGGCGCACCGTATTATCATAACTACCCGAAGCCAACCGGTTGCCATCGGGACTAAAGACGACACTAGTAACAGTACTCGTATGCCCCTTCAATTCGCCTGGGTTTTGAAGGCTTTGGGCATCCCACAGGCGCACCGTATTATCATAACTACCCGAAGCCAACCGGTTGCCATCGGGACTAAAGGCGACACTAGTAACAATACTCGTATGCCCCTTCAATTCGCCTTGGCATTGAAGGCTTCGGGGATCCCACAGACGCACCGTATTATCGTCACTGCTAGATGCTAACCATTTGCCATCCGAACTAAAGGCGACACTATAAACCCAATTCGTATGCCCCTTCAATTTACCTTGGCTTTGAAGACTCTGGATATCCCACAGACGCACCGTCTTATCACGACTTCCCGAGGCCAACCGTTTGCCATCAGGACTAAAAGCGACACTATTAACCTTATCCTTATGCCCCTTCAATTCGCCTTGGCTTTGAAGGCTTTGGGTATCCCACAGGCGCACTGTCTCATCCTTACTCCCTGAAGCCAATCGTTTGCCATCAGGACTAAAGGCGACACTAGTAACCTTATTCGTATGCCCCTTCAATTCACCTTGGCTTTGAAGGCTTTGGGTATCCCACAGGCGCACCGTATTATCATGACTACCCGAAGCTAACCATTTGCCATCCGAACTAAAGGCGATACTATTAACCTTATCCGTATGCCCCTTCAATTTGCCTTGACTTTGAAGGCTTCTGGCATCCCATAGGCGCACCGTATGATCCTTACTACCCGAAGCCAACTGTTTGCCATCAGGACTAAAGGCGACACTATTAACCTTATCCTTATGCCCATTCAATTCGCTCAACTTTTCGTAAATCTCACTTTCCTTAGATGCAAAGGAACCTAACTTTTTACGGTACAAAATGATGTTATCTCTTCCTCCTACAGCTATCATGTGTCCATCTGGGCTATAGCAAATACATTCGACACTTTGACTACAGGACAACGCGGGAAATTCACCAAATTTTACCCCCATGAGATTAGCCTGGCTAAAGTCAGCATCACCCATATAAGCACCTGTTAAAATAACCCCTCGTAAATCTGCTTTTTTAAATAAAGTACAAGATAACAATGCGCCACTTAAGTCAGCTCCTCGAATTCTCGCACCCGATAAATCCCCATATTTTCCGATGAAAGCTACCCCCATCGCATTTAAGGTTGTCATAGCAAGTGATGCCTTTAGTGCTACCTTTTCATCCACTTTAGATTGTTCAACAAATGACCAGAGCCAATCTTTTAAATGATCTTCCTCTAGAGGATTTAAGTGCAGGGTTTTCACTTTTTCTATTGTAAGTGGTACAGCAAAGTCTTTGATGAGGTAACCCAGTGTATTTAGCCAAGGTTGCTCAAGGGATACTCTTGTTAGCTGAAACGGAAACGGCTTTCCTAGTTCTTCTGTTTTCAGCTTTCTAGGTTCTAGCAACCGTTTTGCCTTTAGAATACGCCGGTTTTCAAGAGGCTTTATTGCAGAGAACGGTAATACAGGCTGTTGGGAAATGGTTTTGAGATTGCCTAATTCTAATAGCTTTTGTGGTGTATCGGTTTTGGGTTGTAGCGACGTAGCAAGTTTGGGTGACATGACAACAAGCGAGCTAGGAGACTTTAACTCTAACCCTTCTATTTGAGGTTGAGATGAATTAGGATTAAGGAATATTGCCGCCACTAACGGATATAATCCTTCTTGATCCGGATACAACAATGACTCTTTTTCTCCTGTTTCTAGATGTGCTACGGTGGGAATAGTGGAGATAGGATCATTAATCCATTGCTTTGCCCAGAAAACATGTGGATTATTTTGATAGTCTGGGGTTTGATCATCATTTGCGCCACACTGTTTTAGCAGCACTAAATTCTCTTCCGAAATCTTTGCTCCTTTAAGAAAAGCGTGAGGTGCCAGTAATGCTGTGCTGTTGGCAAAGCGATATATCAGCGCCCATTTTTCTTGTGACGAAGACACATCGGATATTTTTGTCCATAAAAATACCGCACAATCCCAACTGCCTGAAGCCAACTGTTTGCCATCGGGACTAAAGGCGACACTAGCAACACACCACGTGTGCCCCTTCAATTCGCTTTGGCTCTGAAGGCTTTGAGTATCCCACAGGCGCACCGTATTGTCGCGACTAGCAGATGCCAACCGTTTGCCATCGGGACTAAAGGCGACACTTGTAACATCACCCGTATGCCCCTTCAATTCGCCTTGACTTTGAAGGCTTTTGGTATCCCACAGGCGCACCGCCTTATCACTACCGCCTGAGGCCAACTGTTTGCCATCGGGACTAAAGGCGACACTAGTAACCTTATCTGTATGCCCCTTCAATTCGCTTTGGCTTTGAAGGCTCTGGGCATCCCACAGACGCACCGTATGATCATAACTCCCCGAAGCCAACCGTTTGCCATCAGGACTAAAGGCGACACTAGTAACCTTATCTGTATGCCCCTTCAATTCGCCTTGGCTTTGAAGGCTTTGGGCATCCCACAGGCGCACCGTATGATCAAAACTCCCCGAAACCAACCGTTTGCCATCAGGACTAAAGGCGACACTCCAAACACAACTCGTATGCCCCTTCAATTTGGCTTGGCTTTGAAGGCTTCGAGGATCCCATAGACGCACCGTATTATCGCTACTAGCAGATGCCAACCGTTTGCCATCGGGACTAAAGGCGACACTATTAACCTTATCTGTATGCCTCTTCAATTCGCCTTGGCTTTGAAGGCTTTGAGTATCCCACAGGTGCGCCGTACGATCCATACTACCAGAAGCTACCCATTTGCCATCGGGACTAAAGGCGACACTAGTAACACCACTCATATGCCCCTTCAATTCGCCTCGGCTTTGAAGACTTTGGATATCCCACAGGCGCACCGTCTTATCCCAACTGCTAGATGCTAACCGTTTGCCATCGGGACTAAAGGCGATACTCCAAACACAACTCGTATGCCCCTTCAATTCGCCTTGGCTTTGAAGGCTTTGGGCATCCCACAGACGCACCGTCTTATCCCAACTGCTAGATGCCAACCGTTTGCCATCGGGACTAAAGGCGACACTCGTAACCCAATGAATATGCCCCTTCGATTCGCCTCGGCTTTGAAGGTTTTGGGTATCCCACAGACGCACCGTATGATCCTTACTCCCTGAAGCCAACCGTTTGCCATCGGGACTAAAGGTGACACTAGTAACCTTATCCGTATGCCCCTTCAATTCGCCTTGGATTTGAAGGCTTTGAGCATCCCATAGGCACACTGTCTTATCGCAACTAGCAGATGCCAGCAGTTTACCATCGGGACTAAAGGCGACTCTCGTAACCTTATCCGTATGCCCCTTCAATTTGCCTTGACCTTGAAGGCTTTGGGTATCCCACAGACGTACCGTATGATCAGAACTACTAGATGCCAATCGTTTGCCATCGGGACTAAAGACGACACTAGTAACCTTATCCGTATGCCCCTTCAATTTGCCTCGGCTTTGAAGGCTTCGGGTATCCCATAGGCGCACCGTCTTATCGGAACTAGCAGATGCCAACCATTTGCCATCCGAACTAAAGGCGACACTAGTAACCTTATCCGTATGCCCCTTCAATTCGCTCCACTTTTCGAAAGTCTCACTTTCCTTGGATGCAAAGAAACCCATCTTTTTACGATACAAAATAATGTTACCTATTCCTCCCATGGCCATCATGTCTCCATCTGGGCTATAGCAAATACAAGTTACATATTCGGTATAGGGCAAGGCAGGGAATTCACCAAACTTTACTCCCATGAGGTTAGCCTGGCTAAAATCAGCATCACCCATATAAGCACCCGTTAAAATAACTCCTCGCAAATCCGCTTTTTTAAATAAAGTATAAGATAACATTGCGCCACTTAAGTTAGCACCTCGAATTCTCGTATGCGAACAATCTCCATATTTTCCGATAAAAGCGACCCCCATGGTGTTTAAGGTCGTCATGGCAAGCGATGCTTTTTGTGCCACCTTTTCATCCATTTTAGATTCTTCGACAAATGACCAGAGCCAGTCTTTTAAATGGTCTTCCTCTAGAGGATTTAAGTGCAGGGTTTTCACTTTTTCTATTGTAAGTGGTACAGTAAAGTCTTTGATAAGATAATCTAATGTGTTTAACCAAGGCTGATCAAAGGATACCTTTGTTAGATGGGACAGCTTTTCTGGTTCTTCTATTTTAGGATTATTAATCCATTTTGCCCAGAAAACATGTGGATTATTTTGATACTCTGAGGTTTGATCATCATTTGCACCACGCTGTTTTAGCAGTGTTAAATTCTCCTCCGAAATTTTGGCTCCTTTAAGAAAAGCGTGGGGTGCCAATAATGCTGTGCTGTTGACAAACCGATAAATCAGCGCCCATTTTTCTTGTGACAAGGGCACATCGGATGTTCTTGCCCATAAAAATACCGCACAATCCAAACCGCCTGAGGCCAACTGCTTGCCATCTGGACTAAAGGCGATACTCCAAACACAACTCGTATGCCCCTTCAATTCGCCTTGGCTTTGAAGGCTTTGGGCATCCCACAGGCGCACCGTCTTATCCCAACTGCCTGAGGCCAACTGTTTGCCATCTGGACTAAAGGCGACACTCCAAACAGGACCCGTATGCCCTTTCAACTCACCTTGGCTTTGAAGGCTTTGGGTATCCCACAGACGCACTGTCTTATCCCAACTACCCGAAGCCAACCGTTTGCCATCGGGACTAAAGGCGACACTCTTAACCAAATTCGTATCCCCCTTCAATTCGCCTTGGCTTTGAAGGCTTTGAGGATCCCATAGGCGCACCGTATTATCGTCACTGCTAGATGCCAACCGTTTGCCATCAGGACTAAAGGCGACAATAGTAACCTTATTCGTATGCCCCTTCAATTTGCCTTGACTTTGAAGGCTTCGGGGATCCCACAGGCGCACCGTATTATCATCACTGCCAGATGCCAACCGTTTACCATCGGGACTAAAGGCGACACTATTAACCTTATCCCTATGCCCCTCCAATTCGCCTTGGCTTTGAAGACTTTGGACATCCCACAGGTGCACCGTATTAGCGCAACTAGCAAATACCAACCATTTGCCATCTGGGCTAAAGGCGACACTCTGAACATAACCCATATGCCCATTCAATTCACCTTGGCTTTGAAAGCTTTGGGTATCCCACAGACGCACCGTCTCATCCAAACTGCCCGATGCCAACCGGCTGCCATCGGGGCTAAAGGCGACACTATAAACAGTAGCTGTATGCCCCTTCAACTCACCTTGGCTTTGAAGGCTTTGAGGATCCCACAGGCGCACCGTATTATCATCACTGCCAGATGCCAACCGGCTGCCATCGGGACTAAAGGCGACACTAGTAACAATACTCGTATGCCCCTTCAACTCACCCTGGCTTTGAAGGCTTTGGGGATCCCACAAGCGCACCGTATTATCGTCACTGCTAGATGCTAACCATTTGCCATCGGGACTAAAGGCGACACTATTAACCCCACTCGTATGCCCCTCTAATTCGCCTTGGCTTTGAAGGCTTCGGGGATCCCACAAGCGCACCGTATTATCATTACTGCCAGATGCCAACTGTCTGCTATCGGGACTAAAGGCGACACTATTAACCCCACTCGTATGCCCCTTCAATTCGCCTTGGCTTTGAAGACTTTGGGCATCCCACAGGCGCACCGTCTCATCCAAACTGCCCGATGCCAACCGGCTGCCATCGGGACTAAAGACGACACTCATAACCCTACCTGTATGCCCCTTCAATTTGCCTTGGATTTGAAGGCTTTGGGCATCCCATAGGCGCACCGTCTTATCATCACTACTAGAGGCCAACTGTTTGCCATCGGGATTAAAAGCGACACTAGTGATCTTATCAGTATGCCCCTTCAACTTACCTTGGATTTGAAGGCTTTGGGCATCCCATAGGCGCACCGTCTTATCATCACTACTAGAGGCCAACTGTTTACCATCGGGATTAAAAGCGACACTAGTAACCTTATCCGTATGCCCCTTCAATTTGCCCCACTTTTCGTAAGTCTCACTTTCCTCTGATGCAGAGAAACTCGAGTTTTTACGATACAGAATAATGTTATCTCCTTTCCCTACGGCTATCATGCGTCCATTCAGACTATAGCAAATACAAGTTACACTTTCGTTGCAGGACAATGCAGGGAATTCACCAAACTTTACCCCCATGAGGTTAGCCTGGCTAAAATCAGCATTCCCCAAATAAGCACCTGTTAAAATAACCTTTCGTAAATCTGCTTTTTTAAATAAAGTATAAGATAACATCGCCCCACTTAAGTTAGCGCCTCGGATGCTCGTATGCGAACAATCCCCATATTTTCCGATAAAAGCTACCCCCATGGCGTTTAAGGTCGTCATGGCAAGCGATGCTTTTGGCGCTGCCTTTTCATCCATTTTAGATTCTTCGACAAATGACCAAAGCCAATCTTTTAAATGGCCTTTTTCTATGGGGTTTAGATGCAAGGCTTTCACTTCTTCTATTGTGAGTGGTACAGCAAAATCTTTGATAAGATAGTCCAGTGTATTTAGCCAAGGTTGCTCTAAAGGCACTTTTAACGGTAATACAGGCTGTTGTGGTATATCGATTTTGGGTTGTGGCGATGTAGCAAGTTTGGGTGACATGACAACAAGCAAGCTGGGTGATTTTAACCCTAATCCTTCAGACTGTTTCAGCAGCGATTTAGGCTTAACTTTTTCAAGCTCGGTACTAATCTCGTTTGCACTGGGGCGAGTTTCGGGTAAACCCCAAGTTTTCTTTATGATTTGACTATATTCCATAGGACAGTCAGCAGGGATTTTTTCTTTTTTCCCTTGCATAATCCACATACCTGTTACAGTTTCATTTTTGGCAGTTTTATAGGGCAGTTCACGCGAGGTTATTTCCCATAATACCATTCCATAGCTGTACACATCAGATGCTTTTGTCGGTAAGGGCACATCCTCTTCCATGCTAAATAACTCCGGTGCAAGCCAACAGGTCGTGCCAATTTTCCCTTGTACTTTTGTGCTGGTCTTTCCAGTTTCCAGTTTGATTTTTGACAATCCAAAATCGCTAATCTTTGCATGATACTGGCCATCCAGTAACACATTCAAACTCTTAAGATCTCGGTGTACAATTTGCTGCCCATGTAAATACGCTAAGCCTTTTCCTATCTCAATGCTTATTTCCCAACGGATTGGGTTCCAGGGCAATGATTCGTTCGTATTATGTAAGACTTCATATAACGAGCCTTTCGGTAAATACGCCATCACCAACGCATAATGATTTGCCTCAGTACAGACTCCATACAATTCAGTGATATATGGGAATCGACACTTAGCCATCAAGGCCGCTTCCTGTTTGAAATCTGCTAATAACGAACTGGTTAATTTTTTTAGATGCAACTGCTTGATAGCCACCTCAATATTTTGCCAGTGACCATGATGCACTGTGCCATAGCCGCCTTCACCTAGCAGGTCTCCTACCTTAAGATCAGACCAAGGAATTTGTGTAAGCATAGTAAGAGGGGGGAGTAAATTTTTTTCCGTTTTAGCTTCCATGAGAGTATCCTTTATGAAAAACGAGGTGGTTCAATCTTTTAATTTGAAGAAAGCGAATTTTTCAGTAAACACTTTTCACAGTCGAGTACGATTCATTATCGAAATCGTATTAAGAAGGTACGCGAGTATTATCTAAATATCATCTGTAATCATTAAACTTTAGGCACGTCATTAGAGAATAAAGTTAAAATTTTTAGTTGAAAATAGATAACTCCTTAAAATAAAAATTTCTATATTAGAGGTGGGTGGGTTCTCTTTAAATTTATACCCAAATGGCACCAAGTTAAGGAAAAATAGTTTCTTAACAACAAGTTAGTGAAATGCGCCTTCACTTGTAGTATATTTCATTTCAGCAACAAAATTGAAAATATGCCAAGGAGGCGCAGTGAATATTAGTAACACACTTTCAAATCATAATACAAAGCCTATTTTACCTAACTTAAAATATGCCGCTGGACTTTCCTTTCAAAATATGTTGTCAAAAGAAACCCTTGCTAATTGCTTAAAAAATGAATAGACAATAGATTAAGGCTGTTTGTGACATCTTGCCACTCAAACTTAGAGTCTACTAT
>CAWFQC010000055.1:0-56357 GCA_963817645.1 uncultured Gammaproteobacteria bacterium | reverse complement strand
TCAGCGCCCATTTTTCTTGTGACGAGGGCAAATCGGATGTTTTTGCCCATAAAAATACCGCACAATCCCCACTGCCTGAGGCCAACCATTTACCATCAGGACTAAAGGCTACGCTACTAACAGTAAATATATGCCCCTTTAATTTGCCTTGGCTTTGGAGACTTTGGGTATCCCACAGACGCACCGTATTATCACCACTCCCCGAAGCCAACCGTTTGCCATCGGGACTAAAGGCGACACTATAAATATCACTCGTATGCCCCTTCAATTCGCCTTGGCTTTGAAGGCTTTGGATATCCCACAGGCGCACCGTCTTATCGCCACTAGCAGATGCCAACCGTTTGCCATCAGGACTAAAGGCGACACTATAAACAGAACCCGTATGCCCCTTCAATTCGCCTTGACTTTGAAGGCTTTTGGTATCCCACAGGCGTACCGTATGATCAGAACTACCTGATGCCAACCGTTCACCATCGGGACTAAAGGCGGCACTCATAACCCCATTTGTATGCCCCTTCAACTCACCTTGGCTTTGAAGGCTTTGAGGATCCCACAGGCGCACCGTATTATCACTACTCCCCGAAGCCAATCGTTTGCCATCGGGACTAAAGGTGACACTATAAACAGAACCCGTATGCCCCTTCAACTCGCCTTGGCTTTGAAGGCTTCGGGTATTCCACAGGCGCACCGTCTGATCATGACTGCTAGATGCCAACCGTTTGCCATCGGAACTAAAGGCGACACTATAAACAGAACCCGTATGCCCCTTCAATTCGCCTTGGCTTTGAAGGCTTTGAGTATCCCATAGGCGCACCGTCTCATCCCAACTAGCAGAGGCCAACCGTTTGCCATCGGGACTAAAGGCGACACTCATAACCCAACGCGTATGCCCCTGCAAGGCTCTTTGGCTTTGAAGGCTTTGGGGATCCCATAGGCGCACCGTCTTATCCCAACTAACAGAGGCCAATCGTTTGCTATCGGGACTAAAGACGGCACTATAAACAGAACCAGTATGCCCCTTCAATTCACCTTGGCTTTGAAGGCTTTGGGGATCCCATAGGCGCACCGTATTATCGCAACTAGCAGATGCCAACCATTTGCCATCGTGACTAAAGGCGACACTATTAACAGTATCTGTATGCCTCTTCAATTCACCTTGGCTTTGAAGGCTTTGGGTATCCCACAGACGCACCGTATGATCAAAACTAGCAGATGCCAACCGTTTGCCATCTGGACTAAAGGCGACACTATTAACATCATTCGTGTGCCCCTTCAATTCGCCTTGGCTTTGAAGGCTTCGGGGATCCCACAGGCGCACCGTATAATCATGACTACCCGAAGCCAACTGTTTGCCATCTGGACTAAAGGCAACACTCGTAACACAATTCGTATGCCCCTTCAATTCGCCTTGGCTTTGAAGGCTTTGTGGATCCCACAGGCGCACCGTCTTATCATCACTACCTGAAGCCAACTGCTTGCCATCGGGACTAAAGGCGATACTATTAACCTCATCGGGATGCCCCTTCAATTCGCCTTGGCTTTGAAGGCTTTGTGGATCCCATAGACGCACCGTCTTATCGCGACTAGCAGAAGCCAACCGTTTGCCATCAGGACTAAAGGCTACACTCGTAACAGAACGCGTATGTCCCTTCAATTCGCCCCATTTTTCGTAAGTCTCACCCTCCTCTGATGCAAAGTCACCCCACTTTTTACGATACAAAATAATGTTACCTTCCCTTTCTCCCACGGCTATCATGCGCCCCTCTGGGCTATAGCAAATACAATGTGCACTTTCGTTACAGGAAAAGGCAGGGAATTCACCGAACTTTACCCCCATGAGGTTAGCCTGGTTAAAATCAGCATCACCCAGATAAGCCCCTGCCAACATCACTCCCTGTAAATCGGCTTTTTTTAATAAAGTATAAGATAACATAGCTCCACTTAAGTTAGCGCCTCGGATTCTCGCACCTGATAAATCCCCATATTTGCCAATGAAAGGCACACCCATCTCATTTAAAGTCGTGATCGCCTCCGCCGCAAAGGATATGGCCTCTTCATCACTTTTAGATTGTTCTACGAATGACCAAAGCCAATCTTTTAAATGCTCTTCTTCTAGGGGATTTAGGTGCAGGGTTTTCACTTCGGTCAGGGTGAGTGGCACGGCAAAGTCTTTAATTATATTTTCCAAAGTGTTTAGCCAAGGTTGCTGAAGAGGCACTTTTACTGGTTTGAATGGGTTTTCAGGTTCTTCTGTTTTTAATTTTTTGGATTGTGGTTCTGGCAATGGCTTCATCGGAACAAGCGGGGTTGCAGGTGACTTTGCGGCTGTAGACAGTAATACAGGCTGCTGGAGAGGCATTTTGAGACTGCCTTCTTTTTTTAACGTCTTTATTAGCGATGTATCTGTTTGGGGCTGTGGTGTAACCAGTTTGACTGGGCTTACGATAGGGATGTTGGGTGACTTTAACGCTAACCCTTCAGGCTGTAATTCCACCAAGTAACGTGGTAAACAAGCGGCAGATTGAAAAACTACCATTTCGGTGTATTGATTGGGTTCATGGGGCTTAGTTGGATAGTAAACTGCCTCATAGGGATTGTCAGGGTTTCGTGGTGCCACAGGTACAAAATGTGCATCATAATTACTATAATTGCCTATAGAAACATCTTGCTTTTGTTCGTTTTTCATCACAAATTTTTTCATATCCCCATCGATCACTGGGTACGCCGAAAAACACGCTGTCCAGTTTAAAATAAGAGCGCCACCTTCTTTTGCATAAACACGATAGGAATATTCTGCTTCATGTGCACCATAAATCCCTTTGCCAAAAAAACCACTGTCTGTCGTTGCCAGATTGGCATAGCCTATCCGGAAAATACTATCTACAATCTCTTTTTTCGTACCATGCCACATGGGTAATAAATTAACTGACGGATAATCGCTATCCTGATAAGGCTTTGCCATTGCTTTAAATTGCTGGTGTACTTCACCTCGCCAATCAATATTTTCCTTTGATTCTATGGAAGGTGGTGGTTTTTTATCTTTATTCTCTTCTGTTCCTGTTGGCCATTTTGCTCGAAAGGCAGGATTATTATCGCGTTGTTGTAGTTCCTTCAAATACAAACCAAATTTGTAATTCATATCAGGATTATAAATAACCTGTATCGATGCCATCTCATAGCCAGGGACAGGATGATGTTGGTAAAATTCAATGACCTTGCGTTTGTCTTTGTCAGTGGCTTTCACCAATTCATAAATTTTATCCTCGGCAATACGTTTGGCTTTGGTTTGCGGATCAAAGTGCCAAGACTTTTCTTCGTAGGGTTTGGATTGAGGCTTGGGTATCTCTATCTCATGCGATTTAACTTTTTTCAATACCGCTTCCAATTCGGTACTGACTTCTCTGGCAGTTGGACGAGCTTCGGGTAAGCCCCAGGTTTTTTGAATGATCTGTCCAAATTCAACGGGACAGTCGGCAGGGATGTTTTCTTTTTCTCCGTCTTTAATCCAACTTAGGGCCACCGTATCATTCTGTGCATCTTGATAAGGTAATTGTCGCGAAGCAATTTCCCAAAGTACCATACCATAGCCGTAAACATCAGAGGCAAAATTCGGATTAGCTCCACGCTTAAACAATTCTGGTGCTAACCATCGCGTGGTTCCCATCCCCTTCTTGCTTTGTGTGCTAATACTGCTACTTTGCAATTTTAATTTTGCCATTCCAAAATCAGTCATCTTTGCATGGTACTGACCATCCAGTAACACGTTCAAACTTTTTACATCGCGGTGTATAATCTGTTGGCCATGTAAATACGCTAAGCCTTTTCCAATCTCAATGCTGATCTCCCAACGTATCGGATTCCAGGGCAATGTTTCGTTTGTGTCATGTAAGACATCATATAACGAGCCTTTCGATAAATACGCCATCACTAATGCGAAATGATTTGTCTCTGTGCAGACCCCATACAACTCGGTGACATACGGGAACCGACATTTAGCCATCAAGGTCGCCTCCTGTTTGAAATCTTCTAACAAAGAGCCCGTTAATTTTTTCAGATGCAATTGTTTGATAGCCACCTCAATGTCTTGCCATTGACCATGATGCACTGTGCCATAGCCACCTTCACCGAGCAGTTCTCCTACCTTAAGATCAGACCAAGGAATTTGTGTGAGTGTAGTTTGAGTAAGTTTTTTTCTGTTTTAGCTTCCATGAGAATATCCTTAATGAAAAACGAGGTGATTCAATTCTTTAAATTTTGAAGAAAGCGAATTTTCCAGTAACCACTTTTTACTATCAAGTACGACTTACTTATCGATTGTATTAGACAGGTATCTGACCTCTGCTGTAAGCACACCATTAGAGGCATCAAGTTAAATTTGTTAGCTGAAATAAACAACCTTAGTAAAATTTCTAGATTAGCTATTGTAGCATTCTCTCAAACAGACTTTATATCTCGACTAAGCAGTACCCCTTCCTAATAATGACCCTCCGAGTCTACCTTTTCATTTTCTGCTTTCTAAAAAACCTAAAAAATAAAAACCCTTCCTTCGCGTCATTTGGACCAAATGCGCACTTATAAGTCGCTATCGCGACTTGTGCTTTGCGGCCCGGAGCAGGGGCTTGATTTCTAAAATCAAGCGGCTACAAGTACTCTCTATCTTGATATTTACATTTGCAGCCATAATCTTTTCTCCGATTTAGTGTAAAACGAATTTTAAAGCTTATAGGGCGATATTTTTTGCCAACAGCTACCGAAGCTAGATAATGCCATAAAAATCTCTCTACGCTCGCTTTATGGCCGTTTAAGCCTATGCCACAGATGTTATTCTTGCTGGCTGAAAAACAAAGAATCTAAAGTATTGGAATATGGCCTTACTTAAAAGCGCGAGATGCAAACTTAAAAAGTTTGTAAAATTAGGTATCGCAGATTTATAAGCATCTCAAAATTTTAAGTTGGTTAAGATAAGGTTTCAGGTCAAATTATCCACAAAGATCTTTTCAAATTTGATGCAAGCACCTCTAAAGAAATATCACGAACGCCTGCCTACCTCGGGTCCTATGGAGCAACCTGACAGGAAGTGAGATTTCAATATAGGGCCGAGTTAGCCAAGCAATTATCTGGAAAGCGCCCTAATTCAGAACGAACATTTTTTAGGGTTCTTCCACAGCAATGGGATTCGGTTAAGGAAATGCTTTTGTCAATTTTATCACGTTCAGAACAAGCTCATGTGGCTAAAACTCAAACTTCCTTAACCAAATGCCATTGTCTTTGTGATGCCTCCTTGTTGATTTTCAGTTGGCATGGTAGGAGCCTTCCGCTAAGTGCCAACCAGATAGTCAGGGCTTTAATTCCTCATGCTGAAATACTATCTAAAAAATAAAGCCCAATTCCTCCGATCATTTGGAGCAAAAGGTTGAAGGAGGTTAAATGGCCGAAGGCCATATAAGCACCTCTATGAAAGTACTCACGAGAGTGATCTTGAGTTGCCAGGTGCGCAACGTGAGCGAAGCGAACAAAGATGTTTTCCCAAGTTTGAGTAATCATGAAACCAGGGCTCTTTGAGAAAAAGTGTTGTCCTCTGCTACCCCTTATCCTGATCAACCCAATGAAAACTTGGGTTCTTGCTGGACAGTATAATTATTTTTAGGAAATATAGTTCATGGAGCTGTTAAAGAATGGCTCAGGAACAATAATTTTGTTACCCCAGCTCCCCCTGATACCGCAATGGCATTTATTTATGTGAGTGATGCACAAAGAAGCAACCTAGCCGGTTGATCTATTAAGTAATTTCATTATTTTAAAAAGTTCTTTACTCAACAGCACCATCTGTCATGCTAATGCTAGGATTAACAGCTTAGAGCACTGAAACTAATGGATAATAAAGTAGACTCTCTTTTAAAAACCACATTTGGCGGCCGCCAATTTAGAAGGCATCAACTTACTGAAATACAAAAAACCGTTAGAATGTTTTCTGGGCTAAGTCGTCGAGAATTAGCCCATACGATTTGTGAGCGTTTTCAATGGAAAACCCCAAGAGGAACGGATAAAATTCAAACCTGCCTAAATGCTCTAGAAGAAATGGAATCCCGTGGCATTATAAAATTACCAGCTAAAGTCTAAAGAAATCATAAAGCACGGCAAAAAAAAATTTTATGGACTGATCAAACAAATGAAGCATTACCAATTGACTGTGCTGTGAATGAGTTAATGCCGATTAATCTCCAGGTTGTTACTGAGCCAGAACAAATTACTGAGTGGAATGAGTTTGTTGATCGATATCATTATTTGGGTTATAGGCGACCTATTGGGTCGCATTTGCGTTATTATGTTGTTGATCGCTATGGAAGAAAACTTGGTTGTTTATTGTTTTCATTTGCAACAATAAAATTAACCTGCCTTGATGAATGGATAGGTTGACTGACTTACATCGCCAAAAACATTTAAATTTAATAGCTAATAACAATCGATTTTTAATTTTCCCATGCGTTAATGTGAAGCACCTTGCTTCAAAAGCATTGGCCTATGCCATACAACAAATTGCTAGGGATTGGGAATCCCATCATGGATATAAACCTGTATTAGTGGAGACATTTGTTGATCCTACAAGATATAACGGGACGTGTTATAAAGCGTCTAATTGGCAATATATTGGAAAAACGGCTGGGAAATCATTCAAAAATGAATCTGAATTTGGGAAAAAAGATGTCTATATTTATCCTTTAGATCCTGATGCTCGTGAACTACTTATGGATAATAAAAAATCTGTTTTTCAAAAAGTTGCCCCCTATAAAACAGCCTGTATTACACCGGACAACCAGCAGGTTTATTTATGGCAAAAAATTATTACTGTTGTTGCATCTGTTGCAGAAAATTTTGATAAAGAATGGCAACAAAGACGACGTGTATTATCTACCTTATTAATTATTTTATTTATTTTCCGACTTATATTTTCCAAGAACAAGCAAGGTTATGGACTGACCATTGCTGAATTATGGAATATTGTCATAAATTACATATTCCACTACCACAAGCTAAACCAGTGGTACCTGCTGCATTTTGTAACGCAAGGAAAAAGATGGATGAATCTATTTTTAAGACATTAAACACAAAGATTATTCATGAATATGAAAGTGATCGCGAAGATTATCGATGGAAAAATCATAGACTATTTGCTATTGATGGATCAAAAATAAATTTACCTAAAGAATTGCTGAACTATGGTTATCAAAAACCATCTGATAACGCTCACTTTCCTCAGGCATGGTGAGTTGTCTGTATCAATTAAAATCAAAGATCCCTTATCAATTTGAATTAGCTGCACATCTGGACAACACGTTTGGCATTTGAACATATTCAGTTCCTACATGAAGACGATCTTGTTGTGTATGATCGTGGTTATTTTTCTTATGCTTTACTGTACACACATTATAAGAAAAAACTTCATGCTGTTTTCCGATTACCAAGTAGCTCATACAAATTAATTAAGCAATTTATGGAAAGTGACGATATTGAACGTGTGATAACGATTATGCCAACATCAAAAGATCAACGAGAAATTTTAAAAAAATATCCACATATTGAATTTATCCCATTACAGTTACGATTGATCAAATACACTATTAACAATATGGCTTATACTTTGGGAACGACACTTTTTGATCATCATCAGTATCAATACAATGAATTAGCTGAGCTATACCATGCTCGTTGGGGAATTGAAGAGCTTTATAAAATATCCAAGGTACTAATTGATGTGGAAGACTTTCATGGCAAAACCGAGCGCGGCGTTAAACAGGAATTATTTGCGCACTTTGTTATACTGACCCTCAGTAGAATTTTTTCAAATCAAACGGACGATATATTACTTTTACGAAAAGGGATAAACAAATCAGACTCCTCCAATACGATGAAGACTAACCTAAAAAATTGCTTGATCACTGTTGCAAGAAATTTAGAAGGTTTGTTCTTGCGTCAAGCCGCTTATGTGAAAGAATCCATTCATATAATTACTGAGTCTATTGCAACATGTTACCAAAAAATAAGACCCAATCGTTCATATGCACGCGTTTCTAATAAAATTCCTAAAAAGTGGAAACTCGCAAAAAAGAAAAGCACGAAGGCAGTAGCAGTGCCGTAAAATTATATTTACAAATATTGTTCAAATTGAGTTAGTGTAAATGTGTAAATAACATCACTCTTAAGTGAATGGCCCTGATTCCTTAAATAAATGCCATTGCCTAACACCGCCCGGCTGCTTTACCCCCGGCTACTACATCTACCCTTTTACCCTTTTTCTACTTTTTACTTTTTAGCTCTTTAGCTCTTTAGCACTTGAATTCTTTAAGTCTTGAGCACTTGAATTCTTGAGTCTTTCTCTTGAATTCTTTAACACTTTAATTTTTGAACTCTTTAACACTTAAACTCTTGAAGTTTACAAACGGCCGATTTTATAATTATTTACATAGACTTGGCGGCGTAATAGAAATGTGAAGAAGTCTTATTCAAGCAGGTCGGAAAGTAGTGATTTCCAGGCATTAACCTTACTGGTTTCAGACTTAAGCCATCGCCCTGTAGCGATCACTTTAGGCCGAAAACGTAAGCGAAAAATCCCTAAGGGATAATGCTCAGGATAAGCGAGATATCGAAATACGCCAGAATCGATATTGTTAAAGAGCTCAGAGATGTCACAAGGTAATTCGCTGTTGATTAAAGATTGATGAATGGCTTTGGCTAAATGAGGCTCTGACTGACGGGCATGCCTATCTAAGATATAAAGTGGATAAAGTATTTCAGCATTAGGAGTTGTGATCGGGTCATCATCCCATATTTGTATCACTTCATAGATAAAACCGAGCCTCTTTAAGTTCTCAAAAGCATCCCAAAAACGCTGAAATCTTATTTTTTCTTCGGGAATGTAAAATAAGGTTTCATTGACAAAGTGAGCTATAACCATATTGTTATGCTTGGAGATAGCATATTTTTGGAAAGGAAGAAGGGGATTGTCTTCAACAACCTCTAAGGTACGTTCCCATTGGCCATAAAGAGCGGTGTTAGGATTAACTCCCCCAAATTCATCTAATTCATGATGAAAATAAAGAAGCAACAATAGGATTAAAGCATCAAGTTTCATCTCCGCTTTTTTGGAAGTGCTGATAGGCATATTATCCATAATCCGCATTAAAGGCCGATTTTTTTCTCCTATTCCTTGTGTGCCATCGATTAAGGAGTTAGCAAGATAAATAAGCGGTTCAGAGAAATCGTGAAGAACCCAGCGGATGGTAGTTGCCTGAGTTTTGATTTTACCAAAATGCTCAGGGAGATGGGGGGAGGAGCGTCTAGTTGTCTCGTTCATCGGGATTATTATCCCAGCCTTCTCCAGCCAATGAAGAGATCTCGTTGCTTTTCGGTAGGGAATTCCAGTTTTAAGATGGATAGCCTTAGCGCCACTGGTGGAAAATAAACGCTGCCACTGCCCCCGTCCTTGAGTGTGCCTAGCCAAGACTAAATAGCTCATCACCTCCTCTGCTAAGCCACCAGATTTGACGATTTTTTGAATAGCTTCGAGTGAGACGACAAAGAAATGACCTTTAGCTGTCATTTTTGGATTTCCATTAAATTCCCCTTTCCCATCTGATCATCGGCTGATATAAAAAGGTCAATGTTGTTGTTCAAGTTAGAATATCATTCACCAATGGACAAAATTTAGGCTATCAACTCGATAGAAAATTGTCGGGTGGTTCTATGCTTTCCTTCCCCTATTTCTGCCTGCACAATGGCTTTTGCTCTTGCTTTATAGTGGGTCTGTCGCTCTACTTTTTTAACCACCAATGAATATTTTTCATCACAGGCATTAATTGAACTTAACGTTTTTTTCAGCGTCTCAAATACAAAATCTAGCATGGCATCTGTCACAACATTACCCACTAAATATCCTTCTGAGGCAAGCCAGCTGTTGAACAGATAAGATATCACGCCATTGACGATATCTGTTAAAAGAATCCCTGACTTCATCCCAATGGGACGCTACTTTCTCAGGATGAGACGCAAAGTATTTAGTGAACTTTTGTTGTAAGTAAGCCGTTGCATTCTTAGTGATTATTGTCTTGGGAAAGGGTTTGTCAAGGTACTTTTCTATTTCTTCTTTCTTTTCGAGCACATAGCTGAAGCTGGAGGTTTCTAGGACATTAATGTCGGTATGCTCTTTGATATGTGTTAACAATGAACGTATATTATTTGCAACCGAAGCCGATGACATATTAAATTTTTTTGCACACTCAGCGTAAGTTTTACCAGAGAGGACCTCTTTTAAAATTAAAATATTCCGTGTAACAGTTGACGTATCCATTTTTCATTTACCCTCATTTTTGAAAATAGGATAGTGATTCTATCACAATTGGTTTTTCAAAATATCTAGACCCAATTGACTCTGTAGGTGATTTCATCTTAGCTGTTTTTCGGTGAGCTTGTATTATATTCCGGCATCCCTAGCAGGCTCAAATTTAGCGAAGCTTCCGACCCTTAGCATGAGCATTACGGCCAATCGATGCAGTTTATGCAAAGTCAAAGAGCATTTGCTTTCCCTCCGACTTTTCATGACGCTGATCCTTCTAAAGGCTGCTGAGAAATTATGAAACAGGGGCGAGGCATCTGAAACGAATCGATTCTCAACTTGCTCGTGAGACTGAATTTGCTTTGCTCATAGAACTCAACGAAGCAGAAGGTATTCAGCTTGCCAGAGAGTTTTTTAATGGGAGAATTTTAAACCGTTTACCTTAATAACGGGTGAGATGGTTAGGTTTATATAATGCACCCCTAAATTAAACCACAAAATGAGAAGTGATCCGATTTTTTAAATGTTAAACTATATCAAAAAATAGGACTTTCATTTTAGGGAACAAAGAAAAATTATTCACCGGAATTTAAAGCTAAGGTTGCGTTAGAGGCGATAAAGAATCAAAAAGGCAACGCAGAAATATGTAGCGAGTATTAAATACCCGCTACCAACTCTATGAATGGCGAGACAAAGTGCTTGGAAATTTAGATCATCTATTTATCCCAGAGAATGAGCATACTAAAAAACAAAAGCTTGTAGAACAAGAAATTAACAATTTGCAGAAGATCATTGGAGAGATGGAAATAGAAAATAATTTTCTTAAAAAAAAATTAAAGAGATAGCTGTAGAGGAAAGAGAAAAAATGTTTGAATTAAATCTTGATCTTTCAATAAGGAAGCAGGCTAATTTATTAAATGTTCCTAGAACTAAACTCTACTATAAACCTATAATGAATGATGATAGCGAAATAGCAAATTTAATTAGAGAAATCTATTTATCATCAGATTGCAGATATGGTTATAGAAAAGTTACAGCCGGTTTACGTCACCAAGGACGTGCAGTCAATAGTAAAAAAGTGTTGAGCATCATGCAAGAAATGGGCATACAGGGCATCTATCCTAAGAAATCCATTTGTACTAGTGCAAAAAATAATGAACATAAAATATATCCTTATTTGTTAGCAGATTTAGAAATTAACAAAATAAATCAGGTGTGGGCAACAGATATAACTTATATTAAAGTGAACAATAAATTTACTTATTTTATGGCAATCATAGATCTATATAGTCGCTATATTATAAGCTATGCTTTATCACATTCTTTAGAAGCAGAATTTTGCATTGCGATATTAGAAGAGGCTTTAAATAAAGGAGCACCAGAAATTTTTAATACTGATCAAGGATGTCAATTTACAAGCAACGATTTTACGTCCAAATTAAGAGATAAGGATATCCATATCAGTATGGATCATAAAGGAAGATGTTTCGATAATATTTTTGTTGAAAGGCTATGGAGGACATTAAAACAGGAAGTTATCTATTATTATCGTCCTGAAAGTATAAAGAGCTTAGAAGATAGATTAACCGACTTTGTGCCCTGGTATAATCATCATAGGCTACATCAGGCTTTAAAATATAGAACACCAGCTTCTTTGTATTTGAGCTAATTTTCTGGGTAAAAAAACGGATCATTTAAAAAAAATGGTTTGACAAAGGGGTGCACTATATGGAGACCTGCTTTATCGTTGTCTGGCCAGATAACTATTTTTTTGCCTTTGAGAGATGACCAATCGGTCCAGTTAACACTTTCTGCTGAACCTGACGTCGTGGCAGCTAATCCTAGTTGGTCCAATTTATCAACGCAGTGTTCGCCTTCTACTACCCAAATAGCCTCATCTTGATGACTCAGTACTTTAGGTAAATTGTAAAGCGGTTTATTAATTGATAGCTGCGGTTCTTTGAGAATAAATTGACCATTTATATCGCAATGCATCGGTCTAATCCATTTCTCTTGCGTAGTATAATTTTTTAAACGGATACGCCAATAAAGGGGTTGTCCATCGGCATCCTGATAAGGATGTAATGCTATAAATTTAAAGCCATCGCGCAATTTCCTTGAGGAAAACCGTTGCGCAGCTTGTTGTGGTGTCTCATTTATCATAGTGCCATGCTCCAAAAAGATCGACAGTGTTAATAAAATTCAATTTATATCGCAGCCTATGAAAGGCGATAATGTCACACCCTTTAGCGCCGCATCCAAAACAACGAAAGGCACCCGAAATCATATGTAATCTGAGGCTGGGGCGATCATCAGTGTGAAAGCAGCAATGGACACTTACCCACTCTGATCTTATTTTTAATTTAGAGAATTGGGTGCTGTAATAATGTGAGGGAGTAGGTAAAAGGTAGCGATCGAATTTTCTTCGATAGCTTTCTTTGATATAAGAACTTGGCTTTTTATCGAGTAGCTTCCTATCCGCGCTAGGGGGCTGATTTATTTTATTCATCGTTACTCCTTAACATTTCGTTTGTGTTGTAGAAAAAAAAGAGGTTTCTTTAACTCTGCCTAAATATCTTTTTGCGATAACGTACTTATCGACCCATTTGAGAAATTTAATACCGGTTCCTGCCCAATGGTTGTGATAGTCAGGGAGCTACAAAAACTTCCGAAAATAAAACATTGAGATGAGCTGATTTATAGTCAGCAATCTTGTTCCGTCCTTATTAATCAGTTATCACCGGCAAGCCAAGCATCCAAATCTTCCTTAAAATAAAAAATCCGACCTCGTTTGATAAAACGTGGACCGTTTCTCTTCCAACGCATCATGGCTAATGTGCTCTCTTTCAATCCTAAATAACGTGCTGCATTTTTTGTATCTAAACGACCATCTGGAAACATGAAAACTGAAATTGAATTAATGGAATTGGGTGCTAATATCATGGCATCTCCTTCAAAAATTAATAAAAAAATCACTTAGAAAAGAGTAGAGAAAATTAATAGTCCTGTAAATAAAGTGAGAGCGAAAAGGACAATTGTCCTTTTTTATAAGATATCCTTGAAAATATGAGAATAGTCTCCACTCTCAAAATAAATTCAAGGATTATAGATATCATTAGTGACTAAATAGTTTTTTATGGATCGCCATTTCAATAATGAGGGTTAATTTTTTTCACTTACACAATAACTAAATGAAGTAAATCAGGAATATAATTTAAATTCAGAAGCTGGATTAAGTGAATTTAATCCTCTTTTGGAACTTAATAAAAGAGAGAACGTAAAATAATCAAAATGGATAGGGTATTTACGCTTCTAAAGAAAACGTGTGAAGAATAAATTATGATTTTTTTCACTGTCCCAGTTGTCCCGTTGTCCCAAGTATAAAAATATTTAAAAACTAAAAAGTTACGAGAAAGCATCAGAGATAATTAGGATATCTGGTTTTATTTCACTGTCTTAGTGGGACAGATGGGACAAAATAGGTAATTGCTACTTGTCCCAGCAGCCAGGGAAAAAACAAAATTAAAAACAAATACTTACTGGCTTGGGACAGGTGGGACAACTGGGACAGCGAAAAATGAATGAAAATTTATTTTTGCATTGTTATAAAAAGAAAATGTGAGAAGAATAAATTATGATTTTTTTACTGTCCCAGTTGTCCCGCTGTCCCAAGCCATAAAAATACTTAAAAAATAAAAGGTTACAAGAAAGCATCAGAGATAATTAGGGTATCTGGTTTTATCTCACCGTCTTACTGGGACAGATGGGACAAAATAGGTAATTGCTACTTGTCCCAGCAGCCAGGGGAAAAACAAAATTAAAAACAAACACTTACTGGCTTGGGACGTAACTTCTCAATAAGTTCGGGCAAAAGTATAGAAATTATTTGATTAAGCTGATAAATTAAGCATCATGAAGAAAAGGATTGATATACCTCAGATATCTCTAATGGAACAGACGCCAAATGAAAAAAAGTTGCTGGATGTCATTGATCGCCTGCAAGGAATAATTAATGATATGGCAAAAGAGATAGAAGTCTTAAAGGATGAAATTAAACGCCTAAAAGCTCATAAAGCTAAACCACGTATTAAACCGAGCAAAATGGATAAAAATGAAAAGGAAAGAAACCCCAACCTAAAGAAACGCGCTGGCTCCCAGAAAAGAAATAAAAATGCAACCCTCAGGATTCATGAAGAAAAAATTATTTCAGCAAACGATATTCCTAAAGGCTCAAGATTTAAAGGCTATCAATATTACATTGTGCAGGATTTAGTTATACAAACAAAGAATACGCGATATCAATTAGAGAGATGGCAACTTCCTGATGGAAGTTATCGTGTTGCTTCATTACCTGCTGATATAGTTGGGTATCATTTTGGTTGAAACATTACGTAGCTTTATTGACTATCAATATCATCATCAGCATGTTACTCAACCGTTGTTATTAGAACAACTTCGAGATTATGACGTAGATATATCGACAGGGGAATTAAATCGATTGCTTACTGAGAATAAAGAAGCATTTCACCAAGAAAAGACCGAGATCTTGCCAGCAGGTATCGCATCTTGTGGATACATACATGTAGATGACACAGGCGCACGGCATCAAGGAAAAAATGGTTATTGTACTCATATTGGAAATGAATTATTTGCTTGGTTTGCAAGCACGGGCAGTAAAAGTCGTATTAATTTTCTTGAATTGTTATTGATGGGACATAAAGAATATACGCTTAATTCATACGCTTTCGATTACATGGAAAAACATAAGTTACCGAAGGGTCCATTAGATTTATTGCGTAGTAATTCAGCTAATTTAATGACGTCAAATGATTGGGAAAATCATTTAAATTCTCTAGGAATCAAGAACCCTCGTCATTGTCAAATTGCAACAGAAGGTGCGTTGATTGGAAGTATATTATCACGAGGTTTTAGTATAAAAATCATAAGTGATGATGCAGGTCAATTTAATGTATTTGAGCATGCTTTATGTTGGATACATGCAGAACGTAAGATTAATGAATTAGTTCCACTACATAATGGACATGCAAAAGATATACAATATATCCGTTCTTTATTTTGGGAAATATATGCTCTGCTAAAAGCTTATAAGCTAGCACCAAATGAAGCGTTAAAAACAGATATAGAAAAGAAATTTGATGTCATGTGTTCTACCCCAACAAGCTATCAGTTGTTGAATAATGTGATAAAACGATTGAAAAAGAATAAAGGAGAGCTTCTATTAGTTCTTGAGCACCCTGAGCTCCCTATACATAATAATTTAAGCGAGAGAGATATTAGAGAATATGTGAAAAAGCGAAAAATTAGTGGTGGAACTAGAAGTGATGAAGGCAGGCGATCTAGAGATACATTTGCTAGCTTAAAAAAGACCTGTAGAAAATTGAAAATAAATTTTTGGAGTTATTTGTTAGATAGACATAGTAAAAAATTCCAAATTCCCTGGCTTCCAACGCAAATTATTCAAGCAACAGCTCCTCTCCTCCATAAATAAATCTCCTAAGTTATGGAGTTACCTTCAAGGGCATCCAGCAACGTTTTTTCATTTGGCGTCTGTTCCATTAGAGGTATCTGGAGTATATCAATCCTTTTCTTCATGATGCTTAATTTATCAATTTAATTATACTATCTTTATACCTTTGCCCCAACTTACTGAGAAGTTACCTTGGGACAGGTGGGACAACTGGGACAGCGAAAAATGAATAAAAATTTATTTTCACATCTACAACTAAAGAAAATGTGAGAAGAATAAATTATGATTTTTTTACTGTCCCAGTTGTCCCGCTGTCCCAAGCCATAAAAATACTTAAAAACTAAAAGGTTACAAGAAAGCATCAGAGATAATTAGGATATCTGGTTTTATCTCACCGTCTTACTGGGACAGATGGGACAAAATAGGTAATTGCTACTTGTCCCAGCAGCCAGGGAAAAAACAAAATTAAAAACAAATACTTACTGGCTTGGGACAGATGGGACAACTGGGACAGCGAAAAATGAATGAAAATTTATTTTTGCATTGTTATGAAAAGAAAATGTGAGAAGAATAAATTATGATTTTTTTTACTGTCCCAGTTGTCCCGCTGTCCCAAGCAATAAAAATACAAATAGCCCAGTAATACCATTTTCGACAATCAGTAATAGATTTTCTCAGTAATTATTTTTGTTCTTTACTGTTAGAGCTCTCAGCTCTGCTCAATGAAGTTCAAAACAAAGGAATAGCAGCCTCTTTGTAAGCAACAGCTAGCATGAAGACCTCATTAATTAGATAAACTTTCTGCTCATCATTAAAAAACTTTAAATACTATCTTGCAAAATATGGCTCGATTTTAAAGTAGGCAAAGAAATACTTAACAACCACCAACTTTAGTCGGTGGTCTAAAATCAGGGACTGAAAATCCCACCAAATATCGGCTAAAACCAATTAATTCTCAATCATCTCAAAGTTTGGATTCTCCTTATCCCCAAAATGATGTTCTAAATAATCTTCGATCATCTCCTTGGTTAACTTGCCACGCTGTAAGACAAAAATAGCCTCGCGCTCAAAAATGTCTGCCCCAATAACGCTTAAACAACTTATAGATCTCCGCAAATGACTTGATAAAAATCCAAAAATTGTGTGATATACTAAAAGGTTAGTTTAAAACACGATCTTAGGGAGAAATATGATCAAGGAAGGCAAAGGAAGAGCTCTTCTCCCTGAGGAGAAAAATTATGTTGTTTTGCTAAGAAATTATTTTGAACGAAATAAAAGTGAGTTTAGTCTATCTGATTCCAGTTCTCAGCGAGTATCAGATGCATTGAAAATTGGCTTGGCAACCGTTAATCGAATCATGGCGGATTACAACAAAGACCCTGATAGTATTAAGAAAGGAGCTCCTTATCGAGGTCGACCTGCTTATGCGCTTAACGCATCGTCACAGGAGATTGTTCGTACCTACATTCGAGAAGCCAATCTTGCTGGCCGTTATGTTACGTTAGAAACAATTAGAGATTATCTCCAGGAGCAATCCCCAGATGAATTTCATATTGCAACCCTTGGTCGAACACTTGACCGATGGGGTTTTGAGTTTGGGAAAGGAACAAGAACCCAGCACCTTAAAGAAAAAGATTATGTGATTGCCGCAAGGCAGCGATACTTAAGAACAATGAAAAATAATCGTCTGGATTTAAATGGAAATACTATTCGCCCAGAAGTCTATCTTGATGAATCTTATGTTAACAAAAACCATAGTAATGACTATATCTGGTATTCAACTGAGGATGGCCCATGGATTCAAAAGCCCACAGGCAAGGGCGAGCGGTTGATTATTATGAATGCCATTACCAAAGATGGCTGGGTGCCTGATGCAAAAACGGTTTTTAAAAGTACCCGAAAAACAGGAGACTATCACGGTCAAATGAATGGAGATATTTTTAAAAAATGGTTCACTGAAAAATTACTTCCTGGCATCCCTAAGAGCTCATTTATTATCATGGACAATGCGCCATATCATGGCGTGCTCGCTGAAAGTTCAGCACCAACAGCAGCAAGTTCTAAAGAAACTATCCGCGCTTGGCTATCAAATAACAAGATTTCTTATAGCCCTGATTGTCTTAAAGCAGAGCTGGTTGACATGCTTTTAAAAATCGTTCCCGCACCAACATATGCTATTGATGAGATTGCCAGGCGGCATGGTCATGAGGTAATTAGAACACCACCATATCAACCCGAACTACAACCCATTGAGATTTGTTGGGGTGTTTTGAAAAATGAAGTTGGACGTCATTGTGACTTTACAATGAAAAACTTATTGACTCAACTTGAACTGGCATTTGAAAAAGTGACCGCGCATTCTTGTACAGAAATTATAAAAAAAATAAAAAAAATTGAAGACAAATTCTGGATGGATGATGCGATGTTAGACGAAAATCAATAGTTAATTGATAAAAATAATAGCCTAATTATACTACGAAATTTTATTGATTTTATCAAGTCATTTGCGGAGATCTATAGATGATGTTTGCCCTTTAATCCTACGCATTATATCCTGAGGAACTCATGTCGGGCGGTGCTGAAATCAAGATCTGAGCATGATCTTTACTGACAACACCACGCAGTATCTCTATTTCAAACGCTGCACAAGTTTGCCTTACCAAGGCTCTCAGTCTTAATGCAACATCATCTTTCAAAATCTGATACTGATACTTCGTAATCCATATAAAGAGGTTATTCTATACTTGTACTTGGTGTTAGTTTTTAAGTATTTTTATTGCTTGGGACAGCGGGACAAATGGGACAGTAAAAAAATCATAATTTATTCTTCTCACATTTTCTTTTCATAACAATGCAAAAATAAATTTTCATTCATTTTTCGCTGTCCCAGTTGTCCCATCTGTCCCATGCCAATAAGTACTTGTTTTTAATTTTGTTTTTGTTCTAGCTGCTGGGACAAGTAGCAATTATCTATTTTGTCCCATCTGTCCCACTAAGACAGTGAAATAAAACCAGATATCCTAATTATCTCTGATGCTTTCTTGTAACCTTTTAGTTTTTAAGTATTTTTATTTCTTGGGACAGCGGGACAACTGGGACAGTAAAAAAAATCATAATTTATTCTTCTCACATTTTCTTTTCATAACAATGCAAAAATAAATTTTCATTCATTTTTCGCTGTCCCAGTTGTCCCACCTGTCCCAAGCCAGTAAGTATTTGTTTTTAATTTTGTTTTTTCCCTGGCTGCTGGGACAAGTAGCAATTACCTATTTTGTCCCATCTGTCCCACTAAGACGGTGAGATAAAACCAGGTATCCTAATTATCTCTGATGCTTTCTTGTAACCTTTTAGTTTTTAAGTATTTTTATTGCTTGGGACAGCGGGACAAATGGGACAGTAAAAAAATCATAATTTATTCTTCTCACATTTTCTTTTCATAACAATGCAAAAATAAATTTTCATTCATTTTTCGCTGTCCCAGTTGTCCCATCTGTCCCATGCCAGTAAGTACTTGTTTTTAATTCTGTTTTTTTTCTAGCTGCTGGGACAAGTAGCAATTACCTATTTTGTCCCATCTGTCCCGCTTGGGACAACGGGACAGATGGGACAGCAGAAAAAATCACAATTTATTCTTCCTATATTTTCTTTAGACATAAGAACATGTTGTTTGGAAGACGTTCACGGCAAGAAGGAATCCTTGATACATCAATTTGTACTTCACTCAATATTTTTACCGCATGAGGAGCTCCACAACACAAATATGATTGATTTCTATACATTGAACGTTGATGCATTGCCGCAATACACTGGAACCTAATTGCCTTCGAATAGTGACTACAATGATAAAGTAAAAGCCTATCTGCCTTTTAAAGCTGTCATGTGATGGCTAAAATTACTGCACCAAATTATCGACTTGTTTACTCTCTATATGAACATTTTTAATCTTCCTTTCGGCCAATTTTAGTCTTTATCTTTAAGCCAAATATGTAATGCAACTTACTTAAAAACTTGTCTATTTTTTAAGGCAGTTCTTGTCTGAAATTTCAGGCAAAAAATCTATCTGCTTATGTGTAAAAATAGACTTCTTGAATTGAAACATATCGTTACTAAAGTTGCGCCCTTGCTCGCAATGACGGAAGCTCAATAAGGATACTTTGCTAGTCGGATTCTATACAAAATTTTCCTAGATATTTTGCTTAAAAACTATATCATGGTCAAACTAGAAGCTTCAGCTAAAACGAATTAATTTTAAGGCAGCAATTGAGACGAATTTAAAGAATGATTTCACTCAAATCCTTAAAAAAGCGACTTAAAATGAGGATAAAAAAACACATAGCCTGTTGGGATTAGTGAGTTCAGCATTATCGTATGAGTCCAGGCCACACCCATCGCAACTTTTTTGCAGAGCAAAATAAACAGCCAAATCAAACAGTTAGCTACAAAAATGAGGATGCAGATAACTCACAGCATTTTATAAAATGCTGTGCATCACATTTGCAGAAAAATCTGTTTTTTCTATATTTATAACTTTTCTTATAGAATCCACTCATTTTTTTCTATTTTTTGCATCACATATGATGCTGTGCATCAGATGTGATGCTATAAAAATTATCATGATGATATGAATGCACGCGAATGATGCTGCTAAAAAGTGCATCATTAGAGAGATTCGCACCACATCTAATGCGAGATAAGAGAGTTTCCGCTAAGAATTACGCCTGTATTCCATAGAGATTTTTAATAGATTAAGAGAATGCTAATCCAAAAAAGATTAGAGTATTTCAAGTTGATTTTTGAAGCTAAAATTTTTCTAAAGCAATCATTTTGAAACACGTCGCTTAGCAATAAATGCCTTTAAAATTTCTAACGCTTTTTCCTTTGATAGTGGCTTGGGTACCACAGTATTTATTCCCGCTTTTAAGCACTTCTCTTTATTCTCAGTGTCAATATGTGCTGTTAAAGCGATAATGGGTATAGGCGGATGCTGCTGCTTTTCTTCCCACTCTCTTATTTCTTCGGCAACTTCATTACCACTTTTATCAGGGAGTCCGATATCAAGAAAAATCAAATCGTACTCAATAGTAGTTGCATATTCAATAGCGATTTTTGCATTTATAGCGGTGTCAATTTCGCAATTTAATTCCTCTAATAATGAGGCTGCCACCTTGGCTGCTATAGCGTTGTCTTCCACTAACAGAATCTTGGTCAGTTCCCTTTTTGAGTCTTGAGATAGTGCATCATTATTATTTTTAAATGATGAAATATTGGCTTCGCTTACTGTGCTGTCTGTTCCGAAAGGTTCATCCAGTAAAGCTTTTTTTAGCGGGAGGACACAGGTAAATGTTGATCCTTTTTGAGGCTCACTGTCCAAATAAAGTTCGCCATCTAGATCATCTGCAAATTGCTTAACAAGCGCAAGACCCAATCCTGCACCCTGATACACCCCTTCATAAGAGGGGGTAAGGCGCTTGAACCTCGTAAATACCTCTTGTTGCTTGTCTGAGGCAATGCCAATTCCGGTGTCTGTCACACTCATTTTGATGATAATATTTTTCCCATTTCGTTGAGCGAGTTTCGTTGCTATTTTGACATACCCTTTCTCTGTAAAATTAAGCGCATTGGTTACCAGCTCCAATACCATGCGTTGTATACGTATGGGATCTCCGATTAAATAATGAGGAATAGCCTCATCCTGTTCGAGTATCAGCATAAGGTGTTTTTGATGGGCTCTGGATTGGTTAAGGTCAACGATATGCGTCAACTTTTCTCTTAGATCAAATTTTTTCTTAACAAGGGGCGTACCTGTTGCCATCTTGGCCATGTCTAACACTTCATTCAGTAAGGTAGATAATGCATGACCCGATATCATTAAATCATCGGCATATTCCTTAACAACTTCCTTTTTTTGAGGATTGTCGATGTCTTTTCTAATCGCATCGGCACAGCCCATAATACCCACTAAGGGTGTGCGGAAATCATGGCGCATGTTTTCCAGAAACTCTGTTTTGGCTTTATTAGCTGCTTCTGCTGCTTCTTTAGCTGCACACAACGTTTCTTCCATTTTTTTCCTATCAGTGATATCGATGGAATTTCCAACCGTGCCGATCACTTTACCTTGAGCATTGTATAAAGGTGCTTTGGCCACGAGGAAGGTCTGCATTTTTCCATCTAAAGTGCTCACATGTTCTTCTTTGCCTTGTTGGGTTTTATTTTCGCGCATGACCTGATTATCATTTTCAATCAACAACGCCGCTTGATCCTTCCAGGGTAACTCATAGTCACTTTTTCCGATGATATCATTTTTAGAGGCTAACCTTAATTGTTCCACCATGGCTTGGTTGCATCCACGGTAAATACCTGCTTTATCTTTCCACCAGTGAATCCCCGCCACTAAATCAAGGAGAGTTTCCAATAATTTTTCCAACTCACTTAAACGCAGCAATTCTTTCTCTTGTTTGTGAATGATGATTTTTAACTGCGACAGTTTTTTATGCTTGAGTGCCATATTTCAATCCTTTGAAATTATTCCCATGGTATGAGCGAGCACTGATTTTTGAACGTGTAACCTATTGCTTGCGATGTTATAAATAACGGACTGAGGACTACTTGCAACGCCATCTTCTACTTCACGGTTTCTGTCTACGGGCATGGGGTGAGTGAAAATAGCCTTGTCTGTTTTTTTCATTCTTTCTTGTGTCGTGATCCAATCGGTGTAGGTGATGGCTTTTTTGATTTCTTTTTCTTTGTTAAAGTGGCCTTGTTGATAAGCCTGAGGGGATATCCAATTTCGGCTATAGACAACATGAGCGCCTTCATAGCCCTTAACCGGATCATCGATGATTTCAAATTTACTTGAATTTTCTTTGCAGTGAGTTTGAATTAGATGATAGTAGTGAGGATCCATATCATAGCCTTCTGGCCTTGCTAAGGTAATATTCATACCAAAGCGACTAGCTAATAATAAAGAACCTTGAGGACTATTCCAGGATCTGGCTAAAGCACCCTGTCCCCAGGTGAGTAATAATTTTTTTCCTCTTAAGGCTTTAAAATTGATATTGTCTAATCCATCAGAGAACCATTCTGCCCACCCTAAGATATCAGATAAGGATTGGCAGGGATGGCACATATCATCTGCCATATTGATGACGGGGACATGGGCATATTTCGCATATTCTCTGATCAAGGCATGGCCTTCACCATAATAAGACAGGGCACTTTCCATGATTCTGATACCCATGCCTGCCATATAGCTGGATGCTACTTTTGCAACATCTTCGATGGTCTCGCCTGCGTTAATCTTAGATTTGAGTCTTGCCATAGAGTGAGGCGCCATGTATTGCGCATGCCCGCCTAATTCGGTTGCGGCAGCAGTAAAGGAAAGATGGGTTCGCACGGAAGGGCTGTAAAATAACATGAGAAAATTTTTATTCTTGAAAAGATGTGCCCATTTAGGGTGAAAGCGATCACGCTTCATTTGAATTGCAGTATTTAAAATTGTGATTAATTCATCCATACTCCAATCTTGTGTACAAATTAAATCTTTACCGTAAAGACCCATTACTTGTCTCCTGACGGCATAAAGAAACAATACATTTTATCTGCAAGGATTTTTTTAATGTTCAGTGCGAATTCAGGATAAGGGGGATCACCTTCTATAACATGAAGGCACTCGATAGAATAGTTTTCTTTTTGTACAGGATAGGAGTTATACATAAAGTGATTTCCTTGTTATCGGAAGTTCCACCTTAGCCATAGGCAAGCGAATAGAAAGAATTCAGGAAAAGTCATGCCTAGCAGAGGGGAGCCAACGATTAGCCTTTTAAAGTTAAAAGCAGGATCCATTTGAATCCTGCCTTAACCCCCTCTGCCTAAATTACCGTTCCTTTTTCTGTGGAAATTAAAATCCTCTGATTAGATATGACCCTACCCAACGCCCACAAAAGCTCATGGACAGCCGAGGGTATGCATGGGGTAAAATCATTTGCCTGTACTTGCTGAATAAAAGCATCAGCAGATGGCATCTGAATCAGGGGAGTAGTAAAAGAAAAAGGACTTTGTGCCGCAGCACAATAAAATGATAAGATCGGGCCAGCCATGAGTAACCTCCTATACATAGGTTATTTGTGGTTAGAGCCCCTTTGAGATTTGCCAATCTTAAGGGGTTCCGCAGGCGGGTCGTAAACGACCCGCCTGTGTGTTTACTATGCATGGCTCATTGACCAAAATCAAGCACTTTATTAAGATGCGCTTAAAGACTTTGAGTAAAAAAGCTTATCGGTGGTTCCGGTAAGCTTTCTTAAAAACAAATTAAAAATAGAATCTTTTTGAAAAAAATTATTTTATTACAATCTTAGGGATATAATCTCATGACATTATCAAAAAAGGATTTACAACGTAAACGTGAAAAGAAGAAAAAGAAGCGGCAAATAAAAGTATCAAACTCATTTTCATCAGCGGTAATAGCTTATCATAATTGGTCAATTCATGAGTGTTGGATGCCAATTGAATTGTGGGAAAAGGGAATTGGCCAGGTCATCATTTCCCGTAAAAATAATCTGGGCGATATAGCAGTAGGAGTTTATCTTATCGATACTTTCTGTTTGGGCATTAAAAATTGTTTTGTACGCCTTATGAATGCATATGATTATCAAAATATGCTGGAGCATGTCAGAGACTCATGTGGAGAAATGGAACTTATAGAGCCAAGTTATGCCAACACGCTGATAATAAAAGCCGCAGAATATGCCAATCAATTTGGCTTTAAACCACATAATGATTTTTCTAAAGCAAGAAATTTATTAAGAGGTATTTCCATCGATGAGAACCAAGAATTTACTTTTGGAAGAGCGGGGAAACCATTCTATATACAAGGCCCTCATGAGTCACCTGCCGATGTTAAAAGGATATTAAAAACATTAGAATTGAATCAAGGCGCTGAAAATCACCATTTTTTGGTTGAGATGCCACATCCTAATCAGTTGATTGGAAATGAAATATAAAATTAAAGGATAGATAGGATATGCTTGTGTTGCAAGAAAATGAAAATCGCCTTGTTATGTGAGTATTGAGTAGACTCTAATTGGACGTCAGATGCGTGTCTTAAACCTGTCAGATTAGGATTGCTTTTAAAATAAATTGACATTTGTTAAAGAACAATTTAGATTTTATCCTGACAGTTTCAGGAGTCAATGAACATGACAGGAGAGCGCGTTGGTTATATCCGTGTCAGCAGTTTCGATCAAAATCCCGAGCGACAATTAGAAAATATTGAGGTCAGTAGAGGGTTTAAATAATATGCAAGAGCTTTTTTTAAAATTTCCTCGTATCATTCAAGGTATACCAACCCTTTTCGTTCCAATGATTATCACACCCAATATATAGTTGAAAAAAATAACTTGGTCCGCTAGAATGACCATATTATAGGTACGAATATGACACAAGTAAATATTAACGTTGCAAAAGCGCATTTATCAGAGTTGATCCAGAAAGCTATGCTAGGGGAAGAAATCATCATAGCCAAAGATAATAAACCAGTTGCTAAACTCACTGCTTTATACCCAGAGAAACATAAGCGTCATTTAGGGTCTGCTAAAGGGTTGGTTTCATTTTCGAAAGATTTCAATAAGCTGCCTGAAGATTTTAAAGATTACACCTAATGAAAATTTTATTAGATACTCAAGCTTTTTTATGGATAATTGCAGACGCTCCAGAACTTAGCAAAAAAGCTAAGAATATTTTTCTTGATCAAGAGAATGATTTGTTTTTAAGTCTTGCTAGTATCTGGGAAATGGCTATCAAATTGAGTCTAGGCAAATTGAAATTAAAACAGCCTGTCGAGAAATTTCTTCCTGCCCAGTTACAAGAAAATAGCATTTTCCAACTTGATATCAGTTTTAGGCATGTTGTTGGAGTCACATCCTTACCCTTTCATCATCGCGATCCATTTGATCGACTGATTATTTCGCAAGCTGTTCAGGAAAATCTACCTATCTTAAGCAGCGATGAAGCCTTTGATGAATATAATATCCAAAGGTTGTGGTAATAATATTTCATTTTCTTTAAGGTCCTCTACTTCAGAAAGAGCTTCTATACATATTATGCGTTGGTTAAAATGGTTAGTCTTTTGTTTGCCGCATGCATATATCAGTGCAATTTGGTTATCACATAACGGCCGTTATTATACATTAATTTTGTTACGGTCTTACACTTTATATCTTTATGGCTAACTGTATAATTAGCTCTGTAATTTTAGGTTAAACATTAACAGACTATTTTTTGAGTAAATTATGGCCAAAACAATTGCTTATATTCGCACATCAACCGACAAGCAGGATTTGAACAATCAAAAACTTGAAATTTTTGAATTTGCCAAAAGAAATAAATTGGAAGTGAATGATTTTATTGAGATGACCATTTCAAGTAGGAAAACCAGCAAAGAACGTCGTATTGATGAAATGCTCTCAGTATTGGATGATGCCGATATACTTATTGTCACCGAACTGAGTCGATTGGGTCGAAGTACTGCTGAAGTCATAGGATTGGTTAATGAGTTAATCAAAAAACAAGTGCGCGTGATTGCCATTAAGCAAAATTTGGACATGAAGCAACAGGACATGACATCAAAAGTAATGATTACCCTATTTTCACTCTTTGCTGAACTTGAGCGCGATCTTATCAGCCTAAGAACCAAAGAGGCGTTGTCGAATAAAAGGGCGCATGGGATCCAGTTGGGTAAACCTAAAGGAACTGTTCAAAAAAGTAAATTTGATCAGGATGTCGTTAAAGTGAAGGAGTTATTAGCCTTGGGTTTATCGGTTAGAAAAATTGCTATTTTTTTAGGATATACAAATCATATCGGTCTTAATACTTATATCAAAAAACGAGAATTACGATAATCTGCTGTTTGAAGCAACATGACATCTAGCGTGAGTTTATCACGCGCCAGTGGTTAATCGACTAATTTTATCAGTGCAATCAATCAGTTACTTTGTTTTTATTTGTATACAACAAAATAATTTAATTTTATTTGAAATTTATTGCATAAAATAGGATACTATATTGAGTTTACTAAAAATGTATACAACAAGGATCAGTTTTGGCGACAATACAGGTCAGAAAAAGCGGTGGGCATAAATATTGGTATATCGTTGAATCCAAGCGAATCAATGGCAAACCAAGACCTATAGTACTAGCTTATCTTGGTAAGGCAGACGATTTGTTAAAACGTTTGCAAGGCTTAACAGAAGACCTGCGCCTTAAATCCTATTCGCATGGAGCCGTTGCTGCAATGCTTGATATCGCAAATAAATTAAACATTTGTGAAATCATTAACCAGCATGTGTATAATGCCAGAAATCACTTATCTAACAAGCCGATTCGTAATCATTTAACAGCGGGAGCCACACTTTTATTAGCGGCTATTGGACGAGCCTGTATGCCGACAAGTAAGCGTGGCTGGCGGAGTTGGGCTAAAACAACCAGCTTAGAATATTTACTCAAATGCAGCTTAACTAAATTGGACAGCCAACATTTTTGGGACATGATGGATGCCATTCCAGTTGACGCTATTGAAAAAATAGAAGAAGAGCTACTAAAAAAGGTATTTGATTTGTATCAATTGGAACAAGAAAATTTATTTTACGATACAACAAATTTTTTTACTTACATTAATACAACAAATGATCGCTGCACTATCGCTCAACGCGGAAAAAACAAGCAAAAACGCACAGACCTAAGGCAAGTTGGTTTAGCTTTAGCAGTAACACAACAAGATAAGATCCCTCTATTTCATCTGACGTATAAAGGGAACATGAATGATAGTAAAGTTTTTAACAGTATTGTTAGTAAACTTAAAAATAGAATGGATCAATTGAAGTTACAACAGAATGAGCATACCATAGTTTTTGACCGTGGGAATAATTCTAAAAAAAATATGGCATTAGTTAAAGCAGCTCAACTTCATTATGTTGGTGCATTAACGCCTCACCATCATCAATCACTTGTGGATGATTCGTTAAAATATTTTATTTCAAATGAACAGAAAACATATAGAGATAAGCGTGTTATTTGGGATGAAGAGAGAACCATTGTGGTATATATTTCAGAGAAATTAAAAATAGGTCAAATTCGTGGTATTCAACAAACATTAGAGAAGAAAGAAACAAAATTAAAAAACCTGCAAATAGCGCTTAATTCGAAAAGAAAAAGTTATGAGAGATCAGCGTTAGAAGCAAAAATTATTAATATGTTAAAAGGACAGCATGTGCATCAATTAATTCAATGGACATTAAAGAGCGAAGATGAAATTTTAGAAAGCACTTGGATTTATTTTTTTAGTTTAGCACGTTCTTCAAATAACTTTTCTTTAGAGATTATTTTAACTGCATTCCTAACAAGGATTTATAATAGACGATATCATCTCGATTTTGTTATTAATCAAAATAAGCTTCGAGAAATTGAAGAACGATGCGGCTTGAGAATTCTCATGACAGATCGTCATGCGTGGAACAGCGAGAAAATTATTAAAGCCTATGAAGGACAAGCAGAAGTTGAATCAGCATTTAAAAATATGAAGAACCCTTATCACCTGACATTCAAGCCACAATTTCATTGGACTGATCAAAAAATTGTTACTCATTACTTTATTTGCATTATCGGTTATTTAGAATCTACTCTTTTGTGGCGACAGGCAAGACTACAAGCTGAGTTTAGGGGAACATTAGACACGCTACTGGATACACTGAATAATGTTAGATTGGGTACAGTACTGGAAGGCATAAAATCCAAAGGACGATCTAAAGCAATTTATAAATTAGAAGAAATGACAAGTGACGAAAATCAGCTTATGGAAGCTCTAAACCTGATCGATTTCCATCAGAAGCGACCCCAAATAGATGGACTTGTTGTATACACTTAATTTCGAAAAAAATCCTTTTAAAACAAAACATTATGGGTATTTTTGACTAGTGTCGTGATAAACTCACGCTAGAACCTATCAATTTACGCTTGTACTTAAGGATGTTCATCGATAGCTTATATGGAGCTGGCTGTGATGATGTATTAATCAACTTTAGAAATGGCGTTGTCTATTTAGATTTCGGTCGTAAAGCATCATCACTTGAACAAGCTGTTATATCAGCCATTAGAGATGTTGAGTCTTCATCCATTGGCGCAACTGTATCTAAATGTAGCTCCCGAAGATTGAGTGACTGAATCTGAGGTTGCAAAGCGACTTGAAATGAAATGCCAGACGGTCTCTTTGTGGATAAAGGGGAAAAGAAGAAAATCCTTCCCTAAGCCCGTGATTAAATTAGCTGAGAAATCGCCTCTTTGGAAATGGAGAGAAATCACTGAATGGCTTTATAAAAACAAATTAATACAAGAAAAAGAATTGGTTGTTAATGCAGCATTTTTGGAAAACGTGAATGCTGTTCTTGAAGAATAAGACAAGAAAATATCGCCATGGGTTACTAAATAAGTTGGAAAGTCATGTTTCTTAATCAGAATTGCTCGTTATTAAATAAGGTTTTTTAAGAATGAATAGAGCTAAAAAATCATTAGAGAAAAAGGCAAAAAAGGGATTTAAAGGATATCCTGTTGCAAGTATTGCTTTTTACGGTCCCACGAATAAATTAGCTACTAAAGTAGCTGTAGGAATAATAATCCATGAAAATGCAGACCCTATTATGGCACGATGGCAATCAGAAACTGATGTTAGAAACCACCCTAAAATAATGGATGAAATTTTAAAAATAATGCGAGATAACGAAGTATCTTCAGTTATAATGCTTAATAAAATTATTGGCTGTCCTCATGAAGAAGGTATTGATTACCCAGATGGAGAATCATGCCAAGAATGTCCTTATTGGATAAATCGTGACAGATGGTCTGATGATATTGTTCATTGAAATAATTTTATTTTTTACAGATTCAGTTAGAAAATAAACAAGGTTGCCACTATTCAGTGAAATCATAAATTACTTCAACTGAACAATCATAAGGATGAGAGAGTATGCAACAGCGAACTTCAACGAGCCAACCATCAGAGATTCCAGAAGATATTATTTGTCCGATTACCTCTCACATCATGACAGACCCTGTCATGCTTATGGAAAGTGGCAATACGTATGAGCGTGAAGCGATTCTCAAATGGCTTACACTGAAAAAGACTGACCCGTTAACCAATGAGGCGATCAGTGACAGTACGATTGCCCCCAATCGTACCGTCAAAAGAATGATCGTGAGTTTTTTGGATAAACAGATCGCAACCAATCCTGATATTTCTCATCAAACCTATTTGCCAGATTCTCTCATTCAAAGATTGATTGCAGCGATGGAAAAAAATGAAATAAACCTATTCAAAGAAACACTGCAAAAAGATAGTCGCTTGCTGTTCAATGAGTTAAAAGAAAATAAAAACATTTTTATGCTAGCCTGTGAATCGGCTTCTTTAGAGATTTTGGAGATGATCATAATGCAGCTAGGTGCCAAAATTAGGCAGCTTACCTGCATTGAAACGGATAATGGACGGTCATCTTTGATCACAGTAAGTCGTCGATTTGGCTTAAAAGGTGCAGCGTGCATCGCAAGGGCAATTGACTGGAAACTGTCTCATTTTCAAGATTTTCTGGTTTTTTGTGTTCAAGAAAATGATGCAGAGATGGCTAACATCGCATTATCGTTGGGTGCAGTGGCTACCCCTGAATTGCTCAATCAAGCGTACGCACAGAAAAAGATAGGCATTGTGAAAGTATTGATTTTATTTGGTGCTTCGATACAAAATGAAGACCAGCAAGGCAATGATTTTCTGATGCGAACCATTGAAGACAGCAATATCCCCTTAACGTTATTTTTGCTTTCACAGTGCGCTGAATTGAATCTGAATAAAATGAACGAAGCCAAAGACAGTGCGTTGACGCTTGCCATTCAAAAAAGGCAGATTGATGTGGTGAAGGCATTATTGAATCACTCTCAAGCCAACATTAAGCAAACGAACCGTCAAAAAGACACGGCTTTGCATCTTGCCACCAGGAATCAAGATCAAGAGATGGTGAAACTATTGATTGAGAATAAAGTTTCCCTGAATGAAAAAAATGGACAAGGCAAAACCGCATTGGATATGGCGTATCAACCGTATTCTAAAAATGATTTTTCGCTATTAAAACTTTTGATTTTGTCAGGTGCACAGATAGAAGACTTATTGCTTAAAGCCATTGAGAATAATCAAGTGGAGTTAATTGAATTCTTACTGACCGATGCCAAGCAACTCGTTGATCCCTATATCAGCGATTCAAAAGGCAAAACGATACTTATGCTCGCCATACAAAAAAACCAGCTCAAAACGGTATCGCTTTTATTAGGCCAACTTGGCATGAATATGAATCAAGTTGATGCATACGGTAACACTGCATTACATCATGCTGCGATGCTGGGAAAAAATGATATTATAAAACTATTAATGAAGCAGCATGCGTCGATTAAAGATAAAAACAAAGAAAAGAAAACCCCCGTGCAGCTTGCCAGAGAAAATGATTATAAAGACTTGGCTAACTGGATGGAAGAAAAACATCAGTACAAAAAAGTAAAGCCTTTTTTGAAACCGCTGCAAGCGAAACTTGAAGAACAAAAAACTGAAATTGCGCGGCATGAAAAAAGTGCTCAGCAAATACTAAAAGAAAATCACCAGTTGCGGGAAGAGTTGAAAACATTAAAAGCGAACGTTACCACACAAAAATCGAACTTAGAAAAACTTTCAATATTTAGCGAGAAGTATGCTCAATCATTGATGACGATTCAACATGAGAGAAAGCTAGAGGAAATAGAGCGAGGGAGACGAATCTCATTACAAAACCCATTGGTAGAAGCATTATTAGAAGCAGATTTAGAGTCAGTAAAAATGCTGGAAGCGAAGGGCGCCTCACTATTGTATCCGAACATGAATGGATTATATCCATTAGTGGCGGCGGTGTATGGTTGCAGCTTGGAAACGGTGAGATACGTGGAATTGAAGCTCAAAGACGAAGCAGAAAAGCAGTGGGCGCAAGTAAATGCTAACAAAGCTTTAAAAAACCTGAATCGTTGGATGCCAACAGATCTTTCCCCGAATGCGACTCATGAAGAACTGGGGATTTGGTATGTGAAACACAACGGTGCCAGTTGGTGTGCAGTTTACGAGCTTGAATGTTTAAAGAGAGCAGGCAGCAAGTATTGGCACGGATGCAACGGAGAACCAGCAGTCACCGCGCAAACCCCCACTATAGAGAGCCACGCCAATCATTATCTTTGGGATGCCGCCAACTCTAGGGTTCACTACATCAAATTACTTGGTTACACCAAAACCCCGATGCTGCAATCCAAACCTTTACAATTTGACGGCTTGTTAAGCCCGAGCAGGGAGATACACGATGATGTGGTAAACACTATCCGTGAGCAGTTGAATGAGCTCAGAAACGACGTGGAAACCAAAGTCAAACGATCATCCAATGCAGTATTCAATATCTAAGAAATAGACTCGGAGTGCGCACTCAAGAAGGCTTTGAGAAGGCGCGCAAGTGCCGCCAACCAAGACATGCTGGAGAGTCGTATACAACCAACCGCTCCTTACCCATAGATCGACATCTTTAATATTGTATCCCTGAGCAAATCCAACGTTGCCAATAGCGACAGAGGCACGGGTATAGGGACTTTGTTTCCTTTAATTCCTGGGCAGTTGAATGCCTATCACTAGGGCTAGCCCTAATGAGAGAGGTTAAAGCACTATTAAAATCCTATCAATAAAGCTATGTTTCAAATATGATAGGGATTTTATCATAACTTCTAGCGTGAGTTTATCACGCGCCAGTGGTTAATCGACTAATTTTATCAGTGCAATCAATCAGTTACTTTGTTTTTATTTGTATACAACAAAATAATTTAATTTTATTTGAAATTTATTGCATAAAATAGGATACTATATTGAGTTTACTAAAAATGTATACAACAAGGATCAGTTTTGGCGACAATACAGGTCAGAAAAAGCGGTGGGCATAAATATTGGTATATCGTTGAATCCAAGCGAATCAATGGCAAACCAAGACCTATAGTACTAGCTTATCTTGGTAAGGCAGACGATTTGTTAAAACGTTTGCAAGGCTTAACAGAAGACCTGCGCCTTAAATCCTATTCGCATGGAGCCGTTGCTGCAATGCTTGATATCGCAAATAAATTAAACATTTGTGAAATCATTAACCAGCATGTGTATAATGCCAGAAATCACTTATCTAACAAGCCGATTCGTAATCATTTAACAGCGGGAGCCACACTTTTATTAGCGGCTATTGGACGAGCCTGTATGCCGACAAGTAAGCGTGGCTGGCGGAGTTGGGCTAAAACAACCAGCTTAGAATATTTACTCAAATGCAGCTTAACTAAATTGGACAGCCAACATTTTTGGGACATGATGGATGCCATTCCAGTTGACGCTATTGAAAAAATAGAAGAAGAGCTACTAAAAAAGGTATTTGATTTGTATCAATTGGAACAAGAAAATTTATTTTACGATACAACAAATTTTTTTACTTACATTAATACAACAAATGATCGCTGCACTATCGCTCAACGCGGAAAAAACAAGCAAAAACGCACAGACCTAAGGCAAGTTGGTTTAGCTTTAGCAGTAACACAACAAGATAAGATCCCTCTATTTCATCTGACGTATAAAGGGAACATGAATGATAGTAAAGTTTTTAACAGTATTGTTAGTAAACTTAAAAATAGAATGGATCAATTGAAGTTACAACAGAATGAGCATACCATAGTTTTTGACCGTGGGAATAATTCTAAAAAAAATATGGCATTAGTTAAAGCAGCTCAACTTCATTATGTTGGTGCATTAACGCCTCACCATCATCAATCACTTGTGGATGATTCGTTAAAATATTTTATTTCAAATGAACAGAAAACATATAGAGATAAGCGTGTTATTTGGGATGAAGAGAGAACCATTGTGGTATATATTTCAGAGAAATTAAAAATAGGTCAAATTCGTGGTATTCAACAAACATTAGAGAAGAAAGAAACAAAATTAAAAAACCTGCAAATAGCGCTTAATTCGAAAAGAAAAAGTTATGAGAGATCAGCGTTAGAAGCAAAAATTATTAATATGTTAAAAGGACAGCATGTGCATCAATTAATTCAATGGACATTAAAGAGCGAAGATGAAATTTTAGAAAGCACTTGGATTTATTTTTTTAGTTTAGCACGTTCTTCAAATAACTTTTCTTTTAGAGATTATTTTAACTGCATTCCTAACAAGGATTTATAATAGACGATATCATCTCGATTTTGTTATTAATCAAAATAAGCTTCGAGAAATTGAAGAACGATGCGGCTTGAGAATTCTCATGACAGATCGTCATGCGTGGAACAGCGAGAAAATTATTAAAGCCTATGAAGGACAAGCAGAAGTTGAATCAGCATTTAAAAATATGAAGAACCCTTATCACCTGACATTCAAGCCACAATTTCATTGGACTGATCAAAAAATTGTTACTCATTACTTTATTTGCATTATCGGTTATTTAGAATCTACTCTTTTGTGGCGACAGGCAAGACTACAAGCTGAGTTTAGGGGAACATTAGACACGCTACTGGATACACTGAATAATGTTAGATTGGGTACAGTACTGGAAGGCATAAAATCCAAAGGACGATCTAAAGCAATTTATAAATTAGAAGAAATGACAAGTGACGAAAATCAGCTTATGGAAGCTCTAAACCTGATCGATTTCCATCAGAAGCGACCCCAAATAGATGGACTTGTTGTATACACTTAATTTCGAAAAAAATCCTTTTAAAACAAAACATTATGGGTATTTTTGACTAGTGTCGTGATAAACTCACGCTAGAGTCTTGTGAGCTAAATGAATGCGTGAGATTGAATTTACTTTGCCCATGGAGCTCAATGAAGCAGAAGGTATTCAGCTTGCCAGAGAGTTTTTTAAATTGATATGTGCAGTACACTTTAACAGTGCCCACCGTAGCACATCTAGAAACAGGACAAGCAGAAAAACGAGATAATTGCCCTCCTAAGCCGCCTGAAGTTTTGCGCGCGCTGCAACAGAAGATACCCGTGTTGTAGCAGAATTTTTTTTGTTCAGTTAAGTCTTCATTTTGTTTAATCGCTATTTTTTTAAAGGAGAAGCCTAAATGCAGATTCAAGAGGAAGCACTTATTCGTTTGAGGAATAATGATTCAACCCTTACTCAACTCGACCTTGGTGATAACCAAATCGATACAGCAGGAGCAAAAGCTCTCGCTTTGGCCCTAGAAAAAAACACAACCCTTACTCAACTCGACCTTGGTGATAACCAAATTGATGCAGCAGGAGTAAAAGCTCTCGCTTTGGCTCTAGAAAAAAACACAACGCTTACTCAACTCGGCCTTTGGCTTAACCAAATCGATACAGCAGGAGTAAAAGCTCTCGCTTTGGCCCTAGAAAAAAACACAACGCTTACTAAACTTAACCTTAGGGGTAACCAAATCGATGCAGCAGGAGTAAAAGATCTCGCTTTGGCTCTAGAAAAAAACACAACGCTTACTCAACTCGACCTTGGGTATAACAAAATCGGCAATGCAATAATAGAAGCAGAAATAAATTTACTTATCGAACGGAATAAAGAAATCGCTGTTAAAAAAAATAAGAGTCATCATGAAATAAGAAAGGCTGCCAGGATATTAGCCCAGGGTTATCGAGATAAACATTGTGTATTTTCAAGATTACCGAAGGAAATTAATTGTAAAATTTCTGGTTTAACGGGCAATGCTCAAGTGCACAGAGAAGAACAAGCTACTGAAATCGCAAAGCAGTACTTTTGTAAACTCTAAACAGTAAGAAGCGTATTAAGGTAATTTTTATTCATAAAACCATCATACTATCCATCGTTTATTATTGTCATTTGCAGAATTATTTGGCATGATTTGCGCAACATTAAAGGGCTCTTTTTTCCAAAATCTCGCGAATCCCATCTGTTGGTAGGTCTTTTTCCGGTGCCCTGAAGCTCAAGCACAGTTTTTTCTATGTCCAGAAATTGAACGCTTATGCGTGCGATATTCCCTCACATATTTTTTAATAAAAAATTACATACCTCGTAATATAATTAAAAATATGAAAAAATAAAAGCAACAAATAAAAAAATCCACTTTCGACAAGGGACGTTATCGCAATGGTCAAAATAATTGACAATTTATTGATTTGATCGACGCCCACATTCAGTTAAAAAATTATCGCCTGAATCCATCATCCTGATTCTTGGTGAAGCCCACCTCTGAGCATAAGTACAAGTAGTGAAGATGGCTACTGAAATTCTCTTGGTTAGGAGTCGACTGCACAAGTAAGATATATCCGGCCTGACAGTGAAGACGTCTTATGAAAATAACCCCAGAACCTTAACTGTTAACTAAATAGCTGGCTTTGAGGCTCAGAGAACTTCAAACCTCAGGTTGCAAAAAAATATTTCGTGAGCAGGTATCTTCGGTTGCAGACGCGCAAAACTTCAGGCGACTATAAGAAACTATTATCTCGTTTTTCTGCTTCTCCTGTTTCTAGACGTGCTACGGTGGGAATAGTGAAGATACAAGGATTATTAATCCGCTGTTTTGCCCAGAAAGCATGTGGATTATTTTGGTAGTCTGGAGTTTCATCATCATTTGCACCACGCTGTTTTAGCAGTGTTAAATTCTCATCCGAAATCTTTGCTCCTTTAAGAAAAGCGTGAGGTGCCAGTAATGCCTTACTGTTAGCAAAGCGATATATCAGGGCCCATTTTTCTTGTGACAAAAGCCCATCGGATGTTTTTGTCCATAAAAATATCGCACAATCTTGACTTCCTGAAGCCAACCATTTGCCATCTGGACTAAAGGCGACACTATTAACAGGACCCGTATGCCCCTTCAATTCGCCTTGGCTTTGAAGGTTTTGGAGATGCCACAGGCGCACCGTATGATCATTACTACTAGATGCTAACCATTTACCATCTGGACTAAAATCGACACCAGTAACACCATTCGTATGCCCCTTCAATTCACCTTGACTTTGAAGGCTTTGGGGATCCCACAGGTGCACAGTATTGGAACTACCCGAAGCTAACTGTTTGCCATCGGGACTAAAGACGACACTATTAACCCAACCCGTATGCCTCAATTCGCCTTGGCTTTGAAGACTTTGGGGATCCCACAGACGCACTGTACAATCCCAATTTCCCGATGCCGATGCCAGCCGTTTACCATCGGGACTAAAGGCAACACTATCAATTCCAGCTTTATGCCCCTTCAATTCGCCTTGGCTTTGAAGGCTTTGGGGATCCCACAGACGCACAGTCTCATCCCAACTTCCCGATGCTAACCGTTTACCATCAGGGGGACTAAAGGCGACACTAAAAACAGTCCCAGTATGCCCTTTCAATTCGCCTTGGCTCTGAAGGCTTTGGAGATTCCACAGGCGCACCGTATTATCCCAACTTCCCGATGCCAACTGTATGCCATCTGGACTATAGGCGACACTATGTACAACCTTCGTATGTCCCTTCAATTCGCCTTGGCTTTGAAGGCTTTGGGGATTCCACAGACGCACCGTACTATCAGAACTACCTGAAGCCAACTGTATGCCATCTGGACTAAAGGCGACACTCATAACAGCATCCGTATGCCCCTTCAATTCGCCTTGGCTTTGAAAGTTTTGGGGATCCCACAGGCGCACCGTCTTATCAGAACTACCCGAAGCTAACTGTTTGCCATCAGGACTAAAGGCGACACTCATAACCCTATACGTATGCCCTTGCAATTCGCCCTGGCTTTGAAGGCTTTGAGGATCCCATAGGCGCACCGTATTATCCCAACTCCCCGATGCCAACCGTTTGCCATCGGGACTAAAGGCGACACTATAAACATAACTCGTATGCCCCCTCAATTCGCCTTGGCTTTGAAGGCTTTGAGGATCCCACAGGCGCACCGTATTATCATTACTCCCAGAAGCCAACCGTTTGCCATCGGGACTAAAGGCGACACTATGAACTATCCCCCCATGCCCCTTCAATTCGCCTTGGCTTTGAAGGCTTTGGAGATCCCACAGACGCACTGTACAATCCCAACTTCCTGATGCCAACTGTTTGCCATCGGGACTAAAGGCGACACTCTGAACATAACTCGTATGCCCTTTCAATTCGCCTTGGCTTTGAAGGCTTTGGGGATTCCACAGACGCACCGTACTATCAGAACTACCTGAAGCCAACTGTATGCCATCTGGACTAAAGGCGACACTCATAACAGCATCCGTATGCCCCTTCAATTCGCCTTGGCTTTGAAGACTTTGAGGATTCCACAGACGCACCGTCTCATCATTACTTCCCGAAGCTAACTGTTTGCCATCAGGACTAAAGGCGACACTCGTAACATCTCTCGTATGCCCCTTCAATTCGCCCTGCTTTTCGTAAGTCTCGTGTTCCTCTGACGCAAAGGTACCCAACTTTTTACGATACAAAATAATGTCATAGCCTTCCCCCACGGCCATCATGTGTCCATCTGGGCTATAGCAAATACATTCTACACTTTCATTGCAGGACAACGTTGGGAATTCGCCAAACTTTACCTCCATAAGGTTAGCCTGACTAAAGTCAGCATTACCCAAATAAGCACCCGCTAAAATAGCCTCTCGTAAATCCGCTTCTTTAAATAAAGTACAAGATAACATTGCACCGCTTAAGTTAGCACCAGGGATTTTCGCATGCGAACAATCTCCATATTTTCCGATGAAAGCTACCCCCATCGCATTTAAGGTCGTCATGGCAAGCGATGCTTTTAGTGCTATCTTTTCATCCACTTTAGATTGTTCTACGAATGACCATAGCCAATCTTTTAAATAGTTTGCTTCTATGGGATTTAGGTGCAAGGTTTTTACTTCTTCTATTGTAAGTGGTACAGCAAAATCTTTTATAAAGTAGCTCAGTGTGTTTAGCCAAGGCTGCTCAAGAGATGCTTTTGTTAGCTTGAACAGCTTTTCCGGTTCTTCTGTTTTCAGCTTTTTAGATTGTGGTTTTGGCAATGGTTTTGCCGTTAAAATAGGCGTTGCAGCGGGTGGTAATACAAGCTGTTGGGAAAGGGTTTTAGGGCTGCCTAATTTTAATAGCTTTTGTGGTGTATCAGTCTTGGGTTGTGGCGGTGAGGCAGGTTTTGGTGACATGACAACAGGCAGGCTGGGCGACTTTAACCCTAACCATTCAGGCTGTAATTCCACTAGATAACGCGGCAATAAAGCCGCAGAATCAAATACCACCATTTCAGTATACTGATGTTCATCAATTGTTTTACAAGGGTAGTAAACTGTTTCATTCGGATTATCAGGATTTCGTGGTGCTACTGGCACAAAATGGGCGTCGTAATTGTCGTAGTTGCCTTTGCCTTCCAATTCCAATGCTTTCATATCGTTATCAACAACAGGCAGTGGAGAAAAGCTTGCTACCCAATTAAGAATTAATGCTCCTTTACTGTATACCCGATGCGAATATTTCGCTTCATAGGCCGAATAATAACCTCTCCCAAAAAAGCCAGCATCGGTAGTGCCTAGACTTGCATAACCTGCCGAAAACAAACTATCGAGGATTTGAGGCTTGGTTCCATGCCAAGCTGGTAACAATTTGATGGCAGGATAATCAGGGTCGGTATGGAGTTTTGTTAAGTCAGTAAATTTATTGTACGTTGTTTGACGAAGAATAGCGTTTGGCATACCCAACCATTCTGGTACAAAAGCTGGATTGTTATCCCGTTTTTGCAGTTTACGCAGGTGTAACTCAAATGCACGATTAAAGCCAGGGTTATAAATCACTTCGACTTTGCTAACTTCATAGCCAGGAACAGGATGATGCACATAAAACCCAATGACTTTTTGAATATCCTTGGGACTGGCAGGAATTAATACGTAGTCCTTTCCTTGAAGGTTAGCAGTTTGTTTCGTTTGTGAATCAAAGTGCCAAGACCTGTCTTCGTAGACTTTTTCAAACTTTGGTGAAGCTTTCGGCGGCGATTTAGGTTTAACTTTTTCAAGCTCTATACTAATCTCGTTAGCACTGGGGCGAGCTTCAGGTAACATCCAGGTTTTTTGGATAATTTGTCCGTATTCGATAGGACAGTCAATAGGGATATTTTCTTTTTCCCCATCTTTAATCCAACCCATTGCCACGATATCATTCTGTGCCTCTTGATAAGGTGATTGCCGTGAAGCAATCTCCCAGAGCACCATACCGTAGCTGTATACATCAGAGGCAAAATTTGGATTAGCTCCACGCTTAAACAATTCTGGTGCTAACCATCGGGTGGTTCCCGTCCCTTTCCTGCTTTGCGTGCTCATACTGCTACTTTGCAATTTTAATTTTGCCATCCCAAAATCACTAATCTTTGCATGGTACTGGCTATCCAATAATACGTTCAAACTTTTAAGGTCGCGGTGTACAATTTGTTGTCCATGTAAATACGCTAAGCCTTTTCCAATCTCAATGCTTATCTCCCAACGTATTGGGTTCCAAGGCAACGATTCGTTCGTATCATGTAAAACTTCACATAACGAGCCCTTCGGTAAATACGTCATTACTAGCGCATAATGATTTACCTCGGTACAGACTCCATACAATTCGATGACATACGGGAATCGGCATTTAGCCATCAATACAGTTTCCTGCTTGAAGTCTTCTAATAATGGACTGGTTAATTTTTTTAGATGCAACTGCTTGATAGCCACTTCAATGTTTTGCCACTGACCATGATGCACTGTGCCATAGCTACCTTCGCCGAGTAGTTCCCCTACCTTAAGATCAGACCAAGGAATTTGGGTGAGTGTAGTGAGAAGAGGGAGTAAGTTTTTTTCCGTTTTAGCTTCCATGAAAGTATCCTTTGTGAAAAACGAGGTGATTCAAACCCTTTGTTAAAAATTGGATTACCTCTTAATTTAAGGAAAGCGAATTTTTCAGTGAACACTTTTTACTGTCAAGTACGACTCATTATCGAAGTCGCATTAGGAAAGGTAATCAGCCCTGGTTGCAAAAGCAAGGGTAGCCAGTATTACGACCTATTGCAATGATTAACTACTGAGCAGCCACATGAATGAGTAATTTTCTAACATATGTCACAGCAATAACTAATTCTTGATAATCAAATTATATTTCCACTTGGATTTTGTTTAGAAATCCATACTAGCCAGGCTGAAATGGCATGTTCATTTTTAAATGGCCTTTGTATCTCTTTAGCTGTGAAGATTATTTTATAAACTACTGTCTTCAGCTAGCTCTTTTAAAGTTAAAGCCTGAAGTTTAACAGTCTCTTTCACTGCATGGGATTGGCGCCGTGGTAATTGCGCAACACTCTCAAGCTTTCGGGTTTCTATTGTCAGCATCTCCCGCGTCGTAAAGCGCTTGCGCTGGCGATCATCCATACCTAAGTAAACCAGATGGTGACTGTCTCTCACCTTCTGGCACACTTGCTGAAACTGCGCAGCGTCGACCGTATGCCGATTAACAAAACGTGCAATATCTTGATGAGTAAAAGTAGATTGTTGGCAGGTAATGGCATTAAGGACAATCTGAGGGTTTTCTAAAATCTTCTGGCCATTTTCACGCGCAATATGCTGATGATCTTCAAGCCTTGCTAAACGCTGCTTAACAACAGATGCCCCTATTTTGTGTTGCGGCTCAAGGTCAATGCCTTGCGCTTGTAAAGTGCGGTGATCAATTTTCTAATCTTTACCCATGTAAAGAAAGATGTTCATAAGACAAGCCCAAGTCTCGCCATACCAATAAATTTTCTTTCGCATTCCATGCTCGCACCTTTTGTCCAAAACCATCAAGCATGACTTTGCGCAGTGTTAATATCATATGAGCATGAAGCTGCAATTGCCTATCGCTCGTCTTGTCATTGTGAATACAAAGATCCGCGATCATTCCTTGGCTCACAAAGTCTCTTGCTAAGGCAATGTTTTGTTTAAGTGTTAATTCGCAAGGCAGTGCGAAATTAAATTCACGCGCAAGCTGTGCATCTTTTCGTTGTTCAACAGCTTCAACCGCGTTCCATAGTTTTTCGCGATTTAGCATTGAGCTTGGTGCATTTTCTGGCAATAATATTTCAGTAAAGGCAACATCTTGTTTGTGAGCGTAGTCATGTATTTTTTTGTCCTCTCATCAACCAAACGCTCAGCAGAGAGATAGGCTGCGAAAGCAACAGCGCTTCATCCTTGGCTACGTGATATGATGGTGCCGCTGAAATGATAGATGGCCATGATGCGTTCCCATTCCTTAGGTTTTAAAAATGGTAATCTATCAAAACCAATTCTGCAACGTATAAACACGCACTGGTGGGGAATGGGGGGCTTCGAAGGGGCAAACAGGCCACCTTATGGTGGCGGTGTGGGGGGACTTGAGTGGTGGCTTTGGAGACCCTATAGGGGACTGTGGGACAACTTAGCAATTTGCTTTTTTTGGGTGCTTTATTTTGTTAAATTATGATGATAAAGTATCTGGCCACAAATTAATAAGGATATCTTTACATGGAAAAGGAGAGTAAGATGAGCCATGCATGGCTGCAACCGGCTAATTTAATAAAAGTAGCACAACAACTTTTAAAAATGCAAAAGGAAGGCTTTGAGACATGTTCTCAAGAAGATGTCATGATACACTTAACTAATCTTGAAGAAATTCTCTATCATTACATTTTTCCAACAACCAAGATCACATATAATAAATACTCTGCCGTTGAAGAGACAGAACAACAACTATGTCTTTTGATGCGATACGTTCAATACATGCTTTCTCTGCTAACACCAGGAAAAATAAAGCAGCTACGATCTGATGTAGAGCTTGATAAAGTTTTTCAAGAAACATTCAAGCCATAATACCATTTCAAGTACCTAATATAAAGGCAAAGGAGAAAAAAAATGGTTCAGATAAAAAAGACAACTATCGAAAAATTGAAAGAACAACGAAATAAACTTGATGCTCGGATTCAAGCAGTTGAAGCCAGGGAAAAAAGCTCGGAACGTAAAAAAGATATACGACGAAAAATATTGGTAGGTTCTTATTACCTTGATCAAGCTAAACAAAAAAATGAGATGAAGAAGCTGTGTCAAAAGATGGCGGATTACCTAAAACGTAACAGTGATCGTCAGTTATTCGATTTACCGGATTTAGAAATTACATCGGCACAAACCTAACAGACTGTTTTTTCTCTTTTGGCTACGTTTTTTTTCCAAACGTAGATGCAGTGAGACGCTACTTAAAAAGCTAAAAACCAATATAAAGAAAGTTAATGTTTACTTAGTAGTCAATGCTAAATTGGTTAATTAGCTTCACTCTATTTGTAAACTTCAATTATTAAATTATTCAAAGGGAAACTCTTTAACAGCCTCTGGCAACTGCCCAAAATGAAGTATCGACCTCTGACTTGCTTAAGACGGTGTTGGCGAACCTTCTCCTGGGTTGATTGATATCTGCCTTTCAAAGCCCCTCTTAAGCCCCTTCGAAAGGGCTTAAAACAGGCAATGGCATTCGGTTAAGGAAGTTTGAGTTAAAAATGTACTATTTTTTTAAGCCACACCCATGAGCTTGTTCTGAACGTGCTAAAATTTTTAACGCATTACAAAAACCATAATTTTCCTTAACCGAATGCCATTGGCTTAAGAGGCTCTTCGAAGCCAGGAGCAGGTCCCTGGCAACTGCCCAAAGTGGAGTAGTGACCCCCCTGATTTGCTTAGATGGTGTTGGCAGACCTTCATCCTGGGTTAACCTGATATCTACCTTTCAAAGTCCCTTGCAAGCCCCTTCGAAGTGGCTCAAGAGGCCCTTCGAAGCCAGGAGCAGGAACAGGAGCAAGAACAGGAACAGGAGCAAGAACAAGAACAGGAACAGGAGCAAGAACAGGGGGCAAGAGCAGGAGGAGGAGGAGGAGAGGCACAGGAGTATCCTGTGGCACCGTCAGGACGACGAGCCTCAAAGACCTGAGGTGCCAACGCCCTCCGTAATATCCCCCTTTCCCTTTTGTAATAAAAATACCCCTTCGTGGTGGCGATGAATTCCAAAGGAGTAGAAGAAATGGTTCAGATAAGAAAACAACCATCGATGAAAGAACATGTTGTCTGGGACCTGGGATGGGTGTGAGTACCTAAAGAATCATCTTTTGGACTATCCCCTTTAAAACGAAATTTAAGCGCCTCTAGCAGGTTTTTATTATCTACTAGCTACTAAACCATAGAAATACCATTTTTTTGCCTCTATCACCATTTTTTGGCCGTTTAAAGCGATCTTTAAGTTCAATAGTAACCTAACCATTTTCTTTTGATCAAAATTTTAAAAAATTGCTGACGCCCTTTTTGCCACTTCACTATCCTGTGGTGGCTCTTTTCCCTGTTCCTTATTCCTTTCCTTTTCCAGGAGGAAATACATCCGTAGATTTTACCGTCTACTTCATATTTAAGAATAAAACCACGCTCAGCTAATGGCTGGTTGGAGCTCCAAGCATCCGCAGTGGCACTTCCCATTCTCCATCCCCCAAGGCATTGAGAAGCGCATTCGACCTGCTATCATCGTGATTTTTTGGCCCACTTTATTTGCGACTATCTGGTTAATCTCGACCAACTTTAAAGGGAACAGGGAAAAGAGCCACCACAGGATAGTGAAGTGGCAAAAAGGGCGTCAGCAATTTTTTAAAATTTTGATCAAAAGAAAATGGTTAGGTTACTATTGAACTTAAAGATCGCTTTAAACGGCCAAAAAATGGTGATAGAGGCAAAAAAATGGTATTTCTATGGTAGTAGCTAGTAGATAATAAAAACCTGCTAGAGGCGCTTAAATTTCGTTTTAAAGGGGATAGTCCAAAAGATGATTCTTTAGGTACTCACACCCATCCCAGGTCCCAGACAACATGTTCTTTCATCGATGGTTGTTTTCTTATCTGAACCATTTCTTCTACTCCTTTGGAATTCATCGCCACCACGAAGGGGTATTTTTATTACAAAAGGGAAAGGGGGATATTACGGAGGGCGTTGGCACCTCAGGTCTTTGAGGCTCGTCGTCCTGACGGTGCCACAGGATACTCCTGTGCCTCTCCTCCTCCTCCTCCTGCTCTTGCCCCCTGTTCTTGCTCCTGTTCCTGTTCTTGTTCTTGCTCCTGTTCCTGTTCTTGCTCCTGTTCCTGCTCCTGGCTTCGAAGGGCCTCTTGAGCCACTTCGAAGGGGCTTGCAAGGGACTTTGAAAGGTAGATATCAGGTTAACCCAGGATGAAGGTCTGCCAACACCATCTAAGCAAATCAGGGGGGTCACTACTCCACTTTGGGCAGTTGCCAGGGACCTGCTCCTGGCTTCGAAGAGCCTCTTAAGCCAATGGCATTCGGTTAAGGAAAATTATGGTTTTTGTAATGCGTTAAAAATTTTAGCACGTTCAGAACAAGCTCATGGGTGTGGCTTAAAAAAATAGTACATTTTTAACTCAAACTTCCTTAACCGAATGCCATTGCCTGTTTTAAGCCCTTTCGAAGGGGCTTAAGAGGGGCTTTGAAAGGCAGATATCAATCAACCCAGGAGAAGGTTCGCCAACACCGTCTTAAGCAAGTCAGAGGTCGATACTTCATTTTGGGCAGTTGCTAGGAGCGCTCACAAGCCATTGACACTAAGATCAAGACATCTGCTTGGACCATCTTTATTCTTTTGATTAAAATAAAAAAATTTAATAGTTAGCTGTGGGTATGTGGTCAATACACGAAGTGTTTGTCCACATATCCATCAGCTTGGGAGCTGCGTTTGTGGATAACCCCTGCTAGTAGTATTGAATTTTGAATTGTCCCTAGATTTGGAAGAGACACATTACTTTCCGTCAGCATGGTTATCCACAATAAGTGGCGACTAACTACAGGTAATTAACTATAGGTAAATATAGGTATATAGTATGCGGGAGCGATTATGCGTAATTTCGGGAGCGATTATGCGTGAAAATAGACTTTAGGCGGGAGTGATTATGCGTGGATAACTTTATTAATCCACAGGCTTATTTGTATTCAAAATAATGTTCATTTTGCTGATTTTAGCCTAATATGAGGCTTGCTTGGCATAAGCAGTAAGCCATTTTTGCTTTTATCCACTTTAGCGTTATATATGGCTAAAACTTTACGCAGTTGCCAAAGAAAATTCTTTTTAAAATCTCGTAGCTCAGTGTAATCAGAGCCAAACTGTAGGGCTAGAAACTCCCAAGGAATCTCAATATCACGTTTTAAGTAACTCATTCGGTATGTTAACCAGCAATAAATATCTAACGCTAAGCTTGAACTTTTCAGCGCAGATAATGCATCCATATTAATTGGTATAGGGTGTTGTATAATTTCTTTATAAAATTCTTCAGTTAAGGTAACGCTAGATTCCCATAGTGTTGTTTGGTTTGGAGATTTTTGATCCCAGAATAGGATCGCCTGGCTCACAATTTTGAAGCCACCGCTTATTTCCGCTACTTTGTTTTGATAATGAAATGAAATAGTTGCGGAAAATAATCGTTTCATTTGTTCTTTTAACATAGGGATAGTGCCCCACCTTCCGCCAGTCGGTTGTAAATCAAGTCGTTCCATGAATTGTGATAGACTTTTTCCCAAGAGAATTTCACGGTTTTTAGTCTTGACCGCCTCAGATGAAATGAACGCCATTACTAATCGTGGTTTCGTGCCATAAGGCAAACCAATACTCCTGACTTCATTGTTTTTATCTATGATGTAGCTTGGCTGCATAACCATTGAAAAATCACCATTTCTTCTCCCCCAAGCCTTTACATCACCTGGACTTTTATGTGGCATAGTTGCTTGTACTAATGCTCTCGCCATGTAACCCAAAACGCCCGCCTCTTTGGCATCTTGTGCTTCTATTGCTAATGCTTCATTTACGAGCTTTTTTAAATTTGAATCACTAAGTTTTTTTACCATATATTCTCACTAAATTGCTTTTCAGTTCTTCAAATAAAATCAATGCACCAATTATGCTGTTAATATAATAAGTTATAATAGTAATAATTTTAATACGATATTAAAAATAATATCATACTAATGTTGTTTGTGTTATAAATTTAATTTAGTATTAACTTTAATAGGTTATTTGTTTGCTTATATGAGGAAACTATGGCGGCAAAAATTATTGTGATAGGTAACCAAAAAGGTGGAGCCGGAAAAACAACGGTAACTATTAATCTCGCAGGTTCCATAGGGCGTAGAGGATATCGGACAGCCGTTATAGATGGTGATGAACAAAGTTCTATGGTCGAAATTGTTTCATTGGCACCAGAAGATGCTCAGTTGCCAGCTTGTGTTATTGGTCTTTGGAAAGCTGGTCGTAAGATTCATCAAGAAATTAAGAAATTTATAGACATTTATGATTATATAATTGTTGATTGTCCACCTGCCGCTAATTCGCCTATTGCTCAAAGTGCACTGTTAATAGCAGATATCGTCATTGTTCCCTTTATTCCTGGAACTATTGATGCGCTAGCTGCACCTAAAATTAGAGATGCTATTGAGGCAGCTCAAGTAATAAACCCAGAGTTAAAAGCATTTCTTCTTTTAAACCGCGTTGAACCTGGTTGGAGTGTAATGAAAAATGTAATAGAGCTTTTACCATCATTTAAGATGCCAATGTTTAGAAACCGACTAAATAGAAGAGCTCCATACGTGGAATCACCAGGGATAGGTAATAGTGTACATGAATTGAAAGACAGAAAGGAAAAAATCGAACCAGCAGTTAAAGAAGTAGAAAGATTTACTGATGAGGTATTAGCTATCTTGAGTAGTGCCATAGACATTAATGAATACGGATTAGCGCATGAAAACTTGACCGAAAAAAGCGAGGAAATTAGCCTTGAAAAAGCGTAATAATTTGTCAGCATTGGGTGATAAAATCGCTCATAAATCCCTAAAATCTTCTATAGATGAACGATTTGAGCATGCTGACCAGGTTTTAGGTACTGAGAGTGCGACTCATAAAAGCAGAGAAAAAATAATACGTAAGAGTTACGCATTAACAAAAGATGACGTTGATCGCATACAACAGATTAAGGATAAGTGCCTCAACAAAAGAGTTGTTTTAAATGACAGTCACATTATCAGAGTTGCTTTAATGCTAGCATCAAAACTTAATGAGGATGTACTAATCAAAGCTTCTATGGAAGTGCCAAAATTAATAGCAGGTCGACCGAAAACAAAGTAGTAAAAGATATTGCTTTATTATCTTTAATAAAGTATTATTGTTAATAACTTATTAAAGATAATAAGTTATTTTCAGGTGTGACGCGTAGTGCTGGTAACACTGCGCGCCACTAACCGCATCAACCTAACAAGGAGATTGATATGGCTATGACCAGCGTAACTGATTTTTCAAATTTTATAAATCAGCAAATCGGAGCACAAGAACAGATAAGGACATGTTTATGGGAACTAGAAGCTCTAATATCTGTCGCTTTGATGACTGATTTTTTCTACAAATTTTCTGAGAGCATCTTGCATAATTATTTTTTTATAGCTAGTAGTTTGATTGATGAAGCAACAGAAGCCAATCAGCTTAGCCTCGATAGTCTACTGAAGCAAGGGAGGTAATGATATTTTTCTAAGGTATGCAAGATAAGTTTTTTGGCTCTTTCGGAATTCACGTGGTTAACAAGAGTTTGCCCCTTTGAAGAAGGGGGATTTCTTTAAAATACCGTAGGGCTTCCGGAAGAGCCAGTTTTTTTAGGGTTTATCCCATTTACTGTAATAATGATGAGCATAGCTTTATTAAACATAAATTACACTTTTAAGGATAATATTGATTATAGCGAGGCAAGAGCTTCGATGAATGAAAGTAAGAAGCTTATCATGAACGCATTATAGATTATTAATGTAAACTACAGAAAATGGACATTAGATAAATTACTGCCTAGAAAACTCTGAGGAAGTCAAGGTATTGAGGATGCAAATAGATTATGATCGCACCACTGAATCAAAATAACATCTACAAAGGGATACCTTATTGATGGCTGAAAAAATTCACCAACCCATGGACAAATTTTTTAAGAGATCTTTCAAAGACGTTCGTGTCATGCGCGAGTTACTCCAAGCACATTTTTCCAAGGATATTCTAAAAAATATGGATCTATCGACGCTAAAAATTGAAAAAAACACCTTTGTCAGCAAGGGTTACCAAAACTCTGAGACCGATTTGTTATACTCAGTACGTTACAAAGACGCTACTGCTTTTGTTTACATTTTGTGTGAGATGCAAGGTACGATTGATGAAGACATGCTTTTGAGACTAATGGGGTATTTGCACAGTTTTTATGATTTATACCGTAAACAGCACCCAAAAGAACCACTGCCAGTCGTTTATCCTATCATTTTATATGCTGGAGAAAAAATCTGGAATGCGCCCTTAAATTTTTTTGATCTTTTTGGGAAGAACAAACATCTCGTTAAATCCATATTCACAAAAGACGTATCTTTTATCGATATTCACCGCTTGCCAGATAATGGCATTGAGCAGTATCGTTGGGTTGGTTTATTTGAACTTGTTCTGAAATATCGTCATGTACGGGATTTAACTCAATTTTTGAAGAAAACCTTGCCGTGGCTTAACGAACTTGAATTCTGCGGTGGTAGTGATTATGCTCAAACTGTGATAAATTATATTATAAACGAACTCGAAATAGAAAATAAAACATTGTTTATAGAAGCCGCCAACCGATATCTTTCAGAGACACTACGAGGAGAAGTTATGACATTAGCACAACAATTTGTATTAGAAGGTGAGCAACGTGGTGAGCAACGTGGTGAGCAACGTGGCGAACAACGTGGTAAACAGCAAGCGATACGTGAAATGGTGTTGAATATGCTCGGTGCTGGAATAAAAAAAGAAAAGGTGGCCACCATTGCAAAAATCGACATAAATCAATTGGAAGATTTGCTACAGGATAGTGAAGTATAAATAAGAGCCAATATGCTATTCTGTGTCACTAAAGCTGACAGATCGAACACCATATTTAGGTAAAGCATAGTAGTAAAGAAAACGAGGGTTTTCTTTACCGTTCTTTGACGGCCATAAAAACTTGATAAAACCCAGGATTTACGGTAAATAAACACAGTTAACTAATCTGTTAATCTAAGTAAAGAAACTGTTTACATCAGCAGAGTTATTTAATGTTTCTAAATGTGTTATGGTGGAAATGGGATTACCAATATGCTGTTTTGCCCAGAAAGCATGTGGGTTATTTTGATAGTTTGGGGTTTGATCATCATTTGCGCCACTCTGTTTTAGTAATGCTAAATTTTCATTTGAAATCTTTGCTCCTTTAAAAAAAGCGTGGGGTGCCAATAAAGCCATGCTGTTGGCAAAGCGATATATCAGCGCCCATTTTTCTTGTGACGAAGGCAGATCATCAAATGTCCTTGTCCATAAAAATACCGCACAATCCTCGCTGCCTGAGGCTAACCATTTGCCATCGGGACTAAAGGCGACACTCGTAACCTCATTCGTATGCCCCTTCAATTCGCCTTGGCTTTGAAGGCTTTGAGGATCCCACAGGCGCACCGTATGATCAGAACTGCTAGAGGCCAACCGGTTGCCATCGGGACTAAAGGCGACACTATTAACCCAATGTGTATGCCCCTTTAGTTCACCTTGGCTTTGAAAGCTTTGAGTATCCCACAGACGTACCGTATTATCATAACTACCCGAAGCCAACCATTTGCCATCCGAACTAAAAGCGACACTAGTAACCTTATCTGTATGCCCCTTTAATTCGCCTTGGCTTTGAAGGCTTTGGATATCCCACAGGCGCACCGTATTGTCGCGACTAGCAGATGCCAACCGTTTGCCATCGGAACTAAAGGTGACACTATTAACCCAATGCGTATGCCCCTTCAATTCGCCTTGGCTTTGAAGGCTTTGAGGATTCCACAGGCGCACCGTATTATCATAACTACCCGAAGCCAACCGGTTGCCATCGGGACTAAAGACGACACTAGTAACAGTACTCGTATGCCCCTTCAATTCGCCTTGGCTTTGAAGGCTTTGGGGATCCCACAGGCGCACCATATCATCAAAATCTCCCGAGGCCAACCGTTTGCCATCAGGACTAAAGGCGACACTAGTAACAAAATGCATATGCCCTTTCAATTCGCCTTGGCTTTGAAGGCTTTGAGGATTCCACAGGCGCACCGTATTATCATAACTACCCGAAGCCAACCGGTTGCCATCGGGACTAAAGACGACACTAGTAACAGTACTCGTATGCCCCTTCAATTCGCCTGGGTTTTGAAGGCTTTGGGCATCCCACAGGCGCACCGTATTATCATAACTACCCGAAGCCAACCATTTGCTATCGGGACTAAAGGTGACACTAGTAACAAAATGCATATGCCCTTTCAATTCGCCTTGGCATTGAAGGCTTCGGGGATCCCACAGACGCACCGTATTATCATAACTACCCGAAGCCAACCATTTGCCATCCGAACTAAAGGCGACACTATAAACCCAATTCGTATGCCCCTTCAATTTACCTTGGCTTTGAAGACTCTGGATATCCCACAGACGCACCGTCTTATCACGACTTCCCGAGGCCAACCGTTTGCCATCAGGACTAAAAGCGACACTATTAACCTTATCCTTATGCCCCTTCAATTCGCCTTGGCTTTGAAGGCTTTGGGTATCCCACAGGCGCACTGTCTCATCCTTACTCCCTGAAGCCAATCGTTTGCCATCAGGACTAAAGGCGACACTAGTAACCTTATTCGTATGCCCCTTCAATTCACCTTGGCTTTGAAGGCTTTGGGTATCCCACAGGCGCACCGTATTATCATGACTACCCGAAGCTAACCATTTGCCATCCGAACTAAAGGCGATACTATTAACCTTATCCGTATGCCCCTTCAATTTGCCTTGACTTTGAAGGCTTCTGGCATCCCATAGGCGCACCGTATGATCCTTACTACCCGAAGCCAACTGTTTGCCATCAGGACTAAAGGCGACACTATTAACCTTATCCTTATGCCCATTCAATTCGCTCAACTTTTCGTAAATCTCACTTTCCTTAGATGCAAAGGAACCTAACTTTTTACGGTACAAAATGATGTTATCTCTTCCTCCTACAGCTATCATGTGTCCATCTGGGCTATAGCAAATACATTCGACACTTTGACTACAGGACAACGCGGGAAATTCACCAAATTTTACCCCCATGAGATTAGCCTGGCTAAAGTCAGCATCACCCATATAAGCACCTGTTAAAATAACCCCTCGTAAATCTGCTTTTTTAAATAAAGTACAAGATAACAATGCGCCACTTAAGTCAGCTCCTCGAATTCTCGCACCCGATAAATCCCCATATTTTCCGATGAAAGCTACCCCCATCGCATTTAAGGTTGTCATAGCAAGTGATGCCTTTAGTGCTACCTTTTCATCCACTTTAGATTGTTCAACAAATGACCAGAGCCAATCTTTTAAATGATCTTCCTCTAGAGGATTTAAGTGCAGGGTTTTCACTTTTTCTATTGTAAGTGGTACAGCAAAGTCTTTGATGAGGTAACCCAGTGTATTTAGCCAAGGTTGCTCAAGGGATACTCTTGTTAGCTGAAACGGAAACGGCTTTCCTAGTTCTTCTGTTTTCAGCTTTCTAGGTTCTAGCAACCGTTTTGCCTTAGAATACGCCGGTTTTCAAGAGGCTTTATTGCAGAGAACGGTAATACAGGCTGTTGGGAAATGGTTTTGAGATTGCCTAATTCTAATAGCTTTTGTGGTGTATCGGTTTTGGGTTGTAGCGACGTAGCAAGTTTGGGTGACATGACAACAAGCGAGCTAGGAGACTTTAACTCTAACCCTTCTATTTGAGGTTGAGATGAATTAGGATTAAGGAATATTGCCGCCACTAACGGATATAATCCTTCTTGATCCGGATACAACAATGACTCTTTTTCTCCTGTTTCTAGATGTGCTACGGTGGGAATAGTGGAGATAGGATCATTAATCCATTGCTTTGCCCAGAAAACATGTGGATTATTTTGATAGTCTGGGGTTTGATCATCATTTGCGCCACACTGTTTTAGCAGCACTAAATTCTCTTCCGAAATCTTTGCTCCTTTAAGAAAAGCGTGAGGTGCCAGTAATGCTGTGCTGTTGGCAAAGCGATATATCAGCGCCCATTTTTTCTTGTGACGAAGACACATCGGATATTTTTGTCCATAAAAATACCGCACAATCCCAACTGCCTGAAGCCAACTGTTTGCCATCGGGACTAAAGGCGACACTAGCAACACACCACGTGTGCCCCTTCAATTCGCTTTGGCTCTGAAGGCTTTGAGTATCCCACAGGCGCACCGTATTGTCGCGACTAGCAGATGCCAACCGTTTGCCATCGGGACTAAAGGCGACACTTGTAACATCACCCGTATGCCCCTTCAATTCGCCTTGACTTTGAAGGCTTTTGGTATCCCACAGGCGCACCGCCTTATCACTACCGCCTGAGGCCAACTGTTTGCCATCGGGACTAAAGGCGACACTAGTAACCTTATCTGTATGCCCCTTCAATTCGCTTTGGCTTTGAAGGCTCTGGGCTCCCACAGACGCACCGTATGATCATAACTCCCCGAAGCCAACCGTTTGCCATCAGGACTAAAGGCGACACTAGTAACCTTATCTGTATGCCCCTTCAATTCGCCTTGGCTTTGAAGGCTTTGGGCATCCCACAGGCGCACCGTATGATCAAAACTCCCCGAAACCAACCGTTTGCCATCAGGACTAAAGGCGACACTCCAAACACAACTCGTATGCCCCTTCAATTTGGCTTGGCTTTGAAGGCTTCGAGGATCCCATAGACGCACCGTATTATCGCTACTAGCAGATGCCAACCGTTTGCCATCGGGACTAAAGGCGACACTATTAACCTTATCTGTATGCCTCTTCAATTCGCCTTGGCTTTGAAGGCTTTGAGTATCCCACAGGTGCGCCGTACGATCCATACTACCAGAAGCTACCCATTTGCCATCGGGACTAAAGGCGACACTAGTAACACCACTCATATGCCCCTTCAATTCGCCTCGGCTTTGAAGACTTTGGATATCCCACAGGCGCACCGTCTTATCCCAACTGCTAGATGCTAACCGTTTGCCATCGGGACTAAAGGCGATACTCCAAACACAACTCGTATGCCCCTTCAATTCGCCTTGGCTTTGAAGGCTTTGGGCATCCCACAGACGCACCGTCTTATCCCAACTGCTAGATGCCAACCGTTTGCCATCGGGACTAAAGGCGACACTCGTAACCCAATGAATATGCCCCTTCGATTCGCCTAGGCTTTGAAGGTTTTGGGTATCCCACAGACGCACCGTATGATCCTTACTCCCTGAAGCCAACCGTTTGCCATCGGGACTAAAGGTGACACTAGTAACCTTATCCGTATGCCCCTTCAATTCGCCTTGGATTTGAAGGCTTTGAGCATCCCATAGGCACACTGTCTTATCGCAACTAGCAGATGCCAGCAGTTTACCATCGGGACTAAAGGCGACTCTCGTAACCTTATCCGTATGCCCCTTCAATTTGCCTTGACCTTGAAGGCTTTGGGTATCCCACAGACGTACCGTATGATCGAACTACTAGATGCCAATCGTTTGCCATCGGGACTAAAGACGACACTAGTAACCTTATCCGTATGCCCCTTCAATTTGCCTCGGCTTTGAAGGCTTCGGGTATCCCATAGGCGCACCGTCTTATCGGAACTAGCAGATGCCAACCATTTGCCATCCGAACTAAAGGCGACACTAGTAACCTTATCCGTATGCCCCTTCAATTCGCTCCGCTTTTTTCGAAAGTCTCACTTTCCTTGGATGCAAAGAAACCCATCTTTTTACGATACGAAATAATGTTACCTATCCTCCGGTGGCATCATGTCTCCATCTGGGCTATAGCAAATACAAGTTACATATTCGGTATAGGGCAAGGCAGGGAATTCGCCAAACTTTACTCCCATGAGGTTAGCCTGGCTAAAATCAGCATCACCCATATAAGCACCCGTTAAAATAACTCCTCGCAAATCCGCTTTTTTAAATAAAGTATAAGATAACATTGCGCCACTTAAGTTAGCACCTCGAATTCTCGTATGCGAACAATCTCCATATTTTCCGATAAAAGCGACCCCCATGGTGTTTAAGGTCGTCATGGCAAGCGATGCTTTTTGTGCCACCTTTTCATCCATTTTAGATTCTTCGACAAATGACCAGAGCCAGTCTTTTAAATGGTCTTCCTCTAGAGGATTTAAGTGCAGGGTTTTCACTTTTTCTATTGTAAGTGGTACAGTAAAGTCTTTGATAAGATAATCTAATGTGTTTAACCAAGGCTGATCAAAGGATACCTTTGTTAGATGGGACAGCTTTTCTGGTTCTTCTATTTTAGGATTATTAATCCATTTTGCCCAGAAAACATGTGGATTATTTTGATACTCTGAGGTTTGATCATCATTTGCACCACGCTGTTTTAGCAGTGTTAAATTCTCCTCCGAAATTTTGGCTCCTTTAAGAAAAGCGTGGGGTGCCAATAATGCTGTGCTGTTGACAAACCGATAAATCAGCGCCCATTTTTCTTGTGACAAGGGCACATCGGATATTCTTGCCCATAAAAATACCGCACAATCCAAACCGCCTGAGGCCAACTGCTTGCCATCTGGACTAAAGGCGATACTCCAAACACAACTCGTATGCCCCTTCAATTCGCCTTGGCTTTGAAGGCTTTGGGCATCCACAGGCGCACCGTCTTATCCCAACTGCCTGAGGCCAACTGTTTGCCATCTGGACTAAAGGCGACACTCCAAACAGGACCCGTATGCCCTTTCAACTCACCTTGGCTTTGAAGGCCTTGGGTATCCCACAGACGCACTGTCTTATCCCAACTACCCGAAGCCAACCGTTTGCCATCGGGACTAAAGGCGACACTCTTAACCAAATTCGTATCCCCCTTCAATTCGCCTTGGCTTTGAAGGCTTTGAGGATCCCATAGGCGCACCGTATTATCGTCACTGCTAGATGCCAACCGTTTGCCATCAGGACTAAAGGCGACAATAGTAACCTTATTCGTATGCCCCTCAATTTGCCTTGACTTTGAAGGCTTCGGGGATCCCACAGGCGCACCGTATTATCATCACTGCCAGATGCCAACCGTTTACCATCGGGACTAAAGGCGACACTATTAACCTTATCCCTATGCCCCTCCAATTCGCCTTGGCTTTGAAGACTTTGGACATCCCACAGGTGCACCGTATTCACGCAACTAGCAAATACCAACCATTTGCCATCTGGGCTAAAGGCGACACTCTGAACATAACCCATATGCCCATTCAATTCACCTTGGCTTTGAAAGCTTTGGGTATCCCACAGACGCACCGTCTCATCCAAACTGCCCGATGCCAACCGGCTGCCATCGGGGCTAAAGGCGACACTCTAAACAGTATTTGTATGCCCTTTCAACTCACCTTGGCTTTGAAGGCTTTGAG
>CAWFQC010000054.1:0-45009 GCA_963817645.1 uncultured Gammaproteobacteria bacterium | reverse complement strand
CGTCACTGCTAGATGCCAACCGTTTGCCATCAGGACTAGAGGCGACAATAGTAACCTTATTCGTATGCCCCTTCAATTTGCCTTGACTTTGAAGGCTTCGGAGATCCCACAGGCGCACCGTATTATCATCACTGCCAGATGCCAACCGTTTACCATCGGGACTAAAGGCGACACTATTAACCTTATCCCTATGCCCCTCCAATTCACGCCTTGGCTTTGAAGGCTTTGGACATCCCACAGGTGCACCGTATTAGCGCCCAACCTCGCGGATGCCCAACCATTTGCCATCTGGGCTAAAGGCGACACTCTGAACATAACCCATATGCCCATTCAATTCACCTTCGGCTTTGAAAGCTTTGGGTATCCCACAGACGCACCGTCTCATCCAAACTGCCCGATGCCCAACCGGCTGCCATCGGGGCTAAAGGCGACACTCTAAACAAGTGCGGCTCTATGCCCCTTTCAACTCACCTTGGCTTTGAAGGCCTTCGAAATCCACAGGCGCACCGTATTATCATCACTGCCAGATGCCAACCGGCTGCCATCGGGACTAAAGGCGACACTAGTAACAATACTCGTATGCCCCTTCAACTCACCCTGGCTTTGAAGGCTTTGGGGATGCCGCAGAGCGCACCGTATTATAGTAGCTGCTCAGTTGTTAGCCATTTGCCATCGGGTTGTTAAAGGCGACACTATTAACCCCACTCGTATGCCCCTATTTCAACTGGCCTTGGCTGGAAAGCCTGGGGGATCCACACAAGCGCACCGTATTATCATTACTGCCAGATGCCCGAACTGTCTGCTATCGGGACTAAAGGCGACACTATTAACCCCACTCGTATGCCCCTTCAATTCGCCTTGGCTTTGAAGACTTTGGGCATCCCACAGGCGCACCGTCTCATCCAAACTGCCCGATGCCAACCGGCTGCCATCGGGACTAAAGACGACACTCATAACCCTACCTGTATGCCCCTTCAATTTGCCTTGGATTTGAAGGCTTTGGGCATCCCATAGGCGCACCGTCTTATCATCACTACTAGAGGCCAACTGTTTGCCATCGGGATTAAAAGCGACACTAGTGATCTTATCAGTATGCCCCTTCAACTTACCTTGGATTTGAAGGCTTTGGGCATCCCATAGGCGCACCGTCTTATCATCACTACTAGAGGCCAACTGTTTACCATCGGGATTAAAAGCGACACTAGTAACCTTATCCGTATGCCCCTTCAATTTGCCCCACTCTTCGTAAGTCTCACTTTCCTCTGATGCAGAGAAACTCGAGTTTTTACGATACAGTTATCTCCTTTCCCTACGGCTATCATGCGTCCATTCAGACTATAGCAAATACAAGTTACACTTTCGTTGCAGGACAATGCAGGGAATTCACCAAACTCTACCCCAGTAAAGATTAACCCTATAAAAACAGCATTTGCCAATAAAGCACCTGTTAAAATAACCTTTTCCTAATCTGCTTTTTTAAATAAAGTATAAGATAACATCGCCCCACTTAAGTTAGCGCCTCGGATGCTCGTATGCGAACAATCCCCATATTTTCCGATAAAAGCTACCCCCATGGCGTTTAAGGTCGTCATGGCAAGCGATGCTTTTGGCGCTAACCCTTTTCATCCATTTCAGATTCTTCGACAAATGACCAAAGCCAATCTTTTAAATGGCCTTTTTCTATGGGGTTTAGATGCAAGGCTTTCACTTCTTCTATTGTGAGTGGTACAGCAAAATCTTTGATAAGATAGTCCAGTGTATCCAGCCAAGGTTGCTCTAAAGGCACTTTTAACGGTAATACAGGCTGTTGTGGTATATCGATTTTGGGTTGTGGCGATGTGGCGAATTCTGGGGTGACATGACAACAAGCAAGCTGGGTGATTTTAACCCTAATCCTTCAGACTGTTTCAGCAGCGATTTAGGCTTAACTTTTTCAAGCTCGGTACTAATCTCGTTTGCACTGGGGCGAGTTTCCGGTAAACCCCAAGTTTTCTTTATGATTTGATTATATTTGTAACGGACAGTAGGCAGGGATTCTTTCTTTTTTCCCTTGCATAATCCACATACCTGTTACAGTTTCATTTTTGGCAGTTTTATACAGGGCAGTTCACGCGAGGTTATTTCCCATAAATACCATTCCATAGCTGTACACATCAGATGCTTTTGTCGGTAAGGGCACATCCTCTTCCATGCTAAATAACTCCGGTGCAAGCCAAACAGCTAGCGCCAATTTTTCCTTGTACTTTTGTGCTGGTCTTTCCAGTTTCCAGTTTGATTTTTGACAATCCAAAATCGCTAATCTTTGCATGATACTGGCCATCCAGTAACACATTCAAACTCTTAAGATCTCGGTGTACAATTTGCTGCCCATGTAAATACGCTAAGCCTTTTCCTATCTCAATGCTTATTTCCCAACGGATTGGGTTCCAGGGCAATGATTCGTTCGTATTATGTAAGACTTCATATAACGAGCCTTTCGGTAAATACGCCATCACCAACGCATAATGATTTGCCTCAGAACACATTCCATACAATTCAGTGAATTATGGGAATCGACACTTAGCCATAAACTTCCGCTTCCTGTTTGAAATCTGCTAATAACGAACTGGTTAATTTTTTTTGATGCAACTGCTTGATAGCCACCTCAATATTTTGCCCGTGGTCATGATGCACTGTGCCATAGCCGCCTTCACCTGGCGGGTCTCCTCCCTTAAGATCAGACCAAGGAATTTGTGTAAGCATATTAAGAGGGGAGTAAATTTTTTTCAGTTTTAGCTTCCATGAGAGTATCCTTTATGAAAAACGAGGTGGTTCAATCTTTTAATTTGAAGAAAGCGAATTTTTCAGTAAACACTTTTCACAGTCGAGTACGATTCATTATCGAAATCGTATTAAGAAGGTACGCGAGTATTATCTAAATATCATCTGTAATCATTAAACTTTAGGCACGTCATTAGAGAATAAAGTTAAAATTTTTAGTTGAAAATAGATAACTCCTTAAAATAAAAATTTCTATATTAGAGGTGGGTGGGTTCTCTTTAAATTTATACCCAAATGGCACCAAGTTAAGGAAAAATAGTTTCTTAACAACAAGTTAGTGAAATGCGCCTTCACTTGTAGTATATTTCATTTCAGCAACAAAATTGAAAATATGCCAAGGAGGCGCAGTGAATATTAGTAACACACTTTCAAATCATAATACAAAGCCTATTTTACCTAACTTAAAATATGCCGCTGGACTTTCCTTTCAAAATATGTTGTCAAAAGAAACCCTTGCTAATTGCTTAAAAAATGAATAGACAATAGATTAAGGCTGTTTGTGACATCTTGCCACTCAAACTTAGAGTCTACTATCATCAATCGCAAAATCTATTCTCCATGCAGCGCAATCATTGGTGATTTTGATAGAAGTTGGGGTATGATAATCATTGGAACGAAAAGTTACTCTAAGCAATTTTCGCTAAGCCAGATCTAGTTATTCGGTTACAGTGACTAACTTAACAACCACCGACTAAAGTCAGTGGATAAAAGGGACAAATTACATATTTGCCCCAATCTGTAACAGGGTTTAGTCAAGAAGAATCGTTATATCAAACCATGCGATATTCGACACCCACATTCTCTAGAAAAGCCTGTTGCGCCGAGGAAAACATCTGAGTATCTGAAAGAACTGTTTTCAGTGCACCTTCCTTTTCACCAGACCACTCATCGTTTATAGCAGAAACAATTCTCAAAAATTGATAGTTTTTGGCTTTAATTTCATCGTATAGCGGAAGTAGATCTGCCAACAATCCTTCACCTTCAGTCCATCCAAAACCATCTTCATTTTGAACGTAAATATCAAGCAAAATGTCCTCGCGATGTTGTGTGCAGGTGATCACATCTGTAACGCAATATTTTTTAATCTCATCGATATCAATTTGCGAAATATTATATTTAAACGTTAGTTTTATGGTTCCAAAATTACTGATGTAAAAAAAGACATCAAAATGCTTCAATAAAAGTTGATCTGATTTTCCGCGGAAATCGCCATAATTGTAAACATACACAGCGTTATGTGTACCGACATTTGCGCGGCTGGATAACGATGACATTTCAACACGCGCTTCTTTTGTTAATGGCTTGCTGATACTGCAAAATTCATAATACTGATATTCACTCATAAAATTTCCACTATTTAATGTTTAATTAGTATTCTTATTTCAAAGTTTACTGCGCATTAAGCAGCGTTCCATGCAAGAATTTTTTCAATATCAAAAATAGATTCGTTACTCGTCTCTGGATCTGTATTTAAATTCTTGATTATTGTCAAAGAAAACAGCATCTGAAAATTTATTGGCGAGTTCAATCTTATTTAGCTGTTTTTGAATGGATTGACGAAATTCTAAATCATCCCTGCCCGCTATTACAAACAACAGGAATAGATTCTATATTTTTTTTACTGTTTTGCACCAAGCCATTAAATACTGTCTCTACATCATACCACTTTCCTTCATTAGGATTATAGGTACAATACCACGGTTTTTGGTAAACACCTCGCCCATTAGAATCAGGTCGACAATCAAAACACGCATAGCGGAATTCACAATTTTTGCAACCTTCAATATTATCTTTCGATAAGTACCTGATTTTGTTATCTAGAATATCTTTCAGTTTATTGTTTTTTAAATTACCGTGTTTAAGCCGACGTTCCATTACACACGGGAAGACATCTAAGAGAGAACTGATATATAAATCTTTAATAAAACATTGATGGCCGCTTAAGGCAGTAATGACCATTTGTTTATTTATCGGGTGTGTCTTGCTCTGTTTGGTAATGGCTTTTCTTTTAAACATCTCTAAATTATATTGAGAAAAATAAGCTCTTCCTACGACTTTCGGCTCTTTAGGCAATAACGAAAATCCACATCCTTCGGGTTTATCACCGATATTACAAGAGGTGCTTCTCACAGTTCCAATGCGATGTCGAACTTCATGTTTTTTCAATAAACCCAGCGCGCGCAATACTTTCCGATGCGACCCTTTGACGGTAGTTAACTGGTCATGTTCTTCAGGAAGATAGGAATGGATAGAAAGCGCTACGGCTATATTATTTTCCTTGAAGAACTTTGCCCATTCTTCGTCAATTAAAACGCCATTCGAATAAACTTCTATAAAATCAAACAAAGGACGGGCATGCATAATCATTGTTTTTAGTTCCCCTTTCAATATCATCGGCTCTCCACCGATAAATTGAATTTCTTTGACGCCGACCTCTTTTAATTCGGCACAGACATGATAAAAATCTTCCAGGCTCATTCTTTCTGTACAATAGGGGTTTGATTCTTCATAGCAGAAGGTACAAGAAAGATTACATTTTCGTGTCACTTCAATCCACGAGAACCTAGGAGAAGGCTGTTTACGTAAGCTTAAAATATCTGGAATAGGTTCGGACGTGGGAAAAGAAACCAGCAAATTTGATTGGATAAGTTCATCTGCAATTTGTTTATCGTCGGGATTTAAACCGGTGTAAGCATCATTTTCATTGACTAATTTATGGCATAATTCTACTACGTATTGACTGATGTTATACAAATGATTTCGATTAAAATCATAAAGACAACTTTTTTTTGCCCCATTGACCAAATACACATCATGGTTGAATTTGTAGTAACTCATAGACGGATATATCCTTAATTCCATGCAAAGTTAAAGGGATGACACGGTTATTTTAAAAAAAACTAAAAATATTAAATTTGAATATAACTCAAGTAAATTCTCTATAGTATCAATCCTTCAGGTTTGAAGGAGAGTAAGTTTTTTGAATTTAACTCCCTTGCTGTATTTATTATAGAATTTATTCCGCGTACGCAGCCTAATCAATTCAATCCATGGCGCGTAGCACTTTCCTATGTGAACCTTTAACAATAATTAAACTGTTCTTTAAAAAAAATGGCCATACAATTAAATGTGTATGGCCATTCATTAAAATGGCTTTTTTTATAATGAAGTCATCGGAGCCTATTCAGAAGGATTCGGTGCCGAAGGAGGACGGAGGACAGGCGGACAACTGTTCATAAAACATACCTGGTGAACATAGGTCGTCTCTTTTTTGACTATCTTCAATAGTCAGTTTCTCAAAGTGACTTTTCATATTTTCCATGTTAATCTCCTTAATCAACAAATTAAGCTTAAAAGAACCTAGTACTTAAAAAAGTACCAAGAAAAAATCTTAAGTCTGGATACCCATCAAGTCAAGTGACTTTTCAACAGCATCAATCTTTCAGGTTTAAAGGATGGTAAGTTTTTTAATGAGGTATATTTCAGTATTCAGGAAGCCGTTGTAAGTACACCCTGATTTACTACCACTTCACCTTCTTCCATTGGTATCGGTACTGTTTTCTGCTCTTTTGTTAGCTTAATAATTTCATCGATTTGTTTTTTAAGTGCGTTGACTTCTAGTTCAAGATAATTAGGTACCATAGTAGCTTTTGCAGCACGTTCAATGACTTGATAGGCGAGTTCTGGTTTACTTGCAAAACCGTATAGCCTGTAATGCGCAGGTAATAAGGATCCCTCCCATAACATTTTGTATAGAGGTTGATTATATTTTTTTAAATAGTCAAAATCAGGAAGAACCCCAATCTCAGCGGCTATCCCATCGATTAAACTTACATAATTCATCAGGGTTGGCTGTGAGCTGAAAAGTGGGTTGCCAGACTGTTTTACCACTTCAATTCCTTTTAACATTTCTTCTTTTAGAGGTAATTTTGTATGTCCAGCAAAAGTCATAGTAGCCCAGCGTGCTTGTAACTCTATGACGCCAAATCCTGAGTGAGCACCTGACATAGCAATAAAGGCCATATTGGGTAAATTTGGATGAAAAACCCCTTTATACAGCGATAAAGGTTGTAAAGGGTTATTCTCATCGAAGTTCAAGCTTGTTAAAATATCATCATCAAAAAAAGGTAGTTTTAGCTGGTAACCTGTACAGAAAATAAGAGTATCCGCATCGATTCTGCCACCTTCGGCAAACACTATGCCTTGGGCATCTATCTGTTTAATATTACCGCGTTTAATAATTATTTTTTTATTTTTGACATATTCCAGATAATCGTCACAAATAGTTACACCTGAAAATTCAGTCAAGTTTGGGTCTATTTTTAAATCTTCGTGAGAAGCCTGTTCTTTACAAATCATATTCCAGAAAGCATTTTTACTCCGATTGACAGATGATGGATTTGTAGGTGCTCTTTTCTGTAGTAGCAGATCGATCGGGTAACGAGTATCAGGCTCAGATGCGTTCTTAGGAATATAGCGTGGCACCATCCAGATCGGCCTTCTAATCAAATTAATAACTTCTTGGCCATGCTTTGCGATATCACAGACAATGCCAGCGCCACTTACCCCATTGCCAATTACGATTATAGTTTTATCTTGATAGGGTTGAGGTGATTTATAATCTTTAGCGTGTATTAATTGCCCTTGAAAGTGATCAAGACCTGCTATAGGCGGAATATAAGGATGGGAGTAGCATCCAGTTGCTACAATAACATAATCAAAATAATCTGATTCTTCTCGGAGCAATTGCTGGTTGAACCAACTTACTTTCCACTTATTACTGTCGCTTTGATTGACATTTGTAATAGTACAATTCAGTTTTAAATGGGATTCTAGTGAAAATGCTGTCATATACCGCTTCAAATAACGACACATAGCTTCTTGTGTGGGAAATTCATCTGTCAAATGATCCCAAGTGAAATCAGAAAACATACAATTATAATGCGTGGAAATTGTGCGCATCGATTGCCAGGCGGCTCCTGTGTTTAACTGCCAAATACCGCCAATATCACCGGCTTTTTCCAAGACCATAGGTTTAAGTCCACATTCCAAAGCTGACTTTGCTGCCACTAATCCTGAAGGACCTGCACCTAAAATCGCAACATGTTTCCCCATCATAATATAACTCCTTGTAGCGAAATTGACGATCACTACTTGTGCACCATAATCGGCGCACCAGCCACTTTAAGAAATTGAGTCAAAGCAATCCAATGTTTTAATAGATACCCCTGCAACGATGTTGCAAACTTTCTTGACTTTTTAATCCCGCTTTAGGCGAAATAGGTAGCTCTGGTACTTGGAAAACCACATTGACCTCCCTTTGCCTTCTTCGCATAAATCGCCTGCTAACACCAGGCTGTCAGGACATTGAAACGAAGTAGATTCTACATGGTATTGATAAGGCTCTTCTACCATGCCAATCAAACACCCCTCTAGTGAGGGGATATGATCAGAGCTGTCTAAATGGAAACCCGCTTCTCCTCCTTAAGTGAAAATTTTGAATTTCTCCCAAAGAGATCACAGCATTAAAGATGTGAATTACTAGTTTTTATTAAAAAGTAATTTATCACATCAACTTCTTCAAAATCTTCGTTCCTTCAAATTCAAAGGAAAGGCTTACGACGTAAAGCTTTTGAATGTTTCCGGCCAGACACTGGCGTAACATTCTTAGGTTTTTCACGCCTCAAGGTTTTTAGCAATTCACGTCCATTAGCAAAAGCCCCACGACTATAAAAAATATCTAGACTCTCACGATGCCGTGAGGCTGCAACATAGGTTGTGTGGTGATCCAGATATTGAGATGCAAGAATATAACTGCGATCAGCAGTGACCTCCTGCCCTTTATGAATTATAGCCGCATAGCCATGATCAATGTGATCATACCGGTCAAGGTGAATTATAACCCTTGGAGACTCTTTATGAGGTTGCCTCTCATCAAAATCTAAGCAAAGAGTAATCTGTCTATCGTGGATAGCTTCAATCGTCCCTAACATGCCATTCATCACACCTAAACTCCAATCATTTTTCAAGAAATAAATACGATCATGCGCAGCAAAAGATCGCACACCCTTAGCGGTCATTAATATATAATCCTGTCCCAGTTCCCCCTGCTGACGTCGCATCTGTCTTGCCCTATCATTAAATTCACGTACTTCTTGCCTAGTATACGCCAGGATAATTTGTGTTTTAGAATCACTGATACGCACATCATTCCAAAGTGAAAGAAGGCCCTGCTGAGCCGATGCTTGAGTTTCAAAGGCATGAACATGATGATGCTGGCAATAGCGGATAAGTGCTTGCTCAGTTTTGCCCAATGCCAACTCATGTGTGGCCTCTTTTTGCCAATTTTCACGCTGGCGACAAATATCGGTTAACTCAACAGTCCCTAAGCGCTCACTGATAGCACGAAAAGCCGCCCCCACCTCTATCGCCTGCAATTGTTCAGGACCCCCAACAAGCACCACTTTGGCATGATGCTTTTCCACTTGTTCTAACACCTGCGCCATTTGCTTTGAATCAATCATACTCGCCTCATCAATGACTAAGATATCATTACCTGTTAAAAGTTGTTCCCCCTTATTCCAATAGTAGAAATAAACAGCTAGCATACGGCTTTCAATGCCGCAACTAGCCATTAAATTCTCTGCGGCAATACTAGAGAGGGTTGCACCTAATACGTTATAACCTTGCCCTTCCCATGCGAGACGAACAACGCCCAAGAGATAACCTTTACCCATACCTGCATAACCCACCACACATTTTAAATTTCCTGGCGCAGTTAAATACTCAAAGGCAAGCCTGTGTTCCTCGGTCAGCTCTTTTAAAGTTAAAGCATGAAGTTTAATAGCCTCACTTACCGCATGGGATTGGCACTGTAACCTCCTAACGCACTCAAGCATTTGGGTTTCTATTGCCAGCATCTCACGCGTTGTAAAACGCTCGCGGTGATGATCATCCATACCTAAGTAAAGCAGATGGTCGCTGTCTTTCACCTTCTCGTACACTTGCTGAAACTGCGCAGCACCAACCGTATGCCGATTAACAAAACGTGCAATATCTTGATGAGTAAAAGTAGATTGTTGGCAGGTAATGGCATTAAGGACAATCTGAGGGTTTTCTAAAATCTTCTGGCCATTTTCACGTGCAATACGCTGATGATCTTCAAGCCTTGCTAATCGCTGCTTAGCAATAGAGGCTCCTATTTTGTGTTGCGGCTCAAGGTCAATACCTTGAGCTCGTAAAGTGCGGTGATCAATTTTCAAATCATGCCCATGTAAAGAAAGATGTTCATTAGCAAGACAAGCCCAAGTCTCACGCCATCCCAATAAATTTTCTCTCGCATTCCATGCTCGCTCCTTTTGCCCAAAACCATCAAGCGTGACCTTGCGCAAGGTTAGCATCAGATGCGCATGGTGCTGCAATTGCTCATCGCCCGTTTTGTCATTGTGGATACACAAATCAGCGATCATCCCTTGGCTCACAAAGGCTTGGGTTACAAAGTCTCTTGCTAAAACAATGTTTTGCTCAAGTGTTAATTCGCAAGGCAATGCAAAATTAAATTCACGCGCAAGCTGTGCATCTTTTCGTTTTTCAATAGCCTCAACCATGTTCCATAGTTTTTCGCGATCTTGCATTGAGGTAGGTGCATTTTCTGGCAATAATATTTCAGTGAAGGCAACATCTTGTTTGTGAGTGTAGTCATGTGTTTTTTTATACCTTTCATCAACCAATTTCTCAGCAGATCGATAGGCGGCGCAGGCAACAGCGCTTCGCCCTTGGCTACGTGATATGATGGTCCCGCTGAAATGATAGATAGCCATGATGTGTTCCCATTCCTTAGGTTTTAAAAAATGGTAATCTATCAAAATCCATATTGCAACGTATAAGCGCGCACTGCGCTGGGGGGCCTTAGGGGTACTGGTTAGGGGCGATTGGCTGGGAGTTTCCTGTATCCTAAATCCACCACCAAGATTGTATAACCGCTTGAATTAGATAGAAAATTCGGGTTTTTGCCTTCACCCAGTAGGTGTACGAAAAAAGCCATAAACCGTTCTAAATCAATACATTATAAAATTTAGTGGCGGATTTAGGGTATTGTAATTGCTTGTTTATTCTGGTTATTTCGCTATAATTAGCTTTTTTATTTGATTAGCTGACAGTAATCATGTAGGAAGAGGCTAGATATGTTTAAGAAAGCGGCTTTATTTATACGCAATAAATTAATAAAAACATTTCTCAGGAGAAAGGGAAATAAGACGAGCCATGCATGGCTGCAACCGGCTAATTTGGTGAAAGTAGCACAACAACTTTTGAGTATGACAAAGGAAGACTTTAAGCCAGGTTATCAAGAAGAAGCGATATCTCATTTAGCTAATCTTGAAGAAATTCTCTATCATTACATTTTTCCAACAACCAAGATCACGTATAATAAGTACTCTGTCGTTGAAGAGACAGAACAACAACTGTGTCTTTTGATGCGATACGTTCAATACCTGCTTTCTCTACTAACACCAGAAAAAATAAAGCAGCTACGATCTGATATAGAGCATGATAAAGATCTTCAAGAAACACTCAAGCATGACACCATCTCAAGTACCTAATATAAAAGGCAAAGGAGCAGAAGAAATGGTTCAGATAAAAAAGACAGCTATCGAAAAATTGAAAGAACAACGAAATAAACTTGATGCTCGGATTCAAGCAGTTGAAGCCAGAGAAAAAAGCTCGGAGCGTAAAAAAGACATACGACGAAAAATATTGGTAGGTTCTTATTACCTTGATCAGGCTAAACAAAAAAATGAGATGAAGAAGTTGTGTCAAAAGATGGCGGATTACTTAAAACGTAATAGTGATCGTCAACTATTTGATTTACCGGATTTAGAAATTACATCGGCACAAACCTAACAGACTGTTTTTCTCTTTTGGCTACGCTTTTTTTCCAAACGTAGATCCAGTGAGACACTACTTAAAAGCTAAAAGCCAATAAAAAAAAGTTAATGTTTACTTAGTAGTCAATGCTAAATTGGCTAATTAGCTTCACTCTATTTGTAAATTTCAATTATTAAATTGTTCAAAAGTAAACTCTTTAGCAGCCTCTCCCTAGCAACTACCCAAAGCGGAGTAGCAACCCCTGACTTGCTTAAGACGGTGTTGACAGACCTCCATTCTGGGTTGACTAATATCTACTTTTCAAAGCCCCTTGCAAGCCCCTTCGAAGTGGCTCAAGAGGCCCTTCGAAGCCAGGAGCAGGAGCAGGAACAGAAGCAAGAACAGGAACAGGGGGCAAGAACAGGAGGAGGAGGAGGAGAGGCACAGGAGTATCCTGTGGCACTGTCAGGACGACGAGCCTCAAAGACCTGAGGTGTCAACGCCCTCCGTAATGTCCCCCTTTCCCTTTTGTAATAAAAATACCCCTTCGTGGTGGTGATGAATTCCAACGGTTATTCAATTTGTCTGGGACCTGGGATGGTGAGCACTTAAAGAATCGTCTTTTGGGCTATCCCCTTTAAAACGAAATTTAAGCGCCTCTAGCAGGTTTTTATTATCTGCTAGCTACCACACCATAGAAATACCATTTTTTTGCCTCTATCATCATTTTTTGGCCGTTTAAATCGATCTTTAAGTTCAACAGTAACCCAACCATTTTCTTTTGATCAAAATTTTAAAAAATTGCTGACGCCCCTCTTGCCACTTCACTATCCTGTGGTGGCTCTTTTTCCTGTTCCTTATTCCTTTCCTTTTTCAGGAGGGAATACATCCGTAGATTTTACCGTCTACTTCATATTTAAAAATAAAACCACGCTCAGCTAATGGCTGGTTGGAGCTCCAACGCACCCGCAGTGGCACTCCCCATTCTTCATTCATCCCCCAAGGCATTGAGAAGCGCATTCAACCTGCTATCATCGTGATTTTTTGGCTGCGACTATCTGGTAATCTCAACCAACTTTAAAGGGAACAGGAAAAAGAGCCACCACAGGATAGTGAAGTGGCAAGAGGGGCGTCAGCAATTTTTTAAAATTTTGATCAAAAGAAAATGGTTGGGTTACTGTTGAACTTAAAGATCGATTTAAACGGCCAAAAAATGATGATAGAGGCAAAAAAATGGTATTTCTATGGTGTGGTAGCTAGCAGATAATAAAAACCTGCTAGAGGCGCTTAAATTTCGTTTTAAAGGGGATAGCCCAAAAGACGATTCTTTAAGTGCTCACCATCCCAGGTCCCAGACAAATTGAATAACCGTTGGAATTCATCACCACCACGAAGGGGTATTTTTATTACAAAAGGGAAAGGGGGACATTACGGAGGGCGTTGACACCTCAGGTCTTTGAGGCTCGTCGTCCTGACAGTGCCACAGGATACTCCTGTGCCTCTCCTCCTCCTCCTGTTCTTGCCCCCTGTTCCCTGTTCTTGCTTCTGTTCCTGCTCCTGCTCCTGGCTTCGAAGGGCCTCTTGAGCCACTTCGAAGGGGCTTGCAAGGGGCTTTGAAAAGTAGATATTAGTCAACCCAGAATGGAGGTCTGTCAACACCGTCTTAAGCAAGTCAGGGGTTGCTACTCCGCTTTGGGTAGTTGCTAGGGACCTGTTCCTGCTCCTGGCTTCGAAGGGCCTCTTAAGCCAATGGCATTCGGTTAAGGAAAATTATGGTTTTTGTAATGCGTTAAAAATTTTAGCACGTTCAGAACAAGCTCATGGGTGGGGCTTAAAAAAATAGTACATTTTTAACTCAAACTTCCTTAACCGAATGCCATTGCCTCTTAAGCCCCTTCGAAAGGGCTTAAAAGGGGCTTTGAAAGGCAGATATCAATCAACCCAGGAGGAAGGTCCGCCAACATCGTTTTAAGCAAGTCAGAGGTCGATACTTCATTTTGGGCAGTTGCTAGGAGCGCTTGCAAGCCATTGACACCAAGATCAAGACATCTGCTTGGACCATCTTTATTCTTTTGATTAAAATAAAAAAATTTAATAGTTGGCTGTGGGTATGTGGTCAATACACGAAGTGTTTGTCCACATACCCATCAGCTTGGGAGCTGCGTTTGTGGATAACCTCTGCTAGTAGTATTGAATTTTGAATTGTCTCTAGATTTGGAAGAGACACATTACTTTCCGTCAGCATGGTTATCCACAATAAGTGGCGACTAACTACAGGTAATTAACTATAGGTAAATATAGGTATTATAGAGTGCGTCACAGTTAATGCGTAAAAGTGTCACAGTTAATGCGTAAAAATGCATTTTAAGCGTCACAATTAATGCGTGAATAACTTTCTTATTTCACAGGTTTATTCATGGCGAGGGATATGAGCGGGACTTGGTTTAAGAACTAGCCATTTTTCTTCTTCAGAAACTTTGCACTGTGGGTACACTACTAGAACGGAGCGTAGCTGTTTTAAAAACGCTGCCTTGAATTGTCTTGTTTGTTTATAATCTGCTCCAAACTGAACTTGCAATGCTCCCCAAGGTATACAGATTTGATGATTTAAATAACTCATTCGGTAAGTTAGCCAGCAATAGATATCCAACGCTAATGGTGATTTGCTAAGAGCTTTTAAAGCACGCATATCAATTGGAACTGGGTTATTAATTATCTCGTTAAAAAATCGCTCTGAGAGAGTTAGTTTTGATTCAAATAAAGCAATTTGGCTTGGGTGCTTGGGATACCACCATAATTGTATATCCTCTACTAATTCTATTGATTTGATAGCCCAAACTTCATCACTACTGTAAAAACATTTTATAGAGGAAGCAAATAAGCGACACATTTGTTCACGAAGCCTTGTAATAGTTCCCCATCTACCACCTGTTGGAACTATGCCTAATTGTCGCATAAAGCTGGATAGGGACTCACCTAAAATGAGCGTCCGCTGCTTTTTAAGTACGGCTTCAGTTGTTAACCATGCAATTAAAAGACGCGGAATTGTGCCATAAGGCAATCCTGTTTGTTGCGGTGATAGGATAGATAAAGTAAATAAACCATTGCGTCTTGTAAATTCGTTCCCTTCATGACGACTATGTGGAAGTGTGGCTTGTATAAGTGCTCGGGTCATGTACCCTAAAGCACCAGCCTCCTTTGCGTTTCCAGCCTCTATTTCTAAGGCTTCTGATATTAATTTATCTAAATTATTTTGATTCATGAGGTTAACTTCAAAGTATCAAAGATTCATTTGATATTAGTTTCATTATCATTTTTGATATATTCAATCATAAAGTTAGCGAATACGTCTTTAACCTTTTTTCCTTGACTAGCAACTTTAGCCTTAAAAGAGTTTCGAAGCTCCTCAGAAACCTCAAAATTCATGCGTACTAAATTTCCTTCATCTTCTTTCTTGCCCTTTACTTCCTTAATAAGGTCATCCAAACTATTAGAGATATAACCTTGGTCTTTTCTAACTATATTTTTTGTTAATCGAATTTGTTTTCTACTCATTGATTAACTCCATAAGTTCTTTAGCTATATTTTGTATTTCTTGAGCTGCGGCTCCCTTAGGCTCAATATCTAACACGGTAGTGCCTGTGCTAAGAGCTTCTGCATAAGAAACACGTTGACTAGTACGGGAACTAAATATAGGAATTGCAAATTCCCTGAGCACTTGAGTTATGTCATTCGCCAAAGTCGTATTCTTAATTTGTCTATTTATAAGAAATCTAGCTATTGGCTTTCCTTCTGTAACTTCTTGCCTTGCTTCAATGAGACTTATTAAATCTCGACAGCCCCAAACGTCAGCAGCGGAAGGTTGAATTGGAATCAAAATAATATCGGCTGCTTTAATAGAACTTGCAACCATTTCTTGTAGTTTCGCGGCTCCATCAATAATTACAAAATCAAAAGATGTGGAAACTTTAGGAAGATCTTTGTGGATATTTGGTCTATCAACTCCTACAACTGGTGGTTGAACATCAAGCAAATCAGCTTGTCGCCAATCTCTTAAAGTTCCTTGAGGGTCGCTATCTGCAAATAATATATTTGCACCACCTAGTTGTAAGCAGCGTCCTAGGTTTGAGCTAATAGTAGATTTTCCAGCTCCACCTTTGGGGTTAAGTACAGCAATAATTTTGGCCATAGATATTTAATCCTTTTCCACGAAACACAGCTTAACATTATAAGAAATAAAGAGGTATCAAAAAAACATTAATATATTTACTCAAATGATACTTTGATGTTATGATAACTATGTTGAATGGGATATGAGGCACTTACATCACCACATATCCCAACCACAACACAACTGTTAAGGAGTCGTGCTATGGTTGATAATAGCCTAAAGGAACTTTCATCTTTAATAAACCAACAAGTTAAAATACAGGAGCGTTTATTTGAGTATCTTGTTAAGATTGAAGCAATTGCCCAATTAACTTTAAGTGAGGATTTTCTCAATTATAAGTTCTCTATTGTCCATGCATACTTATGGGTTTTAGGGGATATGATTAGCGAAGCTAAGGGTTTCAATGAACAAGCGCTTAATACCTTACTGAAAATGCAATGAAAATTAGTTGGTAAGAAGTTCATAACTTGAGAGTATGAAGTTCATTGTAAGTTATTGATTTTATTTATACGAATCTTTTTTACTGGGCCTAGTAAAAATAACTTACAGAGAACCTCATACTCTCAAGTACATAAATTATAAAAAGCAGCATTTATCAATAGAAGAGTAGATGAATATATGATAAACAATTTTATTATCAATAATTTTCGTGGGTTTAAAGAAATTACCATAAACTCGTTAAATAAGATTAACTTAATTACTGGTAATAATAATGTTGGAAAGACGGCGTTACTAGAAGCTTTCTTTTTATTGCTGGGTGCTAAAAATGCTGAAATTCCTCTACGCTTAAATACATTTCGAGGGATGTTACCTCCAGTTTCTTTTAATGCTGATGATCTTTGGGGATGGCTTTTTTATAATCGGGATATTAGTAAAAGAATAGAATTAAAATGTACAGATGATGAAAAAATTGATCACAGTGTAGTGATAATACTTAATGTTCTAGAGTCGACTAGAATTAGCCCAAAAAAGGAGGCTATTCTAAAAACAGAATCTCCCACAACATTTATGGGTGATATTTCTATGATAGACTCAAATAAAGTATTAAGAATTTCCTACTCAAATTCAAAAGATGAGTTTTCAGAATCCAGTGTAAAAATTAATCAGAATAACCTAGAAATAGCTAACGCTCCTGGTGATCATCTATTTCCATCTAGCGTATATTTAGCTAGCAATGCATATACAAGTGCTCAAGAAAATGCACAAAGATTTAGTAGTCTCGAAGTTATGGGACAACACAAGGAAATAATAGAATCCCTCAGAATTATAGAGCCACGGCTTAAGCATTTATCTATTTCATATGCAAATGGTATCGCAAATATAGTAGGAGATTTTGGCTTTAAGCCAATGATGCCTATAACATATATGGGGGATGGTATTAACAAGTTATTATCTATTTTACTTGCAATTCCTACAGTAAAAAATGGTGGGTGTTTACTTATTGATGAAATGGAAAATGGATTTCATTACTCTGTAATGCCAAAAGTTTGGCAGGCAATTTCTGATTTGGCCACGAGATTAAACGCACAGATAATTGCTACAACACATAGCTTAGAATTTGTAAGGTCTGCATCTCAAATTAATAAAGATAGAAAAGATAATGTTTTTAGCCTTCATAGATTGGAGCGCATAAATGATGAAATAAAAGCTATTAACTATGATCAAGAAAATTTGGATACTTCAATCGAATTGAATTGGGAAGTTCGCTAATGAACCGCGGAAATGAACCAACTACACGTAAATGTGGTTATTGTAGTGGTACTGGATATGCCTTAACTGGAAAACATGAGTTTAGCAAACAAAAGCTACTCCTTGTTGAGGGGAGAGATGACGAAAGATTTTTCTTTGCACTTCTAAAAAATAAAAATATCAATGATATCCATATTGAAATATATGAAGGTAAAAAAAATTTGCCAGCAACACTAAAATCCTTGCATGTACGTCCTGGATTCAATAATTTAACATCAATCGCAATTATACGAGATGCTGATGACAAAATCGGACAAATAGTTTTTGAAGAAATAGTAAATGTCCTAAAAAAAACTAGTTTGTCAATACCAATGTCATTCGCAGAATTTTCACATGGAACCCCTAAAGTTGGGATTTTTGTTATTCCTGGCAAAGATAAGAATGGAGAACTAGAAGATTTTTTATTAGAATCAATAACAACTAATAGCGAAATGAGATGCGTAGATAGCTTTATTAATTGCATTAGAAATATGAAGGCGATTAAGAAATCTGCGAAGTTTCGTTTATATGCTTGGATTTCTAGTCAAGAACCACCAGGTCTTAAATTAGGTCAAGCTGCTGATATAGGGTTATTTGATTTTAGTCACACTTCTTTTAGTGAGTTAACTAACTTTATAAATAAACTGCATACTGGAAAATAGGTAAAAAGAGGTAAACGCATCGTCCTTTGGTAATATTAGATATGAAGGAAAAGTTAAAATTCAAAAAATGATCAGACTTTTGTTCCTATGTCAGAATCAAAAAACATATCACCCTTAGTTATAGAAAGAGTTGATATAGGTATTACAATGAATGATATCATTTCATGTATTAACGAGAGCAGGAAACTTTGAAAATAATAAATGATATCCTCATTGAAATATGTATATCTACTACAATTTGCACAAACGAAGTTTTAAGGAAATTTAATCATGACCAAAAACGACTTTATCACTGCTCTGTCTGAGCGTATGCATATAACCAAAACTCAAGCTGAACAATCATTTACTCATTGTATTGACGCCTTACAAGCGCTTTTGGTGAAAGGTGATGAATTGACAATTCCAGGTTTTGGCAAATTCATGACCCGAAAGAAAGAGGCGCGGACTGCACGTAATCCAAAAACTGGCCAACCCATATCTATTGATTCTAAGATTGTGCCAGTTTTTAAGCCAGGCCAGGCTCTGAAAATGAGGGTTAATAATGCCCAACAACCACGCTGACAGAGAGAGGGTATCACCAAGGGCTAAATAGCATGTGAGAAAAGAACTACTCGTGTTGTCGAATATAACGAAACTATCATGCAGCTTGAACAAGCAGAATGTAAAATGCAATAGAATGTCTTTTTGCTAGATTTAGATTGGTTTATTATTGAAGGGGATAATTAAAATGGTATATTTGGCGTCGTGAAAATGAAAAGGTACCTTCGGGTGAATAATTAAAATGCCTCATCTTAATATCCCTAATGAAATTGATAAAAATAGTACTTGTCCTAAACCAATATGCCCTAAACCTAAAGCCGTCAAAAAAGAAGTAAAATTTTAGTGATGCCTTTGTGGAAAAGGTGATTTTAAGCGCTCACCTTAAGGTACCTTTTCATTTTCATGACGCCATTTTAATATGAGCATACTTAAAACATGATGAAATTAAAAATTTTCTGGGTACTTCTAGCAAGATGTGTACTGTAACCCACATCTTCCTCGACTAAAGTCGAGAGAGGATGTAAAAATATCAATTTTCTTACCGGAAAATAGGTAAAGAGACTATGGAAGATATTATAACTGCACTCGAAAAAATTAAAGCACAAGGATCTTTTTGTGGACTGCGAAGGGCGTCCATTAATAAGTTGCATATAGAAATCAAAGGATTCGGTCAACTAAAATTGCCTTTTACTGCGCGCAAAGCCAAGACACTGATTAAACACGCTAAGCCTGCTAAATTCGGCTGGCGTGATCAAACACTTTTGGACAAAACAGTACGTAATGCGTGGGAAATATCTAAAAGCAATATCAAGATAGATACAAGTCTTTGGAATGAAGAACTTAAATCCGTGCTTAGCATCCTCAAAAAAGACTTAGGGTTACCAGATAGTGCTACACTTAAAGCTAATCTACATAATCTCCTCATTTATGAGCCAGGACAATTTTTCAGCCCTCATCAAGATTCTGAGAAATTAGATGGCATGGTGGCAAGTTTAGTGATTGTTCTTCCATCTGAGCATCGTGGCGGCAGCCTGATTATTGACCACCAGGGTGAGAAGAAACAGTTCCAAACTAGCCGATTCCCCTTAGACAAATTAACGTTTATCGCATTTTATGCTGATTGTCATCATGAAGTGAAAGAAATCAAAGACGGGCACAGAGTGACATTGACCTACAACCTTGTTCTCGAACACCATGATAAAAAAGTACAACCGCCTAGCAGAACAAAATCCTATGATGAGGTAACACAGAGCTTGCGCTCTTATTTTACTAATGAACCCGACACAAAAGAAACGTCAACTCGATGCAAAGTACCTAAAAAGTTCATCTATCTTTTAGACCACAGTTATACTCAGAGTGGCCTTTCCTGGAACCATCTAAAAAATGGAGATAGTCTCCGTGCAGAAGTACTTAAAGCAGTAGCTGATGCATTGGATTTAGAAATTAACATGGCTTTGGCTGATGTTCAAGAAACATGGGATTGTGAAATGGATTATAATCCCTATGAATATCGTTACCGACAACGTCGGTATTCATATTATAAAGAAGACGACGATGAAGAGGACAATGATGAAGACGATGAAGAGGAATCCGATGAAGAAAATATTGAACCTAATGAATTAGTTGATAGCAGCACAGTACTTAAACATTGGATTGATCGAGAAAATAACCCATTGAGTTATAAGGAATGCGATGTGTCAAGCAGTTACATTGGCTGGACAAAGGCAAGTGACGAATTTAAGCCATTTCGATCTGAATATGAAGGCTTCATGGGGAATTATGGCAATACATTGGATCGTTGGTACCATCGCGCAGCGATTATTCTTTGGCGTAAAAAGGATCATTATTCAGTTCTTTTCGAAATGGACCCTAGAAGTGTTATTAATGAACTACTTAGCCTATCAAAAAAGAAAGCTCAAGAAGAACGCGTACATCAAATTATAAGCTCCCTTATACCATATTGGTCTGAATATTTACGACGAGATAGCGAAAAATCAATTATCTCAACAGTATTTAAGTTAGCTTTATATGTGAAGGACTCTCAATTAGCACAAGCCATGATGGTCAATTTTGATATAAAAGCACTAACCCCAGAAAGAATAGGGCTATTTTTATCTTTACAAGATGCTTATAGAACACCATGGTGTCTGACCATTTTTCAAAAATGGACGGAACCCAAAAACAGATGGGATAGCGTCTCAAGATGTGAAAAAATTTCAGAAATTATACAAAACTTAGCTGAAAGTAAAAATGGTTATAAGGAATTAACAGATTGGCTTCTTATTTATCAATTAAACAAGATAAAAGAATCTAGTGAATCGTGTAAAAAGAATGGTAAACGTGCAAGACTGATTGAAGGTACTGCTGAACGAATAAAAGAAGTCATGGATTTTATTAAAGCATGTGTTATTGTTAATCAACATTCGATCTATGGTGAGTTACTAAAGTATATAATGGAAAATGCTGAATTATACCAACCTCTTGAGTTGGTAGATATAGTTTATCATCTTAAAAAAGTATTGAATAAACATGATTTAAAACAATGGCATTATCAAAAATTATTTGATTACACTTACAATGAAATAAAAAAAGAAAAAGATCTAGGGTTACGCAATCGAAGCGATTGGTGTATCAAAGAGAAATTATCTTGTAAATGCCAAGATTGCGTCACGCTTGATGAATTTTTGCAATCTAATACGGTAAAAACCATGAGATGGCCAATGGGCAAAGATCGTCGTGCGCATATCCATCAGGTAATTGATGGATTAGGTATTCCTGTGACACATCAAACAGAACACACAGGATCACCACATAAACTAATTTTAACAAAGACAGACAAACTATACAGCCAAGCAAAACAACGATTTGATAGATTAGAGAAAACATTATCTCAATTTGCTAAAATTAACAAAGAGTAACCAAGTAATTTATTTATCATATAAATTTATAAATGACTTGACAAGGCTGTTTAATGATTTTTTGGCACTGTTTATTAATTCTCTCTCTATTTTAAAGAGCAGAGTTGTTTAACCAATGGAGTAAATGATACTCATAGACTACCCATGTTTCAGATGAAGAACTGAACAGGGTATACTGTGACTAGGAGATACCTTGGTGGTAGGGTGCTTAGATATGCCTATTTTTCTTTTAGTTGTAACTACAAAATAATCTACTATTAGAGAAAACAAGGAACACAATGCTCCAAATACAAAATAAGCAAGACCTGAATTAAGCAACAAAAATGCTTTGGGTAGCTTTTCAGCGACATCAAAGTAAATTTTATTCCAACAATTAATGTATGGCATCAATAAATCTCTTTTTCTCTCGGCCATGAAAAAAAATCCTTCCTATAATTGAAATAACTACCAAATTTGATTTTAATTGAGCTAAATTTTTAGCAGCAATGGCCATAATGCAGCTCTCTATTGATTTCAGTCGCAATGGGTTAAAATCTGAACTTTATTCGTCATTATTTAGTTGGCATATTAAACTCTGATATAACAAATAACGCAATAAACTATGGGCTTTATTATAAAAATGATGATGGTAAATCTATAGGTATATTAAAAATAAAGTTCGCCTTACTGAGTAGAAGACGAACTAATGGCTAGCAAAATAGGTAAGACCAGCTTGCACAAAATCTTGTTAGTGCGAAAGTCATATAGGCTGCAAGACTGATTAAGGCAAGGCGCAGACAAAAATAGCCAAGTCACTAGGATAAAATTTAGATCAGGAAGTCATTAGACTGCTAAAACAGCGTGGCGCAAATGATGATCAAACCCCAGACTATCAAAATAACCCACATGCTTTCGAGCCTTTCGATAAGTATGCCATCACTAATGCGAAATGATTCGTCTCCGTGCAGACCCCATACAACTCAGTGATGTATGGGAACCGACACTTAGCCATTAAGGTCGCCTCCTGTTTGAAGTCTTCTAACAACGAGTCCGTTAATTTTTTCAGATTCAACTGTTTGATAGCCACCTCAATGTCTTGCCATTGACCATGATGCACTGTGCCATAGCCCCCTTCACCGAGCAGTTCTCCCACTTTAAGATCAGACCAAGGAATTTGTATGAGTGTAGTGAGGCTGGGGAGTAAGTTTTTTTCTGTTTTAGCTTCCATGAGACTATCCTTTGTGAAAAACGAGGTGATTCAATTCTTTAATTTTGAAGAAAGCGAATTTTCCAGTAACCACTTTTTACTATCAAGTACGACTTACTTATCGATTGTATTAGACAGGAATCTGACCCTCTGCTGTAGCACACCATCAGAGGCATAAAGTTAAATTTTCTAGCTGAAATAAACAACCCTGTAAAATTTCTAGATTAGCTATTGTAGCATTCTCTCAAAGGACTTTATATCTCGACTAAGCAGTACCCCTTCCTAATAATGACCCTCCGAGTCTACCTTTTTTCATTTTCTTCTTTTTAAAAAACCTAAAAAATAAAAACCCTTCCTTCGGTCATTTGGACCAAATGCGCACTTATAAGTCGCTATCGCGACTTGTGCTTTGCGGCCCGGAGCAGGGGCTTGATTTCTAAAATCAAGCGGCTACAAGTACTCTCTATCTTGATATTTACATTTGCAGCCATAATCTTTTCTCCGATTTAGTGTAAAACGAATTTTAAAGCTTATAGGGCGATATTTTTTGCCAACAGCTACACCCAAAGCTAGATAATGCCATAAAAATCTCTCTACGCTCGCTTTATGGCCGTTTAATCCTATGCCACAGATGTTATTCTTGCTGGCTGAAAAACAAAGAATCTAAAGTATTGGAATATGGCCTTACTTAAAAGCGCGAGATGCAAACTTAAAAAGTTTGTAAAATTAGGTATCGCAGATTTATAAGCATCTCAAAATTTTAAGTTGGTTAAGATAAGGTTTCAGGTCAAATTATCCACAAAGATCTTTTCAAATTTGATGCAAGCACCTCTAAAGAAATATCACGAACGTCTGCCTACCTCGGGTCCTATGGAGCAACCTGACAGGAAGTGAGATTTCAATATAAGGCCGAGTTAGCCAAGCAATTATCTGGAAAGCGGCCTAATTCAGAACGAACATTTTTTGGGGTTCTTCCACTTTTAACTCAAACTTCCTTAACCGAATGCCATTGTCTTTGTGATGCCTCCTTGTTGATTTTCAGTTGGCATGGTAGGAATCCTCCGACTAAGTGCGAACCAGATAGTCAGGGCTTTAATTCCTCATGCTGAAATACTATCTAAAAAATAAAACCCAATTCCTCCGATCATTTGGAGCAAAAGGTTGAAGGGGTCTAAATGGCCGAAGGCCATATAAGCACCTCTATGAAAGTATCACGAGAGTGATCTTGAGTTGCCAGGTGCGCAACGTGAGCGAAGCGAACAAAGATGTTTTCCCAAGTTTGGGTAATCATGAAACCAGGGCTCTTGAGAAAAAGTGTTGTCCTCTGCTACCCCTTATCCTGATCAACCCAATGAAAACTTGGGTTCTTGCTGGACAGTATAATTATTTTTAGGAAATATAGTTCATGGAGCTGTTAAAGAATGGCTCAGGAACAATAATTTTGTTACCCCAGCCCCCCTAACACCGCCCGGCTGCTTTACCCCCGGCTACTATCTCTACCCTTGTTACCATTTTTCTACTTTTTAGTTCTTTAGCTCTTTAGCACTTGAATTCTTTAAGTCTTGAGCACTTGAATTCTTGAGTTCTTGAATTCTTTAACACTTTAATATTTGAACTCTTTAACACTTAAACTCTTGAAGTTTACAAACGGCCGATTTTATAATTATATACATAGACTTGGCGGCGTAATAGAAATGTGAGGAAGGGTTATTCAAGCAGGTTGTCTAGTAGTGATTTCCAGGCCATAACCTTACTGGTTTCAGACTTAAGCCATCGCCCTGTAGCCATCACTTTAGGCCGAAAACGTAACCGAAAAATACCGAGGGGATAATGCTCAGGATAAGCGAGAAATACGCCAGAAGAGAAATCGTGAAGTACCCAGCGGATGGTAGTTGCCAGAGTTTTGATTTTACCAAAATGCTCAGGGAGATGGGGTGAGGAGCGTCTAATCGTCTCGTTCATTGGGATTATTATCCCAGCCTTCTCCAGCCAATGAAGAGATCTCGTTGCTTTTCGGTAGGGAATTCCAGTTTTAAGATGGATAGCCTTAGCACCACTGGTGGAAAGTAAACGCTGCCACTGACCCCGTCCTTGAGCGTGTCTAGCCAAGACTAAATAACTCACCACCTCCTCTGCTAAGCCACCAGATTTGACGATTTTTTGAATAGCTTTGAGTGAAACGACAAAGAAATGACCTTTAGCTGTCATTTTTGGATTTCCATTAAATTCCCCTTTCCCATCTGATCATCGGCTGATATAAAAAGGTCAATGTTGTTGTTCAAGTTAGAATATCATTCACCAATGGACAAAATTTAGGCTATCAACTCGATAGAAAATTGTCGGGTGGTTCTATGCTTTCCTTCGCCTATTTCCGCCTGCACAATGGCTTTTGCTCTTGCTTTATAGTGGGTCTGTCGCTCTACTTTTTTAACCACCAATGAATATTTTTCATCACAGGCATTAATTGAACTTAACGTTTTTTTCAGCGTCTCAAATACAAAATCTAGCATGGCATCTGTCACGACATTACCCACTAAATATCCTTCTGAGGCAAGCCAGCGTTGAATAGATAAGATATCACGCCATTGACGATAACGGTTAAAGGAATCCCTAACTTCATCCCAATGGGACGCTACTTTCTCAGGATGAGACGCAAAGTATTTAGTGAACTTTTGTTGTAAGTAAGCCGTTGCATTCTTAGTGATTATTGTCTTGGGAAAGGGTTTGTCAAGGTACTTTTCTATTTCTTCTTTCTTTTCGAGCACATAGCTGAAGCTGGAGGCTTCCAGGACATTAATGTCGGTATGCTCTTTGAGATGTTTTAACAATGAACGTATATTAGTTGTAACTGAAGCTAATGATATATTAAATTTTTTTGCACACTCAGCGTAAGTTTTACCAGAGAGGACCTCTTTTAAAATTAAAATATTCCGTGTAACAGTTGACGTATCCATTTTTCATTTACCCTCATTTTTGAAAATAGGATAGTGATTCTATCACAATTGGTTTTTCAAAATATCTGGACCAAATTGACTCTGTAGGTGATTTCATCTTAGCTGTTTTTCGGTGAGCTTGTATTATATTCCGGCATCCCTAGCAGGCTCAAATTTAGCGAAGCTTCCGACCCTTAGCATGAGCATTACGGCCAATCGATGCAGTTTATGCCAAGTCAAAGAGCATTTGCTTTCCCTCCGACTTTTCATTACGCTGATCCTTCTAAAGGCTGCTGAGAAATTATGAGACAGGGACGAGGCATCTGAAACGAATCGATTCTCAACTTGCTCGTGAGACTGAATTTGCTTTGCCCATAGAACTCAACGAAGCAAAAGGTATTCAGCTTGCCAGAGAATTTTTTAATGGGAAGAATTTTAAACCGTTTACCTTGTAACGGGTGAAATAGGTGAGTTTATGCTGTGTATACCCGAATATCGATTGATATGTGCAGTACACTTTAACAGTACCCACCGTAGCACATCTAGAAACAGGACAAGCGGAAAAACGAGATAATTGCCTCTTATAGCCGCCTGAAGTTTTGCGCGTGCTGCAACAGAAGATACCACCTGTGCTATAGCAGAATTTTTTTTGTTCAGTTAAGCTTTCATCTTGTTTAATCGCTATTTTTTTAAAGGAGAAGCCTAAATGCAGATTCAAGAGGAAGCACTTCTTCGTTTGAGGAACAATGATTCAACGCTTACTCGACTCGGCCTTGAGTATAACCAACTCGGTGCGGCGGGAGCAAAAGACCTTGCTTTGGCCTTAGAAAAAAATACAACGCTTACTCAACTTGACCTTGGATATAACCAAATCGATGCAGCAGGAACAAAAGATCTCGCTTTGGCCCTAGAAAAAAATACAACGCTTACTCAACTTAACCTTATGGGTAACCAAATCGGTGCAGCGGGAGCAAAAGACCTTACTTTGGCCTTAGAAAAAAACACAACGCTTATTCAACTTGACCTTGGGTATAACCAAATCGATGCAGCAGGAGCAAAAGACTTGCTTTGGCCTTAGAAAAAAACATAACGCTTACTCAACTCAACCTTGGGCATAACCAAATTGGTGCAGCGGGAGCAAAACACCTTGCTTTGGCCTTAGAAAAAAACATAACGCTTACTCAACTTAATCTTGGATATAACCAAATCGGCAATGCAATAGAAGCAGAAATAAAAAAATTTACTTATCGAACGGAATAAAGAAATCGCTGTTAAAAAAAATAAGAGTCATCATGAAATAAGAAAGGCAGCCAGGATATTAGCCCAGGGTTATCGAGATAAACATTGTTTATTTTCAAGATTACCGCAGGAAATTAATTGTAAAATTTCTGGTTTAACGGGCAATGCTCAAGTGCACAGAGAAGAACAAGCTACTGAAATCGCAAAGCAGTACTTTTGCAAACTCTAAACAGTAAGAAGCTTATCTGAAACAGTAGAGCATTCATGCTGTTACTCTAAAGCATTTCATGGCGCTGGCGTGCCATCACATCGTTAAATAACTCATTGACAGGGATGCCACTAGTTTTACTAGGGACAAATGGGACAACAGAAAAAATTACAATTTGTTATTCCTAGCGTGAGTTTATCACGACACTAGTCAAAAATACCCATAATGTTTTGTTTTAAAAGGATTTTTTTCGAAATTAAGTGTATACAACAAGTCCATTTATTTTGGGTCGCTTCTGATGGAAATCGATCAGGTTTAGAGCTTCCATAAGCTGATTTTCGTCACTTGTCATTTCTTCTAATTTATAAATTGCTTTAGATCGTCCTTTGGATTTTATGCCTTCCAATACTGTACCCAATCTAACATTATTCAGTGTATCCAGTAGCGTGTCTAATGTTCCCCTAAACTCAGCTTGTAGTCTTGCCTGTCGCCACAAAAGAGTAGATTCTAAATAACCGATAATGCAAATAAAGTAATGAGTAATAATTTTTTGATCAGTCCAATGAAATTGTGGCTTGAATGTTAGGTGATAAGGGTTCTTCATATTTTTAAATGCTGATTCAACTTCTGCTTGTCCTTCATAGGCTTTAATAATTTTCTCGCTGTTCCACGTATGACGATCTGTCATGAGAATTCTCAAGCCACATCGCTCTTCAATTTCTTGAAGTTTATTTTGATTAATAACAAAATCAAGATGATATCGTCTATTATAAATCCCTGTTAGGAATGCAGTTAAAATAATCTCTAAAGAAAAGTTATTTGAAGAACGTGCTAAACTAAAAAAATAAATCCAAGTGCTTTCTAAAATTTTATCTTCGCTCTTTAATGTCCATTGAATTAATTGACGTACATGCTGTCCTTTTAACATATTAATAATTTTTGCTTCTAACGCTGATCTCTCATAACTTTTTCTTTTCGAATTAAGCGCTCTTTGCAGGCTTTTTAATTTTGTTTCTTTCTTCTCTAATGTTTGTTGAATACCACGAATTTGACCTATTTTTAATTTCTCTGAAATATATACCACAATGGTTCTCTCTTCATCCCAAATAACACGCTTATCTCTATATATTTTCTGTTCATTTGAAATAAAATATTTTAACGAATCATCCACAAGTGATTGATGATGATGAGGCGTTAATGCACCAACATAATGAAGTTGAGCTGCTTTAACTAATGCCATATTTTTTTTAGAATTATTTCCACGGTCAAAAACTATGGTATGCTCATCCTGTTGTAACTTCAATTGATCCATTCTATTTTTAAGTTTACTAACAATACTGTTAAAAACTTTACTATCATTCATGTTCCCTTTATACGTCAGATGAAATAGGGGGACCTTATCTTGTTGTGTTACTGCTAAAGCTAAACCAACTTGCCTTAGGTCTGTGCGTTTTTGCTTGTTTTTTCCGCGTTTAGCGATAGTACAGCGATCATTTGTCGTATTAATGTAAGTAAAAAAATTTGTTGTATCGTAAAATAAATTTTCTTGTTCCAATTGATACAAATCAAATACCTTTTTTAGTAACTCTTCTTCTATTTTTTCGATAGCATCAACCGGAATAGCATCCATCATATCCCAAAAATGTTGGCTGTCCAATTTAGTTAAGCTGCATTTGAGTAAATATTCTAAGCTGGTTGTTTTAGCCCAACTCCGCCAGCCACGCTTACTTGTCGGCATGCAGGCTCGTCCAATAGCCGCTAATAAAAGTGTGGCTCCCGCTGTTAAATGATTACGAATCGGCTTGTTAGATAAGTGATTTCTGGTATTATACACATGCTGGTTAATGATTTCACAAATGTTTAATTTATTTGCGATATCAAGCATTGCGGCAACGGCTCCATGTGAATAGGATTTAAGGCGCAGGTCTTCTGTTAAGCCTTGCAAACGTTTTAACAAATCGTCTGCCTTACCAAGATAAGCTAGTACTATAGGTCTTGGTTTGCCATTGATTCGCTTGGATTCAACGATATACCAATATTTATGCCCACCGCTTTTTCTGACCTGTATTGTCGCCAAAACTGACTTCCTTGTTGTATACGTTTTTAATAAACTCGATATAGTATCGTATTTTATGCAATAAATTTCAAATAAAATTAAATTATTTTGTTGTATACAAATAAAAACAAGGTAACTGATTGATTGCACTGATAAAATTAGTCGATTAACCACTGGTGCGTGATAAACTCACGCTAGATTTTCTTTAGACATAAGAACATGAACGCCGCTAATATTTTTACCGCATGAGGAACTCCACAGCACATGCATTGCCGCAATACACTGGAACCTAATTGCCTTCGAATGGTGACTACAAAGTAAAAGCCTATCTGCCTTTTAAAGCTGTCATGTGATGGCTAAAATTACTGCACCAAATTATCGACTTGTTTACTCTCTATATGAACATTTTTAATCTTCCTTTCGGCCATTTTTAGTCTTATCTTTAAGCCAAATATGTAATGCAACTTACTTAAAAACTTGTCTATTTTTTAAGGCAGTTCTTGTCTGAAATTTCAGGCAAAAAATCTATCTGCTTATGTGTAAAAATAGACTTCTTGAATTGAAACATATCGTTACTAAAGTTGCGCCCTTGCTCGCAATGACGGAAGCTCAATAAGGATACTTTGCTAGTCGGATTCTATACAAAATTTTCCTAGATATTTTGCTTAAAAACTATATCATGGTCAAACTAGAAGTTTCAGCTAAAACGAATTAATTTTAAGGCAGCAATTGAGACGAATTTAAAAAATGATTTCACTCAAATCCTTAAAAAAGCGACTTAAAATGAGGATAAAAAAACACATAGCCTGTTGAGATTAGTGAGTTCAGCATTATCGTATGAGTCCAGGCCACACCCATCGCAACGGGTTTGCATCAAAAAATAAACAGCCAAATCAAACAGTTAGCTACAAAAATGAGGATGCAGATAACTCACAGCATTTTATAAAATGCTGTGCATCACATTTGCAGAAAAATCTTTTTTTTCTATATTTATAACTTTTCTTATAGAATCCACTCATTTTTTTCTATTTTTTGCATCACATCTGATGCTGTGCATCAGATGTGATGCTATAAAAATTATCATGATAATATGAATGCACGCGAATGATGCCGCTAAAAAGTGCATCATTCGAGAGATTCGCACCACATCTGATGCGAGATAAGAGAGTTTCCGCTAAGAATTACGCCTGCATTCCATAGAGATTTTTAATAGATTAAGAGAATGCTAATCCAAAAAAGATTAGAATATTTCAAGTTGATTATTGAAGCTAAAATTTTTCTAAAACAATCATTTTGAAACACATCGCTTAGCAATAAATGTCTTTAAAATTTTTAACGCTTTTTCCTTGGATAGTGGCTTGGGTACCACAGTATTTATTCCCGCTTTTAAGCACTTCTCTTTATTCTCAGAGTCAATATGTGCTGTTAAAGCGATAATGGGTATAGGCGGATGCTGCTGCTTTTCTTCCCACTCTCTTATTTCTTTGGCAACTTCATTACCACTTTTATCAGGGAGTCCGATATCAAGAAAAATCAAATCGTACTCAATAGTGGTTGCATATTCAATAGCGATTTTTGCATTTATAGCGGTGTCAATTTCGCAATTTAATTCCTCTAATAATGAGGCTGCCACCTTGGCTGCTATAGCGTTGTCTTCCACTAACAGAATCTTGGTCAGTTCCCTTTTTGAGTCTTGAGATAGTGGCTCATTATTATTTTTAAATGATGAAATATTGGCTTCGCTTACTGTACTATCTGTTCCAAAAGGTTCATCCAGCAAAGCTTTTTTTAGCGGGAGGATACAGGTAAATGTTGATCCTTTTTGGGGCTCACTGTCCAAATAAAGTTCGCCGTCTAGATCATCTGCAAATTGCTTAACAAGCGCAAGACCCAATCCTGCACCCTGATAGACCCCTTCATAAGAGGGTGTGAGGCGCTTGAACCTCGTAAATACCTCTTGTTGTTTGTCTGAAGCAATGCCAATTCCGGTGTCTGTCACACTCATTTTGATGATAATATTTTTCCCGTTTTGTTGAGCGAGTTTCGTTGCTATTTTGACATACCCTTTCTCTGTAAAATTAAGCGCATTGGTTACCAGCTCCAATACCATGCGTTGTATACGTATGGGATCTCCGATTAAATAATGAGGAATAGCCTCATCCTGTTCGAGTATGAGCATAAGGTGTTTTTGATGGGCTCTGGATTGGTTAAGGTCAACGATATGCGTCAACTTTTCTCTTAGATCAAATTTTTTCTTAACAAGGGGCGTGCCTGTTGCCATTTTGGCCATGTCTAACACTTCATTCAGTAAGGTTGATAACGCATGACCCGATGTCATTAAATCATCGGCATATTCCTTAACAACTTCCTTTTTTTCAGGATTGTCGATGTCTTTTCTAATCGCATCGGCGCAGCCCATAATACCCACTAAGGGTGTGCGGAAATCATGGCGCATGTTTTCCAGAAACTCTGTTTTGGCTTTATTAGCTGCTTCTGCTGCTTCTTTAGCTGCACACAACGTTTCTTCCATTTTTTTCCTATCAGTGATATCGATGGAATTTCCAACCGTGCCGATCACTTTACCTTGGGCATTGTATAAAGGCGTTTTGGCCACGAGGAAGGTCTGCATTTTTCCATCTAAAGTGCTCACATGTTCTTCTTTGCCTTTTTGGGTTTTATTTTCTCGCATGACCTGATTATCATTTTCAATCAACAACGCCGCTTGATCCTTCCAGGGTAACTCATAGTCACTTTTTCCGATGATATCATTTTTAGAAGCTAACCTTAATTGTTCCACCATGGCTTGGTTGCATCCACGATAAATCCCTGCTTTATCTTTCCACCAGTGAATCCCCGCCACTAAATCAAGGAGAGTTTCCAATAATTTTTCCAATTCACTTAAACGCAACAATTCTTTCTTTTGTTTATGGATGATGATTTTTAACTGAGATATTTTCTTATGCTTGAGCACCATATTTCAATCCTCTAAAATTGTTCCCATGGTATGAGCGAGCACTGACTTTTGAACGTGTAATCTATTGCTTGCGATGTTATAAATAACGGACTGAGAACTACTTGCAACGCCATCTTCTACTTCACGGTTTCTGTCTACGGGCATGGGGTGAGTGAAAATAGCCTTGTCTGTTTTTTTCATTTTTTCTTGTGTCGTGATCCAATCGGTGTAGGTGATGGCTTTTTTGATTTCACTTTCTTTGTTAAAGCAGCCCTGCTGATAAGCCTGAGGGGATATCCAATTTCGGCTATAGACAACATGAGCGCCTTCATAGCCCTTAACCGGATCATCGATGATTTCAAATTTACTTGAATTTTCTTTGCAGTGAGTTTGAATTAGATCATAGTAATGAGGATCCATATCATAGCCTTCTGGCCTTGCTAAGGTAATATTCATGCCAAAGCGACTGGCTAATAATAAAGAACCTTGAGGGCTGTTCCAGGATCTGGCTAAAGCGCCCTGCCCCCAGGTGAGCAATAATTTTCTTCCTCTTAAGGCTTTAAAATTGATATTGTCTAATCCATCAGAGAACCATTCTGCCCACCCTAAGATATCGGATAAGGATTGGCAGGGATGGCACATATCATCGGCCATATTGATGACAGGGACATTGGCATATTTCGCATATTCTCTGATCAAGGCATGGCCTTCACCATAATAAGACAGGGCGCTTTCCATGATTCTGATACCCATGCCTGCCATATAGCTGGATGCTACTTTTGCAACATCTTCGATGGTCTCGCCTGCGTTGATCTTAGATTTGAGTCTTGCCATAGAGTGAGGTGCCATGTATTGCGCATGCCCGCCTAATTCGGTTGCGGCAGCAGTAAAGGAAAGATGGGTTCGCACGGAAGGGCTGTAAAATAACATGAGAAAATTTTTATTCTTGAAAAGATGTGCCCATTTAGGGTGAAAGCGATCACGCTTCATTTGAATTGCAGTATTTAAAATTGTGATTAATTCATCCATACTCCAATCTTGTGTAGAAATTAAATCTTTACCGTAAAGACCCATTACTTGTCTCCTGACAGCATAAAGAAACAATACATTTTATCTGCAAGGATTTTTTTAATGTTCAGTGCGAATTCAGGATAAGGGGGATCACCTTCTATAACATGAAGGCACTTAATAGAATAGTTTTCTTTTTGTACAGGGTAGGAGTTATACATAAAGTGATTTCCTTGTTATCGGAAGTTCCACCTTAGCCATAGCAAGCGAATAGAAAGAATTCAGGAAAAGCCATGCCTAGCAGAGGGGAGCCAACGATTAGCCTTTTAAAGTTAAAAGCAGGATCCAAACACGAATCCTGCCTTAACCCCCTCTGCCTAAATTAACTTTCCTTTTTCTGTGGAAATTAAAATCCTCTGATCAGATATGACACTACCCAACGCCCACAAAAGCTCATGGACAGCCGAGGGTATGCATGGGGTAAAATCATTTGCCTGTACTTGCTGAACGAAAGCATCAGCAGGTGGCATCTGAGTCAGGGGAGGATAAAAAGAAAAAGGACTTTGTGCCGTAGCACAATAAAGTGATAAAGTGGTGCCAGCCATGAGTAACCTCTCTTTTAGTTTAGGTTATTTGTGGTTAGAGCCCCTTTGATATAGCTAGTATCTTTAGGGGTTCCGCAGCGTGGGTCGTTTACGACCCACCTGTGTGTCTACTATCGCATGGCTCATTGACCAAAATCAAGCACTTTATTAAGATGCGCTTAAAGACTTTGAGTAAAAAAGCTTATCGGTGGTTCCGATAAGCTTTCTTAAAAACGAATTAAAATATAGAATCTTTTTGAAAAAAAATTATTTTATTACAATCTGAGGAGAAAACAGTGTCAAATGACAGTGAAATTACAGATGAAATAAACCAAGTCATGGCAAGTGCGTTGTTTGAATTAAAAAAGCTCGTCGATAGTGATATAGTACAAAAGAATAATTTCTTATCAATTATAAATATATTTTTATTAGGTTTCATATCTACAACTGTTGATCTTGTTGAGATAGATTTGCCAGGAAGCGCGCCATTTATTTATGCTGATGTAGAAGCAGCCGCAAAACTTGGTGGATTACGCACTATCAAAAATATGCAGTCCGCAAAAGGAGCTATTCAATATTCTGTTTCTAATATTGAACCAGACGATATGACTACCGCTATGAATTATTTAGGACAGGAATTATCGACCGCCCTCTTTAAGGGATTACATGAATTACCCATGCCATTGCGTAAACCAGAAATGTTATTGCGTGGCGTAGAAGCTTTATTGACTAATCTACTCATTAAAAAGTTTGATAATCCACACAATATACTTGATAGCTTCTGTGATCATGTTCATATGTCTTTAACGGATATAGAAACTCGTGCTAGTCATTAAATTATCTTAACATCGAATAAAATATTAACTTCATTCGTATTTTATGCAAAATAAATTTTCAATCGACAAACGTTTATTCATGTCTAATAGGAATAAGCCATAAGGATTTATATGGGTGTAGATCAGCGTATTTTGATCTGAAAAAAAAGTACCTTAATGTTTTTAAAAGTTGCTAGAATCAGCAAAGGCGGTACTTTTAGGCGTAAAATTAATAGAAATCCCTTGTGTAACCTGCCCCAAAGCTGCTAAAGTGGGAATCTCAATTTTATATTAGGAACTTTTATCCTAGCCTAATTAAGCCGATTATTTCAATGGAGTTGCAAGTGTTATGGCGTTTTTACAATGCAATGCCTTGGATAGCCATTCAGCTAATACGTCTAGCCAAGCGCGATCAAACTTGCCAGAAGAAATCATTTCAAATTTAATTCAGGTCACATAGTCCCCTTCATAAGCATGACGATTTCTTCGGGTAGATTTTCTCTCACTGCCATTTGTGAAGTGGCATCTTGTTTGGCTTTCCAGCTACGCAGATGTTGTGCAATGGTACCGCTACTGCCGTTTTTTTAAAATAGTATCTTGCATTGAAAAACCGTAGAATTAAATCAGTCTTGAAGAGGGCGTCTTTAATGTTTTTTGCAAAGATGTACGTTAAAGTGCCAGATAATTTTTGTCACTATTTAGTGAAATCATAAATTACTTCAACCGACAATCATAAGGATGCGAGAGTATGCAACAGCGAACTTCAACGAGCCAACCATCAGAGATTCCAGAAGATATCATTTGTCCAATTACCTCTCACATTATGACAGACCCTGTCATACTTGTGGAAAGCGGCAATACGTATGAGCGTGAAGCGATTCTCAAATGGCTTAAACAGAAGAAGACTGATCCGTTAACCAATGAGGCGATCAGTGACGATATGATTGCCCCCAATCGTACCGTCAAAAGAATGATCGTCAGTTTTTTGGATAAACAGATCGCAACCAATCCTCATATTTCTCATCAAACCTATTTGCCGGAGTCTCTCATTCAAAGATTAATTGCAGCGATGGAAAAAAATGAAATAAACTTATTCAAAGAAACACTGCAAAAAGATAGTCGCTTGCTATTCAATGAGTTAAAAGAAAATAAAAACATTTTCATGCTTGCCTGTGAATTGGCTTCTTTAGAGATTTTGGAGATGATCATAACACAGCTAGATGCCAGAATTAGGCAGCTTACCTGCATTGAAACGGATAATGGACGGTCATCTTTGATCATGGTAAGTCGTCGACTGGGCTTAAAAGGCGCAGCGTGCATCGCAAAGGCAATTGACTGGAAACTGTCCCAGTTTCAAGATTTTCTGGTTTTTTGTGTTCAAGAAAATGATACAAGGATGGCTAACATCGCATTATCGTTGGGTGCAGTGGCTACCCCTGAATTGCTCAATCAAGCGTACGCACAGAAAAAGACAGGTATTGTGAAAGTATTGATTTTGTTTGGTGCTTCGATACAAAATGAAGATCAGCAAGGCAATGATTTTCTAATGCGAACCATCGAAGACAGCAATATCCCCTTAACGTTATTTTTGCTCTCACAGTGCACTGATCAATTGAATCTGAATAAAATGAACGAAGCCAAAGACAGTGCGTTGACGCTTGCCATTCAAAAAGGGCAGAGTGATGTGGTGAAGGCATTATTGAATCACCCTCAAGTCAACATTAACCACACGAACCGTCAAAAAGACACGGCTTTGCATCTTGCCACCAGGAATCAAGATCAAGAGATGGTGAAACTATTGATTGAGAATAAAATTTCCCTGAATGAAAAAAATGGACAAGGCAGAACCGCATTGGATATGGCGTATCAACCCTATCCTAAAAATGATTTTTCGCTATTAAAACTTTTGATCTTGTCAGGTGCACAGGTAGAAGACTTATTGCTCAAAGCCATTGAGAATAATCAAGTGGAGTTAATTGAATTCTTACTGACCGACGCCAAGCAACTCGTTAATCCCCATATCAGTGATTCAAAAGGCCAAACGACACTCTTGCTCGCCATACAAAAAAACCAGCTCAAAACGGTATCGCTTTTATTAGGCCAACCTGGCATGAATATGAATCAAGTCGATGCGTACGGTAACACTGCATTACATCATGCTGCAATGCTGGGAAGAAATGACATTATAAAACTGTTAATGAAGCAGCATGCATCGATTAAAGATAAAAACAAAGAAAAGAAAACCCCTGTACAGCTTGCCAGAGAAAATGATTATACAGACTTGGCTAATTGGATGGAAGAAAAACATCAGTACAAAAAAGTAAAGCCTTTTTTGAAACCGCTGCAAGCGAAACAAAAAAGTGCTCAACAGCAAATAGCATTGCTTCAACAAGAAAATATAGCATTAAAGTCGAGCTTAGAAAAACTTTCAATATTTAGCGAGAAGTATGCTCAATCATTGATGACGATTGTCGAGAGAGAAAAACAACACAAAAAAGCAATAGAAAGAGAACGCCAGAGAAAGCGAGAGGACATAGAGCGAGGGAGAGGAAATCCACTACAAAATCCATTGGTAGAAGCGCTATTAAAAGCAGATTTAGAGTCAGTAAAAATGCTGGAAGCGGGGGGTGCCTCACTATTGTATCCGAACATGGATGGATTATATCCATTAGTGGCGGCGGTGTATGGTTGCAGCTTGGAAACGGTGAGATACGTAGAATTGAAACTCAAAGACGAAGCAGAAAAGCAGTGGGCGCAAGTAGATGCTAACAAAGCTTTGGAAAACCTGAATCATTGGATGATGCCAACGGATCTTTCCCCGAACGCGACCCATGGAGAACTGGGGAATTGGTATGTGAAACACAACGGTGCCAGTTGGTGTGCAGTTTATGATAGTGAATGTTTAAAGAAGGAAGGATTTCCGAATTGGGGCGGCAAGGTGTCCTGGACCGAAGTAGCCTGTCCCATATGGTCAAGAGCAGATGATCTTTGGGGCGCAGACGGGTCGAGGGTGCGCGCGCACAAAAACTATCTAGGTGCCTCATTACATCGGACTCCCGAGGCATGGACTACACGAAATTTCCTCCACCAAGCCCACGTGCCAGACACCGTCTCTCCTCTCGGTATGGTGAGAGGAGGTAGAGGTAGAGGTAGAGGCTATCGGCAGATAAACGATCCGAACTGGGGAGGTGCAGTAGGCTTGTTAAGCCCGAGCAGGAAGATACACGATGATGTGGTAAAAACTATCCGTGAGCAGTTGAATGAGCTCAGAAACGACGTGGAAACCAAAGCCAAACGATCATCCAATGCAGTTTTCAAATTCTAAGAAATTAACTCTGAGTGCGCACTCAGCAGGGCTTGAGAAGGCGCGCAAGTGCCGCCAACCAAGACGCTGGCTGGTTGGTCGTATACAACCAACCACTCCAAAACTGCATTTACCCATAGATCGACATCTTTAAGGGTACTAACCGAGACAATGGCATTCGGTTAAGGAAGTTTGAGTTAAAAATGTACTATTTTTTAAAGCCCCATGAGCTTGTTCTGAACGTGCTAAAATTTTTAGCGCCTTACAAAAACCATAATTTTCCTTAACCGAATGCCATTGCTAACCGAGAACCGTCGAAATTTCCGCTGACCATATGGTCTGGCAATCCTTTGCAAAACAATATGCCATTGGTTAAAATGGTTAGTCTTTCGTTTGCTGCATGCATATATCAGTGCTGCAATTTGGTTATCACATAACGGCCGTCACTATAGCATTAGTTTGAATAGGTGAAATACATTAAAAGCAATATCTGAAATGGATTATTTTATGATATATTTTGTGTTAATGCTTACCTCTCGGTTATTACGGATAAAATAGTCACTTACTTGTGGGCTTCAACTGCAAAGCATTTACTTCTTGTTGTAAGTCAGATGATGGTTCACGTTTTGATTCGACGTGAAATTCCTTGCCGCTGAAAGCTAATCCCATTTTTAGCACATTCTTAATACCATGTTGTTCAATTTCAGAATTATATACATTTTTATCAATTTGAATTAAGGCTTCTTTTGCTTCTTGTTGTAATAATAATTTTAGGTTTTCTTTTTTCTTTGGAGCCTTCACGCTTTTAAGCTCAAGTATTATTGCAAGCTTATTAATATCTCTTGGGATGATCACAATATCATAACGGCCAAGCCCGCTTTCCTTGTTTGATTTTTTTTCATAATCACATTTATCTAAGCTAGCCGTTAAGCCTATCATTAATCCTTGATAAAACGCTTCAGGTTGACGTGCCATATCATGGACACTAGCAGTTTGTAGCATAATGTTGCTTAAACTATCCTTGAATCCTTGTACGTTACCTGTTAACAAATGATTCAAAAATTCATTGTACCATTCAAGACCTTTGCCATTGGATAACCATAGTTCGATGATGTTACGATACAGATTCCTGATTTCTAGATTGGGTATTTTTAATTGACATAGTGTGCCTTGTAATGTTTCCTCTGAGGAGATAACTTTTAAATACCCTGTCATTAATAATAAACTCCAAGATGCTTCTTTCTCTTTTGCTTTTAGCTCAGAGAATACAAAATTTTCATCAATAAATTTCTTAACGACTTTATCTTCTAGTAACAATTCAAATTCATGTTTAAATTTTGTACTAGAACGGGTAAGCAAATCCTTAACAAGAATGTTGTCACTGGTATTGACCCAATAGGGTTGCAATAATCCTTTACGTTTAATGCAGTTCACAATTGACCAGGGATTGTAAACAATCGTATTGCCCACTTGATAACCGTTGTACCATTCCCGAACTTCTTCTAGCTTAATTTCTAAACCGCTTTCTTTGAGCAACAGCCCTACTTCTTCTTCTGTAAACCCGAAGTATTGACTATATTCGGAACGAAGTAATGAGTACACCTCTAGATTATTTAATCCTGAGAATAAACTTTCTTTTGAGATTCGTAAAATACCAGTTAGCACGGCACGATAAAGGTAAGGGTTACTTTTTAGTGCAGCACTAAATAAATGTCGCATGACCTCGGTTATTTTATCATAATAACCATGCATATAGCCTGATTGAATGGGAGTATCATATTCATCAAGTAATAAGATAGCTTTTTCGCCATAATGCTGGTATAAACAATTAGTTAAATCTAACAAAGAAGATTTAATCTGTGATTTATTTGCTTTTCCATTCAGCACTGCTTCAAAAATCTTCTTCCGCTGACTTGTGACTTTATGGCTATCCAACAATAATACATGTTCCTCATAAGTGCGGCTTAGTAAATCGCATAGATTCGTGTAGCCAGTTTCAAATTTCCCGTCTTTCACATCTTTAAAACTCAATGCCACTACAGGATACTTACCCTGATGTTGTAGATACTGTTGGCCTTGCTGCATAATCTTCAATCCAGAGAATAATTCCTTTGTGGGTTTACCATGGACCTCAGTGGCAAAAAAATGATGCAGCATGGATAAATTAAGCGTTTTACCAAAACGGCGAGGGCGTGTAATTAGAGCAACCTTGGTTCCCTTATCATCTAAGAACTCTTTAATAAATAAACTTTTATCGACAAAAGTAAGCTTTTCGTCAATCACCTCTCGAAAATTGTCGTAACCAACTGGCAGCGGTTCCATTCTTGTTACCTTCTTTTTACTATTGCTTTCTATACTAAACCATTTATTAGAAAGGTGCCCTATGGTTAAATCTAACAAAGAATGTTTATAAAGAAAGGATTGTTTACTCGCATGAGGGGTTACAAATAAGCTAGAGATACTTTTAAACATCATAGTATATTACCTATAGGAAAATAAAGCGGTAGTGGTTTAGAATACCTCATATCAGAATTTGTAATCAACTACCTCGTCATAAGCGGACAAGATAACTTGGGAAGCAAATCATGGTGTCGATGTTAATATAATCCTAGCGTCTCGCTCCAATGGACAAAATGTGCTTCCTCCTTTGGCAGTTTGATAAAGATGACGTTCAATTCCAACTTCACCATTGGGCAGCACCCTTGGTCAAATATTTCCCTATTCATTTGACGTCAAGATGAAGATTGGGCATCTTAATCTTTCCTTTAATCCCTGGATAGTTGAATGCCTATCAATAGAGCTAGCCCTAATGAGTGAGGTTAAACATTATCAAAACCCTATCAATAAAGCCATATTCCAAATATAATAGGAATTTTATCACAACTTCTAGACTGTTGTGAGTCAGGAATCAATGTTGGTTATGCGAGAACCTTAACTGTTAACCAAATAGCTGGCTTTGAGACTCAGATAGCAGAATTCCAAGCTTTAGGTTGTGAGGAAATATTTTGCGAGCAGGTATCTTCGGTTGCAGACGCGCAAAACTTCAAGCGGCTATAAGAAACTATTATCTCGTTTTTCTGCTTCTCCTGTTTCTAGATATGCTACGGTGGGAATAATGAAGATAGAGTTATTAATCCGCTGTTTTGCCCAAAAAGCATGTGGATTATTTTGATAGTCTGGGGTTTGATTATCATTTGCTCCGCGCTGTTTTAGCAATGCTAAGTTCTCCTCCGAAATCTTTGCTCCTTTAAGAAAAGCGTTGGGTGCCAGTAATGCCGTGTTGTTAGCAAAGCGATATATCAGCGCCCATTTTTCTTGTGACGAAGGTACATCGGACGTTCTTGTCCACAAAAATACCGCATAATCACTACTGCCTGAAGCCAACCATTTACCATCTGGACTAAAGGCAACACTATTAACCCCACCCGTATGCCCCTTCAATTCGTCTTGGCTTTGAAGGCTTTGGGGATTCCACAGACGTACTGTATTATCAGAACTGCCTGATGCCAACTGTTTGCCGTCGGGACTAAAGACGACACTAGTAACACTACTCATATGCCCCTTCAATTCGCCTTGGCTTTGAAGGCTTTGGGGATCCCACAGACGTACCGTATTATCATAACTACCCGAAGCCAACCATTTGCCATCCGAACTAAAAGCGACACTAGTAACCTTATCTGTATGCCCCTTTAATTCGCCTTGGCTTTGAAGGCTTTGGATATCCCACAGGCGCACCGTATTGTCGCGACTAGCAGATGCCAACCGTTTGCCATCGGAACTAAAGGTGACACTATTAACCCAATGCGTATGCCCCTTCAATTCGCCTTGGCTTTGAAGGCTTTGAGGATTCCACAGGCGCACCGTATTATCATAACTACCCGAAGCCAACCGGTTGCCATCGGGACTAAAGACGACACTAGTAACAGTACTCGTATGCCCCTTCAATTCGCCTTGGCTTTGAAGGCTTTGGGGATCCCACAGGCGCACCATATCATCAAAATCTCCCGAGGCCAACCGTTTGCCATCAGGACTAAAGGCGACACTAGTAACAAAATGCATATGCCCTTTCAATTCGCCTTGGCTTTGAAGGCTTTGAGGATTCCACAGGCGCACCGTATTATCATAACTACCCGAAGCCAACCGGTTGCCATCGGAACTAAAGGTGACACTATTAACCCAATGCGTATGCCCCTTCAATTCGCCTGGGTTTTGAAGGCTTTGGGCATCCCACAGGCGCACCGTATTATCATCACTGCCAGATGCCAACCGGCTGCCATCGGGACTAAAGGCGACACTAGTAACAATACTCGTATGCCCCTTCAACTCACCCTGGCTTTGAAGGCTTTGGGGATCCCACAAGCGCACCGTATTATCGTCACTGCTAGATGCTAACCATTTGCCATCCGAACTAAAGGCGACACTATAAACCCAATTCGTATGCCCCTTCAATTTACCTTGGCTTTGAAGACTCTGGATATCCCACAGACGCACCGTCTTATCACGACTTCCCGAGGCCAACCGTTTGCCATCAGGACTAAAAGCGACACTATTAACCTTATCCTTATGCCCCTTCAATTCGCCTTGGCTTTGAAGGCTTTGGGTATCCCACAGGCGCACTGTCTCATCCTTACTCCCTGAAGCCAATCGTTTGCCATCAGGACTAAAGGCGACACTAGTAACCTTATTCGTATGCCCCTTCAATTCACCTTGGCTTTGAAGGCTTTGGGTATCCCACAGGCGCACCGTATTATCATGACTACCCGAAGCTAACCATTTGCCATCCGAACTAAAGGCGATACTATTAACCTTATCCGTATGCCCCTTCAATTTGCCTTGACTTTGAAGGCTTCTGGCATCCCATAGGCGCACCGTATGATCCTTACTACCCGAAGCCAACTGTTTGCCATCAGGACTAAAGGCGACACTATTAACCTTATCCTTATGCCCATTCAATTCGCTCAACTTTTCGTAAATCTCACTTTCCTTAGATGCAAAGGAACCTAACTTTTTACGGTACAAAATGATGTTATCTCTTCCTCCTACAGCTATCATGTGTCCATCTGGGCTATAGCAAATACATTCGACACTTTGACTACAGGACAACGCGGGAAATTCACCAAATTTTACCCCCATGAGATTAGCCTGGCTAAAGTCAGCATCACCCATATAAGCACCTGTTAAAATAACCCCTCGTAAATCTGCTTTTTTAAATAAAGTACAAGATAACAATGCGCCACTTAAGTCAGCTCCTCGAATTCTCGCACCCGATAAATCCCCATATTTTCCGATGAAAGCTACCCCCATCGCATTTAAGGTTGTCATAGCAAGTGATGCCTTTAGTGCTACCTTTTCATCCACTTTAGATTGTTCAACAAATGACCAGAGCCAATCTTTTAAATGATCTTCCTCTAGAGGATTTAAGTGCAGGGTTTTCACTTTTTCTATTGTAAGTGGTACAGCAAAGTCTTTGATGAGGTAACCCAGTGTATTTAGCCAAGGTTGCTCAAGGGATACTCTTGTTAGCTGAAACGGAAACGGCTTTCCTAGTTCTTCTGTTTTCAGCTTTCTAGGTTCTAGCAACCGTTTTGCCTTTAGAATACGCCGGTTTTCAAGAGGCTTTATTGCAGAGAACGGTAATACAGGCTGTTGGGAAATGGTTTTGAGATTGCCTAATTCTAATAGCTTTTGTGGTGTATCGGTTTTGGGTTGTAGCGACGTAGCAAGTTTGGGTGACATGACAACAAGCGAGCTAGGAGACTTTAACTCTAACCCTTCTATTTGAGGTTGAGATGAATTAGGATTAAGGAATATTGCCGCCACTAACGGATATAATCCTTCTTGATCCGGATACAACAATGACTCTTTTTCTCCTGTTTCTAGATGTGCTACGGTGGGAATAGTGGAGATAGGATCATTAATCCATTGCTTTGCCCAGAAAACATGTGGATTATTTTGATAGTCTGGGGTTTGATCATCATTTGCGCCACACTGTTTTAGCAGCACTAAATTCTCTTCCGAAATCTTTGCTCCTTTAAGAAAAGCGTGAGGTGCCAGTAATGCTGTGCTGTTGGCAAAGCGATATATCAGCGCCCATTTTTCTTGTGACGAAGACACATCGGATATTTTTGTCCATAAAAATACCGCACAATCCCAACTGCCTGAAGCCAACTGTTTGCCATCGGGACTAAAGGCGACACTAGCAACACACCACGTGTGCCCCTTCAATTCGCTTTGGCTCTGAAGGCTTTGAGTATCCCACAGGCGCACCGTATTGTCGCGACTAGCAGATGCCAACCGTTTGCCATCGGGACTAAAGGCGACACTTGTAACATCACCCGTATGCCCCTTCAATTCGCCTTGACTTTGAAGGCTTTTGGTATCCCACAGGCGCACCGCCTTATCACTACCGCCTGAGGCCAACTGTTTGCCATCGGGACTAAAGGCGACACTAGTAACCTTATCTGTATGCCCCTTCAATTCGCTTTGGCTTTGAAGGCTCTGGGCATCCCACAGACGCACCGTATGATCATAACTCCCCGAAGCCAACCGTTTGCCATCAGGACTAAAGGCGACACTAGTAACCTTATCTGTATGCCCCTTCAATTCGCCTTGGCTTTGAAGGCTTTGGGCATCCCACAGGCGCACCGTATGATCAAAACTCCCCGAAACCAACCGTTTGCCATCAGGACTAAAGGCGACACTCCAAACACAACTCGTATGCCCCTTCAATTTGGCTTGGCTTTGAAGGCTTCGAGGATCCCATAGACGCACCGTATTATCGCTACTAGCAGATGCCAACCGTTTGCCATCGGGACTAAAGGCGACACTATTAACCTTATCTGTATGCCTCTTCAATTCGCCTTGGCTTTGAAGGCTTTGAGTATCCCACAGGTGCGCCGTACGATCCATACTACCAGAAGCTACCCATTTGCCATCGGGACTAAAGGCGACACTAGTAACACCACTCATATGCCCCTTCAATTCGCCTCGGCTTTGAAGACTTTGGATATCCCACAGGC
>CAWFQC010000053.1:0-25263 GCA_963817645.1 uncultured Gammaproteobacteria bacterium | reverse complement strand
TCAGGTGCACCTTATGGTTATCGCTATATTGCCAAGCGAGACAATGGTGCTGTCGTTTATGATATCATTGAAGAAGAGGCCAATGTGATTCGGCAACTTTTTTATTGGGTTGGACAAGACCGCATGAGTATTAATGCTGCAACTAACCGTTTAACTGAAATGGGTTTTCGCACGCCGAAAGGAAAACAGACTCGATGGAATCGAGGCAGTGTATATCGTCTGCTAAAGAATCCTGCTTATAAAGGTATGGCAGCCTTTGGTAAAACAAAATGCGTTCCCAAGAAGGCGCGTTTAAGACCTAACAAGGGACAGCCTACACAATCCAAAACAAGTGTGTCTGTCGAACGCACCCCTAAGGAGAAATGGATTTTTATACCCGTTCCAGCTATTGTTGACGAATCTTTATTTGAAATTGTGCAAGAACAGTTAGAGGAAAATAAGCAATTGAAACGACAAAGGCTAACTGGTGCACGCTATTTATTACAAGGATTAGTAGTCTGTAATTTATGTGGTTATGGCTATTGTGGAAACACAGCAACAGGCAAACGTAAGCATAATTATTATACGTGTGGAGGTGCTCGAGTCTATGCCAATCGCGAGAGAAAATGTAATACTCGATCAATATATGCAGATATGCTTGAAAAGGTTGTTTGGGACGAAGTAAAAAATTTATTAAATAATCCTTATTTTTTAGAAAAAGAATATACTCGTCGAATGGATGAATTAGAAAATAAATCAAGCAAAAATGAATGTACTAAGTTGAGTGATGAAAAGAAAAAAATTGAAAATTGTATTGCGAGATTAATTGATAGTTATGCAGAGGGTGTTATTGAAAAATCAGAATTTGAACCTCGAGTTAAAAGTTATAAGAAGAGAATTTTCAATATCGAACAACAATTATTTCAACAAATGGATAATAAAAATCAACAATCAGAATTACAATTATTAATAGGGAAATTAGAGGTTTTTTCTACAAGTGTTAAGCAAAAATTAGAGAACGTAGATTGGCAAATGAAACGAAATATTTTTGAAGCGTTAATCAAACAAGTTGAAATTGAACAAGAAAATGTAATTGTTATATTTAGAGTTTCTCCTTATTTACCTGGTTCACCACCTGAAAATAATCAACCTCGTTTATTGGAAGATTGTCGCGGGGGTAGACACACGGGCATATCCAAACTTCACACAAACCCCCTGGCATTAAAAAGTATTCCAAAAATAAGAATATTCGTGTATTTTGGCACGTTTTGTTATGGAACTAATTTTGGAATGAAATTCTCGCCGGTTTTACTATAAAAAGCAATACTAAAACATGATGCACCAAAAACACGTGTTTTTGGAATAGCCTCGGAGAATTCCATTCATGTCATCAATTGAAAAAACCGCTTATCCCCGATTTCCGCAAAGGAAAAAAATTAAGCAAGCTGAACTAAACCGTCATTATTCTATCCCCCAAACTGAGCGACTCATGATTGAGCAAGCAGCTAACACAAAAAAGTCACAGTTTAATCTCGCTTTGCAACTCAAAGCATTTCAAAGGCTGGGCTACTTTGTAAACTTAACTGAAATTCCGGATGAAGTGGTGATGCACATTCGGCAATTACTGAAATGCCATTACCGATTGACTCCTGGTTATCGCGATAAAATGACCAAATATCGGCATCGCAAGAAAATTCGTGAATTTCTCAATGTTAAACAATGGGGATGGGAATATATCGACGGCAAAAAAATACATCCTGGGATGAAATTAGCTGTTCAATCTTCTTATGAGATATCGCATTCCATGAATAACATCGCCGATATTATCAATGCCGTGATTGAAAAACTATTGCAGGCAAATTTTGAACTCCCCAGTTTTTATCGTTTAAATCGCTTGGTGCGTCACACCCGTCATCATGTGAATAACAAGATCTTTCGAGGAGCCATGCAACGATTAGTGGCCGGAAATCATCAAGTTACCCTGGACAATCTGTTGGTTCGCCAGGGTGATGAGCAACGTACCTTATTCAATAAGGTAAAAAGTATGCCACAACGACCCAGCGTCAATAAATTCCACAAATTTCTTGACCATTTCCATTGGCTTATGTCATTGGGTGATATACTCTCGTGTCTTGAAGGAATCACTAAAATTAAGATTGATCAGTTCGCTGAAGAAGCTAAAACAATGACAGCGGATGATATGATGGATATCGGTGAAGCTAAACGGTATACACTAATTGCCTCACTCATCTTTAAAGCGCAATCTACTACGAAAGATGTCTTGGCTAAAATGTTTTGCCGTTTGATCGCCATCGCACACAAGCAAGCAAAAACCAAATTAGAAAAGAAATTGAACAGTAGTAAAGACGATACGTGTAATGTGATTGAGCTTTTTCAAAAAATCATCGACGATGGGCGCTCAATCAAAAATTACTGCCTCTTTGCAAAGACATTTCACGAGACGATCATTGACGCAGGTGGTTTCGATCTAATTGATAGCAAATGTAATGATATTTTGGCAAGTCATGGCAAGGAATATAGAATCTTTTTACCAGAACAGATTCAAAAACGACGAGCATTACTGTTCAAGATCTTGAAGGCGCTTCAACTAAACAGCTCAACTCAAGACGATAAATTGATAATGGCTATGCAATACATTCTAAATAATGAAACAAAACGATCAAAATTTATCGACAATGATATTGCTTTGCCATTCATAACCCATTTTTGGCAAAAACGTGTTTTTACAGGCAGTGCTAAAAATCGTAAAATCAATCGAAAAGCGCTGGAGAGCTGCATCTTTGATTTCATCTCAAAAGGGTTAAACTCAGGAGACGTCTATGCACCTGGCGCTAGAGAATATGCCGATTATCGTTCTGAATTATTACCATGGGATGAATGCTTACCTTATTTAGATGCGTTCTGTGAGGAAGTTGGTATTGCTAATAATCCAACCGAACTCTTAGGCAATTTGAAATTAAAGCTTCGTAAAACAGCAGAACATGTGGACAAAAATTATCACAACATTCCTGATTTTGTGATTAATGACGATGGCCGACCGGTTCTGAAAAAATATGAGCCAAAGCCTAAAACAGAAAGTGCGGCACAACTAGAAAATCTTGTACGTGAAAGGATGCCCGATCGTAAATTGCTCGATATTCTATCATTTGGACATCACCATACCGGGTGGGCTCATGAATTTGGCCTTATCGAAGGCACAGAAGATAAATTAACCGATGCCATTGCCAAATATATCATCGCAACATTTTGCTATGGGACCGGTCTTGGCCCAACCCAAACTGCAAAACATGTACGTTTTGAAATTGAAGCACGTACGTTATCGCGGATTAACAAGAAACACATTAGCTTAAAATCACTGACAAAAGCCATCACACATATTGTGGATTGCCTGAACCAATTTCCATTGTTAAAGGCATGGGGGACTGGGATTCGTGTTGGGGTGGATGGAACATTTGAAGACATTTATGATGATAATATGATTGCTGAGCATCATGTGCGATATGGTAAAAAAGGCGGTGTTGCCTATCGACACATTGCTGATAATTATATTGCACTCTTTTCGACTTTTATATCATGCGGGGTTTGGGAAGCCATACACATTATTGATGGATTACTGCAAAATGCATCAGAAGTGCAGCCAAATATTGTGCATGCTGATACGCAAGGGCAATCATTACCTGTTTTTGCTTTTGCACACTTGTTTGGCATTCAATTAATGCCAAGGATCCGCAATTGGAAAGGATTGAATTTGTACAAGGTAGATAAAAATATAAAATACGCTAATATTGATGCATTATTTTGTGATTCAGATATTGATTGGGACCTATTGCACACCCATTGGCAGGATTTAATGCAGGTTATTATTTCCATCAAACAGGGTAAAGTGTCTTCTGCATTTATGCTATCTAAGCTTAATTCATACAACAATCAGAACAGATTGTATAAGGCATTCCAAGAGTTAGGCAAGGTGATTCGCACTACTTTCCTCCTGGAATACATCTCTGATAAAAAGCTTCGCCAAACGATTACTGACACTACAAATAAGGTGGAGTCTTATCATAAATTGGAAGATTGGATCAGATTTGGATCACGCTACCTGGTTGTATCTAATGATCCTGATGAAATGGAAAAAGCGATAAAATATAACGATCTAATTGCAAATTGCATCATGTTACAAAATGTCATCGACATTACAAATATATGTCATGAATTACAGAAGGAGGGATACGTATTTACGGCTGAAGATTTGAGCAACTTAAGCCCTTACATGACAGAGCATATTAAACGATTTGGGGAATACATTTTGGATTTAATCAAGAAACCTGAAAACCTACGCCAGATAATGGATAAAGCCGTGTTTGATTTATCAAATGCATCAACTGCACACGTATCCTGACTGGCCCCGAAAAGCATGCAGATGGCAGATGATAGATAGTCATAATAGGGTTCATCCTAGCACAAAGCACGAAGTCGCGATAGCGACTTATAAGTGCGCACTTGTTCCAAATGACGCAAGGAAGGGTTTTTATTTTTTAGATAGTACACAAAGAGAAAGACGAAGATGGGTAACCATCAGGATAGGATAAAATAAATTTATGTAAGAAAGGGTAACAGGGTTAAATAAAAAGCTTTAAGGAAGATTATGAGAAGTTTGCTTTTCTGGTCGAAATAGAATTTAAAAAGGTGATGGTCACTTATCTTTAAATCCGTTGTATAAATTATTTTTCTGAGGGAGAATAGGAGCGTAATTTTTTTAAAAGCGTGCCGCCAAGTGACAGAAACACCTGACGACACTAACCACAACCAACCTTAATCGGAGGCTGACTATGGCTAAGCACAGCTTAGAATATTCTTCATCTTCTTTAAACTGTTCTATAAATTCCTATGACCTTCTGACAGATAACCTGAACAAAGCTTATGCTCTTGCTATGGTGGCACTATCTGATCATTTTGCTACGTGCGAGCAATTAGTTATTCATTGTTATTTATCGATACTAAGTGACCTGGTTACAGACATACGGCAGATATTTGATGAGATGTGGAAGGAAGTAGAGGGTAAGCTAGCTAAGAAAAGTGACTAAGTAGCTAACTAAATGGAAAGGATTAGATCACCTCCAAGAGAAGAGTTGAGCAGAACTAAATTCTGATAATGGTGGGAACGCCCATCCCCTCGAAAAATCCGACGGATGGACTGTAGCTATTTACTAGAGTAAATAAATATTTACTTATATAGGTTTAGTCTTATATGAAAGCGCAAATGAACAGTAAAAACCTAAATAAACTAATTTCAGAAGCATTAGTCATTGAAGCCAGGGATGCGAAGGAGGCCGGAGCATTAGGATTCATGGCTAGGGCTTTGGTACAGGCTACCATGCCACATAGCAAAGTGGGAGGGCACGAGTTTAAACGACGTAATGGAGCCTTTAAATTAACGATTTTAGCTGATTCAGAAGTAGGGTTGCCCTATGGAAGCATTCCTAGATTATTGATCGCATGGCTTACTACAGAGGCAGTACGCACAAAGCAAAGAGAACTTATACTTGGTGACTCTTTAAGCGCATTCATGTCCCAACTTGATTTAAAACCAACAGGAGGAAGATGGGGTACAATTACTAGGTTGCGTGAACAAATGACAAGGCTATTTTCTGCTGCGGTTTCTTGCACTTATGATGATGGCCAAAACTGGGCTATTAAAAATGTTCAACCTGTCGTACAAGCTAATTTATGGTGGCATCCTAAAATTTCAGACCAAGCTTCATTGTTTGAATCCACCTTAAAACTTGGAGAGGAATTTTTTAAAGAAATCATTAATTTCCCCATACCTATAGACATAGCAGCTTTAAAAGCCCTCAAGAGATCACCTATGGCACTAGATATTTATTGTTGGCTTACTTATCGAATGAGTTACCTTCGGAAACATACCACTATCCCTTGGGAGGCTCTCCAAATTCAATTTGGTGCGGATTACAGCAGGAGCAGAGATTTTAAAAGGTATTTTTTAAACCAACTACGTAGTGTTTTAATAGTATATCCAGAGGCAAAAGTAGGCGATGATGAAATAGGTCTTATACTTTCGCCCAGTAAACCTCACATACCTCCTTTACCTTAACACCATCAAATTTTCCATCGTTCCACTTACGCCAAATACGGAACAGAAGAATTATTTATATGTTTACATACTTATTACTTAAAGACTTATATTAAAAAATAATGGTTTACTCCGTGCATAACTCTGTGAATTACCAAAGTTATCCACGCATAAACTCTCGCGGGTATAAGGGCCTTTCACGCATAAACTCTCGCGCTTCTACGCATAAACTCTCGCGCTATATTACCTATATGTCCCTATAATAAGAAACCTATAGTTAATCACTGCCTACTGTGAATAACTTTGTTACGTACACACTTCTTGCGGATATAAGGAGTTCGCTTCGCTCACAACTTTTTTCACTACTTCAACCCACCCTTTGCTTTTAGTAAACAACCCAACCAATTAGCAAAACCAAAGTTTTATTTAAGGTTAACAGGATGAGGATAGGTGTGGATCAATATTTCATCTCAAGAGCCATAGCTCTAAGCCCATATAGCTTAATTTAACCCATTGGTTCGCTTCGCTCACGTTTCGCACCTGGTCACCACTGTAGACTCTCGTGATGTTTTTTTAGAGGTGCTTACACTGGAGACTAACTGTAGCGGCTTGATTTCATAAATCACCCAGGTTCGGTGATTTATGAAATCAAGCCGCTACATCTAAGCACAGGGTTGCAAAGCACGAAGTCACGATAGCAACTTATGCTTTATGTTAGGATAAACCACTATGGCCATTTATCAACTCCACGCAAAAATTATTCAGCGCTTCCTCAATTAAGCTGGCGCAGTGCGTGTGAGGAATTGATAAGTCTCTTAAATATCAAAAAAATCATCCAACGCAACTACACCATTAATCATGTCATCTGCATAAAAATTATTTTTAATGCCATTAACAGAAATAAAGGCAAGAAATAGCTGCTTTTTTGTTCTTGTTTGCTCTCTGAAAACATCCATCTTGCGCTTTAACACCTCTACATACTCCTTTGTAAGGGTAAAAGGTTCATCAGAATATTTTATCTCGCAAATCGTAATTGCATCATCTCGACGATCAAATAATAAATCAATTTGTGCACCGCGTTCACTCATTCCCTTACGTGGCACATAACGCCATGAATCCGCTATCGCATCTGGGCTAATTGATAGCGCTTTCCTAATAACAGAAATATGTTTATAACAGAATGCCTCAAAAGCATAACCACGCCAATTATTCCACTCTGGCGTTTGTTGTATAGCTTGCCAATTACCATGATCTAAAGATTTTCTTTGCAGTGTTTTTTTAATTGGCTCGATCCATTTAAGATAAAAAAGTATGTATTCGTCAGTAATTCTATAATAAATACCTTGTCGGTTATGAGAGTGCGGCATGAAACTCATAATAAATCCAGTTTCCTCCAACTCTTTTAATTTTTTAATGCCGGTACTACCCATTTTTGCCTTACCTATAGTTTTTAATAATTCACGTTGTCCAATACCATTCCGCTGGCTGGCAATAGTCCTAACCAGATGAATATAAACTTCAGAGTTATCAAATAAAGAGGAAAATAAACTATCAAATTCTTCCAGCAATATACCCTTTTTTGTAAAAGCAAGATTCTCTATAATCTGGGATGCTGATAGCCATTTTTTTATATGTGATAAATAATAAGGGACCCCTCCCGTAACCATGTAGATCAACAAAACTTGTTGGTTCTTCAGCTTAATCCCACGGCTCTCTAAAAAATGTTTGGTTTCAGAAATAGTATAAGGTTCTAAATAGATTTTTTGTGTAATCCGATTGTGCAAGCCTCCTTTGTTTTTAACAATATTGTTGATAATCCATGACGCGCTAGAGCCACAAATAATAAGTTTTATTCTTTTATCATTCGACCAATGCTGGTTCCAGTAATAATCTAAGGTTTGTAGAAGATGTGATTTTTTAGTTGCCATCCAAGGCAGTTCATCAAAGAACAATACTATTTTTTTCTTTTTTCCTTGCTGTTCGATAGCATGAGTTAGCATATTAAAAGCAGCGTCCCAATTTTTGGGTACCATTAAAGATGTCCCACCGTAAAATGCTTTCCCAACCTGCTCTATAAAATGTGCTATTTGTTCAGTGCGTGTTCCTCCTTTTGAACCAGCAACATTAAAAAATATGGCATTTTTACCTTCAAAAAAACGCCTAATAAGATAAGTTTTTCCAACGCGCCGCCGACCATAAAGCGCTAAAAATTCTGGCTTATCAGAACAAAAAATCTCTTCTAAAATCGAAATCTCTTCAGTTCGCCCAATTAGATTCATTTACATACCTTTTGTATTAGTGCGCCATCTATTACATTAATATAAAAAGCGCACTAATACAAATTTATAACTCTAGTGCGCCGAAAATAATCACGTAATAGATGGCGCACTAGATATTAACAACTACTTACCTATAGCGGCTTGATTTCATAAGTCACCCGATCTGCTATCATCGCGATTTCCGAATCCGTACCGTAGAGCACCGAAGCTAATAGCTATCAGCTTAGAATAGTAATTATTGAACTAACGGCTAAAACCTTTGGTTAAAAATTGAACAATGATCTAAAGCAGCGTTTACGTTGATAATTTTAAACCTATCAACAAGGTTGCTCACAGATTTTGTGGAAAACTTAAGATGCCTCTATAACGAATTTTTAAGCGATTTGAGCCACGAAAAATTTAATCGGTCAAAGGTATTACCTTATAGCTAAAAACGGCTCTATGGCTATTTAAAGTGGATTACAGCAAGCTGTTAGGAGGTAACCTTTAAAATACCCCCTTAAAAAATATTAAACATACAAAATGATAAAAGGACACCTAGCCTGTTGAGCTTAGTGAGTTTCAGCATTACCGTATGAATTCCCCCCACACCCGTCGCAACGTGGTTGCATGACGAAAAAAACATTGTATAAATAAAGACTTAGTCACTAAAATTGCGATGCAGTAAAAAATCTCCATTTTTGTGCACGATACATCATTGTTGCATCACAGTGACGTGATTCTGCACCACATCTTTTTTATTCACCTTTTGAGGTTTTTTGTTCATTTGTTGCATCACATGTGATGCAACCATGCTAAATAACATCATATCTGCGTCATTGTGATGCAGATATGATGCAGCTAAAAAATTAGCTGCATCACATGTGATGCAGCCTTTTATAGCCGTTTAAGTAGAGGATTTGATGGCGAACTATGGAGGAATTGATGCATATCACTTTAGTCGCAGTTTGATGCCCCACGGTATGGGGTCGGTGTGCGATACGGTACGGGGGTTTGTGTTACAGTTCGGAGGTTGGGTATCAATCGGTTATAGGTGGCGTTGTAAAGCCTTACTGACTACAGGACCCGAAGTGGGCCAGTAGCCCAGTGTTAAAGCGGGTTTTAGACAAAGCGACAGATTCCGTGTTAAACAAACTATCCAATTTTTGTGAATTCTCTCATCTATGGTCGAAGGTCATGTAAGCACCTCTAAAGAAACATCACGAAAGTCTACCTAACTAACCAGGTGCGAAACGTGAGCGAAGCGAACAAAGATGCTCAACTAAACTGGATGGGCATAGAACTATGGCTCTTGAGATGAATGTTAAACTTCTACTTAACTTTATCTTGATTAACTTAAATGAAAGATTGGTTTTGCTGATAGGTAGGTTTGTTTATCAAAGTTAAAGTATGAACTAGGTGATGTGAAAAGTTGTGAGCGAAGCGAACTCCTTATGCTAACGAATCCCTTTTATATTTCTTTTATATACTTTTAAATACTTTTACCGGCAAAAAAAGCTTCATAAGTTTTTGATTTTAAAAATTAAAAAAAAATAGTCGGTGCCCTACGGTGAGATAGTCGGTGCCCTACGGTGAGATAGTCGGTGCCCTACGGTGAGATAGTCGGTGCCCTACGGTGAGATAGTCGGTGCCCTACGGTGAGATAGTCGGTGCCCTACGGTGAGATAGTCGGTGCCCTACGGTGAGATAGTCGGTGCCCTACGGTGAGATAGTCGGTGCCCTACGGTGAGATAGTCGGTGCCCTACGGTGAGATAGTCGGTGCCCTACGGTGAGATAGTCGGTTTCAATCAAAAAAGCAAATATTCTCATTATTAGAAATAGTTTTAATAACCTTTAACTTCCAAGGAAGATCATAGCTCTTAATTAAACTTTTAAATTTTTTTAATTCGCCATCATGAGCACACATTGCTTGTAGTCTTTTTAACCCAACAATCCACTCTTTGGCGCTTCCCTTACTAATCTTGACTAACTCAAGTAACCTTTTTTTAATTCCAGCATCTTCGTGCAATACTTCTTCCTCAATAGATAACAATCCGCTTGAATATCTAATAGAATCGATTAAACGTTCATTAAAAATTATTCGAATACGATCTATTTTCTCGTTATCTGTTTTCATATATTTAATGCTTACCAATGTGAAAATTTCTGTAGTCTTTTCTTCGTCTCTAAAAATATTTCCAGAGTAAGTAGTACTAGCAAGCCTTGCTAAAGCTTGTTCAAGCCATTTATAGTTTTTACCGACACTACGCCCTATAGTTTTTAAACATTCATAAGCAGTAAACTCTACAAAACCTGGGAAGTATCCTGTTATCCTTGAAATCTCTCCCGCTTTAGATAAAGCAAAACGTAAGATATCAAAATCCCATATCTTTACCATGCCAAAGTCATGATTAGCACTAACCTTTAACCATCTTTTTCCATCTGATGATTTATAATCTATAGTCTTTAACCTTTTTGATTTAGAAGTTGAGCAAACAGGATATAGCATCAAATTTCTCTCATTTCGGTATCTTGTCAGCTCCATAGGCTTACAGGCTAACTCAGTCCCTTTTTTTGCCTCTGGTGAACTTTCCATTTTTTTCCTCTCTAGTTCTTTCAGCATTTTCTGGTGATCTTCCCATGTTTTCATTCTATTACTCCATAAAATTAAATTTGCTAAATAGCTTGAAATCAGCAATCAAGCTATTTAGCTTCGATAAAATAATCATCTTTTAGCTAAATTGATTACAATTTCCTTCTCTAACCTTATCAAAGTTTCATTAACCACTTCCTTTGTTTGAATAACTAAATCCTCTAAGGTAGACAAGTACTCATGGACAATTAAGCGATCACACTGAGAAAAATGTTCTGATAAAGCAACATGTATTAGAGCGTGAACTTTGCTTAATTTATCTATGATGGTGTCATAATTATTGAAAAAAGAGGGGTTCAAAGAAGATAAAGAATACTCTAAGCTTTGCTCAGCCATGGTCAGCCTTCCTGTTAGGTTGATTGTGGTTAGTGCTGTTTAGGTCTCATTCACCTAGGCAGCACGCCTATAATTTAAATCGAATATATTGTCTCTCAGATTTATTTATTAAACAATCCACTTCTTACGTTATCGCCAAAATAACCACCAGCTTTTCTTTTGTGGTTTATGCTCCAAAAGCCTATATAACGCTTTTTCACGATCTCTGTAGCTATCTAATTCTTCCTCTTTCGCTTTTAGCAAGTTTTCTAGTCCCTTAATTTTTTCAAGAAATATAGCTTCCGAGGTGTTACAAATCCGTAAAGTCTCAACGTCACCTAATGTAATATTTTTATCATCTTTCTGTAATGTGCCAAATACACGTATGAGTTCAGATGTATCTATTAATGGTTTACCTAACTTATCTTTCGAAATGCTTATTATTCCATTGTTCAGGTACTTTCTATAAAAATGGGTTCGGCTGATACCAGCTAATTTAGCTGCTTTACTTATACTGACCGTAGGCATGTCTTTTACGTAACTCCTTGTAACTTTATTACGTCACATATGTTACTTCATCAATTTGATTATAGCTCGCCAGAAAAGTTTTGTCCGTATGAGTCTCTAGTTAGTCTCAGTTATCACGAGCCGCCCCTGATTAATTCCAGGGACAAAACTTTTCTGGCGAGCTATATAGGAATATTTAAGCAAATCCTAAAAACAGCACTTAACTCTGCCGCCCACCTAACCCTTGTATTAGCACCTTACTTTCAGATCGCACTACTACTAATTCCCTAAAAACTTTTCTCCTTACTTTCCTAATAATCGCACCCGCCTGATTTAATTGCCTTTTTCCCATTTTTGCCGGAGGCAAAAATGGGAAAAAGGCAATTAAATCAGGCGGGTGCGATTATTTTCTCCTCACGTTTTGGTTCGCGCCTCATTGACCTAACCCAAGCTATATAACTGAACACTTCAGCTAGTGGGGGCTTACTACTCCGGCCTATGTGCCTAAGAAAAATTCTTGTTACTAAATTTTGAAAGTAGCTCTATTTTCTTCCTCGAGAGCTTCTTTTAAAAGCAATGCGCTTTTTTTACTAGTTGCTCCTCCATGTGACAATTCTTTAATTAGGGATAAGGTATCGCCTTTCATTGCCGCCATGTACTCGTTATAGCTTTCCTGAGATAAACCCATGTCATGGTCAAAAGCTTTTTTATTACCTTTCATTGCATGAAAAAAGAAAGGTTGTTTATGCCCTCCGAAAGTCCCTTGAAGAACTAAATGAGTATGTCCAACAGAGTGTACCGTACATTTTGATTTATATTTTGCTAACTCCGAGGATTTATTTTTTGAAATTTCGTTAAATTGCTTATCTACCTGCGCTAATCTTGCCTGATCTTCATGGAGAAGCTTGTTAAATACCTGTAGTGCAATTTCATCTAAAAATAATCTAAACATCGTACAATCCTCATTCTTGTGATATGGAACAACACATAATACCAGAAGATGGTTATTAAAGATTAAGGATGGCTACACTTAGTTAACAGGATAAATTTTAGGAGTGAATCAATATTTCATCTCAAGAGCCATAGCCATAAGCTCATATAGCTTAACTGAACCTATTTGTTTGCTCCGCTCACGTTTCGCACCTAGTCACCACTGTAGACTCTCGTAAAGCTCCTTAGAGGTGCTTACATGACCTTCGGCCATAGATGAGAGAATTCACAAAAATTGGATAGTTTGTTTAACACGGAATCTGTCGTTCTGAATCTTCTAAAACCTGATCCAGCACTGGGCTAGTAAGCCCACAAGGGTTACAAAACACGAAGTCGCGATAGCGACTTATAAGTGCGCACTTGTTCCAAATGACGCAAGGAATGGTTTTTATTTTTTAGATAGTACACAAAGAGAAAGACGAAGATGGGTAACCATCAGGATAGGATAAAATAAATTTATGTAAGAAAGGGTAACAGGGTTAAATAAAAAGCTTTAAGGAAGATTATGAGAAGTTTGCTTTTCTGGTCGAAATAGAATTTAAAAAGGTGATGGTCACTTATCTTTAAATCCGTTGTATAAATTATTTTTCTGAGGGAGAATAGGAGCGTAATTTTTTTAAAAGCGTGCCGCCAAGTGACAGAAACACCTGACGACACTAACCACAACCAACCTTAATCGGAGGCTGACTATGGCTAAGCACAGCTTAGAATATTCTTCATCTTCTTTAAACTGTTCTATAAATTCCTATGACCTTCTGACAGATAACCTGAACAAAGCTTATGCTCTTGCTATGGTGGCACTATCTGATCATTTTGCTACGTGCGAGCAATTAGTTATTCATTGTTATTTATCGATACTAAGTGACCTGGTTACAGACATACGGCAGATATTTGATGAGATGTGGAAGGAAGTAGAGGGTAAGCTAGCTAAGAAAAGTGACTAAGTAGCTAACTAAATGGAAAGGATTAGATCACCTCCAAGAGAAGAGTTGAGCAGAACTAAATTCTGATAATGGTGGGAACGCCCATCCCCTCGAAAAATCCGACGGATGGACTGTAGCTATTTACTAGAGTAAATAAATATTTACTTATATAGGTTTAGTCTTATATGAAAGCGCAAATGAACAGTAAAAACCTAAATAAACTAATTTCAGAAGCATTAGTCATTGAAGCCAGGGATGCGAAGGAGGCCGGAGCATTAGGATTCATGGCTAGGGCTTTGGTACAGGCTACCATGCCACATAGCAAAGTGGGAGGGCACGAGTTTAAACGACGTAATGGAGCCTTTAAATTAACGATTTTAGCTGATTCAGAAGTAGGGTTGCCCTATGGAAGCATTCCTAGATTATTGATCGCATGGCTTACTACAGAGGCAGTACGCACAAAGCAAAGAGAACTTATACTTGGTGACTCTTTAAGCGCATTCATGTCCCAACTTGATTTAAAACCAACAGGAGGAAGATGGGGTACAATTACTAGGTTGCGTGAACAAATGACAAGGCTATTTTCTGCTGCAGTTTCTTGCACTTATGATGATGGCCAAAACTGGGCTATTAAAAATGTTCAACCTGTCGTACAAGCTAATTTATGGTGGCATCCTAAAATTTCAGACCAAGCTTCATTGTTTGAATCCACCTTAAAACTTGGAGAGGAATTTTTTAAAGAAATCATTAATTTCCCCATACCTATAGACATAGCAGCTTTAAAAGCCCTCAAGAGATCACCTATGGCACTAGATATTTATTGTTGGCTTACTTATCGAATGAGTTACCTTCGGAAACATACCACTATCCCTTGGGAGGCTCTCCAAATTCAATTTGGTGCGGATTACAGCAGGAGCAGAGATTTTAAAAGGTATTTTTTAAACCAACTACGTAGTGTTTTAATAGTATATCCAGAGGCAAAAGTAGGCGATGATGAAATAGGTCTTATACTTTCGCCCAGTAAACCTCACATACCTCCTTTACCTTAACACCATCAAATTTTCCATCGTTCCACTTACGCCAAATACGGAACAGAAGAATTATTTATATGTTTACATACTTATTACTTAAAAACTTATATTAAAAAATAATGGTTTACTCCGTGCATAACTCTGTGAATTACCAAAGTTATCCACGCATAAACTCTCGCGGGTATAAGGGCCTTTCACGCATAAACTCTCGCGCTTCTACGCATAAACTCTCGCGCTATATTACCTATATGTCCCTATAATAAGAAACCTATAGTTAATCACTGCCTACTGTGAATAACTTTGTTACGTACACACTTCTTGCGGATATAAGGAGTTCGCTTCGCTCACAACTTTTTTCACTACTTCAACCCACCCTTTGCTTTTAGTAAACAACCCAACCAATTAGCAAAACCAAAGTTTTATTTAAGGTTAACAGGATGAGGATAGGTGTGGATCAATATTTCATCTCAAGAGCCATAGCTCTAAGCCCATATAGCTTAATTTAACCCATTGGTTCGCTTCGCTCACGTTTCGCACCTGGTCACCACTGTAGACTCTCGTGATGTTTTTTTAGAGGTGCTTACACTGGAGACTAACTGTAGCGGCTTGATTTCATAAATCACCCAGGTTCGGTGATTTATGAAATCAAGCCGCTACATCTAAGCACAGGGTTGCAAAGCACGAAGTCACGATAGCAACTTATGCTTTATGTTAGGATAAACCACTATGGCCATTTATCAACTCCACGCAAAAATTATTCAGCGCTTCCTCAATTAAGCTGGCGCAGTGCGTGTGAGGAATTGATAAGTCTCTTAAATATCAAAAAAATCATCCAACGCAACTACACCATTAATCATGTCATCTGCATAAAAATTATTTTTAATGCCATTAACAGAAATAAAGGCAAGAAATAGCTGCTTTTTTGTTCTTGTTTGCTCTCTGAAAACATCCATCTTGCGCTTTAACACCTCTACATACTCCTTTGTAAGGGTAAAAGGTTCATCAGAATATTTTATCTCGCAAATCGTAATTGCATCATCTCGACGATCAAATAATAAATCAATTTGTGCACCGCGTTCACTCATTCCCTTACGTGGCACATAACGCCATGAATCCGCTATCGCATCTGGGCTAATTGATAGCGCTTTCCTAATAACAGAAATATGTTTATAACAGAATGCCTCAAAAGCATAACCACGCCAATTATTCCACTCTGGCGTTTGTTGTATAGCTTGCCAATTACCATGATCTAAAGATTTTCTTTGCAGTGTTTTTTTAATTGGCTCGATCCATTTAAGATAAAAAAGTATGTATTCGTCAGTAATTCTATAATAAATACCTTGTCGGTTATGAGAGTGCGGCATGAAACTCATAATAAATCCAGTTTCCTCCAACTCTTTTAATTTTTTAATGCCGGTACTACCCATTTTTGCCTTACCTATAGTTTTTAATAATTCACGTTGTCCAATACCATTCCGCTGGCTGGCAATAGTCCTAACCAGATGAATATAAACTTCAGAGTTATCAAATAAAGAGGAAAATAAACTATCAAATTCTTCCAGCAATATACCCTTTTTTGTAAAAGCAAGATTCTCTATAATCTGGGATGCTGATAGCCATTTTTTTATATGTGATAAATAATAAGGGACCCCTCCCGTAACCATGTAGATCAACAAAACTTGTTGGTTCTTCAGCTTAATCCCACGGCTCTCTAAAAAATGTTTGGTTTCAGAAATAGTATAAGGTTCTAAATAGATTTTTTGTGTAATCCGATTGTGCAAGCCTCCTTTGTTTTTAACAATATTGTTGATAATCCATGACGCGCTAGAGCCACAAATAATAAGTTTTATTCTTTTATCATTCGACCAATGCTGGTTCCAGTAATAATCTAAGGTTTGTAGAAGATGTGATTTTTTAGTTGCCATCCAAGGCAGTTCATCAAAGAACAATACTATTTTTTTCTTTTTTCCTTGCTGTTCGATAGCATGAGTTAGCATATTAAAAGCAGCGTCCCAATTTTTGGGTACCATTAAAGATGTCCCACCGTAAAATGCTTTCCCAACCTGCTCTATAAAATGTGCTATTTGTTCAGTGCGTGTTCCTCCTTTTGAACCAGCAACATTAAAAAATATGGCATTTTTACCTTCAAAAAAACGCCTAATAAGATAAGTTTTTCCAACGCGCCGCCGACCATAAAGCGCTAAAAATTCTGGCTTATCAGAACAAAAAATCTCTTCTAAAATCGAAATCTCTTCAGTTCGCCCAATTAGATTCATTTACATACCTTTTGTATTAGTGCGCCATCTATTACATTAATATAAAAAGCGCACTAATACAAATTTATAACTCTAGTGCGCCGAAAATAATCACGTAATAGATGGCGCACTAGATATTAACAACTACTTACCTATAGCGGCTTGATTTCATAAGTCACCCGATCTGCTATCATCGCGATTTCCGAATCCGTACCGTAGAGCACCGAAGCTAATAGCTATCAGCTTAGAATAGTAATTATTGAACTAACGGCTAAAACCTTTGGTTAAAAATTGAACAATGATCTAAAGCAGCGTTTACGTTGATAATTTTAAACCTATCAACAAGGTTGCTCACAGATTTTGTGGAAAACTTAAGATGCCTCTATAACGAATTTTTAAGCGATTTGAGCCACGAAAAATTTAATCGGTCAAAGGTATTACCTTATAGCTAAAAACGGCTCTATGGCTATTTAAAGTGGATTACAGCAAGCTGTTAGGAGGTAACCTTTAAAATACCCCCTTAAAAAATATTAAACATACAAAATGATAAAAGGACACCTAGCCTGTTGAGCTTAGTGAGTTTCAGCATTACCGTATGAATTCCCCCCACACCTATCGCAACGGGGTTGCATCAAAAAATAAACAGCCAAATCAAACACTTAGCTACAAAAACAAGGATGCAGATAACTTACAGCATTTTATAAAATGACTGCATCACATGGGCACCAAAATCTGTTTTTCGCATATTTTTAACCTTATCTTACAAAATACACTCATTTTGTCCCTTTTTTGCATCACATCTGAGACTATTCAGACACTAAAAAGTTCATCATGCAAGAGATTGCACCACACCTAAAGACGAGATTGAAAGCAAATCAAGCGAGAATTTCGTTTATGGCCGAAGGTCATGTAAGCACCTCTAAAGAAACATCACGAGAGTCTACCCAACCTACCAGGTGCGAAACGTGAGCGAAGCGAACAAAGATGCCCAATTAAACTACATTGGCTTATAGCTATGGCTCTTGAGATGAAATATTGATCCACGCCTATCTTCATCCTGGTTACCTTAAATAAAACTTCGGTTTTGCTAATTGGTTAGTTGTAGCGGCTTGATACCCTAACTGTTAACTATGGAGGAATTGATGGTAAGTTATCCACATGCTAAAACCTTTTAACTCTTGTTTTTTTTCTTGTTTTTTTTCTTGTTTTTAAGGGTGCTGCTAGCCCAGTGCTGGAGCGGGTTTTGAGAGATTTCGAACGACAGATTCCGTGTGAAACAACGACAGATTCCGTGTGAAACAACGACAGATTCCGTGTGAAACAACGACAGATTCCGTGTGTTATCCACAGCAAAACAACGATAAATTTATCTTATGTCGTTGTTTTTAATTAAACGACAATGTAATATTGTGTCGTTTTTAAAAAATAAACTCCATGTTGCTGGAGACCACATGTCGAACGGTATCGTAACTAAATCAAATCATCTTATAGAAGCTAGTTATAAGCTTTCTTTAAACGAGCAAAGATTAATTTTATCTGCAATAACTCAGCTCGACGGACGGAAGCCACTCCCAAAAGATAATGAATTCGTTATTACTGCTGCGGAGTTTTCAAAAGATTTTGCTATACCCATAAATCAAGCGTATGAAATACTAGATGATGCAACCTCGAGGCTCTATGAACGTGATATTAAAACTTATGATCATACTGATAAATCTCGAGGGCGATTCCGTTGGGTTGATGGAGTGAAGTATTGGAATGGGGAAGCCAAAGTTACCCTGAGCTTCTCGCGTTGGATTATACCTTATCTAACAATGTTACATAAACAATTCACTAGTTACGAGCTTAAACAGGTTTCCCAGCTAAATACAGCTTATTCTATCCGTCTCTACGAGCTGTTAGTTCAATTTATTAAAACTGGTGAACGTTATATAAATCTAGATAAGCTACGTGAACTATTGGAATTGAAGAATCAATATTCCCGTTTTTTTGATTTTAAAAAACGTATTATTGAACCGTCAATAATCGAGATCAATCAAACAACCAATCTTACAGTTGACTGGGATATAATGAAAAAAGGGCGTACTATCACAGGTCTTATATTCGTATTTCAAAATACTGACCAACTAAAATTACCACTTTAAAATTACAACACCTCTCACGTAAAAGCATGAAACGGTGTCAGTCTAGCCAAAATAGGAGGTGATCTAATCTTTTCCATCTAGCTAGTACCTAGTCGTTTTTCTTAGCCAACTCACGCTCTACCTCCTTCCACATCTCATCAAATATCTGCCGTATGTCTGTAATCAGGTCACTTAGTATCGATAAATAACAATGAATAACTAATTGCTCGCACGTAGCAAAATGATCAGATAGTGCCACCGTAGCAAGAGCATAAGCTTTGTTCAGGTTATCTGTCAGAAGGTCATAGGAATTTATAGAAGAGTTTAAAGAAGATGAAGAATATTCTAAGCTGTGCTTAGCCATAGTCAGCCTCCTGTTAAGGTTGGTTGTGGTTAGTGTCGTCAGGTGTTGATAGCACTTGGCGGCACGCTTTTAAAAAAATTACGCTCCTATTCTCCCTCAGAAAAATAATTTATACAACGGATTTAAAGATAAGTGACCATCACTTTTTTAAATTCTATTCGACCAGAAAAAAAGCGAATTTCTCATAATCTTCCTTAAAGGCTTTTTATTTAACCCTATTACCCTTTCTTGCATAAATTTATTTTATCCTATCCTGATAGTTGTCCATCTTCGTCTTTCTCTTTTTGTGCTACCTAAAAAATAAAAACCATTCCTAACGTCATTTGGAACAAATGCGCACTTATAAGTCGCTATCGCGACTTGTGCTTTGCACCCCTGTGCTTAGATGTGGCGGCTTGATTTCATAAATCACCCGACCTGCTATCATCGCGATTTTCTGGCCAATTTTATTCGCAACTATCCGGTAATCTTCGACCCACTTTAAGTGATTCTATCCGTCCCGCGAACTCACTTTATTTGCGACTATCCGTGAGATCCGAGAGTGTTACGATTTAATAAATGCCAAAGACAAAATTGTATTTTTATCGCCTAGTGAGCAATCATTGGGTGCGAAGCCTCAAGGATAAGATAAGATGGAGCCAATGTTTAGAATGACTTAGCCTCCTCTTTTCTTTTAAAGGTAACTTAATAGCTTCGATGCCCTACGGTACGGTGCCTTATTGTCGAGTTAGTGAGGATAGGGGAAATAAAAGATGCGTGTATTAGGGGCTGTGGAAGCCCACCCATAAGACCCACTAGAGACTCACACGGATAATACCTTTCTGGCGGCTATACCATATTATTGTAATTTTTGAATATGAGATTGTTGTGTATTATCTTCATTATCCAATTGCTTTGAAGCGAATTTAAATATTTGATAAACAATCAGGGATGTAACTATCAGAAAAAGAGAATCTACAACACCAGCAGCTAACGGATAGTCATCTCGGTTACCACCAGTCATGTGTTTTCCTGGGCTTGCGCTAATAAATGCCATTGCTGCCATCAGCCCAAATGAAACTATAACAGTACCACAAATCATTTTTATTTGTTTAGTCTGCTCTTTTGTTTTTATAGTCAGCTCTTTGGCTGTCATAGCTTCAAAGTATTTTGATGATGCCTTAAAACCTGCTTTTACTGCTTCATATGGGCACCGCTTTCAGAAATTTTAGTAGTTTCATTGCTATCATCAATAAATGGAAGGCGACGAGCCTTCTTCTCCTTCGAAATTGCTATTTGGTTATTAGTAGGACTAATAATAGGACTAAAAAATGGAATTTTGGAAAATAAAGAGCCAAAGACACTATTCTCATTAACAATTGCTGTTTCGTCATTAGTAGGTTTACAGATTTCTGCTTTGCCATTTGACATAATAATAGAACTCCTTATCCATAATTAAAAAAAGATATAACCCTAAAAGCGGGGCTAGTCAGGATACGTGTGCAAATGATGCATTTGTAATATTGAACACGGTTCAATCCCTTAACTGATATGGGTTTCAAGGATTTTTAATTAAATTCTGAATTACTCTTAAAGCGGGGAGCTTAATACATTAAAAATCCATAAAGATATTCTTAGAACCACATTGAGAGCAATGAGATTATGGATATAATCTGTCCCAAGTCACAATACATATCAGTAAATTTATCATGCCCTAATTCTTTCTTAACGATACGTTGCAGCTCAATTTGCTCATCTTCTGTTTCAACAGCAGAAGTTACCAAAAAGTATTGAATCTGAATATTATCAGTGCAATTACAGTCCATACATTCAATCGGTGCAAATTCTAATATTTCCTGATCAAGATTACTGGGTTCAATTTTAGAAATTTTTATCACATTCATTGATTAAGATTTTAACCTGTATAAACAATATGCAACTTAGACTTTGTTATTTCACTTTTGAGCTCCTTTAATCTCTCGATAAGATATTTAGCGTCGGAGACGCCAGTTATAGCCAATCCTTGCTCTAAAATTTGTTGTGCTTTGTCAAGGTTTCGTTTGTCACCATTATCTTTATAAATAAATAACCAGTAAAGGTCAGACCAACCTATCCATCCCCAACCCCAAATGGGTTCTTTAGCAAGCCAACCATTATATAAGTTATCAACTAATTCAAAATCACCTTGCCTGGCATAACATTCTGCAAGTATACATCTTATAGAGCCGAGGTTTAGCATATCTTTGCTTAAGACATTTTGATGCATACCCGTATACTCTAAACAAAATGAAAGTGTTTTTTTAAAAAAGAGTTCCTTCTTTCTCGATAGATTGTCCAGATGATGAGCTAGCTCAACCGCCCAATACAGTAGGTCGTACATTGTTTCGTGCTGGATATCTAACATATTTTCAGCGTCTACTAGTTGTATAAGTTTCTTTAAATCTGACCATACTCTTAAACCAGTATTACATGCCATAGGCATATCATTATTGGCTATATAATTATTTTCCTTCTCAATATTATCATGAATACGATTATGTAAGGTTCTATATGGTGCTGAATTTTCAAACATCCAGTCAGTATCATACATCAACTACTCCTTCGCTAGGCATAACCCCTGTGGCAATTTTATATCCATACCAATCATAAGTTATTAAAATTTAACATTACCTTCAAATGTATGTTTCCAGCGCTTGTCAGGATTATCAAACTTCACCTTTTTTGGATCAAATGTGCTTGGTTCATACCTCCCAGCAACCCACTCCAGCAAAGATTTGTGATCTGGGTGGCTAGACGTGGTAATGGCCTCAATAAAACGTTCATAACCTGGCGGACCACCTACATCTTCTGGTGGACAAGCTCGTGCACCAGCAATGCATAATGGGTATTTAACATTTAATTGTTTTTCAAATTTCCCTTCGAATTCAATGAGATGTTCCCAGCTATCACCAAAATCATAAAGATAAGACACTTTGTGATTGGCTGGCAGATTAAAATAATCCCGAATATTTAGCTTCCAACCCTCCAATACCGGATCTCCACCATCAGGAATGCCAATATGTTCCTGTTCGGTTGTAATTGGGTTATACGCTGTGAATTCATGCAAATGAGAATCTGTCCAACCCATGGCATCTTGAATGGCAACATGCAAATCCCAAAAACTGCATAAATCAGAAATTTGAATTCTCCGCCAAATGGTAGGCTCTATGTCTTGTAATGTAATTTTAAATTGAAGAACAGGTCTGGTTGCCATAATTACATCTCAACTCCTTGATTAATACACCGGTAAAATACCGACCTACTGACTTTCATCGTTTCACAGATTTTTTTCACTGACATTTTGTTTGCTTGACGTAATGCCCTAATTGCTTCAGCCTTATCATCTGTTAATGCTTTTGGCCTGCCTCCTTTTCGTCCTTGTTGTTTTGCAGAATCTAATCCTGCCTTCACTCGCTCACGAATGAGTTCACGTTCCATTTCAGAAAATGCCGCACAGATGTTAAAGAGCAGCATCCCAATGTGATTTGAAGTGTCTATATTATTTTCAAGAGATACAAATTCAATGTTTTTTTCTTTAAATTCGTTAATCAGATCAATTAACTTTATCATGCGTCGACCGAGTCTATCTAATCGAACCACATAAAGCGTATCGCCTTTTCGTAGTTTTCCCATCAAGGCTTTTAATTGCGTTCTGTCGTCCTGAGCACCTGAAATTTTTTCTTGAAAAATTTCATCGCAACCAGCCGCGGTTAATTTTTGGATTTGTACATCCAGGCTTTGTTCATTCTTCGAAGCTCCTGCGACAATGTTACAATAAAATCAAAACTTGAACTATGTTTTATCTTCCCTCGCGCAATTTTTCATACTTATAACGGCGAATTATCAGTCAACGCTCACTATAACAAATCAATCCTATTTAGAATAACCGCGAATAAAACTATAAACAAGTTCGAGGAATTTCATGTTGAAAAATAAAGGAATAACGGAGTTTATTGTGACAATAAAATTTGCGCCCAGCAGAGACCAAGAGGCACTTTTGTCGAAGTCTTATGAAATTCTTTTTTTACCAGAAAAAGACCTCATTAAATCTACGAAGATTAAATGCTCTAAAGATAGAGGTATTCATCAACATAACTATAAGGAATTATCATGACAATTCGTGTTGCATTTTACGCAAGAGTTTCTTCTGAACAACAAGCACAATCTGGTACTATTGATAGTCAAATTGCTGCGTTGAAAGAACGAATTAAAGCAGATCGATACACGTTATTTCAAGAAGATGAATTTATTGATGATGGGTATAGTGGTTCATCATTATTAAGACCTGGGCTAGAACGATTAAGAGATAGTGGGGCTAATTATTTATTAGATAAATTATATGTCCATGCGCCTGATCGATTAGCGCGTAAATATGCCTATCAATATCTTTTGATTGAAGAGTTTCAGCGCCATGGTATTGAGATTATTTTTCTTACCAATCAACAAGGAAATAATCCTGAGTCTGAATTATTATTACAAGTACAGGGAATCATTTCTGAATATGAGCGGACAAAAATAATGGAACGAAGTCGTCGAGGTAAGCTTCATGCAGCAACACAAGGTTCTCCTTCTGTATTATCAGGTGCACCTTATGGTTATCGCTATATTGCCAAGCGAGACAATGGTGCTGTCGTTTATGATATCATTGAAGAAGAGGCCAATGTGATTCGGCAACTTTTTTATTGGGTTGGACAAGACCGCATGAGTATTAATGCTGCAACTAACCGTTTAACTGAAATGGGTTTTCGCACGCCGAAAGGAAAACAGGCACGATGGAATCGAGGCAGTGTATATCATCTACTAAAGAATCCTGCTTATAAAGGTATGGCGGCCTTTGGTAAAACAAAATGCGTTCCCAAGAAGGCGCGTTTAAGACCTCACAAGGGACAGCCTGCACAATCCAAAACAAGTGTTTCTATCGAACGCACCCCTAAGGAGAAATGGATTTTTATACCCGTTCCAGCTATTATTGACGAATCTTTATTTGAAATTGTGCAAGAACAGTTAGAGGAAAATAAGCAATTGAAACGACAAAGGCTAACTGGTGCACGCTATTTATTACAAGGATTAGTAGTCTGTAATTTATGTGGTTATGGCTATTGTGGAAACACAGCAACAGGAAATCGTGAAGCATAATTATTATACGTGTGGAGGTGCTCGAGTCTATGCCAATCGCGAGAGAAAATGTAATACTCGATCAATATATGCAGATATGCTTGAAAAAGTTGTTTGGGACGAAGTAAAAAATTTATTAAATAATCCTTATTTTTTAGAAAAAGAATATACTCGTCGAATGGATGAATTAGAAAATAAATCAAGCAAAAATGAATATACTAAGTTGAGTGATGAAAAGAAAAAAATTGAAAATTGTATTGCGAGATTAATTGATAGTTATGCAGAGGGTGTTCTTGAAAAATCAGAATTTGAACCTCGAGTTAAAAGTTACAAGAAGAGAATTTTCAATATCGAACAACAATTATTTCAACAAATGGATAATAAAAATCAACAATCAGAATTACAATTATTAATAGGGAAATTAGAGGCTTTCTCTACAAGTGTTAAGCAAAAATTAGAAAACGTAGATTGGCAAATGAAACGAAATATTTTTGAAGTGTTAATCAAACAAATTGAAATTGAACAAGAAAATGTAACCGTTATATTTAGAGTTTCTCCTTATTTACCTGGTTCACCACCTGAAAATAATCAACCTCGTTTATTGGAAGATTGTCGCGTGGGT
>CAWFQC010000052.1:0-10426 GCA_963817645.1 uncultured Gammaproteobacteria bacterium | reverse complement strand
CTATAATGCACCCCTAAATTAAACCACAAAATGAGAAGTGATCCGATTTTTTAAATGTTAAACTATATCAAAAAATAGGACTTTAATTTTATGGGAACAAAGAAAAATTATTCACCGGAATTTAAAGCTAAGGTTGCGTTAGAGGCGATAAAGAATCAAAAAGGCAACGCAGAACATGGTAGCGAGTATCAAATACCCGCTACCAATCTCTATGAATGGCGAGACAAAGTGCTTGGAAATTTAGATCAACTATTTATCCCAGAGAATGAGCATACTAAAAAACAAAAGCTTGTAGAACAAGAAATTGACAATTTGCAGAAGATCATTGGAGAGATGGCAATAGAAAATAATTTTCTTAAAAAAAAATTAAAGAGATAGCTGTAGAGGAAAGAGAAAAATGTTTGAATTAAATCTTGATCTTTCAATAAGGAAGCAGGCTAATTTATTAAATGTTCCTAGAACTAAACTCTACTATAAACCTATAATGAATGATGATAGCGAAATAGCAAATTTAATTAGAGAAATCTATTTATCATCAGATTGCAGATATGGTTATAGAAAAGTTACAGCCGGTTTACGTCACCAAGGACGTGCAGTCAATAGTAAAAAAGTGTTGAGCATCATGCAAGAAATGGGCATACAGGGCATCTATCCTAAGAAATCCATTTGTACTAGTGCAAAAAATAATGAACATAAAATATATCCTTATTTGTTAGCAGATTTAGAAATTAACAAAATAAATCAGGTGTGGGCAACAGATATAACTTATATTAAAGTGAACAATAAATTTACTTATTTTATGGCAATCATAGATCTATATAGTCGCTATATTATAAGCTATGCTTTATCACATTCTTTAGAAGCAGAATTTTGCATTGCGATATTAGAAGAGGCTTTAAATAAAGGAGCACCAGAAATTTTTAATACTGATCAAGGATGTCAATTTACAAGCAACGATTTTACGTCCAAATTAAGAGATAAGGATATCCATATCAGTATGGATCATAAAGGAAGATGTTTCGATAATATTTTTGTTGAAAGGCTATGGAGGACATTAAAACAGGAAGTTATCTATTATTATCGTCCTGAAAGTATAAAGAGCTTAGAAGATAGATTAACCACTTTGTGCCCTGGTATAATCATCATAGGCTACATCAGGCTTTAAAATATAGAACACCAGCTTCTTTGTATTTGAGCTAATTTTCTGGGTAAAAAAACGGATCATTTAAAAAAAATGGTTTGACAAAGGGGTGCACTATATTCCTCTTCGCTCTTCAATAATGCTTTTCGCAACACGATTCAGAATAACCAAACGATCATCACGATTTTTAACCCGTTCCCCAGGAATGATGAATACTGAAGTATCTTTCATCCCTGGAACTTTAACTTCCCATTCCCAGCGCAAAAAACAGATTTCATTATCTCGACAGCCTGTATTCACTGCAAACAAAGCCATTTGCTTTAAATGTAAAGGCAGGACGTCGAAGAATCGTTCTTGCTCTTCCCAACCGAGTGGGTGAGGTTTGCGAAGATCCGGTTCAGCTAATAGTCTAATCTTTGGAGCAGAAAGCAACCAGGAAAGACCGAACTCATCTAACCATTCATTAGCAGCAAGATTTAAGATGCGCCGAACGATTTTCAAGCCATGATTAATCGTTCTAAAGCTGACACCTTCTTGTTTCCTGCCTTCAATAAAAGTTTGCAACACACCCATATGGACTGTTTCCAATTGTATATCACCAATGTACTTATCTAATACCTTCAATCGCCCTGCATCACTTCGTATACTAGCTTTATGCAAGTTTTCTGATAAATACTTAGTAGCTGCTTCTCTAAATATGCGCTTTGGCCGAATACCATAGACGCTAGCTTGTCTTATTTCGTTAATTCGTTTCGCTAAGTACTTTTCTGCTTCTTCGAGTGAATCAGATCCAGTACTTTCGCAAAGTCGTCGGCCGATGACCTGTTTGTCAATGTGCCATACGTCTCCACGTTTGTAGAGACCTGGCGTTCTTTTACGTCCCATATTCCTAACCTCTTAGTTGGGGGACGCCCGCAAACTTGTTTATATTGCTCTAACCAAGCATCTAATTCAAGTCTATCAAAAGCAACCCCGCTCTTTCCAATAGGAAGTTCATTTACATAATCACGAACATATTTATTAAAACTATCTCTACCCATTCCCAAATATTTAGCGGCATCTTTTAAGCGGATTATGCGAAGTGGTACATTTCCATTATCTTTTTTATTATCATTCATACTTATTCACTACATACAGAATCGTTTTCTTTAATTGATTTAATGCATATTAAGCTCATGCATATCTCCTTCATCGCTAGTTAAGACTAAAGATCATAGAAGTGAAATAACTGTTTTTTGTCTCACAGGTGACCTCCATTAACGAGTTAATTTCATCATCATCTAAACGTCATATTTTTTATAATTCATAACGTCTTTGAATTAGCCCTAAGATACCTGAAAATAAATGAAAATATTTTCATTTATTTTCAAACAAGATTCTCCATCTTAGGAAATCAAAAATTAAGACAGGTTAGTGTGCGCTGTGAAGATGTCACGCTTTCTTCAATCATTAAGGATAGGAGGCTCAAAGAATTTTAGTTAAAGAAATTGAAATGAGCAGCCATCAGCTTAAATTTGAAAAGATATTTGAGGCAAAAATGGCATAGTTTGTTTCCTTTTGACAAAATTTTGTCGAAAATCACACCCTGATTTTATAGCAATCTCACGCTAATATATGCTGAATTTATTACTTATATTATATTTTATACATATTAAGGCAGACATTTTATTAGAAATGATTTAAAAAGCCCTTCAAGTACTCTGCCAATAATATTTTCTTAAGTAGCTAATATGTATTGCAAACATAACGCGAAATCAGTGCTAATTTGTATTCAAAATAAGAGCTCACTTCCTAATTTTATAATAATTTGATCGCTATTTTTTTGAGTATTTATTTCTTGATCATCTTTCAAACGTCATGTTTTTTATTATTCATATCCCTTTTAATTAACCTCAAAGCCACCTGAATAAATGAAAATATTTTTATTTGATTTGCAATAAGATTCTCAGATCTTAGAAATAAAAAATTAAGGTGGTTAATGCAGGATGTCAAAACAGGATGTGAAGATATTTTTACTTAAAGCAATAATGATAAGAGGCTCGAGAAGAATTTTAAGTAAAGAACTGGGTGTTTCACCTCAAGTTATAAATTCATGGCTAAATCGTAGGGTTAACATCCCATTGCAATATGCCCTTGAAATTGAGCGTTTAACAGAAGGAGAAATCACTTGGCAATCATTGACACCTTATCTTAAAGATACTGCAACGCTTTGGAAGGAATCTAAACATCCCATTGCAAACACTTTCACTATTCGAAGGATGCATGTGCCAGTATCACAAATCAAACATACTTGTCAGCTTTTGGCACCCACCGAATTGCTCCAGGACTTGTGTAATGATATCGACCGTAATGGATTAAAAAATCCTATTTGTATGATGGATGATGACCTTGTATTTGGGGAAAAACGTTTACATGCTTTTGAAATATTAGGCAAGGAAACGATTCCTGTTTGGCGATTATTCTTACCAGATTTGATTAATGGAAATTATAACAAAGATGAATTATGTCGTAGGTTTGCTCTCAGCGAACGAGTGGCTATCAGTTTAAGTACCAAGAAGTTATTAAAAAAATATAAAGAGCAGCCCAACGACTCATCACATCAACAAAATTTTATCAAAATCACAGGCGGCACAGATGACTTTATAGCTAACTCTTTAAATTTTGGTAATCGAGAAACATATAACCAAGCTAAAAAAGTTTTTGAATTTGGAAGTCCTGAACTTATTGATGCAGTTGATCAAAAACGCGTAGCTGTTTCATCTGCCACTTTATTAATGAAGCTTCCTTTCAGCGAACAAAGCCAGATTCTTGCTGACTCAAATAAAGCAGTGAAGGCAGCTATTAGTCTTTTGCGAAAACACCAATCACCCTTTAATAAAAAAACCCCCACGGAGAAGTAAGTATGAGAGATTACGCAAAAATTGCCCCTCAATTTTGGATTGGCCCAACAGGTAAACAAATTAAGAAACTTGGCATGTCAGCACAATTAATTGCCCTGTATCTCATTTCCAACCCTCATAGCAACATGTTGGGAATTTATTATTTACCTTGTGCGTTCATTGCGCATGAGGTAGGTACCCCCTTGGGAAGGGCTTCGAAGGCCCTTCAAGCACTCTGCCAGATAGGATTTTGCTCATATGATGAACGATCTGAATACGTTTGGGTGCATGAGATGGCTTTTTATCAAATAAGCGAACAACTCAAGCCCAATGATAACCGTGTGAAAAATATTAATGAAACCTATGATTCATTACCTGATCTCCCCTTTCTAAAAGACTTTTATGATAAGTATAAGAACCCCCTCTTACTTGAAAATGCCAGAGAGAATACAAGGCCCTTCGAAGGGGGTTTAACCCCTTCGAAGCCGAAGAGCAGGAGCAGGACAAGAAAAAGAACAGGAACAGGGGGAAGAACAGGAGGAGGAGGAGGAGAGGCTCAGGAGAGTATTGAGGCACCGTCAGGAAGCAGCACCCTGAAAATCTTAGACGGTGCCTACGCCCTCCGAAATTGCCCCCTTTCTTCTTTTTGTGACTAAAATTCCCCATTGTGATGACAGCCAGTTCTCAATCTCGCAAAGGATGATCGATGAGTGGCAACAGCTTTATCCAAGGGTGAATGTTTTGCAGCAGCTTAAAGCTATTGGCCATGGGAATGTCATTCATCAGCTCATCCACCAGTCGTTAGCCAAAGAAAATGCTTCTGAAGCACTTGACCAGCCTCTTCAAACCCAAGAGCAAAAGCAGATACAGGAGGAGAATAACAGGCAACACCGTCAAGATCCTCTGCCTGAAAAAAATGAAGTGCCTGCGCCCTCCGAAAATCCCCCTGATTTTTTTGTAATTAAAATTCCGCTTTTCGATGAGGGTGAATTTTGAATCACACAAGCGATGATTGATGAAGTGCAGGAGCTTTATCCAAACCTCAACATCTTGCAGCAGCTCAAACATATTTGCGATTGGAGCGATGTTATAAGACAAAGTCAGGTCAAAACTATCTTGGGATACATCAATTACTGGCTAGTCAAAGAAAATATACGCCCTTGCAAGCCCCTTCGAGGCAAAGAGCAGGAGGAGAACAACTGGGAAGCACTGGATTCTGAACCAAAAATGACGCGCAGAATCCAGTGCTTCCCAGTTGTTCTCCTCCTGCTCTTTGCCTCGAAGGGCAAGGAAGGTCGTATATTTTCTTTGACTAGCCAGTAATTGATGTATCCCCAGTAGTTTGACCTGACTTGCATTTTATCAGGATTAACATCGCTCCAATCGCAAATATGTTTGAGCTGCTGCAAGATGTTGAGGTTTGGATAAAGCTGCTGCCACTCATCAATCATCGCGTGTGTGATTGAAAATTCACCCTCATCGAAAAGCGGAATTTTAATTACAAAAAAATCAGGGGGATTTTCGGAGGGCGCGGGGCTTCATTTTTTTCAGGCAGAGGATCTTGACGGTGTTGCCTGTTATTCTCCTCCTGTATCTGCTTTTGCTCTTGGGTTTGAAGAGGCTGGTCAAGCGCTTCAGAAGCATTTTCTTTGGCTAACGACTGGTGGATGAGCTGATGAATGAGCATTCCCATGGCCATCTACTGCAAAACATTCACACCCTTCGATAAAGCTGTTGCCACTCATCAATCATCCTTTGCGAGATTGAGAACTGGCTGTCATCACAATGGGGAATTTTAGTCACAAAAAGAAAGGGGGCAATTTCGGAGGGGCGTAGGCACGTGAGGATTTTTTCGGGTGCTGCTTCCTGACGGTGCCTCAATACTCTCCTGAGCCTCTCCTCCTCCTCCTTCTTCCCCCTGTTCCTGTTCTTTTTCTTGTTCCTGCTCCTGCTCTTGGCTTCGAAGGGGTTCCGAAACCCCCTTCGAAGGGCCTTGTATTCTCTTTGGCATTTTCAAGTAAGAGGGGGTTCTTATACTTATCATAAAAGTCTTTTATTAAGGGGAGATCAGGTAATGAATCATAGGTTTCATTAATATTTTTCACACGGTTATCATTGGGCTTGAGTTGTTCGCTTATTTGATAAAAAGCCATCTCATGCACCTGCTTCAGATGGTTCATTAATATGAGCAAAATCCTATCTGGCAGAGTGCTTGAAGGGCCTTCGAAGCCCTTCCCAAGGGGGTACCTACCTCATGCGCAATGAACACACAAGGTAAATAATAAATTCCCAACATGTTGCTATGAGGGTTGGAAATGAGATACAGGGCAATTAATTGTGCTGACATGCCAAGTTTCTTAATTTGTTTACCTGTTGGGCCAATCCAAAATTGAGGGGCAATTTTTGCGTAATCTCTCATACTTACTTCTCCGTGGGGGTTTTTTTATTAAAGGGTGATTGGTGTTTTCGCAAAAGACTAATAGCTGCCTTCACTGCTTTATTTGAGTCACAAGAATCTGGCTTTGTTCGCTGAAAGGAAGCTTCATTAATAAAGTGGCAGATGAAACAGCTCTTCGGTTTTTTGATCAACTGCATCAATAAGTTCAGGACTTCCAAATTCAAAAACTTTTTAGCTTGGTTATATGTTTCTCGATTACCAAAATTTAAAGAGTTAGCTATAAAGTCATCTGTGCACCTGTGATTTTGATAAAATTTTGTTGATGTGATGAGTCATTAGGATACTCTTTATATTTTTTTAATAACTTCTTGGTACTTAAACTGATAGCCACTCGTTCGCTGAGAGCAAACCTACGACATAATTCATCTTTGTTATAATTTCCATTAATCAAATCTGGTAGATTAATACACCAAACAGGAATCGTTTCCTTGCCTAATACTACCAAAAACAGCTGTAAATGTTTTTCCCCAAAATGCAAGGTCATCATCCATCATACAAATAGGATTTTTTAATCAGATATCATTACACAAGTCCTGGAGCAATTCGGTGGGTGCCAAAAGCTGACAAGTATGTTTGATTTGTGATACTGGCACATGCATCCTTCGAATAGTGAAAGTGTTTGCAAAATAATAGTACCTTCCGAAGCGTTGCAGTATCTTTAAGATAAGGTGTCAATGATTGCCAAGTGATTTCTCCTTCTGTTAAACTAAATTTCAGAAGGGCATATTGCAATGGGATGTTAACCCTACCATTTAGCCATGAATTTATAACTTGAGGTGAAACACCCAGTTCTTTACTTAAAATTCTTCTCGAGCCTCTTATCATTATTGCTTTAAGTAAAAATATCTTCACATCCTGTTTTGACATCCTGCATTAACCACCTTAATTTTTTATTTCTAATTTGTCAAATCTTATTGCAAATCAAATAAAAATATTTTCATTTATTCAGGTGGCTTTGAGGTTAATTAAAAGGGATATGAATAATAAAAAAACATGACGTTTGAAAGATGATCAAGAAATAAATACTAAAAAAAATAGCGATCAAATTATTATAAAATTAGGAAGTGAGCTCTTATTTTGAATACAAATTAGCACTGATTTCGCGTTATGTTTGCAATACATATTAGCTACTTAAATATTATTGGCAGAGTACTTGAAGGGCTTTTTAAATCATTTCTAATAAAATGTATATATGTATAAAATATAATATAAGTAATAAATTCAGCATATATTAGCATAAGATAGCTATAAAATCAGGGTGTGATTTTCGACAAAATTTTGTCAAAAGGAAACAAACTATGCCATTTTTGCCTCAAATATCTTTTCAAATTTAAGCTGATGGCTGCTCATTTCAATTTCTTTAACTAAAATTCTTTGAGCCTCCTATCCTTAATGATTGAAGAAAAACGTGACGTCTTCACAGCGCACACTAACCTGTCTTAATTTTTGATTTCCTAAGATGGAGAATCTTGTTTGAAAATAAATGAAAATATTCTAGTTAGTTTTCAGGTATCTTTAGGGCTAATTCAAAGACGTTATGAATTATAAAAAATATGACGTTTAGATGATGATGAAATTGACTCGTTAATGGAGGTCACCTGTGAGACGAAAAAACAGGTTCTTTTCACTTCTATGATCTTTAGTCTTGACTCACGATGAAGGAGATATGCATGAGCAATGCCTAAATCAATTAAAGAAAACGATTCTGTATGTAGTGAATAAGTATGAATGATAATAAAAAAGATAATGGAAATGTACCACTTCGCATAATCCACTTAAAGGATCCCACTAAATATTTGGGAATGGGTAGAGATCATTTTAATAAATATGTTGGTGAATTATGTAAATGAACTTCCTATTGGAAAGTTAGGGGTTGCTTTTGATAGACTTGAATTAGAGTGGTTGGTTAGAGCAATATAAACAAGTTTGCGGGCGTCCCCCAACTAAGAGGTTAGGAATATGGGACGTAAAAGAACGCCAGGTCTCTACAAACGTGGAGACGTATGGCACATTGACAAACAGGTCATCGGCCGACGACTTGCGAAAGTACTGGATCTCGAATCCCTCGAAGAAACAGGAAAAAGTACTTAGCGAAACGAATTAACGAAATAAAGACAAGCTAGCGTCTATGGTATTCGGCCAAAGCGCATATTTAGAGAAGCAGCTACTAAGTATTTATCAGAAAACTTGCATAAAGTTAGTATACGAAGTGATGCAGGGCGATTGAAGGTATTAGATAATTACATTGGTAATATGGGATTGGAAACAGTCCATATGGGTGTGTTGCAAACTTTTATTGAAGGCAGACAGCCAGAAGGTGTCAGCTTTCAAACAATTAATCATGGCTTGAAAATCGTTCGGCGCATCTTTTTTCGGTGCCTGCTAATGAATGGTTAGATGAGTTCGGTCTTTCCTGGTTGCTTGCTGCTCCAAAGATTAGACTATTAGCTGAACCGGATCTTCGCAAACCTCACCCACTCGGTTGGGAAGAACAAGAACGATTCTTCAACATCCTGCCTTTTACATTTAAAGCAAATGGCTTTGTTTGCAGTGAATACAGGCTGTCGAGATAATGAAAATCTGTTTTTTGCGCTGGGAATGGGAAGTTAAAGTTCCAGGGATGAAAGATACTTCAGTATTCATCATTCCTGGGAAACGGGTTAAAAATCGTGAGGATGGTTTTTGGCTATTCTGATCAGTATTGCGAAAAGCATTATTGAAGAGCGAAGAGGAATATGATGCCCACCTTAGTCAAACCATTTTTTTTAAATGATCCGTTTTTTTACCCAGAAAAATTAGCTCAAATACAAAGAAGCTTGGTGTTCTATATTTTAAAGCCTGATGTAGCCTATGATGATTATACCAGGGCACGAAATGATTAATCTATCTTCTAAGCTCTTTTTAATTTTTTTTTTTTTTTTTTTTTTTTTTTTTTTTTTTTTTTTTTTTTTTTTTTTTTTTTTTTTTTTTTTTTTTTTTTTTTTTTAATCGTTGCTTGTAAATTGACATCCTTGATCAGTATTAAAAATTTCTGGTGCTCCTTTATTTAAAGCCTCTTCTAATATCGCAATGCAAAATTCTGCTTCTAAAGAATGTGATAAAGCATAGCTTATAATATAGCGACTATATCATACTTATGATTGCCATAAAATAAGTAAATTTATTGTTCACTTTAATATAAGTTATATCTGTTGCCCACACCTGATTTATTTTGTTAATTTCTAAATCTGCTAACAAATAAGGATATATTTTATGTTCATTATTTTTTGCACTAGTACAAATGGATTTCTTAGGATAGATGCCCTGTATGCCCATTTCTTGCATGATGCTCAACACTTTTTTACTATTGACTGCACGTCCTTGGTGACGTAAACCGGCTGTAACTTTTCTATAACCATATCTGCAATCTGATGATAAATAGATTTCTCTAATTAAATTTGCTATTTCGCTATCATCATTCATTATAGGTTTATAGTAGAGTTTAGTTCTAGGAACATTTAATAAATTAGCCTGCTTCCTTATTGAAAGATCAAGATTTAATTCAAACATTTTTTCTCTTTCCTCTACAGCTATCTCTTTAATTTTTTTTTAAGAAAATTATTTTCTATTGCCATCTCTCCAATGATCTTCTGCAAATTGTCAATTTCTTGTTCTACAAGCTTTTGTTTTTTAGTATGCTCATTCTCTGGGATAAATAGTTGATCTAAATTTCCAAGCACTTTGTCTCGCCATTCATAGAGATTGGTAGCGGGTATTTGATACTCGCTACATATTTCTGCGTTGCCTTTTTGATTCTTTATCGCCTCTAACGCAACCTTAGCTTTAAATTCCGGTGAATAATTTTTCTTTGTTCCCATAAAATTAAAGTCCTATTTTTTGATATAGTTTAACATTTAAAAAATCGGATCACTTCTCATTTTGTGGTTTAATTTAGGGGTGCATTATAGA
>CAWFQC010000051.1:0-16658 GCA_963817645.1 uncultured Gammaproteobacteria bacterium | reverse complement strand
ACAGGAATGGTTTTTGGTTATGTTACAAGCGCTTAGAAGAAAAGGTAGACTGATATTCCCACCACTATCAAATCAAGCGGTTGAATTAACACGCGATCAATTAAGTTGGCTACTATCAGGATTAAATTATCTGGAGCATCGGTTGTTACCAAAGGTGAAAGCGTCAAATTTTTTTTAAATTTATGTATAAAAAAATCTATTTTTATAGTATAATTTTTACTTCTTATTAATGTGAATGTGTAATGGATTCTGTTGAAATTATTCAATTTTATGAGAAAAAAATTACGGAATTAGAGACCGCATTCGCCCCGCTTGCTCAACAAAATATTGCTTTACAATCTGACTTAGCTACTTATCAAAAACGTTGCGAACAATATGCTCAAGCCTATGAGCAATTGCAGCATCAGTTGCAGGAATTATTGCGCTTTCGTTTTGGAAAGAAATCAGAACGATATATTGAAGATGATATCAATAAACAAATGAGTTTGTTTGATTCTGATATGAAAGCAACTGACCCATTAGAAGAGAATGGCGATGATGAAAAGGAAACGATTACTTATCAGCGCAATAAGCCGAAGCCATCAAATAAAACGCTACCAAGACGTATTGAAATTATTCCTGCGACTGATGAGCAAAGACGTTGTACTTGTGGGTGTCAAAAAGAAGTAATTCGCTATGAGACAAAAGAAATATTAAATTATCAACCAGCGATATTTGAAATCATCGAGCAACGACGTGAAGTAGTTGCTGCAAAAAAGGATGTGATGGCGCCATCATGACAGCCCCATCACCGTTGCAAGTATTGCCTAAAACGATGGTCAGTGAAGCATTCTTATCATTTCTTATTGTCAGTAAGTTAGAAGATAGACAACCGTTATATCATTTGGAAAAGCAACTCATTGAACGTTATGGTGTGGATTGTTCACGTCAAGCCATGGCTGGCTGGATGATTGATCTCATGGCTCCGATGCAGCCGCTTTATAATTTATACAAAGACCAAGTTATTGAATACGATGTAGCGGCTTGCGATGCGACGAGCCTGCAAGTGTTAAGTGAACCTAATCGTAAAGCGGAAACAAAATCTTACATGTATTGTATGCGTGGCGGAGAGCCTGGCAAGGAAGTTGTTTTATATGATTACAATGCCGAGAATCATAAAAAATTTGTGACAGACTGGTTTTGTGGATTTAAGGGCTATCTTCATGTTGATGGGGATAATTTTTTTGAAGACATCGCAGAAGTTCCAGATATTTTTCTGGTCAATTGTAATGCTCACGCACGCAGAAAATTTGAGCCTATTGCCAAAAGCACAAAAGGAAAAGGCTTGGCAAAAGAGGCCATGCGCCGATATAAAGAACTTTATAAAATTGAACGTAAAGCAAAAAATGAAGGAATGTCGGCAAATGATCGTTATGAATTACGTCAAAAAGAATCAAAGCCTTTGCTAGAATCATTTAAAAAATGGCTTGATGACAGTTTACAAACTGTTTTACCACAATCTCCTTTAGGGAAAGCAATCAATTATTGTCAAAATAGATGGACTAGATTAATTCAATTTTTAGACGATGGAAGGCTGGATATCGATAATAATATTACCGAGCAGAAAATTAAGCCTATCGTAATTGCACGGAAAAACTTTCTTTTTGCTGCTTCAGTTGCAGGCGCAAAAGCGTTATGCATGCATTTTAGTTTTATTCAAACAGCTAAAATGCATGGACATGATCCTTATCATTACTATCTCATCATTCTTAAAAAATTGCCAAACTGTAAGACAGTGGAGGACTATGAAAAGCTCTTGCCTTGGAATATGAATCCTGATGGTAGTAATAAAAATGATACCAGCTAATTACTGTGACCAATAAAAGTAAAAATTCTCCCATTCTGCCATTAGTTTAATGAAAAGCATCTAGGATAACAGCATGTAGTTCGTTGATCGCTTACGAAATAGCAAAGACACATAATGTTGCGCGATCGACATTGTTCAAATGGATAAAACAATATCGAGAACGTAGTATAATTGATCAACAAAAACCAGGGAAGATTAATCAAGTATTATCAGCATTAGAGCGATTTGAGCACTTGATTGCAACTGCCTCATTAGATGAAGCAGCGGTTGGCGCTTATTGCAGAGAAAAAGGCATTTACAGCTTTCAATTAACTGAGTGGAAAGAATTATTTATGACGCAAAAGAGCAGTGAAAAACAGCAATCAAATCTTATCGAACTGAAAGCCTTGCGAGCTGAAAATAAACAACTCAAACAAGAAGTCAGGCGTAAAGATAGTGCGCTTGCTGAAGCAACTGCCTTACTAATATTGAAAAAAAAAGCGGCATTGATTTGGGGGGAGCTCGGGGAAGATTAATCAGTGTCACAGAACGCCAACAAGCGATGGGGTTGATTTCAGAGGCATGTAAAGCTGGTTCTCGTAAGCGAAAGGTCTGCGAGGCATTAGGATTGTCAGTGCGCACACTGGAGCGTTGGGAGAAGGAAAATGGCCTTCAAGACCAACGTAAAATGGTCAAGCGCATCCCAAAAAATAAATTAACAAAAGAGCAACGTGATATGGTTATTACTACAGCAAATAATGCGACTTACCGGGATTTACCTCCCTGCAAAATCGTTCCTCTATTAGCCGATGAAGGGGAATATATTGCTTCTGAATCAACTTTTTATCGTATTTTGCGAGAAGAAAATCATCTGACACATAGGCAAGCGAGCCGTCCGGCAAAGCATCATCGCCCAGAGGCTTATGAGGCAAATGGTCCCAATCAAATATGGACGTGGGACATTAGCTACCTACCCACCATGGTTACCGGCCTGTATTTCTATTTGTACATCATTGTTGATATTTACAGCCGTAAGATTGTAGGGTTTAGCGTTCATGACCAGGAATTATCTGAATACGCTGCCAACTTGATCACGCAAGCCTATTTAGACGAGGGTGTATCTCAAGCTCAGTTGGTTTTACACTCCGATAATGGTAGTCCAATGAAAGGTGCTACGATGCTTGCTACGCTTGAAAAACTGGGGGTTATACCTTCGTTTAGTCGACCCTCAGTCAGTGATGACAATCCTTATTCGGAAGCCTTGTTCAGGACGGTAAAGTACCATCCAACCTTCCCGATGCTGGATAAATTTTCAACGATTCTGGATGCCAGGCAATGGTCAGAAAAATTCGTTGTTTGGTATAACAACGCGCACTTGCATAGCGCCCTTAAATTTGTAACACCACAACAGCGCCACAGTGGTGAAGATAAAGCGATTAGAGCAAACAGGCATCAAATCTATCAAGTGGCAAAAGCGCAGCACCCTGAGCGTTGGTCTGGTCAAACGCGCAACTGGTCATTACCTGATACGGTAACATTGAATCCGAACAAGAAGAACAAACAGGAGAGCCAGGCAGCATCCAACGATGATAATTTGGCGCAAGGGTTCATGCCAAAAACAAAACTGCCTGAGCAGGAGCGCCTGGACGGCGCGAGCGATGACAGTCGACAAACTGCGGACGTGGTGCGTCAGCATGGATGGGCTCAGTTAATGTAAGAAATTTAAATTTGATGCGACAACTTTCTTGACAAACACCGCTTTGTGGCGTGAGTATATTCAGCGTTATCACTACTTGGGATACACGTCCTTACCTGGTGCACAAATTCGATATTTTACTTATGCAGGAGACGTGTTGCTTGCTCTCTTAAGTTTTAGTGCGGCTGCTTGGAAAACCGCCCCTCGTGATCAGTTCATTAGCTGGACTCATGAACAGCGCGAGAAAAATTTACACTATATTATTAATAACTCGCGCTTCTTAATTTTGCCTTGGGTGCGCTCCACCAATTTAGCATCGAAACTCCTCTCTTTAGTTTCTCATCAACTGCTCATAGATTGGCCTCGGCAATACGGTTATCAACCGGCATTATTAGAGACTTTTGTTGAGTTAGAACGTTTTACTGGTGCATGTTACAAGGCCGCCAATTGGATTTATGTGGGAAATACAACTGGACGTGGAAAATTGGATAGGTACAAACAATTTACTTTGCCAAAAAAAAGTATCTGGCTTTATCCTCTTCATAAAAATTTTAAAAAAATCTTATGCCTATCGTAGCAACGGGTTTAACAAATATTTACCATACTTCTTTTATATGTTATTGATTTATAAATATTTTAATTCTAGGACGCCCGCTACAATGTCACAGAACGTCATTGAGTGTCATAGCGATTCCCGCAAAATTCCCGCAAGGAACATTTCCCCTTAAACCAGTAGCAATACAGTATTCAAATATTTTAAATTTAGGCCCCTTTAATAGTGAATATTAAACGCGACAGCTTACGCTTAACTCATTTGGCATAGTCGTATCAGTCGACACCTTGGCTAGTGGTAAATTATTGGTATGAGCTTTCTGTCGATAATGCCGTATAGCCCAAAAACCAATGGCTACTAGTCCACCAACGATAGGAGCTGCCAAACCAGAAGAATTTGTTACTATCTCTGTAGCTGTGCTCGGCAATGAGAGAGTAGCCTCTTTAATTAAGGCAGGAATGTTACTCGTCACTTCACTAACAACAGGAGAAAAGCAACTACTGGTATGCAGTCCGGTAAGATTCCAGGTAGCAAACCTTGTAAATGGAGATGAACTTGTTTGTAAATCTTCTAGGATGAAAGTAAAGCTATTGCTAGTATTCAGAGTTGTTTCAGAAAATGACAAGGGTGAGTGAATGATGGGGTAAGAATTCACTGTTATTATCGCAGGTAAATCAGCATTGTTGCTAGCAGGCTGTAGTATAGTAGCGGTGACATTTGAACCTGTCAAAGTGGTTGGCGCAGCAGATAGGACATTTACAGGAAGAACAGCCGTTGTCGCTGTAGTACCGAATAGATCTGGCGCTCTTGTTTCCTCTACCGAAGAGCCAAACCAACTATTTTTAATAGCATGACAAATCGAGAATAAAGACTCTGTTGCCGCTTGGCAATAATGATATAAAATCTGCAAGGGCTTAGGCGGTTGAAGACTACTAGCCTCAGAAATAAAACAGGTAGAGGGATTCACTTGAGACTCATCTATTAGATTTCCGGATAATTTAAAATGATCAACGGGAATTTCAGTTTGAGGTAGCACACGACACAGAGCAATTGCACCGGTAGCTGTGATATGATTGGTTACTAGACTAACATGCTCTAAGGGTGTGTTAGCGACAGCATTTGCAATGGCTTTTTTGGCATCCGATGTTAAAGAGCCAGCCCAAACAGGTTGATTAATCTGTGCATTAGTTAAAAATTGTGCCAAGGCTTCCGCTCCGCTATCGTCAATCCCATTACGTTCAAGATCTAATATGCGCACGTGTGATCCTGCTAGACCGCTGGCTAAACCCCTTACTCCTGCATTACTGATATTATTTCTTCCTATATCCAGTTCTTGAACTTCTGATCCTTTTAATCCTTTTCCTAAGCCAATTGCTCCCTCAGAACCAATCTGGTTAGCACGTAGCAGCAAGCGGCGTACTTTAGAGTTGCGTAATCCTTGTCCTAAACCACTTGCTCCCTCATCTTTAATGCCAGTATTTAATAAATTCAAATCTTGAACTCTTGATCCTGGCAAGCCTTGCCCTATACCGCTCGCTCCTATATCACCAATCTGATTATTTTCTAAACCCAAATACTGTACTTCCGATCCTGGCAATCCTCGTCCTAAACCCGCTGCACCAAGAGGCCCGATCTCATTGTTCCACAACCATAGAAATTGTACCTTTGAACCTGGTAGTCCTTGTCCCAAGGCAATTGCTCCCTCGTCAGATATCTGGCAGATATGCAGACCTAATGTGAGTATTTGCGATTGATTTAAGATATATCCTAAACTACTTGCTCCTTTATCACCAATTGGATTTCTATTTAAAATTAAAATTTGTACCTGTGATCCAACTAATCCTTGACTTAGCCCAGTTATTCCAATAGCACTAATTTGATTACCCTCTAGATCTAACTCTTGCACTCGAGATTGATTTAAAAATCGACCTAAATTGGTTGCTCCTAGATCACTAATTCGATTATCCGATAAAAATAAACCTTCTACCCGAGATCCTCGTAAACCTTGCCCTAAACCCTTCACCCCATCGGAGCCAATAATATTGAAGCTTAAACTCAAAATATGCACTTGAGATCCCGATAATCCTTGCCCCAAACCCTTTGCTCCCCTATCGCCGATCTGGTTGCTTCCTAAATATAAAGTTTGTACCTGTGAACCTGGTAGCCCTTGCCCTAAACTTATTGCTCCCCCATCTTTAATTTCATTACCACTTAAATTTAGATCTTCTATTTGTGATTCTGCCAATCCTTTTCCTAAGCCTTCTGCCCCTATGGCACCAATTGAATTACTCCTTAAATTCAAAGTCTTAACCTTCGAGCCTCTGATCCCCTGTCCTAGGTTAACTGCTCCTGCATTGCCGATTTTGTTCAGGAAGAGATCTAAACTTTGTACTCCTGAATTTGCAAGTCCTTGTCCTAAAGCACTCACTCCAAAATCACCTATTTCATTATCCCTTAGACTTAATACCTCTATTTTCGTTTGATTCAAGATCTGTCCTAACTCAATTGCTCCTGCCTCACCAATCTCATTTACATTAAGACTCAATTCTTTTACTTGAGATTTAGATAATCCTTGGCATAAGCCTCTCATTCCTATTGGATCAATACGGTTTGAATCTAAAGTTAAGATTTGTATGGATGAACCAGGTAATCCTTGCTCCAAGCTTGCTATACCATTACTAATATAATTATTGCTCAGATTCAGAATACGCACCTTTGAACCAGAAAATCCTTGGCTCAAAGCCACAATCTCGGCATCCCACAAACCATTCGCACTAAGATCTAAACTGACTACTTGTGACCGATTAAGGACTTGCCCCAACGCAGTTGCACCTTCAACACCAAAACTATAGATTTTAAAATTCAAAATTTCTATGAGAGATTGAGGAAGCACTTGGCAGATTATTTCCACCACACTACTATTAGCAGGTGTCCCTGCCAAATCTAATCTGGTAATAGAAGAATTTTTTAAGAAATTAGAAAGAGATTGCATGTTTTCTGAGGTAAGTATAAAAGAATGAACATTACCCCAAGGATAAACAATCAGTGTCTGGACTTTTGTCATCTGCCCTTCTTTCGCACGCTGAGTCAAATTATCAAATATACTCACCCAATCCTGAGTAGACCACTGTAGTTGTCTTGTAAAATCGATGGTATCAATCTCTTGCCACTTGAAACGCTGGATAAGTTTGATAACGTCTGAGGCTGATTGTGGATTTTTAAGAAATGTATTCCAACAATCTTTTTCAGTAAAAATGTCTCTATAAAATAAAGGTAGGTCACCGCAAACACTACAATTCCATTCAGCCCGACTATTAAAATATTTCCATATTTTACCATCATACTCGCAATTATGCTCATCACGGAAATGAGTAATTAAACCATATATATTTTGAGCAACACGAGCTAAGAAATGGACTTTAAAATAAAAGAGCAATATAACGTAAGGCCAAAATAATAGTTGCCGCATATAAGATTGAGGCTGACCTATTTGCCATAACAGATAATGCGCATAGAAAGAATCACAAGAAGAAACAGAAATTTTCTGATTTACACCATCATGAACTTCCTTCTTCGCAAAGGCAATTAAATCGACAAGCGATTCAATTCTTACCTGAAATAGTATTTTATTCGTCTCTTGACGAATACCTAAGTCATTTAATTTTTTGTAATCTTCTAGGCTAATTCCATCTGCCAAAATAGCTAACGTTGCTAGAGCTTGTCGACGGGTAAAGCAATGCGTTTGACGTGCCAATTTTTGTACTTTCTCAACCAATCTTGTGTGGTCCTCTGGTGGAAGATTCCCATTCCATGTTAATTCCCGCCCAATTTTATCCAAAACCGTTTGCATCTTTGATTTTGGAAGAATATGCAAAGAAAACATTGCAGGTAACCAGGATATAACATCTCGCCAAATACTTGACTGATTCTGGTAGTCGTCTAATAAAGCTTCGTCTATTGGTCTATGGCAACAGCGCCGAAATATCGCTTTAGCCAATCCCAAGGCAGCAGGGAATAATAATACAGGTGGCCAAATACGAGGATCACGCAATAAAAATTCCATGGATTTTTCATTGGTAGATGTACCTAAGAAAATTTTTAATGGGGTATTGCCATAACGATCAGTTGGGTAGGCAACGTAGTTATAAATATCTAAGGCAAATAATGTAATGAGCAAGCCACCCCAGCCCCGATTGGCGATAAACCGAGCTCCCTCAAAAAAACCCGTCACAAAATTCACTTTGTTTAGCTCGCTCTTACCATTAATTAATAAGCCTCTTGAGCGTGGTATCATATGTTTTGAACGATTGGATTTTGGAGTGCCAGCTCCCACTGTTTCTTGACTAATATCTGGATTCTTTATAGCTTCCTCGGTTAGGAAAGGCCAAAGCGCTAGCTTTTCTAATGTAGGATCTTCTAACAGGTAATAAAGCACCTTTCCATATAAACTTTTATTCAGCAGCTTCTCTAATTTTTTATCTTTAAATAATGTCTTTAACAATTCCTGTAAAGAAGCAGGTAAATCATCGGGAACTATATTATATTGCCTTAAAAATATACTGGCTTTTCCAAGTAATAAAGAACTATCTTCTCCCACTCTATCTGCAGAATCATCATATTGTTCATCAGTATTTGATGAATCTGAAGTTTTCTCTAAAATCTCTGTTTGTATTAGCATAACACTTTAACTCCTTGTCTTTTTTGGTATTTCCTCTGATTTATACATTGGTTGAAAATGTGAATGAAGAGTGGTCCTTGCCTTTTTTAGCTCTTTTTCCTCAAGCTCCTTAACGTGTAATTCTTCTTCCTTGCATTTTTTTCGTCCCCCTCCTAACTTTTTAGATGGTTTTTTTTATCCTTAGCCGTTTGCCTCCAATTTTTAATATCAATTTTGGGTAATTCCCTTTGCCAGAAGGATGGAGCAGGCAAAATAGCTTGTGGATCAGCAGCGAAGAAATCAAACACCCCGCGAGGAATTTGGATATACTTAAATTCTTTGACTAAATACCTTAGCCAAGTGAGGCAATTGTGTGCATCATCTCTTTGATCATCTCCTCCTATGAACCTGTAAACGATACGTTCTGCTTTTGGATGTAATTGTCTTTGCATATCTTCTATAACTTTTTGGAGCAAAGTGTCTAACTCATTTAAATTAAGTGTTCCTGCGCGAAAACACACTATCTCTTCTGCTTCCGGTTGGCGTTCACTCTGACAAAGTCTCAAGAATCCTCGTTGACCTTCCTGTTCTTCTGCGCTTTCAATCATCACATTTTTTGCTTTCACTAGCGCAAATGGAGGGGAACTGGTATCTTTTACCAAGTCAATTCGAACCAATAGGCGACATCCTAGTTGGTTTAATCCTTCTATTAAGCCATACGCGTGACGATTGCCAGCAGATAATCTTCCCACGGACCCGCTCATCTTAGATTGTGTGATACGATATAAATACATCGCCCAAGAATGAAAACTGATGGTTAAAGAGGGATCAAAAAGACTTGGAACTTGTATAGTATGACCGGCATGATGGTTTTGTAGATTTTTCTTAATCTGTTGCAATGCTTGCAAACTTTTTTCTTCAACACGTAATTCTTCAGGAGAGAATCCTGTATAAGTAAACCATGCTGGCTTACCCACAGCGCCTTGATCCCTTAGAAATTTGTGTTGCTTACTTGTTAAACCACCCGCTTTCCCTAGATTGAGATGATTTCTAACTGAATTTTCAATCGTTCTTTCCTGCAAAATATAGCGGCCATGTTTTCTCTGGTAGCTGAAATAATGAATTAAATTAGCATGACTAGCTGCTACAAGTAACTTTTTATTTAAAAATTTAATATCTTCTGCAAGAAAGCCAATAGATATAATCTGTAAACAACGACGTGATTCTACCTCCCACAGACGTAACGTTTGATCTAAGCTTCCTGAAACGAGCAGCTTGCTATCTGAGCTCCACACAACACAAGTTACATCACTTAGGTGCCCCTGTAAGATGGCAGATTGTTGATGACTCAATCCATTCCATAGGCACACTGTCTTATCACTGCTTCCTGAAGCGAGTAGTATACCATCTGGGCTCCACGCGATACGATTCACATAGCCTGTATGCCCCTGCAAGATAGCAAGTTGTCGATAAGTCAATACATCCCATAGGCGCACTGTCTTATCATTGCTCCCTGAGGCAAGTAGCATGCCATCTGGACTCCATGCAATACAAACTATACCACTTGTGCGCCCCTGTAAAATACCAAGCTGTTGATGAGTTAATCCATCCCATAGACCGATCGTCTTATCCCAACTTCCTGAAGCGAGCAACTTGCCATCTGGACTCCATGCGACACAACATACCGTTCCTGTGTGCCCTTTCAAAGTGACAAGCTGTTGGTAAGTCGATCCATCCCATAGGCACACCGTATGATCACTGCTTCCTGATGCGAGCTTGCCATTCGAAGCCCAGGCAACACAACATACCTTCTTTGCGTGCGCCTGCAAAGTGACAAGCGGTTGGCAGGTCGATTCATCCCATAGGCGCACCGTATAATCACTGCCTCCTGAAGCAAGCAATTTGCCATCTGGACTCCAGGCGGCACAATGTACTCTTTCTGTATGCTTCTGCAAAGTGGCAAGTTGTTGATGAGTCGATCTACCCCACGAGCACACCAGCACCGTATTATCCAAACTTCCTGAAGCGATGAGCAACTTGCCATTTGGACTCCAGACGACACAACTTAAATAACTTGTATACCCTCCCAAAGTGGCAAGCGGTTGGTAGGTCGATTCATCCCATAGACGCACCGTATAATCACTGCCTCCTGAAGCAAGCAACTTGCCATTCGGACTCCAAGCGACACAATTTATCTTTGTACGCTCTTTCAAAGTGGTGAGAGGTTGATGGGGGGTCGACCCATCCCATAGGCGCACTGTCTTATCCCAACCTCCTGAAGCGAGCAGCTTGCCATCTGGGCTCCATGCGACACCACATACCGTTCCTGCGTGCCCTTTCAAAGTGGCAACCGGTTGATGAGTCGATCCATCCCACAGATGCACCATTTTATCCTGACTTCCTGAAGCGAGCAGCTTGTCATCTGGGCTCCAGGCAATACTCCATACTCCATCTGTATGCCCCTGTAAGATTGCAATCCGTTCTCTTTTATTCACTTGCCATAAATAGATATTCTTATCTTTACTACCTAGTGCTAATATTTGACCATTGGAATTTAACGCAAGACACTGCCACCCTTCCTGTTTCAATTGACCACTGTATTTTCCTGATGGCAATTCCCAGAAACAAATGATATCATCATGACTTCCTGACGCTAAAAGTCGGCTGTCATGATCTTTATCGCCATCCACTGTAAGACCCCGATCCCTAATACCCGATCCCTCTGAAAAAAAGAAATACTGCTTAACTGTCTTTTCGATACTCCAACTTTGTGGATCTATAAAATAAATTTTTCCTGAATCATCTCCCACCACTAACCCTATGTCACCATAAGGATAGACAACAGCAGTGACGTGAGATTCAAAATGAATGCGCTCAGGCACTCCCCACTGGCAACCTATCAGATTACTGCCATTCAAATTTGCATCTTCTAAATTAGTGCGGCTAAAATTCACATAACTTAAATCCGTCTCCCTAAAATCAACATTATGTAAATTAGCACCTGATAAATCTGCATATGCAATTCTAATCCCTCGCCATGACTCTTGATTTAAAGGTTTTTTCGCATAATTTAGTATGGTGATTGCATTCGCTGAAGCTCTGACCACATCCGATGTTTTTTTAGATTCTCGCACTACCTCATACAGAAAAGCACAAAATTCTTCATCCTCTTTAACTCTTTCTGCTAACATCCTTAAAAAATCGGGCTCCATGATATCTGTGTTTAACTGTTCACAGTTTTCTTCAAACGCTAATCCGCCCACCACGCCTTTGAAAATATGTTCTTGTGCAAAATATTGTACTAAGCTCTTATGGAAAAATCGGAAATAATGACTATCACACTTTAATAAACACCCTGAACGTAAGGCAGTTAGTAACTGAGTAACCATCTGCTCTTGCTCATGGGGCATCTTCTCTCCAATGATCTCCCTACATTTATCTAATAATAAATAAGGCTTAAGAGTTTCCTGGATAGGAATTTCAATTTTTAATTTTCCATCTTGATTGTTTTGCAAACACCAATAACCTAATTGTGTGCTATAAGTGCAAAGAAGAGAGGCAATATCTATCTTTTCTTTGCGTAAAAGACTTTTTAAGCTCTTGCTCATCTCTTCTTTTTGCAATACTTTACTCGCTTGGGTTTCAAACCATTGCTTTACAAAATAATCATACACTGTCACCCGCTGTAGGCACTTTTGTTTTAAATCTGAAGGAGGATAGGCTTTGACAATGTCAGGCAGTGTATATAACACTAAACTTAAAATAATAGGATTACTGGTGAGTTCATATAAACCTGGGATCTCTTTTAAGGAAATTAAATATTGCTCTTCATGCCAATTAGACTTAACGAGCTCATGCCATTGGGCGATAAAGGATTGGATATTCTTTTCATTGAAATCACACAGCTCTTGTAATAACAGCTGAGTTGGGATAGCTCTTTCTTGCTTGAGCTTGGAAGGAGAAAATGCCTTCACTAATGCATCTTGTAAATCAGACCCATTTAAGGCGCTACCAAATTTCTCAGGACGCGTTGTGATAATAAACTTCGCCTTACTCCAATCCTGCCAATTGTTATCTTGATATAAATTTCCCTCATAGCTTACTTCATCAAAACCGTCACAGACCACAACCAAAGATTGCTGCCCTTTTAAGAGATCAATTTGATTAGGTGTCAAACCTCTTCGTTTAAAATAACCTTCCAACAACTGTGTTGCCTGAATATTCTTTTTATTTAAAATCTGATTTAAAGAAATGAATACAGGAAGGGGTTGATTGATGGGATCTTGGTACATCTTAAAGCATTCTATCAGCCAACGTTTGGAAAAGGTGGTTTTTCCTGAACCTGGGTTGCCTAGAATAACCGCTATCCGTTGGTTGGAAGCTTGTAGAAATGCATTCATCTGGCTTCTTAGAGGAATCCGGCCTGTATCCTCGCCTAAAAGAGAGAAAACAGGTCTGGCTTCGGCCTCAACATAGATTTTTTTGCAAAGCTCTTCCCAGGGAAAAGCCTCATCTGAAGAAGGTAATAATCCTTGTTTCTTCGAGGAATCGAGCATGCTCAAAAAGCTCTGCCGAAAGTGCGAACAAAGGCTATTTCTTGCGTCCTGTAGCTTTTCTTCTTCCCATTTTTGAAGCTGCAACGCATGCTCTTGCATGTTTTCCTCTCTTTGATAAAAACCTTTCTAGAAGAAAGTTGCTTTATGCTTACTTGACAAGGACATTTTTTGCAAATAGTCTTCGACTGCTTCTTCACCCGATTTGATGAGCGATTTCTTTTGGGCATCACTTAAATCAAATGCTAGCGTATCAATCCCTAAGTGATCTATATAAATAGACCTGATCACATCATGATGTAATTGGTGGTCACTGTTTTGTTTATTGTACATCGTTGCGATTAATGCTTTCAAATAAGGCAATAATCCCTCAATCTCTCTTGAAGGAGCATCACTTACACCCGTGAAATAATCTATATTGGTTTTGGGAACTAATCGAAACCCCAACGTGTAAGGATTATGAGTCGGTTTCCAAAAGGTCTCAGGCACGTTAACCGTTTCATCTAAAAATCCTACAAAGTCAAAAATATCTACAGGATAATTGTTAAGCACGCCGCCATCTGTATAAACGTGAGCCGGTTGCAACACCTTACGCTCTAGCTCATTTGAACTATTAATCACTTTAATATAACGAGTGTGGGGTTTAAATAACAAAGGTATAGAGAGGGAAATACGAACCGCATCAGAAATAATCACCTCAGGTGTACGAAGATAATCAAATATTTCCGTATACCCTGTTGATAAATTAACCCCTGGCACAAACAAGTCTTTGTACTGTTTTGAGTTTTTACCCCTGAGCATATGTAATTCTTTAAATGTTAAATGACGGTAGCCTGTCTTAATATAAAGGTGACCTTCAACCCATCTGCGTAATTTATCACCTTCATAAATACCAAAAGCATTTGATATTCTCGATGATATTTCCGAAGCAGCACTTGGATCAGATACGCTTTGTGTGGATGCCGATTGCATGGACGACAATACACCCCCTTTTGGCTGATTCGCTAATCCAAATAGTAATTCATGGGTATTGCCTTGTGCTTCATCTAGAAATGTTTCGAAATTTAAATTATATAATTCATCGTATAGTGCTTTTGCTGAATAGCCCACTGCTATTAAAGCAGCGGTTATTGCACCTGCTGACGTACCTGCTACCCGCTTGAGCTGTGACAAAGCAAAATTGCTTTCCGAAAGCTGGCTTAATGCACCCAAGTATGCTATTCCCTTAGTACTTCCTCCTTCAAATACTAAATTTTGAATATCTTTTATATCTACTTTTTTATCTTCCATTTTTTAATTCTCCTTAAAATTATTAAATTGATTTCTTATAAAATCATACAAGAGGGACTGACAGGTTCGGGTATATCACTGGGTGGCTTTAAGTAAAGAGTAGTTCGGTCAATAAAAGCAGCTAATTTAGGTTGTAAACGGTCATCATGCTGAATACTTTGGTTATTGGTGAGGTCTTTGATCTTAGTACGTGCCCAACTAAAACAATTATGCCCAGATGAGGAGCTGCTCGCAATGATGCCATTCACACCTATTATATCGTATTTGGGCGGATTTTTTTCATCAACTAACACAGCATCATCTAACATCTGAGCTTCAGTGGGTAAGATTATCCAGCTTGCACCATGACATGCCTCTTCAATTTCACTATCTTTCATGATAAATGTCCAAAAATACCGAGTCCGTTGATCTTCATCATAATCAGAATAAGTTTTTATATCCTTTTTTAAAATAACGAGTCCTGGTCCTTTTTTAGAGCGCTTTTATTTACGTCCTTTGCGACAAAATCATAACGTCGGTAAAAAAATTTTTCATGATCCACGAGCCCTTCAACAATAATAAAAGCGTGTTCAGGATTCTTTCCTTTCGCTTTTGCAACAAGAGAAAGCACACACTGATCGGGATAAACCATTTTACTGGGGTCTATTAAACTTCGCATAAGCATTTGAATACTCCTGTATTAGTGGATAATCATTCCTAAATGACTTTAAGTAAGAAGATTAAAATGAGTTAACATAAGAAAAACTTGTCTCTAGGCCAAGAACTATTTTTAAAATAGCTCTTTTATCGAGGTCGCATTTTGTAACTTAAAGTTACAAAAACACCAAGAAGCAGGTTATTGGAACGCCACCATGCGCAATCATAACTGAATATCTGTATTTATGCTAGACCCTGCGTAAGCGATCAGAGAACTACATGCTGTTATCCTAGCGCGAGTTTATCACGCCCAGTGGCTAATCGACTGATTTTATCAGTGTAATCAATCAGTTACTTTTGTTTATTTGTATACAACAAAATAATTTAATTTTATTTGAAATTTATTGCATAAAACAGGATACTATATTGTGTTTATTAAAACACGTATACAACAAGGAAGTCAGTTTTGGTGACAATACAGGTCAGAAAAAGCAGTGGGCATAAATGAAGACCTGCGCCTCAAATCATATTCACATGGAGTCGTTGCCGTAACGCTTGATATCGCAAATAGATTAAACATTTGTGAAACCATTAATCAGCATGTGTATAATACCAGGAATCATTTATCTAGCAAACCGATCCATTTAACAGCGGGCACCACACTCTTAGACAAGTGACGAAAATCAGCTTATGGAAGCTCTAAACCTGATCGATTTCCATCAGAAGCGACCCAAAATAAATGGACTTGTTGTATACGCTTAATTTCAAAAAAATTCCTTCTAAAACAAAATCTTATGGTTATTTTTGACTAGTGTCGTGATAAACTTACGCTAGATGCTTTCCATTAAACTAATGGCAGAATGGGAGAATTTTTACTTTTATTGGTCACAGTAATTAGCTGGTATCATTTTTACTACTACCATCAGGATTCATATTCCAAGGCAAGAGCTTTTCATAGTCCTCCACTGTCTTACAGTTTGGCAATCTTTTAAGAATGATGAGATAGTAATGATAAGGATCATGTCCATGTATTTTAGCTGTTTGAATAAAACTAAAATGCATGCATAGCGCTTTTGCGCCTGCAACTGAAGCAGCAAAAAGAAAGTTTTTCCGTGCAATTACGATAGGCTTAATTTTCTGCTCGGTAATATTGTTATCGATGTCAAGCCTTCCATCGTCTAAAAATTGAATTAATCTAGTCCATCTATTTTGACAATAATTGATTGCTTTCCCTAAAGGAGATTGTGGTAAAACAGTTTGTAAACTGTCATCAAGCCATTTTTTAAATGATTCTAGCAAAGGCTTTGATTCTTTTTAACGTAATTCATAACGATCATTTGCCGACATTCCTTCATTTTTTGCTTTACGTTCAATTTTATAAAGTTCTTTATATCGGCGCATGGCCTCTTTTGCCAAGCCTTTTCCTTTTGTGCTTTTGGCAATAGGCT
>CAWFQC010000050.1:0-18037 GCA_963817645.1 uncultured Gammaproteobacteria bacterium | reverse complement strand
ATCATACTAGACCACACAAGGATCGTTTAACCATTATCGATATTTTAACACAAGGCAAGATGACCTTTTCATTTAACGAGCATGCTTTGTTACAAATGCGGGAAATGAAACTACCCGAAAAACATTTTTCGGCTATAAAAGAAAATTATGCTGGTCAATGCCTGAATAAAGATGATATGAATGCGCTAATTAATACACTCTTTCCAGACCCACATAAGCAGCAAACCAACCGCCAGATTATTTTAGAGTCAACTGCTATCCCTCTGTGCCAGCGACAGTGAGACAAAAATAAAGTAAATTTAATGTCGTGAGGGTAGTGGGGAGATCAACAAAATGGTACAAAAATCAAGCAACATCGAAGATCAAAATTTAAGCACATTGGAAAACAAAAACAACTCTAATAATAATCAGTCTGAGTCGATAAAACTATCGGTACCAGATCCTCAAGTAAAAGGGACCAAAACTCCTAAACAGAAATTGACGAAGGCTTATAAGCTTAAGATTCTTACTGCATATGATGCCTGTAAAGATGGTTCTGCTAGTGAATATCTTTGTCATATGGCTGGTGCTGGTTTATGTACTCTCATGTTGGAGCCTGGAGGAAGAGGTTTGGATTGACGAATGATGAAAGTAAAGGAGAACTAAAGTCACGCCGCACTGAACATATGCTTAGAGAGATTGAGCAATTAAAAAAAGAAACTAGCACAAGCTGAGGCCATCCTTGACCTCCAAAAAAAAGTCTTCGAATTGCTTGGGACGCACATCCTCCCACACGAGAGCAAAGGGGTGAACTCATGAATCTAATAATACAAGTAGGACAAGAAAAATCGATTGCAATTGACTTGCTTTGCTCTAAATTGAACATTTCAAGAGCGACATATTATAGACATTTAGATGATAATACTTGCAAAGAACCTCAGCCATTATCATCAAAAAAACCGGTAAATGCGCTGAATTGTGAGGAAAAAAAAAGAAATTCTTGACTTATTACACAGTGAACGTTTTATCGATAAAACACCCTATGATGCTTACTACGAGCTCATAGACAAAGGAGAATACTATTGCTCACCTCGAACAATGTATCGCATTTTGGCAGAAAAAGGTGAAACAAAGGACAGACGAAACCAGAGGAATCATCGTGATGCTATAAAACCTGAATTAATTGCAAACTGGCCCAAATGAAGTCTGGTCCTGGGACATTACCAAACTACTTGGTCCTAAAAAATGGGTTTATTACTACTTATATGTCATTTTGGATATTTTTAGCCGCTATGTGGTTGGCTGGCTTATTGCTGATTCAGAGTCTAAAGAGCTGGCTAGAAAACTAATACAACAGCTTGCGCTGAAACAGGGTATTCAGCCTAAGCAACTCACATTGCATGCGGATAATGGACCAAGTATGACCTCGCATACCGTTTCACAATTATTAAAGCATCTTGGGGTTGCCAAAACGCACAATAGACCTTATACAAGCAATGATAACCCATTTTCCGAGTCACACTTTAAAACACTAAAATATAGGCCTGAATTTCCAGCTCGCTGCCAATCATTGGAACATGGGGAGGCATTCTGCCAACAATTTTTTACTTGGTATAATAAAGAACATTACCATTCTGGTATTGCTTGTGCGAACCCCAGAATCAGTTCACTACCAACAAGCACAATCTATTTTGGAGCAACGATATTCAGTCCTTATGCAGGCTTTTTTAGACAACCCAAAACGGTTCAAAAATAAGCAACCAGAACTCAAACAATTACCTAAAGCAGTCTATATCAATCCTCCTCAAACAATCGATATATTAAATAATTCTAGACAATTGGAGGCAATTATGGGAACATAAATTTTATGTCGTAACTCTTCAAATTTGTCTCATTTTCCCTGACACATTCCGATCGCCGCTTATCAAGCCTTGCCAGATGCCGTGGAGTTTTTACTGACAGATGATGCACCTCAATATAATAAAATTACCGCTTATCATCCATTATGCTGGGTGCATGATGGTCGGCATTATAAAAAATTAATGCCAGCAATCATGTTGCACCGAAAAAAACTAAATGCATTCATTACAGATTATTGGAATTATTAGATCAGCTGCTGGCTTACAAAGAGTGTCCGACAAAAACAGAAGCAGATCGTTTATCGATTGAATTTGATAGGCTTTTTTCAACTAAAACGGATTACGAACACCTAGACGAACGAATTGCAAAAACGAAAGAGAAAAAAAACCAACTCCTGCTGGTGCTGGAGCATCCATTTCTGCCATTACACAACAATACATCAGAGTTAGGTGCTCGTGATCAAGGGCGAAAACGTGACATCAGTTTTCACACCATGAGTGCCAATGGCACAGAATCAAAAGATACATTCATGACGCTAGTGCAAACCGCAAAAAAATTAGCTGTAAATTTTTATCACTATGTCGGCGATCGTATCCAGAAAAAATAAGAGATGCCATCATTGGCAAATTTGATTTATGAAAAATGCAAGATAATAGCCGGAATTGGATAAACAATAATTTTCAGTCTCCCTGTTAATGCATCTACCCTATGATTTGGAGGGGATACAACCATGCCTTCACTATTACATATTAATTCATTACAATCGTCATTTTTTAAAGGATGTAAGATAAGGATTGTCAGATGATCATGGAAGAAACGGATAAAGAAATAACCGTTCTTTTCAAAGCATTACTTAAAGAGTACTGTAACCTCAATCGTCATACATCATCTGAGGACAACAATAACGAGATAAAAACAGAAACAACTTTGGTCAATGTTGATCTTGCTGAAAAACAAACAATTAATGAATTTTTAAATAGACATTGTGGATGTGGGAGTAATTGTCAAAAATTATTTATATTTGACGAATTATTGAGTTCACGACTTAAATTTAGAAACATGTCCACGACAGAGAAGAATTGCTTCATCTTATCTCAACTGGTTTGTTTTTCTCACCATTCAACATTTTCGCATTCAGCGCGTAGGATAACGACGAGAAAGCGACAAAAATTCGAATATACGATCAACGCTGACCGGCCTGTTTGTAAAAACGTTTTTTTATTTTATTATGGAGAAACAATACAGCGTTTGAAGCGCCTGCAGAAAACTTTTTTCATACAGGGTATAGAGCTTCCAATACATGGAAACAAAGGATCGAAGCCTGTGCATGCGTGCTCAATGTCAGACCAAGAGGCTGTCAAATCTTTTATTATTAATTTTGCGGCAACTCATGGGCTTCCAGACCCTGGACGGGATGTCAGAAAAGGTAATGGTCGATTACAGATTCTGTTGCCATCCGTGATGAATTATTTGTCAGTTCATCAAATTTATCAAGCAAGCATGGTTAATTATGATGTTGAGGCTGTTGGGTATCGTACGTTCATCAGAATTTGGCAAGAAGAATTACCTTATATTGTGTTTAACAACCCAAAATCAGATCTATGTCTTCAATGTGAAAACTTTAAAAAACAAATTAATCAAGTGGCCGCCATTCTTGACGAAGACAAAGAAAATAAGCAAGCAAAACTATATCAAGAAGCGCTTGATCACATTAATCATGCAAAAAAAGAACGTCTGTACTACCGAGCACACGCCCTGTTAGCCAATAAAAATCACAAAACGCTCATGTCCAGTGAGCTTTGCAAACCTTATAAGGCCAACTCTGTCGACACGATGATGCATTATTCATGGGACTTTGCTCAACAGTTTCACTATCCTTTTGAAGATCAACAGGTGGGGCCAATTTATTTTAAAACGCCGCGTCGTGCTCAATTATTTGGTGTCTGTTGTGAAGGGATCCCTAAGCAAATCAACTATTTGATTGATGAGGCTGATTTTTTAGAAAAAAATGCGAATACAGTCATTTCACTTTTAGATCATTTTTTTAAACATTACGCTATTGGCGAAACATCAGTTTATCTTACTGCTGATAATTGTGTTGGTCAGAACAAAAATAACGCTTTAATTCAATACCTAATGTATCGAGCATTAACGGGATTGCACAGTAATATTGAATTATCTTTTTTAGTTGTTGGACATACTAAGTTTTCGCCTGATGGCTATTTTGGACTTATTCGGCATCGATATAGACGATCACAAGTGTATACGTATGAGCAACTTCAACAAGTTATTGAAGCGTCATCGCCTAATGGGCACAATGTCTGTCAACCTTATGCTAGCCATAATCAACTAGAGATTATCTATCGTGATTGGACTGATTGGTTGGCGAATTATTTTAAAATTATTCCGAGCATTACAAGCTATCATCACTTTAAAATAAATCATAAAGATAGAGGCATAGTAACACTTAAAAAGGATGTGGATTCAAAAGAAATCAAAATTAATTTGATCAATACGAATGGATTCCCCCATACTGAGGCAGTAGAATCAGACAAGCTCCCGAAAAGATTAATGCCAAAAGATTTATCAGCAGAAAGACAATGGTATTTGTATGATCAAATTCGAATGCATATTCCAGATGATCAGGATAAAGAAAAGACGTGCCCAAGACCAAGCGTTAGTAAGCCCATTAAAGATGGTTCGAGTTAATTTTAACAAATTGAGTTTAAATTAAACTTCACCCGAAGGTGTGTTTTGTCAGACAACACCCCATTTGATGTCACTCGGTTATCGCGCAATTGCTCAGACTGGTATCCTTTGTTAGATGTGTGTGGTTATCGTCGTTGCCTCATTGCAGATCGTGATGGTGTCTATGATCCAGGCAGTATGAATGGAAGATTACTTCTTGGTTTAAAAGGCCAATTAGCAGAAGTAGAACTTAATACTATCCGCGCTAGATTAACAGCCGGGATATTGAACAAAGCCCAACGTGGCGAATTGGCTTTATCTCTTCCTGTTGGATTATCACGAAATTGCCTAGGACAGGTTGAAAAAGATCCCAATCGTGAAGTCCAAGACAGCATTCAACGTGTCTTTGATGTGTTTATGCGGACAAAAACAATTGGGCAAACATTAGCCTTTTTTAATAAAAATGGACTCATGATGCCTCGCTATGATAAGTTCAAGCAATTGCAATGGCGTAAACCCACATTATCAACGCTTTCTAATGTACTTAAAAATCCAGCTTATGCGGGTATATTTGTCTATGGAAAAACACGCACTTCTAAAACTGGCCCCTCTGCGATTGACAAAGTGACACGCAAGTTACCGCAAGAGCAATGGAAAATTGTTATCCCCAACAAATATCCAGCGTATATTTCAACTGAACTATTTGATACGATTCAAGCTATGCTTAAACAAAATTATTCAGAATACACTCGAAATAAAACGCGAGGAATTCCTCGGCAAGGAGCTGCGCTATTACAAGGCATCGTTTCTTGTGGCGCTTGTGGTCATAAGATGACTGTACAATATAAAAATGGGAATCGTTATTTATGCAACCACCTCCGTTCTCAATATCGCATACCCGTTTGCCAGTTTATTCCAGCAGATCCAGTCGATGAATGGGTTATTAAAGCCTTTTTTGAAGCGCTCTCTCCTATAGAACTTGATGCTTACGAGGCTAGTTTAAAAGAAAGAGACTTGGAGCAAGAATCGCTACTTAAAGCCCACCAGCAAAAATTAGAGCGATTACGTTACCAAGCTCAATTAGCCAGCTCTGAAGCATCAGTGTGTAGCAATAAGTAAATCAATAGCTTAGAATAGCTCAATTATAAAATTGTCGCACTAATTGATGATGGTTTATAAACCAATTTGGCTAATAGTTAATCAATCAACATTGCGTTACTATAAAAATATCATAAAAACCCCAAATATCAAAAATATTTCATACCCTAGGAGGAATCTATGAATGATGCGCAGACACAACGAGATATGGAGCACCCGGCCAAGCATACGTCATATATTCATGAATTATTTGATAGGGCTGAAGAAATTTTACACCGACATCGTCAAGAAAATCCCGATTTATACCGAATAGTTGAAGAGCGAAAGATAATAAAAGAGGCCAATGAAAAGAAAGGATTGACGCAGGCGATGACATCCCAAAAAGTGGACAATGCCAGTGTTCCTAAATTAATAGAGTCGATTTATTTCAAGCAATTTAAACAAGAGCAGTTGAAAGCGAAAATTGAAGCAAGTTATCAAATCATTCATGAACATAATGTCGAAACACAATCGTTGATTGTTCCACGCACGCAAGCGCGTAATATAAAACAAAGGCATAGTAGCGTTGAAGAAATGACTGTTGATCGAGCAGATAAATTATCATCCCAAATCCAGGCATGGCGAAGTATTTTACCTATATTAATCAGACGTTTTTCAAAGCTACATGATCCCAGACGTGCTAAAAGCGTTAAGCATAAATTAGTAGTGGTCATGCTTTATGGATTATTGGCTTTTATTTTTCGGTTAAGCTCACGACGTGAAATAAATCAAGAATTAAGTGGGATGGTTATTTTTGAAAATTTACAAAAGATATTTCCTGAATTAGAGTCTATTCCACACGCAGATACATTGTCCAGAGTATTAGAGAAAATCAATGTAAGGGACATTGAAAAGACACATATTTTGTTGATTAACAAATTGATCAGGAATAAGAAGTTTAAAAAGTTATTAATATCAGGTTGCTTACCGATTGCGATCGATGGGACCCAAAAGTTATATCGTGATGGAGAATTACATGATTTACGCTGGTTATCTCGCAAAGTAGGTAATGAGGAAGCGGGACCAAATCAGCAATATGTTTATGTATTAGAAGCAAATATCGTATTTAAAAATGGTTTGACAATCCCCTTACTCACAGAATATCTGCAAACTGATTGGAATGAATTCAACAATCCGGAAGGGAAACAAGACTGCGAGCTTGTTGCCTTCACACGTTTAGCTGATAAATTAAAAAAATATTTTCCTCGATTAAAAATAATTATGTTTGCAGATGCATTATTTGCTGTGCAATCGGTATTAGAAATACTAACACAGAATAGATGGGGATAAGTCATTCAGTTTTCAAAAAATAAATTAAAACATTTTTCAGAATTAATGAATTCGAGAAAAGATGCAGCACAAACCATCCCTGGACAAGCCTATTACCGAGAAAGATATCAAGAATTTTACTGGTATCCTGACGCCATCTGGGGATACGAATTGCAATTAAAGATTCATCTAGTAAGTTGCTTAGAAAAGTGGGAAGAAGTTGATAAAAAAACAGGTGAGATTATTTTAAAATATTCACAACATCAATGGTTGTCAAGTATTCGTATTAATCTTGAAAACGTGCATGAACTTTGTAATTTAGGTGGAAGGAAAATTGGATTGCTAGAAGATAGCATTAATACTGAAAAGCACCGAGGCTATCATTATGAGCATGCGTTTTCCTATAATTGGAATGCGATGCAAGGTTTTCATTTATTAATGCGATTGGCTCATGCAGTTAATGCGCTTTCTGAATTTACAAAGAAATTGAAAAAATGGATTAAAGAGCAAGGATGTTCAGCGACACTAAAACAAATCAAAGAAACGATTTTTAATCCATGGTTACCTAAAGAGTGGTATGAGCAACAATATAAAAATCCGGTACGATTAACATTGCAACTTGAATAAAATAAAAAAATAATTTTTTAATTAAGCCATCATAGACAAAATAAGAATCGAATGTAATAATCGATAATTTTTCTCGTCTAAAAAAATATTTTGTAATATTTTGTATTAATTTTATAAATGAGATGTCATGATTAGGTCAAACAAATGTGTAGAAATGAAAAAAATAGTAGCAGATAGACGGGGTGGATAGAAAATTAGACGTTTTTAAGTATTGATGCTTCAGCGCTGTATCCATGCAAGCCCTTCTCATATGGCGTCATTAACGTTGTCGTGAAATGAATACCATTTTTAGAGGGTTTTGCACTTTTTGTAAAATTAAATTTGTAAAATAATCAATTGCTAGCAGAGAGAGGGGAACCGGTTACGCCCATTAACAACTCATATATGTCAGGAGACCCGCCATGCTGCAACGCAGATTTTCGTAATTGCTCAGCTTCGCTATCCCTTGAATATCCTGCTGCCGTTCCATTAGTCACTGTTTTTTGGCTTGATTGGTGGTTGACTAACTGACTTTGCCGATTGCTTAAGTTTATAGTTTCGCAATGATTATATTTTTCTGTAAAATTATTATTGATGATTTCAGGAATGATATTTTGAAAGCGTGGGTCAACTACGGAAATTTTATCCCTATGCTTCAGAGCAGATCTATAATCTATTGCCTTTTTTATTGCCCTACTAAATGACCCTTCAGCAGCAAATTTTTTTATTTCGTCCTTGCTATAAGGGGAGACTAATATATACATTCCTTTTTCTGCTGATCCTCTTTCCACTAGCTTAAGCTTACTATTGGTAAACAAATCATTGATATCTCGGTAAATATGACATCTTCCATCAAAATAAACAGATGGTTGCCCACTCCCACTCTTGTCTTTAAATGAATTATCTAAATTACCATTAAAAAATCCCTGTATATCAAAATCGAATCTAGGTGGGGCATAAATTCTAATGTAGCACAACTCAGAATCATTTTTTTCAACAGTGTTTTGACAAGTATAATCTGAATGAACATTTTTTTCTGTATTTAGAAGATTAAATATTTTTTGGTACATGGCTTTATCTCCAAATTTTTCTACATAACTCTACATGTATTAGTTGGCTCTTCTGGTTTATCTTGTTGAGTTACTTTTTCTCCTATGAAAAACTTCTCTCCTTTAGCTTCATCAGCAGTTAAGCAATTGGAAACAAGCACTTTACCCTTAATTATTGAGTTTTCCAAAGACTCAATTATAAGCTCTGTTTTTTGTAAATTCAAGTGGAGATTGCATGAAATAACTTTGTTTTCCGTGATGTAGAACGATATTTTTGTAATTTAATAAATCTTTCTCCTTAGCATAACAAAAAAATTGTGGCACACAAGAATGTTCGTATTCCTCAAAAAGATGTTTGCTATTTTCATCATTATAGACTACATGATTAGGTACCGGCAAACTGTCGCTAATTTCACCATTATATTGACTTAAAGAATATTCATAATATCTTTTTATATATTCAGCTTCCTCTCGTCTTCTTATATCGAATGTGTCTTTATTAAACACATGTTTGTTTAATGCCGATATCTGACTCTTAAAATCTGATGTGGGTGCTGGAATTACCCTAATAAGCATGTTACGTACTTTATCATCTTCAAACCATGCCCGTACTTCATGTGATCCGCAAATTATTCCTATTACCCAGCGCTGAAGCATCAATACTTAAAAACGTCTAATTTTCTATCCACCCCGTCTATCTGCTACTATTTTTTTCATTTCCACACATTTGTTTGACCTAATCATGACATCTCATTTATAAAATTAATACAAAACATTACAAAATATTTTTTTAGACGAGAAAAATTATCGATTATTACATTCGATTCTTATTTTGTCTATGATGGCTTAATTAAAAAATTATTTTTTTATTTTATTCAAGTTGCAATGTTAATCGTACCGGATTTTTATATTGTTGCTCATACCACTCTTTAGGTAACCATGGATTAAAAATCGTTTCTTTGATTTGTTTTAGTGTCGCTGAACATCCTTGCTCTTTAATCCATTTTTTCAATTTCTTTGTAAATTCAGAAAGCGCATTAACTGCATGAGCCAATCGCATTAATAAATGAAAACCTTGCATCGCATTCCAATTATAGGAAAACGCATGCTCATAATGATAGCCTCGGTGCTTTTCAGTATTAATGCTATCTTCTAGCAATCCAATTTTCCTTCCACCTAAATTACAAAGTTCATGCACGTTTTCAAGATTAATACGAATACTTGACAACCATTGATGTTGTGAATATTTTAAAATAATCTCACCTGTTTTTTTATCAACTTCTTCCCACTTTTCTAAGCAACTTACTAGATGAATCTTTAATTGCAATTCGTATCCCCAGATGGCGTCAGGATACCAGTAAAATTCTTGATATCTTTCTCGGTAATAGGCTTGTCCAGGGATGGTTTGTGCTGCATCTTTTCTCGAATTCATTAATTCTGAAAAATGTTTTAATTTATTTTTTGAAAACTGAATGACGTATCCCCATCTATTCTGTGTTAGTATTTCTAATACCGATTGCACAGCAAATAATGCATCTGCAAACATAATTATTTTTAATCGAGGAAAATATTTTTTTAATTTATCAGCTAAACGTGTGAAGGCAACAAGCTCGCAGTCTTGTTTCCCTTCCGGATTGTTGAATACATTCCAATCAGTTTGCAGATATTCTGTGAGTAAGGGGATTGTCAAACCATTTTTAAATACGATATTTGCTTCTAATACATAAACATATTGCTGATTTGGTCCCGCTTCCTCATTACCTACTTTGCGAGATAACCAGCGTAAATCATGTAATTCTCCATCACGATATAACTTTTGGGTCCCATCGATCGCAATCGGTAAGCAACCTGATATTAATAACTTTTTAAACTTCTTATTCCTGATCAATTTGTTAATCAACAAAATATGTGTCTTTTCAATGTCCCTTACATTGATTTTCTCTAATACTCTGGACAATGTATCTGCGTGTGGAATAGACTCTAATTCAGGAAATATCTTTTGTAAATTTTCAAAAATAACCATCCCACTTAATTCTCGATTTATTTCACGTCGTGAGCTTAACCGAAAAATAAAAGCCAATAATCCATAAAGCATGACCACTACTAATTTATGCTTAACGCTTTTAGCACGTCTGGGATCATGTAGCTTTGAAAAACGTCTGATTAATATACCTAAATTCCGAGTCAATTTTACCCACTACAATCAGTCAAGAGTTTTTTGTCTATAGCCTTCAAGATTTTCTCTTGAACTTTTGTTAATGCAACTGTTCTGGAAATCTTAAAACCTTTATTATTGTCTCGCATATATACTTTATACAACGAGCCCAATTCCTGCAGAGCAACCATGGGCGACATGTCTAATTTTTTGATCGACAGCCTTAACAAGGAAAGTAATAAGTAGGAAAGATAACAAATAAAAATATGCGCAGTTACGCGATCATAAAGCCAATGACGTATTGGACGAACTTTAATAATTCCTTTCATGCTATGAAATGCTTTTTCAACAATATCTTTATCGTGAAAATAAATATTTATTATATCATTTGCCACCATTTCTATTCTTGAGAGTCCAACTTTCTCAGTTTAAATACGGTTGATATTTGAGCACGGAAATAACTCGTAAACTTATTGATGATCCCCCTTTTTTAGGTAGAATTTGTTTAGCAAAAATAAAATCACCTAAAAAGGAAGGAGGATCATATGGAATTATGGAATAAATGGTTAATGCTCGTCAATCAACTTAACGCAGCTTGCGGCAGAAAAAAAACATTCTTTTGGCTTGTCATCGTTTTAATAGGTTTTACAATTAAATTTGATTCATTAGGGGTTACAAGCCTTGCGCGTGGAGCTGGGATATTGCCTTGTTATTACACGAGCATGTTGAATTTTTTCATTTCGGCAGCAGTCAACTTAGAAACACTTCAATCTCTTTGGCTATCCATAATCTTTAATCACTTCAACAGCATTGTGCGAATCAATGGCCGCTGCATCATTGCAGGAGATGGCATTAAGATTGGAAAGGAAGGGAAAAAGATGCCTGGGGTCAAATGGCTGCATCAAGAATCTGAATCAAACAGTAAAGCTGAGTATATCATGGGGCACTCAATTCAGGCCCTGTCTATTTTGGCAAAAGGGTTAAGCACCTACTTTGCTATTCCATTAGCGGGACGGATTCATGAAGGAATTCGCCTGCATTATAAAGACAGACGCACACTTCTGGACAAGATGTTTGAGTTATTAATTGGGCTCAACATACCAGAAGCCTGTTATTTTGTGGCGGACAAATATTACTGCTCTGGACACTTTATGAAGCAATTGGTTGCTAAAAACATCCATCTTGTGACCATGATGAAGAAGAACGCAGTGGCATACGAGCTTGCTGAGATACAACAGAAAACGCGACGAGGTCGTCCAAAAAAATATGGCAACAAAATAAAGCTATTTGATTTGTTCAATACGGATCTTCATTTTATACAAATACCGATGCCAGGCAATACTAACCTGATAATTGAGTATTGCCAGATGCAACTTTTGTGGAAACCATTGGGTGGGCTGGCGCAATTTGTGCTGACTCGTCATCCGACTAGAGGCAATGCTATCGCGATGTCAACAGATTTAACGCTCGACCCATTGAGCTTGATTCTTATATACAGCCTTCGTTTCAAAATTGAGGTTCTGTTCAAGCAAGCAGTAAATCAGGTGGGTGTCTTCTTGTATCGATTTTGGTTGAAAATGATGCCGTCAAAAAAACGTAGCAGCGGCGATCAAAATCTACAATTTGCTCCCAAAAAATTCAAAGAAAATATTGCTAAGAAGGTTCGCACTTACCATTTGTTTATCCTATTGGGATTTATTGCTCAAGGGTTAATGCAATATCTATCGATCCATCACTATGAAGTTGTTTGGAAAAATTTTGGGACGTGGCTGAGAACGATCAGACCAAATACCTTGCCCTCTGAAATGGTGGTCGCATTAGCCATGCAAAGGACCTATGATGAATTTCTAATAGATGAAGAGAATTGTTCCATCTTTAAGAAATTCCTGCACAAAAAAATAGATACAAAGCGATCAAGATATATAATTCCAACACAAGCAGAAGCAGCTTAACAAAAACAACTTAATATCCTGAATAAAATAGCATGTTCAAATTGCAAAACTGGATTGCAGTGGGTGAGGTATTGTTAGTTCTGTGAAGAAGTAAGTCCCTACTAAAGTTGGACTCTCAAGTTCTATTGTAGAATAAATAAAAGTAAACCCATCCATCTCTTCATCTTCGTTAACCATCGTATGATTGACAGTTAGATCTAAATTAAAATATTTCTTTAACTCGGATTTTATTTCTGTTTTTTCTTTGATAAGAATTTCAGCATTCTTTATTTCATCATATCTGGATTCTCTCAGATCTTTGGCTTTTTGTTCGTTATAGCAAATTAACAATGTTCCTTTCGTCTCATCCAGAATATACTCTTGCGAAAACACATAAAATACAGTTTTGTTTAATTTCACCCGGTTCTCAAAGTTTGTGAGTCTTTTTGTAGCGATAATTTCTCTCACTTTTTCTTTTAATGTATTATTAGATGAAAGACCGCATACAGTATCGATATTAAGCTTTTTTACTGCTTTAATATTACTCCCTGAAGAGATCCCTCGGTCATAAACTATCAGTCCAAGCTTAACTTGGTAAACTCCAAACAACGTAATCAAATCATGTAATGTTCGCGAATCAGAAATATTTCCGTTAAACGTCTTATGAAAAATGGGGACCCCTTCACTTTTAGTGACGCCTAGCCCAATCTGGATAAGAGGTCTTCCTTTTACGCCATCCTTGTCTTTTCCGAGTTTACCAAGTGAGCATTGTTTGCCACACAAATATGTGTTGGTAACATCGTAAATTACGCCGTCATTATTAAGTTTATATATTTTTTTGACCTTTTCAAAAATTTCAACTTGGATTCTTTCACGTCGATCTTCTCCAATCGAATCAAGTGATTTTAACAGTCGATCTTCTGTTAGGTTATCTAAATTCAGCAGCATGTTTAAATCCGTTCTCTCAAACCAGCGAGACATTTGATTCACGCTTTTATAATCTAAACAATGCGCGTAGACGAGACTTAAAATTTCATTCCCATATTCACCTAATATTTCAGCAAGCCCAATCTTTTTTGCAAGATAATCAAGGACCAGCAATGGACCATGTAATTTTACTGACTCAATAGAAACATTTGAAATAGAAGAAGATAAAACAGTTCGATTGTCAGCCTCTCTTCCAATATATTTAATATGTTTCTGGACAACTTTTCCGCCCACGCGAACATTCTCAACTTCCTCGAGGTAAATTTTTCCATTTCTTTTACGTTTTCTTATAAAGCTCATAGTGGGTATTATGCCCACTACAACAGGAAAGTCAACGATAAATTTTAAAAAAGTCTAGTCACAAATAGTGTGGAATTTACGGGGCAGAACTGAGGTTAGTAAGTGATTTTAAGGTGTAGTGGGTAAAAATGACTTGGAATTTAGGTAATATAGGTAAAATACTTCGCCATGCCTGGATTTGGGATGATAATTTATCTGCTCGATCAGCCATCATTTCTTCAACGCTACTATGCTTTTGTTTTACATTACGCGCTTGCGTGCGTGGAACAATCAATGATTGTGTTTCGACATTATGTTCATGAATGATTTGATAACTTGCTTCAATTTTCGCTTTCAACTGCTCTTGTTTAAATTCCTTGAAATAAATTGACTCTATTAATTTAGGAACACTGGTATTGTCCACTTCTTGGGATGTCATCGCCTGCGTCAGTGCTTTCTTTTCATTGGCCTCTTTTATTATCTTTCGCTCTTCAACTATTCGGTATAAATCGGGATTTTCTTGACGATGTCGGTGTAAAATTTCCTCAGCCCTATCAAATAATTCATGAATATATGACGTATGCTTGGCAGGGTGCTCCATTTCTCGTTGTGTGTGCGCATCATTCATAGATTCCTCCTAGGGTATGAAATATTTTTGATATTTGGGGTTTTTATGATATTTTTATAGTAACGCAATGTTGATTGATTAACTATTAGCCAAATTGGTTTATAAACCATCATCAATTAGTGCGACAATTTTATAATTGAGCTATTCTAAGCTATTGATTTACTTATTGCTACACACTGATGCTTCAGAGCTGGTTTTAATATTATAACAAACAAATATTAGCCTTAAAAAATGAAATTTAAGAAAGGGAAGGGGGTAATGAAGTCATTGTTTTTTTATAGATTTTTATATTTTTTGATTAAAAAAAGAACTCAGGATATTTCAGAGTAAATGACGGTTAAAAGGCATGTGGAAATCGGTGTTCAAAATTAAATGAAGCCAAAAAGGGTGTGGATCATTTTGTACAACGCTCTCCTTTGAAAGCGCTTGGTATTGCCGCGTTAGTTGGACTATTAATAGGCTTACGTTTCTAATAATTTGAATAAAATAAATTAGGTATTCGGTCTTATCAAGAAGTCGAATGCCTATACCAGGAAAATAAATGAGTATTAAGACGAAGGTAAAACATCTTGTCCGAAGAAATGGAGAACGATTTCCTGAAAAACTGATCATATAATTTTAGTAGGTTCTTATTAGAGGTTAATTCCATTTATCGATACTAAAAAATCATGGTTAGGAGTCGACTGCACAAGTAAGATTATATCCGGCCTGACAGTGAAGACGTCTTATGAAAATGACATCTTGGCTTGTCAAATAGTGAATTACTTGCGCCATCAAAACTTTTAATTTGTTGATATTTAAAGGTTTTAATTTTTGAAAACCGTTTTGTGGCACCAAAATATTTACGAATACCTTGACGCTTCTAATGGCTCATTTATAATGTTTTCAAACTTTGTATCAATATTTGAGATAATGATAGCACGTGTGGTGTATTCATCCTATAATGAATGTTGAAATTCTGTTTAGATGAAGGAACGCTAATGGTAGCCAAAATACAGCAAGAATATGACAAAGGCTTTTATGCTTGGATTTTGCATAATGTTGCCTTGCTCCGCATTAGGAAACTTTCTGCGATTGATGCCGAACATGTGGCTGAGGACTAAAGAGTATGAGAAAGGCGAAAGAAGAGAGTTGATTAACTGCCTCACATTACTCATAAGCTATTTATTAAAATGGGAATTTCAACCTGAAAGGCGTAGCAACAGTTAATCATCAATGGCTGAGATTAAAAAAACTACTAAACGAAAGCCCTAGTTTAAAGTATGAATTGTCTGAAAAAATTTCAGAAGCTTATAGCTAAGGAGAATCGCGATGCTAGAAAAATTAACGAGCCGTTCCTTAAGTTTTTTTCAATCGCCTATTCATCAAAGGTTTTCGATGAGAAGAAACTTAATGAGCCTAATATTAGGGCGATCCTATTCAGTGAATATACACTCACATAAACCGGAAGAAAGTTCTATGATGCTACCCGTTGGCTATGACAATTTTCAAGAAGTCATTAGCCACCAGTTACATTTTGTGGATAAAACATTTTTTATAAAAGAAATATTGGATGATAAAGCAACAAAAGTAGGGGTAATCACACGTCCTCGACGATTTGGTAAGACCCTAAATTTATCGATGTTGCATCATTTTTTAGCTGATTCTGTTCATGGAAAAGAAACAGCGAAATTATTTAATGGGCTAAAAATTTCACAACAACCGGACTATATGCAACATCAGGGGAAATACCCCGTTATTTCAATAAGCTTAAAGATATAAAACAAGGCACTTTTAAAGATGCTCGCTCGAAATTATATGAGTTAATTATTAATACCTATAATCAACACAATTATCTTGAAGCAAGTAATAAATTAAATAGAAGTCAGAAAGATTTGTATGAAATACTGATGGGAAGAAAAGCGGATCAATCTCAATTAGAAAACTCATTAAAGGTTTTAACAGCCAATGCTCATTTGCGCATCACGGTATTAACCCCTGGCTATTAATTGATGAATACGATACCCCCATTCAAGCAGGATATGTGAATCACTATTACAGTGAAATGATTGGGCTGATGCGAGGGTTGTTTGGCGCTGCTCTTAAAACAAATCCTTACTTAGAAAAAGCGGTAATTACCGGTGTTCTGCGTGTGGCGAAAGAAAGCTTATTTTCAGGCGTAAATAATTTAGAAGTTTATTCTCTCTTGAGTGATGAATATGCACAGCATTTCGGTTTTACGGAGGAAGAAGTTGATACTATTTTAGCAAAATTCAATTTTCTTGATAAATCTAACGAGATTAAAGAATGGTATAACGGTTATCAAGCAGGGAAAATTGTGATTTATAACCCTTGGTCAATTGCCAATTGTATTAAACAAAATGGAAACTTGAAGCCCTATTGGGTCAATACCAGCGATAATCAATTAATAAAAGATTTATTTAAAAAAGCTAACGAAGAATTTAAAAAAGATTTTGGGTTGCTTATCGCCAATGACCCCCTAGACAAAGCAATTGACGAGCACGTTGTGTTTAGTGATCTAGACAATGATCCGATGGCTATTTGGAGTTTGTTGCTGATGTCGGGTTACTTAAAAGGGATTTCAAAGGGTTACACGGAAGAAGGATTAGAAAAATGTGAGTTAGCTATCCCTAATATGGAAGTAATGAGTATTTATAAGCGAACTATTAAAGAGTGGCTTTCCAATGGTAAAGGCATTGAGTGGTATGATCGATTTATCGAGTCAGTATTAAATGGGCAAGTGAATGAACTGGAAGAAAATTTACAGCACATCATGTTGCAAACGGTGAGTTCCCATGATGTCTCTCAAAAACCAGAAGCTTTTTATCAAGGGTTATTTATCGGATTTACATTAGGTATTGATAAAAATCAGTATGAAATTAAATCCAATCGAGAGAGTGGTTATGGTCGTTATGATATTGCGATTATTCCAAAAAGTTCAGATAAGCTAGCCATCGTATTTGAGTTTAAGAGCGTAAAGCTTAAAAAGTTTGATGAGGTAAAATTACTCAAAGTAGCTAATGAAGCCCTTAAACAGATTGATGAATTAAGTTATGAAACTGATTTGCAGGCGCGCGGGATTACCCAGGTGTGCAAAATTGGGGTGGCTTTTTCGGGAAAACGACTTAAATTAGCCAGCCATGCTATTAAGCCTGTAAATGTAAATTGTTTAAAAACATAAAAGTACAGGGCTGAGCCATTTCAAATAGATCAAACAGTCCAATAGTAGGCACGGACCTATATCATTGTAAGAGCTCAGGTAGGGAGCTATTAAGGAAAAATTTTTAGATTTAGATAAAGGATTTTCTGCAAGAGGTGGTAATAGCCAGCTCTGAAGCATCAGTGTATAGCAATAAATAAATCAATAACTTAGAATAGCTCAATTATGGCGTTGGATTAGCAGCCCCCGATAATGCACAAAAGATTTTTTATACTTATTTCTAAAGAACCAGCGCTGAAGCATCAATAC
>CAWFQC010000049.1:0-7248 GCA_963817645.1 uncultured Gammaproteobacteria bacterium | reverse complement strand
AGATGCTCTTGTAAGGCTGTATCTTTATCCTTTGCCAAATATAAGCCAGGAAAAGGCGATATTTCAGAATTAATATCACAACCAAAGTTAAATCGACCTCCAATAAAGCAAAGGCTGCCTGCTGTTGAAAATGGATGTAATCCATATTTATATTTTACAGCCCTTTGCCAGCGATCAAATCGATAGTTATTTATGCTTGATTGTAATAGAATTGTTTTTATTTCATCTTTGATTGCATTTCGCTGACGAGCAAGTTCATAATAATAATCCCAATAATATTTAGTTAATTCTTCTGCTCGTTCTTTAGCTTTTAGAAGATCTTCTGAAGTGCCATGCTCTAACAAATAGTGCAGGGTTGTTTTGGAATAACTTCCATGTTGTTTCTTTGTCATTATTATCTTTTATTTTCTTCTATAGCAGTGTGAATAAACTTTAGTAACTTTTTAAACCGTCCAACTCTGATCATATCCCTAGGGGATAGTCCGCCTAAAAGAGAATTGGGCATGCTAAACCATAAGATAGTTTTATCTTCATCTTTAAAGAAACTTGCAACTAGATTTAGTGCTGTAGCCCACTCAGTAAACCGTTCTTTTAGTTCCTTAGGCATCTTAGCATCATATCTTACAGAAGCTAAGGGTATATCTGTAGCAGCAGAAATATCTTTTTTTTCGTATTTCAAGAGCGAAATAACTTTCTCTGCATTAGGCTCTCCATGGTTAAAGAGATGAAAATAATCCTTATCAGGAACTGTTCTAAACAATGGATGGAGTGATATGTTCAATGGTTACTCCGACTACTTGGATGAAAGAAGTATTATGACATAATTATACCACAATCATGCCATGATTTTTCCAGAATACTTTAACTGATGGATGATTATATATATTATATTTTAATGATTTTTAGCTTCAGTAGCCTGTAGGAGATTTGTAGGGATCAAGTGTGCGCAAATATGCTCAAGTATGCTAAATAAAGATTTTTGCTAGTGTTCACCCAGTTGAAAACTTTTAAAAAATTAAAATAAATCAAATACTTATTAAATAGCGAAATTAATCGATAAGCAGTCCAGCAAACTTTTAATCCGTTGGTCCCGCGTTCGAGTCGCGGACGGCCCACCAGCAAAATCAAGGACTTAGAAAACTACATACTTCTTCACTTCTACAACCTGTATTAATAGCAAATAATGCCATACGTCGTAGTTCAGGTGACAGTTCAGAAAAAAACCGATCTTGTTCTTCCCAGCTAAGGGGTATTGCTTTGCGTTTTTCTACCGTTTCAGTGCACAAAAAGCTTGGCAAAATCTGCCATGAGTCTTTCAGGAGTGAGATAACAAGCAACATAGCGTGTCATCAGTTTGACTGTCCGGTAAGCGGCTTGTTGCACCTTACGGTTTTCGGCAAGTGTCCCAAAATGTCCATAGCCGTCAGCGGTAGAACCTGTCTCTCCTTGCTGGTAATTGGCATCTAAACACAACGTACTTTCTGCGTCTAATGGCTGATCATTACTAAAATAGGTACTGCCCAGCAAGCCACTGATGTGACCCTCTAACGCTTCCTGGAGGTGAAACCGCTGCGATTCCAGAGAGGAGCCCAAATAAAAAAAACTTTGAATAGTCTTTATCGATTATACTTCCAGTAAATGTAAGTCCATAATTAGTGATAAAATCTTCTCATGTCCAATAATTAGCTCTTAGCCATTGGACTTAAGCGGAAATCCAAAGTAGTTCAATAATGAAAATATAGGATCTATTATGGTTAAATATAATCCATCCAATTACAAAAAATGCAACCGCTGTGGGAAGTTAAAGCCCATTAGTGATTTTATTACTGGAAGAAATGCTAAACTGCAAATAACCTACAGTCAGCATTGTAAACCCTGTGGGATAATTCTGAAAAATGCAAAGAAAACAAAAGATTCCCCTTTTAAACTTAAGAAAGATAAATAAGGTAGAATCAATCCGATGATCTTTTCCAAGCGTTTTAATATCTTGTTTAAATTAACCCCTTATCTTTGGCCGAAAGATTGGAAAATCCGGTTGCGTCTAGTAACTGCTATTTTTTTATTACTGGCGACAATAGCGCTTAATGTCTCAGTTCCTCTGATATTGAAACAAGTTATCAATATACTCTCTACACAACCTACTGCACTTATTTTTGCTGAATTATTACTGATAGCTTATAGCGTTGTCTGGACATTGAGTAAAATTACTGATCAATTACGCTTGACTGTAATGAATCGAGTAATTGAGCGCGGTACGCGCCTGTTATGTTTAAAAGTCTTTGATCACCTAATGAGCTTATCTTTAAGCTTTCATTCATCTAAAAAAACTGGGGCAATTTGAAGCTCATCGATGGAAAAATTACTTTTAATAACGTTGAGTTTGGTTATGATTCACGTCGAAAGATTTTGGATAAACTAAGTTTCGAAATCACTGCCAAGAAAACGGTTGCTATTGTTGGCGCAACCGGCGCAGGTAAATCAACTATTGCTAAATTACTATTTCGTTTTTACGATGTGTCTGAGGGTCAAATTCTTATCGATGAGCAAAATATCCGAGAAATAACCCAAACCTCTTTACAGTCTAAAATTGGGATTGTCCCACAACATACCGCTCTTTTTAATGAGACTCTACGTTATAACATCACTTATGGTAAGACCGATGCTACAGAGATTGAGGTACTAAAAGCGGTTCAACACGCCCATCTAGACTCTTTTATTGACTTGCTTCCGGATGGCTTAGATACTCTAGTCGGTGAGCATGGATTAAAATTATCCGGTGGAGAAAGACAACGAGTAGCAATTGCACGTGTATTATTGAAAAATCCGGCAATCCTTGTCTTTGATGAAGCAACCTCCTCTCTTGATACCAAAACAGAACAATTAATACAAAAAAACATTGAAGAAGTGTCCTCTAACAAGACCACATTAATTATTGCTCATCGCTTATCAACAATCGTTCATGCCGATCAAATTCTTGTTTTGGACCATGGAAAACTGGTTGAAGCAGGCACTCACAATGAATTGCTTAAGAAAAAAGGGTTATATAAGCAACTGTGGGAAAAACAAACGCATGAAACTTGATAACTAAAACATGGATAATATTATTTCATTCTATCAACATCGCCTCAATCTACAAAAGGCTACGTTTTTACGTATTGAACATGAAGATGCGATTATTGCGATTGTTTTTAAGATTATCCACCGAATACTATATACCTGAATTCGCCCCTAGTTTTACCCACCAGGAATTTTTTCCTATAGCAGAGATAAGCAAATATCCTATAGAATAAAGGAAAAATAGAGATTTTGTATCTAAATTAAAGCCTTATAAATTTATTGTTCCTGGTGGGTATTTTACCCACTAGGACATTTTAATAATATGCATAATTCTCGAGAAATACTATAGCAAATTCCTGGTGGGTAAAACTAGGGGCGAATTCAGGTATATATAGTGGTTAGGGGAGTCAACTGCATAGCCCTTATACTTTTTTACCGGTATAATCATATCTGTTCATCTCTTCATTTATTTGTTTGAAAAATAACCAAACTATTTTAAATGAAGCGGACCCTTTATTTGTAACATAGCAACTCGCCGTTTCAATGGGAATTACTGCCAAATATTTAGAGGAAAACTAATGAAAATTTCATCTGAAATATTCCATAGGATGTTGTTGTTTGGATTTAGCAATAGCCGTCATATTAAGTTACCCAAAAAACCATTAAATACACTTACAAAAATACAAGCTGATTCGAAATATGTATGGATGACTGATTATCATAAGAAAGCTAACATAAAATCGACCCCTCTTTCGGTGGAAAATATTTATCCTATGGATTCTGACTTTTGTTTAAAAACATGCCTATTTTTTAGGAAAAATAATGTAACTCTATTAGTCGTGTTAGTACTTCTTTTAACTCTGAATTGTACTAATGCTTCTGCTGAAGAAAATAACGTTGAAGAAGAACTTCAAAAGCTGATTCTTCATCTAGAAAGTAGAAATGAAGAAGAATTGGATAGTATTTTAGAACGATATAATTTGTTAAAACTTAATCTTTCAAAGCAAGATGATGAAAAAATTAAATCTAAACTTATTAGTCTTATTTTAAAAAGAGCACATAGACGACTTGAAAACAAAAATCATGATGATGCTTATGATGATTTCAAAAAAGTGATCCTACTGGATGATAAAAATGTTGAGGCTTATTATCAAATAGGCTTAATCTGGAAAAAAAATCATTTTTTAAAAGCGGCACTGGATAACTTAAATTATGGTTTAGAAATTATTAAAGAATATGAAACTACACAATCCAATCTGGATACAAAAACAGCTAAGAAAAAGATGAGAAAGCTCGAACAAAAAATAAAAAATGAAAAAATTTCATTATTGGAGCAAATGAATGAATTACAGCTTAATATTAAAGGTTCTAGCGGACAACCTATAGGAAGCGAAAGCATTAGAGAAACCAAGCGTGTTAATAAAGTCATGCTAGAACTTGTTAAAAATGAAATGTGTGTATCTGAATTACAACCAGCTATTCAAAGCAATAATAAAGGGGATATAGAAAATTTAATCGCGCAAGGATGTAACCCTACCAAGCCTTCAATAACTATTCTGGATGATCAAATTTTAGTAAAATTGCCAGTTGAGTATGCAAAATCGGAAAAAAAATGGGAAATTATTTCACTGTTACTTGAGAAATCTGTTCATTATTCTTCTACAGAGAATTTAAAGCAAATAATCAACGGTTACGCTGAGCATTACGTGCCTTATCCTGATTATGATCCACATGCTATAGATAAAAATAAAAATCTAGGTATTGTTTTGTTGAGTGCAAAGCAACTTTTAACGTACCCTGTTGAAGATATTATAAAAGATTCTGGCACTTTAGATGCGTATCGTAAGCACTTAGAACAAAAAACTCAATCCGGAATGAATACCGCTGCATTTTTAATATGCAGAAGCTTTCTTGTTATAAACATGTTATTTAAATTCAAGCATGGAGTCTATGATAAACAGCTCAGCTCACTCTATAAAAAAGAACCCTATGAGCAGAGAAAGGAAATAATCGAACAGGCTCTATTCGAAGAATTACACGTGACTGTGGATACATTTTATAGCTATAAAATCGCACACTCTATGTGGTTAAAATATCAGAAAACCAAGAGAGAAATAAAAAGGCTTATGTGGCTTCACACGTCTCTAAATTACTTGACACAGAAGAAAAACATGAATATATATATCCAGGCGGTTACAATCCAACATTTTTTGGTTCAATATTAGGTTCCATAGGGCATGCTGTTTATATTGGTTTTTACAAAGATAATGACCAATTGCGAATCCGGATAGACAATTTAGGTGATGGACGCGACAGACATGAAACTATTGAAAAGGATAGGAAAACCTATTTTTACCCTTGCGATCTGGGACCGTTAAATGAAGAAAGAAGACGCAAGAAAAATATATTACTAATTTGTTGGAAGAAAATTTTTTTCAAAAAAATGGTAAGGGTTCATTAGCAAAGATATATCGGAACCCTTCTAAGTGCAAAAAACTTGCTACTTGGGGTGCACAGCCAGGCCAAGTAGCTGAAAATTGTGTACGTGAAAATTTCAATGTAGGCACTCGTATAAGATTTAAAGCGAAATTGGGTGACAAATTTTACCTTTGGTTTGTTGATACGGAGTCAAAATTACTCAATGAGTTATTTCTACCGGCAAACGATATTGTTCTCAATGCCGATCCCACACTCAGGAAATAATGTAGACATAAAGGAGTCTCTTAATGCACAAATATGGAGAACGTGAAGTTGAGCTTCCATTTACAGAGAAGACATATGTGATTATTCGGGTCTGGCATTCTAATGCACCTCGTTTATTTCATACCCAATTTATAGGGGGTCAAAAAAGGAAACGTGATTTTGGACATGTTTCCTTAGATACTTATGTGTGTCAATCTGCTACTGCTTTAACTCTTGGGGAAAGTGCCACTTACCAAAGCCTCTACATGAGTTTATGGGAAGGCTCAGATACGGGTATTAGTACTGAGCAACCCTTCTCCTTTATTCATTCGTTTGATGAGGATATTAGAGCACTAGGGCGCATGCCTGATTTGGCTATCTGTTTAGAACGGTTATCGGTTGCAGCGATTAACCAAAAATATAAATCCATCTATGATGAATGCAATCGTAACCCAGATGATTTTCAATTTAGCATTTTAAATGCATGGAGTTTGTCCGCCGGTTGGGATAAACTCAAAACTATTTTAGCTGCAATTTGTTTATGTTCATGTTCCAGACCTAAACCAAAATACTGCTGCTCCACCTTGACAAAGGAATTATTAGAGGAAGGTGGCATTTCAACCTATTTTGAATACTTTGGAATACCTTGTTCAGAACGCCTATCTCGTGGATTTAGCCAAGGTTTTAACTCCAGTGCGCTAAGGACAGTGGCCATATTATCTGCAACAAGTGCCATGAGTTTTTTTTATCCTACAAAATTATTATCTACCCCTCAAAATGATGATGTCTCAATGGTAAAAGACAAAATTCGTGGCGGCTCAGCCTCAGAAGTTGCATTTTCAACGCTGTTTCAATGGGGTATATTTCTCTTAAACTTTCTTATGCAAGCGCTTTATATAAAGGAACTCAGCGTTGAACCTACTTTAGAAACGAATTCAAATTTTACTACTTTTGCGTCCTCAGTATTTTTAGCATCAGCACGATCATTTGTTTGTGGCTTTGTATTCGGATGTTTAAATATAACCTTTACGCGGATTCATTCACCGAGTTCTATTGCTGATCTTGCTTTATCTGCACAAAAGCGTGAAGAAGTGATGAGGCTGAGTAAAGGAGATACCCGCTCTGAAAATATCAGTAGTCGTTTTTTGAAATTAATCAATTATCAATGATTCAAGTATGATTGCCATAATTTTCGTTCCTCGTTGCAAGCAGAGGATAATTTTTTAAATTAAATGGAGTATAAAGATGGAACTAAAAACTGAAAAACCTATTGTCAGTAGCGATCCTGATCTGGAAATCAGTGCAGAGGATTATATTGTTTCATTTGCTCGAGCACGTAATGGCAATCATGCTATTCTCATTTTAGAGGGATTGGATGAGAAAAGCAGTGAACACAAAGCTTGGCAATTAGACTTAATCATTAAGAAAGGCGATAGCAATCGATTAGATCAATCTTTGCCAGAAAAATCCGTGGGTGGGAATACTGCCACTTCATTCTTCAAAAAAGTA
>CAWFQC010000048.1:0-3759 GCA_963817645.1 uncultured Gammaproteobacteria bacterium | reverse complement strand
TGGAGGACTATGAAAAGCTCTTGCCTTGGAATATGAATCCTGATGGTAGTAATAAAAATGATACCAGCTAATTACTGTGACCAATAAAAGTAAAAATTCTCCCATTCTGCCATTAGTTTAATGAAAAGCATCTAGGATAACAGCATGTAGTTCTGTTGATCGCTTACTAACGTCCTACACCTTAAGGGTGTTATCCGCAGATCCGCTGACCACCTGCCCACTGGTGAGCACCGCAACAGCATAAATACCACTCATATGCCCCTCGAGAGTTTGGCTTGCAATCCATTTCTCCTTCTGGTTTTTTTTCTTAATATCAGCGAAACAAAGTTGAGTAAGTTGGTTTTGAGCAAGAGCGGAAAGAGTTGTTTCGAGAGTTGTCTCAAGCACCATCAGGGGTTGATCCTTTGTGTGAATTTGTGCCACGGGATTGACGGCAGGTAAACGAATCTTTTTGCTGGGACTAGGCCGCTTTTGGAGTTTAAGTGCAGGGGAAATGGGTAAACTCAGGCGATTGTCAAAATATTGTTGTAATTTCAAAGAAGCGGCTTGGCTTAAAGGATTACCTTCAATAGCCATGTTTTTAATTCGTTGAGTCTGGTACAGCAGCGGTAAAAGATCGTTTAGGTGGGTATCCGTCAAACCGGTGTGACTGAGATCGAGGGTGTATAAGGTAGGATGGGTTTGGACAATTTGCTGTAGTAACACAAACGCCTGCGGAATTTCTTTTAAACTGATGTTGGAGAGGTTTAACGAGTGCAAAGAAGTATTGGTTAACACGGCCTGAAGAGTGCTTGTTGTTCCTGAACCGTTAAGGTCAAAACAGCGGGGCTTTCCCACACCTTAAGGGTGTCATCCGCAGATCCGCTGACCACCTGCCCACAGGGGAGCGCTGCAACAGCATTAACAGCATAACTCTTTAGGGTTTGAAGACATTGCCCTTTCTTAACATCCCACACCTTAAGGGTGTTATCCCAAGATCCACTAATGACCTGCCCATTGGGGAGCACCGCAACAGCACTAACACCCTCCGTATGCCCCTCAAGGGTTTGAAGGCATTGCTCACTCTGAACATCCCACACCTTAATGGTTTTATCCCGAGATCCGCTGACCACCTGCCCGCTGGGGAGCACCGCAACAGCACTAACACCCTCCGTATGCCCCTCAAGGGTTTGAAGGCATTGCTCACTCTGAACATCCCACACCTTAATGGTTTCATCCCGAGATCCGCTGACCACCTGCCCACTGGGGCAATGGCATTTATTTATGTGAGTGATGCACAAAGAAGCAGCCTAGCCGGTTGATCTATTAAGTAATTTCATTATTTTAAAAAGTCTTGACTCGAACAGCACCATCTGTCATGCTAATGCTAGGATTAACAGCTTAGAGCACTGAAACTAATGGATAATAAAGTAGACTCTCTTTTAAAAACCACATTTGGCGGCCGCCAATTTAGAAGGCATCAACTTACTGAAATACAAAAAACCGTTAGAATGTTTTCTGGGCTTAGTCGTCAGAATTAGCCCATACGATTTGTGAGCGTTTTCAATGGAAAACCCCAAGAGGAACGGATAAAATTCAAACCTGCCTAAATGCTCTAGAAGAAATGGAATCCCGTGGCATTATAAAATTACCAGCTAAAGTCGAAAGAAATCATAAAGCACGGCAAAAAAAAATTTTATGGACTGATCAAACAAATGAAGCATTACCAATTGACTGTGCTGTGAATGAGTTAATGCCGATTAATCTCCAGGTTGTTACTGAGCCAGAACAAATTACTGAGTGGAATGAGTTTGTTGATCGATATCATTATTTGGGTTATAGGCGACCTATTGGGTCGCATTTGCGTTATTATGTTGTTGATCGCTATGGAAGAAAACTTGGTTGTTTATTGTTTTCATTTGCAACAATAAAATTAACCTGCCGTGATGAATGGATAGGTTGGACTGACTTACATCGCCAAAAACATTTAAATTTAATAGCTAATAACAATCGATTTTTAATTTTCCCATGGGTTAATGTGAAGCACCTTGCTTCAAAAGCATTGGCCTATGCCATACAACAAATTGCTAGGGATTGGGAATCCCATCAATGGATATAAACCTGTATTAGTGGAGACATTTGTTGATCCTACAAGATATAACGGGACGTGTTATAAAGCGTCTAATTGGCAATATATTGGAAAAACGGCTGGGAAATCATTCAAAAATGAATCTGAATTTGGGAAAAAAGATGTCTATATTTATCCTTTAGATCCTGATGCTCGTGAACTACTTATGGATAATAAAAAATCTGTTTTTCAAAAAGTTGCCCCCTATAAAACAGCCTGTATTACACCGGACAACCAGCAGGTTTATTTATGGCAAAAAATTATTACTGTTGTTGCATCTGTTGCAGAAAATTTTGATAAAGAATGGCAACAAAGACGACGTGTATTATCTACCTTATTAATTATTTTATTTATTTTCCGACTTATATTTTCCAAGAACAAGCAAGGTTATGGACTACCATTGCTGAATTATGGGAATATTGTCATAAATTACACATTCCACTACCACAAGTAAACCAGTGGTACCTGCTGCATTTTGTAACGCAAGGAAAAAGATGGATGAATCTATTTTTAAGCATAAACACAAAGATTATTCATGAATATGAAAGTGATCGCGAAGATTATCGATGGAAAAATCATAGACTATTTGCTATTGATGGATCAAAAATAAATTTACCTAAAGAATTGCTGAACGATGGTTATCAAAAACCATCTGATAACGCTCACTTTCCTCAGGGCATGGTGAGTTGTCTGTATCAATTAAAATCAAAGATCCCTTATCAATTTGAATTAGCTGCACATCTGGACGAACGACGTTTGGCATTTGAACATATTCAGTTCCTACATGAGGACGATTGTTGTGTATGATCGTGGTTATTTTTCTTATGCTTTACTGTACACACATTATAAGAAAAAACTTCATGCTGTTTTCCGATTACCAAGTAGCTCATACAAATTAATTAAGCAATTTATGGAAAGTGACGATATTGAACGTGTGATAACGATTATGCCAACATCAAAAGATCAACGAGTAATTTTAAAAAAATACCCACATATTGAATTTATCCCATTACAGTTAAGATTAATCAAATACACTATTAACAATATGGCTTATACTTTGGGAACGACACTTTTTGATCATCATCAGTATCAATACAATGAATTAGCTGAGCTATACCATGCTCGTTGGGGAATTGAAGAGCTTTATAAAATATCCAAGGTACTAATTGATGTGGAAGACTTTCATGGCAAAACCGAGCGCGGCGTTAAACAGGAATTATTTGCGCACTTTGTTATACTGACCCTCAGTAGAATTTTTTCAAATCAAACGGACGATATATTACTTTTACGAAAAGGGATAAACAAATCAGACTCCTCCAATATGAGAAGACTAACCTAAAAAATTGCTTGATCACTGTTGCAAGAAATTTAGAAGGTTTGTTCTTGCGTCAAGCCGCTTATGTGAAAGAATCCATTCATATAATTACTGAGTCTATTGCAACATGTTACCAAAAAATAAGACCCAATCGTTCATATGCACGCGTTTCTAATAAAATTCCTAAAAAGTGGAAACTCGCAAAAAAGAAAAGCACGAAGGCAGTAGCAGTGCCGTAAAATTATATTTACAAATATTGTTCAAATTGAGTTAGTGTAAATGTGTAAATAACATCACTCTTAAGTGAATGGCCCTGATTCCTTAAATAAATGCCATT
>CAWFQC010000047.1:0-7500 GCA_963817645.1 uncultured Gammaproteobacteria bacterium | reverse complement strand
CCATGCTAAACCCAAAAGAATCAATCGATCAATCCAACCAAGGGGATACAAACCAACAGTCTGTTATCACCAACCAGCAGTTATTAGAATTGGGTGCGGTTGATACAATCTAAGCCGTTTGAAAACTATCAGCAATTAAGCACTTATTATCAAAAACTTACCAGCCGGTAGTGCAGAGGCAAAAGGATATTTGGGCCCGTCTCACTTCGCAACATATTGCTAATATCAACGCGACAAATGAAGCATTGATTGACTTTGCTCAGCTTGCATATTGTGACAAAGAAATAGCAGAAGAAGTCTTTAATCGACTTGACCATTTAGCACAGACCCCGGGTAACGATTTATTTGATGTTTTTGGGGCCATGGTAGTACTGTGTGATGCGCTTCAAACACATCAATATCAAACTCCTTCCGATGAGCGATTAATTAACTTATTGGTATTCATAGCACAACACATTGAGCAGACACAGCAAACCACTGGTATATCAACCAACGCGATAATATTGCGCATGTTAGCCCAGATGAATGCAGTGCTTGATGCGATATTATTACGTGCATTGGATGAAAATAATATGGCGACTATGGGAACAGTGCCGTACGAACAATTGCAAAAATGCATGGGGCATCTAAAGAAAAACTTGGATAAATTAAAGGCCAATCACCCATGGCCTTATTTTTTATCCCAACGAGCGATAAAAAGTATTGAAGCTGTGCAGGTAGTTAAAACGACTGTTGAAAAAAATGAAGATAGAAAAGCAGCGCTAAAATCGGCAGGTAAAATAGTGGGGGGTTTAATAGGTGTAGCTGGTGCTGTTGCCACTACGATTGTAACATTTGGCGCAGGCTCTCCAATTTTAGTTGTGGCTATCATTGGGTTTGGCTCAACTGTTGTTGATGCCTTTAAGTTCAAGCAAAGAAATTATTGATGGTATAAGAAGTGCTCATAAGAAATCATTAAGCAACCAACGCGCAACATCACTTAATTGGTTTCAAAACATGAGCTTTCCTAATATAGCTCAGAGCAGTGAAGCAAGACCACACGGGATTAACCATGACAACAACTACGATACCCGTATCTAATGAGGCTCCAAAAAAACCGCTGTTGAACTGGGAAAAAGAAGTTGCTCCTGTCATTAACAGTGTTATCGAAAAATTGAATTCTGGTGAACTGAAGGATTCAGATGTTGAAAAAATGGCAATGGTTTATTTTGTGACAACATTAATAGTAAATTCGCATGCACCTAAACATGGTTTAGAGAAAGTACGTGAAATGCTGAAACAATTTTATATTGTAAGCCGAAAGGAACCACATGTTCAATTATTTATTTTAGAAAGTTTTTATCGATTATATGCAACTACAAACCATCGCAGAACAATTCCAGAATTCACCGCAGCTAATTATGAGTCAATTCTGCTGGGAGAAAAACCTATAAAAGATAAGGAGGTTAAAAAATACGAAAAACGTGCAACGTTGCTTAATGGGCAAATACAAACCATACTTCAAGATAAGTCACAGCAATATTTAATGGTCGAACCAGCCGAACATCGTCTTATTCAAGATGCATGGTTTCAGTGGTATCAGAATGATCGCGTATTGTTTCTTATACATCAACGTTTATCTGACATACTTGCCAAGCATCCAATAAATGATTTAGAAAAGTCGCAGTATCAAGCACAGCTCATTATGTTAAGAAAACAATTTGATAAACCCCTTATTGGTTTGGGTTTGAATGATCGAGCTTGGACCTCAGATTGGGGACGCGGGTGTTATAACAAGATTGAACATGTCTTTTCAACACTACACATTAGTAGTGCCGCCACGACGGGGCAAGCCCAACCGGTATTGAGGCACTCGACATGGAAAATTTATGGGGAGTTTATTCATGGCGACCACATTGAGCGCATTGGTGTGAGGATGAAGAAGGAAATATTCATGGAAATATTCACAACAGAAGAAATACGTAGGAAAGCGATGGCAGATATGGTAACAGCCGCATTTGAAAAAGATTTAAATACGAAAGGTGCTTCTACGACCGAAGCAGAAAAAAAAGAATTTACGGAGATATTGGCAAAATATGTAGACTTAGAAGTTGGCAAAGACGGCAGGGTCATTTTGGGCAATAAACATTTGGGAGTGGGCCTGGACTTATTGTGTAGTGAACTTGAACGCTCCAGTGGCAAGCCAATGCAATCGGCTACGCCCTTTTGGCTCCCACCGCTTCCCACGGTCCAGTTTAGTGATGACTCAAAAGAAATATTAAAAGAACTCAAAGAAACTTGTCAGCTTGAAGTCGATCTGGTTGTTGACCACGGCAAGCCGATGGTCCGTATTACCATATCCCCTGAACAGCCCATTGCGCGAGCAACCAAGTCATTAATAAAAGAGTTGAAGGGTAACTTATTGAAAGATTTAGCTGATGTTAAAGGGTTAATGGATGAAAAAGAAAGGCCCGATGGCTTAATCCTTGAATTAAGTGGTGAACCAAGCGCATTAAAAGTTGTGCATATTTGGTTATGTCAAGTGGCGGCCATTCAGCCTGAGCTAAAGGAAAACGATAACCCAAAATATCGATGCAATGTCATGTAAGGTAGTACCAGCAGGTTCCCCCGTGCCATATGGATTTTTTGTTATAGAAAATATAAAAACCATGGGGATTTTTGTTAAAAGAATCTGCCCTATCTAAAGAAAAAAGTGATTTTTATCATAGGACCTACATTCCTAGAACAAAAAATGAACTTTTTGTAATTAGCCGCTAAGCCAGCGGCATTTAGTTACCCTTCCACACAAAAATTGATATGCCATCGTTGAAAAACAAGCTATTTTATCTCCTTTTTAGCAAGAAAGGAGCAAAAATATCATGGAGATTGGTGGAGACGACATTCAAACGCTATCAATGGATCATCATGGATTAGTGGCAGCGACCTGTAAAGATTTAGGCATTGCTGAAAAAATTAATAGCCGAATAGGAGGTTCGGATGAAAGGCGAGTCGTATCGACGGGGAATGCTGCTGTAGCAATGATCTTAAATGGATTGGGATTTACAAATCGTCGCTTGTATTTAACGCATCAATTTTTTGAGACGAAGCCAATAGAAATTTTACTAGGTGCCTCTATTAAGGCATCAGATATCACAGATTACACATTAGGTCATGCGTTAGATGAAATAGCGGAATATGGATCAAGTAAATTATTTGGAGAAGTTGCATTTGAAATTGCGCTGGAAAATAATTTATTAGGTACACTAAGCCACATAGATACAACAAGTATATCAGTAAATGGTGAATATGACGTTGAGAAGACTGGAGGAGAAGAACCTTCCGTCATTGATATCACTTACGGACATTCAAAAGATTATCGCCCTGATCTCAAGCAATTGGTACTGTCTTTGGTGGTGAATGGCCCGAGTGCAATGCCCTTATTTATGGAACCGTTAAGTGGGAATAATTCTGATAAAAATAGTTTTCATGAAACAATAAAAAAAGTGCGCGACTTTCAAAATCAAATTAATATAGAAAAGAATTTCAAATGGGTAGCGGATTCAGCATTGTATGCAGAAGATAAGCTATTAAAACAAAATGACTACCTATGGTTGACTCGAGTACCGGAGACAATCAAAGAAGCAAAAGAACTTGTTAAAAAAGATGAGAAAGAAATTGATTGGAAAGAGCTAGGAAAAGGCTATAAGATTGCATCTTTTGTTTCTCATTATGGCGGACTTGAACAACGATGGTTGTTAGTTTATTCAGAGCAAGCTTACAAGAGAGAGGAAAAGACATTAGAAAAAAAATTAAATGGTAAAGATGATACTTTAAAGAAAGCATTATGGCATTTAGGAAATGAAATATTTGACAGCGAGAAAGCTGCACTCACTGCATTAAAGAAACTAGTAAGAAAAAATCGTTTGTATGTGATCGAAAGCGAAGTTGTTCCAGTGATGAAATATGCAAAAAAAGGTAAGCCAAAAGCTGGCGAAGAAAAGATTATTACTGGATATGAAGTAAAGTCTAGCTTCACAAGAAATGAGGAAGAAATAAATAAACTGTTAAATAGCAAGGGGCGCTTTATCTTGGCAACCAATGATCTGGATAAAGAAAATTACCAAGATCAAATGATGTTGGATGAATATAAAGAACAGCAGAATGTTGAAGGTGGATTCCGTTTTTTTAAAGATCCATGGTTTATGGTAGATTCAATTTTTTTAAAATCACCAAAACGAATTGAAGCGCTCATGATGGTAATGACACTTTGTTTGATGGTATATAATATATCCCAATATAAATTACGCGAAACACTAAAAGAAAAAAATGAAACATTGCCAAATCAACTAGATAAGCAAGTGCAAAATCCAACAATGAGGTGGATTTTTCAAGTCATGGAAGGAGTCAGCATTGTTCATTTTTATGAAGATAAAATTCATAAGCCAATCAAGGAAGTGATTACTAACTTGAATAAGCTTAGGATAAAAATAATTCGCTTATTTGGAGATACTGCCTGTCAGATGTACGGCCTAATTAAAAAAAGTCCAACGGAGATCCTAGGAATGTAGGATAGGAGATAATGATGCTTATAGAAGGCGAAGTCGTGGGTGGTGATCAACGTCAGATTAAAAATCTAAGAATTACTGCCAAGGCGCTTAAAGAGCTATGTTGTGAATCAAATGACCCTGCTATAAATGACCCTATGAAGTTTCTTGAGAAGGTCATTAAGTTATCTTTTCATGATGAACAGCAAAGCGGAAAAGAAAAAAGAGGGATAGCAACAAATCGAGAGTTTAATGTAGAATCCTTGACGGTTACTGAATCTGGCATCATGGTGGGTGGCGATAAGATATCCCAGATTCGTTTAGAAATCGTTGATGCAGACGGGGCTGTGGAACTGGACAGCCTTGGAACGGAGCTAAAAGAAGCTGTCAAGACTTTAAAGGAACTACTGAGTAGCAAACAAACGCTTCTAACAGTACTATCCTCCCCTTTAGACAATGGCATTTATTTAAGGAATCAGGGCCATTCACTTAAGAGTGATGTTATTTACACATTTACACTAACTCAATTTGAACAATATTTGTAAATATAATTTTACGGCACTGCTACTGCCTTCGTGCTTTTCTTTTTTGCGAGTTTCCACTTTTTAGGAATTTTATTAGAAACGCGTGCATATGAACGATTGGGTCTTATTTTTTGGTAACATGTTGCAATAGACTCAGTAATTATATGAATGGATTCTTTCACATAAGCGGCTTGACGCAAGAACAAACCTTCTAAATTTCTTGCAACAGTGATCAAGCAATTTTTTAGGTTAGTCTTCATCGTATTGGAGGAGTCTGATTTGTTTATCCCTTTTCGTAAAAGTAATATATCGTCCGTTTGATTTGAAAAAATTCTACTGAGGGTCAGTATAACAAAGTGCGCAAATAATTCCTGTTTAACGCCGCGCTCGGTTTTGCCATGAAAGTCTTCCACATCAATTAGTACCTTGGATATTTTATAAAGCTCTTCAATTCCCCAACGAGCATGGTATAGCTCAGCTAATTCATTGTATTGATACTGATGATGATCAAAAAGTGTCGTTCCCAAAGTATAAGCCATATTGTTAATAGTGTATTTGATCAATCGTAACTGTAATGGGATAAATTCAATATGTGGATATTTTTTTAAAATTTCTCGTTGATCTTTTGATGTTGGCATAATCGTTATCACACGTTCAATATCGTCACTTTCCATAAATTGCTTAATTAATTTGTATGAGCTACTTGGTAATCGGAAAACAGCATGAAGTTTTTTCTTATAATGTGTGTACAGTAAAGCATAAGAAAAATAACCACGATCATACACAACAAGATCGTCTTCATGTAGGAACTGAATATGTTCAAATGCCAAACGTCGTTCGTCCAGATGTGCAGCTAATTCAAATTGATAAGGGATCTTTGATTTTAATTGATACAGACAACTCACCATGCCCTGAGGAAAGTGAGCGTTATCAGATGGTTTTTGATAACCATCGTTCAGCAATTCTTTAGGTAAATTTATTTTTGATCCATCAATAGCAAATAGTCTATGATTTTTCCATCGATAATCTTCGCGATCACTTTCATATTCATGAATAATCTTTGTGTTTAATGTCTTAAAAATAGATTCATCCATCTTTTTCCTTGCGTTACAAAATGCAGCAGGTACCACTGGTTTAGCTTGTGGTAGTGGAATATGTAATTTATGACAATATTCCCATAATTCAGCAATGGTCAGTCCATAACCTTGCTTGTTCTTGGAAAATATAAGTCGGAAAATAAATAAAATAATTAATAAGGTAGATAATACACGTCGTCTTTGTTGCCATTCTTTATCAAAATTTTCTGCAACAGATGCAACAACAGTAATAATTTTTTGCCATAAATAAACCTGCTGGTTGTCCGGTGTAATACAGGCTGTTTTATAGGGGGCAACTTTTTGAAAAACAGATTTTTTATTATCCATAAGTAGTTCACGAGCATCAGGATCTAAAGGATAAATATAGACATCTTTTTTCCCAAATTCAGATTCATTTTTGAATGATTTCCCAGCCGTTTTTCCAATATATTGCCAATTAGACGCTTTATAACACGTCCCGTTATATCTTGTAGGATCAACAAATGTCTCCACTAATACAGGTTTATATCCATGATGGGATTCCCAATCCCTAGCAATTTGTTGTATGGCATAGGCCAATGCTTTTGAAGCAAGGTGCTTCACATTAACCCATGGGAAAATTAAAAATCGATTGTTATTAGCTATTAAATTTAAATGTTTTTGGCGATGTAAGTCAGTCCAACCTATCCATTCATCACGGCAGGTTAATTTTATTGTTGCAAATGAAAACAATAAACAACCAAGTTTTCTTCCATAGCGATCAACAACATAATAACGCAAATGCGACCCAATAGGTCGCCTATAACCCAAATAATGATATCGATCAACAAACTCATTCCACTCAGTAATTTGTTCTGGCTCAGTAACAACCTGGAGATTAATCGGCATTAACTCATTCACAGCACAGTCAATTGGTAATGCTTCATTTGTTTGATCAGTCCATAAAATTTTTTTTTGCCGTGCTTTATGATTTCTTTCGACTTTAGCTGGTAATTTTATAATGCCACGGGATTCCATTTCTTCTAGAGCATTTAGGCAGGTTTGAATTTTATCCGTTCCTCTTGGGGTTTTCCATTGAAAACGCTCACAAATCGTATGGGCTAATTCTCGACGACTTAGCCCAGAAAACATTCTAACGGTTTTTTGTATTTCAGTAAGTTGATGCCTTCTAAATTGGCGGCCGCCAAATGTGGTTTTTAAAAGAGAGTCTACTTTATTATCCATTAGTTTCAGTGCTCTAAGCTGTTAATCCTAGCATTAGCATGACAGATGGTGCTGTTCGAGCCAAGAACTTTTTAAAATAATGAAATTACTTAATAGATCAACCGGCTAGGCTGCTTCTTTGTGCATCACTCACATAAATAAATGCCATTGCCC
>CAWFQC010000046.1:0-68224 GCA_963817645.1 uncultured Gammaproteobacteria bacterium | reverse complement strand
TCTGTTTTGTCATGTACTTGGTTCGGTTGCATCTTTATTGTCTCCTTTAGCAGGCGAGAATAAATATCATAGGCCCTATCACCCCGAGCTGTTTGCTCTACAACCATAGGCACTAATTGATTTAACATTAACTATTCACCCTTTATTGTTTGTTGCCATCATCTCATCAAATGTTGTTGGTTCATCGACAACATTAACAATAATATCTTATCTAAGGCCTGATCTTCAAGAACAGAGGCTTCAATTTGCCCTAGAGCCTCTTGATTTGAAAAATACCATTAATAATTTCATCTGGTTGATGGTAGCCTGAAGCAATCTCCTCAACTCTTTCTCGTACTTTTCTGTTACCATCAACGTTAATTTGATTGTCTTTAATCCATTGCGAAAAGAGTAAACCTAAAGCAACATTATTATGTGCTTGCTCTTTAACTTTTTCATCATCAGACAATTCAGGTGGAAGCTCTTTACTTCCAGTTCGCATTGTCCATTGTTTTTTAAATTGATTTTGAAGCCGTTTGATTTTCTTTATCTATTAGCGACTGAGGTATATCAAATTTATTCCTTTCCAGCAACTGAGCAATAAGTTGCTCTTTGATATTGTTGATTATTCTTTTTTCTAATTCTCTGGTTATATTGTCTCTAACTTCCTGCTTTAATGCTTCAATAGTTCCTCCAGTAACACCTAAATAGGCTGCAAAATCATCATTCAGCTCAGGAATCTCAGGAGCCATGACTTTATGGACTGTCACGGTAAATGTTCCTTCTTTTCCTGCGTATTCCTGCAAGTGGTAATCATTGGGGAAAATAGCATTAATTTCTACAGTTTCATCTTTTTGGGTGCCAACTAAAGCGTCTTCAAATCCAGGAATCATTTTCTTACTGCCCAATTCCAAACGGAAATTTTCTGCCTTTCCTTGTTCTCAAGGGATTTGATCATCAACAAAGCCTTCAAAATCAATCATGAGTTAAAATCATCTTAATTGAGCTTGTCGCCTCTACCTCATTCCACTTCACATCTTTGTTTTTGTAATTTTTTCAATAAAATCATATACGTTCATCTTCCGACAGTTGCTTGGAGACGGCTTAGAAAATAAGAAATACCTTCCAAATCGGGTAATTTAACCTCAGGGGAGTACCTCAAAAAGTAGCTTCTATAACTACTCAAAAGGTGCATCATCTTTTTATATATTTTTTGTTAAGCTCAATCTGCGGGCTAACTTGCCGGTAAATATTTTGATCCTTAAATGCCTTCCTGCAAGGGTTTCCCACATAATATCTTTGAATAACTTCTTGCTTTACAGCATCACCCAGAATATGACCATTTTTATTAACCTGAAGGAGGAACTTTACCCTTGCGAAAGCCTTTAATATTTGCTTTTTTTGCTAAGTCATTTATTCCGCTTATTAAATTTCTTTTTCTTTTCAATTTGTTCTTGGGGTACTTGAGACCTTTAATTTTTCGATGTAACCCACTTAAATTTTCTACAACAGATTGCATGTAAATTCCTCATTAAGTAAAACAGCAAATGGTGCGAGAGGAGAGACTCGAACTCTCACGGGTTACCCCACTGGAACCTAAATCCAGCGCGTCTACCAATTCCGCCACATCTCGCAAAAAATTTAGCCATTACTATAGACCAAGTAAAAAAAAAATCATAGAGTTTAAGGCAACTTTTTGGGCGGCAGTATAGCTAGAACCTAACCGAAGGAAGGGAAGTCTTTTTTAGCAGGTGAGTATGAAAAACTATCAAGAGGAATTTATTCAGTTTGCGCTGGAAAATGGAGTATTGAAATTTGGTGAATTCAGATTGAAGTCAGGCCGCTTAAGTCCTTATTTTTTTAATGCTGGCTTGTTCAGTGATGGCAACGCTTTCCATCGCCTTAGTCTATTTTATGCGCAGGCCATTGAAAAAATTTCAAGGCAAATATGATGTCCTGTTTGGACCTGCTTATAAAGGAATTTCACTAGCGACTTCTGCCAGCATTGGTTTAAAAATTAAAATATAACCGCAATGTTTGCGTAAGTTTTAATCGTAAGGAAGCAAAAGACCATGGCGAAGGGGGGCAAATCATTGGCTCCCCACTTACTCATAAACGTATATTGTTAGTAGATGATGTCATTACAAGCTGAACAACTCTACGTAAATAGGCTCATATGATTCAAGCAGCAAATGGCAGGTTGGTGGGTATTATTATCGCATTAGATAGGCAGGAAAGAGGACTGAACTCTCCCCTCTCTGCTATCCAAGAAGTAGAAAATGAATTTGCTCTCGAAGTCAGTAGCATTATCACTTTAAATAGCTTAATGAATTATTTAGAAAAAAATGACTTATCGAATGCCAGGCAATATCTAGAAAAAAATTTTAATGTATCGTTCCCAATATGGCATTAAGAGCTAACAAGAGTAGGAACTGTCAAATAAACTATAATTTAAACAACATAAAGGAGTAAGAAAATGAATAGAATTTGGTTTACTGCTTGTTTATTGTTAACTTCTCTTCACCAACCTTGGCAGATACTTTATATCAGACAAATATAGGTGGTTACACAGTTGGAACAGGTGCCGGAGTAGGTGGTGGCTTTGGTGATCAATTTGCTGATTCTTATGGTTATCCAGGTTACACGAATGGTGGCTACAGCTACTATGCAGGAATAAATGGTGCTCCTTATGAAGGATACAATTTTCCTTATAGCTCACAGTGTTGTGGGGGTAACCAGTGTAATAATTGCAATAATGGTTATGGTAGCCGATAATTCCTTGAGGGGCTACCGTCGTCCTGCAAAGCCGCGGACGACGGCACACTGCCATTAAGTTAAGGGCATTTCCTCTTCGCCGTCGTCCCGCGACTTGTTCCATAGGTATCTACACAAGTAAGGAAACCTAAGCTATGTTAACCTCGGAGTTTAAAGCATCATAATTCTGTGGAACTATTGCTCCGGCTGCTGGCACTTGCAGCTACCCCCTCTCCCGCGCTATAATTTTTTCTAGAATCAATAAGTTACCAGCGGGAGAGGGTTGGGGTGAGGGCAAAGTTGGGAGCAGAGTTTGCCCTCACCCCAACCCTCTCCCGCAATAACTTATTGTTTTAAAAAGAATTTTTTGCGCGGGAGAGGGGGTAGCTGCAAGTCTACATGAGGCTGTTATCTCACTAAAAACTCCATATATGAGGTTACTTAGAGAATTGTCTGGGTAATGGCGTATTTCTCTTAACCAACTTCCGACATCTTCTTCAATAGAGGCTTAATTTGCTTCTTGAAATCATCATATTTAATTAAGGCAACCTTCACTGGAGACTGTGTTTCTGCCATAGTCTTTGCAACCATATACCCGATATAGTAACCACTTCTTGGTTCAAAAGGTTTACTAGCCTGGGTATCGGCAGAAAAATACTTATCAAATTTTTGATCGCTATGGGTATTCCAATCTCTTAAGAGGTCTTTAATAATATTTTTTCTATCTGCTTCAAATTTTAAAAATTGCTTATCGTCCTTTGTGAAATACGAAATGTATTTCCAATCAGAATAACCTGGATAAACTAGTGAAGATGCGTAGGTTGCCCACCCTTCACTATAAAGATTACTAGCTATCAAATCTGTTGCAGAGTGGTCTCTTTGAATCTGATGCTGTAAAACATGAAATAGCTCGTGGGCTATAACAATCCGTAATTCGGCTTTGGAATATTTAACCAACGCTCGCATGTTTAATGCGACCGTTGCCAACTTACTATCGCTGGAGCCGGTGGTTACGGCATCTGTATCTGAAACAGAAGTCGATAAAAGTACGTTGGCATTAACTTTCATACCAAAAGTATCCTGGCTTTTTTGTTCAACTTCAGCGGCTATTGCCTTTATTTCTGGTGCCTTTTGTTTATACGACTTGACTAATTCTGGTAAATTTTTGGCATATTGATTTAAGTTTGCTTCAATACGTGGATCGCGAGGAACGGGATGCCCATCAAAAAAAATACTGCTAACTTGAGGCTTAGTTACAAGTTCATAATGCAAGATATATTTTTTTAGTTTGTTAACATTTTTATTTTTTAAGCGGTAGTAGCCTTCATTAAATTGCTGCGTATAATCATGTACAATAACATCTGCATAAGCGACCTGAGTTGATAATGCTAACAAAGTTGAAGACGACAGGATTTTTTTAAATAAATTCATAACCTACTCTCTATTAAAAGCAAAAATAAAACAACGAAAAAGCTTCAGGGAAACCCAGAATCCATTTAGTCCTTTATTTTATTTACATTATTTTAGAGAAAGATCCATTGAACAGATTAAACCAGTACATTGTACCCTAGTCAGGGGTAAAGGTCCAGCTTAAGTTAGGCTTATAGCTCAATAATAACGGCATTTCATATCTTCCTAAGGGCATTTCTTAGATGCGGCGGACCAAATTTAATGACGATAAAAAGAAAGCAGGCCACTATTAAAGAGCCAAAAAAACAGAGGATAATGAATCCAGTCCAGAAATTTAAAGGTAGGTTAAAGAGTTCAGTAAATTGCATCCAAAGATGTCTTATAAACCAAATACCTAAAAAACAAATGACAAAGCCACTTAGATTGAGCAAGATAATTTTTTGAGTAAAGTATTTCCCCCCAGGAGCGTAAGGAGACCCCTGGTGACCTTTCAAATGGAAATAATGTTTCATAAAAAAATAATTTAGCCAAAAATCTAGACTGGTTACAACTCCAAAGGAAAAACCTATACCTAATATTCCAAATTTCGGAACCAAAAGAAAATTTAATAAGGTGTTAGCTGTTAAATAGATAATGGCATTATAAACAATTTGCCGCGTTGCATTTAATGCATACAGCGTATTGATAAGCACCTTGTTGCCTGAAGCTAATATAATGCCCGTAGCGTATATACAAATTGTAATGCAATTATTAATTGTGTCTGAAAAAGTAATCCTGCCATGCTGAAATAAAACAATATAGAAAGGGACTATTAGCAGTGCAAAAGCTATGGTTGTGAATGTTGCTAGCCAAAAAGAAGTTCGAAGACCTTCCACTAATAACTTGGAAAAACCCAAGGGGTTCTTTTTAGCCAAAGCAAAGGTTAATGCTGGCAAAGCGGCAAAGCCAGTAGCCACACCAAACAAGCCAATGGGGACTTGAATAATTGTTATAGCGGTTACAATATATGTCAAGAAGCCAGTCCCGATTTTAGTCGCAAAATAGGTATTAATCCCAAGTGCAATAACCATCGCCCCTTGACCCAGTGCCCTTGGAGTCATTTGTATCAGTATTTTCCTCAAGGGTTTATAAAATAGCCAGGTTTTTAGATTAAAATTGGGCGGAGGCATTAGCTTTAAAGTGAAGAGAGGATACATTTGGTAAATCATTTGTAAGCCAGCACCCAATAATGCGCCTATAGCCAAACCTATAATTCCTTTATAGTTCCAAAGTTCAAAAAAAGGGGCAAATATCAGCGCGCCACAAATCATGCCTATACTCAAAAAAATTGAGCCATTCATTGCTCGAAATGATTGTCCATGAACCCCCAGAATAGCCATAATTACTGCATTGATCATTGTCAACGGTAAATAAAAAATTAACAGGCGAAAAAGAAGAATGGCCATAGGCAAACCGCCAGAGGCTTTAAAATTGTCTTCGGTAATAAGATTGATTATTTTTTCGGAAAAGATAACGCCGAAAAGGGAAAGTAAGAAAGTGACTACACCAAAAAAGCCAAGGACAATGGCAATAAGCTCTCGTTCTTTTTCAATGCCTTTCTGCTTTTGATCCACCAATGCAGTCATAAAAGCAGATGATAAAGCTCCATCAGCGAATAAATCGCGTAAGCTATTGGGTATTCTGAAAGCTGCATTAAAGGCATCTAAGGCAGTAGCCACTCCAAATGTGGCATTAACAACAATAGTTCGCACTACCCCAGATGCCCGAGATAGAAGGACTCCACCCATTGCAGCAAAGCTAGATTGAGTTATTTCTTCAGTGGCAGGTTTTACTGTTTCCATCCATTAGTGATCTAAGGTAAATAACGTCAGTTCGACGAATCTAAGAGAGGTAGGGTGGATTATGGCCACTGCCATTAAGTAAAAGTCATCGCTCCTTGCCGTCGTCCCGCGGCTTGTCCGCGGGATCCAGTTCTCCTTCCTGGATCCCGCGGACAAGCCGCGGGACGACAGCAGTAGAGATTCTTTGCTTAGATTCGTCGAACTGACGTTAATTAGCACCTTCCTTCTCCTTTTAGTTATTTGCTTGGAAAGTGAATAGTATAAGTTTAGGTAAAAGCTTTTACCAGAGATATACTAAAAGGCTCTTCCTGAATTCCCATGACATGGGAATTCAGGAAGAGCCTTATATTGCTGCGCCCTTGTTTGGAACGAAGGTGTATGAATAGTTATTGATTAATGAAAATAAATAGCCACTAATCCTATTATATAAAGTATACTTATTAAATGAAACACTGTTTGGTCTTTTGACTTCATCTGCTTATATCTCCCCAAGGCTATGATACAAAACCTAAAATATTAGAAATATTATATCATGGTTGTTATTAAGGAAATATTAAATTTTTTGATAAAATATTAGCATATAACCCAAGAACAGAGTTTTGTCTATACTAATATTTAGCTATTTCAATTAGAATTCCTGTGAGGTGTAAGATGGAAGTATTTCAATATCATGGCTTATTCGGAATCATTATATTGGTTTTAGATATATGGGCTATAGTAAATGTTTTTACCAGCAACAATGGAGTTCTGAGCAAAATCATTTGGACTATTATTATCCTCTTCTTACCTATATTAGGTTTTATCATCTGGCTCATGTTAGGGCCTCGGACTCCAAGAAGGCCTTGAGGAAGTAACAGCAATTAGAGTTACATCAAATTTCAGTCTGCAGGCACTTCCTTAACGGCATTTATCTCAGGCAAGATTTGCTCATTAATCACAATAGCAACACAGGAATCAGACCAAACATTTAAAGCAGTTTCTATCATGTCTATGATGCTGTAAAAAGGCAATATTAATCCCATTAAAGTAATAGGTATATTCATACTCGATAGTAGACTGGCGCTTAGAAAAAAGCAGCCCATTGGAACACCAGCATTACCAATGGCTGAAATTGTAGCAATGATGATCCAAATAAGCATCTTTGCATAGGTAATCTCAATACCTTGATTTTGCATCAAGTAAATGACTGTTGCAAAAATGAATGCAGCACAACCATTCATATTAATGCTAGTACATAGGGGCAAGACTAATCGGCTTATTTTGGGACTTATGTTTAAGTTCTTCTCTGCTGTCTCAATTGTAATTGGCAAAGTTCCGGCAGATGACTTTGAGAAAAATGCGACAGATAGTGCTGGCATCATCTTTCGCAAAGTTTGATAAGGATTGATGTTATTTGTTTTCAGCCAAAGGGGTAATATTATAAAGCCTTGTATAAGATTTGCTAACACTATCACGGCAAGATATTGACCAATGCCCCCTATATTCATGCCATCTCGTAGCTGGACAATGGTTGCAGTGATAAAACCATACAAACCCAACGGAATGATCGCCACTACCCACTTAGTGATTACTAAGAAAATACCATGCACACCTTTAAAAAATTGGGTGACTGAATTACGAGGCTCCTCCTCAGGAATATAACGAATAGCTATACCCAAAATAATACCCACCAACAAGACAGCCATCACTTGGTAGTCAATAAAAGGTGCAAATATATTAGAAGGAATGAGTGAAGCAAGATGTTGCAAATAATTAGTTTTATCCGCAACAGGTGCCTGTACCTGGTGGGCGAGTGTATTAATATTGGCAGGACTAATGAGCAGATACAAAACACAGTCGACCACTGCTGCAATGGTAGTGGTAGAAAGCGTATAAAAAATGATACGTTTCCAAAGGCGCTTCATATGTTCTTCAGCACTATAGCTTGAGAGAGTCACAATAAGTGATAGCGCTATGATAGGTAAGCTGATGCAACGAAATATCCGAATAAAAATGTCAGAAACAATGAGCCCAATATTTTTTAATATAGCGATATCCGATAGACCACTGATTATCCCTAACACGATCATAATCGTGTAAATTGTAAATTTATTGAATACTTTTGATTTAGTGACTTTGTTATCGCACATGCTATTACCTTTCAAAAATAATTATGTTAATGGGGGAAATTTTAGATAAAAAGAGAATAGACCGTTGGCTATAGCCAACAACAATAGAGAGGAAGAACAAAGGGTATTATCAAGGCATCAATAAATTGCGCAGTTATCAGTTTCATCGCTGATCCATATAAGTTTCAAAAAATATCTGTTAACTATAACCTAAAAAAATTAACAATACCTTAAACTGAGGGCTCTCGTCAATTTACTTTGCATTTAGTTTGTATTTATCCCTATATCTACTATAAATATAACTTCAAGGATGATATTTAGGAGGTTACATGGAGACACATTTGAGAGAAAAAGGGAATTTCCGAGTAGCTTACATGAGGCCTCCTCTCACCAGAGTAACCTTTAACAAAAAGAAGATGGTTGTTATCAGGGTATTTAATTTCTAATGCCTTGCGGGCCAGCCTTTTTGTCTGGCCCAAAACCACACACCTCACTACCCTATTTTTCATCTGTCTCTACTAGGGCCTGTCGTCAATTAGCTCCCACTACGTCGTCCCACTGCCATTAAGTTAAGGGCATTTCCTCTTCGCCGTCGTCCCGCGACTTGTTCGCGGGATCCAGGATAGGGGCACTTCCCTAGATTCCGTGATCAACCATCACCGGACGACAGATTGCTTAACTTAATGGCAGTGCTACGTCGTCCCGCGGCTTGTCCGCGGGATCCAGTTCTCCTTCCTGGATCCCGCGGACAAGCCGCGGGACGACGGCAGTAGAGATTCTTTGCTTAGATTCGTCGAACTGACGTTTCTTAAAAAAAATTGCATGTTAACCTCGGAGTTTAAAGCATCATAATTCAGTGGAACTATTGCTCCGGCTACTGGCACTTGCAGCCGCCCCCTCTCCCGCGCTATAATCTTTGCTAGAATCAATAAGTTACCAGCGGGAGAGGGGGCGGCTGCTTTGACATGTTCCATAATGACGGTGCGCGTTAGCGCATATTGCCTGTATGCCCCAAAGAATAGTTGCCAGGCTGAGGCCATACTGTCAAACCATGAGGACCGCCTCCTACTCGAATACGATGCATAAGCTGTCCAGTCTGCGTATTAAATACGTAGACTTCATGATCATATCTTCCTGATAGCCAAAGTTCTTTGCCATCGGCACTGATATTTCCCATATCCGGGCTACCACCACCTGGTATCGGCCAACGCGCTACAACGTGTTGCTGTTTAGGATCAATGACAGTCACACTTCCTGGCCCGTGAGGCATACATTTGCTTGGACTATGACAACCGCGATTGGCAACATAAAAATATTTTCCATCACGGCTAGGATAGATGCCATGAGCTCCTCTACCAGTTTTTATAAAGCCAATTGCTTTAAAAGTGTCAGGATCGATCAAAAAAACGCCATCCATCATCATATCGGCTACATAAAAAATTCTCCCATCCGGAGACAAACGCACATCTTGCGGCATACTGTGTTTTACCATATTTTTGCCAAAACACTCCTTTAAAGATAGATAGCCTAGAACCTTTCTAGCGTTAACATCAAATTTCATTAGATGTCCTGAAAATTCGCAGGTGACAATAGCAAAACGGCCATCTGCTGTAAAATCCATGTGATTTATGCCATTACAATGCACCGGTATAGATTCAACCAATTTCATGGAATGTGCATCACGAAAATCTAAGCGTTTACCAGCTTCCACAACGACAATGGCAAAACGACCATCAGGTGTATAGTAAAGATTATAGGGATCATAAACAGGAACGTTTTTCCCAGGTTTTCCTGTCTTTGGGTCTATAGGCGTCAGAGTATTGGCTAGATCATTTAGTACCCATAATGTGCGAAGATCATAGGAGGGAACAACATGCTGAGGGTTTTTTCCAGTTACATATTTACCAATAACAGTATATGTTTTGGAATTAATAACTGAAATATTATTTTCAAAACTATTGGGAACATATACACGATAAAGATCTCCCTTTACCCTATCTGTAAGCATTCCGGCATTGGCTTTGGCATATATATTCTTAGGATCACGCACGGCTAAGATACCTGGTCCATTTATAACCGTTACTTGCATTATATCCAAAATGGTATAGAAAATGAATACTAATAAAATAAGGCTTAAAATTATAAGTCCAACACGTTTAAGCAGTAGCATTTTTTTCTTTCCCACCTCCCTTTTTATTATAATAATTTTTATTATAATAATTTTTATAATAGTCTATTTTTCAAGGAAAGGCGGGCATGGTAAAAACTTATAAAGTCATGATTGAAAGATTACTAGCGTCATCAAAAATTGGATTTGGCAACAATAATCCATGGGATATTAGGGTCCATGATGATCGTTTTTATTCTCAAGCTATTCATCACGGTTTATTAGGTATTGGTGAATCTTATATGGATGGCTGGTGGGACTGTGAAAAATTAGATGAACTTACTTTTTATTTTTTACTCTCACAACCTAGCCAAGAAATTACTAAGTTGGGATTATTGTTAGCAAAACTCAACTCACTGCAAGGACTCCTTTTTAACAGACAAAGGAAGTCCCGTGCACAGCAAATTGCTGATTCTCATTATAATATCGGTAATAAATTATTTAAAGTCATGCTGGATATTGATATGAATTATACTTGCGGCTATTGGAAAAATGCTCAAAACTTACATGAAGCCCAGGTGGCCAAATTAAAATTAATTTGCGATAAATTGCACTTGAGTGAAGGTATGAATATTTTAGATATTGGAAGCGGGTATGGGACCTTTGCAAAATATGCAGCGCAACACTACAACGTCAAGGTAGTGGGGATAAACATTTCCAAAGAACAATTAGCACTTAGCAAAGAGCTATGCAAAGGATTACCAGTTGAATTCCGCTTACAAGATTATCGAGAAATAACTGGGGTCTATGATCGAATAGTTTCTCTGGGGATGTTTGAGCACGTTGGAGCGAAGAATTATCCTAGCTATTTTAAAATAGCTAACCAGTGTCTTAAAGAAGATGGTTTATTTCTATTACACTCCATTGGAAGTAGTGTCTCTAACAGTGCAACCAATGCCTGGACTAATAAATATATTTTTCCAAATGGTATGCTGCCTTCTATTAAACAAATTGGAGCTGCCATTGAAAATGTTTTTGTAATGGAAGATTGGCATAACTTTGGAGCTGATTATGATCATACTCTCATGGCTTGGTATTCAAATTTCAATGCAAATTGGGAGGAAATTAAACCTTATTTTAATGACAGGTTTAGGCGAATGTGGAATTTCTATTTACTTACTAGTGCTGGGAGTTTTAGAGCACGATCGATTCACCTTTGGCAAATTGTGCTTTCAAAGCATGGCATTCTAGGTGGCTACCAATCTGTAAGGGATTAAGGGGGGTGGTTTTATTTAAAACTTTAGGAACGTGCGCTATAATGAGACTGATTTAAATGGATATATCAAGGAGCTAAAATGGATTTTGCAAGGAATTCAACCCTTAACTATGAATTAGAAGATGTTAAAAAACAAGCACGAGAATCTTTAGACGCAGGTGCGGTTACAAAAGACTATCCTCTCAATGTTTCTGAGGCATGCAAACTTTTAAATGATGCTTTAGCCACTGAAATACTATGTGTATTACGTTATCGTCACCATCAAATCATTGCCAAAGGAATTGATCGAATCCAAGTTGCAGAAGAATTTGAAGAGCATGCGCTTAATGAGGAAAAACATATGCTGATGATTGCCGAAAGGATTAATCAGTTGGGAGGAAATCCAGATTTCAATCCGGGCTCTGTTATTGAGCGAACTGTAACCGAGTATGGCAATACAACCAACTTGAAAGAAATGATACAAGACGATCTCATCGCCGAACGCACAGTTATAACTATTTATCGTAAGATGATCAATTGGTTTCAAGCAGATTCTACCACCCGACGAATGCTTGAATCGATTCTAGAAGAGGAAGAAGAGCATGCTAACGATTTGGCAGATCTATTAGCTTCTCAGTAATGTCTAGTTCTCCACACACGCTCAAAACATACATTTATTTAAGCATGATATAAGTATTGCAATGTGAACTTATAAAATCTATGATATTCCCTATGTAATAGCTCTAGGCTGTTTTCTGCAAAAAAATACCTTCTACAAACACTCGTCATTGTAAGCAAAGGCTAAGCATCCAGCTACATTGTGAGCGTTAGCGAAGCAATCCAGATTTCCAGGCTGGATTGTTTCGCTAACACCCCAGTTCGCTGTGACAGGGTGTGAATCGTTACACTTTAAAAGGAGAATTATAATATGTTTTTGTCAGATGAAGAAAAAAAAGAGTATTCTACTGCTCATGGAGAAACGGAGCCTCCTACTGCTCATGGAAAAACAAAGCCTCCTACTGCTCAAAAGAAGACCGCTAAAGACACTAAAAACAAAAAATCTGTTCTTTCTCCTAAAAAAGCAGTTGAGCACAGCAAACCTCTTTCGTTGTTCGATGATATACTTTTTACAGATACAAATACAACAGTTGAGGACAGCATATCCGATACGTTCGATGGACTTTTTACTACTCAAAGGACTAGAAAGATAGATATTCCACCTAGTCTAGGTCTAGCCATAGATAAAAATACAGCAGTTAAGAACAACAAACCTGATACGTTCGATAGTATGCCTTTTACTACTCAAAGGACCAGAAAGAAGAAAGATATTTCACCTGGTCTAGCCATAGGTAAAAATACAGCAGATGGGAATAGCATATCTATATCTGAGAACAGCATACCTATATCTACGTTGCCGTTGGATGATAAAGAGTCTCAAAATAACGATACTGATACCGCTAGAGAAAAAAATTCTAAACCTTATCCTCCCTTACCAGTTACAGTCGCAACAGATGAGACCAGGCTCGTGCATGAGGTGCTTGATGATGAAATAAAACCTTCTACTACTCAAAGTAGTAATGATATGGATGCAGCTTCCTTTATAAAGACCGTTAGCAACAAAGATATTAAATCTGGTCAAACTGCCCTACATAAAGCAGTTGAGGCCAATAATAAAGAATTAGCAACAAGCCTTTGCCAACAACTTTCTCCCATTGATATGATAGCTACAGACAAGGAAGGGAACACCGTATTACATCTAGCCGCAAAACTACCGGATAGTGATTTATTATCATTTTTTTTAATGAGAAAAGAGAAAGAGATTGATCCTAATATCCAAAATATATATGGAGAAACTCCTTTACATATAGCTATTATAACTAATCAGATAGAAAATGTTAGGCAACTCCTTAATAACAGTAATGTAAAATTAAATATACAAACTAATAACAACAGCAAAAAAGTTAAAGACAAGATAAAAAGATTACTTCCAGGATCTAGCTCCCCTCTGCATTATGCCTTTGACAACGGGTGGGATCTTCATATCACGCCAGATTTGCCGAAAAACTTAAAATTATATAAAAATAGCTTTATATTAGTGAATCATATTGATCTTTATTATATTGACCCTGACGGAAATACAGCAAAGATAATGTTAAATGACCTTAAAAAATCAGATGCCTTTGCCAATCTGAATCAAACTAAACAAGACAAAGTAAACTTATCATATGAACAATTAGATCAATTGATAGTACCGAATGATAATTATCCTGATTTTCAGCGCCATTTTAATCCGCAAATTATTAAACTTTTAATTGAGCGTATTGCTCCGGTGAACCTACCTAACCAAAATGGAGATACCCCCATACATTTAGCCATGGCAAGCTTTTGTATTGACTACATCAATGAAACTACGCTTAGGCTTATGTTCGGAAAGCACACTTGGCAGACAGTTAACAGTGAACAAAAAAATGCTCTGCATGTTGCCGCCAAAAATCCAGAGATAACTGCAAGTACATTTCGAATTATAGTAGGATACGCTCACGAAGATAAAATTTTAGATAATATAGATAATATGGGTAATACACCTTTATGGTATGCCAGTCAAAAAAATGATCTTCAAAAGATTAGGATTCTAGCCGAAAAAAAACCAAATCCTAATATCTTCAAGCGTTGTAGCCCACTGCATTTAGCTACTAAAGAGGGTAATGTCGACATCGCTCAGGTGTTAATCGACGACTTAGGCGCGGATGTAAATGTCAAAGATAATGAAGGAAAATTGCCCTTCCATTATTCAGTAGCAAGTGGCAACCCAGATCTTATCAGGCTTATGTCTATGTCTAAAGCAAAAGTTAATAATGAACTTAAAAAGTGGGCAGTTGAAGTTTCGCTACTGAATAATGCTCAAGATGCCTTACTTGAGCTTATGAGACTCTTTAAAGCAGACCCTAATATATGTGTTTCCTTACCCAAAGCTCAAGCAAAACCTATATTTGCTTTTGTTTCTACTAGCCAAGCTAGTCAAGATGAACAGAATAAAGAAAAAGAAGATATAGAAAAGAAATTTGCTAACAAATGGCTTGAAGAAAATGATAACGCATTGTTTTTAGCTGTAAGGCATAATAACGAAGAATTAGCAAAAGCCTGTATCGAAAGCAACTCATCCGTTGTTAATTCGATCAACGGTGATGGGATTACAGGTAAGACACCTTCGCAGATCGCTATCAAGGTTCTGAGCCCTAATCTTGCACATCTCTTATGGAAGAATGGGGCTAAGGAAGGAGGAGGCAGCACTTTAATGAGTCAAGCTGCAAAACGTAAATTTGGTTCTCCGCAACAATTAAGTGCTTTTTTCCAAAATAATGACTATGAACTTACGGAAGATCAACGAAAGAAACGAGATAAGATATTAGAAAGTGGAAAATATAGAGGACCGGAACCTTCAAAGAAAATCTGAAAAACGAAAAAGTTGTAAGAGTTATTTTGGCAAATAATGTTGGGGCCGTCGCTCCACTGCTATTAAGTTAAGCAATCTGTCGTCCGGTGATGGCTTGATCACGAAATCTAGGGAAGTGCCTCTATCCTGGATCCCGCGAACAAGTCGCGGGACGACAGCGAAGTAGCGGGACGACAGCGAAGAGGAAATGCCCTTAACTTAATGGCAGTGGACCGTAGTGGGAGCTACGCGACGACAGGCCCTAGTTAGTGTATTTTTCATACGTCTTAGCGGGCAAGGAAGACGGTTTTCAGACTATATTATGATTATGCTTTTTTATATATAAGCAAGCCAGCAAAAATATCATAAAAATAATAGTGATTATCTCTAAGCAATTTTATTATGCTGTTATAGGCAAAGACTTTAGCAAAAGGCAATCGGAGTATTAAAGACTGTTGGTTATAGGATGGTAAACTGATAATTACAAAATCTGGTTTAGAGTCAATTAAACTCTTTATAAAAATTTGATATGTAATTGCCATATCTCTTTTCACATTACAGTACGCTGGCAAGCTATTCTCATTTGTTTGCACAAGATAAGGTATAAACCAAGGATTAAACCAAGGTGACACGACCACGGTATCTGTATAAATTGGAAGCACATAGCCTAGTGGATTGTAGACAATAAAATAATATATTTTTTTTCCTCTGAAATGCCTGTTGGAATACTCTATCCATTTATTGAAATTATTAGCCTTGCTATGAAATAATATGAGATCATCAATTGAAAAGTAAATAACATGCCCTAATGTGATGCATAGAGTTAACAAAAGCAAGAAAATAGCCACCAGGTTTGCCCATGTTTTTTTAATGCGATTATAAAAAATGCCTAAGTAGTATTGAACTAATAAAAATGCAGCCAGTATCAGTGAAAATGCAACTGCAGGGTACAAGTGGTAAAACCAAATTTTCCTTTCAAAAAAATAGATAGCTACAGTGCATAGCGCAGCTATGGCTGTCAATACAATATATTTTTCTTGATATAACTTTCTAAAATATGTTAACACTAATAGTTCTGGAATTAAAATGACCAAAACCGACATGGTGATTAGATTATTCACAGTTGAATTAAAAAAACTCTCATAGCATAAAACCATTGGAAAAATAATTTTTAGATATTCTGGAAATAGCAAAAATACTATCAGCGCTTGACAAATGAGACTTAGATGAAAGTAAAGTTGAAAAATTTGAACTTTCCGGAAGATAAGTTTATAAAAATCAATAATCAATATTACTGACAAATAAATGATGTTCTGCATGATCCCAAATGAAGCCAAAATAGCACAAAAGAAAGCCATCGCTGGTTTTATTTTAAGATTGTCTGAGAAAATAGAAATATAAAAATAAGGCAGCAACAGCGTAATTAAAATAACTTCTCGATGACCAAAATTACTACTACCTGGCAAAAATAAGATAATAAAAACATTAACATAATAAAGAAACTTTTGAGGTAAAGGGTAATTCATCGCTATCTTTTTAATTAACTGATAACTCAATGCTAAAGACAAGCTACTCCATAAAAAGACATATAAAGGAATGATAAGATAATATTTTGCATGAGTTAAAATATGTAACCAAACAACTGGTATATAAAAAATAAAAACGACAGGAGAATTATCGTCGAATATATTCGTTAAATAATGACCACCTGCTAATAGTCTTCTCGCCCCTTCTACATGCCAAGCCACGTCCATATTTAAAAAAGAATTTATCTGAATACAGTAACTTAAAATTAATAATAAGCTAGTAATAAAAAAATCATTTAGACCCTTATTTGTCATTCTATATCTTCTTTTGTTTTTATCAAGTTATTACCTGCATTTTTTTGAGCATTTGATGGCCATCATTAATTTTTAGTTGAAGAAAAACAAGACCCGAAAAAAAGGTTAAAAAGCCCATTGCGAAGAAAGTTTCATGGAAAACAGCTAATGATAGGACAGAATAGTTACTTGGATTGAAAGAAAATAGTTGAAGTAATATTGCACCTGCTGCAACTCCAAATGTTTGTCCTAGTTGTTGAATAGTGCTAACTAGACTAGTGGCATCACTTAAATCATTTGTGGGAATCTGCGCGTAGGCAAGAGAGTTCATTCCGCCATAATGCAATGAAATAAAAACTCCAAAAATAAATGTTAATATGGCAATGGTGGATAATGATATTTGTGCATTAATCATTCCAAAAGACCATATCGATAACCCAATCAAAAATGTATTTATTAATAACAACCGCTTATAACCAAGGGCACGCAAAATCAACAAAGAAATAGATTTAACCGCTAGAACGCCTACGGCAATTGGAGCAAGCAACATTCCAGATAATTGTGGCCTAAAACCTAGGCCTACTTGTAAAAGTAAAGGCAACAAGAACGGAACTGCTCCAAAACTAAGACGTGCAAACAAATTTCCCATTATAGAAACTCGAAATGTTCTGAAATGAAATAATTTCATATTGATTAGAGGATATTGCTGTCTTTTGGAGTGGATGAAATAACCTATTAGCATCAAAACAGCGATAAGCATGAATAACATTGTTTTATGCTGATTAGCGGTTGACTCACTTAACTGCGAAAAGGAAAAAGTAAACATTGATAATCCGCCACCAAATAATATAAAACCAAATTTATCTAAGGGGCGAGTTTTCTTAGGTGGGTAAGCTTTTAGCCAATAAATTGAAATTACAATAACTAATAAGCCCACAGGAATATTTATCCAAAAAATCCAATGCCATGATAGATGATCAGTTATAATTCCTCCTGCAAGAGGACCCAGCATCAATCCTAGAGAAACTACCATAATGACGGCATTCATTGCTTCCACAATCTCATGCTTAGCAAAAGTGCGCAAGATAATTAACCGACCTAAGGGCAACATGAAAGCTCCACCCAATCCCTGAACGCTACGGGCAATCATGAGTTGAATAAGGTTATTTGAATAGCCACAAAAAAGTGAACTTACGGTAAAAATGCACAATGCAAGAATAAATATTGGTTTAATCCCAAATTTATCGGCAAGCAATCCACTGATAGGAATGAAAATGGCTAAGCTCAACAAATAGCTAATGAGAGCAATTTTTAAGTCTACCGGGTTCACATTAAAGCTACGTGCCATAACCGGAATTGCAGTATTTAAAATGGTGGCATCCAATGAATCCATAAACAATGCAAGTGCTACAACTAATGTAATGATGCTTTTATTAGAAAAAAATTTGATTATCATCTATAGTTAAGCTTCTTTGTTATTCTATAGTCAGGTTTTTAGCGTTTTATCATTAAAGCTAAATTTTATTATTTTATTTTAACATTTTGAAATTACATCGTGTAAAGGGTAACGGCTCGGAATAACGCTTCAATAATTTCTCAAATACTAATATAAGGATTAAAAAACATGAAAAAAATTAGTACAATTTCAGATAATTTTGATACTCTTGATACTTCACTTAAGCATCTCGCTGCTAAAAATAAGTTAAAATCACTACCTCATTTTATAGAAATCATTACTCTTGTAAATAAATTAGTAAAGTCCGGGGCTTTACCACTGCTTGCGCAGTTGATGCAGACACAATTCGAAAATACTAAAAATGAAACTTTTAACAAATTGAAAGCCTATCGTTCTGCATTCGTGATTCATCTACACGATGACTTCCATTCTACCGAGGAGGATGAAAACGATACAGAGGATAGCTTAAGTGTTTTTTTTAAACATGTAAAAAATTTTTGTAACGATATGCTGATAACCATTAGAAAAGATAAAAATCCTGTTATATTTCCTATAAAGAACTTAATCATTGAAAACCTTAAAAAGTTGAGCTCTTCCATAAATTTTTTAAGCTATATATTAAGCTATATAAGGGAGCATAAACGTCATTTTTTCACGGCAATGGAATTAGAAAAAAAAATATACCTTATTAAGCTACTTCTAGAAGGATTCCATGAACGTGACTTTTATTTAAAGACCTTTAACAACCCCCAATTAGAGTTTGAACAATTAGATCTAAAAATATATAAGAATAGCTTTATATTAGTTAATGATGTCCAGCTTTTTTATATTCCCTTAAATGGAACAAGCTGTCACAAAGTAGAGATTAATAATCCTGATAACTTTTCGAAAGCGCTTGCTAATATTAATCCAAGCAAAAAAAACAAGATCATTTTATCTCGTGTAAAAGTGAAAAATTTGATAACAGCAAATTGTAGATATGACCCAAAAGAGTTCAATGAACAACCAACAGAGTCTTTCCTTGCACCTCTCAATCACTATTCTATAGAGTTAATGACAAACATCCAGTATTTTTTAGAGACTGAACCTGATTGCGGATATTTTACATTTAAGATTATTAATAACAACTTAACTATAAACATAGATAGTTATTCAGGCATTATCTCACAGCTGAAAAATATAGGAGAGTGTCTAGAAGACTTTTTACCTGATGAAGGCAAAAAGTTAAAAGCTATTACATCTAAATGGAACGAATACCATAATAATAAGTTGACTTTTAATTATGATTTAGCTAGCAAAACTTCACCATGGCTTGAAAAAATATTAGATACATTAAAGGTACTTGAAGGTAATTTTATTAAGGCGCAGGAACAGAATTACTATCGCTCCTTTCCCTATCTATTAAACGATAATAACATGGTCATGGAAAATTTGGCCGAAAGTGCCTTAAAGCAGATTTCTCTCACCATCACGCTAGCTGATGGTTCAAAAGAGTTACCTATTGTTATCGGTGAGGACACTAAACCCATATTTGAAGCCTTTCACTACCAAATGATGGCATCAGAAGTTACCCAGGTTTTAGCTATTTTGAGCGAAACCTATAGAAAATCATGTGAAAAAAACCATGCACTAAAAAAGTATCTTTTCCATCGAAGCTTTACCTCTAATAATATAGAGGCTAGTGATAAAAATCACTATAAGTTTGTATTAAAGAAAATGGCACTAATATTTAAACGATTGGATAGTGATATGGTCACACCTGACCAAAATCTGGCTATGGAAAGTACAAGAATAACTAATTTTAAGCAATAAATTTGCAAAAGAAATCCCCCTTTTTCAAAGGGGGAAACTCTTTCAATCATGGAAATTCCGAAAGAGCCAAAGTTATTCTCTTAACCAAAAAACCATATCTTTATATAAAGCATTTTTCTTTTACTATAATTTGTTAAAGGAGAATATATATGTTAAGAAATCTCGTAACTATATTTATTTTTCTAATGAGTCCTATTAGCCTTGCGCAAACAGTAAGAACTACTACTGTTAACGCGCAAGTCCCTCCTATCGCTGTACCTAATCGGCCCCGAGCTGTGCCCAGCGTCCCTGTTATCGTCAATCAAAAAACAAGTGAAGAGGACACCTCCCAAAAAATTATTTGTCCACCGCCCAGTGACTATTCCTTAGCCCCAGGGTATAGGCTGGCGGGAATCAGCCCAAACTGCATGGCGGTTCAAATCCCTATGCGAGAAGTCAGTCAAGGGCTAATAGATCAAAATGATGAGTCGCAACAATATCAATTTACGTATGGCCAAGCAAATCCTCGTTATCGTTTTAGTGCTTCTTTAAACCTGTGAAATCTTATTCGCAATGACAAATACAGGAATTGAAAAAGTTTTTTTGATAAATTAATTTTATTTGACATATAAAATAAACTTGCATCCTGCCTGACTTTAAACCTTTGTCACCATTGGTCCTTATAATTTGTCCATAATGCAATACCGCCTAGAACCCCTTGAATATTTTTAGAGATAGTGACAGATTCAGGTAATTTGAGGCATACTTTCTCCGAATTGCCACCCCCCAAATAAAGATGATCATAATTGAAGGTTTGCTCCCAAAGACTGATAGCATGCCAAAGATTATTATTCCAATTGTTTACTCCAAACTCTTCAACTGCTTGTTTCCCTAGAAGTTCCTCATAGGTTTTATTTTCTATAAAAGGATGGCGGGAAAGTTCCAAATTGGGCACTAATCGTCCATCTAAAAAGAGCGCTGAACCCAGGCCAGTCCCTAAGGTGATCACCAATTCTACTCCCTTGCCCGTAATATCACCATAACCTTGGACGTCTGCATCGTTTGCCACACGCGTTGGTTTGCCTGTGATGCGTTGTAGTTGTTGTTGTAAATCGATACCTACCCAAGAAAAAGGCAGATGTGATGCAGTTTTTATAATACTATTTTGAATAACCCCTGGAAATCCTGCCGACACACGATCATAGGTGTGTCTAAGGAGCTCAATATTATGGCCGATAACATTAAATACAGCCTCTTGAGTAGCAGGGTGCGGTGTCATGGTGATAAGATATTCAGTTAAGGGTTGCCCATTTGCATCCATTATCATCATTTTAATTGCCGTTTTACCTATATCAATGCCCAGGGTTAACGGTCTATATTTATTTTGGATTTCATTGAACTTCGTATTAGATTTTGTCATAGTCATGAAGCCTTTGATTTGTTGTGATGGGAAAAGTCCTAAGAGTTTAACCTAGTGGCTACATAATAATGAGATTAAATGAAACATACAAAGCATCTAAAGTAAATATATGGCATATTATTTTTGGTGCGACTATTGGAAATTTAATCGAATGGTATAACTTTCTATTATATGGCTATCTAGCCTCTGTTATGTCCCAATTGTTTTTTCCTACCCAGAATAAATTAATGTCGCTCATATTAACTTTTACTGTCTTTGCGCTTAGCTTCTTTGTGCGGCCATTTGGGGGGATACTGTTTGGTTGGATTGGAGATACATATGGTCGACAACGCTCATTAATTATTTCTCTTATCATGATGGCAGTGCCAACATTTTTAATAGGTTGTTTGCCTACATACAGTAGTATAGGAATAATAAGCCCTATTCTACTTTGTATTTTTCGCATCTGTCAGGGGTTATCTGCAGGGGGTGAGCATACAGGATCGGCTGTATACGTTTTAGAATATGCACCTCCTACCCGCCGGTCATTATGGGTTAGCACAGTACCAACCAGCGCAGCGTTTGGTATATTAATTAGTTCAATTGCATCGCTACTAATCCTTAATAGTTTTACCAAAGACCAGTTATTAGCGTGGGGATGGCGTACTGGATATTGGGCAGGAGCTTTGATCTGTCTTATTAGTATTTTTTTGCGAATTACTCTGCCTGAAACACCCTATTTTCAAAAAGCCCAAAAAGAAAAATTAAACAAAAAATATCCAATTTCAACTTTATTTAAAGATGCTAATAACTTAAAAAACTTGTGCATTGTGATTAGCCTAGCAGGTAGTTGGGGGATTTTTTATCAACTATTATTCATTTGGATGCCAACTTACCTTACAGGTATTCAACATTTTAGTAATATCACAGCCTTGCAAATCAACAGCTTTTATATTTTATGTCTTGCTTGTCTAATATTAGCTGTTGGATTTCTGGCAGATTATATAAAACATATACCTATATTAATGTTATCTTGCATTGCAATGTTCATATTAGCCTACCCCTTATTTATAATGTTATCCTCAAAATCCTTATCGCAAGTATATATTGCTATGGGAATATTTACCGTAATCTTTAGCTTGTATTTGCCAACAGCCTTTTTGAGCATGATAGAATCATTTAGTACTCATATTAGATACACCGGTCTTTCATTTGGTTTTAATATTGGATTGGCAATTTTTGGAGGTACATGTCCACTCATTGCTACATGGTTAGTTGAGATTACTAAAAATACCTCATCTCCAGCATTCTATTTGATGCTAGCAGCAGCCACTGCACTGTTCACTTCAATGTACATCCGGAAAGCTGACGAAATAACTTTACATTAAACATTAATTAAAGACGACGGGGTCGAGATTAATTAATTGACAGGCCCTAGTTAAAACTAGGGTCTGTCGTCCGGTGATGGTTTGATCACGGAATCTAGGGAAGTGCCCCTATCCTGGATCCCGCGAACAAGTCCATAGGTATCTACACAAGTAAGGAACCTCCGGCTGCTGGCACTTGCAGCTACCCCCTCTCCCGCGCTATAATTTTTGCTAGAATCAATAAGTTACCAGCGGGAGAGGGTTGGGGTGAGGGCAAAGTTGGGAGCAGAGTTTGCCCTCACCCCAACCCTCTCCCGCAATAACTTATTGTTTATTAAAAGATTTTTTGCGCGGGAGAGGGGGTAGCTGCAAGTGCTACATGAGGCTGTTATCTTACTAAAAACTCCGAGCTGAAATATGTTAGCTTAGGTTTCCTTACTTGTGTAGATACCTATGGAACAAGTCGCGGGACGACATAGGGGAGAAAAAACCCTTAACTTAATGGCAGTGGGACGACGTAGTGGGAGCTACGGGACGATATAGTGGGAGCTAATTGACGACAGGCCCTAGTCTTTTGCTCGCAAGAAAATTTGAGTAACATATACTCTTGAATTTTCATCACGGGCAATACCTATTCCAGTTAGGTTGTAATTTCCTTCAATATTTTTTCGATGACCTGGGCTATGTAGCCATAATTTGATAACACCTTCGGCGTCTTCCCCAGTCATTGCCACATTTTCTGCAATCGCTGTAGGATAGCTAAAATGTTCAAATATCTTATGCATACGACCTTTAAAGCCGTCATGACCAAATGGAATTTTATTTCTAGCCATTTCTATACTATGAATTCTTGCCTCTTCTGACATGAATTTATCCATTGTAAGCCGCTTTAAACCATACTCAAAACGGTAGGCGTTAATGCGAGCTAGAATCCTTTGATCAGGGGTGTCAATAGTTTCATTATTATTAATTGACGCAGAACTCGAATGAAAGATTATGCACATGGAAAAGGTAATAAGAATAAAATTTAAAAGAGCTTTATTTTTTTTCATTATTATGATCTCTCGGTAAAAATTCTTAAATTGTAACCTCATTATGACATTCCTAAGATCCTTGTTCTTTACTTTCATCCTAAAACGTCAACAATAATTTAAAAAAATATACCTTCGGCTACCTCGAAAATCAAGAGAATTGACATTCCGACTAAGAAACATGACTTTCCAACTTCTTTAGTAACCCATGGCGATATTTTCTTGTTTTAACATCTCTTTCTTCAAGAGCAGCATTCATGTTTTCCAAAAATGCTGCATTAACAACCAATTCTTTTTCTTGTATTAATTTGTTTTTATAAAGCCATTCAGTGATTTCTCTCCATTTCCAAAGAGGCGATTTCTCAGCTAATTTCATCACGGGCTTAGGGAAGGATTCTCTTCTTTTCCCCTTTATCCACAAAGAAACCGCCTGACGTTTCATTTCAAGTCGCTTTGCAACCTCAGATTCAGTCACCCAATCTTCAGGGGCTACATTAGATACAGTTGCGCCAATGGATGAAGACTCAACATCTCTAATGGCTGATATAACAGCTTGTTCAAGTGATGATGCTTCACGATCGAAATCTAAATAGACAGCGCCATTTCTAAAGTTGATTAATGCATCATCACAGCCAGCTCCATATAAGCTATCTTCAAGATTAGATGTGTTTTCATCAACTTCCTTAAGTACGAGCGTAAATTGATAGATTCTAGATGTATTTTTCATTTCACTTTTCCTCATCATGCGGACATGAGTCAATACGTCTGCGAATTTGCTTGGCATGCGTCTCGGGACTTCTAGGTGTCGACCAAATTGACATGCTACAACCTTCTCTGTCTTGTAGCAGGCAAAGTAACCGTCCCCAAGCATGGGCGGAACTACCTGTTTTTTTATAACGCCACCCTTTCCTTTCAGCATATTGGATAGCTTTTTCAATTTCTTTATTTGGATGAATTTCTCTTTTTGCCATAATTTTTCCTAGATAACGTCAGTTCGACGATCTAAGCAAAGAATCTCTACTGCCGTCGTCCCGCGGCTTGTCCGCGGGATCCAGGAAGGAGAACTGGATCCCGCGGACAAGCCGCGGGACGACGGCAAGGTGCGATGACTTTTACTTAATGGCAGTGGCCGTAATCCACCCTACCACCCTACCTCTCTTAGATTCATCGAACTGACGTTAGATAATATCAGCATAGCAGAATGTTGACGAATGTCAACAATTTGAAGTGCTTAGTATAAACAGGCTTATCGAAGGTAACTTTGGTGGTTTAAGGGAGTGAATGGGTTTTCTAAAATACTCCACGCAAAAAAAAATTATGCATCACTAATGGCCTTAGCATGCGGTTACTTGTGGTTGTCGATGTGAATTGTCAACAGCCTCTATTTAATTTTTTCATTCAAAGTTTTCATCAGTTGGTCATAGGCCTGCGCAAATTTATTAACGCCTTCAGCTTCAAGTTTTTTTGTTACTTCATCCATATTTATATTAAGGTCTGGTAAGCGTTGGAAAAACCACATTGCTTTATCAAGATTTAGGCTAAGACGAGGTTTTGGATCACCATGATCACGATAAGCTTCTATAGTTTCAAGAGGTAATGTGTTAACAGTAAAAGGCCCAATTAATGCTTCAACATATTTGATATCGCTATAAGCTGGGTTTTTAGTGCTTGTACTAGCCCAGAGCAATCTTTGTACGTTAGCGCCTTGCTTAACGAGCCCTTTAAACCGATCGCTATTAAATAGCTTACCATAAATGTTATAAGCAATTTTCGCTGATGCAATTGCAATTTGACCCTTTAATTCAGTTGCAAGCTGAGATCTTTCATTATTTTCAGAGATAATCTTTTCAAATATGGGGTCAAGTAGCACATCAATCCGACTCAAGAAAAAGCTTGCAACAGAGGCTATCTGAGATACCGGCTTTCCATTTGCGATGCGAGCTTCTATTCCACTAATATAGGCTTGTGCTACCTCTTGATAACGAGACAATCCAAAGAGCAAAGTCACATTAACGTTAATACCCTCGCTAATAAGTTGCTTTATGGCAGGTAACCCTTCCTTCGTGGCAGGAACTTTAATTAAAACATTGGCACGATCGAGCGCTTTCCACAAACGACGAGCTTCTTCAATTGTGCTATCTGTATCATGGGCAAGATGAGGATTAACTTCTAAACTAACATAACCATCCAGACCATTAGTCTTCTCATATAAAGGACGAAATTCATCTGCTGCATCTCGCACATCTTTTTCGGTAAGCGTTTCATAAATTGTATTAATTCCTTTCCCTTCATTGGACATCCTTTTAATATCCTGATCATAATCATGGCTTTCAACAATGGCTTTTTCAAAAATATTGGGGTTTGATGTCATTCCGCACAAGCTATCTTCAACAATTAATTTCTTTAGTGTGCCGCTTGTAATAAGATCTCGCTTGATATAATCAAGCCAAATAGATTGGCCAAGAGCTTCTAATTCATTCAGCGGATTCTTTTTCATTCAAGGCCTCCTGCTAATTATTTGTTTTACTTTTTTCAATAAAGCCAATGCCCGTTTACAAACATTCTCTACAGTAAATCCATATTTTTTCATGACAATTGGCCCTGGCGCTGATGCGCCAAAATCCTCAACACTGATCATCTCACCCTGATTGCCAAGATAACGCTCCCAGCCTTGTGAAATGCCAGCTTCAACTGCTAGCCTTGCTGGAATCGATGGCGGTAAAACAGAATCACGATATTTTTGTGATTGCGCTGCAAATAATTCCCAGCTTGGCATGGAAACAATACGCACTGGAATTTTCTTTGCTTGTAATAGTTGTTTTGCGGCAACGATCAAGCTGACTTCAGAACCACTGGCAATTAAAATAATTGCAGGTTGACCTTTCGCAGCATCTGCTAGAATGTATGCACCACGACGAAGACCTTCGGCTGATGCATATTCTTCCCGATCAAGAGTTGGCACTTTTTGTCGAGTCAAAATAAGAGCTACAGGATTATGTCGTGTTTCAATGGCTACTTGCCAAGCCATGGCAGTTTCATTGGCATCTGCATGGCCGAATAACAATCAAATGCGGAACAGCTCGCAAACTTGCAAGCTGTTCTACCGGCTGATGGGTAGGACCGTCTTCACCTAGTCCGATGCTATCGTGGGTAAATACGTAAATGACTTGTAGTTTCATCAGTGCAGCCAATCGAATAGTAGGTCGCATGTAATCAGAAAAGACTAAGAATGTCGCTGCAAAAGGAATTATGCCATTAAAAGTAGCCAAACCATTTGATACACCACCCATTGCATGTTCTCTCACACCATAAAATATATTGCGACCCGCATAGTTCCAGCCACCCTCTTCAGATCCTTGTAAGTCACCAACTGCTGTTTTTGGGCTTTCAAAATTGCCATAATTGATAAGCGCTGTTTTTGTTGAAGTATTTAAATCAGCTGATCCACCAATAAAGCCCGGAAGATTAGGATTAATTGCTTGCATTATTTTCGCAGAAGCCTCGCGAGTGGCCAAGCCCTTAGCATCTGCTGGAAAATGTGGAATATTTTTATTCCAACCTCTTTTCAGTTCGCCTTTGATAAGTTGCTGTAGCTCTTTAGCAAGTTTTGGATATTTTTCTGTATAAGCTGCAAATTCTACGTTCCATTTTTTTTCTGCTTGCTTACCATTTGTAATCGCCTTATGGAAATTTTTTTCTACTTCTGGAGGCACGTAAAATGTAGGTGCCTCCGGCCATCCAAATTTTGTTTAGTGAGTTTAACTTCTTCCTCTCCAAGCGGTGAACCATGAGCTTCAAACGTATCGTGTTTATGGGGAGAACCATAACCAATATGAGTTCTTATCAAAATTAATGAAGGCTTCTTCGTTTCGCAACGAGCAGTATCAATTGCATGGTAAATTGCGCTTAAGTTATTACCGTCATCAACTACTTCTGTATGCCACCCATATGCAGCAAATCGTTTTTCTTTATCTTCAGTGAAGGCAAGCTGGGTCGTTGCAGAAAGTGTTATGTAATTGTTATCATATAAATAAATTAATTTACCTAGTTGCAAATGGCCTGCAAGTGAGGCTGCTTCTGAGGCAATGCCTTCCATTAAATCACCATCACTTACGATTCCATATGTAAAATGATCAATGATATTAAAACCAGGCCGATTATAGCGAGCAGCAAGATTAGCCTCGGCAATCGCCATACCAACACCATTAGCAAATCCTTGACCTAAAGGGCCAGTGGTGACTTCTACGCCGGGGTTAATTCACTTTCAGGATGGCCAGGGGTGATACTTCCCCACTGACGGAATTGTTTAATTTGCTCCATGGGAATAGCATAACCGCTAAGATGCAACAAACTATAAAGCAACATCGACCCATGCCCTGCTGAAAGAACAAAACGATCACGATCATACCAGCTTGGATTTGTGGGATTATGCTTTAAAAAATATGTTCCATAAAGTGTAAGCCATAGGTGCTGCCCCAAGTGGTAACCCAGGATGGCCACTATCAGCTTTTTGGACCGCATCAATTGATAACATGCGGAGGGCATTCACACATAGATCATCTAAAGATGTTTTTTTTAATTGCTGCATGTCGGTAAATCCTTATCCCAGTTGGTATGAAACACTCCTTTGATATCAATACGCTCATACTGATGTGCACCAAAATAATCACGTTGAGCTTGAATAAGATTAGTTGGCAGCCAAGCGCTTCGATAGGCATCAAAATATCCGAGCGTAACCATAAATGCTGGCATTGGCACACCCAAAAGGCAGGCTTTGGATAGGACCTGACGCAAATTTTCTTGATGGTCCATGATTATTTGCGACAATTTGCTATCAAGTAGCAAATTGGGCAATTTGCTATCTATGCGAAATGCAGCGCGGATATCTTCTAGCATTCTGGCACGAATGATACAGCCACCTCGCCAAATTCTTGCTACAGCTTCAAGATTAAGGTGATAGGCATACTTTTCAGACGCAGCCGCTAAAAGAGCCATACCTTGGGCATAGGCGACAATCATGCCAGTAAAAAGTGCACCTTTTAGTTGTTCTAAGAAAATATTTTGGTCGATGTTTGAAAGTTGCAAAGAGATTTTATAAAGAGTACTTGCTTTCTCTCTTTCCTTCATGAGTTCTGATAAGTTTCGGATCGCAACAGCCAAATCAATAGTTGGAACCGGCACCTGCAAATCCATTGCACTTTGCGAAGTCCATATGCCAGTGCCCGTTTGTCTGGCAACACCTAAGATCTCATCAATCAAGTGCTTCGATGTTTTTTCATCTATCTTTTCGAAAATTTCACTGGTGATTTCTAGTAGGTAACTGTTCAGCTCAAGGTTGTTCCAAGAACGATATATATCGCCTAATTGGTCATTTGTTAAACCCAAACCATGTTTCATCAAATCATAGCTTTCAGCTATGAGCTGCATGATGGCATACTCTATGCCGTTATGAACCATTTTTACATAATGTCCGGCCGATCCTCTCCCAAGATATGTTACACAAGGCTCACTGTTCACCTTAGCTGCGATAGCTTCCAAAATAGGACGTACTCGTTCATAAGCTGCCTTTTCGCCACCAGGCATGATACTTGGCCCTAGGCGAGCGCCCCGCTCCCCTCCTGATATGCCAACACCCAAAAATTGAATGCCTTTATTCTGCAAATATTCGGTGCGAATATCCGTATCAGTGAAGTGGGAATTACCAGCATCGATAATCAGATCATCTGATTCTAGATGGGGTAAAAGTTCTTTTATAACGATATCTACTATTTTTCCAGCTGGCACAAGCAGCATAATTGCACGTGGCTTTTGCAATAGGGCTAAGAATTCGTCAACGGTAAATGCAGCATGGACAGCTTCTTTGGACTCTTTGCGCAAGCTGTCGACTTTATCTTTATCACTATCATAACCCGCCACAACAAAGCCATGGTCCGCCATATTCAATAACAAATTTCTTCCCATAGTACCTAAGCCAATAATGCCGATGGTACATTGTTCTTTCCCAGTATTTGCCATCAGTCTTTCCTTTTTTTATGACTTCTAGAAATTAGCATAGAATAAATTGGTTGCTGTTACAATTTCTCATGACTATTGGACTAGAATATAAAAACTTATTTTTAGAATTAATTAGGGTTGAAGATAAGATGAACCAACAAGAAAATTCATCAGAAGCAAACGAATCATCACAATCCATTCGAAAAGTAGCCGATCCTTGTACATTAGTGATTTTTGGCATTACAGGTGATTTGACTAAGCGTTTACTTTTTCCTGCCATCTGTAATTTAGGTAGTTATGGAATGTTAGATGAAAACTTTTGCATTATTGGTGTTGCTATTGAGCCTTACACAAATGAAGATTTCCGCAAAAAATTAATAGAGCATATCAATGAATTTGTTACGGAACCCTCAGCTAAAAATTTTGGTCTTCAATTAATAAATCGAATTTACTATATTTCAGGTGATTTTTCTGACCCCAATGTTTACATAAATTTAAGTACTAAACTTGAGGAATTAACAACGCAGAAAGCAAGTAAGAATTATTTATTTTATTTCGCCATTCGACCTGAATTTATCAGAACAATTGGAATTAAGCTTAATAAGGCATCATTGCTTACAGAAAAAAATAATCATTCTAGACGAATAGTTGTTGAAAAGCCATTTGGACATGATTTAACTTCTGCAAAAAAATTAAATAAATTATTACTTTCGATTGTAACTGAAAAGCAAATATTTCGGATTGATCATTTTTTAGGAAAAGAAACAGTACAAAATTTACTTGCGCTGCGTTTTTCAAATGGTCTTTTTGAACCTATTTGGAATCGATTATATATCGATCATGTGCAAATTACAGTAGCAGAAACTTTGGGTGTTGAGTTGCGCGGCGGTTATTATGAGCACGCAGGTGCTTTACGTGATATGTTACCAAACCATCTCTTTCAAATGTTAAGCTTGATCACGATGGAACCGCCTTCATCATTTTCTGCGGATTGTATTCGATCTGAAAAAACAAAAGTATTGCGTGCTATTCAGATACCTACACCAGAACAAGTATTATTTAATGCAGTTCGCGGTCAATATGGTCCAGGTAAAATTAATGGAGTTGACGTGTTGGGTTATCGCTCTGAAAAAAATGTAGCAAGCGAGTCTCCTAATGAAACTTATGTTGCAGTAAAGTTATTAATTGATAATTGGCGATGGCTCCATGTGCCTTTTTATTTACGCACTGGCAAACGCATGTCAACCTATCAATCAGAAATTGTCATTCAGTTTAAATCAGGACCCTCTACGTTATTTAGAGAGCTAAATATAATTAACAAGTCGGAAAATAAAATAAGGCCAAATTTATTATATATTTTCATCCAACCAGAGGAAGGTATTTCACTACGTTTTAATGCAAAAATTCCTGGTCCGACCCTAGAGTTAGGTCGAGTTGATATGAAGTTTAAATATAGTGATTATTTTGGGATCAAACCAAGAACAGGTTATGAGATGATTTTGTATGACTGCATGAATGGCGATCATTTGCTTTTCAAAGAAGCTGAAGTGGTAGAAGTGGGCTGGGCAGCGGTGCAGCCTATTTTAGATGTTTGGCATGCTATCTACCCTCATGATTTCCCCAATTATGCTGCAGGAACCAATGGGCCAAAAGAAGCAGATTTGTTATTACGAAAGGATGGTCGAAAATGGCTGCTATAATGGAAAATACAGAAATTACTATATTCCCTAGTGCTAATGATTTGTTTCAGTTTGCTGCAAATGACTTTAGTCAACGCGCTTTGAATGCAGTCAAGGATAAGGGAGTTTTTTCTGTAGTACTCGCTGGCGGAAATACCCCTAAATTATTTTTTGATATTTTGGCCAGTGACAAATACCATAAAGATAGCATTCCATGGTATCAAATTCGATTTTTTTTTGGCGATGAACGCTATGTTTCTTCTGAGAATAAAGAAAGTAATTATCATATGGCATATGAACATTTATTCTCAAAAGTGCCCATTAACCAAGAAAATGTTTATCGCATTCCAACAGAATTTGATAATCCAAAAAATGCTGCAAAAGAGTATGAACGAATTTTAAGAGAAGCATTTAATATTAAAAATAATGCTTTCCCACAATTCGATTTACTTTATCTTGGTCTTGGTGATAATGCCCATACAGCATCTTTAATGCCTTTCAGTGAACCTGTGTTGCATTATACAAAAAATCAATTATCAGATAAAAACCATCAGCTTGTTACCTCACTTTTTGTTCCGCAGGACAATATATACCGAATTTCACTCACACCAAGTGCTATTAATAATGGAGGAGAGATTATCTTTTTAGTAACTGGTGCGAATAAAGCAACCGCAGTATCTGAAGTGTTAGAGGGGCAAACTAACCCACTGCAATACCCAGCACAATTGATACATAGTCTCAATAATAAGACGATTTGGTATCTTGATCAAACTGCAGCAAAAAAATTACGCAATTTTCAAACATAAGGTAATATTTTACATGTATTCAAAAAAAGCAATTTTTTTAGATTCAGATGGTGTTTTAAATAAGGCAATCATTAGAAATGGAAAACCTGCAGCACCCATAACACTTGCAGAATTAGAAATTCCAGATGAGGTCAAGCCCTCACTAGACAAGTTAAAAGCTGCAGGTTATTTATTGATTTGTGTGTCAAATAAACCTGATATAGAACGTGGCTTAACTACAAGAGAAAAGGTTGACGCAATTTATGACAAAATCCGGCATGATTTGCCACTTGATGATATTTTTATTTGTTTCACTGAAAATAGTGATTGCTACAAGCCAAAGCCAGGACTTTTATTAGATGCAGCAAAGAAATATAATATTGACTTAGTTCATAGTTATATGATTGGGGATCGCTGGCGTGATGTTGGGGCGGGAAAAAATGCGAGATGTAAAACTGTCTGGATTGATCGAGGCTATGCTGAAAAAAAACCATCCCCACCAGCTGATTACACAGCAATATCATTAACTGAGGCAACACAGTGGATCTTAGAAAATCAGATAGTATAGATCCGTCCCTATGATTTTGATGGATTTATCTTACAAAAAAGTCTGCGCTAATACCAATTTTTTTTTAATCCAGCTATTTGCTTTTTAGATAAAGAGCGTGCTCCACTTAAATATCTAGACACATTTGCTTGTCCACCAAAGATATCAGCTAGGGCCTGTCGTCAATTAGCTCCCACTACGTCGCACTGCCATTAAGTTAAGGGCCGCGACTTCCTTCTAGGACGAAGATTCAGAGCTGGAATCTGATCTGATGCACCTCCAAAGAAAAAATCAGCCTTCTTCATAAGATTGGCGCTAGGTTCCTCGCATGAAAGGTTTGAGCATTCTACAAGTATCATGCGGCGAGGAACGACGGCGAGGAGGAAATGCCGTTAAGTCAAGCAATCTGTCGTCCGGTGATGGCTTAATCAAGGGATCCAGGAAAGTGCATCAAAAATTGCTTGGAATTTAAGCACTGTTTGCTACACTAAATTTTGCAAACCAAGATAATACTCGATTAATATCAATATATAATCATCAGCCGCGATTGTTTTTATCATATCTTCCTATTTCTTGCCACCTCAGCGATGGTTTTGATCATTTCTTTTGGCATTCTATATATTGTAGAATCCTCCTTGTTTTCGCTAGCCCATAACATAACGGGAATGGTGTAATTGAGACCTTTTCTGTCGCTAGTTTCTTTAGCTAATAAAGCAATCACATCGGGATTATTGTTTAAATAATTTGCCTTATTCAAAAGTAAATATTCTCTATCATCACCTATTGATCTTAAGACATTAGCTCCATTCTTTATCATTAATTTCACTATTTCAGTTTGATTTTCCATTTCAGACATTGAAAATTTGATAGTGTTAGTCAATGCGGAAAATATAGATGACCAACCGTAAAGCTCAATATCTGCTTTGTATTCAATCAGTAACTTAACCATCTCTAAATCAAGACATCCTGCAGCAATCGTTATTAAAGACTTATCGCTTTCAGCCAATTCATTTGGTTCTGCACCTTTTTTCAAGGCCTGCTCGACATAATCTAAATCACCATATCTAACAGCAAGTGATAAAGGAGTCTGATTATTGCGATTTTTTCTAGTATAAAAAATTTCAGGTATTAATGCATTTTCTACTAAAATATCTCTAAGCTCTTTTGATCTCTCTCTAAATGAATAATGAAAAATATTATCCCCATAAATTTCTGACCTTAAAAATATAATTGCACGTTTCAGTTCATTTTTTTGAGCATATGGCTCTAAAGCAGACCTGACAGTAGCAATCACTGCGTCAACATCGTTTGCCTTTATATGCACTATTATCTCATTCATTAAATCACGATATGATCTCATTTGAATTTCACCCTCTCGTTAGTTATTTCATGAATATCCACTGAATACTTATGAGCTGAATGAAGTGCATTGTAGAGATAAATACTTAAGATTTTATTAGTGGTATAGGACCTGATGGTAAACGCATCTAAATTTTTTAAAATCATTTAGTTATGTTTCATTTTTGTGTAGTTTATCGCCTTTTAGAAAATAAAAGGGATGTTACAGGAATATTCATTGAGGTTTTTTCGAAATTAAAAGACCCTCGTATTAATCAAACCAAAAAACACCGTCAAGTCCACAGGAAGACAGGTGATCTTTAAAACGTTACTCCTTCTGCCATGATTCAGGTTTTTTGTTTCATACTTTGTCGAATAAGACGATTTTTTAACGTGGTAATGTGTTGATAAGCCCGATTAATTTCTGCTTCGCTCACTCTGCCTTCTTTAACTAATTTTGCAATGGTGTTAATTGTTTGTTCAGTATTATCCTGAGTATTATTAGAAACAATGAACATATCAACCCCAGCATTAATAGCTTTCTCTAATGCGATATCCAATGGGTACTCATTTGCAATAGCGCCCATTGCCATATCATCTGATACAATTACGCCTTTAAAACCAAGTCGTTGACGCAATAGTTTTGTAAGTGTTGCATAAGACATAGTTCCTGGGCACCAAGTATTCTGATCCTCTTGTGAGCCAAACTTGCATTGACTTCTATCTATCTGACCGTTGATAACATGAGTAGTCATGATTATATCCTGATAGCCTCTGTTAATGAGTTTTTGATAGGGTATGAGTTCTTTATCACGTTGATAAGTGTCAGTAACATTTACTAACCTCACATGGGTATCCCCCGTACTACTGCCATGTCCTGGGAAATGTTTTAATGTTGCTATGATACCTTTATGGTGAAAAGCCTCTATGAATTGCCAAGCTTGATCTACAATTACCTCTGGGTTAGCAGAAAAGCTTCTGCCTATCCCTCCAATGATGGGATTGAGTGGATTTATATTGACATCCACCATAGGTGCAAAATTTACATTAAAATGATTTGTAAATAATACATCAGCCATTTTGTCAGCATAGCGGCGTGTTTGCTTTATTGCTGTTTGTTTTAATTTAATGTTTGTTAATACGATGTCTTCATTGGCTCCCAATGCTTGTGGAACAAAAGTTCTTTGCGGAAAGCCCATTGCCGAAGGTAAACGATCAACAACACCTCCTTCTTGATCAATCGTTATTAGTAAGGGTAAGTCTGGTAAACCTTCTTGCTTACGGACTTGAGATGAATAGTTCTGCAGTGCCCTTGTAAGTCTTGCTAATTGCACTGGGTTTTGCACATTACGACCTTGAATAAATCGACCTGTCTTATTATTAAAAAAAGATCGAGTGAACAAAATTACTCCACCTACATGCTGGTTTTTAATTTCTTTTGCAATAATTGAATTTTTATTAAATTGCGTACCATCTGGATCTTGCCAGGAAATTTTTCCATTTTTATCTTGCTTTAAGCCACCAAAACCAATAATTAACATCTGCCCTATTTTTTCGCACATGGTAGAGGAAAGTTGTGATTGACATGCAGGCAAGGAAGGTTGTGCATAACTGGATTCTAAAAAGCATGCTAATCCAATATAGCTTAATATATAGATAATAAATTTAATATAAGCATTTAAAGGGGCCAATAGTTTGGCTACTATATATTTCACCTATTTGATCTCCTGGTTATTTTGATAGCAATGAGTTTGTTTTTAGTGTTGGCAATTTTTTCAAAATTTTTATTCTGTCAATTGGCTGCGCATATCTGCAATAACTTTTCCATAATCGGGCTGATTAAATATGGCTGATCCAACCACAAACGTATCGGCACCAGCTTGTGCAATTTGGGCAATGTTTTCTATTTTAATACCACCATCTACTGCAAGACTAATATTTCGTCCGCTTTCTGAGATAAGATTTCTAACTTGTTTGATTTTATCTAAAACTGAAGGGACAAATGTCTGACCGGCAAACCCTGGATTGACTGACATAACTAAAATTATATCTATTTTGTCTAACAAATTTTCAAGGCGCAGCGGTGCTGTCTCAGGTTTAAGGGCAAGACCTACCTTACACCCTTGATTACGAATAAGAGCAAGACTATCTTCGATTTGTTCTGATGCTTCAATGTGAAAGGTAATTGTATTTGCGCCTGCTTTTGCGAAGCCCACAATCAGTCTATCAATGGGTTTAGCCATCAAATGAACATTAATGCGTGCATGAATACCATAACGACGCAATGCGGCACAAACGAGTGGCCCTACAGTGAGATTGGGGACGAAATGATTGTCCATGGCATCAAAATGCAACATATCTGCACCAGCATCAATTACAGCTTTCGCATCTTCACCTAAGGCAGCAAAGTCAGACTGATAATAATGATGCCGATATTCTATAGTTCCGCATTAATTTTCCTCATGCTTAGTTCTAATAAAAATTACAGGATAGAACATATTTTCTAAAAGGCTTTTGACCGTCTCAGCATATTTTTCTGCAAGTGTTTCCTTCCATTCCAGTACCAGAATCTTGCCTGGCGACTCTTTTAGAATGTGCAAAATTTCCTCAGCAACAAAACCCTGGCGTTGATAAAAATGACGTATTCTCTTTTTTTCAATTGCACTTGAATAGGGGCTTTGTTCACTTGTAATCTTATCTATTATTTGACAATACTCATGATGAAATTGATCGCCTAATGAATCAAGTGAATGCCTACAAGAACACAGAAGTTGTTCTTTGCTGGTGACATGCAGAAGATCAACGGAAGATCCAGTCACAGAAGCCAACTTTAATGATAGCGCCAACGCTTCGTTAATATGTTTTTTTCCACTAAGGGGTACTAAGAATGTATCAAGTGGATTTGCCTTAAAATCAAAATCTTTTGGAAGCAGTAATATCGGAATTGGTGAAAGCTCAATAATTCGAAGGTCTTCTCTATTGCCCCCTGGATAACGAATATTATTCTGCAAAAGAATCATGTCACAATCGTATTTTTGAATAGTTGTTATAATACTTTCAGCATTGCCTGAGGTAGGTGGATGGACGATGAGGGTTGAGGAAGGATCTGGGCAACTCTTTACAAATTCGCAGACTAGATTTTTGACGGCCTTTTCTTCATCTGGAGGGCAAAGGAAATGCAGTTCACATTTTAACCATTGACCCAAATTTATTGCATTTTGTATTATCAATTCCAGTGAATCATTTACCAACTTAGATGGAAGAAGAGCAATAATGGACTTAATTTGCTTCATGGTCGATTCCCCTCTGGTATTGATATAGGATAACTTATTCCTCTGTATATAAGATTAAATGCAATTCCACCCAAGCCAAGTGCGTCAAGTTCATTTGGTTTTCGTTTAAGTTTAGGACCTTTGTTGGTAAACTCAACTCCAAGTAAATGAAATACCAGTGCTTGCCAAGCCCCGCCCATAGCGGCTGGATGAACACCAAGTCCTGTATTCAACATGATATCATCAAGGTCTAGATTTAGACTTCTTTCCCAATAACTCTTTGCGATGTCAAAACGACCAATTTGAGCAGCAACTGCAGCATATACACAAGGCGAAAGACTACTGCCTTGATCAGTCTTAGGTTCGTAATAATCGAAGTTGGCAGTTACAACTTCCCTTGATAATGAGTTTGGAAAGAGAAAGGGGATCATTAAAACATCAGCCTGTTTAACAAGCTGTGTTTCATTTATTTGCTTCCAATTAAATAACCGGCTAACAGGTGCACGATTACCACCATGTTCGTCCAAGGTGACTACCTTAAGATTTAGGAAGTCATGAAACTGCTCAATAATGTTATTTGTATCCGGCTGTGCAATAAAAAGCGAGTTTGCTATGTGTTGCCAAGCCAAGATTTCATCAGTCAACAGGTTTATTTTAGAAGCAAGCGTATTAAAGAAGTCTTCTGATTTTTCCTTTATGTAATGACAGACCCAGACTGCTTTTTCCAGGTTGAACCTTACCATCCAGTTAGTATAAGCATTGTCATCAACATTATAGTGATATTCGTCTGGTCCAATGACCTTTAAAATATGGTAAGAGCCATTAGAAAAGGAAACACGACTACTCCAAAACCTTGCCGTTTCTATCATAATTTCCGCACCAATGTTTCTAAGAAAGTCTTCATCAAGAGTAGCATCCCAGTATTTCCAGATAGCATAAACCACATCAGCCGAAACATGGATTTGTTGAGAACCAGTCAAAACTGGAACTTCCTTGTCAGTTCCAGAAATTAAAATAGAGTTGGGCGTAACATCTTTTCCAGATAGAGTAGATTCCCAGGCATAACAGGCTCCTGCATATCCTAACTCTTTAGCTCTTTGCCTTGCGCCATCAAGTGTATCATAACGATATAAAAGAAGAGTTCGGGCAATCTGTGGCTCGGTATAAAGAAAAAATGGAAACATGAAAATTTCAGTATCCCAGAAAATGTGTCCATCATAGGCCCGTCCAGTGAGGGCTTTAGCAGGAATCGATTTATTTACTATGTTGGCTGATGAGCGAAGGTGCATATTAAATCTTTGAGCTTTTGTAATTTCTGGATGGACTGCAGAGCGAAGGTGATAGATATTAAATCTTTGAGCTTGTGTAATTTCTGGATATTGTTTAAATTCAAGATCAGCTTTTAACCAAAATTTTCGCCATAATATTTTATGTTCATCGATTTTTTCTTTGAACGAATCCGCAGAAAGATTAAGGATATGTTGCTTTGCGCTCTCAAGCGGATTATTAGTATCCTTAGAGGTAAAAATGCTGATAATTCTATAAATTTCAATAACCCCAGCAAGTTTGAGTTCAAGTTGAACAATTGAAGAACCATTTTCGATTTTTTCTAAAAATGTTTTTGATGCGATAGCACATTGTATCTGTGATCTTTTAGTAGAATAAGATAAGGTTTGGGGGGATTTGTCATTTACCTGAAGAGGCGGCTCCTTGAGATTGGGATAAAGAGGACTAAATTCATCCAAATTTACCGAAAAAATGATCGTAGCAGATGACGAAAAATTTTCAGCTTCGATACGGATTCTTTGCAGCAAAAGATGTGGATCGGCAAGAGAAGCACATCTTAGTGATTGTATTTTAGAACGACGTCCCAATTGGTCTTCTAGACAATATTCTTCAAGATAGACTCCTTCCAGCAGATTTAATGTTCGTGTATGGGACTTAATCTCTAGAGAAAAATCAAGCCACTCATTATGGACTTTGACTTGAAATAGGAAGGGTGATGGAAATGGAACAATTTCTGCTTCAGGGTCTTGATGATACTCCTTAGTAACAAATTGGATTCCTGAACCCAGAGGAGCTGCAGCCTTATAATCATAGACTCCAGCGATTAAAAGATCTGGTTGTGCAGCAGGAATTGGAAAGTCTGAGGTTGCGCGAATTCCCATATACCCATTGCTGATAGTAAAGAGTGTTTCCATATATCGTTCACGAGAAGGGTCAAACCCTTCTTGGGTGATTTGCCATGCATTTTGCAGCTTCGTGCCTGAATTACGAGACCCTTTCGTTGTATTACTCCTTGCTAAAATTATAAACCTTGATCATATTATAGTAGTCAAACATTTTCCCGTCATTGTGAACTATGGTGAATATTTTAGCCAAATTGGCATAATCCGATGCAAAAATTCCATAAATTTCCAAAGGCCAACGCGATATTCCAGCATACCAAGAGGGTTTTTTTTGGCTTCAGGAAATGCAATTCCTAAACCAAATAATCCAGGAGCTATAATTCCACATTCCTTAATATAGTTAAATTGGTTAATTCCTTTTATGAGAGGAAACTTTCGTCTTTCAAACCCAATTGCATAGATTACCCTGTGGCATTGAGGCAGATTAGTGTCGATGTTCTCAGTGCTTGCAAAAATGCGTTTCAAATTTTTTGGCAATTCACCATCAATATATTTTTTTGCCCACTGTGCTGCTTGCCCTTTTAAGCCAGTGTCATCAAATAATATCCAATTTTTTAAATAAACAGCATAAATTAACGGTTTTAAATAAAAATTTATTACCTGTCCAGTATGAGTCTCTACCAGGTTGCGTATGACCAAAATAGCAGAATGCGAAGAACCGAACACAGCAATAGTTTCATCTGCCTCAAGATGGCTCATTAATTGTTCACGATCCATTGCTATGTCTAATGGGATAGTCGGTATAGAATAATTTAACTCCTTAGGTTCTGATCCAATGGCTAATATTACATTTTTTGCTGCAATCTGTTTATTCCTTAATTCTATATGCCAAGCACGTTTCTCCAACGATAAAGCTCGGGCGAAATCTTGTTTGCTACAAACTTTATTTTTTAACTCATCTGTTATCCATTGCAATGGTTTCGCCATTAACCGCAAGTAACATGTATCTTCCAGATTTTCAAAATAAATCGGGAAATCCTGTTTATTTCTTTGAAAGTCAAACGAAGGAGAAGATTCTAAAAATTTAATAAATAAACCTACCTTGGTATTGCTGGAAACATTTCGCCAACGGGTGCCAAAATCGCCAACATGAAACTGAGGATCAATCCAAATAATCTGCTCCCCGGGTATCCCATGATCCAGTAAATTTCCTATTGCTGCAATCCCAGCAGGCCCCGCACCAATTACTGCCCATTGATAAATCATGAATTCATAATTGTTGTACTTCAGCTAACAACCATGGGCCATTCTCACGGCGCTGGAAAATCCAAATTTCAGTTGAAATCGATGGCTCATTTATACTGCCATCGATCAGGTAGCCAGGATCCTGAGGTGAAAGAGAGTTATTGATTGCATAGTCAATTGCACTCCAAGTTACAACTACACGCGCATAGCTATATTCACCCTCTTGCCATGCGTTTTGAAGCTTTTTGCTTAATATTTTGACTTGTTGTATGACATTGGTAATATTTTGTTGTTGGTTTTCTTGCGCAAGTGAGGAAAAATTATTATACATTTCAGGCGTTGTTAAACGTTGAAGTGTAGGTAAATCATTTTGTGACCAAGCATTTTGTATACCAGTAAAAACATTTTCAAATTGTCCGTAATCTGTTTGCGAAATATTCTGAATAAGTTGTTGTGATTGTTCTCTTGGAAAATTTTCAGAGTTATCAATATCCAATTTTCCTGTTGGCGTTGTTGAGCCTTCACTGGAAAAATATTGAGATTTTGAATCATCTAAATTCTTTTTACGTCTATTTTTAATGAAGTGCCAAACAATAAAGAAAATTGCTAAGATCAAAATGAGATGCAATATACCCCCACCTCCTTTTGAAGTTGCTGGTTGTGTTGCTGGTTGTGTTGTAGGAGCTGTTTGAGAGGTTTGAGAGATTTGATTTTGCTGCTTATTTTGAACCGCGTTTTCACTATGGAAAAATTTATTATATAACCAAGCTCCGAAAAGGCCAGAGGCAAGACCAGAGAAAATAGAAGATCCAGACGAGCGAGGAGCATTCATATAAGGACGTGGTGATGCATAGGAAGGAGAAGAAGGAGAAGAATAGGTAGAGCGTGGACGATAATTATAATTTCCAAATTGACCGCCACTGCTGCGGTAACTACTAAAACCACCGCCACCACCACTACTAAAACCACCGCCACTACGACCGCCTCCCCCAAAATGTGCACCTGCACGGGCTTCTGCTAAAAGGGGAAGTATAAAGATGGCGATCAGCGTAATTGTCAGTATTTTTTTTAACATTAATCGATACCTCAATAGGTTATAGGGAACACCAAAGTTCCCAGCAATTTCTTATATATTAGCAAATCCTTCTCTGCTTATGAAGATTTTCTACTTGAAAATTAGCTGTTGGCGGAAAAACTAGGGTCTGTCGTCAATTAGCTCCCACTACGTCGAACCACTGCCATTAAGTTAAGGGTTTTTTCTCCCCTATGTCGTCCCGTGACTTGTTCGCAGAATCTAGGATATATGCCACTTTACTGGATCCCGCGAACAAGTCGCGGGACGACGGCGAAGAGGAATTATCCTTAACTTAATGGCAGTGCTACGTCGTCCCACTGCCATTAAGTTAAGGGCATTTCTTCTTCGCCGTCGTCCCGCGACTTGTTCGCGGGATCCAGGATAGGGGCACTTCCCTAGATTCCGTGATCAAACCATCACCGGACGACAGATTGCTTAACTTAATGGCAGTGCTACGTCGTCCCATAGCTCCCACTACGTCGCACTGCTATTAAACTATTAGTTCGACGAATCTAAGCAGAGGTAGAGTGGATTAGGCGGAGGGGTATAATCTCACTGCCATTTTAACTGACGTGTTTTAGCTGTATCTCCATAGTAGCACTTGCAGCAGCCCCCTCTCCCGCGCAAAAAATTCTTAAGAAACAATAAGTTATTGCGGGAGAGGGTTGGGGTGAGGGTCAAACTCTGTTTCCAGCTTTTCCCTCACCCCAACCCTCTCCCGCTGGTAACTTATTGATTTTATGAAAATTAGAGCGCGGGAGAGGGGGTAGCTGCAAGTGCTACTATGAGGCTATTTGCTCACTAAAAGATTAAGTTAAGCAATCTGTCGTCCGGTGATGGTTTGATCACGGAATCTAGGAAAGTGTACCTATCCTGGATCCCGCGAACAAGTCGCGGGACGACGTATACAATCGGGACGACGTATACAATCGGGACGACATAGACAAGTCGGGACGACATAGACAAGTCGGGACGACATAGACAAGTCGCGGGACGACATAGCACTGCCATTAAGTTAAGGATAATTCCTCTTCACCGTCGTACCGTCGTCCCGCGACTTGTTCGCGGGATCCAGTAAAGTGGCATATATCCTAGATTCCGTGATCAAACCATCACCGGACGACATAGGGGAGAAAAAACCCTTAACTTAATGGCAGTGGGACGACATAGTGGGGGCTAATTGACGACAGACCCTAGCTTTAAGGGGGGCTAATTGAGTAAAACTTGCTTCCTAGGGGGATACTTTTAGATGAAGTACGATTGACTGTACTAGTGTTAAATATATCCCTTGATAATCTAAAAGCCAGGAAACAGTAGATGGCCACAAAGCGTCCAAGTCCCGAAAATTTGCTGAAAAGAGCTCAAGAAGAAGAATTGAAGCTAGGACGTGGTCAACTCAAAATTTATCTAGGAGCAGCTCCCGGTGTAGGCAAGACTTTTAGTATGCTTGAAGATGCACGCGAAAAATATAAACAAGGCTTAGATGTTGTCATTGGCATTGCAGAATCCCATGGTCGACAAGAGATAGAGAATCTAATTAATATTTTTGAGGTCTTGCCGCGTAAGAGTGTTGAATATAGAGAAACCAAACAACTGGAATTTGACCTTGAAGGTGCGTTAAAAAGAAGTCCTGCACTACTCATTATTGATGAAATGGCGCATAGTAACATCCCAGGGCTAAGACATACAAAAAGATGGCAAGATATCAAAGAAGTTCTGGACAGAGGTATCGATGTCTATACCACGATGAATATTCAACATGTTGAAAGCTTAAATGATGTTGTATCTCAAATTATTCAAACACACATTAAAGAGACTGTTCCAGATCTAATGTTATCATTGGCCGACACCATAGAAGTTGTCGACCTACCTGTTGAAGATCTCCTCAAACGCTTGCAGGAAGGTAAAGTCTATTTTCCACAACAAGCAGAATTAGCCAAGGAAAGTTTTTTTCGCAAGGGCAACCTGATCGCATTACGCGAATTGATGTTGAGAACTGCCGCCGAACACGTGGGAGCTGATGTTCTTCTGTATAGACAAGACCAAGGCATAAAAACAATTTGGCCAACCAGAGAAAAAGTGCTGGTATGTGTTGGCTACCATCAGAGTTCTTCAAAATTGATCAGGGCTGCTTATAGGATAGCAAATAGTTTACAAGCTGAACTGATAGCTGTGCATATTGATACCAGCAGTATGACTTCTGAAGATCAATTTAATATTAATGTACATCTGGCTGAACAATTAGGTACTGAAACTAAAATTCTTGTAGGGACAAACATCGTTAAAGAAATAATGGATTTCGCCCGTTCAGAAAATGTCACTAAAATAATTATTGGTAAAAAAATACAACCTCGTTGGCGCGAAACACTATTTGGGAGCTTAGCTGATGAGTTAGTACGACAAAGCGGTGAAATAGATATTTTTATTATTACTGGAGAACCTGAAGAAGTTAAGGTTAAAAAGAAATACGTTGGACAACAACCTCTAATCCCCTGGAAAATTTATGGCTTAGCCGGACTTATCATTTTAATTATCACCACCATCAATTTTTTGCTTTCTTCCTTTCTGAGCATTAGCGATATTGCCATGATTTATATATTGGGTGTTACCGCTATTGCCTTATTTGGCAACATTACAGTTTCGGCATTAGCATCTATATTAAGTGTATTAGCCTTTGATTATTTTTTTATCCCTACTCGTTATAGTTTTTTTATGAGCAACTTAGAATATTTTCTAACGCTGTTAGTAATGCTCACTGTTTCCTTAATTATTAGTAACTTAACTATTATCACTCGCAATCAAGCTAAAAGAGCACTTTTGGCAGAGAAAAGAAGTTCAACATTGCATTCTTTAAGTCGACAATTAACAAGTGTTCGCGGTATTGATAAACTCCTTGAAATTGCTGTCAAGGAGATAGGCAAAGCATTTGACTGTGAAGTATTAGCTTTGTTAGCGCAAGATGGTGAGTTAGTGGTCAGAGGAGAAAATATTGATGCCATCAAGCTAGATGATAAAGAAAAAAGCATCGCCCAATGGGTATATAGTTTAGGGCAAGCTGCTGGCTTTGGAACCGATACGCTATCCTATTTTGACGCTTTATATTTACCATTGATTACCACTCAAGGGACGATAGGTGTTTTACGAATTAGGCCATTGTTTCCAGGAAAAATTTTGACACCTGACCAACAGCATCTTTTGGAAGCCTTTGCAAATCAGATTGCTTTAGCACTGGAAGCAGACAAAATTCAAGAAGTGGCTCAGAAGTTAGAGCTAAAACATGAACGAAGGCGAGTAAGGAGCACCTTGTTACAATCTATTTCACATGATATACGTAGTCCATTAATCGCTATCATGTCCAATGCCAGTACTTTATTAGCATCAGAGAGTGGCTTTGATCTAAAAAATGTAAGAAAAGTAGCTCAGGATATCTATTTGGATTCAGAACAATTAAGTCGTTTGATTAACAACCTGATACAAATAACCCTTTTGGAATCAAAAAAGTTTAAGGTAAAAAAGAAACTCAATTCTTTAAATGATAGCATTCATTCTGTTCTTCATTCTTCGAGCAAAAAACTAAAAAAGAATACCGTTCAACTTAAGCTCGATCCCAACTTACCTATCATTAAATTTGATAATAATCTGCTTGAAGATGTCATTATCAATTTGCTAGATAATGCTGTTAAATTTACTCCGGAGAATACCTTGATTGAAATTTCAACTATCTTTGAAAATAATCGAATTATTTTTAAGATAAGCGATAAAGGTCCGGGTATTAGTAGTGATGAAGTCGATAAATTATTTAAAAAATTTTATCGCGGCCGGATGCTAACAACACAGCGAGGGCTTGGTCTGGGGCTTGCAATTTGCAGGAAAATAATTAAAACGCATAAGGGTAAAATTTGGGCTGAGAATCGCAAAGAAGGAGGAGCCTGCTTTTGTTTTTATTTGCCGGTTAATGGTGGTAAGGAATAATCAAAAACTTATATTGCATTTAAAACTTGTTTTAAATTGTCAACTTCTGTAGCTGTAATCTCACGACTACCTGGTAATTTAAAAAATCCAACACTATTGTTTTTTAGAGGTTTAAACAATTGGCTTTGGACATCGCTAGTATCCAATGCGTTTAATATGGCCTTTTGATCATCATCCCCAGCGGCAACAGATAAGTTTGTTATTAGACTGGTAATAGCCTCTGCCTTATTTTTAGAATCAGCATCTGACTCTTTGGCTAATTTACTAGCGTGCTGCGCAAGATTGTAAAATGGGGTTAAATACTGTTTGATTTTTTGAGCTTCTTGAGAAGAAGGATTATGACTCAACTCAGCAAGCGGTGATAAGTCTGAGGAATTTATCTTTAATAATGAAGCATAAAAAGTACGAGTTTTTCTCAATTCTTTGAGTGCCTCTAAACTGCCCTGTCTACAAATAATATGTAATGGTGTGTCCCCATTGATGGCGGGTAGATCACAATGTGCACCTCCACGTAATAGATTGGCAATCATCTGTGGATTATTATTAAAACAGGCGTGATGCAATGCAGTCTGACCTAACCTGTCTTTTGCATTAATCTGTTGCCTCACCGCAGGTGCATCCAAAAGAAAGTCAACTATATCCTGACTGTTAGCAATACAGGCATAATGTAAGGGGGTGCGTTGAAAAGCTCTATCAGGAGCTGATTTTATTATTTCTTTATTTGGAGCCAATAGTTGGACAACCGCCAAATTTGTTTGGACACATGCAAAATGCAAAGGGAAACGTCCGTCTTTATCTTTTTGATTGACACATTCTTGAAACTCTTCATAGGCCATCATTTTCTGGAGCATAGAAAACATAGGTGACTGATTCAGAACTGGTTGGGGGCTAAGCAAATAATGAAGGGCAGTTCTGCCGCTTAAGATATCCTTCTGAACAGCTAGGGCTCTCTCCCTAAGATCTCGAAGATTTTCTAGAGGATTTTCTTCCTTTAAATCACAAGCGCGGTGTATATTGCTAAACCCATAATTTTTTCCTTTAGGAAACTTCAGCTTTATCTGCAGGATGCGATAACCTAATTTTTGAAAAAGGGTTTTTAGCTCTTGATCAGAAATACTCTCTTCTGCTTTTTTTGCTAATCTATATTTTAGACCAAGATCCACAGTTCGCATAATGGGGTCTAAATATAACATGCGAATTTCTTTCAATTCCTTATCAGCATAAGGTGGAAAAGCGGCAATTAAATCATCATAAATGCTCGATAATTTACGTGTAAAAAAATAGATTTGATCTGGCAGTAAAATACCTCTATCTAAAAGAGCATTTGTGATCAAAGGGTTGTAAGCTGTCGGATCTGTTCGTCCTTTTTCGTAATTATCAATAAAGTAATTTCCACCTACTAAACGTTTATCTTGCAAATCTAGCCCGAGCATATTTAAATCATTGGTTCTATTTAATAGCTCTTTAAAAAGATCTATATTGCTATTGATATAAGCGTTATATAACAAATCCTCATTAGCAATGGCTGCATGCATTTTTGCAACTGATTGCCCCTGTATCCTATCTAGAATAGATTTGGTCAGTTCCAGATCCCCATTAATTACAGCCCACTGTAAGGCAGTTCGTTTAGAGCCCTTAACTTCCAAATTGACACCCCTGTCAAGAAGCTGCTTGACGAAATCATGTTTTTTTTCTAGGCAAGCTGTAGTCAACAAAGTATGATCATTTCTTGACTCAGGCAGGTTAAGACCTGGCATATCAAGATGTTGTAGGCAGTGTAATAATTTACCAAAAAAGTCAGGTTTATTGTTTGCATAAGCATCTTTGAGTAAATCAGGAATAAAATGTTGAAGTTCATCGGGTGCCTTGCTATGAGCTATGCGAAGCAATCGTCCGGCAAGAGGAATTTGCTTATATTGAGTAAATAAGCTCATTAAATTAACTATTTCCTCTACAGGTAATTGCTCGTTAATATAATCAAATAAGCCACAGACTTTCAATTGAACGTTAGTAATATCAGCCAAGAATTGAAGATTATTTTTAATGGCCTGATAATTCTGATGATAGAAGTTAGTTAAAAAAACTTTATCAGTAATGTCACCAGCAAGCCAAAAAAATATTGCATTCTGGTTAGAGTCAAGAGCTATTTGCAATAGGCCCTTAACAGTATCCTTTAATCTGTCGGCAGATTGATCACCATGATTCAGAAGCTGTATTTGATAATCACTGTTTTCATCAATAATATTTTTTTTAAGTAACGCTTTTAGAAGATTAGCCAAAATTTTTTGATTCCCTTGTTCGCAAGCAATAACCAAAGGATTTTTGCCAGCTTTGTTTGATCTAAATAAATCGACAGGTTCACGAAGTAGAAGTTTTACATTACCTAAATTATTTGTTACACAAGCATGGGTCAGTAAGGTCTCATCTCCATACAGGGCATTTAATACCTCAGGATCAGAGGTAAACTGTAGCACGTCTTCAAAAGTACTGTATTCTGGCTCACTACTCACAAAATATGGGTATAAACTTTTTGCCAGTTCATTGCGTAAGGCCTCACTGTTAATGACTTCAAAGAGGCTGTTTAAGAGATATGAATTTTTTACTTCAACTGCAAATCTAGCTAATGACATCTTTGTTTTTTCGTGGCTTATCGCTATCCTATTCCCACTAGTTTTCAATTGGATGGTTTGATAACCACTGTTTTCATCAATAATATTTTTTTCGAGTAAAGCTTTTAGGTGACTTTGTTTTTCATTTAGAGCCGCCGCATCAAGCAGCAAAGGTAAATCCTGAAGCTCAGAGAAAGAACCATTTAAAAAATGAATATCGTCAATAAAAGTAAGAACTTCTTTAAAAAAACTGGCATCAGGCTGACTATAGGCTATCAAAAGCAATTTTTTAGCCTGCTCTTTGCGATCTTCAGGGGGTAGCTGTGTAAGTAAGTAACTAACTATTTGAAAGCCTTGTGGTGTTATATTAGATTTACAAGCAACAAGGAAAGGGGTTTCATCCTTTTTATTAGGAATTAAAATGTTAACTCCCCTTTGAACTAGGGCTTTAACATGATCAATTTTTCCTTCTTGACAGGCTAACGTTAGTAACGTCTCACCTTCAGATAACAGTTTATTTAAATCCGCTAATTTTAAATCTGCTTTGTTTAATGCCTGATTGAATGCTGGCAAATTTCGATTATTATAACAATCAATTAAGTCTCCTTTGCGGCTGCACTTTATGAGAGCTTCTTTTTCCCCTAAATTATCTAAAAAATTCTTAATCATCTTTGGGGTAATGAAAGACTCTTTTAATCTTTGCCGATTATCATCTCGCTGGAAACAGGCAACTCCTTCATAATGCTTAGAAATAAATGCCAATTTATTTTCAAGCGAAAGTGATTTACCTGTACTTTGTAAATAAGACTGTGCTTCCTCATTAGCTTGCTCCATTAAGTCATCAAATTTTTTAAAGGAACCTAAAGTGGCGGCCCACTCTAAAGCCTCCCCTGTTGAACCTTCAAGACAGGGAGAAAAGTTGATTTTATTTAAAAATTTGTTAATTTTTCCATGATTTTTAGCTATTCTATATGCGTTACAAAAAGAATTAACTAATTCATTTGTGGCTTGCTTTAGATTTTCCCACGAAGAATGAGTCTCCATATGAAGGAGAAAAGTTCCCTCGTTGATATAGGTTCCCTTGTTAATAAAGTGTAAGGATTGTGGTTTTTGCTGATAGTGATTATAAATCAAATTTTCGCTATCAGGTCTATTATTGTTTTTTTCAATATATTTAAGCCCTTCAATAACTCTTAGAGCAACAAACGATTGATCGAGTGAGAAATTTGCCTTCAACTCCTTATTAATTTGATCAAGGGTTATTTCTAACTTTTCCTCTTCCTTTTTTGGCGGACGCAATAGCTTTAGGGTAGAAGTCGATTCTAAAGCACTGACCATTCTCTCAAGGGATGATGTTAAACCTCTATTGCGCAATTGACGAATAGATACTTGCAATGAAGTAATAGCCGCTTCTGTCAAGGGAGAGTCTGGCTCCAAATCAACAGGCCGATTTTTGACTATTTTATCAATCTTTTTTATAAAAGACACAGGCTTGAGGTAATGGTTTTCCTGCCAAATATCAACACATTGTTTTAGCAAAGCATACGTTAATTTTTGATTAGTAAATTCAGACAGATTCTCTTCACCCAGACGTAATTGATTAGTCAAATCTACTATTTTTCGGCGAAGTACGTGTTGAAAACCTGCAATTTTTTTTTCGCTAAAAATTTTTACCCATTTGGAGTCTAATCTTTGTGATATTTTCTCTGCGGTTTGTAATGGAGAAGAACGAGCCTGATCAGAATCAAGAAAAAATTTTTCTGGGAAGAGATGATCGCTATATTGAGAAATAAAGAGAGTTGCTATTCTATCAAAAAGAATGGGGTCTAAGCTCTTGGCAGATACTTTCTGAAAAAGTTCTTGCTCTAACTTTTTGGGGAAATGCTTCTCGAATCCAGCTTTATTATATTGGACAATAAATTTGCTCTTGCGTTTGAATTCATCAAATCTAACATTATAAAACTGTTGAAACTTATTTGAGTTAATATGCATTGTTCTTTCAGCTTCTTGCAATAGACGCCCATGTTCAGAAGAAGCAGAAAATTCTTCGTATACCCTTGAGGCAAACTGACGATATCTATGGAGCCATTGTATCTCTTCAAAATTATAGTCACCAGAAGGTAAGAGATAATATCCCTTTCCATCTAATTGTCCTAAATCAGGTTTTACAGTGAACCACTCGCTTTGTTTTTTAAATAGCTCTTCCCAATTATTTCGTATTTGTTTACAAACAGGCGTCATCGGTTGTTCTAGGGTGTCAAAATATTGCGCATTCAAAGTCAGTGCCAAAGGATTGATAAGCAGCTTACTCTCTCTAAACTTCAAGAAATCTGAATCTTTCTTTGAAAGTAGACTATTCACAACATCTTGAGCATTCTGTAATGTACAGATACCACAATCTGCGCCATTAAATTGTTGAATGATATTTAAAGGAACAACATCACAACCAGGTAGCATGACCCTGAAGCATTTTTCCGCCTTTTGCAATGATTGCTCTTTATGTCTTGAATTAAAACTTGAGTCTATTAAAATAACTGTTATTTTGCCCGATGACCACTTATAAATAAAATTGAATACAAAGTGCGCACTATCGCCCTGATGATAAATGCCAAGATAACCTTGAGATTTTCGTGATTGAATCAACTCGGGAATAAGTCTTGGTAACTCATTTAAAGACAATACTGGCAAGAAAGTAATAGTGGGAGCATCAGGGTTTGTTAATTTTTGTTGTTCATATTGAGTGGACAAATAACTCAAGCCTACATTAATATCCACTTCGCGAAGCAAATAATCCTCTTTTTGATATTCCATTTCAGCATCGTCAGGATTTGGCTCTGAGATTAATAAGTAGCTACTATTATCTTTTAACCACTCATGACAGTATTTAGCAAAATCATCATTAAAGAAATCATTTAAACCAATAGCATCTGCATTTTGTTTGATGACATGGTCCAAGATTTCAATGCTACCAGTTTGACAACTCTGCGCATAAGCGTTCAACAAATTTCTATAAACAGTAAGCTTATTTTCATCGACAAAAAACTTCGTCGACAAATTGCCTTCACTTACATTGAGGTATTTTTTCTCGAATTGATCCAACTGCCGGTTAAAGAGAGTTAATTTTTGATCTATTTTCTCAAATGTTGAAGGGGAAACCCAAAAAACAGGCGGTTTTTCAACAGAGTCTAAAGCCTTAGGGTTGTCAAGTAGCTTTTTTATTCCCAGTAAATAATTTGCATATGAAAAATTAATATGATCAAGAGTTGCTTTTTTAAGATCGTTAGGGGTGATAGCTCGTTCAGAGATTGGTTCGTTCTGTAGCTTTCCTGCCTTAATTGCTTTGTAAAAATTGAAATCACTATTGAGATAAATATTATCAGGAGAACCATATTGCAATGAGCCATTTGGATGCATTAAACGAATTTTTTTTAAATCTTTTTCTCTTAGAAAACTGCCTATTTTATTAAACGAAACTAAAGGCTCACGATTAAAACTACATATTTCGGTAAACAAATGATAAGTATTCATAAGCACACGTTTATGAATAAGCTGCTTAATATCAGAATGCTGTTGATTTAATAAGTTAATGAGATGAAATAAATTTTTAATTTGTTGATGGTTATTGAATTTATCCCGATGTGTTTTTTGCGGCAACCATTTTTTTATGGTATCAGCCACTTTATTTAACCACTGAACAAACTCCTCGTTTAAGCATTCATCAGGACCCAAAGCCAAAATCCATTCGGTTGAAAGCCTAAGGGCATTTTTATTAATGGTTTTAAGGAGAAAATAGCCGGAATGATTTTGCCAGCTGGCAAAATTATCGCAAAATTCATCTGATATATTCATTTTAATCAAAAACTCATATTGCATTTAAAACTTGTTTTAAATTGTCAACTTCTGTAGCTGTAATCTCACGACTACCTGGTAATTTAAAGAATCCAAAACTATTGTTTTTTAGAGGTTTAAACAATTGGCTTTGGACATCGCTAGTATCCAATGCGTTTAATATGGCCTTTTGATCATCATCCCCAGCGGCAACAGATAAATTTGTTATTAGACTGGTAATAGCCTCTGCCTTATTTTTAGAATCAGCATCTGGCTCTTTGACTAATTTACTAGCGTGCTGCGCAAGATTGTAAAATGGGGTTAAATACTGTTTCATTTTTTGAGCTTCTTGAGAAGAAGGATTATGACTCAACTCAGCAAGCGGTGATAAGTCTGAGGAATTTATCTTTAATAATGAAGCATAAAAAGTACGAGTTTTTCTCAATTCTTTGAGTGCCTCTAAACTGCCCTGTCTACAAATAATATGTAATGGTGTGTCCCCATTGATGGCGGGTAGATCACAATGTGCACCTCCACGTAATAGATTGGCAATCATCTGTGGATTATTATTAAAACAGGCGTGATGCAATGCAGTCTGACCTAACCTGTCTTTTGCATTAATCTGTTGCCTCACCGCAGGTGCATCCAAAAGAAAGTCAACTATATCCTGACTGTTAGCAATACAGGCATAATGTAAGGGGGTGCGTTGAAAAGCTCTATCAGGAGCTGATTTTATTATTTCTTTATTTGGAGCCAATAGTTGGACAACCGCCAAATTTGTTTGGACACATGCAAAATGCAAAGGGAAACGTCCGTCTTTATCTTTTTGATTGACACATTCTTGAAACTCTTCATAGGCCATCATTTTCTGGAGCTTAGACTGATCCGGAACTGGTTGGCTAAGCAAATAATGAAGGGCAGTTCTGCCGCTTAAGGTATCCTTCTGAACAGCTAGGGCTCTCTCCCTAGAATTCCAAAGATATTCATCTAGATAACCTTTAATTTTTAAATTACAAGCGCGGTGTATATTGCTAAACCCATAATTTTTTCCTTCTGAACGAAACTTCTTCTTCAGGATGCGATGAGCTAATATTTGAAAAAGAGTTTTTAGCTTTTGATCAGGAATACTCTCTTCTGCTTTTTTTGCTAATCTAAATTTTAGATCAAGATCCACAGTTCGCATAATGGGGTCTAAATATAACATGCGAATTTCTTTCAATTTCTTATCAGCATAAGGTGGAAAAGCGGCAATTAAATCATCATAAATGCTCGATAATTTACGTGTAAATGAATAGATTTGATCTGGCAGTAAAATACCTCCATCTAAAAGAGCATTTGTGATCAAAGGGTTGTAAGCTGCCGGATCTGCTCGTCCTTTTTCGTAGTTATCAATAAAGTAATTTCCACCTACTAAACGTTTATCTTGCAAATCTAGCCCGAGCATATTTAAATCATTGGTTCTATTTAATAGCTCTTTAAAAAGATCTATATTACTATCAGTATAAGCGATATATAACAAATCCTCATTAGCAATGGTTGCATGCATTTTTGCAACTGATTGCCGCTGTATCCTATCTAGAATAGATTTGGTCAGTTTTAGATCCCCATTAATTACAGCCCACTGTAAGGCAGTTCGTTTAGAGCCCTTAACTTCCAAATTGACACCCCTGTCAAGAAGCCAATTGACGAAATCATGTTTTTTTTCTTGGCAAGCTGTAGTCAACAAAGTATGGCCATTTCTTGACTCAGGCAGGTTAAGACCAGGCATATCAAGATGTTGTAGGCAGGCTAATAATTGACCAAAAAAGTCAAGCTTATTTTTTGCATAAGCAACTTTGAGTAAATCAGGAATAAAATGTTGTAATTCATCGGGTGCCTTGCTATGAGCTATGGAAAGCAATCGTTTGGCAAGAGCAATTTGCTTATGTTGAATAAATAAAGTCATTAAATTAACTATTTCCTGTAAAGGTAATTGCTCCTTAATATAATCAACTAAGCCACATGCTTTCAATTGAAGGATAGTAATATCAGGCAAGAATTGAGGATTATTTTTAATGGCCTGATAATTCTGACGATAGAAGTTAGTTAAAAAAACTTTATCAGTAATGTCGCTAGCAAGTATGAAAAATATTGCATTCTGGTTAGAGTCAAGAGCTATTTGCAATAAGCCCTTAACAGTATCCATGAATCTGTCGGCAGATTGAGCAAAATCCTGACCATGCTTCAGAAGCAACTTAGTCAAAATTTTTTGATTCCCTTGCTCGCAAGCAATAACCAAAGGATTTTTGCCAGCTTTGTTTGATCTAAATAAATCGACAGGTTTACGAAGTAGAAGTTTTACATTACTTGAATTGTTTGTTACACAAGCATGAGTCAGTAAGGTCTCATCTCCATATAGGGCATTTAATATTTCAGGGTCAGAGGTAAACTGTAGCACGTCTTCAAAAGTACTGTATTTTGGCTCACTACTCACAAAATATGGGTATAAACTCTTTGCCAGTTCATTGCGTAAGGCCTCACTGTTAATGACTTCAAAGAGGCTGTTTAAGAGATATGAATTTTTTACTTCAACTGCAAATCTAGCTAATGACATCTTTGTTTTTTCGTTGCTTATCGCTGCCCTCTCCCCACTAGTTTTCAATTGGATAGTTTGATAACCACTGTTTTCATCAATAATATTTTTTTCGAGTAAAACTTTTAGGTGACTTTGTTTTTCATATAGAGCCGCCGCATCAAGCAGCAAAGGGAAACCCTGAAGCTCAGAGAAAGAACCATTTAAAAAATGAATATCGTCAATAAAAGTAAGAACTTCTTTAAAAAAACTGGCATCAGGCTGACTATAGGCTATCAAAAGCAATTTTTTAGCCTGTTCTTTGCGATTTCTAGGGGGGAGCTGTGTAAGTAAGTAACTAACTATTTGAATGCCTTGTGGTACTATATTAGATTTACAAGCAACAAGGAAAGGTGTTTCACCCTTTTTATTAGCAATATAAATGTTAACTCCCCTTCGAACTAAGGCTTTAACATGATCGATTTTTCCTTCTAGACAGGCTAATGTTAGTAGCGTCTCACCTTCAGGTAACAGTTTATTTAAATCCGCTAATTTCAAATCCACTTTGTTTAATGCCTCATTGAATGCTGGCAAATTTCGATTATTATAACAATCAATTAAGTCTCCTTTGCGGCTGCACTTTATGAGAGCTTCTTTTTCCTCTAAACTATCAATTAAAAAATTCTTAATCATCTTTGGGGTAATGAAAGACTCTTTTAGTTTTTGCTGATTATTATCTCGCTGGAAACAGGCAACTCCTTCATAATGCTTAGAGATAAATACCAATTTATTTTCAAGCGAAAGTGATTTACCTGTACTTTGTAAATAAGACTGTGCTTCCCCATCAGCCTGCTCCATTAAGTCATCAAATAGTTTAAAGGAACCTAAAGTGGCAGCCCACTCTAAAGCCCCCCTGGTTGAGCCTTCAATACATGGAGAAAGGTTGATTTTTTTTAAAAAAGTTTTAATTTCTCCATGATTTTTAGCTATCTGATATGCGTTACAAAAGGAATTAATTAATTCATTTGTGGCCTGTTTTAGTTTTTCCCATGAAGAATGAGTCTCCATATGAAGGAGAAAAGTTCCATCTTCGATATAGTGAAAGGATTGTGGCTTTTCCTGATAGTGATTATAAATCAAATTTTTGATATCAGGTCTCTTATTGTTTTTTTCAATATATTGAAGCCCTTTAATAACTCTTATAGCAGTAGACGATTGATAGTGAAAGAAATTTGCCTCCAACTCGTTATGAATTTGATCAAGGGTTATTTCTAACTTTTCCTCCTCTTTTTTTGGCGGATGCAATAGCTTTAGGGTAAATGTCGATTCTAAAGCACTGACCATTCTCTCAAGGGATGATGTTAAACCTCTATTGCGCGATTGACGAATAGATATTTGCAATGAAATAATAGCCGCCTCTGTCAAGGGAGAGTCTAGCTCCAAATCAACAGGCCGATTTTTGACTATTTTATCAATCTTTTTTATAAAAGACGGCGGCTTGAGGTAATGGTTTTCCTGCCAAATATCAACACATTGTTTTAGCAAAGAATACGTTAATTTTTGATTAGTAAATTCAGACAGATTCTCTTCACCCAGACGTAATTGATTAGTCATATCTTCTATTTTTTTGCGAAGTATGTGTTGAAAACCTGCAATTTTTTTTTCGCTAAAAATTTTTACCCATTGGGAGTGTAATCTTTGTGATATTTCCTCTGCGGTCTGTAATGGAAAAGAACGAGCCTGACCAGAATCAAGAAAAAATTTTTCTGGGAAGAGATGATTGCTATATTGGGAAATAAAGAGAGTTGCTATTCTATCAAAAAGAATGGGGTCTAAGCTCTTGGCAGATACTTTCTGAAAAAGTTCTTGTTCTAACTTTTTGGGGAAATGCTTCTCAAATCCAGCTTTATTATATTGGTCAATCAATTTGCTCTTGCGTTTGAATTCATCAAATTTAAAATTATAAAACTGTTGAAACTTATTTGAGTTAATATGCATTGTTCTTTTAGCTTCTTGCAATAGACGCCTATGTTCAGAAGAAGCAGAGAATTCTTCGTATACCCTTGAAGCAAACTGGCGATATCTATCGAGCCATTGTATCTCTTCAAAATTATAGTCACCAGAAGGTAAGAGATAATATCCCTTTCCATCTAATTCTTCTAAATCAGGTTTTACAGTCAACCCCTCGCTTTGTTTTTTAAATAGCTCTTCCCAATCATTTCGTATTTGTTTACAAACAGGTGCCATCGGTTGTTTTAGGGTGCCAAAACGTTGTGCATTCAAAGTCAGTGCCAAAGGATTGATAAGCAGCTTACCCTCGCTAAACTTCAAGAAACCCGTGTTTTTCTTTGAAAGTAGACTATTCACAATATCTTTAGCATTCTGTAATGTACAGATACCACAATCTGCGCCATTAAATTGTTGAATGATATTTAAAGGAACAACATCACAACCAGGTAGCATATTCCTGAAGCATTTTTCCGCCTTTTGCAATGATTGCTCTTTATGTCTTGAATTAAAACTTGAGTCTATTAAAATAACTGTTATTTTGCCCGATGACCACTTATAAATAAAATTGAATACAAAGTGCGCACTATCGCCCTGATGATAAATGCCAAGATAACCTTGAGATTTTCGTGATTGAATCAACCCGGGAATAAGTCTTGGTAACTCATTTAAAGACAATACTGGCAAAAAAGTAATAGTGGGAGCATCAGGGTTTGTTAATTTTTGTTCTTCATATTGAGCGGACAAATAACTCAAGCCTACATTAATATCCTCTTCGCTAAGCAAATAATCCTCTTTTTGATATTCCATTTTAGCATCGTCAGGATTTGGCTCTGAGATTAATAAATAGCTACTATTATCTTTTAACCACTCATGACAGTATTTAGCAAAATCATCATTAAAGAAATCATTTAAACCAATAGCATCTGCATTTTGTTTGATGGCATGGTCCAAGATTTCAATGCTACCAGTTTGACAACTCTGCGCATAAGCGTTCAGCAAATTTCTATAAACAGTAAGCTTATTGTTATCGACATAAAACTTCGTCGACAAATTACCGCCACTTACATTGAGGTATTTTTTCTCGAATTGATCCAACTGCCGATTAAAGAGCGTTAATTTTGAATCTATTTCCTCAAATGCTGAAGGGGAAACCGAAAAGACAGGCAGTTTTTCAACAGAGTCTAAAGCCTTAGGGTTGTCAAGTAGCTTTTTTATTCCCAGTAAATAATTTGCATATGAATAATTAATATCATTAGGAGTTGCTTTTTTTAGATCGTTAAGGGTAATAGCTCGTTCAGAGATTGTTTCGTTCTGTAGCTTTCCTGCCTTAATTGCTTTGTAAAAATTGAAATCAGTATCACTATTGAGATAAATATTATCAGGAGAATCATATTGCAATAAGCCATTTGGATGCATTAAACGAATTTTTTTTAAATCTTTTTCTCTTAGGAAACTGCCTATTTCATTAAATGAAACTAGAGGCTTACGATTAACACTGCATTTTTCGGTAAACAAATGATAAGTATTCATAAGCACACGTTTATGAATAAGCTGCTCAATATCAGAATGCTGTTGATTTAATAAATTAATGAGACCAAATAAATTTTTAATTTGTTGAGGGTTATTGAATTTAGCCCGATGTGTTTTTTGCGGCAACCATTTTTTTATGGTATCAGCCACTTTATTTAACCACTGAACAAACGCCTCGTTTAAGCATTCATTTGGGCCCAAAGCCAAAATCCATTCGCCTGAAAGCTTAAGAGCATTTTTATTAATGTTTTTAAGGAGAGAATAGTCGGGATAATCTTGCCAGTTGGCAAATAAAAGTAGAGACTTATCGCAAAATTCATCAGATATATTCATTTTCCCATCCATTTATTGGTGAGTGTTTTTAGATCCATTGGATGATTTACTTGTAATAATTGACGAATTGTAACTATTCACACCCAATGCCCCTTCAAGGGGCATTGGGTGTGAATAGTTACAATTCGTCAATTATAATACATTATTGTTTTACATTTTTCATTATTTAACTTGCCCAAATTACTGAGAATTTCCGGAAGAGTCAATTAAAAAGCTTGATAAAGAGGTAATAAATTTAAATCTTTTTTTTGCAATAATGGTATTACCCTTTTAATACCTTCTGGCTCGTTAGAATTACCATGGACCAGAATAATACTACCCATTTTCGCATCTTGGTTTTTGGCTAACCAAGCATTGCTACCAATAGGAATTAAACCAAATGCATGTAATTTTGCGATTAATTTTTGGTTAGAGATTAAACCTGGAAAGCGAAAGAACACAGAAGGTAATTGATTATTTTCCAGTAATAGCTTTTCGGCTGCTAAAATCTCATGATCAATATTGGTTTGTGGCGCTAGCATAAAATTATGTTGTAAATCCAAATCAGGAAAATATAAATGACTGAAAGAATGATTAATCCAAGTAATTTGAAATTTATTTGTCTTCCCTTGATCTATTAACCAATTAAATTCTTGGGGATGTTGAATAATCCATAAGCCAGATATTGATATTCCAATGGGAACGGCATGATTTAACGAATTGGCTTTAGTGACTAAGGTTTTAAAAAATGCCTCCTCAAATGGCTTACTTGAAGGACACATGTCTACAGTAAGAAATGCACCTTGCACGGGATGATTTGCTCCTATTATCCCATAATTTTCCAATTTATCTGGCAACGAAGTATATTTAGACAGCGCTTTTATATAAGGCGTCTTCTGCAATTCATCCATAGTGAATCCTCTGGGGCCTTTTGTTTTACGAGGCATATAATTTGTAGCTGGTGAAGTTTCTGTAGTAAATTGATAGGGATTTACAACCAAAAAATAGGGTATGGCGCCTCGATAATACATGCGAATCGCAATCCTTAAATCATTCTTTTTATCGTGACAAGGAATGAAAGTCCACTGGTAATCGGTTATTACAGGCTTATCTTCCGCAAATACTGTAATTACAGAAAAGCAAAATAAAATTGAAAATAGAAAAAGACATTTTTTAATGCTCATCACTTGTGATATCCCAATTATATGTATTAATCGTTTAACTTATACTCTAAATACTTCTTGCTAAGATAGCCATTGAATATCAACTTTAAACATAGGTATCTACACAACTAAGAAAACCTAAGCTAACATACCTCGGAGTTTTTAGTAAGATAACAGCCTCATATAGCACTTGCAGCACTTGCAGCTACCCCCTCTCCCGCTGGTAACTTATTGATTCTAGCAAAAATTATAGCGCGGGAGAGGGGGTAGCTGCAAGTGCCAGCAGCCGGAGCAATAGTTCCACTGAATTATGATGCTTTAAACTCCGAGCGGAGGTTATTAACGTCAGTTCGACGAATCTAAGCAGAGGTAGAGTGGATTAGGGCCCCTGCCATTAAGTAAAAGTCATCGCTCTTTGCCGTCGTCCCGCGGCTTGTCCGCGGGATCCAGTTCTTGCAGGTTCCTGGATCCCGCGGACAAGCCGCATAAGCGCTAACCTAACGGCCTGCTAAATTGATATAGTCGTATTACAATCGGCACAGGATGTTAGATTTGGGGTGAAACTAGAGATGATAGAAACAGGCCAGAATGAAAGCTGGGACGTATTACAAACGATGTTCCCTTTGAATTGGCGGGCACTGGCAAAAGAAACAGGCTCATTAGTGCACAAGCTGAGGAACTTCAAAGACGAAGAAGAAGTAATACGAACACTTTTACTTCAAATAGCAAGTGGCTATATGGTAAACTGTTTGTAGGGCTATTGACAGAAAAACTCATTCACTCTGCTAGAGTAATTTCCCCCTGGGGATATTGTTTACAAAGGGAAAACCAGAAGCAACTGGCGAGAGTTATGTTTCATCAACTACAACAAGCAGTCGAGCCATCTCTTATGCTCCAAGAAGTGATTACTCATTTGGGAAAGGTTTGTAGTTCTTTGTCTGAGGCCAGAAAGAAGACCTCAGATGGAAAATTATGCCGTTTTAGGTTAGCGCTTATGCGGACAAGCCGCGGGACGACGGCAGTAGAGATGCATATCCTTAACTTAATAATATGGCAGTGAGATTATACCCCTCCGCCTAATCCCCCCCTACCTCTGCTTAGATTCGTCGAACTGACGTTTATTAGCCAAATGGTTTAAATGGTTTAGTGTCTTTACTATCATCTGGAAGAGAAATATTTTTCTCTTCGGGCTGGGGTTTGAAGAAATCAGTGACTCCCTTACTTAATTGACTTAAAAATGATTTTCTCTCATATATCTCATCTTTAACATAAATTTTATTAGCGTCCACAACAGCCTTAAGCTCTTCTACATTATCTTTCATAATGTCACTATCAGTTTGCGGATAATCTAATTTGAATTTGAGCGTAGTAACATATTCAGATAAACGACTTGAGTACAGTTTCATGACAATTGCTTTGAATTCTGGATTTCCCCTTATAAGCCATTCAAAAGGTGGCTCTTTGCCAAGATTATTTCTATATGCATTTCCCAATATTTCTAATGTTTCTATATCATCTTGATCAGCAATATTCCCACAATGAGGAGACGACAGCCTATCTAAAAAACTTCTAGTACTTTTTATATCCGCAAGGAGTTTGTTGATATTTGGTTTGTCACCCAGAATCTTATTGTTGATTTCGTTATACATCTGGGAGGCGTAAGGCATGTTAATTTTAATCATTTCCAAGCAATAATCGAGTTGCTCAAGATCAGACTTCTTTGCAAAAAGGTTGAGACAAATTTGGTCTTCAAATAATCTTAAAGTCCATTTTTTTTCATCATCAGGAATGCTATCCCATGATTCTGGGGATTCTTTAGTTTCATCTAGTACAAACTGCTTGGGATTCTTTTGTAAAGCTTCGAGGTAATTTGTATCCGTTTTTATGGCTCGTTGAACAACATTCTTACTGGCATTTATGAAAAATCTTAATTGATCAACAGGTTTGAGGTTTCTCAATTGTTCGTCAATTTTTTGAGAGGAGTTTTCATCTGGATTATGCATTTTAATTTTCCTATCAGAATTTAAAAGGGAACTATATCACAGTTTAAAAATTTTTCAACGAGAGCCATAAAACATAATGGCTTACTTATACTTCACTACTATCACGTAGCAAAATCTTCCAATTGATGTATGTCGATTTTTGCAATAGACGTTATTTTGACACAATAACGCAATCATAACCTATTAAAACATTGGCTTTCTCAAAGTTCTGGCTCTTCCCGAATCCCTGGGAAATAACGGGACGACCTTTAAAAACAGTCTGAGCGTCTCAGCGCCCATCATTGCAAGCCCGAGCGCCAGCGAGGGATTGCAGCGAGGGATTGTAATGATGGGCGCTGTGTGATAAGTTTAGGATAATTTCTTTATTAATCAGAAAACTATATGGAAAATTATCAAAAATTAAAAAGACGGTATAAGAGATTCTCTCATCTTCAATATTTAAAAAAAATTTTAATGTGGGATGAAGTTGCCATGATGCCAAGTGGCGCTGGGAAATCACGTGCATTAGCCTTAGCAACCTTAAGCTCGACTGCTCAAAAGCTATTAACTAATAAGCGCATCAAAAATTTAATAGAAGCAGCCAAAAATGAAGATTTATCCTCTTGGGACTTGGCTAATTTACAATGGCTAGAAAAAAATATCACCGAGCTACTTGTATTCCCCCAAAGTTAATTGAAACAGCCACAAAAACAGCAGTGATGTGTGAACAAGCTTGGCGGATTTTGCGACCAGCCAATAATTGGAAAGAATTTTTACCCCTCCTTGAAAAGACGTTTTCGTTATCTAAAGAAATCGCAGTCAGGCAAGGACAAGCTCTAGAACTTACTCCCTATAATGCTGTTATCGATCAATTTGCTCCGGGTTTTAACCAGGAGAATATAGACCGTATTTTTTCTCATTTAAAATCCACATTGCCTATTTTGATTAATAAAATTAGGCTAAAACAACAACCAAATAGCATCTTAACACCCTCTGGTTCCTTTAGCTTAGAAAAACAAAAAGCCTTAGGGTTAGAAATTATGGAGGCGCTAGGTTTTGACTTTCAATATGGCAGGTTAGATAGCAGTCCTCATCCTTTCTGCTCAGGTGGCCCAAATGATATTCGTATCACAACAAGATACTCTAAAGAAAATTTAATTCCATCACTTCTAGCAATTTGCCATGAAACCGGTCATGGTCTTTACGAACAAGGATTACCCAAAAAATGGATCGATCAACCAGTAGGTCAAATATCCAGCATGGTCATGCATGAGAGTCAATCATTGCTAATTGAAATGGAAATATGTCGTTCACTTCCATTTATTGAATTTCTATCCCCTTTAATTCAAAATTTATTTGGTTACCAAGAAGCGTTTAAACCTGAAAACTTTTACAAACTGATAACGACAGTTAAACCAAGCTTAATCCGGGTTGATGCTGACGAAGTGACTTATCCATTGCATGTAATTTTGCGTTATGAAATTGAAAAGTGCTTATTTAACTCGGAAATATCAATTCAAGATTTACCAGTTGTTTGGGATGAATTGATGACAAAATACTTAGGGCTTTCCACTAAAGATGATTATACAAATGGCGTAATGCAAGATGTTCATTGGGCAACAGGAGCATTTGGTTATTTTCCTGCTTATACCTTAGGACGACTAATGGCATCACAGCTTTTTGTCTCCTATAGAAACTCTAATCCTAGCTATAAGCAAGATATTAGCGAAGGGAAATTCAAATCATTACAAAATTGGTTAAAAACAAACGTATATAGCTACGCCTCTTTACTGCCAACACAAGCTTTATTAACTCAGATAACTGGCCACGAATTAGATACGCAATATTTTATTGATCATATTGAAAGTCGTTATTTGGAAAAGGTGAACAAGAAAATTTAACCGCAGAGCAAAAGAAACAAATCTCAGCTCTTGCTCAAATTTTAAAAGATGAATGCAAGCAACACAGGAGACAACATCATGACTAATCGAAATATTGGCAATGAAATCATTCAAGGGATGACAGAAGCCATCGAATATATACGAGGAAATGCTGACGCTGCCACGGTACATAAAGTCGAAACACCCAATGATATTGATGTTTGATCAATTCGTGAAAAACTTAAACTGTCTAGAAAAGAATTTGCTGACAGTTTTGATTGCTTACATGTTTTAGAACTGTCAATTTAGTTTGCGCCAGCAACTAAAATAACCTCACAAGGTGGTGAAAATATGCCGTACATAAAGCAAACAAGAAGAAATAAAATCGACCCTAAGCTAGAAGAACTCATTAATGTCATCAAACAGCTCGAAATAATGACATGCGCGACTTTGATGGTGACTTAAATTATACTATTAGCAACTGCTTATAGGCATACTTGAATTAGTTGAAAATCCAAGATACACCAAATTTAATACTGCGATTGGTATCTTAGAATCTGTTAAATTGGAATTATATCGCCGTTTGGTCGGGAGTTATGAAGATGAAAAAATTGTTGAAAATGGCGATATTATTTAATTATAGGCTGACAAAACTTGCAATATACAGTGCGCCGTTGGCCAATTTGCATGGAAAGCAGTCTGTTATGGCATATTACGCAAGACAATCCTGCTCGACCATAAGCTTTAAGCTGATTGGCAAAATAACCAGGTTTACCATCACTATTGATAAAATCCTTAACAGTCGTACCACCACGTTGAATAGCGCATTGTAAAATTTTTTTAATTGATTTAACCAGACTATCCAAACGCTCTACTGATAAAGACTTCGCAGGTGCAGCAGGATAAATACCTGCCACAAACAAAGCTTCAGTGGCATAAATATTACCGATTCCTGTCACAATTTTATTATCCATCAACAATGACTTGATGGGCACTGTTCTGCCTTGTGCTCGCATCCAGAGATATTGCCCAGTAAATTTCTGGGTTAACGGTTCAGGACCCAAATCTTTTAGCAATGCATGATGATAAGGATTGCCTTCTGACCAGAGAAAAGCGCCAAAGCGCCTAGGATCCGTATAGCGTAAGATTTTCTTGTTATCAAATACAATGTCAACGTGATCATGCTTATTGGGTGGATGGTCATTGATCAAGATACGCAAATGTCCTGACATGCCAAGATGAAGGATAAGGGTACCCCCTTGAGTTTTTAGCAACAAATATTTTGCCCTACGTTCAACATCAACAATAGTCTTGCCTTGTAAAACCTGTTGCATATTAGATAGTATCGGCCAACGTAAACGATATTGCCTCACAACAACCTTGGCAATAGTCTGTTGCTCAATATGCGGTGAAATACCGCGCATAGTTGTTTCGACTTCTGGCAATTCTGGCATTTTTTCGTCAGGCAATATTTTGTGGCAAAAATTTATTCAAATATGTTATGTTATTCGTCATCATTAAATTAGTCAAAGGTTAATTAGTTGCTGGCGCGAAACTAGTTATTCACAATAGAAAATTAAGGCCCTTCCGGAATTCCGCGGTTGACAAGAGTTTCCCCCTTTGAAAAAAGGGGATTAAGGGAGATTTTTTTAAAATACCACAGCAATTCCGGAAGAGCCAAAATCAATAGGGAAAATAGTGAGCAAAATGAAATCATGTAATGAGCTAATTAATGAAATGCACGCACATATAGACCAAAACGATATTAATGGTCTAATTAATACTATTAAAAATGCATTACAACCAAACAGTCAGAAAAATTTGCTAAAACAAGCGATTACTGTACTCAGAATATATCCTAATAAAGAGACCATTTTTCATTATTCATTTAGGATACAATCAAAAAATCTCAGAGAAATTTTAATTGACAATAAGTTATTACCTCAAAGTTTTTATGATAAAAAAACCTCGAGCGCTGCATCCCCGTTATTTTTTGCAGTTGAATATGGAGATTATGAGTTTGTTGAAAGTGCATTGGTAAATGGGGCAAATCCAAATGAACAAAATTGTTTATTTAGTTTGCTATCAAATGCTGCACATAAATCAAATCCAAAAATGGTTAAATTACTTATTAACTACAAAGCGAACATTAACATTGAAGTGTCAGGCAGAAGTCCATTATTCTGGGCAATAAATCGATTTTCAATGGATGTTGCTCCAACTCAGCAAACTGAAGTGATAAAATTATTGATTGATAATGGCGCTAAAGTTTTTAAAAAAGAAGAGAATAAACTGGTTACAGAACTAGAAGCTAGTTACCCTATCTTTCCTGACAAACTTGTTGCTCCTGAGACAATTGCCTTATTAGAAAAAGAAATACATGATAGAACTGTTTTAAACTATACTATTCCATTACTATTTTGGGCCAGTAAAAATGATACCAATTCGCATGTATATAATGTGCCCGAAGATATGATCAAACATATTGCTGCCATTACCAGAAATCAAAGAATATAAATCTTTTATAGTTTTTCAGAAAATTATTTTGGCAAAAAAACATAATGGTTTAGTAGAAAGAACGTGTGGATTTAAATGCTCTTGCAATATGGCAATACTAATGCTATTTTGAGTCTCATTATGGCAACACTAATGCCATAATGAGACTCAAAATGGCATTAACGTTGCCATATTGCAGGAGTGTATCCCATGCCATTGATAGAACGATTTTTTGAATCCCCGGGAGCGCAGCTTTTTTCTTTTTGGTCCGCGAGGTACGGGCAAATCAACTTGGATGAAAGAACAATACCCCACTGCCCTTTATATCGATTTGCTCACCCCTGCGGTATTACAGTCTTATCTCTTTCAGCCTGGAAGTTTAATTGAGCTCATAGTGATCATCCTGAACAGAAAACCGTGATCATAGATGAGGTTCAAAAAGCACCTAGCTTACTTTCACTTGTGCACCAGCAAATTGAAAAAAAACGAGGAATTCAATTTATTCTAACTGGATCCATCGCGAGAAAACTCAAAAGAAGCAGTTCTGATTTACTTGGTGGACGTGCTCTAAACGTGAGCTACACCCCTTCATGGCTGCTGAGTTAGGTGATTTATTTGATTTAAACAAAGGCCCTGACACAGGAAATATTGCCTTAGGTCACAGCCGACTCGATGCAGATGATATTTTAAAAAGCTATATCAGTTTATACTTGCATGAAGAAATACAAATGGAAGGGTTTTCTATTTCGTGACATATGGAAATTTTCACGTTTATTTTGAGGTGGTTTCATTTTTTCAGTGTTTCCAACCTTTTAAACATGACTAACGTTTCCCATGATTGCTTTGTCAAACACAAGACCGTTGAGAATTACATTATTATTCTGGAGGAATTGTTATTGGCCTTCCAGGATCCCCGTTTTTACTAAACACACACAAAGGACATTGAAGCACCCACCCCAAATTTTTATCTCTTTGACAGCGGTGTCTTTTATGCCTTGCGCCCTCGTGGGTTATTAGATCGCCCAGATGAAATCAATGGAGCAAGTCTGGAGGGATTGGTTGCCTCGCATTTTACGAGCCTGGAGTGATTACTCAATAGAAAAACATGAGCTTAGTTTTTGGCGAACACGTTCTGGCGTAGAAGTAGATTTTATAGTTTATAGTGCCAAAGGATTTTGGGCTATTGAGGTTAAAAATTCTAAAGCTGTCACAAATGACGATGTAAGAGGTCTGAATACGTTCTTAATAGATTACCCGGAAGCTACTCCTATTTTGTTATACCGCGGAATAGAGTGTTTCCGTCGAGGCAAGGTATTATGCATGCCATGTGAGTTATTTTTAAAGAAATTAATTCCCAATAAACCATTACCAGATATCTATTAAAAGCCATTTTCCCTCTGGAAATCGCTGCTGACATAGCCACATAGAGCCATTTTTCAAAGATTACTTCACCTCCTGCTGGCAATTGAGGGCATGGGTGTGAACAACGTCAGTTCGACGAATCTAAGCAAAGAATCTCTACTGCCGTCGTCCCGCGGCTTGTCCGCGGGATCCAGGTCTCCTTCCTGGATCCCGCGGACGAGCCCATAGGTATCTACACAAGTCTACACAAGTAAGGAAACCTAAGCTATTTTAACCTCGGAGTTTAAAGCATCATAATTCTGTGGAACTATTGCTCCGGCTGCTGGTACTTGGAGCCACCCCCTCTCCGCGCTATAATTTTTGCTAGAATCAATAAGTTACCAGCGGGAGAGGGTTGGGGTGAGGGCAAAGTTGGGAGCAGAGTTTACCCTCACCCCAACCCTTCCCGCTGATAACTTATCGTTTATAAAAAGATTTTTTGCGCGGAGGAGGGGGCGGCTGCAAGTGCTACATGAAGCTGTTATCTTACTAAAAACTCTGATCTGAGGTAGGTTAGCTTAGGTTTCCTTTCTTGCTTCTTTAGAGTGGCTTATGGGACGAGCCGCGGGACGACGGCAAGGAGCGATGACTTTTACTTAATGGCAGTGGCCGTAATCCACCCTACCTCTCTTAGATTCGTCGAACTGACGTTGAATAGTGACCTTAATTCTACAT
>CAWFQC010000045.1:0-80928 GCA_963817645.1 uncultured Gammaproteobacteria bacterium | reverse complement strand
ACACAGCAATCAATTCGCTATATCAAAATAGAGGTTCCAATTGGACAATTTCAGCAGCAAGTAAATACTTTTCGAGTCGACAATGGCAAGGGCCTAAACATAACTTTGCCATTCAAGCAGGAAGCTTATCAGCTTGCCAGTACTTTAACCTCACGCGCGTTAATAGCAAAGGCTGTTAACACCCTTTCATTTCTTGATAATGGCGACTTATTGGGTGATAACACAGATGGGATTGGATTTATAGAGATATCACTATTAATCAGCATTATTCGCTTAAGAATAAGCATATTCTAATTTTAGGCGCAGGAGGCGCAGTACACGGTATTTTACATCCGCTATGAAAGCAGCACCCCAAAAGGATTATGATTGCTAAGCAGGACATGGGAACCTCTGCACAAAAATTAACGACTGAGTTTGGTCAGTATGGCTTACTGGCGGCAACTCCCCTTGAGAACATTGTTGGTCATTACGATATCATTATCAATAGCATCAATAGAGGGCTCACAGAAAAAGATTTCGATCTCAATCCCAAGATCTCAGACTGAAAATACATTCTGTTATGATTTAATCTATGGACAGAAGCCAACCCCCTTCTTAAAATGGGCCTACAATCATGGCGCTAGAAAAACAGCAGATGGAACGGGAATGTTAGTGGAACAAGCTGCTGAATCTTTTTTTATTTGGCGCGGTATACAGCCAAACACCTCGAAGGTCATTGATATGCTCATGCAGCAAAAAGGAAAAATAATGAAAAAATGGATCTACACTCTTACTTGTTTAGGCTACTTAACGCCTTCATTTGCAACTCAACATGATTCTTTCTTGGTTCCTGGCGAGGCGGTCTGTGAAATGTCTTTTTATGACCATGCGCTTGAAACGCCTAATTTCTTTACGCGTACCTTTCCGCTTAGATATGAACCCAAATTGTGTCTTAGTACCAAGAACAAATAGCGGTTTTATGGTTGGCTTGACCGGGTTTTATGAGCGCCCCTTTGATAATCAGTTGGATTATGCCATCGTAGACCCTCAAGCAGGCTCCACTTTAGTGGGCCCAAATAGCACTATACAGTCGCGAAACCCTCATCGAGACTTCGGCTTTGGCGCTTATCTGGGATATATTTTTCCATACACGGGAAGAGATCTTAACTTATGGTTCTTACATCAGTGGCGATAGAAGAAATAGGTTGCGGAGTTGCCCCGTCAGGAGGAACACTTTGGACGCCCCTTCCTCTATACGATTTGACCACCCAAGCACTCACCGCAAGCAGTGTTTTTAAGCCACGAGTGGGACAAGCCATATTAACATTAGGACAACGCATTTTTGGTGGAACACGCTTCAGGCTGCATCCTGCGATGGGCATAAAATATGCCACAATCGATAGAGTATTAGATACAACATACACAGGGATTACTTCTCCCCATTTTATCCCTCCTGTTCCCTTCCAAAGCGCCTTCGTACACGAAAAGAGTCTGTTTAATGGTGGTGGGCCTGCTGTACAAATAGATGCTACTTCTACTACTTTACGAAAGAATTTGGAATTACTGGGCATCTAACTAATGCTATCCTCATTGGTAATATACAAAGTCAAAATAAATATATTGACGATATTTCATCAATTCATGACACCATTATTAACTTGAAAAGCACTACTCGAACCGTCCCCAATGTAGATGGAAAACTGGGTATTGTCTATGAGCATCAATTTTGCGGCAGCCTGTATAAGTTAGACATAGAACTTGGCTATGAGTTTAACCATTTCTTTAATGCGTTTGATAACTTTCGAAGTGCAGGAACTCCATTAACTCCAATATCTCCAGTTTTAGAGGGAAGGAGGGGCACAGGACCTTTCCACATAAAGGGCATTCATGACCTTACACTGGATGGACCTTATTTATCTGTTGGAGTCTCTGGCATTGCCTGTCCCAATGATGCCGTTATCGATCCATTACTGGTAACAGTCCCCAGACTAGCTGGAGGATTTGTATTTGGTTTGGGAGCAGCCTATTGGCAAATACAACATAACCAACAAGACTATGCTATTTTAGACGATAGTTTTACTACTAGTTCAGTATTTCCTAGCTTAAATTCAACATTAAAGAATTTTGAAAACAAAGTTACTCCAGGAGGTCTTTTACGTTTAGGTTATATTTTTAACGATACTCCTTATGACGTGATGTTTAACTACGAACAGAACGCCACAACCCACAGAAATGTAAAAAAAGCCACAGAACCACTTAACGGGGTTATTTGGCCGATACTAGCTATCCCATTTGCTCCTTCCCCTTCTGCTTTTCCCAAAATTGCCACAACAGCAAGTGCAAATTTAAATCACCATTATAGTGCTGCTAATTTAGAGCTAGGCCAAACTATTAACGCAGATTCATCAATATGGCTACGTATTTTTGAAGGAGTTCAATATGCTCACATAAATGCTAATTTTGATGTGGCTTATAACTTCATTCCTGTTGATAATATTATTCTTGATAATGTTATTGAGCGAAGTCATTTCAATGGAATCGGTCCTCGGCTAGGATTAGATCTAGCATTTCCCGTTGGAGGCTTTGCCCTTACTTCTCAACTCGCTGGTGGGTTTTTGTTAGGCACTATTGACAGTACTTTTACCAACTCAACTGCAACTACAACCGTCTTAGAATTAGGGACAGGCATCGATTCCGAAAGACAATTTGTTCCTTTCCTAGACCTTAAAGTTGGCTTAGCCTATTCCTGGAACTTTTTTGGTAGAACAAAATGGACATTGGATTTAGGCTATATGGCTACTCATTATTTCAATGCCGCAACCACTTTCCGACATGCCACCAATAATGCAGCCGTTTTTGTTAAGCAAGTTGATGATGTCACAATTGATGGCCCTTATGTAAACCTAACAGTCTATGGCTTTGGTACCTGCCCACCAGATTGTTGTGTCAACCGAGAACCTTTTGAGGTCATGGTTCCTGAATTACCAGGTGGCATTGAGTTCGCAGCTGAGCTGCTATATCTACAGACCCATGTGGCTAATATTGATTATGGCATTGTGGATCCTACCCCATTTCTAGATCATGACATTACCTCACTAGAACCAAGCTCAAACTCTAGGGTTAAAATAGTAACCCCAAACTTTAGTACTGGCTATCAATTCCACTTAGGCTATATTTTCCCGTTATCGGCCAATGACCTATCCATTAACTATACCAACTTCAAACAATCTTCATCGAATATAGTTTCTGCTCCACCTGATGGTCGTATTTGGACTATCACCAATGGTAATTTTGGTCAGACCAGCAGTCCACCAACTACATTCTTTCCCCTTTTTGCTAATACTGCCAAGGCCGATGCACACTTCAAATGGCGAACTGGAAACATAGAAGCGGGTAGGCGTATAAAATTCCATCACCTAATGACACGATTTTTTGCTGGCTTAGCCTATGCCAGAGTCAATGAGAACATCAATATTAACTATTTGAATGGCGTTGCTGCTGATCTCACCACTCTAGTACCTTTAGACACTATAACTCAAAAAAATAATTTCACTGGTTTTGGAACCCGCTTAGGCGCTGCTGCTGATCTAGGCTTTGGTTATGGATTTTCTTTGGTTGGTCAAATAGCGACTGATTTACTGGCTGGAAGAATAGATACACGTCTAACTGAGATTAATTCCGCAGGCAACGTAGATAGCTTAAATCCTGACCGCAGAACTAGGCTGGTGCCAGCAGTTGATGCCAAATTGGGAATTGCAGTGACGGTACCACTTCAATGTTGCACCCAAGCAAGTATAGAAGCGGGTTATCAAGTAAACCATTACTTTAATGTAAAGGATAGCTTACGCTTTACCGATTACTTCAGTTCTTTTGCGAAACAGGATCAAGACATTGGGTTTGATGGGCCCTATGTGAGATTACAGGTTATTTTCTGACATATTGAAGTTTTTGTAATTCTCAGGAAAACTATCGACTAACATAGCAAGTATTTCCAAACCAATTTCTTTCTTCTCGCCAAAGGTTTTTTTATCGCCTCTAGATCAATAACTTTATCTTCTGATAGAACAGCGCCACTTTCAACTTTGATTGCTTCTGAAATACTAGGTTGTTCCCGATAGGGAATAAACGCATTTAGGATATCTTCTGCTTTGCGTTTATTAAGGGGCTTAGATAATACAGCATTCATCCCAACATGGATACAATGCACTTTATTTTCTTCATCTACGTGCGCTGTTAATGCAATGATGGGTACATGCATCTCTTTATTTAATTCAAGCAAGCGAATTCGTTTAGTCACCTCATAGCCACCTATATCAGGTAAGCCAATATCCATAAAAATTAAATCATAAGTATTTTTTTGAAAAAGATCTATAGCAATTTCACCATTCTTAGCCACATCAATTTGACAGTTTAAATTGGCAAGTATGTTTTTCACTACTTGAGACGCCAAAAAATCGTCCTCAACTAACAAGATGCGGCTCTTAGCATCTGAAACTCCATGTACTCTAGAGGGAGGAGGCATCACTTTTGTTTCTTTCAAAGGTTGAGAAAACTGTATAGCAGGCAATACCGTTTCATCTTCAAATTCTTTTTCTAAGAGAGGTTTTTTCAGAGGGAGTATGCAAGTAAATTTAGTGCCTTTACCTTTACTTTTTACATAGATCTCACCCTCTAATTCATCAATAAGCTGTTTAACTATCGCTAATCCTAAACCAGCTCCTTTGTATAAGCCTTGAAAAGAAGGGGTTAATCGTTTAAATTTAAGAAAGACTTCTTCTTGTTGGTTGGCTGGTATACCGATACCCGTATCTTCTACAATAATCTTGATGACTAATTGAGTTCCTTTCTTCTTTGCAAGTTGCACCGTTAATTTAACAAAGCCTTTGTTGGTAAAGTTCAGAGCATTGGTGACAAGCTCCAAGACGATTCGATGTGTCCTGATAGGATCTCCAATAACATAAGGAGGAATGCGATCATCATAGTCAAAAATAAGATCTAGCTGTTTATGAAGTGCTCCCGCCCGATTGAGCTTGATAACATCAAGAAGCTTTTCTTTAAGATCGAATTTCTTTTTTGCAATAGGAAGTTCATGAGAGCTAATTTTAATGACTTCAAGTATCTCATTTAAAAAATCTTGCAACGAATGACAGGACGCACTTAAGTTATCGGTGTATTCTTTAACTTTAGGACTTTCAACCTCATCGGCAATAATATTTGCAAAGCCAACGATTCCCGTTAATGGTGTTCGTATGTCATGTCTCATATTTTCCAAAAATTCAGTTTTAGCTAAATTAGCAGCTTCAGCCTGTTGTCTTGCTTTGACAAGCTCTTTTTCCTTATTTTTTATCTCTGTAATATCAGTAAAGTAACCTGTTATCCCTATTATTTTTCCATTATCTATAATTGGCAGTTTACTGACTAAAGTAATAAGGGTAGTTCCATCAGGTAAAGCTAATACCTCCTCTTGATTGGTAATTGGGTGCCCTAAAATGGTATCATGGTCTCCTTTTCGAAATGTCTCTGCTGTATGACCAGTGGGTTGCCAATTTATATTATCATCCGTTTTTCCAACAATATCTTCTGGTGAGTTCAGGCCAACTAATCGAGCAAAATTTTTATTACACCCCAAATAAATAGATTTAGTATCTTTCCAAAAAACATATTGGGGTAAGGATTCTGTTATATTCTCCAAAAAAACTTTTATAATATGAGCTGCTTTCTTGGCAGACTCATGCTCTTTAAGCAACTTCTGATATTCTGCTTTTTCATGACCCTTATTTTTCCCCACTTCCCTCTCCATCAATATTAGAGTTAATTCTAGAGGCTTTGCGCAATTATTAGTAAAGGAGACTCAAGCATTGCTGAAAGCTTCTTCTTGCTGCAATTTTATAAAAATGTAAAATAAGCTGCTAGTAGAAAAATCTTAAATATATTTTATTTGCAAATTAGCAGTTAAAGGGAAAACCTATGCTTTCTAAATCCTTTTTTTTCTGGTCTACAGCGAAACCCCGAGTTTCAAGAGTACAACAAAGAATATTAAGCTCTCAGATTACAAACTTTCAACCACAGATTGAAGAAAGTTATAATACACTTATTAACCACCCATTTGATGGCTCCCCACTCACTTGTAATTTTGTGTCCCAAGTAGTGGAGAAGTGGGCTAAAGTGCCTAATAATCTAGCAATACGCTGTCTTGATCAAGATAATAAGGAAAGTGAAGATATTACTTACTTAGATATTGTTACACGGGGGAATCAAATAGCTAGCTTTTTCGAAAAAGATGGAATTAAAAAAGGTGAACCTGTCGCATTAATACTAGGCCAACATCCTGCATGGTGGTATAGCTTGGCAGGTTTAATGAGAAAAGGTATTCCTATCGTTCCTTGCCCCCGCCTACTTACACCAAAGGATTTAATATACCGCATTAATGATTTAAATATTAAGGGTATAATAACGACCCCTGAGTTGCAGGATAAAATAGATTCTATTCAAAACCACTGCCCATCATTAAAGAGCTTCGTGACAACAGGAGAGGCAACTTCTAACTGGATATCATTAAACGAAACATACAAAAGTAATCCCATTCCACTCTCGCAAATGAATACCACCACCAAAGACCCTTGCCTTTATTTATATACATCAGGTACAACTGGTCAACCTAAAGCTGTTATACATAATCATGATTATCCTTTTTTCCATTGGCCAACAGGTAAGCGATGGTTACGTGCAACACCCGAAGACCTCGTTTATAACGCAAGTGATACGGGATGGGGGTTTACAGTATGGACAACAACAGCAGTATGGGCAATGGGTGCCAAACTGCTTATTACACCAACAAATAAGAAATTTGCCGCGCAAAAAATATTAACAATATTAAGCAATGAAGGGGTAACTATTTTCTGTGCAGCACCTACCGTTTTAAGATTGCTGGTGAGCGATAAACATTTTGATTCTTATACTTTTCCTCATTTAAAAAGAATTGTCACGGTAGGTGAAGCATTAGACGAAACAGTGATTAGCCGATTTCATTCGAGAGGAATTGAAGTGCACGTAGGATTTGGGCAAGCTGAAACACCGCTGCTAATGGGAAGGTTAGATGATCAAGCACATATGGCTGGAACAATGAATAAGCCAGTAGATCCTTATCGCATAGTAATACTTGATGATAGTTTACAGCCGCTTCCCCCAGGCAATATAGGGCAGATTGCTGTCGATCTTATCAATGGAAAAAGAAATGGTTTAATGCGTGGTTATGCGAATTCACCTGAAAAAACTCAGGAAACTTTTTCATCTGACAGGCGTTATTATCTAACCGGTGATTGGGCTAAATATAGAAACGACGGGTATTTCTCTTATGAAGGTCGCAGAGATGACCTTATTAAAAGTCGTGGGTATCGAATTGGTCCTGATGAAGTCGAAAAAGCGGGAATGTCTCATCCAGCAGTAGCCAAAATAGCAGTTGTGGGTGTGAGAACAGAACAGGAAACCTTGGGACGTACAGTTAAAGCTTTTATTTTATTAAAACCAAATTACGTTGAAAGTCCCGAACTTATTGAGAATATTCAAGAACACATAAAGAGAGAAACTGCTCCACATATGTATCCACGGTTGGTTGAATGCCTAAAGCGAGAAGAATGGGAAAAGTATGAGACTATCAGTGGTAAAATCCGCCGCGTTGCACTTAGAGAGCGAGAAGAAAATAAATTATTAGAATATTCTCTGGACAGATCAAATCAAATGTCGCGCATTTGACATAGTTTTTGAATATCTGTTAAAAAATTAATTCTGGCAATTAATGCTTTTGTCGCTGTTTCAGCTACCTGTTGAAATTTTAATTTATCTTTACCAATTAGATTATCCAACATTCTAAGCGCTTTAGGCAGATGCTCATTACTATCTAACTCTATGTGGCGATTAAAATAATATATCAACGTGTTAAGGTTATATTGTTTACCCTTTTCCAATTCTGCTATTTGGGTAACAAGTGGCGAAAACATAGAGGAGGTAATACCTTCTCGACCAAAAACGAAGGCAGCTGCGATCTGATGAGCATCAAGTTCAAAAAAGCTAAAAGTTGTTAGTATAAATTCTTTAGTAGCAGGTCTTAATTGTACTAATTCAACAGCTTCAGTAATAGGCTTATCTTCCATCAATAAGGTAAGCAGTTTTTTTATGGTATCAGTATTAGCGTTTATCTTTTCCATCGCAGCTAAGTAAATATCAAAATGGCTCGCATAATGTATTCCATCTTCTGTTATGTCTCCTTCTTCTTCTACCAAAATACTATTAATTAAATTGGCACTTAAAGCATCTTTCGGGGGAAACCAGGGGGCAGATGTTGACACAATACGGCGATGTAACTCTTTTAGCAGACACATAAAGTCCCAGACTGCAAAAACGTGTTGTTCCATAAATAAGCGCAGATTATGGACTGACGAGATTTCATGATAAAGAGGATGATTAGCAATTTGAGATGTTAAAGGTAATAACTCTTGTGTTAGTTCTTTAATAGAGTTCATTTTGTTTTATCCAGTTTTTAAATTAAGTTTTAGGTTTGTAGTGATACTTCACAGGCTTGCGTATGTTTTGCGTCGTTCCACTTAATTTATTGAGGCAAAGATTATGAATCAACACAAAGTAAGAATACAACATTAATTTGTAATTCTGGTAACAAAGTGCGAGCGAGGATGACGGTTCCCAGACTTATGTATAAAGATATGCATTGGGTATGCGCTCATGTCTCCCACTAATGTGCCGCAAGTTGTTGTTTTTAAAGACACGTCATTCTTCAAACAATCTTCATCGAATATAGTTTCTGGCTGGTGCCAGCAGTTGATGCTAAATTGGAATTGCAGTGACGGTACCACTTCAATGCTGCACCCAAGCAAGTATAGAAGCGGGTTATCAAGTAAACCATTACTTTAATGTAAAGGATAGCTTACGCTTTACCGATTACTTCAGTTCTTTTGTGAAACAGGATCAAGACCTTGGGTTTGATGGGCCCTATGTGAGATTACAGGTTATTTTCTGACATAAGGCCACCCTCATCCCTGCAAAGACGCGCGTTGGGTCTGCATTTCTTTATATAAATGTCTGAAGAGCAAGTTGAAGAGCAAGTTATTGTTTTACTACATCATGGTGCAACCGCTTTGATTGTCTTTTTCTGCGCGCTGGATTGCATTGTCTTTTGCTATTTTGCCTAGTGCTTGTAAAGATATAGTTAAAAGGGTTGGCTCTAATATAGCAACTCCGATATCCAATCCGAGTTTCCCAAATTGATTACTTCCACAACCATAAATCGAACCATCGTTAAGTAAAATCAAGGTATTATCTAAACCTGCGGTGATAATTATGGCTTTTTTGCCTTCTGGTAGCGTCAAGCGTTGTAGTGTGGATTGATCATTCTTATGCCCCAATCCAAGTTGGCCGAAGCTATTACTTCCACAGCCATAAACCGAACCGTCGTCTAATAAAAAGAAGGTATGAAGGTTACCTGCGGAGATATATAGAACCTTTTTGCCTTCTGGTAGTGCCATGCATTGTAGTGTGGATTGACTAATCTTATGCCCCAATCCGAGTTGGCCCGAGCCATTCTCTCCACAGCCATAAACCAAACCGTCGTCTAATAAAAAGAAGGTATGATAGAAATTTGCGGCAATCTTTAGAGCCTTTCTGCCTTGAGGTAGCCTCAAGCATTGTAGTGTAGATTGATTAGTCTTATGCCCCAATCCGAGTCGCCCATACTCATTATTTCCACAGCCATAAACTGAACCGTCCTTAGATAAAATTAAGGTATGATTTTGAGCTGCGGCGATATCTACAGCTTTTTTGTCTTTTGGTAGCTTCAAGCATTGTAGTGTAGGTTGATTGTTCGTATGCCCCAATCCGAGTTGGCCATAGCAATTATATCCACAGCCATAAACCAAACCGTCGTCTAATAAATAGAAAGTATGAAAGCCAGCTGCGACGACATCTATAGCCCTAGCCTTTTTGTCTTCTAGTAGCGCCAAGCATTGTAGTGTAGATCGATCACCCGTAGACCCACCAATTCCAAGGCCCATGCTATTATCTCCACAGCCATAAACTGAACCATTATCAGATAAAATTAAGGTGTGACCTACTGTTGCTGCAATCCTGTATTTAGCCATTTTTTTTTGCCAAATAATCATTTCTAAGTCCTTGTCTTTGTTGAAAAATTTGGAGATTAAAGATAAGCTCCGAATATCTCTTAGTGGCAAATAAGGGGCTATTTCTTTAATTATAATCTCATTAGGCAGCGGATTAACCTTTTCAAGCTGCCCTGATATTGATTTTAATAAATTAGTGAAATTGGATAGCTTAGGTGTTGAGAAAAGTGTTTCAAGGGATGCTAATTGTGTTAATACTTTATTTACCTCTTTCTGACCAGTTTTTAAATCTATATTTAGATAAAATATCCGCTTATTAATGTCTTCAAGGCTGTCCATTATGGAAATTAGTTTATTTTTTATCTAACTTGTGGAGTTGAAGCTCCTTTAAAAGAGCTGGGTAAACTTCTTGCCAGGAATCAAAATGCTGGTGGCAGAAAAAACAGATTAAAAGCTACTCATACAGACATCATCAAAAATAGCTGCAGCGCAATAATTGATGAGCCGAGACACTCGCAATGAAGGATATGACCATGTATCCTATATACTATTAAAAAAAGAGGACTCTAATCTAATGACAAATCCATTATTTAACCTCAAACCACTCCCAAAGTTCAGCGAGGTAAAGCCTGAACATGTTTTGCCTGCTCTTGATGAAATTTTAAAAGAAAATCGTGAACAAATTGCAAAAATGCTTGAACAAGGTACCCATTGGACTTGGGATAACTTAATGCATGTACTTGAAGAAATCGATGATCGGCTTAGCCAAATGTGGTCAGTAATCAATCATTTGGCGGCTGTTTGCTCGACAGAAGAACTTCGCAAGGTCTATGATGCTGCCCTTCCAAAGCTATCGGAATATTCAACAGAAATGGGACAACACATTGGTCTTTATACTGCCATCAAATCGTTAACTGAAGAAAATAGATTCAACAAGCTGAATCATGCTCAACAAAGAGTGTTAGAAAATGAAATGCGGGATTTTAGACTTGCCGGAGTTCACCTCTCACCTGAAGCAAAAAAACACTATGGAGAACTGCAACAGCTATTATCTCTCCTAACAGCTAAATTTGAACATAACTTAATGGATGCAACGCATGCTTGGACCATGCTAATACAAGAAGAAAAGGAATTAGCAGGATTACCGCCCATGGCTATTGCTGCTGCCAAAGAAACAGCAAAAGCGCGTGGTTTAGAAGGCTACCTATTTACTTTGGAGCACCCTTCTTTTTCAGCTGTGATGGCATATGCTGATTCAAGCCAGTTTCGTCACGATATGTATATTGCTTACATGACTCGATGTTCAGACCAAGGACCTAATGCTGGTCAATGGGATAATACCGATATCATGCGGCAGATATTAGTTACCCGCAAACAAATAGCTGAAGTATTAGGCTATGCCAACTATGCTGAACTTTCCTTGGTTCCCAAAATGGCTAAAAAACCTGAGGAAGTTATTCATTTCCTAAATGCGCTTGCCTTAGCCAGTGTGGAGAAAGCCCATGAAGAATTTAATGATCTTAAAACATTTGCTAAAGAAAATTATGGTATTGAAAAATTAGAAGCCTGGGACATTGCCTATTACAGTGAAAAGCTAAGACATGCACGTTATGATATTTCACAAGAGATGCTCAGACCCTATTTCCCTGAGAATCAAGTGCTAAACGGCCTCTTTGATATTGTGCATCTTCTCTTTGGTATCAACATTAAAGAGCAGAAGGGAGTTGACGTTTGGCATGAAGATATTCGCTTTTTCAATATTTTCAGCAATAGTGGGGAGCTAAGGGGGCAATTTTATCTAGATCTTTATGCAAGACCCAATAAGCGAGGGGGAGCTTGGATGGATGAATGCAGAGTCCGAAGAGTTATAAACTCGACTGTGCAAGTACCTATTGCCTACTTAACCTGCAACTTTAATCGCCCGGTTGGCAATGACCCTGCGCTTTTTACCCATGAAGAAGTATCAACTCTTTTTCATGAATTTGGTCATGGTCTACATCACTTACTGACCACAATCGATTATGCTGAAGTCTCTGGTATCAATGGTGTTCCTTGGGATGCTATTGAATTCCCTAGCCAATTTCTCGAAAACTGGTGCTGGGAAAAGCCAGCATTAGATTTAATTGCAAGACATTATAAAACCAATGAGCCCATCCCTGATGATCTTTTTGAGAAAATGCTTAAGGCGAAAAACTTCCAAGCTGCTATGCACATGGTCCGGCAACTTGAGTTTGCTATCTTTGATTTCCATCTTCATATGCTTTTCAATGAGGAAGAGGAAAACCAAATTCAACGCTTTTTGGATGAAGCCAGGGAACAAGTATGCGTAATTCCTATACCTGAGTTTAACCGTTTTCAACATGGGTTTTCTCATATTTTTTCAGGCGGCTATGCGGCAGGATACTACAGCTATAAATGGGCAGAAGTGCTTTCAAGCGATGCCTTCTCCAAGTTTGAAGAAAATGGCATCTTTGATAAAGAGACTGGAAGATCTTTCTTAACAAATATCTTGGAGCAAGGAGGAGCTAAAGATCCCATGGAACTATTCATCGCTTTTAGAGGCAGAGAGCCTAAAGTTGAATCATTGTTAAAGCAAATAGGTATACATTCTTAAAATAAGGATTAAAAATGAATCAAGAAGAAATGAAAAAGATGGCGGCGGAAGCAGCTATTGCGTATGTTCCAGAGGAAAGCATTATTGGTGTTGGCACAGGCTCAACTGTGCAATACTTTATTGAAGCCCTTGCTCAAATTAAAAATAGATTTGAAGGAACTGTTGCTAGCTCTAAAGACACTGAGCAAGAGTTAAAAAAATATGGAATTCCCGTTTATGACCTCAATGTTGTAGACCAGGTGGCCGTTTACATTGATGGAGCAGACGAAGCAAACAGTTATTTATATCTCATTAAAGGCAAAGGAGGGGCCCTAACCCGTGAAAAGATTATTGCAACAGTTGCAAAAAAATTTATTTGTATTATAGACATCTCAAAGAAAGTAGATGTCTTAGGCAATCAATCCCCTGTACCTATAGAAGTTATCCCGATGGCTAGAAGCTATGTGGCAAGAGAAATTGTCAAGCTAGGCGGAAATCCTGTCTATCGAGAAGGATTCGTCACCGACAATGGGAATATAATTCTTGATGTCTATAATCTTAATATTCTAGAGCCACTCAAGTTGGAGGAACGCTTAAAATTCATTCCAGGGGTTGTTGAGAATGGCTTATTTGCCCATCGATCGGCAGATATTATTTTAATGGCAACGCCTAACAGGGTAGAAGCACTAACCCGCTAAGGAAGATTCCTAAAACTTGTTTATCGAGTAAACAAAAATACAGCGCTATAATAGTTATAATAGTACTCTAAAAGGAGACCACTATCATGCCTAAACAATCAGTAAAAGAATTTCTCGACGAGAATCAGATTCACTACTCTATCATTCAACATACACCCGCTTATACAGCGCCAGAAATAGCCGCAACCAGTCATATCTCTGGTAAATTTTTGGCAAAGGTTGTTATTGTTAAAATAGATGGTAAATTTGCAATGGTTGTTGAACCCGCAAATAGAAAGGTTAATTTAAAAACCTTGGAAGAATTAACTGGTGGAAGTAAGGTTGAACTTGCAAGTGAATACGAATTCCAGGATAAATTTCCCGACTGTGAATTAGGAGCTATGCCACCCTTTGGACAATTATATGATATGGATGTCTATGTGGCAGAAGTTCTTACAAAGGATAAGCAGATTGCATTTAATGCTGGAAATCATTCGGAATTAATTAAAATGTCCTATAAAGATTTTGAGCAATTAGTTCATCCGAATATCTTGAAACATTAATTTTATTTTGTCATCAAATTTTGAAGGGGTACTCACATGCTACCATTGGAAATAACTATCCGTGATATTGAGAATACTGAGGCAATTGATGCTAAAATCCGTAAGAAAACTGAAAAACTTGAACAACTTTACGATCGTATTACTTACTGCAGAGTGGTTGTTGAATCACCTCAAAAAAATAAGCACCAGGGTAAAGAATTCCAAGTTAATATAGAACTGGATGTCCCAGGTAAGGTGCTGGTTGTAAATAATAATAGCCATCGCAATGAAGATTTATATGTGGCTATCCGCGATTCGTTTAATGCCATGAAAAGGCAATTGGAAGATCATGTTAGAAAGCTTCGTGGCAATAAAAAAATGCATCATCAGCAACTGATGGGTAAAATCGTTCGGTTGTTCCCTGATTATGGGTTTATCGAAACTTTTGATGGTAATGAATACTATTTCCATGAAACCCATGTGGTGCAAATTTCTTTTTCAGAGCTGATCGTTGGTTCCCAAGTCCGTTTTATTGAAAATGATGCTGGGGAAGGACTTCAAGCTCACCAAGTGACAGCAACAGTCTAATGCTGACAAAATTTGACTATTTTGACCATGATGCTGACATTGGCATAATTGGTCGAGGCAGTGATATTGAGACCGCTTTTATCAATGCAGCTTGTGCTGTATTTAATATTATGACGGATCTTTCTCTGGTTATACCGCAACAAGACATTACCATTTCCTTTGAAGAAGCTGACAATGAACTCGCCTTAGTTACTTGGTTAAACTTGTTGCTAGGTAAAGCCAGAGAGAATAGTTTAATTTTTTGTCAGTTTGATCTTCACCGAGAGGGTGAAAGCTGGATGGGACATGGACGCGGTGAGCGCTGGAGAAATGACATCCCAAGAGGCACTGAGGTGAAGGGTGCAACCTTAACGATGTTAACAGTTCATAAAAATGATCATTGGGAAGCTCGCTGTATTGTTGATGTTTAAGAGTGAGGTATTTAGGTTTGGATATTCATAAGCTACAGAAAATTACCGATTATCTTTGGACATTAAAAGATCTACCAGAACAAACTCTGTTATATGGCACAGAGCAATTGATGACCTCTATGGATGAAAAAGTATTGGAGCAGCTATCCAATGTAACCAGACTTCCTGGACTGATCCTTCCTGCCATGACGATGCCCGATGCCCACTGGGGGTATGGTTTCCCTATTGGAGGCGTGGCAGCCTTTGATCCGCAGAAGGGTGGTATTATATCAGCAGGTGGGGTTGGGTTTGATATTTCCTGTGGCATTCGTTGTCTTCGTACCAATCTCACCTTAGATGACATTATTCCGCATGCAAAAAATTTAGCTGATGTACTATTTAACACTATTCCGGCAGGCGTTGGTGTGGAAGGAAAACTAAAGTTAGGCACCAAGGAATTAGACGATTTATTACTATCAGGTGCCCAATGGGCAGTATCAAAAGGATACGGAGTGAAAGAAGACTTACTCTATATTGAAGAAAAAGGCTGTATGGAACAAGCAAATCCAAGTTTCGTTTCTGAATTGGCCAAGAAGCGGCAAAGGGGAGAAATGGGAACACTGGGCTCAGGCAATCATTACCTTGAGCTCCAAATAGTTAAAGAAATTTATGACGTAGAAGCAGCAGCAGCTTATGGTTTAAAGGAAAACCAGGTGCTTATTTCCATTCACTGCGGATCACGGGGCCTTGGCCATCAGATAGGAACTGATTATCTACTTAGCCTTGCAAAAGCTGCTGGCCGACTGGGAATGATACTACCTGATAGAGAGCTTGCTTGTGCTCCAATTGAAACACCTGAGGGCCAACAATATATTGGTGCCATGAATGCAGGCATGAATTGCGCATTGGCCAATCGTCAAATTTTAACCCATTTAACTCGCCTGGCTTTTGAAGAAGTCATACCTCAAACAGAAATAGAAACCTTGTATGATGTATCGCATAATACCTGTAAAAAAGAGCTGCATAATATCAATGGCAAACAAACATGGGTTTACGTTCACAGAAAAGGCTCTACAAGATCCTTTGGTCCCGGCCATCCTGAATTGCCAGCTAAATATCAGAAAGTTGGACAGCCTGTTGTGATTGGTGGCAGCATGGGGACTGCATCCTACCTTCTTGCGGGAAATTCAAGCGAACTTAATAAAGCTTTTTCATCAGCAAGTCATGGAGCAGGAAGATCCATGAGCAGGCGGCAAGCATTAAAACAATACAAAGGACGTGCTTTAGTTGATGAGCTCGGTGCAAAGGGTATTCTGATTCGCACTCGCTCTATGCGAGGCATAGCAGAAGAAGCCCCTCTGGCTTATAAAGATGTGAACGAAGTAGCCCTGGCAACGGAAAGGGCAGGACTTGCAAGACGCGTTGCACAACTATTACCTAAGATTTGTGTCAAGGGCTAAAAACTAGAGATAAATTTCAAACCTTTCCTATAATATTGCAATGCCTTTTCATTTTCACCTAACTTTTCATAGACAAAACCTAACGCAGAGCAGACCTCAGCCGTAGGCTGATGTTTTGCATTTGCTTCAAGATAGTCTCTTGCTTGACCCCATAATTTGTTCTGTAGACAAAGCATGCCCATAGCACGTAGTGTAGCAGGATCATCGGGATGTTCTTTTAACCATTTTTTGCCAAGTGCAATTTGCTTTGCCGGTTCCTCTGACTTAAGTTTGGCATAATATTCTACTAAGCCTGGGTGATAATTTTTTTTAAGCTCCGTTTGAACCAGTTTCTCTGCCTCACTACCACGGTTCCAGCGGCGAAGATGGTTTGAATAAGCAATTATTATATCCGGATCATGGCGCAAGTATTTTGGTATTTTATTCCAAAGTGTTTGCACCGTTGAAAAGTCGGTAAAGTTTTGATCTTGTAAGCAATGAAAATAGGTCTCTTTTTCAATATGATTATATGTTTCTTGAGTAAAAACTTTTCTTTGCTTAAGCTCAATTAGAATTCTTTGCAAAGGCATATAATCCTTTAACTCCAAGTAAGTCTGCGTCAATAGCCTGAGTAAATAGGGATCTTTTGGGTCTTTTTCACGTAATTTTATAAGAGAGGATAAAGCTTCTTCTGGTTGATTATCTTCTAAATGAAATTTAACTCTTAAAGTTTCAACTGCTCTTGAGGGCTGGACTTCTTTTTCTTTTGCTTTAATCAGATATTTTTCCTTTTTCGCAACAAGATGTTGCGCTTGGGATATTTGTGCTCCTATGAGCAAACTCACAAAAGCAAGATTTTTTTCCTTCGCACTTTTTAGAATATCCTTCTCTGCTTTTTTCCATTTGCCTGTTAGAAAATTACAGTAACCTCTAGCATGTAGTTTGACTGATTTACGTAGCCTCCTATCACTCATCCAGTGTCCAATTAACTTTGGCAAGTGAAATGTCTTATTTAAAAATGACAGCAGGAAGTAAAACAACAAGAAAGTGATCAACAGCACCAAACATAAAAGCCATGTTGTGGTTTCTATGGCCCATTGTTGATATAAAATGAGCACGTAGCCAGGATGGGTGTGAACTCTTAGACCTACCCAGACAGAGATTAATATGATAAGGAAATAAAGTATCAGCCTTTTCATGAAGGCAAAGCCCTTGATATCGGATTGTTTGCTACAGGTTGTTGAATTGGTGATTTATTGGCCGCATTCATCGTTTGTTGAGCATTGCTAATATAATCTCGTAGGATAGATATCACCTTTGATAGATCAGGGACATTGGGCTTGATATTTACCTGCAGGAGCTCATTAATCATGCCAATGAGGTTTCCACCCAGATCTGTACGTTGAAAACTTGCAAGGTCTTTCTTGGCCGCTTCTAAGCTACTTTGATAGAGAATTTGATTCTGGTGCATAACGGCCCATTTGGCTTCAGATAAATGTAGCCTTATCGTTTCTATTAAATAAGCCTCACGCCCTTCTGATGGTAAGGGTTTAACGGGTTCTTGCAAGCGCCTAATAGAAACAATCCCCTTTAAATTGGAAAGTGTTGCTAAAAGCTTTTCTTCCCAGGTGAGATTCATTTGGGCTGTGGGTTTAACCGGTGCCTTAACAGGAACAGCAGGTAATGGGGATAAATTTTTCACTTTATCACTCATTGCCTCTATCCGTGAGATAAGCGCTGTCATATCTACCTTCTGTAAACTATCTAATGTAACAATGCTGTTTGCAAGCTCCTTTCTGATGGGATCAAGCAAAGGATCATTTACTCCTTGAAGCTTTTGGTCGGCATCAGTAAGTAAGCGTCTTGCCATAGGAATATTATTATCAAATAACAAATTATACTGGCTTAGTGTTACAAGATGTTCCGCTTCCTCTGCATTGAAAATCATATTTTTCCTCTCACCGGTACGGAACTGTGTCATGAGATTATCAATTGTTTGTTGTTGCTGGTTAATTCTACCAGTCAGCGCCTGCAAAGTAGGAACAACTTTGCGGGCGAATGTGAAACTTTCATTAACCAGCTTACTGTCCATCTCTTTATAAAATTGCCAAATGAAAAATATACAAACCAAACTGATGATAGCAACAATAAGCGCAAGAGAGGCTATAAAAAGAGCCACATGACTAGTCACTGGCGGTTTTATAGGTGTTTTGATAGAAGCTTCTTGGGTTTCATTTGGTTCTGTTAGTTCTTGCTCTGCCATGATTGAAGAATTCCTATTGCTACTTTAAAAACGATTAGAATACCATTTTATTAAGCGCTCTAAAATAGCTTCATCAGTCCCATTTTTGGCAAGTATCATCAAATTTGCCTGTAATTCTTGTGTAAGAGCGTAGTGCCTCATTCTTTGGCTAATAATCAAGATAGGCGTTGCGTAGAGCCAATTTTGTTTTTTAAACCCTCGCATGAGGGTGATTAGATTCTGAAAACTCTCACAACTAGTTGAAATAATAATCACATTAGTGAGAGTCGTAATTGCCGAAATCCTGTCCAATGATACATCTGGAAGTTCGCGACGATAAACGGCAATTTTTTCAACAATGGCTTGTCTCTTGCTCAATTCTTCCTCAAGGTAAGTCCGGCCACCTTTCCCTGAGACAAGGAGAATCCGCTTTCCTTGAATACTTTGGAAATAAGGCAATGCCATCAGGTTTTCACTATTATATTCAGCTATTGGCATAAGATGAACAGGAAGAGAATATTTTATTAAAGCATCGGCTGTGCCAGGTCCTATCGCTGCAATCCTAGTTTTGACCTTTTCGGTGAAATAGGGAGCAGCTTGATTAACTGCATTTCGACTTGTAAAAATCAGCATATCATAATGATTTATGTCGCTAAATATCTTGAGCATTCTTTTGTCTTGTGGCAAGGGAATTATTTCCAGAGTAGATAGAACATGGGGCACTCCTCCAAGCGCTTGTACTTTGTTTTTTAATGATATGCTTTGATCCATTGGACGAGTGATGACAACATTCAAGTTCTCTAGCATCTAGTTTTGCTCAATGACGATATAGTCAATACCTTGCAGCCAATTCTTTTTAGTCAATGGATTGCTAGTACATGAAGCTGCATAGTTAAAATCAATAAAGCGGTACGGAAGATGCTCATCACGACCAAGCGGAATGCCTAATCTTCTTGCTTGAATAATTTTTTTTGGCCGTAAGCCGACATCTTCGATCAGCATTTTTTCGGGTAAAAAATTTTTTGTATCCCATTCTGGTACCTTTAAGCCTAAAGAACGACAAAGCAGGGTTTGTCCACAACAGAGTTGATGTACAGGTCTTTCTTTTGTTTTAATTGGATTTAACCGCTGCATGATTGCTATCATTTCTCGTGGAGCATCTGGCAAAAAAGGTATTCCTGATTTTATCAACACGGCATTGCCCTCACCCAAGCAACTAATATTGATCGAATCTCCCCCTCTTGCATAATACATATAAATAGTACCAGGCCCCATGAATAACGCTTTTCGCTTTTCTGTAAACCCCAAAGAGGCATGACTGCCTTTTTCCTCAAGGTAATAAGCCTCTGCTTCTATAATCTGAGCAGACAACCAAATCCCTTCATAATAATGGCGAAGAATTTTACCCAGTAAATCTTTCGCAACTGAAATAGGTTCTCTGGCAAAAAAGTCAGCCGTTAGGAGCATGTCATACCCTTGCAATAATCAAATAAATTAATTGCCTTTATTTTTGCGCTCAGGAAGAATTGTCGAGTTCCAGGATAAATGACTGTTAGCTCGTCAAGTTTTAGATCCTCACAGGCAATCTGCATTGATTTAGTTAATTTTGGCGCTTCGGTATATTTAAACTCAAAACCAAGGCGTTTCCCTTTCTGGAATAAAATTAGATCCAATTCTGCATGTGAATGAGTTGACCAAAAAAAGCAAGCTTCGGCCTCTGCGTGGTGGTAACGAATGATTTCCTCTAGAGCAAAACCTTCCCATGAGGCACCAATTTTAGGATGTCGGTTTAAGTTGAGTCGATCTTCTATATCTAATAAAAAATGTAAAAGACCACTATCCCTGAAATAAATTTTGGGGGATTTGACCTGTCGCTTGCTTATATTCTCCCACCAAGGTTGCAGTTGCCTGAACATGAAGGTACTTGTCAGAATATCTAGATAATGGCGGACGCTTTTACTATTGATACCTAAAGAACGAGACAATTCTTCAGCATTAAAGATATTGGCATGGTAATGTGCAAGCATCATCCAAAATCGGCGCAAGTTTAAAGGTGCAATGCGGATTCCAAGATTGGGAATATCTTGCTCAAGAAATGTTTTAATATATTGTCTGCGCCATTCGAAACTAGCCATATCCGATTGTGCAAGATAAGATCTCGGAAATCCGCCTCGAAGCCATAAATCTGTTTCACCATCTACTTCATTATAATCAAATGGATTTATCTCTAAATAAGCAATTCTTCCCGCTAACGTTTCGGAAGATTGGTGTAGTAACTTACCTGAAGCACTTCCCAAGATAAGCCAAGATTGTTTTTTCTGAGGCTCATCGATAAGGACACGCAAAGTTGGAAACAATTCTGGACGCAACTGGATCTCGTCAATAATTATTAATCCTTCCAGGTGACCTAGCGCAAGCTGAGGACGCCTCAAGGCTTCTAAATCTTCCATTCTTTCTAAATCAAACCGATGTATTTGCGTAAAGTGATTTTTTTTCTGTTCAGCGTACTGCTTGGCTAGGGTAGTCTTGCCCACCTGACGAGGGCCAAGTAAGCAGATGGCCGGGAATTGTTCGGACAAGTCTGAGATTTTTTTTAGATAATAGGGTCTTTCCATATTTTTCCTTGAAAATAAGGCTTTAGAGTACCAATTTTCAAGGTAATACGTCTAGGGCCCCTTGAGAAATCAAACTCTGAGCACAAGCAAGACCAATCTCTTTTGCCGCTATTTTGGGGCCTATTTCTATGGCATTGATTATTTTCTTCCCTAAGCAATCGCCTACCAAACCTTTAATGGTTAAAGTTTCCTGATTACAGACTGCATGGGCTGCAATAGGCAATTGACAACTACCATCCAATTGTGCAGTTAGAGCGCGCTCTGCTGTGACCTCAAAGCTGGTATCAATATCATTAAGGCATGACATGATGGAAAGTATTTTTTTGTCACCATACCGGCTTTCAATTCCAATTGCTCCTTGACCTGCTGCTGGCAGGATCTGGTCAATATCAAAATAAGATTGGATACAACCCCCTAATTTTAAACGCTTAACACCGGCGGCTGCCAAAATAATTCCATCAAATTCACCATTATCTAGTTTCCGTAAGCGCGTCCCAACATTGCCACGCAAGGGCCTGACTTCCAAATCAGATCTCAATGCCAACACCTGGGCTTTACGCCTTAAGCTGGATGTTCCTAAAGTACTTCCCTTCGGCAAATCAAATAATGTCTGATAACTTTTCGATATAAAAACATCTCGAGGGTCTTCTCGTTTGCAGATTACAGACAACTCTAAGCCATCAGGTAGCTTGGCAGGCATATCCTTAATAGAATGAACTGCAATATCTGCCCGATTTTCGAGAATAGCTGTTTCCAATTCTTTAACGAATAGTCCTTTACCTCCGATTTTATTAAGAGGCGTGGTTAGCATCTTGTCTGCAGTTGTCAATATACCCAGAAACTCAACAATTAAATTAGGGTGCCGATCACATAGCGCTTGTTTTACAAAGTTAGCTTGCCAAAGAGCAAGAGGACTTTTTCGAGTTGCTATACGAATAATTGTTCTCATACCTTTTTCTTTTGGGTAAATCTAAAGGCGTACTTCAAGGTTTTCCTCAATATTTCCATCTGTTAATATAGTAGCGATTAGCTTATCTTTCCTTTGCCAACATTCATTGACCCATCCTTGGAAATTTTTGCGAAATGATGAATTCCCATAGTAATCACCATACTGATGAGACTGTAATGGAATCACATCATAATAAACAATGACTTTATGAACACGACCACATAAGAAATTCCAGAAGGTTGGATCTGCATGAGAATAGACAATAGTGACATCAATGACTTCATGAATGTAGCCTTTTAATTCATTAACGACAAAAGCCAATCCACCTCCTTTAGGTCTTAGTAAATGCTGATAGGGCGAGGAACGGTCTTGCTGCTTTTGAGGAGTAAACCTTGTCCCTTCTAAGAAATTCATAATAGTTGTTGGCTCTTGTTTAAATTTTCTACAGGATTCCCTCGTCGTTTCAATATCTTTATTCCTCAGGGCTGGGTTTCTTTTAAGCTGCGTTTTTGAATAACGTCTCATAACCGGAAAATCCAACATCCAACAAGCCAAACCCCCTAGTGGCAATGACCATAATAATTCCTTCTTTAGAAAGAATTTAAGCAAATGAATTTTTCGATTAAAAACTTTTTGAAGCACAAGAATGTCTGCCCAAGTCTGATGATTGGCAAATACGAAGTACCAGTGATCAAAATGCAGCTCACCTTGACCATAGACTTCCCATTTGACTGGAGCTGCAAGCTGTATAATGCAATTATTAATATCTATCCAAACACTTGTAATAACCTCATTTTGCAAGTAATTGAAAAATTTTTTACCTAGGGCGAAGGGCGAAATTATTTTTAAAATGCCACAGATGATGACTAGCGATGCGCATATTAGGATGTTGACTAAAAAAAGAAGGCCCGCAATTATTCCCAGAATAGGTGCAAAAATTATTGAAAACATGAAAGCCCCTTAATTACTGATTGTTATCTTGTTGCAGGATATCGGGTTTACCCTTAAAAAAGTCTAAGCTTTTGTAAATCTGCTGCATATTAACAGCTTGGGTTTTTACCACAAAAGGGCAATCAGTCATATTAGTAGAATGGCAATTACGATAACCCCCTTGATCTTTTCCCCATAGGTCTCCAGAAGGAACCTGAGACAAAATATCATTCTGCAAGGTAATAGGAAAGGAAATTGCTAAATTCCCCTTGTAAATGCAGATCATTTTACCAACATTGACACCTACCCATTGTGCTCCTAGAAAGCTTGTAATGGTCGTATCAAAGGATTCGGAATAGCTTTTCCAACCTCCAGTTGCAGTTCCCCAGTAGAGGCCATTTTTAATTAATTTACTTGGCTGCGGGCAATAGTATTTTTTGATAGTAACCTGTGTACCATCTGGATTATTGACAACTTGACTAATGGTGCCATCTGCCGCTTGCTGGTCCGCTGTTGTCTGATAAGTGCCAGCAGACGACTGGTCAACAGTTGCCGATTGGCTTGCTATTGGATTTTGTGCGGTTACACTGGAAGCTGCCAAAACTAAAAATAACAAGCTGGTGATATAAGAGAATTGGCAAGTCATTTTTAACATGATACCCTCACAATCGATTACAATCATAAGTATACAACATCCTCCTTAAGTAACGTACCATCAGACTATCAGATTCACACCGGCACTAAAACTCGATAATTAAGTTTCGAGAAAAGATCTCCCACATTTTTATTAGAGTTTACAACAAAAATAAGTTAAAATAATATCTTTTCGTATTTTGCCACCAAAATGGGGATGTAATGAATTCAGCTATTGCCCCTAACACTAGTATTAGCTATGCACAAACAACCCCTCGCCACTTACCATGGCTAGTCTGCTTTTGTGCCGCTTTATTCTTTCTCTTTGAATTTCTTCAGGTAAACATTTTCAATGCAATTACTCCTTCTTTAATGGATGAATTTGCGATAAGCGCTGCTCGTATTGGGCAAATTTGCGCAAATTACTTCTATGCCTCATTTCTCTTTGTCCTACCAGCTGGCATGATTTTAGACCGTGTCTCAACGCGAAAAGTAATTTTAATCGCTATGACCTCTTCAGTGCTAAGCACATACTTGTTTTCATGTGTAACTAGCCCATGGGCAGCGGATGTTTGCCGATTCGTTACTGGTATGGGAGGATCCTTCTGCTTTATAAGTTGTATTCGCTTAGCATCTCGATGGTTCCCAGCGCGCAGATTAGCACTTATTATTGGTCTCATGGTTACTATGGCCATGTTTGGTGGAATGCTGGCACAAACACCCATGACCTTATTAACAGATATTTTGGGTTGGCGAAATATGCTAATCATTGATGCAATGTTGGGTATAATTATAATTGGCTTGATTTTTTTCTTTGTACATGATCAACCTACTCATTCTACCCATATCAATTCTGAGCCAATCCTTTCCTGGCGGCAATTTCTTAAGGCGCTGACACAATCCTTATTAAATTTACAAAATTGGCTGGGGGGGTTCTACACCTCCTTGTTGAATTTGCCTCTCATGTTAATGGGAGCGCTTTGGGGAAGCCTTTATCTTGTTCAAGTTCATGGATTAACCCGTACGCAGTCTTCCTTCGTCACATCAATGATCTTTATTGGCACCATTTTAGGATCACCCCTTATCGGTTGGCTTTCAGATAAAATTGGCCGTAGGCAACCGCCCATGATTCTCTGTGCTTTGTTATCTCTTGCAGTAATTTTAAGTATTATGCTTGTTCCCTCACTTTCTATCTCTAGTCTAATTATCCTATTTTTTGCCTTAGGACTCTTTACGAGTGGGCAAATATTGAGTTACCCCTTGATTGCAGAGAGCAATCCAAAAGCACTCACCGGTACTTCTGAAGGTATAGCCTCCACCTTAATTATGGCAGGTGGCATCTCGCAACCCATTTTTGGTTTCCTGATGGGACTTACGTGGGATCATAAAATGATCAATAACATTCCTTTTTATTCTCACCATGATTTTTTAATTGCAATGTCTATAATGCCTATAACATTAATTATTGGACTGATAGCAGCAATCTTTATAAAAGAGACCCATTGCAAACCACTTGATTAAACATTTCTAAAGATAAGGGTGAATATGGCACGAGCGATCATCTTATTACTAGACAGCCTAGGCATTGGTTCTTCTAATGATGCAAAAAAATATGGAGATGAAGGCTCTAACACGCTGGGCCATATTATTGATTATTGTTTAAAAACTCAGACCACAAAAAAGAGAAAGCATACAGGCGCACTTTATGTTCCTAATTTGGCGAAACAAGGCTTGTTTGCTGCTGAAAGATTAAGCAACAATCAACCTAGTTTACAAGGTAAATATTATTATGCAGGTTTATATGGGTTTGGAGTTGAAGTTAGCCATGGAAAAGATACACCCAGTGGCCACTGGGAAATATGCGGTGTACCTGTGTTATTTGATTGGGGTTATTTTCCCGCAGCCTATCCAACCTTTCCAGAAGAATTGCTGGCAAAACTAATTGAAGAAGCCGAACTGCCAGGCCTGTTAGGCAATCGACATGCCTCAGGCACACAAATTATCCATGAATTAGGAGAAGAGCATATAAGAAGCGATAAGCCAATCGTTTACACCTCAGCCTGATAGTGTTTTTCAAGTTGCAGCGCACGAATATCACTTTGGATTAGATCGCCTGTATTATGTCTGTGAAGTGGCAAGAGAGTTAACAATTGAATTCAATATCGCAAGAGTAATTGCCAGACCTTTTCTGGGAGAGGCAGGCCAATTTTATCGCACAGGCAACCGACGTGATTATTCCTTAGCGCCACCTGATGTAACGCTATTTGATAAGCTTAAAACAGCAGGAGGTCAAGTCATTGCCATCGGCAAAACAGCGGACATCTTTGCCCATAAAGGAATTACCAAAGAGATTAAAGTCAGCGGAAATATGGCTATATTTAATGCCACCTTACAAGCCATTAAAACGGCACCAGAGCACAGCCTAATTTTTGCTAACTTTGTGGATTTTGATTCTTCCTATGGTCATCGACGTGATGTAGAGGGCTATGCGGCTGCGTTAGAAGAGTTTGATGAACGCTTACCGGAATTAAATAATTTGCTAAAAAAGGGAGACTTAGTCATTATCACAGCGGATCATGGCTGCGACCCTACTTGGCCAGGCTTTGATCATACGAGGGAGCACATTCCTATTTTAGTATACGGTCCAGCCATCACCTCAACAGGTTCCATTGGAAAACGGCAGACATTTGCTGATATTGGACAAAGCCTGGCCCAATTTTTTAAATTACCTCCCTTTAAAACCGGGACCTCTTTCTTGGCTAATTGCTATGTTTGAGCTATTGTTAACATATAAAGCGATGGATAAATCGCAAAGAGCCAATGGCTTGGCGTACTGCTAAGAGGAACTTAAAATGAAAGCGTTCACAGCACGTACATTAAATTTCATCAGTTTTTGGACTTGTTGCGTCTTAATAGGTTTTGCATATTACCTTCAAAATGTAATGAATCTTCAACCATGTCCCTTATGTACTTTAGAACGAGGTATTTTTGGGATTCTCGCCTTGATCTTCCTATTAGCAACAGTTCACAACCCAGGCAGCAAGGGACAAAAAGTGTATGGATTAATACTATTCATTTTTGCCATTTTTGGAATGTTGTTTGCAGGCAGACATCTTTGGTTACAAGGCCAACCAAATACATTAGGTGAAATTTGTGTGCCTGGTGTCAGCTACCTCCTAAAATCTTTACCACTTTCACAAGCAATTAAAACCATGTTTCTTGGAACTTCTGATTGCGCCAAAATAGACTGGAGCTTCTTGGGATTAAGCATTCCTGGCTGGACCTTTTTATTCTTCGATGTATTTGCACTCTTTAGCCTGGCTCTAATCAAAGGGCTGTTTGATCGTTGGAAGGCAAATGGGGATTAGTCCCTAATGCAATTGACACTTTCAGGGATTTAAGAAGAGCTGGCTCTTCCTGAATTCACGCGGTTGACAAGAGTTTCCCTTTGAAAACGCGGTTTTTTTTAAATACCCATATGAATTCCGGAAGAGCCGAAAAATTTCCCTTTGTTGTAACAAAAAGACAATTTAATATTAGATACAGGCTCTTAGTTCACTAGTTAATTCATCCCCTAATTTCTCTATCGCTATGCTTGAATTTAGGACCTTTTGACGTAACTTTTCATTTCTTAGACTTAGGCTAAAAAGCCCTGATTTACTTAATGATAGCAGATTTGTTTTAAAAAGATAATTAGCGATTGATGCAAAGAACTCTGAAAGAAAGAAAGAGATTATCCGAAAAGCAATTATAAATGTGAGTAAGATACTTGATCTAACCCAAAAAGATTTAAGTTTAACAATTGGTTTTAGCGAAGCAAAAGCCAGCCGCTTATTCAAAAATATTGCATACATCGAGCCATATAGCAAGGAATGGGATTTAGCCATCTTATTTTTAAGATTGTACCGAAGTTTAGACTACCTTTTTGGTGGCCATGAAAGTCAATGCCGTCTTTGGATTAACTCTTATAATAAAGATTTGCGTGGCATACCAAAAGAATTAATAAAAAAGGTAGAGGGCTTAGTGGAAGTGACACAATATTTAGATGGATTTAAGAGTCTTGCATAATGAGAGCAGGTAAAAAATTTAAATTATATAAACAATTATATTTTCAAGTAATTATTAGCATTTTAATTGGGATATTGTTTGGTCATTTCTATCCTGAACTAGCCGTTAAGATGAAGCCTTTAGGAGACGGGTTCATTAAGCTTATTCGCATGATGGTACCTCCAATTATTTTTACTACCGTTGTAACTGGCATTGCTAATATGAAAAATATTAAGGAAGCTGGACGCATTGGTATTAAGGCTTTAATTTATTTTGAAGTAGTAACTGCCTTAGCAATGCTTATAGGCCTACTGGTAGCAAATTATTATCAACCAGGCAAAGGATTGAGCATCGATATTCATTCTCTAAATAGCAAGAGTATTGGGGATTATACTACTCTGTCTTCTTCATTTAATGCGGCAACATTTCTATTAAATATCATTCCTGATACCTTGGCCAGTGCATTTACCAAAGGCGATATTCTCCCTGCTTTGTTTGTTTCTATTCTGTTTGGCTTTGGTCTATTACACGCGGGAGAAAAGGCGAAACCTGTTGTATTGTTTGTGGAACAAATTTCTCATGTTCTATTTTCAATCATTAATTTTTTTATGAAAATTGCTCCAATCGGTGCGTTTGGAGCAATAGCTTACACAATTGGTACACATGGACTACATACCTTAACAACCCTTGGCCAACTCTTGATTAGTTTTTATTTTACTTGCTTATTATTTATTTTTATTGTTTTAGGTTTTATAGCCAAATTAAATAAATTTAGTCTTTGGAATTTTTTAAAATATATAAAAGAAGAGCTATTAATTGTATTAAGTACCGCATCAAGTGAGGCTGTTTTACCCAAGATGATTAGCAAATTAGAAAAGCTTGGCTGTGGAAAAGTTGTCGTAGGACTGGTCCTTCCAGCTGGTTACACCTTTAACCTTGATGGAATGAGTATATATCTTACAATGGGTATCATGTTCATAGCTCAAGCTTTCAATATTCATATCACTCTTTTGCACCAATTCACTATTATTGCTATTTTGTTATTAACATCAAAAGGCGCTGCAACTATAACAGGTGGTGGATTTATTGCATTAGCAACAGCAGTTACTAGTTTGCATACAATACCTGTCGAAGGATTAGTTTTATTATTAGGTATAGATAGATTCATGTCAGAAGCCCGTTCCATAACGAATCTAATTGGCAACGGGGTGGCAACAATAGTTATTGCTAAGTGGGAAAATGACTTTGATATAACAGCAACTGAAAAAATACTGAAACCATCTAATAAAAAAAGTGAACTAAATAATTCGAATCTGCTAGCTTAATCTTTAAATACATCTCTCAATGTTTTTGCGTTTAATACCCGCTCTCCCCACTTCAATAAGTCTTCAGTGTCAGCGGAAATAATCCTTTGATAATATTTTTCCGGGATAGACGAAAATTTACACTTTAATAAATGAAGTAAAAATTGGTATTCACCTTGTTGGATTCCCCGATGAACTCCTTGTTGTATTCCTTCTTTTAATCCTTCTTGCATCCCTTGCTGCATCCCTTGCTGCATCCCTTGCTGTATCCCTTTTTGAATACCAAAACGTTCAATAGTACTGATATAAGCCATTTTTTGTGTCGCCTCTAATTGATATACTTCTTCTTTATATTCTATCTCAAAAACTTCTGGCAAGTGAATAAGCCAGTCAATAAATAAATACAATTTTAGTACTTGTTCCTTGCTATATCCTTTCCGATATAAGCGCTTAGTCAAATGCAACTTGGTTTGTAACCGAACTTTGCTAGGACTTTTCTTGATTTTCGAGGCAGCCAAATGACTTAATATTACGCTGGCAAAAGGATTCGAGGAATTTTCCAAGTCATTTTCTTGTCCCTTATAATCCAAGAGCTTTACTATTTGGTAGTCAAGTCGCAAACAGGAGCCTGCTATGCCTATTTCATAGTGATTGGGTCGCCAATTCTTATTATTATCAGCTAAAATTGCGCAACTAAATACTGGTTTCTGGTATCTGTCAAAAAGGCGGTAGCCATAAACAAACATACGCTGTGAGAATAATTTATCTGACTCTGCCTGAACTTCTAAATGAATTAATATCCATTCTTCCTCACCAGTCTTGAGAACAACACTAAATAACTTATCAAGAAATCTTTTGCCTGTTAAGCCATCCTTGGTAATTCCATGAAGTTCTTTATCAAGATTTACCCAAGGTTTGCTCCAATCAACAAGCGGATATAGGTCAGGCAAGCAAAGTTCCACGAATTCTTTGAAATAGGCATCCAAAATGTCCTTCCAAGCGGTATCTTATGATTGATGAGGAGTTGAAATCATAATTTTAGTTTGCCTTGTAGCTACCAAACGAAAAAAAAATGTACGTTTCTTTTTACAAAAAATTATTCTAATTACAAAACTTTCTCCAGCTTAGCGACCTCAGCTATCAACCACTTAATCCCTTCAGTATAAAATTTCACTTGAATACGGGTGTTGGGACCTTTTCCTTCATAATTTAAGATAATCCCTTCTCCATAGGTATGGTGTGAAACACGATCGCCGAGTTTAAACCCCAAACCGAAGTCATGGGAAATGGCTAAGGGGGGAGCCGCTGGGGTTGATCGCAAAATCTTAGTTTGTAGTCTTATTTCCTGCAGCAAAGACTTAGGAATCTCACTTATGAAGCGCGACGCTCTATTATAAGACTGAGTGCCGTTGATTCTCCTTGATTCTGCATAACATAGGTATAGTTTTTTTCTTGCTCGCGTCATGCCAACATAGCACAATCTTCTTTCTTCCTCTAAACGACCTGGTTCCTTCATGGACATTTTATGCGGGAAGAGACCCTCTTCCATCCCAGCTAAAAAAACTACCATAAATTCAAGCCCTTTTGCTGAATGTAACGTCATCAGATGAACACTATCTACAGAAATTTCTGCCTGCGTATCGCCACTTTCCAAAGCAACATAGCAAACAAAAGAGTGCAAAGGCGAAAGGTGCATATTTTCATCGTTTTTAAATCTTACAGTCGCCTGAATAAGCTCTTGAAGGTTTTCTAAACGTGATTGAATTTTATCAGAACGGTCTTTACTGTAATGAGCATATAACCCACTCTTCTCTATGATCGTTTTTGCTTGAAGAGAAAGAGGCAAACTTAGAATTTCTTCACTTAAATTTAGAATAAGCTGCAAAAAGCTGTTAATTGCAGTCTTTGCTCGAGCGGTTAAAATTGAATTTTTTAGCATGTCTTCGCTTGCTTGCCATAAAGAGATCGCAGAGGTTAGAGCATATTCTCTTAAGGCCGCTAAAGTCGTGTTGCCTATTCCGCGCGCAGGTGTATTAACAGCTCTTTCAAATGCGCTATCATCATGAGGATTGACCATTAAACGAAAATAAGCCATGGCATCTTTGACTTCAGCTCGTTCAAAAAATTTCTGGCCTCCATAAATATGATAAGGAATATTAGCACCTAGCAATTCTTCTTCAAAAATTCGTGACTGAGCGTTTGATCGATAAAGAATGGCTATATCTCGACAACGCATTCCTTGCTTCGCCCAATTTTTTATTTCATTAATTATGTATTTAGCCTCATCAATCTCATTGAAAGCCGTATACAATGAAATTGGGTCACCTTCATGAATTTCTGTCCATAAATCTTTATCAAAACGGTTGTCATTGTGAGCAATTACGGCTCTAGCCGCTGCCAAAATATTTTTAGTAGAACGATAGTTTTGTTCTAGTCGAATGATCTTCCCTGGAAAATCCTGATTAAAGCTAAAGATGTTTTTGATTTGAGCACCACGCCAACTGTAGATAGATTGATCATCATCACCTACTATCATCATAATTGATGTCTTACCAGCGAGTAGTTTTAATAAGTCATACTGAATAGTGTTAGTGTCTTGAAACTCATCAACCAAAATATGCACAAAGCGTTGTTGATAGTGCAAGATCAAATCATCATGTTGAGATAAAAGCTCATAGCTTCTTAGCAGCAATTCGGCAAAATCAACTAAGCCGCTTTGTGCACATTGTTGCTCATAGACATTATAAATTTCTATTAAAGTGTTTTCAGAATAATTATTAGCAAAGATTTTATGAGGCCGTAAGCCCTCATCCTTTTTATGATTGATATACCATTGTGATTGAGTAAGTGGCCATTTGTTATTATCTAAATTTAAAGAGGCATGCACCTTACGGATGAGACGTAATTGATCGTCAGCATCTATTATTTGAAATGTCTCAGGCAAACCTGCTTGCTGCCAATGAAACCTTAATAACCAGTGAGCAATACGATGAAAAGTGCCAACCCACATACTGCGGGTCGACAAATGTGTAAGCTGCTCGATGCGCTCACGCATCTGCGCCGCCGCTTTATTAGTATAGGTAACAGCTAAAATAGAATTGGGAGATATATGTTCATGCTTAATAAGCCAAGCGATTCTATGAACAAGTACTCGTGTTTTGCCACTGCCAGCACCTGCAATAACAGCAAGATGTCGAGGAGGAGCGCTCACCACTTCCCGCTGTTTTTCATTTAAGGGTTCAAGGAGAATTGTATCTATCATTTAAATATTGTATCGGTTTTTAACTAAAAATACCAAAGGTACAAAATAGTCGCCCATAGCTCTTTTTTCAATGGATATTAGATGCTAGACTCCACAAACTCATGAAGAGTTTGTAAGGTTCAGCCAATTTCAGTTTAAGTGGAAAGAAAATTAAAAAGGAGTTCTCAAAATGTCAAAAATATTTGAACAAGCCCTGATGCGTCTTGATAAGGCATTTACTTACTCTAAGATTGATTCTGAAGCCCTAGAGAGATTAAAACACCCAAAAGCAGCTCTAGAGGTCTCCATACCCGTTCGAATGGACAATGGCTCCTTAAAAATATTTACTGGCTTTAGAGTCCAGCATGACAATTCACGAGGCCCTACAAAGGGGGGTATTCGTTTTCATCCTGATGTGACCTTAAATGAGGTAAAGGCCCTCGCTTTTTGGATGACTTTTAAATGCGCTGTAGTTGGAATTCCTTATGGAGGGGCAAAAGGAGGTGTCATTGTAGACCCAAAAAAATTATCTCGTCTAGAACTTGAAAGATTGAGTCGAACCTATATCGAACAAATATTCTACTTTATAGGCCCAGATAAGGATATCCCTGCTCCTGATGTTTACACAAATTCTATGATCATGGGTTGGATGATGGATGAATACTCTAAATTAACCCATCGACATTCACCAGCTGTTATTACGGGTAAACCAATTGAATTGGGCGGGAGCCTAGGTCGAGAGGATGCAACGGGACGTGGTGCTTACTATTGCATAAAAGAACTTGAAAAAAATAGAGACTGGAATCCACAAGATATTACAGTAGCAGTGCAAGGCTTTGGCAATGCGGGGCAGCATATTGCCAACCTGTTGCACCATGATGGTTATCGCATTGTTGCTGTCAGTGATTCCAAAGGTGGTATCTATAGCCAAAATGGCTTGGACATCCCTAGCTTGATTCGCGCAAAGCTTGAGACCAAAGAAATAAAGGCTGTCTATTGTCAAGCCTCAGTTATGGAAGCAATTCCTGCCACATCACTTTCTAACGAAGAATTATTACAATTAAATGTTGATATTTTGATTCCTTCAGCATTAGAAAATCAAATCAATGTACAAATTGCTGCAAACACTAAAGCAAAAATTATTGTCGAGGTAGCTAATGGCCCTGTTACATTTGATGCCGATCCCATTTTAAATGAAAAGGGAATATTAGTTATTCCCGATATATTAGCAAATGCTGGCGGAGTCACAGTAAGTTATTTTGAGTGGGTACAAAATCGGGCTGGTTATTATTGGTCTGAGGCAGAAATTCATCACAAATTAGAAAGCGTTATGGTAAATGCCTTTGATGAAGTTTACCAACTCATGACTGAAAATGACATTGATATGCGCACAGCGGCATATGCGGTCGGCTTAAATAAATTAGGTAAGGCCATATGTGTTCAAGGCACTCATAGCTATTTTTCTGAATTGGTATAGTTATAGTTATGTTAAAACATGCAGCCATTATTTCACAGCTAGAAGAGCACTCTGCGTTATTCACCAAATTGCATATGCGTGATTTATTCGATCTTGATAAGCTTCGCTTCAGCCATTTTTCATTGGAGTCAAACAATTTATTGTTTGATTTTTCAAAAAACTTTATCACTGACCAGACCCTTCCTTTACTTTTTAAATTGGCAGAAGAATCTTCTTTATCGGATAACATTGACCGTTTATTTTCAGGGGCAAAAGTTAACACCTCTGAAAACCGACCTGCATTACATACTGCTCTTCGCAGTTTTGCTACCGAGCCTCTATGGGTGGAAGGTAAGAATATTACTGAAGAGGTCAATACTGCTTTTAGCCAAATGGCTAATATTGTTAGAAAGATTCAAGAGGGACAGTGGCTAGGCTACAGTCATAAAGCAATCACTGATGTAATTAATCTTGGCATTGGCGGATCGGATTTGGGTCCTGCCATGGCAACTTATGCGTTATCTCCCTACCATTCTAGTAAAGTGAAGTGCCATTTTGTTTCCAATGTAGACGAAACTGACATGTGGGAAACCATCAAAAATTTGAATCCAGAAACAACCTTATTTATTGTAGCTTCGAAATCCTTTATGACCCAAGAAACACTTTACAATGCACTCACAGCCAAAAATTGGCTCTCTAAAGCTGCCCAGAATGAAGATCTGAGCCAGCATTTTATTGCGGTAACAGCCAAAGTAGATAAAGCCAAAGAATGGGGCATAAAACATATTGTACCCATCTGGGATTGGGTAGGAGGTCGATTTTCACTCTGGTCTGCTGTTGGTCTTGTCATTGCAATTGCGATCGGAATTGATAATTTCAAATTAATGCTAGAAGGGGCCAATGCTATTGATAACCACTTTCGCACTACTGACTTTTCAAAAAATATACCTGTTATCTTGGGATTGCTAAATATTTGGTATATTAACTTCTTTAATGTAAAAAGTTATGCAATCTTACCCTACGATCAATATTTAAAATTATTACCCGCCCATTTTCAGCAACTTGAAATGGAAAGCAATGGTAAGTATCGACGACATAATGGCCAAAAAGTAACGTACGCGACTAGTCCAGTGATTTGGGGAATGATCGGTACCAATGGTCAACATGCATTTCATCAACTATTGCATCAAGGCACCCAGCTCATACCTATTGATTTCATCTTACCTATGAGTAGTCACCATCCATTAGAGCAACATCGTACTTGGCTTGTTGCTAATTGCTTAAGTCAAAGCAAAGCCTTGATGCTAGGTGAAAATGAAGATGAAGTAAGAAGAAATCTTAATAAGCAAGGTTATAATGAAGATGAAATTACTCGGCTACTGCCACATAAAGTATTAATTGGCAATCGGCCAAGTAATACCCTGTTGATGCCCAAATTGACCCCCTTCACTCTAGGCGCACTCATTGCCTTATACGAACATAAGGTATTTGTGCAAAGTGTTATTTGGGATACAAATTGTTTCGACCAATGGGGTGTTGAGCTTGGGAAACAAATCGCAGGTGGCATTTTTAAAGACCTTTCATCCAAAAAAATCTCCGAACAACACGACAGCTCAACCCAAGGGTTGATAAATTACTACCAAAAAAATCAGAAATAATGATATAATTTAGCGTTTTGAACTCCACTCCTGAGATTGTAGTATGTATTCTTGGTATTTATCATCCTGGCAAAAAAAATTAGCACAGCAGCAAGTCACTTACCCCTGTATAAAAGAACGAGATATCGTTATTGAACAACTAAAAAGCTTACCTCCCCTAGTGACTTCTCTTGAAACCGAAAACCTTAAAAGCCAACTTGCTAGAGCAGCAAATGGTGAGGCTTTTTTGTTACAAGGGGGAGATTGTGCGGAAAGTTTTGCTGATTGTAATACTGAGGTGATCCTTAATAAATTACGCATTTTATTACAAATCAGCCTTGTTTTATTGCATGGGCTTAATAAGCCGATTATTAGAGTTGGACGAATCGCCGGACAGTATGCCAAACCGCGTTCTTCCGAGGAAGAAGTGATTAATGGCCAAGAATTACCTAGTTATCGTGGAGATTTAATTAATGGGGTTGAATTTAATGAGGAGGCAAGACGCCCCGATCCAAAGCGAATGCTAAGAGGATATCAATACGCTGCGTTAAGTTTAAATTTTATTCGATCATTAGTGTCTGGGGGTTTTGCCAATTTGTTCCATCCCGAATATTGGAATTTGAGTTTTGCAAAGGACTCAACGATGGAACATCACTATCACCAGATCGTTGAAAGAATTAATGATGCTTTGAGATTCATGAAGACGATTGGCGTTGTGACAGAGACCATGAAACGAGTTGATTTCTATATCAGCCATGAAGCATTGCATCTTTATTATGAGCAAAGCTTAACTCGCCAAGAACAAAATGGTAAATGGTATAATCTAGGAACGCACTACCCATGGATCGGAATGAGGACAGCTACGTTGGATAGCGCTCATGTGGAATACATGAGAGGCATTTCAAATCCGATTGCAATTAAGATTGGACCCAATATGACACCTCACTGGCTTACCTCCTTAATTGAAATACTTAACCCAGAAAATGAGCCAGGAAGATTAACGCTTATTCATCGGTTTGGCTCTCATAATATTGCCGAAAAGTTACCCTCTCTCATCTGCGCAGTAAAAGCAACCGGCTTAAAAGTGCTATGGTCTTGCGACCCAATGCATGGCAATACAACAGTAACAAGCCATGGTTATAAAACAAGATGCTTTGATGTCATTTTGTCCGAATTAGAGCAAGCAATACAAATACACCAGGACCATAACAGCTACCTTGGAGGTGTTCATTTTGAACTCACAGGTGATGAAGTAACTGAATGCTTGGGCGGTGCACGCGGACTAACTGAAGAAAATTTGAAGGAAGCTTACCGAACACTTGTTGATCCAAGATTAAACTACGAGCAATCATTGGAAATGGCAATGCGCTTAGTAAGCATGAATAAAAACATTTAGGGACCAACACAATCTGGACAGTAGACATTATTATATCGGTAGTTATAAATATAATTTCGACTAAAATCGAGTCTAATTTCAACTCGACGATTATCAGTACTACCAAAAACTGACATATTACTGGCAATGGGATCACAATCGGCCCGCCCAAAGACTCTCAAGCGATCCCAATTGACACCTTGTGCCCATAAATGGCTAGCAACTACCTGAGCCATAATACGAGATCGCCTAAATCTATCTTGCTTAGTGCCAACCTCATCAGTGTGACCTGTTACCACAACCGGAACACAAGGTATACATTTTATAATTTCACCAATACCAGCAAGAGTTGATACATGACAATCACTAATATCAGGTGTGCAACTATCTATTGAATCACTGCGGAAAATAGTGTCGGTGGGTAAAATAAAGCGTAAGCGATCGCCCAACACAATTATACCAATTCCGCGTTGGCGTAAAGTCGTAAGCTTTCGTAAGCGCTCAATGCAATTGAAATCTGGTCTATAGAAACCAGGGAAATTTACCCGAGGACAAGGTGCAGGGAAAATCCCACGAGGAGCTCTAGGGCATTTATTTTCATAATAGTCCACACGAGGACAATCGACTTTACACAATAAGTTGCAGCCTTGTAACAGCAACAAGAAAATCATAATAACTAATAACAAATTATGCCTAATGCGCATAAGCATCCTTATCGGTAAAGCTGAATGGCCTTTTGAACACTTGTCAACTGTCGAATCCAAGGCTTTAATTCTAAAATAGGTTGAGGAAGTTTCTCAATTGCTTTTAATGCTTCAGTATGGTTTTTATAACGACCATAAACTAACACATACCAGTCTTTACCAAGATAGTATGTGTGAAAAATATAAGCGTCATGGAGATGGTTTTCCGCAACAAATCGCATTAGCTCATTGGCATCTCGTACGCCCATAAGCTGCAAAGTAAAAGAACTACCTGATGCTTCTAATAAAATTTTTTCATCATTGGTCAAGGGGTCGGAATGGCTTGGCTTTGCATTGCTAACATACGCCTCTAATTGTTGGAAAGTTTTAGCTTGATCTAAAGACAAGGAAATAGGCTGCTGTATAAATAAAGGATGAGCTGATGCGATATTTGGCGATGGTAATAGTTTTTCTCTTGCAGGTATATTTTGTTTCTGCTCTATGATTGATGCAAGTTTCATAACTTTCTGTTTTGTTCTAGCAAGCGCGAATTGCTCTTCTAACACAAGTCTCTCCATTTTCAACACCTGATATTGATCAACTAACTGTACATACCTAGTATCAGCATCTACTTTAGGCAGTGGATAAAAGATAAGGTATAGCTGATAGCTAATAAAAAGAATTGTAAACGAAATTAGCATTAACAGAATTACTCGTTTAGATGCCAGCATAACTTATCATCCCTAATTTTTTTGCTTATAAATCCAAAGGAAGTTGCACCCTAATGGAAAATTTCCAAAAGGGATGAATCGGTAATGTTTTAAATGATATCATTTCAGCTTTAACCCTTCGTCTATAGATATAGAGAATTGGTCATAATAGAAGGATTCTACCCCTTTATGCTACCAGAAGGAACAAGGAATAATTACAATGAAAAGGACTCTCATTCTATTATTAATCCTGCTAACTTATTTCATACCTGCCTACACCTACCCCCTAATTAGTATTAATCGTGACTGTGCTCTGCGGATTGGCATAAAGATATGGTATAACGAATGTAATGGCAAAATATCAGGCCTTACTTCCTGGAATGATGGGGAAAAATTTGCCTCACTTGGCATTGGACATTTCAACTGGTATCCCAATAATCATCCTGACTCAACAAAAGACGGCTTTCCTCAATTAATAAAATATATGGAACGTTCCGGAATGACTGTCCCTAATTGGTTACAAGGTGAAAACGTCCCAGCTTGTCCTTGGCATAATCGTGATGAGTTTTTAGCTGCACAAAAAAGTCAGAAAATGCTAGAACTTCGACAATTTCTGGTAGATACCATTCCGCTACAAGCTCAATTTATGGCATATCGACTTGTTAGCGCATTACCTAAACTGATCACAACAGCTCCTTATGAAGATAAGGAGTTTATCTTTTATCAATTTTCTACTCTCAGCAGTACTCCGCAAGGGCTTTATGCCTTAATTGATTATGTTAATTTTAAGGGTGAAGGTACATCGTCAAAAAGGAAGACAACTGGCTGGGGCTTATTACAGGTTGTTCAAGGAATGAGATTTGCACCATACACCTTTGATTCTATGCAGGCTTTTGTCTGGTCAGCAAACCGGGTATTGACCGAGCGGGTTCGCCGCGCTTCACCTACTAGTCATGAACAAAAATGGCTAGCTGGTTGGCGAAAACGTTTAAGCACCTATTTGGGACCTGACAAATGAGAGAGTAGTTACGACATATTAAAAACATTTCCCGACAATACGCTATGCTGCAATAACTGTCCGGGGGTTGTATAGTAATAAATATTGCTCATGCCTCCTGCAAAAGCCCGTAAACTACCCCTAGTTCTTACGGTCACCAATGATTGATCCGCAGCCTGAACCATTGCCAGATCTGAACACATAAAACGAGTATCAACTGTGACTTTTTGAAAAGCACGAATCAATAAAAGTCCCGTATTCCCAGATAATCGAAGGGTTCCATTACGAGTAGCTAATATGTGTAAGTGATCTGTGGTAACGCCGTTTACGCAAATAACCCCACTTCCTGTATCAATTACACGGATCAATCTAACTGGTCCACTTAGGTAAATATAGCTATTAGCACAATTATCAATTGTCAAACCATAGGTATTAACATGTTCGCCAATAACGCTGCTATTCCCTGCTACTACAAGGTGATGTAATTCATTCATATAAAGGACAATGGCAGGGATTGGGTTCCTGTTACAATTAATGGATTTTGTATAGTTAATATATATACCCCTACCATACGTCTTAATTGAAAGGCCCTGATACAGTCTTCTGATAGAAATTTTATTAATCGTCTGCCCACTGACAATACGTAAATTAATGTGCCCTTTAATATAAACGGAATCAACATTCGGTAATATTTTTGTCAATGATATTTTTTTTTGCTGTGGCAAATAAGCTCTTTTTCGATAAATTGGGCTAATCTTATATGGCCTTCTGATATTTTCCATATGCCTATTGAGTGAATTTGAATAGTAAACAAAGGCTTGAGCATCTGGCATCAATAAAAAAAGGAGAAGTATTATCCATAATTGCCTCATTTTTACTAACCTTTCAAACATGTTCCTATAGCATAGACATATCAAGAATCCATTTGATATTAATCCATAATGCCTATGCTAAAAGCAAGGATCAACGTATAATTAATTCAAAATTAAATAGGACTTTCTATGTCTTCAAATAACATGACTGACTTTGGGTTTGAAAAAATTTCCCAAGAGGAGAAGACTCACCGGGTCGCCAGCGTTTTTAATTCAGTTGCAACCCACTATGACCTTATGAATGATGTTATGTCCTTTGGCATTCATCGGTTATGGAAAAGATTTTCAATTGAACTTGCCTCTATTCGCCCTTCTCATTGGCTACTTGATCTAGCAGCAGGGACTGGTGATCTTTCGCTACGAATGGCACCCCTTTTAGATACTTCCGGCCAGCTATTTGTTACTGATATTAATGCATCAATGCTTGCTATTGCCCGCAAACGTTTAATCGAGAAAGGGCTAGTTAATAATGTTCACTATATTCAAATCAGCGCTGAAGTCATCCCTTTCCCAGATAATACCTTTGATGTTATTACTCTTGCTTTTGGATTACGCAATATCACCCATAAAGATATGGCCTTAAAATCAATCTTCCATACTTTAAAGCCTGGTGGTAAGTTAATTATCTTAGAATTTTCGCATCCAACTTCCCTCTTCTTAAATAAGCTTTATGATTTATATTCATTTAATTTTTTACCTCTTTTTGGAAAAATAATTGCAAATGATGAAAAAAGCTACCGTTATTTAGTAGAGTCTATTCGAATGCATCCTAACCAGGCTGCTTTGTGCAACATGATGTCGGAAGCTGGCTTTGAACGATGTGATTACCATAATTTAACGGGAGGAGTTGTGGCTATTCATAGAGGTTATAAGTTTTGATTAAGCTGACTATTGCAAAATTCATGGAAACTACTGTCAATTCATTTTTAGCATTGGATACTAAGACGAAGTCATGGTTAGAGCAAAACAAAGGCAAAGTTATCAAAATAACCATGACTGATTTAAAACAAGATTTCTATTTAGTAATTACACCCATAAAACTACTTATTTACACAATTTATAGTGAAACACCAAATACTATTATTGCAGGAAATGCTCTTGCCTTTTTAAAACAACTTAAAAAAACCATTCCCGAAAAGCAGCTTGTTATTGAAGGTGACACAGAACTAGCACAGAATTTTCAACTGTTACTTCGAAATTTGAATATTGAATGGGAAGAATATTTTTCTTATTTTTTGGGAGATATCACCACAAATCGTTTATTTCATACCCTTGGACAAATAAAAAATTCAACTACTTCTTTTCAACAACGTACGTTAAATGATTTGGTTGAGTTTATCCAAGAAGAAAAACGTTTTTTACCTACAAAAGAAGAAGTTGAAGATTTTTATGAGGAACTGGCTGCGCTTAGGCTAAACATCGATCGACTAGAAGCACGTTATATGCGCTTAAAGGAAACTTAACCTTTATGAAGCTAATGAAAAGACCCTTACAACTAATTCGTCTTTTACATATTAATATTATAATCCTCAGGAATAGGCTTGATACTATTGCCCTATCAACACAAGTTTTACAACCTTTCAAATTCTTAAGATATTTTAATCCTTGGTACTGGCTTACTCGAGAAACGCTACCAAGAGGGGTATCTATTCGAATAGCCTTGGAGCAATTGGGCCCTGTCTTCGTAAAGTTTGGGCAAATCTTATCTACCCGAAGAGATATTTTACCAGACGATATAGCAGATGAATTAGAAAAATTGCAGGATCGTGTTCCTCCATTTCCGGGTGAACTAGCAAAGAAGATCATTGAACAAAAATTCAACAAGCCAGTGGAGGATATATTTTCCTCATTTGAGGTTGTACCCTTGGCATCAGCTTCCATTGCTCAAGTGCATGCCGCCCAATTGCAAGATGGACGTAAGGTTGTCGTCAAAATTTTAAGGCCAAATATTGAGAAAATCATTCGACGCGATATTGGCCTTTTATATAGTGTTGCCAAACTAACTGAATATTTCCTCCCTCACGGTAAAAAACTTCATCTAAGGGAGATTGTTGCCGAGTTTGAACGTTCGATTACCTACGAACTAGATCTATTACACGAGGGAGCAAATGCCTCACAATTACGTCGAAATTTTATAAACTCAAATTTATTGTATGTTCCCGAAGTTTTTTGGGATTTTTCCAACAAAGATATCTTAGTTATGGAAAGAGTTGATGGCATTCCGATTTCAGATATTGAAACGCTAAAACAAAGCGGCATTAATCTTAAACAGCTAGCTGAAAATGGTGTGGAAATTTTTTTTACGCAGGTGTTTAGAGATAGCTTTTTTCATGCAGATATGCATCCTGGGAACATTTTCGTCAGTAAAGAAAACCCTCAGTTAGCAAAATATATTGCCGTTGATTTTGGCATCATGGGAATGTTAAGTCCAATAGACCAACATTATTTAGCGCAGAATCTGCTGGCCTTCTTCAGAAGAGATTATCGCCGGGTAGCAGAACTTCACATTAAATCTGGATGGGTCAGCACAAAAGTGCGCATAGACGAATTTGAAACAGCCATCCGTGGGGTGAGTGAGCCTATATTTGAAAGACCCCTCAAAGACATTTCTTTTGGAAAGCTATTAGTCAAGGTCTTTGAGGCAGCAAGGGAATTTCACATGGAAGTGCAACCTCAATTTTTCTTACTTCAAAAAACGCTGCTCAATATTGAGGGACTTGGTCGACAGCTCTATCCAGAATTAGATTTATGGGCAACAGCCAAACCCTATGTCGAAAGATGGGTCAAAAAGCAATTAAGTCCGATAACCATGCTGAATAAAGTATATCAGAACATGCCAAATTGGATAGACAGAATGATTGAGCTACCTGAGCTAGCCCATTCATCATTATCAAATAAAGCCGCCCAACAACAGGCAGAGATGAATCATAACCAAATTAAAAAATATGCAACGGGTAAATGGTTAGGGCTAGGTTTTGGCTTGCTTATCACAGCCATTATCAATTATATCCTGATGCTTACGTTGCAAATTAAACCAATTGTTAATATAGTTCTGGGAGCTGTAGGGCTATTAATTATTGTTGTCTCCTTGATTCGTATTTAGGAACATGTTCGCAAAGCAAATTCTTTACCTTTAAATCCGATCCCAATCTGGATAACTTTATTAATTCCACGCTGTTTAAATTCCTCGATATATTTCTTTTGCTCAATTTGTTGCAATGCTCGATGAGCACATACCTCTAATGTTTCTTTTTCGCCTTTTACTTTAAGTTCCATCACAATGCCAGACTTCGCTAAGTTCTTTGGTATAATCAAAATGTCAAACCGCCCTAGCCCACTTTCTCGATTTGATTTAATCTCATGCGTTTGGTTTAAACTGACCATAAAGCCCAATAAAAGTCCATGATAAAATGCTTCTGGCTCTTTGGATACATCATGACAACTCACAATTTGTAATAACACTTTTTCAAGATGATTCTTAAATTCCTCTATTCTCCCCTCTAACAAAGATTCAATAAATTCGTTATACCATCCAATACCGTAACCATTGGACAACCATTGCTCAATAATTTGACGATACAAATTTCGGACTTCACGGTTCGGAATAGACAACTCAACAAATACACCTTGATCAGTGTCTTTCGAAGAAACAGGGTTGAGATAACCGGCCATTAATAACAAACTCCAAGTAGCTTCCGGATTGTTATTTAAATATTGAAATGCCATTTGCTCATCAATCAATTTCTCAACCGTATTTCCCTCAACTAACTCTTCAAAATCTTTCTTAATCGTCAATGGTGATTTCTTGAGCAAATCTTTAATGAGCTGATTATCACTTGTGTTAATCCAATAAGGCTTTATAGTCCCTTTTTCTTGTATACAATTTACAATCGACCAAGGATTATAAATCGTTGTTCTACCGACTTTATATCCATTATACCATTGTTTAATCTCTGCGGATTTTTCAGACAAATTTGATTTATTCAAAATGTTATCGACCTCTGGTTCAGTAAAACCAAAATGCTCGCTATAGTTTTGACTAAGAATAGAATAAACCTTTAAGTTATTTACGCCAGAAAATAAGCTCTCTTTAGCGATGCGTAAAATACCTGTAATCACTGCTTTATTTAAGTAGGGATTATTTTTTAATGCCGCACCAAACATTCCGCGCATAAATTCAATCATTTTATCATAATAGCCATTCACGTAAGCTGCTTGGATTGGTGTGTCATATTCGTCGATTAATAACCATGGTTTAATTCCATGGTGTTTATATAGACATTCCATTAATATTTTCAAAGAATTTTCTAATTGCGGTTGATCAGCCTTTCTTTCCATTAATATTTCATATAGACCTCTTTGGTTTCGAGTTAATCTATCGCTAGTCTCAAGATAACTATGCTGATCGTAAGTACCAATCATCAATTCATATAGTTTTGAATTTGCATCTTTGAAGTTATTGCTTTTAATATCTTTAAACGTGATAGAAACAACAGGATATTTCCCTTGGTGTTGTGCATACTCATCACCACATTTAAAGATTTCAAGCTGATCAAATAATCCTTGAGTAGATTTACCCATAACTTCAGCAGCTAAAAAATAATACAGTATGGATAAATTAAATGTTTTACCAAAACGACGCGGACGCGTAATGACAATTGCCTTTGTGTTTATATCATCTAAAATTTCTTTAATGAAAAGAGTTTTATCGACGTAATTTAATCCTTTCTCAATGATCTCTCCAAAATCATCATAGCCAATGGGTAATTTCATAAGTTTCACCTCAAGATTACTTATTGCCTGGCTCACTAATAGAGCTTTCCTAAGAAAATTGCTTGCCAATGGGATGCCTAAATGTAGTTGTTCCCTTATAGCTTAGATATTTCTTTGAGAAGTTATTCAGCCTAGGTTGTTTCTTTTAGGCATTGGGCAAGGAACCTTAGGTAATACTTGTTTTGGATTCAAGAAACTGTCTACAACTTTCTCAAAAATTTCTGCCATCGAGCCTATTTCTTTTTCTTCTAGGAGAGAATTATATATTTTTTGAGTCATCTCCTCAAATTTCTCTTTCCTTTTTGCTGGGTATTTCATAGCTACTTGAAATTTTTTAAAAAATTCCTCAATGGCGTCCTTCAAGCTTTTTTCAGTATCTAAATTCAAGCGATAATATTGATCATAAGTAACCGTCGTAGTCTTTTTATGATTCTTTAAAGTGTCACTTACCGATTGCTTAAGTTCATTCACGATATCATCGATATCACTAGGAGCTGGCCACATAGTTCCATATGAACATGAGGCCTTTTTAATAGAAAGTGTTTTACGTTCTGTGGTCATAAGAAGTCCCATCCAATTTATTAAATTATATTCCCTTAAATTTAAAAATAAATCTCCGTTTAAAAGACGGGAGATAGGTAGTGAGAAGCAAGCCGCCCTCCGCTAGGGAATTATTATAGTATAATTTTCAAAAAATATAGCTAAGGACTTTCAATAATATCTCCCCAGTTGATAGTTCTTATTCAAGACCTTGAATAAAATCCTCCATGCTTAGATTTAGTCTCACTTTATTAGATAGTCTCATAGGTAAAGTGTCTATAATATTCTCTAAGAATGTCTTTGCGTATGTATTCTGAATCCCTACGATAAATTCCTCATATTCTCTAGATGGTTTAACTAATAGGTTTAAAATAGATTGAGTTGCTAAATCATTATGGACATTTTTTAGCAGGTAGCTAAAAGCCGCCGCTAATTGGAGTATGGGATATATTGCAAACGAGGGTATTTTCGACTCAATTGCTAATTGAGCCGTATAAATTGCGTCTATAATGGCATGATATAATAAAAAACCTGATTGCCAATCATTATCGGCCAATGCATGCCTTAAGGTCACATCCCATTGCCTTGTACCACCAGCACCTTGGTTTAAAAAATCAAAGAATTCAATTTGCTTACCTAAAGCTAAGTCTATGGTATTTTGTTGAAGTGCAACGGCAGAGGCAATACCCAGCAACCCATTGAATACCATCAAATGGCCAATAAGTTTAACCTTAGCCCCTGTGGTTATTTCCTCATCAAAATATTTGGGTTGGCCTATCGCATTTAAAAAAGGCTTTACACGCTCGTAAAGTAATTTTTCACCACTGGCAAGAATAAGCATTGTTCCTGCTTTTGCGCCTTTGGACCCTCCAGTCAGAGGATAATTGGCATAAGGGATGTTGAAGCAACAACAAGCTGCGTAAGCTGTTTTTACAAAGTCAACACTAACTGTTGAATGGTGTAAAATAAATGGTTTTTCTACTCCTTTAAAATGTTGGCAAATTAATGGCATAATCTGCCCAAAAATCTGGAGGTCATCACCATTCTTACCTGCACAAATCACTAAACCATCAAAATCATCCGACGCTATTAACTCTTCATAATTATCTACCAAAGAAGCACCATGTGCTATCCATTGTAATCTTCGCTCTTGCCTATCATCTGACACTCGTTTACGATCATATAGTCTTATAAACGTGGCTGGCGAGTTGTCTTTACTCAAATGTATTGCAGATGGACTAAGCATATTTCCAAAGGCACCGATCCCCACAAGTCTTAACATTGTAATCCCTTTTAACCAGATAGTTTGTGTTTGGGACTTATTGTAAGCTAATTAAATAGTTAGGATAAGAGGAAAAGGAAGATTTTCACATCAGGATTACTAGGGTCTGTCGTCAATTAGCTCCCATTACGTCGTCCCGCGGCTTGTCCGCGAGATCTTAGGAAAAGTTTCTACTATGGATAACTTGTTAAAGGCGATATAAAATTAGGCATGTGACCTACAAACTTCAAAGACTGGGGATGGCAACTGCATCTAACTTATTAATTAGTTATTTTATTTTTTAGTTAGGCCTGGTCCCTATAGTTAACTTAAGGTGAAATATAATGTCAAATTGGCAAAAGCCTACTCCAATTGCGGATGACACGCTGCTTTGGCATAGATGCTTAGATCATCTCCAAGAGGAGATCCCTCCAAAAGAGTTTAATACCTTGATTAAACCTCTTCAGGTCCAACAAGAAGAAAACTGCTTATTACTGTTGGCCCCTAATCGTTTTATTGTTGACTTGATCTCAGAACAATTTTTGCAGCGAATTAACGAACTGGTTCAGGAGTTAGGCCAATCCCTATCCTTGAATGTCAAACTCAAAATTGGTTCTACTAGGAAAATCGAAAAAACTGATGTCAAGTTAACACCAGCAAAAGAGGTTCAAAGCACCCTAAATATATTTTCAAGTGCAACCAATTTAAATAACTCTTTTAACTTTGATAACTTCGTTGTGGGCAAATCTAATCAATTGGCACGTGCAGCAGCGCTTCAAGTTGCTGAAAATCCTGGAACTGCATATAACCCATTATTACTTTATGGTGGTGTCGGTTTAGGAAAAACTCACTTAATGTACGCCGTTGGGAATATAATTCAAAAAAAATTTCCAAATGCTACAGTCATCTATCTTCATGCAGAACGCTTCGTGGCGAATATGGTTAAAGCCTTACAACGTAACTTAATGGATGATTTTAAACGTTTTTATCGATCTGTAGACGCTTTATTGATTGATGACATTCAATTCTTTGCCGGAAAAGATCGCTCACAGGAAGAATTCTTTCATACTTTTAATGCCTTGTTTGATGGCGAGCGCCAAATTGTATTATCTTGCGATAATTATCCAAAAGAAATCAAAGGGTTAGAGGATAGGCTGAAATCTAGATTTGGCTGGGGACTAACAGTTGCGGTTGAACCTCCTGAACTTGAGACGCGTGTTGCTATCCTAATGAGTAAGTCTGAGCAGTCAAATATCCTCTTGCCTCATGAAGTAGCTTTTTTCATTGCTAAACGGATACAATCTAATGTCAGAGAGCTTGAAGGTGCCTTAAAACGTGTTATTGCTAATTCTCACTTCACAGGTCAGCCTATCACGCTTGATTTTGCACGAGAAGCATTAAAAGATTTATTAGCAATACAAGCAAAGCTGGTCTCTATCGAAAATATTCAGAAAACAGTTGGTGAATATTATAAAGTTAAAGTGGTTGATCTTCTTTCAAAAAGAAGAAGTCGTTTTCTAGCACGAGCTCGCCAAGTGGCCATGGCTCTTGCAAAAGAGTTAACAAATCATAGTTTGCCCGAGATAGGGGAAGCATTTGGAGGCCGTGATCATACCACTGTGTTGCATGCATGTCGCAAAGTCAAAGAACTCATGGCTGAAAATATTGCTATTAAAGAAGATTACATGAATTTATTGCGAATTTTATCTACTTAATTGCTCGCATAAGGAAAACTGATGAAATTATCTATCCTCCGAGAGGACTTGCTAAAACCCTTGCAATTGGTTACTGCTATAGTTGAAAAACGACAGACGATACCTATTCTCTCTAACGTTTTACTTAAAGTTGACAAGGACCTGTCCGTTATTGCAACTGATTTGGAAGTTGAACTTATCGTGAATATTCCACTTTCTAGCCCTTCAGTCAGTGGTGAAGTCACAATACCCTCTCGAAAGCTAATGGATTTGTGCCGGGCACTGCCAATTAATGCATTAATTAATTTTTCAATTGATTCTGAAAAATGTTGTATTCAATCAGGGCGAAGTCGGTTTACATTAGCCACCTTACCTGCCAGTGAATATCCCCGCTCGGAGCAAACTGAAAACACCGTTGAATTTTCAATTGAACAAAAAAAACTTCGGGCCTTGATTCACCGCACTTGTTTTGCTATGGCTCAACAAGACGTCCGTTATTATTTAAATGGAATGCTACTGGAAATTAAACAAGGCATCATTCGATCGGTTGCAACTGATGGCCATCGGCTAGCACTAAATACACTGGAAGCAACTCTTATTAATAACATTTTTTCGCAAGTTATCATTCCTCGCAAGGGGGTAACTGAGTTAATGAGATTGTTAGAAGACACAATCAACGAAGTCACAGTTTCTATTATGACTAACCATATTACGGTCAGTAACTCTAACTTTACTTTCATATCAAAACTAATTGATGGTCGCTTTCCTGATTATGAAAGAGCATTACCTAAAGGAGGAGATAAAGTAATTTCTCTATCTCGTGATGTTCTAAAGCATTCTTTAATTCGTGCATCTATTTTATCCAATGAAAAATTGCGGGGGGTTCAAATACAACTACGAAATGGAATTTTGCGCATATTAGCGAATAATCCTGATCGAGAAGAAGCTGAAGAGGAAATCCACATTAACTATAGCCAAGATGATTTAGACATTGGTTTTAATGTCAAATACCTAACTGATATATTTGATAATATCGATGATGATACAGTCACCATGACTTTTTCTAATGCCAATAACAGTGTTCTAATTGAAGGTAATCTAAGAGAAGGAAATAGCTTATTTGTTGTTATGCCAATGCGTCTTTGATTAATGAAAATAACCCATATTGAAATTTATAACTTCCGTAATCTCCAATATGTTAATTTAGACCCTAGCCCTCAAATTAATATTTTTTATGGCCTAAACGGAAGTGGTAAAACTAGCTTGCTCGAAGCAATTTACTACTTAGGTCTAGGCCGATCCTTTCGTACCCGTAATATTAGTCGAATCATTAACAACAGCGCCAATAGCTTGTCAATTTTTTGTCAACTATTCAATATCAACATTGGCATGCTTCCTGTTGGCATAGAGAGAAATAAAGAGTCGTACGCCGTCAAGATCGGTGGAAAATCTGTAGGTTCTTTGTATGAAATTGTTCAACTATTGCCTTTGCAATTGTTCAATTCAGATAGCCATCTTCTCCTTAATTCAGGTCCATCAATTCGAAGACAATTTCTTGATTGGGGAGTGTTTCACGTGGAACCACAGTTTTATAATTATTGGCAAAGAGCTTCCCGTATCATCAGACAACGTAATGCTCACCTCAAGATAGCGCGCAATTACCATGAGATTGCTTTATGGGATAATGAGTTGCAAACTTTGGCAATCTGTCTAGATGCTCAAAGACAACAATACATGGAAAAATTCCAACCAATTTTTCGTGTTATTATTGATCAACTACTTTCAACAAATGAACTTACCTTGCAGTATAAAGCAGGATGGAATACACAGGGGGCTCTTGGCAAACAATTAAGAGATAGCTTTGATAAAGACAAGTATTTGGGATATACCCAATATGGCCCACATCGAGCAGACATATGTCTAAAAATTAATAATATACAGGCTACTGATTATATGTCCCAAGGCCAACAAAAACTTGCAGCATATGCTCTTAAATTGGCTCAAGGCACTTTGTTACAACAACAAGGAAACAAGGAATGTATTTTTCTCATTGATGACTTGCCCTCTGAGCTAGATAAAGAGAAAAGAGATCTTGTCTCGGAACTTTTAATCAATCTGAGGTCACAAATCTTTGTTACGGCTATTGAGCCAGCAGCAATTGCTGAATTACAATTTTCTCATGAGACCAAGACGTTCCACGTGGAACAGGGGACGATCAAAATGGCTCTTGTTTAGTTCTCAAATAATTGAATTAGTTGAAATTTTATCATATTTTGGTCAAAAAATATGGTATAATAATTGTTTGAAGAGCACTTGGAGCAATATTCTATGCCAGCAGTTAATACCACCTACGATTCATCCAATATTAAAATATATAAAGGTTTAGACGCAGTAAGAAAGCGTCCTGGTATGTATATAGGCGATACTGATGATGGAGCAGGCTTGCATCATATGGTTTTTGAGGTGGTAGATAATTCCATCGATGAAACTTTAGCAGGCTATTGCACCCAAATAAAAGTTATTATACACGCAGATAACTCCATTACTGTTAAGGATAATGGCAGAGGAATTCCTGTTGACATGCATCAAGAAGAAGGCAAGTCAGTGCAGAAGTTATCATGACCATTTTACATGCAGGTGGCAAATTCGATAATCATGCCTACAAAGTCTCTGGAGGACTTCATGGTGTAGGCGTTTCTGTGGTTAATGCTCTTTCTGAAGTGTTGGAACTTACTATCCGGCAAAAAGGTAAGGTACATAAGCAAACTTACCACCTAGGAGAACCACTTGCTCCCTTGAGGATCCTTGATGATACCAAGGAAACAGGTACAGAAATACGCTTTAAGCCAAGTACAGAAATTTTCAAGAATGTATTGGACTTTAATTATGATATTCTGGCCAAGAGACTAAGAGAGCTATCATTTTTGAATTCTGGCGTTTTCATTCATTTGTTGGATGAGCGCACAGCAAGAGAAGATTCTTTTCATTACGAAGGAGGCATCAATGCTTTTATTACCCATCTAAATAGAAGCAAAGATCCGATAAATGAAAAAGTTTTCTATTTTATGACAGAGAGGGAAAAAATAGTTGTAGAACTTGCATTACAGTGGAATGACAGCTTTCAGGAAAATATCTTTTGTTATACCAATAACATTCCTCAAAAAGACGGAGGCGCTCACCTGGCAGGCTTTCGTGGAGCACTTACTAGAACACTAAATAGCTATATCGAAAAAGAAGGAAAACATAAAGGTGGGATTACTGGTGATGACGCCCGAGAAGGATTAACTGCGATTCTTTCGGTCAAAGTACCTGATCCTAAATTTTCATCTCAAACCAAAGATAAACTAGTTTCCTCTGAAGTAAAACCTGTCGTAGAGTCTGTTGTCGCAGACAAACTTCAGGAGTACTTATTAGAAAATCCCATACAAGCTAAAGCCATTGTTATGAAGGTAGTTGATGCAGCCCGCGCTAGAGAGGCTGCTCGTAAGGCAAGAGAGATAACTCGGCGCAAGAGTAGTTCAGACCTTGGAGGTTTACCCGGAAAATTAGCTGACTGCCAAACCCGTGATCCCAAAAAATCGGAGATCTTTATTGTAGAAGGAGATTCTGCAGGTGGCTCTGCAAAACAAGCTAGAGACCGCAAAAACCAAGCTATATTACCACTCAAGGGTAAAATCCTAAATGTTGAGAAGGCGCGTTTTGATAAAATGCTTACATCGGTAGAACTCACCACATTAATCACTGCTCTGGGGTGCGGTATCGGCAAAGAGGAATATGATCCCGATAAATTAAGATATCATTTTATCATCATTATGACCGACGCAGACGTTGATGGATCCCATATCCGAACACTGCTATTAACATTTTTTTACCGCCAAATGCCAGAATTAATTGAGCGGGGTCATGTTTATATAGCACAGCCACCTCTCTATAAAGTCAAAAAGGGTAAACAAGAACAATATATCAAAGACGATGATGAGCTAGAAGACTACTTGCTGCAACTTGCAGTCACTGATACCTGCATCCATACTACTAACGATCAAGCCCTAATCCAAGGAGACGAATTAAAAAATATAGCAATTCAATATCGTCAAATTAAAAATAATATCAAGCGTCTTAACAATCGTTACCCGAAAATTATTCTAGAGAGCCTACTACGGATTAAGCCACTACAGGCAGATGAATTAGCACAGAAAGATAGAGTTCAAGAATGGCTGTACGAACTTGAGCAATCAACACTCAGCATTGCTAATGGTAAGGGTATCACGATTGCATATACCCTCCATGAGGAGGAGCCATCTCGCCATTATCCAGTCATTACCTTTAAAGAGCACGGTCTAACAACTAATTATATATTAAGAGAAGAATTTTTTAACTCAAACGACTACCAAGCAATAATAAATTTTGCAGGCCATATATCCAGTTTATTAAAACCCGGAGCCTATATTCAAAGAAACGAACATAAGCAGCCTATTAGCAATATACTAGACGCTATTCATTGGATGCTAGATGAAGCCAAAAGAGGATTTAATATTCAAAGATATAAAGGTCTAGGCGAAATGAATCCCAATCAGCTATGGGAAACCACTATGGACCCAACTACGAGGCGATTGCTAAAAGTAAGAATAGAAGACCTTATTAGCACTGACCAAATGTTCACTACCTTAATGGGAGATAAAGTAGAGCCACGTCGCAATTTTATTGAAGACAATGCGTTAAATGCTACTAATATTGATATATAAAGATAATGGCTCACTTACCGAATGCCTTTAAATTATCACCAGTGAATAACGAACATTTCCTGCAAACTTATCCTTTACTAGTTGCCAGTCAGAAGGCAATAGAAAATCATCGGAATCTCTTTCTGTTTCTATATAAATTACTGCATTATCACTTAAACAGTCGCAGTTTTTTAGCCACTCAACAACCCTTTGAATATAATTCATATGGAAAGGAGGATCTAAAAATATAATATCGAACTGCCTATCCACAATACTTTTAGGGTAGGGGAATTGGGATTGGATAATATCTAATGCGCCAATTTGCAGCAAAGCCTTATTTTCTTTAAGGCAGTTGATAATATCAATAGACACATCAAGCATTAAGCAGTAGCCAGCACCTCTTGATAATGCTTCAAAGCCAAGTGAACCACTGCCAGCAAATAAGTCTAGACAATAAGCGCCCTGAATATAAGGAGCAAGCCAATTAAATAATGTTTCCCTGACTCTGTTTGGTGTAGGTCTTAATCCAGGAATAACAGGGAAAACAATGCGCCGACTTCGAAGGTAACCACCGATTATCCGAAGTTCACTTTTCTTAATGGACTGATTTTTGTACCTCTTGCCCATTAGAAGCACCGCCCACCGTCACGGTAATCAAATGTTCGGGGTGAACATTTTTTTGAAAAACAGTTTTAATCTCTTGATCAGTGACATTATTTATATTGGACGTAAATGTGTCCAAGTAATTCAAGGGTAGCTTATAAAAGCCAATATTTATAAGCTGAGCAGCAATAGCTGAATTACTTGCTAAACGCAAAATAAAGCCCTGTGTTAAATTCTTTTTGGCAGATGACACTTCAATATCAGAAGGGCCTTTGCTAATAAAATCATCTATGGTCTTATGTGTAACTTGAATGGCATTATTTGCTTCATTGTTTCGTGTTTGCAACTCAATCATGAACGGGCCTTTATCTTTTAATGCAGCAAACTGACTAGATACACTATAAGCAAGACCTCTTTTCTCACGTACTTCATTAAATAGCCTTGAGGTAAGACCACCACCACCCAAAATATAATTACCAATCATAATCGGAAAATAAGCGGGGTCTTTTCGATCAATACCCATTTGGCCGATGATGACATGTGTTTGGCTTGAAGGGAAGGCAACATGCTGACGATATTGATTAGGGGTAAATGGCTTAAAGACCAGATCATTTAATTTTTGGCCCTTACCCAGGTGCATTGATATATTCTCAGCGATTTCATGTGCTTTTTTCTGATCAATATCACCTACAATAGCAATCAAGGCATTTTGAGATGTGTAATAGGTCTTATGAAAATCGCGAATATCCTCTGCTTTTAGCTGGGACACACTTGCTGATGTTCCTGAGATAGGATGACCGTATGGATTATTATCATAAACTGAATTGAAAAATGCCTTAGCTGCAATAGATGAAGGTTGTTCCTCTTGTTGTCTTAATGAATTAAGCATTTGTTTTTGAATGCGGGTAAATTGAGCTGTTGGGAAAGAAGGTTCAGTTAATACCTGAATAAAGCTAGTCAATGCTGGTTGAAAATAGTTAGGTTCTGCCAGAGACCTTAAAGCAACAACTGCCATATCACGGTTAACAGCAGAAGAATAAAGAGCACCTACCTCATCAAATGCAGAAGCAATTTCATCTACATTTTTCTTTAAAGTGCCAGCATTTAAGGAATCATTCGTCATTTTAGCAATACCCGCTTTAGAAGCCGGATCTCTGGCTGAACCAGCATCAAACACGACCTGAATATCAATAATAGGAAGAGCGGGTTCATTAACATAAAAGACAGAAGTACCCGATTTTGTCACCCAAGTCTGAATAGGGATTATAGATTTTTGAGCAGTTAATGTAGAACTAAAAAAAGTTATAATGAATAAGCCGAAAATATAGAATTTAGTTTTAGCGGACATTTTGTCCCCCTATAGTATCAATGGGTTGATCACTTTGATTAGAGTTAATAGGAAGTGGTTTTAAAATCGCAACTGTCAATTGCTCAGGAATTAAATATTTCTTTGCAACTGCCTGAACTTGAGCAGGCGTCACTTCCTTAATATGTTGAATATAATTGTTAATTTCCTGCCAAGGAGTATTTACTGCTTCAAGTAAACCGATTTGATTCGCCTGACTCATTATCGAGTCTTTTTCATAAATCTTGCTCGCAATGGTCTGAGCTTTAACTCTTGCTAACTCATGGTTATCAATAGGTTTATTTTGCAATGTCTTAATTTGAGCAAGAATAGCATTCTCTATCTCCTCATTGGAGTGACCTAAAGCAGGAATGGCAGTAACCGTAAAAATATTGCTCAGCCGACTAAAAATATCATATCCACCGCCAATATCGGAAACTAACTGCTTACCACGCACTAAATCTTTTGACAATCGGGAACTTTCTCCACCTGTTAAAACTGCTTGCAGGATATCCAGAGCATAAGCATCTGATTGGGGATTCGCTGTCTTTAATGAGGGGGTATTATACCCCATAATTAAAAGAGGAAGTTTAGCTGGTGCTTGCACGACAATACGACGACCACCAAAACCTTTAACCTCGCCTAACTGCTTAATGACAGGAAGTTTTTCTGCCTTCAATGAACCAAAATATTTCTGAACTAATTGATAAGCTTCATTTGGCTTAACATCACCAACAATTACTAAAACGGCATTATTGGGTGCATACCAAGTGTCATACCATTTTTTAACATCATTTGCAGTCATATTGTTTAAATCCCACATCCAACCAACAACAGGATGATGGTAGGGACTTGCCACATTGGCTGCTGCTAAAAAACGTTCATAAGTAAGGCTTTGAGGGCTATCATCTGTACGCAATCGCCTTTCTTCTTTAACAACCTCAATCTCTTTCAGAAACTCTTCTGGCTTGATTTGCAAGTTGCGCATTCGTTCTGCTTCAAGCTCTAAGCTGATAGGAAGTTTTTTTACGTCCATCATTTGGTAGTAGGCAGTGTAATCATTCGCAGTGAAAGCATTTTCTTCTCCACCGTTTTCAGCAACTATCTTTGAAAACATGCCAGAACCATACTTCTTTGTTCCTTTAAACATCATGTGCTCTAGTACATGCGAAATACCCGTTATACCATTGGGCTCATAGCTTGAGCCTACTTTATACCAAACTTCGGTCACCACCACAGGAACGCGATGGTCTACTTTGATAAGTACTTTAAGACCATTAGGAAGCCGATATTCATTAATGACGGATTCTGCTTTTGCTGTGTTGGAAATGATGATAAATAATAAGCTACATAGTAAGATATAAAGACGCATAAATTTTCCATTACTAAATTACTGACAGACAATCTAAGGTCCCCTCCTTTGGAAAGGAGAGGGTCCTTAATTTTCCCCTTTTTTAAGGGGGAAGATAATAGAATATCTGATTTAATAAGCTTTCTGAAGTGTAATTAAGGGTTTTTCTACATGTTTAACATCTTAAAATCGAAAACTAATAAGGAAAAAAAGAATGAAGGATTCTTTTCGTCTTTATCAAAGGGTTTAAAAAAAACAAGAGAGTCACTATCAAGCGGTCTGGGGACGATTTTTCTAGGTAAAAAGATTATAGATCAGCAATTACTAGAAGAAATTGAAACCCAATTAATCCTCGCTGATGTGGGAGCTCAAGTGGTAAAAAAAATAATTGATGACCTCACCCGCAAGGTTTCTCGAAAAGAATTAAACTCTCCAACAGCTCTTTTCACTAATTTAAAACAAGAACTTCTTAATATTTTAACCTCCTGCACCCAGCGGACATTTCTGGAAAATACACAACAGCCATCGGTTATATTAGTCATTGGTGTAAACGGTACAGGAAAGACAACGAGTATCGGCAAATTAGCAAAGCATTTTCAAAATCAACAAAAAAAAGTGATGCTGGCAGCAGGAGATACCTTTCGTGCTGCCGCCATTGAGCAACTACAAACCTGGGGCGAACGTATTAATACTACAGTAATTGCTCAGCATACCGGAGCAGACAGTGCCTCCGTTATTTTTGACGCCTATTCCGCAGCCACAGCAAGAGGTTATGACATATTAATTGCAGATACAGCAGGAAGATTGCATACACAACATCACTTGATGGATGAATTAAAGAAAATTAAAAGGGTTTTGGGTAAAATTAAGGAAACCGCACCACATGAAACCTTATTAATTTTAGATGCGACGACAGGTCAAAATGCGTTGCGCCAAGCTGAAGAATTTCACCAAGCCATGGGCGTGACGGGAATCATTATTACAAAGCTAGATGGTACAGCAAAGGGAGGAATAGTATTTGCAATTGCACAGAAAACGAAATTACCTATTTACTACATTGGTGTAGGGGAGAAAATAGATGATTTGCTGCCATTTGACCCTAAAGCATTTGTCGATGCACTCTTTGAAAAAGAATGATTAAATTTGAGCACGTAAGCAAGCGTTTTGACAACGGCCATCATGCCCTTACCAATGTTTCCTTTGAGTTAGAGAAAGGTGCCCTGGCTTTTATTACTGGTCATTCAGGTGCGGGGAAAAGTACTTTATTAAAAATTAGTATGAAAATGGAAGACATTTCTCAAGGACAAGTCATTATTGACGGTAAGAACATTAATAAATTAGCCAAAAAAGCAGTGGCAATGCTCAGGCAATCTATAGGGATGATCTTTCAAAATCCTATGTTACTATCCCACCGAACTGTATTTCAGAATGTGGCTATTCCCTTGCATATTTGCGGCCTTGGTGATCAGGAAATAAAACATCGGGTGCGAGCAGCCTTAGATAAGGTAGGGCTTTTAAGCAAAGAGAAATGTTCACCTGAGCGCCTGTCGGCAGGAGAGCAACAACGAGTGGGCATCGCTCGCGCCGTTGTCAATCGACCTTTAATTCTTTTAGCTGATGAACCAACAGGTAACTTAGATCCTCAATTATCAACTGAAATCATGCAACTTTTTGAACAATTTAATCAAGTGGGGACTACTGTTCTAATTGCCACTCATGATTTATCATTGGTCGCCCAAATGAAGCATCCTATACTCTCGTTAAAAAATGGCAACTTACTTCAAAGCACGATGCCTAGGCAAGCCAATGAAAACTAGATCACAGAAGCGGCTAAGTCACGGTAGATCGCAAAGAAAAAATTCATTGCATAATTTCTTCTTCAAAAAACATCTAAAGGCCGCTAAGGATGGCTGGTCTCAACTGATGCAAACCCCTTTATCAACATTTATTACTTGCATGGTCATTGCCCTAACTCTACTCTTGGCCGTTATACTCCTGTCATCTATGAAGACCTTTGTGCATATCGCAGAAAAATTGCATGCCAGCAATCAAGTGACTCTTTATCTTAAGTCTACAAGCCAGGAATCTGAGATTAAAAACTGGACAAATCAATTAACATTAAATCCATTGATTAGCGAGATTGCTTATATCTCACCTGGACAAGCCTTGAGAGAATTAACTGAACAAACCGATTATAAGACTATCTTGAGCGATATGGATGATAATCCCCTTCCCCCTGTTGTTTTAATTAAACTAAAAGCGCAGGACAAAGAAGGAGTGGAAACCTTAGTGACAATATTAAAAAATACGCCACTGGTTGAGACTATACACCTGGACTTTAAATGGCTAGAACGTCTTTTGGCCTTATTGTCGTTGGCAAACCGGGTAACTTATTTACTTAGCTGTCTTTTCGGAGTGGGTATTATTTTGATAGTTAGTCACACAATACAAGGAGCGACTCAAAAAAATCATAAGGAAATGATTTTATTAGACCTCATTGGCGCTCAACTATCTTACATCCGACGACCTTTACTCTACTTAGGTTCTTTCTTAGGATTAGGAGCAGGACTTATCACGCTATTGTTGCTTTATTTACTTTTGTTCATTCTAAAACACCCCATCAATGAACTGTTACAAAGTTATAACTTTCAGAGCAGCTTTGTCATTTTAAATCTCCCACCCTCATTTCGCATTCTCATTTTCAGTACTTTTTTAGGTTGGCTAGGTGCTTGGATCGCATTTTACAAATATTCAATGCATTTATAATTAGCACTGTGCATCGGAGAGTGCTAAAATTGTATGTTGATAGCGCAAGAATTTAAATATAGGAACGTATTCCTTAGGGTGCGAAAACTTTCGCGCCAACAGCTAATTAAAGTTAATTCTTATTTGACAATAAATCATTACATGGGTACTGAATATGGAAAAAAATCTCCAGAGACTACAGTTTGCTGCCCCTGTCGGCAGCCTAGAGGCCTACATCCATTGGGTCAATCAAGTTCCTTTGCTAAGTCACGAAGAAGAAAAACAACTTGCCAACGACTTATATTATCAAGGCGACCTAGAGGCAGCGCGTCGCCTAGTGTTATCACGTCTACGCTTTGTTGTCAGAGTCGCTAAGGGTTACGCAGGCTACGGGCTACCGCAATCTGATCTAATCCAAGAAGGCAATATTGGTCTCATGAAAGCAGTTAAACGCTTTAACCCAGAAGTGGGGGTTCGACTAGTATCATTTGCAATTCATTGGATTAAAGCTGAAATACATGAATTCATTCTCCGCAACTGGAAAATTGTTAAAATTGCAACCACTAAAGCCCAACGTAAATTATTTTTTAATTTAAGAAAGGCTACTAAACACTTAACATGGTTCTCCAAGACAGAAGTGGAGAATATAGCTAAAGATCTGAAAGTAAGTGAAAAAGACGTTCGTAGTATGGAAGCACGTTTGCATTTGCAAGATGAAGCATTTGACCCTATTACTTTAGACGAAGGAGAGGAATGGCACTCCCCCGTTCACTATCTTGAAGACGGCCGCTACGATCCAGCTACACGACTAGAAGCCGAGGATTGGTCAGAAGATCAAGAGCAGCGACTGCATTATGCTTTAGACAATCTGGATCAACGAAGTCAAGACATTCTGAAACAGCGCTGGTTAGTCGAAAACAAAGCAACCCTTCATGAATTGGCAAATAAATATAATATTTCTGCTGAAAGAATTCGACAACTAGAGAAGAATGCAATGAACAAAATTAAAGAAGAGCTATATAAGGAACATGTCTGAAATTGTTGATATCTCTGCTTGACTTGATTAACTGCCATGCTACTGTTTAGTAGTTAATAACTTAGTTTAGAAGGAAACGACAGTGAAGATAAACCAAATTTTGGCGGTGGGTTTGTTTTCCCTTGCCATTTTTGTCTCCTCGATGACGCAAGCTACGCAAACATCCTCAGCAACCAACCCAGCAAGCACAGGTATGGCTGTAAAGGCTAATACATTTACTGAATCACAAGTCAAAGAACTGCAAAAAATTATTCACGACTATTTAGTCCAAAACCCACAAGTATTGATTGAAGCTTCACAAGCCTATCAGGAACAGGAATTAGCAAAAGCTAAGACTAAAACACAACAAGCCGTCTCCAAGAATATCAAAACATTATTCAACTCACCCTCAAGCCCCACAGTAGGCAATCTCAACGGTGATGTTACGGCAGTTGAATTCTTAGATTATCAATGCACCCATTGCAAGGAAATGTCGACAGTTATCGATAACCTGATCAAGTCAGATAACAACTTACGTGTTGTAGTTAAAGAGTTACCTATATTTGGTGGCTCCTCAAAATATGCCGCTCAAGCCTCTATTGCTGCAATTAAACAAGGTCCGGATAAGTTTTTAGCTTTTCATAAGGGACTGCTACAAGCAGCATCTCCGCTAACTAATGAAAAAATACTGGAAATTGCCAAGAGCTCAGGGTTAAACACGAGTCAATTACAAGCTGATATGAAAAATAAAGCAGTTGAGGATCAATTAAATAGCAACTTCAAATTGGCACAAGACTTAGGTCTCCTGGGTACGCCTGCATTTATTGTGGTCAATCGAGACGGGACCCATGTTGAATATGTGCCTGGCACTGTAACAATAGATAATTTGAAGAAAGCTATTTCTAAAGTGCGTAGATAACCTGGCCATTTTGGGTCAGAAATAAGAACTCATTTCGGTGTAAAGAAATGATTTTAAGTAACTGTTCTAAGGAAATGGAAGTCAACACATTTCAAGGGATGATCTTTTCCTTACAAACTTATTGGGCACAACAAGGTTGTGTTATCCTTCAGCCCTATGATATAGAGGTAGGTGCAGGCACTTTTCATACAGCAAGTTTCCTACGTGCAATAGGTCCTGAACCCTGGCACACAGCTTATGTGCAACCATCACGCCGACCTAAAGATGGCCGCTATGGAGATAGTCCTAATCGCACTCAACATTTCTATCAATTTCAAGTAGTATTAAAGCCTTCTCCGGATAGCATTCAAGAACTTTATATTGACTCATTAAGATTTTTAGGTATTGATCCTCTCGTCCTTGACATTCGCTTTGTGGAAGATAATTGGGCATCTCCCACATTAGGAGCATGGGGCCTTGGTTGGGAGGTCTGGCTAAATGGTATGGAAATTACCCAATTTACCTATTTCCAACAAATCGGTGGTTTAGCATGTCGTCCAGTAACTGGTGAAATTACCTATGGTCTTGAGCGAATTGCTATGCACCTTCAAGGCGTTGAAAGTCTATTTGATCTTGTTTGGGCCCATACCCCTAATGGCAATATTTCCTATGGTGATGTTTTTCATCAAAACGAACTGGAGATGTCAATTTACAACTTTGAATATGCCAATGTCGATCATCTGTTTGAGCAATTTAATTTTTATGAAGAAGAAAGCCAAAGACTAAACACACATAATTTACCTCTGCCAGCTTATGAAATGGTTTTAAAGGCATCTCATGCCTTTAATATGTTGGATGCAAGACATGCTATTTCTGTGACCGAAAGACAACGATATATTTTGCGAGTCAGAAAGTTAGCTTTTGCTGTGGCAAAAGCTTATTACCAATCTAGAGAGGAATTAGGTTTCCCTATGTTAATAAAGAGAATTTAGTTTAAAGAAACGGGATGCAAATGCAATTTTCTCCTAAATTGAGGAACAAATGAGACAAACAAGAAGCGACTTTTTAGTTGAAATAGGCACGGAGGAGCTCCCGCCAAAACCTTTGTACCAGCTTGCTTCTTGTTTTTGTGATCAATTAGCACATGCAATGGTTGAGTCACAATTGTCTTATGATGAAATTAAAATATTCGCAACTCCTAGGCGAATTGGGCTTCTAATTACATCGTTAACCTCTCAACAACCAGATCGCACTCTCGAAAAAATAGGTCCTAGCATAGCTGTTGCTTATGATGCATCAGGGAACCCAACTGCTGCCGCACTTGGCTTTGCAAAAGCTTGCCAGGTTGCTTTTTCATCGCTTGAAATTAAAGATACACCTAAGGGAAAATGCCTATATTATGCAAATACCATACAGGGTGAATGTATTTTTAAACTTGCCCCAAAACTGGTTAAAAAAGCGTTAGATGGATTGCCCATAGCAAAACCTATGAACTGGGGTGAACATACCACTCCTTTTATTCGGCCTGTCCACTGGATATTGATGATATATGGTAATCAAGTTGTTCCTTGCCAACTGTTCGGCTTGCAATCTGGTAATCAAACATTTGGGCATCGATTCCATCATCCAGGCCCTCTTGAAATTAAAGAGCCTAATGACTATACCCTGCAATTAGAAAAAAAGGGCTATGTTGTACCTAGTTACCAACAAAGAAAATCAATAATTCGAGAAAGAATCATTTCCCTTGGAAAATCTAAAGGGCAAGTGATTATTGAGGAAGATTTACTTGACGAAGTCACAGGTTTAGTTGAATGGCCTGTAGCATTCTTAGGAAGTTTTGACCCGCGTTTCCTACAGGTTCCACCGGAAGCATTAATCTCTGTTATGAAAGTGCATCAAAAGTGCTTTCCAATTATAGACTCTTCAAAACAACTTAAGCCTTACTTTATCGCTGTTGCTAATATTGAGAGCAAAGAACCACGGCAAGTGGTCATTGGTAACGAACGAGTTATGTTAGCAAGGTTATCAGATGCCGAATTTTTTTATCGCACAGACCTAAAACATGGACTTGAACATTATTTAGAAAACCTAAGGACTGTGGTCTTTGCGCATAAATTGGGAACGATGCATGACAAAGTCAACCGCATTTCTAAGCTAGCAGGCTATATCAGCGCACAATTACAAACAGATGCCCAATTAGGAGCTCGAGCTGGACTACTCTGTAAAGCTGATTTAACGACAGAGATGGTAGGAGAATTTCCTGAGTTACAAGGTATTATGGGGTACTACTATGCTCTTAAGGATAATGAGCTACTTGATATTGCCATAGCAATCAAGGAACATTATTTACCACGTTTTTCCGGCGATGATATTCCAAAAAGCATTATTGGTAGTGTGGTTGCGCTTGCAGACAGATTAGATACTTTGATTGGCATTTTTGGCATATACCAAGCTCCCACAGGTGAGAAAGACCCCTTCGCCTTACGACGAGCTGCCATGGGGATACTTCGAATTTTAATTGAGAACCAGTTACCACTTGATCTTAAAACCCTGCTAATAGGAGCAAAAAAGGGCTATCCCTATCTTGAAAATAGCAAAGCTATTGAGGAAACCTTAGACTTTACAATGGAAAGATTACGGAGATGGTATCTTGAAAGAGAAGTGCCACCTGATGTCTATGCTTCTGTACTAGCTAGGTATCCAACTTCACCGCTTGATTTTGACAAACGCATAAAAGCGATTGTACATTTTCAAAAATTCCCCGAAGCGTTGGCTTTAACTAGCGCCAACAAACGTGTAACCAACATTTTAAAGCAAGCATCAAAACCTTCTCACAATCATTTGAACTATGGAATTTTGCAACACCCTGCAGAAAAAGAGTTAGTCACCCTCATTGAGAAAATGACCAAAGAAGTAGAAGAGCTTTGTAAGCAGAATCAATATACTGAAGCACTTACTTTATTAGCTCAACTAAAAGATCCAATTGATCGTTTTTTTGATAAAGTTATGGTTATGACTGAAGAAGAAGATATCAGAAACAATCGTCTTATTTTATTGAATAATTTGAGAAATTTATTTCTTCTAATTGGCGATGTCTCTCTTTTACAAAGTAGCTAGTAAATGACCTCACGCTTACAAGCAGCTAAAATTTTGCTCAAACTAATCCAACAGAAAAAAACCCTTAGTTTCCTCAAAAATGACATGGCAAAAGTCGATATCAAAAACAAAGCTCTGGTTCAGGAGTTATGTTATGGTGTAGCGCGTTGGTACTATCGCCTAACATTCATCGCTAATTATTTTTTACAGAAACCACTGCGAATCAAAGACCAAGACATCTATATTTTAATACTAATTGGGCTTTATCAACTACTATTTACCCGAATACCTCCTCATGCAGCTCTTTCTGAAACGGTCCTCGCAGCTCGAGGTTTGAAAAAGGAATGGGGAACAAAATTAATAAATGGCATCCTGAGAAATTTTCTGAAAAAAGAAGATATTTTAAGGCAAGAGATACTCGAACATGAAGAAGCCTTTTATGCCCACCCCTTTTGGCTGATAAAAAAAATAAAAGATGCATGGCCTGCCAATTGGCGATTAATCCTTGAAACCAATAATGAACATCCCCCTCAATGCTTGAGAATAAATCAAAGGAAGGTATCACGAGAGCATTATCTAAAACTTCTAGAGGATCAACAGATCAAAGCCAAAATACTGCCCCTGACCCAAAGTGGGGTGATAGTCTGTAAACCAGTTGATGTCACCCTCTTACCTGGATTTAATGCAGGATGGGTCTTTATCCAAGATGGTTCTGCGCAACTTGCTGCTGAGCTATTAATGCCTTGTGAAGGGGAAAGGATTCTTGACGCCTGTGCTGCCCCAGGAGGAAAAACAAGCCATATCTTACAGATTCAGCCCAAATTAGATGAGTTAGTAGCTGTTGATAATGATTCTTCTCGTTTGGAAAAGCTGCGTCAAAATCTCAGCAGGCTCCAGTTAACAGCCAAAATCATCTGTCAAGACATTACTTGTCTAGACTGGTGGGATGGGAAATTATTTGATCGAATCTTGCTAGATGCTCCTTGTAGTGCTACTGGGGTTATTAAACGTCATCCTGATATCAAATTACTGCGAACGCCTCAAGATATTCCATTACTGACAAATATTCAATTAAAAGCGCTCACAACGATGTGGCAATTACTAAAAACAGGTGGCACTTTATTATATGTAACTTGCTCTATCTTACCCGAAGAGAATGAACAAATTATTCAAACTTTTATTGACACTCACGAAGAATGCCAAGTACAAGCTATTAATACCCCCTGGGGACTGCCTTTAAAATTAGGTAGGCAAATCTTGCCAGGCATGCATCTGGGAATGGATGGATTTTATTTTGCCAAACTTAAAAAATAAATTTAGGCTCTTAGAGCCTAAATTTAACCTATTCCTTTAGCCGAACAGCTAAAACATCGCATTTGGCCCCATGCAAAACAGCATTGGCTGTTGAACCTAGCAGTAGACGAATACCATGACGCCCGTGGCTTCCAACAATGATTAGATCTATGTCTAAGCTATCTGCTTCTTCTAGAATCAATGTTTTTGCAGGACCTACCTTTAGGAGTTGATGCTCTGGAGATAAACTCAGTTGATCGGCTAATTTACTCATTGATTCTTTAGCATTTTCAAGAAGCATTTCTTCAATATCAGCACCTGCAACTACCCCATAAGCAGCACCAGAACTACTCAAATGCTCAATCGCATGGAGAACATATAGCTCTGCTCCGAATTCTTCGCTTATTTCTTTTGCTTTAGCAGAAGGAAGATCATCGCAAGTTGGATCTAATTCTACAGCTAATAAGATTTTTTTGTAGGTCTTCATCTCTTCCATCCTTGTTTTTAAATTTTAGGAGAAGGGAACATTATCACATAGGATCCAATATTTCACCTTTTGTGATTTAAATCGAACATGTCTGAAATGCTGTGATCTAATTGTGGATAACTAGATGAAAAAGTGAAGCTATCAAAAGTTATTATAAGTTAAACAAGATTATCCCCATAGTTATCCACAAGCTAATTTAACCAGAAAACAGTTTAAGCATCTGTTTTAGATGATTTTTTTTAAGTTACTAACAATTATACCCCTCTATAATAACCACAATAAGCTATTAATAAATTAATTATTATTAGCAAGAATCACTTTTTTGACATTCGACCTTTTAAGAATTTTCTTTGAAAAAAACAGGAGCCCTGTTATGCTTAACTGTCTTGAATTCATTAACTAAGAGAAAGCAATGAAAAGAACATTTCAACCCAGTAATTTGAAGCGTAAGCGTGTGCATGGCTTTCGAGCAAGAATGTCAACTTCCAAAGGACGTCTAATCATAAACAAAAGAAGGCAAAAGGGTCGAAAAAAGCTAAGTGCTTAAAAAAAATCAGTTAGGTCATGACGATAGGCTGCATTCACCTAAAAGTTTTCAACATGTTTATAAAAATGCTCGAAAATTTCGATATCAAGGTATTTGTGTATTAGTTTGCGTGAATAACGTAACTTGTTCTCGTTTGGGTGTTTCTATTTCCAAGAGACAGATAAAGCGAGCTGTTGATAGAAATAGAATCAAACGATTAATTAGAGAATGTTTCAGAGTTAACAAAAACGAGCTAGGGATCTGTTTAGATATGGTTTTCTCTGTTTATTCTTCTTTATTAGAACTAAATAATTCAGAGATAATTGCATGCTTAGAACTTTTGTGGACAAAAGTTATCACCTTTTACGAAAGGGGCTGATTTTAATTTTGAGAGGGTATCAATATTTAATCAGTCCGCAGTTAGGGCCTCGTTGTCGTTTTTTTCCGAGTTGCTCACATTATGCTGTGGAAGCATTGACGCATTATAATATTTTCAAGGGTTTTTCTTTAATTTTTATGCGAATTATCCGTTGCCACCCATTCCATCCAGGTGGTTATGACCCATTAATTATCTTGGATAACCAGGCTGTAAATTGCGAACAAATCAATAAGCCTTAGGTTAACAAGAAATTCAATTTCGAAGTCAACAGAATGTACGATACAAAAATTTTTTTATATTTTGCTCTTGCTATTGTCGGGTTCCTATTGTGGAATGCCTGGCAAATTGATTACGCTCCAAAACCTATTCCGGCGGTTTCTACAATAGCTCCAACTGCAAAAACAAGCATACGAAGTCCGGAAACAACTCAAAATAGGACAATACCTAAAGATCATTTGATTGAAGTGAAAACCGATATATTGGATGTGAAAATTGATAAAATGGGGGGCAATATTCTCTCCTTAAAATTACGAAAATACCCTGTTTCTTACGGAAATAAGGCCCCTGAAACTTTACTAACCGATGCTCAAGCAAATTACTATGCTGCTCAAAGCGGGCTTGTTGATAAAAATGGGCTTGATACCTCGAACCTAGTATTTGAAATACCCAACGTACAATATCAACTCCAACCCCGACAGGACAAACTTTCAATTGTTCTTAGTGCTAAAAATGATGGTCAAGAAATAAAGAAAATCTATCTTTTTCAACGAGACAAATACGATATAAAGATAAATTACCAAGTAATTAACCCTAGTAACAAACCTTGGGTTGGTAATATGTATGCAAGGATTATGCGCAGAGGTTTATCCGATGATACGGGAACCTTTGGGCTTCATACCTATAAAGGCGCGGCCATATCAAGTGCTAATAAGCCCTATGAAAAAATTAGTTACAAAGATATGGATAAGAACAATCTTGATCGAACTATTAAAGGTGGTTGGCTTGCTATGCAAGAACGCTATTTTGTAAGTTCTTGGATTCCAAATGCAAATGATACGTTAAACTACTACAGCAGTACCGCTTCCATTGGACCAACCAATAAACCTCAAGATAAGATTTATACGATTGGCTTTCAAACACCAGAAATTACAGTGCCTTCAAACACGACTAAAACCATTGGAACTCTTTTTTATGCTGGGCCGGAAATGGCCGATAAATTACAACAAGTAGCCCCTCACCTTGACCTTGTCATTGACTATGGTTGGTTTTCAATTTTTTCAGTGCCTATTTTAAAGGTAATGGAGTGGATATACCTCTTTGTACATAATTGGGGATTAGCCATTATCCTTGTGACAGTACTCATAAAGTTATTATTTTATAAACTTTCTGAGTCCAGTTATCGCTCTATGGCTCGAATGAAAAATCTGCAACCACGTTTGCTTGCACTTAAAGACCGCTACGGAGATGATCGGCAAAAATTAAGCCAGGCTACTATGGAACTTTATCGTAAAGAAAAAGTAAACCCTTTAGGTGGTTGTTTGCCGATGGTTATCCAGATACCTGTCTTCATTGCTCTTTATTATGTACTAATTGAAAGCGTACAATTAAGGCAAGCTCCTTTTATTTTCTGGATTCACGATTTATCTGTAAAAGATCCATATTATGTTTTACCCGTCTTGATGGGGCTTAGCTGGATGCTTCAGCAAAAATTAAATCCACCACCACCAGATCCTGTTCAAGCGAAGATGATGATGCTGTTTCCTGTCGTCTTCACCGTGTTATTTGCCACCTTTCCGGCTGGTCTAGTACTATATTGGATCGTTAATAATTGTCTATCGATACTTCAACAATGGTATATAATGCGAAAAGTTGATAATAAAGGTCCTAAGAAGAAATCAGTTGCTAAGGGACGATTTAGTAGTAGCCGTTGACATGTATTCTAATTCTCAGGATATTATTGTTGCTCGTGCAACTCCACCTGGGCAAGGGGGGGTCGGCATTATTCGGATCTCAGGTAAGATTTTAGAACCCATCATCTATTCCCTATTAGACGCTTTTCCACAAGCACGCTATGCAACCTTTTGCCAATTTAAGGATGCTGACGGAGAAGCAATTGATCAAGGGATTGCCTTGTACTTCAAAGGCCCTCATTCATTTACTGGGGAGGATGTGCTTGAGTTGCACGGGCATGGTGGTAATGTAGTGATGGATAGGCTTCTACAGAGAATATTGTCACTTGGTGCGCGAATGGCAACGCCTGGGGAGTTTACTCAAAGGGCATTTTTAAACAATAAAATAGATTTAACCCAAGCCGAAGCAATTGCTGATCTTATTGAGGCCCAATCAACACAAGCGGCTCGAAGCGCAATCCATTCCTTGCAAGGAAAATTTTCCAGTGAAATAAATCTTTTGGTGGAAAAGATCATTGCGCTTCGTATTTATGTCGAAGCTGCGATAGATTTTCCTGAAGAAGAGATCGATTTTTTATCTGATGGCAAAATTCTCAATAAATTGAATGAAATAAATCATCAGTTAGAAAATATCTTTATTCGTGCAAGACAAGGAAAAGCACTAAAAGAGGGTCTTAAAGTAGTCATAGCAGGTTTGCCTAACGCAGGCAAATCTAGCCTTCTTAATTTACTAAGTGGTGAAAATACAGCTATCGTCAGTCAAATACCCGGTACGACAAGAGATATCATTAGAGAAAATATTTTAATTGATGGTATGCCTTTATGCTTAGTGGATACGGCTGGTTTGCGTTCTACCCTCGATATGATAGAAGCTGAAGGAGTGCGAAGGGCTTGGAACGAAATTCCCAATGCCGATCGGATCCTGCTTGTTATAGATGCGACTCAGAACCAGTTTGCGAATATTAATGAGCATCCATTGGTGAAAGAATTAAATGCCTATCAAGAAAAGTTGACTATTATTCGTAATAAAATAGATTTGACCAAAGAAGAGGTTGTTTGCCAAACCATCAGCGATACCCAAATTGTTGTTATTAATCTGTCTGCAACGACGGGATTGGGAAATATCGAATTAAGAGAACATTTAAAAAAATGTGCAGGTTATCAAGGAGAGGAAAATGTTTTCATAGCCAGGAGGAGGCATCTTGAAGCATTGCAAGAGGCTAGACAATGTTTGAAGCGCGCATTAGAGCAATTAGTTGTATACAAGGCAGGAGAGCTTGTTGCGGAAGACCTGCGCGGAGCCCAAAAAGCTTTGGGAGAAATTACCGGCGAGTTTAGAAACGATGATTTACTTAAAATTATTTTTTCGTCTTTTTGTATTGGTAAATAATAGTTAAAAATAGTAGAAGTTTATGAGTCAGTATCATTTTGATGTCATCATTGTAGGCGGAGGTCATGCTGGCACCGAAGCAGCCCTGGCTTGTGCGAGGATGGGAGTTAGCACTTTGCTGCTTACCCATAATATTGAAACTTTGGGGCAAATGTCTTGTAATCCAGCAATTGGAGGAATTGGTAAAGGTCATCTAGTAAAAGAAATTGATGCAATGGGCGGAGCAATGGCCAGAGCAATCGATTTAGCTGGAATCCATTTTCGTATATTGAATTCCAGCAAGGGTCCAGCGGTACAAGCTACACGAGCACAAGCTGATCGAGTCCTGTATAAACAGGCAATCCGTTGTATCCTTGAAAATCAACCCAACCTTAAAATTTTCCAACAAGCTGTTGATGACATTTTATTGGAAAAGGATCAGGTGATTGGTGTTAGTACGCAGATGAAAATTAAATTTTTTGCAAGACAAGTGGTATTGACAGTGGGCACTTTCCTTGAAGGCAAGATTCATATAGGTCTTGAAAATTACAAAGGAGGAAGAGCAGGCGATCCTCCTGCCATCACGCTAGCGGCAAAGTTGCGAAGTTTACCCTTTAGGGTGAATCGATTAAAAACGGGAACACCACCTCGAGTTGATGGTCGAACAATTGATTACAATAAAGTAGCTAATCAACCAGGGGATAACCCAACCCCTTGCTTTTCATTCATAGGCACTTTGCAGCATCCAAGACAAATTGATTGCTACATTACACACACCAATACTCTCACCCATGAAATTATCCAAGAAAATTTTAGCCGTTCGCCATTGTATAATGGAATTATAGAGGGAGTTGGCCCTCGCTATTGCCCTTCCATTGAGGACAAAGTGGTGCGGTTTGCTGATAAACAATCCCATCAAATTTTTTTAGAGCCAGAAGGTCTTTCAAATCAAGAGGTGTATCCTAACGGTATATCAACAAGCTTACCCTTCGATGTGCAGATAAAATTTTTACGAACTATCCAGGGGCTTGAGAATGCTCACATTACAAGACCAGGTTATGCCATTGAGTATGATTTTTTTGATCCAAGAGATTTAACTCCTTATTTAGAAACAAAGTCAATTCAAGGATTATTTTTTGCAGGTCAGATAAATGGAACGACAGGTTATGAGGAAGCAGGAGCACAAGGCTTAATTGCGGGTTTAAATGCTGCCAGGAAGGCAAAAGGTCTTGACTTGTGGTCACCACGTCGTGATGAAGCCTATATCGGCGTACTGATCGATGACCTTATCACGGCAGGTACACAAGAACCTTATCGAATGTTCACAAGCCGTGCAGAATATCGATTAATTCTTCGAGAAGATAATGCGGATCTTAGATTGACTGAAATAGCTCGAAAGCTGGGGCTAATTGATGAAGCTCAATGGGAATTATACGAGAAAAAAAGAGAAAGCATTGAACTGGAAAAACAACGTTTGCTGACCACCTGGGTATTGCCTAATACCCCTTGTGGAATTGAAGTTGGCAAAGTGTTAGGTAAGCCTTTAGAGAGAGAATATCGGCTAATGGATTTATTAAAACGCCCCGAAGCAAATTACCAACGTTTAATGGATATAAAAGGGCTTGAAAGTGTGATCAAGGATCCGAAAGTGGCGGAGCAAGTAGAAATCCAAGCCAAGTATGAGGGATATATCAGAAGACAATATGCTGAAATAGAACGTCAACGCTTGAATGAAGAAACAAGGTTATCGTCAACTATTGATTATTATCAGGTCCAAGGATTATCCAGTGAGGTTCGCCAAAAATTAATAGAGGTTAAGCCCTCTACCATTGGCCAGGCATCGCGTATCCCCGGAGTCACGCCTGCAGCGATTTCCCTGCTGCTAGTTTATCTTAAAAAAACAGGGGGACGAAAACCTTAAGGATTTTAATAAGAACGTGACAAAATTGAGCAAAGATGGGATGCTTAGGAACATGTTAGAGAAAACTTTTTCAACTAGCATCCCATTTGGCAAGCATCTTTAAACCTAAATTCGGCAGTTGAAACCATTCTAAAGACTAAAAGTTAACTCCATGAAACAGCAATTTGGTGAGAAATTATGGGTAGAACTTAAAAATGGCATTTTGGCTTTGCAAATTGAAATGCCGGAGTCTTCCTTAAATAAGCTTATCCATTTTATGGAAATTTTGCTGAAATGGAACAAAGCCTATAACTTAACCGCTATTGATTGTCCCGAAGATATTGTAACTCGTCATTTTTTAGACAGCCTGAGCATCGTTCCTTATATTCAAGGAGAGGTTATTTTGGATATGGGTTCAGGTGCTGGTTTTCCAGGTATTCCTTGTGCCCTAGCGCTTTTAAGCAAGCAATTTACTTTGTTAGATAGCAATGGAAAAAAAGCCAGGTTTTTGACCCAAGTGGTTGGAGAGCTACAGCTTAAGAATGTAAAAATTATTCAAGAGCGAATTGAAAAATATAAACCTCTTCATTGTTTTGATACGATTGTGACGCGTGCTTTCTCTAAGTTAGATAAAATAATAACTTGTACTCAAAATATTTTTTGTTCCGGTGGAGAGTTACTGGTAATGAAAGGAACTTATCCACAGGCAGAGTTACAAAGTGTGACCTACCCCTTTAAAGTTTATGAATTGATGATTCCTGGGTTGGCAGAAAAAAGGCATTTGGTATGTATAAAAGGGCTAAGTAATGAATAAGGTAATTGCCATTGCAAATCAAAAAGGAGGGGTTGGGAAAACGACCACTTGTATTAATCTTGCTGCTTCTTTAGCAGCGACCAAGCGGCGAATATTGCTCATTGACATTGATCCTCAAGGAAATGCTTCTGTTGGCTGTGGGATTAAAACTTGGCAACTAGACAATACCTTGAATGAAGTGTTGCTTGGAGGTATCTCCATTCCACAAGCCATTGTCAAAACTAATAGCTTTTTTGACCTATTGCCATCAGACAATAGACTTACTCTTGCAGAAGTACGTTTGCTCAAACAACAGGATAGAGAATTTTTATTAAGCGCGAGTCTGAATGAAATTCAAAATGCATATGACTATATACTGATAGACTGTCCACCTTCACTTAACATGCTAACAGTTAACGCCTTAGTTGCATCAAACTCGATCCTAATTCCAATGCAATGTGAATACTATGCAATGGAAGGTTTAGCAGGTTTATTAAGTACTGTTGATCGATTGCGGCAAAATGCTAATCCTTCTTTAAAACTGGAAGGGCTGCTGCGTACCATGTACGATGGCCGCAATCGCTTAGCTATTGATGTCTCTGAACAGTTGATTGACCATTTTGGTGAGAGAGTATTCCAGACTGTTATTCCTCGAAATATACGTTTGGCTGAAGCACCTAGCCATGGTTTGCCCATTTTAATGTACGACAATAAATCACAAGGAGCGGCAGCCTATTTAGCGTTGGCCGGAGAATTATTACGAAGGCAAGGACACGAAGTCATGAGTTAGGAACATGTTTGAAATAACTCTTAAATTTTTGAATATGAAGAAGGGTACAAGATAATGGAAAGAGGGAAAGCTAAACTGTCTAAGTTATTCCACACAGGTGACCCAAGTGTGGGTTGTAACAAATGCCAAAAGGTGACTGCAAATGTCAACTAAAACCAAAAAGAGAGGGTTAGGTCGCGGGCTAAGCGATCTAGGTTTGAACGAATTACTTAGTCGAATGACAACTGAGGATAAGCAGATATCAGTAAAAGATAGCAATGAGGAAACTACCTATTTAAAACACTTACCACTTGAAAGCATCAGGCCAGGGAAGTATCAACCTCGTAGAGAAATAGATAATCAAACATTAGAAGAGTTGGCTGAATCTATTCGTTCGCAAGGAATAATACAGCCAATTGTTGTAAGAAGTATAAATCCAAATTGCTACGAGATTGTTGCAGGTGAACGTCGCTGGCGGGCTGCTAAGCTTGTGGGCCTTGACAACATACCGGCCCTTGTTCGAGAAATCCCCGACAATGCGGTAATTGCTATGGCACTCATTGAAAATATACAACGAGAAAATCTCAATGCCATTGAAGAGGCAATTGCATTGCAAAGGCTGAGTGAAGAGTTCAAGCTAACTCATCAAGAAGTTGCGAAAATTGTGGGAAAATCAAGGGCAACCATTAGTAATCTACTAAGGTTACTAAGCTTATGCGATGAAGTGAAGCAGATGGTAGAGAAGGGAGAACTGGAAATGGGGCATGCTCGAGCTCTCCTGTCACTCGATGATGACAGGCAGCGGCAAATAGCAAACCAAATTGCACTGAAGGGTTTATCAGTTCGTGAAACTGAGCTATATATCAGGAGGCTGTTAAACTTAGCTGATATACCTGAGCCTAAGGAAAAAGATCTCAACTTAATAGGTCGTGAAAAAGCATTAGCGAAAAAGCTGGGGGTTCGAGTCAGTATTAAAGAAAAAGAGGGAAAGAGAGGTAAGTTAATTATTTACTATCGCAGCCACGAGCAACTTAATGTTGTTTTGGATCACTTTTTAGATAAATAATACGAGAAATTTTTGAAAAAAAAGATGATTAGCTATATCCTTCCAATTCATTAAAGGCTAAAAGCCTTAAAGCTATTGTGGAGTGGCTGTAAAATCATTTATACTGCGCGGTCTTGTTGGGAAGCCAAAGAGAGGTGTGAGTGGCCAAACCAATCTTAAATGCGATAAGAAGTGTTGCCTTTGGCTATATCTACATGCAGATAGTCGTAATTCTGATAATAACTGCATTATTGTATTTGTTGAGCAATGTAATTATTGCCTTCTCCTTTTTATGGGGAGGAATCATTTGCATAATACCGAATTTATATTTTGCTCATAAGTTGTTTGCTCGTACCGGCGCTCAGGCTACTCAGCAGATTATTGCCTCATTTTATATAAGTGAAATAGTCAAATTTCTTATTACGGTATTGCTTTTTTGGGTGGCATTTAAGTATTTTAATACGAATAAATTAGCGATTTTTGTGGGTTATCTAGTAGCCCAATTTACTTTTTGGTTTTCGGCCCTTTTTAGACATCAAGCGGTTAACAAATTATGAATGTGGAAAGTCCAGCAAATGCAGCAGAATATATCCAGCATCATTTAACCAATCTGCGGTTTGATGTAAAGACATTGTCATTAGGCAATGGAGGCTTTTGGACATTACATTTAGATACGTTATTTATATCGTTATTACTTGGCTTATCATTTATTTTTTTATTCAGAAAAGTGGTTAAACATGCCACCCCTAATGTACCGAATAAGCTTCAAAATTTTGTGGAAGTATTATTTGAATTTGTTAATTCACAGGTTAAAGATTCATTCCATGGGCGCAGTGCTTTAATTGCACCTTTAGCACTGACAATTTTTGTTTGGATTTTTCTAATGAACGCAATGGACCTGTTACCAGTTGATCTTCTCCCACTTCTTGCTAGGTTTTTGGGAATTCCCTATCTCAGATCCGTTCCCACTAATGATTTGAGCGCGACTTTTGCTATGTCGATTTCTGTCTTTATATTGATTATTTTTTATAGCTTTAAAATAAAAGGTGCTAAGGGTGTTTTTAAAGAGTATTTCTTACGCCCTTTTGGCCCGTACCCTTTTCCCTGGAATGTATTGGTTATGCCTTTTAATTTCTTCCTACGATTTGTTGAGGAATGTGCAAAACCAATTTCTCTTTCCTTACGACTTTTTGGAAATCTATATGCAGGGGAGTTAATTTTTATTCTAATTGCACTTCTACCTGCTTGGATTCAATGGGTTTTAGGTGGCCCATGGGCTTTGTTCCATATTTTAATTATCACCTTACAAGCGTTTATCTTTATGATGCTGACCATAGTTTATTTAAGTTTGGCACATGAAGATCATTAATCCTCAACCTACTAGAAAGGAGAAACAATGGAAACATTAAAATTTATTGCACAAATTCAAGGTTTAACTGCAGTTGCTGTTGGCTTATTGATTGGCTTAGGTGCGCTTGGAACTGCAATTGGCTTTGGTCTTCTAGGGGGTAAATTCCTAGAAGGTTCTGCTCGGCAGCCAGAAATGATTCCTCAATTACAGGTAAAAATGTTTATTGTTGCTGGCTTGTTGGATGCTGTCACCATGATTGGTGTTGGTATTGCATTATGGTTTACAGTTGATAGCCCATTTGTTGCTGCATTACTTCAACATAGCGCTAAATTAGCTCAATAAAATATCTCAAGGGGAGGGGTTGTAACCGTGAATATTAATCTCACTTTATTGGGCCAAATGATTACCTTTATGATTTTGGTTGGCGTAACAATGAAGTATATTTGGCCCCCAATGATGAAGGCACTTGAGGATCGACGAAAACAAATTGCAGCTGGATTGGAGGCAGCAGAAAGAGGGCATCATGAGCTTGAGCTTTCCAGACATAAAGCCGTAGAGCAGCTTCGTGATGCTAAGCTTGAGGCTGCAAAAATTATTGATCAAGCCACACAGCGTTCTGCTCGAATGGTTGAGGATGCAAAGGAAAAGGCAAGAGAAGAAGGTGATCGGCTCATTGTTTTGGCGAAAGACCAAATAGCTCAAGAAAGAATAACTGCAAAACAAGAATTATTACAGCAGGTTGCCACATTAGCCATTTCTGGAGCAGAAAAGATTTTGTCCCAAAAGATTGATGAGGCAACCAACAATCGGTTAGTTGATCAGCTTATTAATGAGTTTTAATTATGACTAATGTCAACACCTTAGCTCGTCCTTATGCAAAAGCAATTTTCGAATTAGCTTTGGAACAAAAAACATTAAAGGAATGGGCCAATGCCTTAAATATTTTGGCAATGATTGCGAGCAACGAAGAAATGAAACCCGTTTTGGTCAATCCACTTGTTTCTAAGCAGCAAAGTGAAAATCTTTTTTTTGAAATAGCAGGAGACTCTTTGAATGCAGAAAATAAAAATTTAGTTTCCTTATTGGCATCCAAAAAACGTTTGAATATCTTGCCTGCTATTGTGCAAGTATATGAAGCTTGTTTGGCTGAAAAGGAAAAAACCATTGAGGTTAAAGTGGTGAGTGCATATCAAATAGATCAAGCTAGGTTACAGAAACTACAACATGTTCTGGAAAACTATTTAAAAAAACAAGTTATTATGGAGTTTGGCATTGATAGTGGGTTATTGGGAGGAGTAATTATTTATGCAGGTGATCAGGTCATAGATAACTCAATACGCCATAAGCTCAACCGACTTTCTGAAAGAATTTGTAGTTAGGGGAAAAAAGAGATGCAAACAAACGTGCAATTAAGTCCGTCAGAAATCAGTGAGCTCATTAAAAAACGTATTGCAAGTGCCGAGCTGAGCCCTGAAATTTCTCGTCAAGGTATTATAGTCAGCTTGAGAGATGGTATTGCTCTAATACATGGCCTTGAGTATGCAATGAATAACGAAATGTTGGAGTTCGAAGGTAATACTTTTGGAATGGCGCTTAACCTTGAACGAGATTCAGTAGGTGCTATTATTCTTGGGCCTTATGAGCATCTAGCTGAAGGTCAAATTGTTAAATGTACCGGTCGTATTTTAGAAGTTCCAGTAGGGGAAGCTCTTCTAGGCCGTGTAGTTAATTCATTGGGGAGTCCTATAGACGGTAAAGGTCCCATCAATACTGAATTTTTTTCACCTATTGAGAAAGTGGCGCCTGGTGTTATTACCCGCCAATCAGTTGACCAACCTTTGCAAACCGGCTTGAAATCGATTGATGCTTTAGTGCCCATCGGGCGTGGTCAGCGAGAATTAATTATTGGGGACCGCCAAACTGGCAAAACGGCAATTGCAATTGATACCATGATTAATCAAAAAGATACAGGTGTCATTTGTATTTATGTTGTCATTGGTCAAAAGACATCTTCTGTTGCTATGGTAGTACATAAGCTAGAAGAATATGGCGCAATGGACCATACTATTGTAGTTGCAGCAACAGCAGCTGAAGCAGCCTCCTTGCAGTTTATCGCTCCTTACAGCGGTTGTGCGATGGGTGAATATTTCAGGGATTCCGGCCGTGATGCATTAATTATTTATGATGATTTAACCAAACATGCTTGGGCTTATCGACAGATTTCCCTTTTATTGAAACGACCGCCTGGTCGTGAAGCTTATCCTGGTGATGTATTTTATTTACATTCTAGATTATTGGAACGCTCTGCTCGGGTTAATGTTGAATATGTTGAAAAAATGACCAATGGTCAAGTAAAAGGAAAAACAGGATCATTAACAGCATTGCCTATTATTGAAACACAAGCTGGAGACGTTTCAGCTTTCGTACCAACTAATGTTATCTCCATTACGGATGGTCAGATTTATCTTGATACTGACCTATTTAATTCAGGTGTTCGTCCTGCAGTTAGTGCAGGGTTGTCGGTCTCTCGAGTGGGGGGAGCGGCTCAGACTAAGATTATCAAAAAATTTGGGGGAGGGATGCGTTTGGCACAAGCTCAATACCGTGAGTTGGAAGCATTTGCTCAATTTGCATCTGATTTAGATGAAACGACACGAAAACAATTAGAACGTGGTCAAAGAAGCACTGAAGTATTAAAACAAAAACAATATAATCCTCTCTCTGTTGCTGATATTGCGGTTAGCTTATTTGGTGCTGACCAGGGATATTTGGATGATGTGGAGCTGAAAAAAGTGGTTAGCTTTGAGGAAGAGTTAAGACGTTTCATGCATGATAAATATAGTGATCTTTTAAAATTGATCAATGATAATCCAGTTTTTAATGAAGATATCGGAAATCAACTTCACAAAGCAATACAAGATTTTAAGAAAACTCAATCATGGTAAGTCAAAATGTCAGTTGGTAGAGATATAAAGAACAAAATAACAAGCACTAAGAAAATGCAAAAAATTACGAGCGCCATGCAATTAGTTGCGGTTAGTAAAATGCGGCGTGCTCAAGAGCGCATGTTACTTACTATGCCTTATGCAAACAAACTTCGACAAGTTATGGATCATATCTCTCGCAGTCATAGCGAATACCATCACCCCTACTTGACAATACGTGAAAACCCCAAACGAGTGGGGTATATAATCGTGTCAACAGATCGTGGTCTTTGCGGTGGGTTAAACATTAATTTATTCAGAGCAGCCCTAATGGATATGCAAGCCATGAATGAAAAGGGGATTGAGAGTGACCTTTGTGTTATCGGTAAAAAAGGAGAGAATTTCTTTAGACGGATAGGTGCGAATATAATTGCTCAAGCTGATCATTTAGGGGATAACCCAAGTATTAATGATTTGATTGGTATTGTGAAAACCATGCTGGATAATTTTAATGACGAGCGTTTGGATGCTCTTTATTTAATTTCCAACGAGTTCATTAATACCATGACGCAAAAACCTTGTATTACTCGCTTATTGCCTATCATTGTGCCATCAGCAGAAAAGCAAGTCTATTGGGATTATATTTATGAACCCGATGCCAAAGAGATTTTAGATGTAATATTAGTTCGCTACATTGAATTAATAGTATATCAGGCTGTGGTGGCAAATATTGCATGTGAGCAATCAGCAAGAATGGTCGCGATGAAAAATGCCACTGAGAATGCAGGTGATATAATAAAACAGTCGCAATTGATTTATAACAAAGCAAGACAAGCGGCAATTACCCAAGAAATTGCTGAAATTGTGGCAGGCGCAGCTGCCGTTTAATTTAGTGCAAAGAATTTGCCATGAGAATAACACGTTCTTAAAAAAATGAATGAGGATTGAGAAATCATGACTGGAAAAATAGTTGAGATTATTGGTGCAGTTGTTGACGTTGAGTTTCCAAGTAGGAATGTTCCTAAGATTTACAACGCTTTAAAAGTAGTAGATACCAATCTTATCCTTGAAGTGCAACAGCAGCTTGGAGACGGTGTAGTAAGAACTATTGCAATGGGGCCCTCCGATGGTTTAAGAAGAGGGCTTGCAGTCATTAATACTGAAGGGCCTATTACTGTACCGGTTGGCAAAGAAACACTCGGCCGTATTATGGATGTATTGGGCAACCCTATAGATGAACAGGGTGAAATCCCATCAGATACGTTCCTTCCAATACATCGTTCTCCACCAAAACTCACAGATCAAGCTGTTAATACTGAATTGCTCGAAACAGGAATTAAGGTCATTGATTTATTATGTCCTTTCGCAAAGGGCGGTAAAGTTGGATTATTTGGTGGAGCTGGAGTAGGTAAAACTGTAAACATGATGGAGCTTATTCGTAATATTGCTATTGAACATAGCGGTTATTCTGTTTTTGCAGGTGTTGGAGAGCGGACTCGCGAAGGAAATGACTTCTATCATGAAATGAAGGATTCAAACGTACTTGATAAGGTATCATTGGTTTATGGCCAAATGAATGAGCCACCTGGAAACCGATTGCGTGTTGCTTTGACTGGTTTGACCGTTGCAGAAGCTTTTCGCGATGAAGGCCGTGATGTCTTATTATTTATTGATAATATTTACCGTTATACCTTAGCAGGGACAGAAGTTTCTGCATTATTAGGGCGTATGCCGTCTGCAGTAGGCTATCAACCTACGTTGGCTGAGGAGATGGGTATGTTACAGGAGCGCATTACCTCAACTAAGATCGGATCTATTACTTCTATCCAAGCAGTATATGTTCCGGCAGATGATTTAACAGATCCTTCTCCAGCAACTACCTTCGCGCACTTGGATGCAACCGTTGTATTATCGCGTCAAATTGCTGAATTAGGAATTTATCCTGCTATCGATCCTTTGGATTCTACCAGCCGTCAATTGGACCCACTTGTCATAGGTCAAGAACATTATCAAATTGCGCGTGCAGTTCAAAATACATTGCAACGATACAAAGAACTAAAAGATATTATTGCTATCTTAGGAATGGATGAACTATCGGAAGAAGACAAATTAACA
>CAWFQC010000044.1:0-30599 GCA_963817645.1 uncultured Gammaproteobacteria bacterium | reverse complement strand
TAACTACAATGCTTGAGGCTACCAAAAGCCACAAAGGCTATAAATATCACCGCAGGTAACCATCATACCTTGATTTTACTTAACAATGGTTTGATTTATGGTTGTGGAGATAATCACTTTGGCCAACTCGGATTAGGTCACGGATTAAGTTACCTGAAAGTATTAGAGCCAACCCTTTTAACTATACCTTTACAAGCACTAGGCAAAATAGCAAAAGATAATAAAATCCAGCACACAGAAAAAGGCAATCAAAGTGGTTGCACCATGATGTATTAAAAATCATAACTTGCTTTTGTGAGCGCTTCTTTACAGGAGAGGTTGGCAAAAGAAGGTAACCGGTATTAGGGTCTGTCGTCAATTAACTCCCACTACGTCGGCCCACTGCCATTAAGTTAAGGGCGTTTCCTCTTCGCCGTCGTTCCGCGACTTGTTCGCGTGATCCAGAGAATAAATAGCGAGGAACGACGCCCTCAACATTATTTGCCAAAATAATTTTCTGAAAAACTATAACAAGAAATAATTAAAAAATATATAAAAAAAATTATCCAGTTTATTATAATTAAATTAATATATGAACTAAGACTGGTAGCTGAATATAAAATTAGAGAAATTCATTATGCATGTATATTTCACTTCTGATGTTAACGGAAAATCATATGAATCTTTTGTGAAATTTATTTTTTTATTTCTAACAAAAAAATTTGTCAATAAATGAAAAGAAAACAACATATCATTGCTAATCAATTGAAAACAGATGGACACCATATTGTTGTGCAAACGCAAGAAATGACACGTTGAATTTTGTTGGCAGCTTTTTAATAAACTTTCCCTTAAATAGCTTTTCAATATCTTTGCATTTAAATGTCTTTATCATTAAGAGTGATAATAATTCATAACGATAATATCGCCAAGCGATAAATTGAATTTGCCATTTTTTTTATTGAATTACACACGAAATTCGGCTGTTTCACTGCTAACACCTATATTAATTATTTAACAATAAAGCCCTTGTTTTTCCTTCTACTTTACCTTATGATGAATAAATCAAAATGAGCATTGATCAAGTTGTTAACGACAGCCTTAAACCTCACAAATAGGTAAATTGCGTGTTGCTATCCATTAAATTTTAAAACCACTAACTTGGGGAACCACAATGCAAAGCCATGATTTATCCTATGAGCATTATGATGCTCTCGTTCAAGACAGCATGCGACAAGTCATCGATGAAAATAATAAAATTTTTAAATACAACATTTGGCATGGCGAAGAAATTCGCTATCAACAGGAAAGAGATCGTTTCTTAAAAGATTTAGATTCTCTTAAGGGTAGAATGTTTTCGTTACTTAACAAGTATTTGGCAGAAAGAAAAAATCCAAATGAAAACTCACGAAAACTGCTAAATCAGATTTTTACATCAATCCAGTCTATAGAAAACCCTGAAACAGGGGCAGAAGCATATATAACTATTCGAGATATGTTTTTACACTCTAGTGGCTCTTGTAATGATCGAAACTCCCAAACATTATGTTGATACAGCAAACGAGTAGAAGGTGAATTAGCTCACTATTTCCATTTTAATACTCACTATAGACATGCTAGTGAAGGAACATGCATAAAACATAGCATGAATGTGTTGTTATGGCGATCTGAAAAAGATATTAAGAGTGCCAATGCGCGTCTTGAAAAAAAGCTGCATGCATTTATTAGTGAACATCTCCAGGGAAAATACAATGAGGTACTAGATCTACATGAGCAATTTAAAAAAAGATCGCAAATACTTGATAACATTCTCATGTTAAGCGAGCAATTTTACATAGCCATGAAAGAGTGTCAACCGCTTGGATATTATAAATGCAGGGATAAAGATAAAGAGATTTATGAAGCTAATTTACAACGCTACTTTATCCAGGAGGCGAAGTGGTGGTATGACGATGATCCATGGACTCGGGAATCAAAGGAGAGCATAGAGGAGTCGGCACAAGCTCTTAGAAAGGAAGACTATAAGCATTATGTGATAGCATACCCAAAAGCGGCTTATGCAAAACGTATCGTTCTTGAAGCTATTAAGCCTATCTTGGATAATTCTCAAATAATATATGATAGCAAAGATCTTTATGGAATTAGTGACATCGAACCGGCATTATGTGCATTGAGGCAGCAACTGACACAAAATATAGCTCAAGAACATGCTTGCTTTTTTGAAACACAACCTAATCAAGTATGCAAAAGATTAGCTATATTATTGGAAAAGGAAGCCTATACATCTTTTATCGGTAATCTCTGTGCGGAAATTCATACCCGATTTGGAATATCTGAATCAGAAAAGAAAACTTTAGAAGACAAAGAAGAAAAACCATTGAGTACAGTAGATGACGATGAATTTGTTCTAGTGAATAAAAATAACAATATGGAAACAACCACTATATTTGCTCGATCAAAAGGAAAAAAATCCAGTTTTTAGCTTTTCGAATTTAATGGGTAAAGCAGTATATAATATGAAGAAGCCTCCAGACCCAGATGATTCGGCAACAAATACCTCTAGTAATATGTTATGAAAACATCAGTCTCTCTTAATAAGTAGCTGACTGTTGCTATATCAGACGTTATGGAACGTGAGAAGTTGACAATGCCTTAAATGTAATTCCAACTTATTTCGTACACGTTCCTTAAAGTACAGATAAATTGTACAGTTCGCATGTGAAATTTACGCTCATATTACATCAATAAGTCTGGCTTGAGTTATCGAACTATATGATGAACACAAATTTCCTAAATTAATTATTGAAATTTATTTTAATTAATTTATGATATAGCCTCTATCCACAAACTACATTCTTGAAATGATGTTTTATAATTCACCGTGAGGTTTTATGCTCGCCATCTGTCGCTTTTTATTGTCGCATCGCGAAAGCGAGGATCCCTATAGCAGAGATGTCAGGATGGCGATATGACAATCCCTAACCCAACTGATGATAATTCTAACCCCTTGTTAAAGTAAGCCAGCTTCCTTCAGCCTAGAAACTGAACAGTTGCAGAAGAAATAATTAATCTGAGATTTAAAAGTGAAAGCTATAATTAGATGTAGAGTAACTGGTTGATTAATGACCCTGTGCGAACAGTTAGAACTGCACTTGCACACATAACCGGTGAAATTTGTATTATATCTATTCAAGTAAACGAAGATAATGCAATTTGATCATTTACCATACATATACCCAAGAAATGTTGACCCATCTTTTGATAGAAACTTTTCAAGCAAGAATTCAGTGCTATCCTCAAATAGGCACTAATTTATCTAGCTTTTCTTCTTCCAGGAATTTAGATCACTTTCAACGACCTACAATCACCATCAGATGATCCCTTTAAGAACGAGACAGTAGAAGTCGTTGTGGAATTTGCACCTTATAATCACAGTATAGGATTATATAATCCAAATTTAATTTCGGAGCTCGGCTCGCAAGCTGATAACGGATGCTATTTCATTGAGAGGCTTGTTGCAGTTTGTCCGATTTGAAGGGATGCCACAGTTAAATCCATTCGAAAGCCATCTCCCTTATACAATGCCTAATCCAAAGACTCTCCAAGTATTTTTGTTATATCTACAAGTTTGAATCCTAGTCAAACTACTAGCCATCACAAGCCTACTCTTTCATCCTCCCACTCATCTATCGCATCCTTTGATCACGGATATAATAGACCCTGTACAACTACTATCATCCCTCCTAAAGAAAAAAAAGATGAGCCAAGCATCATGGACCGTTTTGATTTACTGAAAGCTGATGCCCAAACTTCAGGGGTTATTGGGTTTATCTGTGAAATCCTGCAACATATCTTAGGGGCTCTCAACCAAAACATTATGTTGTGCTAGAAAATGTTTGTAGTTTCTTACAACTATTTTCAGCAATCAATCCTCATTTTAGTAAGCTTATTAACCCAAAATTTGTTAGAGGAAACAAAACAGCAAGACAAATCTTCTTTGAAAATCCAGAAGCAAGAATAAGCAATATTGGATGCGATATTAAAGGTCGAGATTATTTACAAGAAAATTAAAACCTAAGGAATTATTCGAACATTTTCAATCGGAAGGTATTATTCCGAAGGACATTCTCCTAAGCGAAAAACACGCTTGGGGGAAGTTGTTACCATTCTCCAGAAATGGGTTAATCGCATTAAAAAGCAAATTAATCGAACCTGAACAAATTGAGCTTTTCTATGATATTGACCTTCTTTCCATTATTAATCCCGGCACTTGTGATTCATATCATAAGTTATCTAAGTTACTCACACCAAATGGATTGACTGCGTTAAGGAAAACTTCTTACAGTTGAACAAGCTTCCCGTCTTAATATTCCCGATTTAACAGCATTATTATCCGATATTGGCCTAGTAGCATTAAGGGAGCGTTCGATTACGCCAGACAAGCTAAAGGGTTTTATAGTTTATCTGATTTGCTCACACCAAATGGATTGATTGCTTTAAGAGAAAAACTTCTTACAATCGAGCAAGCTGCCAATATTTTCGGCGGTTTAAGAGAATTATTATCTGATATTGGCCTAGTAGCATTAAGGGAAAGTTTGATTACGCCAAAGCAAGCTAAAAGGTTATATCTTTATCGTAAAAAAAGTGATAAGCATAATAATTTATCTGATTTGCTCACACCAAATGGATTCATTGCTTTAAGAGAAAAACTCTTTACAGTCGAGCAAGCTGCCCATATTTGCGGCGATTTAAGAGCATTATTATCTGATATTGGCCTAGTAGCATTAAGGGAAAGTTTGATTACGCCAGAGCAGCTAAAAGGTTATATCTTTATCGTAAAAAAAGTGATAAGCATAATAATTTATCTGATTTGCTCACACCAAATGGATTGATTGCTTTAAGAGAAAAACTTCTTACAGTTAAGCAAGCTAAAAGGTTTTATCATTATCGGATTTGCTCACACCAAATGGATCGACTGCGTTAAAAGTAACTTCTTACAGTCAGCAAACTGCCCATATTAGCGGTTTAAGAGACTTATTATCTATATTGGCCTATTAAGAGAGGGTTTGATTACGCCAGAGCAAGCTAAAGAAATACATAGTAGCCAATATTATTATAATTTATCTCTTTTACTCACCCTTAATGGATTAATAGCATTAAGGGAGGGTTTGATTACGGCAGAGCAAGTTAAAGGGTTCTGCCATAGTGGTTTATCTGATTTGCTGACACCAAATGGATTGATCATGATAAGAGAAAACTTCTTACGGTCGAGCAAGCTGCCCATATTAGCGGTTTAGAGACTTACTATTAGAAGCATTAAGAGAGGGTTTGATTACGACAGAGAAGCTAAAGGGTTCTGCCATAGTGGTTTATCTGATTTGCTCACACCAAATGGATTGACTGGGTTAATTTAAAAAGTCTTGCAGTTGAGCGCTGCCCATATTAGCGATTTAAGAGCCTTATTATTAAGAGGCTTATTATTAGAAGCATTATTTATAAAAAGAGGAGAGTTTGATTACGCCAGAGCAAGCTGAAGAAATACATAGTGCCAATATCATTTAATTTATCTCTTTTACTCACCCCTAATGATTAATAGCATTTAGAAGAGGGTTTGATTACGCCAGAGCAAGCTAAAGGGTTCTGCCATAGTAATTTATCTGATTTGCTCACACCAAATGGATTGACTTCGTTAGAGAAGAACTTCTTACAGTTGAGCAAGCTTCCCGTCTTTATATCAGCAATTTAAGAGCCTTATTATCTGATATTGGCCTAGTAGCATTAAGGGGGGGGTTGGTTGCCAGAGCAAGCTGAAGGGTTCTATATAGTGGTAGGGCCAGTGGTCCATATGATAATTTATCTAATTGCTAACGCCAAATGGATTGATTGCTTTAAGAGAAAAACTTCTTACAGTCGAGCAAGCTAATGGTCTATATTGTAATTTATCCGATTTTCTCACACCAAATGGATTGATTGCTTTAAGAGAAAAACTTCTTACAGTTGCGGAAACTGCCTGTTTTAGCAGAAAAGCATTAGTAGCATTAACAGACAAGGGTTTTATTACGCCAGAGCAAGCGAATGGTCTATATGGTAATTTATCTGTTTTGCTCACACCAAATGGTTTGATTGCATTATGGAGAAAAACTTCTTACAGTTGAGCTAGCTGCCTGATATTTGTGGTTTAAGAGCATTATTATCTGATATTGGCCTAGTAGCATTAGTAGAAATTTGATTACGGCTAATGACAGTTATAACCCAGATATTAACTTAACTGATTCGCTAACGCCAATTGGATTGACTGGTTAAGAAAAAACTTCTTGCAGTCGAGCAAACTGCCGATTTTAGCCTTTTCAGAAGAGTATTAGTAAAGTTAAGAGAGGAGGGTTCGATTACGCCAGAGCAAGCTAATCGTCCATATGGTAATTTATCTGATTTACTCACACCAAATGGATTGATTGCTTTAAGAGAAAAACTTCTTACAGTTAAGCAAGCTGTCTATATTAGTGATTTAAGAAAAACATTATTATCTGATATTGGCTTAGTAGTATTAAGGGAGAGTTTGATTACGGCAGAGCAAGCTAAAGGATTATTTTTTAGCCAATATTATAATAATTTATCTCTTTTGCTCACCCCTAATGGATTAATAGCGCTGCGAGAAAGAAAGCTGACTTTTGAACAAGCTGTAAACCATACTAATCTGAAGGAATTTTTAGCATCATTATCTCAAGAGAATAAAGAAAAAGACAACAAATCTATCCTCTCTGGCATGTGTTCTCCTATCACATCTTGTGGGCGCAACCATGACATTTTAGTTCAAAAGTTAAAGTCAGTTGCTGAAGGGAAAGAAACTCTGACTAAAAATTTTTTCAAATCTATAGACAACAAAGATTATTCTCAAGCAGTAAGAATAGCTTGTACAACTGTAGATCCTATCGGATTTGAATTAATTAAAATTATTTTCTATACAAGGGCGAATTCAACATTAATCTTAAAGAATCTCCTGGGAAAGATCAGCGCACAGCAATTCATTATGCAGCGTTAAATGGCAACATAGCTTTATTCAAATTCTTGGAAGAAATGGGAGCTGATAAGACTATACCAGATGCAAGAGGTAAATCAGCAGAACAATATATGCATGAATTTATTGTCAAGACAAATGAGAAAGAAATGGCTAGTAAGTTAAAAAATTAATCAGATGTCGCATATTGAAGCTGTCATCCCCGCCAGCTTTAATTTTTCAAGGACTCATCACTATCAAGCGGGGATGTTTCATTATTTGCCAAAATAATTTTCTGAAGATCTGTAGGAGATCAGAAAACTTTTTCTTTACAGCGAAATCTAGATCAAAAAAGCTCCTTATTTCTGGAGAGCAGAATGCGAGCGTAATTCTCACAGCAGAAGAGGCAACATTTTTGAAGAAAAAAAAGTTATTATTCTGAAAATCTATATATCAGACGTCATGGAAAGTGAGAAGTTGACCATGCCATAAATGTAATTAACTTATTTCGTACGCGTTCATTAAGTACAAATAAATTGTACAGTTGGCATGTGAAATTTGTGCTCATATTACATCAATAAACCTGTCTTGAGTTATCAGACTATATGGTGAACGCACATTTCCTCAATTAATTATTGAAATTTATTGTAATTAATTTATGATACAGCCTCTATCCACAAGCTACATTCTTGAAATTATGTTTTATAATTCACCGTGAGGCTTTATGTTCGCCATTTGTCGATTTTTATTGTCACCACCGCGAAAGGCGAGGATCTCTAGCAGAGAGATGACAGCATGGCGATATGACAATCCCTAACCCAACTGATGATAATTCTAACCCCTTATTAAAGTAAGCCAGCTTCCTTCAGCCTAGAAACTGAACAGTTGCAGAAGAAATAATTAATCTGGAGATTTAAAAGTGAAAGCTATAATTAGATGTAAAGTAACTGGTTATAATGATGACCCTAAGCAAACAGTTAGAACTGCACTTGCACATACAGGCCATTCAATTCGTATTATATCTATTCAAGTAAAAGAAACTAATGCAAATTTATATTCACCATACAGATACCCAAGAAATGTTGACCCCTCTTTTGATAGAAACTATCCGAGCAAGAATTCAATGATATCCTCAAATAGGCATCACTTATCTAGCTTTTCTTCTTCTTGGAATTCAAGTAACTTTGAGCAAGCCTACAATCAACCATCACATGATCCCTTTAAGAATGAGACAGTAGAAGTCGTTGTGGAATTTGCACTTTATAATCACAGTATAGGGTTATATAATCCAAATTTAATTTCGGACACTCGCAAGCTGATAACGGATGCTATTTTATTAAGAGCAAGTTTGCAGTTTGTCCGCTTTGAAGAAATGCCACAGTTAAATCCATTCGAAAGCCATCTTCCTTATACAATGCCTAATCCAAGGACTACTCCAAGTATTTTTAATATGTCTACAAGTTTGAATCCTAGTCAAGCTACCAATATGCATCCTTTTTTTTCGAGCCATCACGAGCCTACTTTTCCATCCTCCCACTCACCTATCGCATCCTTTGGTCATGGACATAATAGACCCTATACAACTACTATCATCCCTCCTTCTCAACAAAGAAGCTCGTTGGAATTTGACGGATTTGAAGAAATGCCACAGTTACATCCATTCGAAAGCCATTTCCCTTATGCAATGCCTAATCCGATGACTATTCCCTCTCCAATCATTTTTAATATGCCTACAAGTTTGAATCCTAGTCAAGCTACTAGCCATCACAAGCCTACTTCTTTATCCTCCCACTCACCTATCGCATCCTTTTGTACCGTTACAACAATGTTGCGTATTAGTTTCGGAACTAGGCAATTTGTTTATCTTATATACAATATGGATTTCCTCATCACTGATCTCGATTCTTTTAACAATCTGTCTAATAATATCCCGTTTACCGTTCCAATCTAAATGATCAAACCCTAAATTTATTTTATCTGTAAAATTTTCTAAATTAGTAACAATTAATCTCATCTCACTTATTAAACTTTTTTGTTCAATTAATTTATGTTGTTGTTCTTGAATTTTTTTCAAATTTTGTCTCATTATTTTTATTCTAGGCTCAAATTCTTCTTTTAAAATGTATTGCTGAGCATAACTATCAATCAGTAATGAAATTCCTCTTTCTAGTTTTATTTTTTGTTTTTCAATAGATGCGAAAGCATGATCTTCTGGAGATTTTTCTAAATTTATTAACCGTCTTTGATATTCGTCTAAAATCCTTTGTGGATCTTGAAGTAATTTTTTTATTTCTTCCCAAACTACTAATTCTATCGCATGAGAACCAACTCGTTTACTGTGACACATTTTATTACCGCCAAAGCGAACTGAATCGGTACCCGTGCAACGATAATATGAATAAATCCTTACTGTTGCATTATGTCTTTTCGACTTTCCACCACAATAAGCACGACCACAACATTTGCATACCAATAAGCCTTGTAATAAATAGGTCTCTCCTTTTTTATGAATTCTAGCTCTTTTTTTATTCTCTTCTAACTGTTCTTGTACTGCATCAAATAAATTTTCATCTATTATTGCAGGTACTGGAATGTATATCCAGTTTTCTTTTTCTACAGGATATCTTGAGACATTCACTTTAGGTTGTTCACTAGAATCTCTTCGTGGCCTTATATAGGGTAATCTTGCTCCTATTTTTTTTCTGCCAAAAGCAGCTTGACCTTTATATGCAGGATTTTTTAGCATGTACCAAATTGTAGACCTATCCCAATGAGCTTTCTTTGTTTTTGTCAAGATGTTTTTTTCTTTTAATCTACGAACAACAGCTCCCGGGTCAATCTTTCTTGTGCAATCCAATTAAATAGTTTACGAATAATTTCTGCTTCTTCTTCTACAATTTCAAATGATGCTTGACCGCTCCCTGTATGTTTATCAATATAACGATAACCATAAGGTGCATTTGCAAGGGCATTAACAGATCCCCGTTTAGCAGCATGAATTCTGCCTCTTCGATGACGTTCCATAATTTTTGAGCGCTCATATTCAGCAATCATTCCTTGCATTTGTAATAGTAATTGTGACTCCGGATTATCAGATTGCTGAAAATTTAAAAAATTAATTTCTACACCAGATTTTTCAAATTCTTCTATTAATATCATTTGATAAGCATATTTACGGGATAATCTATCTGGAGAGTGGATATAAACTTTATTTATTATTCCAAAAGATATTTGATCACGCAATTTTTCTAAAGCAGGACGAACTAAATTTGAACCACTATAACCATTATCTATAAATTTATGCTCATCTAATAATTTATGTCCATCAGTCACAATACGATTTTCTAATGCTGTAATTTGGCTTGCAATCGTATTTTCTTGTACTTGTTTTTCTGATGAAACCCTTGCATATAATGCAGCAATAATCATTTTAAATTTCCTTGTAATTGTTTCGACTTATATTCAAAATCCGTATTGGTTTCAATTTTTTTGTTAGAATTTATTTTATAATTATTTCTTGGATATAATTTTTCATAAGTATCTATCAAATTATTTACAGCTAATCGATTCAGCTCGTAGCTGCAAGAGACATGCCATTTTTTTTTGCACTATATTGTTACTCCCTGTTGATTGAATAGATTACCAATGCTTGCACAAACAATTTGCCAAGAAGAATTAATTAACGAACCGTCATATATGAACTTTTTTCCGGGGCTATTGTATAGACAAGATTTGAGGATAGTTTGAACAAATTCTAAGCTGTTCGCAACATTGTTGTAACGGTAGGTCACGGATATAATAGACCCTGTACAACTACTATCATCCCTCCTGATAAAGAAAAAAAAGATGAGCCAAGCGTCATGGCCCGTTTTGATTCAATGAAAGCTGATGCTTCAAACTTGCAGGGGTTATTAGGTTTACCTGTTGAAATTCTGCGACATATCTTAGGGCTTCTCGAACTAAAACATTATGTTGTGCTAGAAAGTGTTTGTCGTTACTTACAACTATTTTCAGAAATTAATCTTTCTTTTGATAAGCTTATTAACTCAAAATTTGTTAAAGGAAACAAAACAGCAAGACAAATCTTCTTTGAAAATCCAGAAGCGAGAACAAGCAGTATTGGATGCGATAAAAAAGGTCGAGATTATTTACGTAAGACATTAACACCTAAGGAACTAATCTAGGGTGTCCAAAAACACCCTAAATTAGTAGATTTAATTTCCCATGAAATAGACCCTACTTTTCATCGCCTCACCTAAAATTTTGGCAACGAATTTTGATAATATTCTTTGTAATCGTCAGGGTTCCAAAATTTTTTACAGATCTGACAAGTATCCCAAGGTTCTTTATGCCCATCGCTATAATGTGAATAACACAAACTAAATCGTTCGTGTGTGTATTGACATCGCCCATCCCCCCGAAATGATAAAAATGCCGTATCACAGCAAATCCACTGATCACAGCATGGGGTTTTGATTAAAGGTTTATCGGTATCACCGCAAAAACGACAATGTTCCCCTGCGATGAGCTTTGCTTGTGTGCGATCATCAGTCATATTTACAAAATACCTTTATTTTTGCTTGTTAATAATCAGATAACGTGTATTGTGTCATTCCATTTGATAAATGGAAATGGATTTATGAGTAAAGTATGGAAATTAACCAAAGCTCGCGATGGCTGGAAGAAAAAAGCAAAAGACCGCGGGGCTACTGCGCGTGCGTTGCGCAAAGAGCTTGCTAGAATAAAAGCAGATCGTGACCGCCAACAGAAAAACATTGTTCAATTAAAAGAGAAATTAAAATCACAGTATCAAAAAATGTCGATTAATCGACCAAACAAAGTGGCGCTTGTTCATATCGTGCTTTTATTATTCCTGGTTGGTCGCATTGGATTTCGTGCAATTTCCAGGGTGTTAAGTGTGCTTGGTCCATCACTTGGCTTGATGAAAACTCCATGCGCTCAAACAATCAGCAATTATATTTTCCGCTTATCTATTGCTAAAACCCAGGCAGTTTTTGAAAAAACTGGACGCCTCACAAAAAACTTTACCAACGAATCTATTTGGATGCTGGATCTGAGTATTGGGCTGGGTGCTGGTAAAATTCTCAGTATATTATCGTTAAATCTCAAGCACCATCAGCAGATAGATCATGCGCCTACGCTTCAAAATGTAGACTGCATTGCCGTTTCTGTGGCTTCATCCTGGACAGGTGAGACGATAGCTGCTTTTTTAAAAAAAGTAATAAATAGTGTTGGCGGTGCGCCTGGTGTCTTTTTAAAAGATGGCGGAACTGATCTTGCCAAGGCAATTGATCTGTTAAATTTAGAGGGAATTGCATGCCAGAGCATCGCTGATATTTCGCATGTCATCGCTAATTTATTCAAGCATACCTATGGCGAACATCCCTTGTTCAGCACATTTATTTCCGCATGCGGTAAAGTGTCAAAAAATCTTAAACAAACGGTTTTGGCTTGTCTCGCGCCACCCAAAGTATCGACCAAGGCGCGATTTATGAATTTACATCGATTGGTGGAGTGGGCAAATTTATTATTACAACACTCACCTCGAGGCAACGCCGCAGCAGGCTCGATACTCGCCAAGCTACGTGCTAATCTGGATCAATTGCCTGAGTGTAGAGCATTTATCACTTTATTTTTGCGTGATGCATTGCCATTGCTGGCCTGCCAGAAGATTCTCAAGAAAAGCGGGCTCAGCAAAAAAACTTATGGTTTATGCAAAAAATTAATCTCGAATATACCTGTCACATCGCCTATTAGAAATGGATTCACTGAGTGGGCCGAAAAACATTTATCGATATCCAGTTCATTAAAATTAGGCGGAACTGGTATGCCCATCAGTACTGACGTATTAGAATCATTATTCGGTGTTGGCAAAAGATTTGGTACGGGGCAGATAAAAGATGCTGATCGAATTGCATCACGACTGCCAGCATTTTGTGGAACCATCGATCACAGGGATGCAGAAAATGTAGTTGCAATTAGTGTAGTACAACAACAATGTCTACGTGGCAATGGAAACTCATTGATTAAACAAAGACGCGATGTTTTGTCAAATCCAGGAAAGTTAGAAAAATTGGCGCTAACAACAGACCATAAAAATTTTCAGCTTATTCGAGGTGCTGCTTGTGTAACGTGAGGTCCAAAACATGGGAAATGCGCTAAGGTGGATTTGGACACCCTAGAACTAATCGAACATTTTAAATCGGAAGGTATTTTTCCGAAGGACATTCTCCTTAGCGGAGAACTCACTTGCGGGATGTGGTTTCTCCAGGAAAATGGGTTAATTGCATTAAGAAGCAAATTAATCGAACTTGAGCAAAGGACGCTTTTCTATGGTAGTGGCCGCATTGGTGGTCCATATGATAATTTTTCTGATTTGCTCACACGAAATGGATTGATTGCGTTAAGGGAAAAACTTCTTACAGTTGAACAAGCTCCTTATATTAGCGGTTTTAAAGCATTAGTATCTGATATTGGCCTAGTAGCATTAAGGGAGGGGTTGATTACGTCAGAACAAGCTCGCCATATTAACGATTTAAGAGAATTATTATCTGATATTGGCTTAGGAGCATTAAGAGAGGGTTTGATCACGTCAAAACAAGCTAAAGGGTTCTATGGTAATAGTTTATCCGATTTGCTCACGCCAAATGGGTTGATTGCTTTAAGAGAAAAACTTCTTACAGTCGAGCAAGCTGCCCATCATAGCCCTTTAAAACTATTATTATCTGATATTGGCCTAGTAGCATTAAGGGAGGGTTTGATTACGCCAGAGCAAGCTAAAGAGTTATATCATAGTAGTAACATCAGTGCTGGGCAAAATAATTTATCTAATTTGCTCACACCAAATGGATTGGTTGCTTTAAGAGAAAAACTTCTTACAGTTGAGCAAGCTACCCATATTAGCAATTTAAAAGCATTATTATCTGATATTGGCTTAGCAGCATTAAGAGAGGGTTTGATTACGTCAGAGCAAGCTAAATTGTTCTATCACAATTTATCTGATTTGCTCACACCAAATGGATTGATTGCTTTAAGAGAAAAACTTCTTACGATTGAGCAAGCTGCCTATATTAGCTATTTAAGAGCATTATTATCTGATATTGGCTTAGTAGCATTAAGAGAGGGTTTGATTACGCCAGAGCAAGCTAAAGGAATAGATAGTAGCCAATATTATAATTTATCTCTTTTGCTGACCCCTAATGGATTAATAGCGCTGCGAGAAAGAAAGCTGACTTTTGAACAAGCTGTAAACCATACTAATCTAAAGGAATTTTTAGCATCATTATCTCAAGAGAATAAAGAAAAAGACAACAAATCTATCCTCTCAGCCATGTGTTCTCCTATCACATCTTGTGGGCGCAACCATGACATTTTAGTTCAAAAGTTAAAGTCAGTTGCTAAAGGGAAAGAAACTCTGACTAAAAATTTTTTCGAATCTATAGACAACAAAGATTATTCTCAAGCAGTAAGAAGAGCTTGTACAACTGCAGATTCTATCGGATTTGAATTAATTAAAATTATTTTCTCATACAAGGGCGAATTCAACATTAATCTTAAAGAATCTCCTGGGAAAGATCAGCGCACAGCAATTCATTATGCAGCGTTAAATGGCAACATAGCTTTATTCAAATTCTTGGAAGAAATGGGAGCTGATAAGACTACACCAGACGCAAGAGGTAAATCAGCAGAACAATATATGCATGAATTTATTGCCAAGACAAATGAGAAAGAAATGGCTAGTAAGTTCAGAAATTAATCAGATGTTGCGCATATTGAAGCTGTCATCCCCGCCAGCTTTAATTTTTCAAGGACTCATCACTATCAAGCGGGGATATTCCATTATTTGCCAAAATAATTTTCTGAAAAACCATTCGAACTAAAGTTTTATCGCCTCTCCCCAGATACCAGGACGTGCTACCGGCGGGACGCCGCGTATACTTTGCCGCGTGATTTTTTGCCATGCAAAACCAGCTTGAAGAATATTTTCTTCCGTATCAAGCTCTATGACATCCCCAGATAAATCTTGCAATAACGTTTTGCGCCAATCCTGTAAACATTTTTTTTCTGCATCACGCAGCATAAAATCGTAAAATTTTGCCATCAGCCATGAAAACATCACTTTCTCCTAATGGTAGCTGACGGTTACTATATCAAACGCTATGGAAAGTGAGAAGTTGGCAATGCCTTAAATGTAATTCCAACTTAGTAATAAACGGCTAAGAATGGCTCGCGCTAAACGGTAATCTGATAATCTATTTTCACTCAATTTCACTCAATTTCACTGCTTTATTAAACGCCAAACACGTGCGCGACTCTCTCCTTCTCGCTTCACTAGACCTGTCTTTTCTAAGGTTGTTAAATCCAGTTGCACTACTCGCCTGCTAGGGGCATTCTTTAATTGCTTCATAATTTGTGCACTGTTGCAAGCATGAATAATAAAGAGCACCTATCATATCCCTCCTTTCCTATTTGAATTGCAATAGCGTTTTGATGCAATTGCCATGTTGCTCACTTAAAAAATGATGTTTTTATATAAAAAGAAATTGAAATTATTATTTTAATACGTATAATAATTAAATTACCCTTTAATCCTGCATTCCTAGTGTAAAATTTGGTTTTTAGTATTTTAAAGTTGCAAAAAATTGGAATATTATGTTTAAACTTAATATGTTTACTACTGGATCACTTTCAGTTGTTATCAGAATAATTATTGTAACCTACATTCCTAGGATCTCCATTGGACTTTTTTTAATTAGGCCGTACATCTGACAGGCAGTATCTCCAAATAAGCGAATTATTTTTATCCTAAGCTTATTCAAGTTAGTAATCACTTCCTTGATTGGCTTATGAATTTTATCTTCATAAAAATGAACAATGCTGACTCCTTCCATGACTTGAAAAATCCACCTCATTGTTGGATTTTGCACTTGCTTATCTAGTTGATTTGGCAATGTTTCATTTTTTTCTTTTAGTGTTTCGCGTAATTTATATTGGGATATATTATATACCATCAAACAAAGTGTCATTACCATCATGAGCGCTTCAATTCGTTTTGGTGATTTTAAAAAAATTGAATCTACCATAAACCATGGATCTTTAAAAAAACGGAATCCACCTTCAACATTCTGCTGTTCTTTATATTCATCCAACATCATTTGATCTTGGTAATTTTCTTTATCCAGATCATTGGTTGCCAAGATAAAGCGCCCCTTGCTATTTAACAGTTTATTTATTTCTTCCTCATTTCTTGTGAAGCTAGACTTTACTTCATATCCAGTAATAATCTTTTCTTCGCCAGCTTTTGGCTTACCTTTTTTTGCATATTTCATCACTGGAACAACTTCGCTTTCGATCACATACAAACGATTTTTTCTTACTAGTTTCTTTAATGCAGTGAGTGCAGCTTTCTCGCTGTCAAATATTTCATTTCCTAAATGCCATAATGCTTTCTTTAAAGTATCATCTTTACCATTTAATTTTTTTTCTAATGTCTTTTCCTCTCTCTTGTAAGCTTGCTCTGAATAAACTAACAACCATCGTTGTTCAAGTCCGCCATAATGAGAAACAAAAGATGCAATCTTATAGCCTTTTCCTAGCTCTTTCCAATCAATTTCTTTCTCATCTTTTTTAACAAGTTCTTTTGCTTCTTTGATTGTCTCCGGTACTCGAGTCGAACCATAGGTAGTCATTTTGTTTTAATAGCTTATCTTCTGCATACAATGCTGAATCCGCTACCCATTTGAAATTCTTTTCTATATTAATTTGATTTTGAAAGTCGCGCACTTTTTTTATTGTTTCATGAAAACTATTTTTATCAGAATTATTCCCACTTAACGGTTCCATAAATAAGGGCATTGCACTCGGGCCATTCACCACCAAAGACAGTACCAATTGCTTGAGATCAGGGCGATAATCTTTTGAATGTCCGTAAGTGATATCAATGACGGAAGGTTCTTCTCCTCCAGTCTTCTCAACGTCATATTCACCATTTACTGATATACTTGTTGTATCTATGTGGCTTAGTGTACCTAATAAATTATTTTCCAGCGCAATTTCAAATGCAACTTCTCCAAATAATTTACTTGATCCATATTCCGCTATTTCATCTAACGCATGACCTAATGTGTAATCTGTGATATCTGATGCCTTAATAGAGGCACCTAGTAAAATTTCTATTGGCTTCGTCTCAAAAAATTGATGCGTTAAATACAAGCGACGATTTGTAAATCCCAATCCATTTAAGATCATTGCTACAGCAGCATTCCCCGTCGATACGACTCGCCTTTCATCCGAACCTCCTATTCGGCTATTAATTTTTTCAGCAATGCCTAAATCTTTACAGGTCGCTGCCACTAATCCATGATGATCCATTGATAGCGTTTGAATGTCGTCTCCACCAATCTCCATGATATTTTTGCTCCTTTCTTGCTAAAAAGGAGATAAAATAGCTTGTTTTTCAACGATGGCATATCAATTTTTGTGTGGAAGGGTAACTAAATGCCGCTGGCTTAGCGGCTAATTACAAAAAGTTCATTTTTTGTTCTAGGAATGTAGGTTGTAAGTAATACAAGCAAAAATAAAGCTAATAATGCATGAGTTAATAAGTTTAATTGATCGATTAAATAAAATGGCTTTAAGGGTCTAGGAATATGTGGGTTTAATCATGCTTTAATATTCGCATGATACGAAATTGTTAATTACGAAACCGATATTGAGGAAATCATGATAGTAAAAAATGAACATAATGAAAAAAATGAGCTTAATAATTTGAAAAAAAGCTTAATAGATGCTTGTACTACCTACATAAATGCTCCTGGCCATTCTTTTAAAGGTAATAATCTTTGCGCCAAGCATGTTATTCAGGAATTAAATAAATTGGATATCTATTGTGAAGGGTTAGATCCAAGTAATGCACTTGCCTTTAAGAAAATAGTATTACAATGTTATATGATTGCACTACAAGGATACTTAGGGGAAAATAGTAGACTACGGGAAAATATAGACCTAGTTGTTAATGGCAAAAAAGATACATTGCTGACAAGTTTCGAGGAAATTAAAAAATCTTATAAAGCAGAAATTGATTATATTAAGAGAACATTCTCTCCAGCTTCATTTATGGGCTTAAGTTTTGTAGGTGGCTGTTATGATGCTTTATATAAAGCTTATCTTGAAAAGAATCCTGCTTTTCAAGCTAATGCTATTTCAGAAAAAGATAATGCCGCTTTTCAAGAAAAATCAATTAAAGATAATGAAGATAATTTGACTGATGACCAATTTTACAAAATTAATTATTCACCCGATCATGAACATAATGAAAACAATTTTTTTGATAATGCTAAAAACAAATTAATAGTTTCTTGTACTGACTATATCAATAATCGCGTTCTTTTCAAAAATAGCAATCATACCGTAGCTATAGCGGTTATCAAAGAATTGGGGTATTTAGATGGCTACTCTAAAAGGCTAGAGCCAATCCATGCAATTGCCTTTAAGAAAGCGGCATTGCAATGTTATATGATTGCATTACTAGAATATTTACCGGAAAATAGCAGGTTACTAGAATCAATTAAGAACTTTTTTTATGATCAAAGATATAAATTGACAAATTGTGGCGAGGTTAAACAATCTTATCGAGAACAAATTGAATTAATAAAAGGTTTATTCTCTTCGGTTAATTCATTTATGCCCAAAGGCGGTGGATCTTTCACTGGCTGTTGTGATGCTTTGTATTGCTTATTGCAAAAAGCATCTTGATTCTATAGAAAAACGGGCCAAGGAGATAAGATATACCCCTGTTAAGAGATCTAGCTCATCAAGTCATTCTTCATCTTCTTCGGATTTAAATGAAAAGTTTTCCCCCGCCACATTAGCTTCTCCAGCATTCAAAAACCCTATCACAACTAGCTCACCCATAAGTTCTAGAGAGAATTTAAGTGCTGATGTTACTATTATACCACCAATACCCTTTAAAAAAGAGATTTTCAATACGCAAGAAGTTATGGAAAATAACTGGAAAGATGATTTTGATCGTCTAACCGATTTTCTAATGGCTTTAACCAAATGGGCAAGATCGCAGCTTAAGGCTAATAATTACTCATTTGATAAACAAGCGACAGTCAAAGAACTATTTGAATCACAACTTAAACAATGTTTGCAAGTCATGCTCATACGTTACCATCCTGATAAAGGTGGAGAAGAAATTGTAGCTCAGATCTTAGAGATTGAATTTTTTAAATTACAAGGAGTATCCTTATGGCAGTTTGTTTTAAATACAAATGCTCTATATTTTGAAAAACTTAATATTGAATCGCTTAGAAACAGATTAAAACTGATTGACAAAGGAAGTGATAAGCTATGGGAAACAGTTGCGCAGTTGGGGGTTGATTGTAAGAGACTTCAACAAGAATATGCTAAGAGAAGGCAAGAGATTGAAGAAGACAAACAGGCAGTTGAAAAATTAGCACAAACAGTTGAAAAGCAAGGACAAGAAATTGAAGAATTTAAACAAGAAATTAAAGAATACAAACAAGCATTTAAACAGGAATTAGAGCACCAAACTCAAGAAATTAGAGAATACAAACAAGCATTTAAACAGGAATTAGAGCACCAAACTCAAGAAATTAGAGAATACAAACAAGCATTTACGGAGGAACAAGCATTTAAAATGGAGAAATTAGAAAGGATGATGATGCGTATCAATGAAATTATAGCAGTAATTCCTGTTACAAATCCGCAGGAATCATCCGTCTCAACGGAGGGTTTGGGTGTCTACGAAGCCGCCGCAGGTGCACCGGAAAACCTAATTGAATCCCTACAAAAAAGTACAAACCAAGGTTTTAATTCTCGTTCCCAACCTTTTTCACATTGTCGTGCATTTCTATTTCTTGACCGAAATATTGCAACGCACATATTTCGATTTTTTGATCCACCCACTTTAAAAAAAGTGGGCTGTGTAAGCCACGCTTGGCATGATTTACAAGAAGAAATTGAAAAAGAAAGAGTTAAACTGATAAAAAATTAGGTCTAAAAAGGTAATGAATTACATATTGTCGTGTATCTTCCAGCTCTTTTGGTAAATATGCTTCAAAAAATTCCCGTGCGACCCTCTTGTCAGACATCATCATACGAAAAAAATGATCGTGTGGTTTGGTAATATGTTTTTTTGGCGGTTTCATTTTAATTTTCCTAATTTAGTGCATTTCTTTCATATCAGATTGTTTCATGAGTGAAAAACGCATCATGTCAGTTTGTGAATCTGCGATAGCAAATATTCCTGACTTAATATCAGCAAAATAAATGATGACCAAAGGCATAACTAAATTGCTCGATAAACATGTCCCATGAAAAAAATGATGCTCTGGTATTCCAAAGAATATAGGAGTGAGTTGCTTAACGAACTTGCCAAATCGTTCGTTAGTTTCCTTTTGCACAATCTGAACCACGGCCATCAATTCTGTATGCTTGTTAATTTTTTTTACCACACGATGGCTTTTAATCTTGGAAAACGCATTAGCCTCTGTGAGATCGAAAAAATAATTGAGCGGTTCCCTCAAATCTTTCGATTGCACAACATATCGTTTTAATTGTTCAATGTTATTCATTTTTATTTCTCCTCAAATAATTCTGTTAAATGTTTCAAGATCATCCTGTTTTGCGGCTTCAATTAATTCTGCCTCTTCTCAAAGAAGAAATCAGCTTTCTTCATAAGATTGGCGCTGGATTCCTCGCATGAAAGTTTTGAGCATTTTACTAGTATCATGCGGCGAGGAACGACGTCCTCAACATTATTTGCCAAAATAATTTCTGAAAACCTATAATAAGGCGAGAATCCAGCGCTTGAGGTCTGCCCGATTCACCTCCGAAGAAAAAATCAGCTTTCTTCATAAGATTGGCGCTGGATTCCTCGCATGAAAGTTTTGAGCATTTTACTAGATCATGCGGCGAGGAACGACGTCCTCAATATTATTTGCCAAAATAATTTCTGAAAACCTATAATAAGGCGAGAATCCAGCGCTTGAGGTCTGCCCGATTCACCTCCGAAGAAAAAATCAGCTTTCTTCATGAGATTGGCGCTGGATTCCTCGCATGAAAGTTTTGAGCATTTTACTAGTATCATGCGGCGAGGAACGACGTCCTCAACATTATTTGCCAATTTTACAATTTAAAGGATGTTAAAATCTCTGGAATGTTCTCACTATCTACTTGGAATTTAGAAAAGATTTTATTTGCTCTTTCACTCCCTTTTATTTCTTCTTTGTTAGATTCTTGGCCTGGTTTAGTTTTGATGTAGTATAATAGCTTATTTTTTTCGCCAATTACGAAATCAAATTCATAATTTTCTTTGGGCTTCATCAGATGATTTAATGTGAAGTTTGAACCATCGAAGGGAACTTTATGTATATGGGTTTCCATTAACTGCCTAAGATAATCAAGTGAAGGAGTTTCTTTTTCAACTCCTAGAAATTCTAAATAATTTTGAACATATAAATTTTGTTTAAAAAACATTTAGCTTCTCACATCTTTATGTTTCATAACTGGCTTCATTAACGCGAAGTTGTTGTAAAACGGAAACCATCTCAAAGGCAGCATCAACCGCTTCTCTTCCCCCATGAGAATGTTTGCCTCCAGCACGGTCCAAAGCTTGCTCCATATTTTCTGTCGTTAAAATACCGAAAATAACAGGTATATTGTTTTCCAGAGCTATCTGTTGACAGCCATCACTCACCTGCTTGCAAACAAAATCATAATGACCCGTCTCACCTCTCACGACAGCTCCCAAGGTGATGATAACAGGAAATTTCTTTGATTCAGCAAGCTGCTTAACAATAATAGGAATCTCAATTGCACCAGGCACCCATACGACTGTTATATTATCATTAGGGATTTCTAACTCTTTAAGCCTTTGGAGTGCGCCCTCACAGAGACGATGAGTGATATGTTCATTAAATCGACTTACTACGATTGCAACTGAAAATGGGGTATTGATATCCTTAGCCGTGATTATCTTCATGTTATTTTTCCATAATTGGTTTCACTTTCAAAAGTAAACAAATGACCCAATTTATCACGCTTGGTCCGTAAGTAGGCAATATTATGTGGATTAGGGGCAATTTCAAGAGGTTCACGAGATACTACTTCAATACCATATCTATTGATCCCGGCTAGCTTGCAAGGATTATTGGTCATTAACTTAATTTTATTGACGCCAAGGAGTTTTAATATCTGTGCTGCGATACCATAGTCCCTTTCATCCGCTGCGAAGCCTAGCTTATGATTAGCTTCCACAGTATCCATACCTTTATCTTGTAGGGCATAAGCACGTATTTTATTGCCCAAGCCGATGCCACGGCCTTCTTGCCGCATATAGAGTAGAATACCCCCTTCATTTTCAATTTTGTTTAACGCAGTTTTTAATTGTAAACCACAATCACAACGAGCAGATCCAAAGGTATCCCCTGTCAAACATTCCGAATGTAATCGCACCAGTGTTGGTTGGCTAGGATCAATCTCCCCCTTTACTAGGGCAAGATGGTGAGCTTTATCTAAATGACTCTCAAAATTGTGCACTCGAAAGTTTGCACCATTACGAATAGGTAAATTGGCTACGGCGATCTCATCTACTAAATTCTCATGCCTAATGCGGTGGACAATCAAATCTTCGATTGAAATAATTTTTATGTTATGCTGCTTGGCAAATGGAATAAGGTCATGCAGTCTAGCCATCGATCCGTCTTCAGTCAAAATTTCACAGATCACTGCTGCAGGCTTTAATCCAGCAAGCCTCATTAGGTCAGTGCTTCCTTCAGTATGCCCTGCCCTCGTTAATATGCCACCTTCTCTTGCCTTAAGAGGAAAAACATGCCCAGGCGTCGTAATATCGGCGCTAGTTGATTTTTCATTGATAGCAACCTTTATAGTATGCGCTCGATCCTTCGCACTAACCCCCGTGGTAACTCCCACAGCGGCTTCCATACTGACTGTGAAAGGGGTCTGATAAGGACTGGAATTACGCTTCACCATCATGGGTAAGGACAATCTTTCAGTATATTCTTCGGTTAGTGCAAGACAAACAATACCTCTTGCGTATTTAATCATAAAATTAATCATCTCAGGTGTTATCTTTTCAGCTGATATAATGAGGTCCCCTTCGTTTTCTCGGGACTCATCATCAATCAAAATGACCATCCGTCCTTCACGTAAATCGTCTAAAGCCTCTTCAATGCTTGCAAGTTGTGATGTTTTCATAATATTTCTTTAACCTGGTTATAAATTATTTTTGCTAGATAGTCATATTCAATATTGACATGGCTATCAACTCTTAAAAAAGATAGATTGGTTTTTTCAAGAGTATGTGGTATTAACATAGCAGCAAATCCATCTTCAGTAATTTCATTTACAGTCAAACTGACTCCATTCACTGTAATACTTCCTTTTTTTGTAAGGTATTTTTGATCTGAATGAAGGCCATTTTTAAAAACTATCTCAAGATATTCATCCTGTCTGGAAATTTTTTTGACCTGATATTGGCAATCAACATGTCCTGTTACAAAATGCCCCCCAAAACGATCCATCAAACGCAGGGAACGTTCTAAATTCACCTTCCAGCCATTCATATAGCTGCTGGCTGTTGTTAACCTAAGCGTCTCTGGTGATAGATCAACCGTGAATTGATGAGCAGTAAAATAAGCCACAGTAAGACAAATGCCGTCTACTGCAATACTTTCACCCAGTGTCAAATCAGTAAAGTTACTGTTAATGGTCATTTGAAAATTGGTTTCTTTTTTCTTAATATCTTCAATTTCACCACAGTGATCAACTATACCAGTAAACATATTTCATCAGACGGTAAAGAATGGTTTTTAATTTTTATCACAATATTGAATTTCATAAACAGTATCATCACCTAATTGGAATTTTTTTATTTCGCTTGCTAGAGAAAATATATCAATATTCTCAATGAAAGCAGGCCAAGCATTTTCCCCCAGAAGTTTAGGAGCAATATAAAGATAGGCCGTTTGAGCTAAGCGCTGCTGCAATAAGGCACAAAAGACCTTACCTCCAGCCTCAACCCATAAATCATGAACCCCCCTTGCGCCAATTTCTTCTATCACTTTTGTAAGGTCTAAATATCCTTTATTAATAGGGACCCACTGACAATTAACACCATTTAATTCTAGACTTTTTATTTTACGCTTATCTCGCAAAGAATAAAATACAGTAATTTTTTCAGACTGTTGAAAATACCCTTGCGTCTAAGGGTAATTTTAAGTTTGAATCCAATATAAACAGCGATTTGCCAACAACCTCTGTCCCCTTGCGAAAATTCAAGGAAGGATTGTCTTGAATAATGGTTTTAACTGATGTGAGTATGGCATCTGCTTGTAAACGGCATTGATGGGTAAAAAGATCTGTTTCTTCTCCTGTAAGCTTAACTGGTTTTGAAAATGCATCTGCAATTTTAGCATCAAGGCTTATGGCTAATTTAGCACTCACCCAAGGCTTTTTGGTGATAGTCCAGTATCGATAGCTTTTATAAAAGTTATCTATTTGTGGTAGAGGTATATGCTGACAAATTACATTTTGGTTTCTTAGCGTTTTCTCGCCTTGACCAAGAACAATAGGATTTGGATCGCGATAACCATAATAAACTTCTTTAATGCCTTTCTCTAAAATAATATCGGTGCAAGGAGGTGTTTTTCCCCAATGACAGCAAGGTTCCAAGGTAATATATAATTGGGTTGCCTCTAGGTTATTGGCAAGCGCATTGCAAGCAACTACTTCGGCATGCTCAAAACCGGCTGCATGATGATAACCTGTTGCAATAATTTGCCCTTCTCTAACAACAATTGCGCCTACTGAAGGATTAGGTGCGCAAAAGCCTTGTCGACGTTTTGCAAGCGCTAGGGCCTCTAATAAAAATGCTTGATGACTCAATCTTTTACCTAAAATAAATTTAGCTACCTCAAATTAAGGCAAATTAAGGATTAAGTATATTTTTATATAAAATTGGCAAAAAGTCCAGACTTGCGCTTTAAGACTTGCTAGGAATTTGTTGCAAATGCATCTTGACCAGTTAAATACTTGCCAACGATTAAATGATGAATATTATCCGTACCCTCATAAGTAAATACTGATTCCAAATTAACCATATGACAGATAACAGGATAGTCTAAGGTAATGCCGCTTGCACCGAGCAAGTTTCTGCAAGTACGAGCAATTTTAAGGGCTTCACGGCATGCATTCATTTTCATAAGCGATATCATCTCAGGTGTAGCTTTATTCTCATCTTTGAGGCGACCTAAGTGTAAATTTAGGCACTGAGCCTTCACTATCTCATTAAACATATCCACTAAATCTTTTTGAATAAGTTGAAATGAAGCAATTGGTTTATTGAATTGTTTTCGTTCTTTTACAAAACTTAAAGTGGTTTCAAAACATATTTCTGCTGCCCCTATTACTCCCCAGGCTATCCCAAAGCGGGCTTGATCTAAACAACTCAAAGCCGAACTTAAGCCTTTTTCAGTACCGATGAGAAAATTCTCATCAGGGACAAAACAATCTTCAAGAACAATTTCACCAGTTGCTGAGGCACGTAAAGAAAATTTATGCTTGATCTCATTTGTTCGGTAGCCAGACATCTGCTTCTCTACAATAAACCCTCTAACACCCTTATCAGTCTTTGCCCAAATAATAGCAATATCGGCAAAGGGCGCATTAGTGATCCACATCTTGGTCCCATTTAGTTTCCAGCCACCTGCCACTTTTTTGGCAAATGTCTTCATACTGCTTGGATCTGAACCAGCATCAGGTTCTGTTAAACCAAAACAGCCAATTATTTCACCAGAAGCCATAGCGGGAAGATATTGTTTTTTTTGTTCTTCAGTACCATATTTATAAATCGGAAACATACATAGGGAATTCTGAACTGAGACAAAACTTCGAAGAGCACTATCTGCACGCTCTAATTCCTGGCAAGCAAGTCCATAACTAATATAATTTGCATTACTCCCACCAAACTCTTCGGGCAAATTCATACCCAACAAGCCCAACTGAGCAATCTCTGGAATAATTTCTTGAGGAAAATAAGCAGCTTCATTTGCTTCTAAAAAAATATTTCCAAGATTGGCCACAAAGCGTTTAACACTTGACTTGACAAGTTTTTCCTCGCTACTTAACAAATCATTTAGCATTAAAAAATCTTCCATTTGCAAATTCCTTTTAATAAAGTAGCTTTTAATAAAGTAGTATGATGATTCTAGAGAGCTTACTTTCCCTAAAGAATTGTCCTAGGGTCTGTCGTCAATTAGCTCCCACTACGTCGTCCCACTGCCATTAAGTTAAGGGTTTTTTCTCCCCTATGTCGTCCCGTGACTTGTTCGCAGAATCTAGGATATATGCCACTTTACTGGATCCCGCGAACAAGTCGCGGGACGACGCGGTGAGGAGAAATTATCCTTAACTTAATGGCAGTGCTACGTCGTCCCACTGCCATTAAGTTAAGGGCATTTCCTCTTCGCCGTCGTCCCGCGACTTGTTCGCGGGATCCAGGATAGAGGCACTTCCCTAGATTCCGTGATCAAGCCATCACCGGACGACAGATTGCTTAACTTAATGGCAGTGCTACGTCGTCCCGCGGCTTATCCCATAGGTATCTACACAAGTAAGGAAACCTAAGCTAACATATCTCATATATGGACCCTGCCTGAGGTTGCAACAGAAAACTTATTGCCAACAAAATAAAGGTAGAGATGCATACATATATTCGGCTTCTGGTCGATCACTCATCTTGATGCTCCTATGAAAAATACAAGTTCTGGAAATGGCCATTTTTTAATCCATGAAACATTTTGATTGTTTCCTCTGTATCAGGGAACAAATACAGTCCGTGTTTATACTGTGGTAAATGAGTCATGGTAATTTTAATTGTTCCGTTGTGAATCCTATCATAAATCCAATGTGCTGAAATTTTAGTAATTTGAGCCATCTGTGAAATTGTCAAAAATCCAGTAATACGACGTGGGTATAACTGTGCGCGGTTTAAAAATATACCGCGCTTTAGACGAATACATTTTACTGTATTTAATAGCACTTCATTTCCCATCGGGGAACGAAACCCATTATTGGTGAGATGTTCAGCAATTTCTTTATCTCCTTTTCCAGCCTGACTTAGCTCAATAATTTTGTCTTCCATTTCTTTTGCAAAAGATAATCGTGAAAGTGAACCAACAGCAACAGGAATTTTGATCGTTGTTGTATCCCCGCCTTTCCAAACAATTCGTGTATGTATGATATCAGATTCAGAACGATGGATAACAACTTTATCAATCAAACAACGTAAAAAAGATTTTTTTTGTTGTTGTGATATAACGTTATGTTTATTCCAAAGCTCAGGAAGATTTTTACCTATATCTATAAATGCCAATTTTAATTCTTCTGGTAAAGATATAACAGAAATTTTTATTTTTTGTTGTTCCAAAGAAAATAATTCTTCTGCATGTCTTAATTCTCTCAAAGAATTTTCCCATCGCTTTTCAATTTCAGATGCAACTAAACGATTGTCTGGATCAACTTGATTAAACTGTCGCTCTGCTAATTTTGTTTGATAACGAAGTCTATCTAATTGTTGCCGATGAGCTTTTTGAATCGATTCATCCGCTTCGTTTTGTAATGAAACAGTTTGTGTATAAGCATCGAGCTCAATCGGAGAAATAGCCTGGAAAAAATTTTTAACCACCTCTTGATCAACAGGGTTTCCAGGAATTCGTTGACAAAGAGGCGATTCATATTGTTGACGCAAAACTATTGCATATATACTGAGTACCTTTTTTGTATTGTACAACCATTTTGTGACCACACTCACCGCAACAAACAATACCATGTAGTAGTGCTTCTCCAGGGCGTGGAATTCCGCGTGTTTTATTACGAGTATATTCAGCATAATTATCTTTCAACATTGTTTGAACTTTTTCAAAAGTCTCCCAACTCACATAAGTAGGATATTTATTATGGATAAGAATTTTCCATTCTTGTTGAGATACTTTCTTGACAGATTTATCTGTGTGAGATGGACCATTGCATATAACACGTGAGCGTCCATAAGCAAAAGCACCTGCATAAGCAGGATTTTTAAGTGTTGAAATAATGGCAGGGACAGTCGGTTTTTTCCAATTCAATTCACGAAAACGATCATAACGAGGAAGGCGTAATTGTTTTTCATTAAAATACCGTACTGTTTTGTGGGCTGACCTTACAAGCAAAAAAGTATCAAAGATGTGAGAAATACAATTTTGAATTTCTAAATTAGGATCTTTTTCTACTTGATGATAAGCATTACGGATTAGTCCAACAGGTAATCGCAAAGCTAAGTCTCCACGCTGCGCTTTGTTTAATAAACCTGCCGTTAAGCGAGCTCGAATCGTATTAAGTTCCACTTCAGCTAATTGTCCTTTTAATCCTAATAAAAGTCTTCCATTGACTGTGCCTGGATCATAAACACCATCACGATCTGCAATTAAACAATGTCGATAGCCACACAGATCCAAAAGTGGATACCAGTCGGAACAGTTTCTAGATAAACGCGTTACATCATAAGACAAAATAATTCCTATATGACCTAAAGCAACTCGCGCAAGCATGTCTTTAAAACCTTCACGCTGATCAATAGATGCACCTGTTAATCCTAAATCTGAATCAACGATCTCTATATTATCAGAGGGCCAACCTAATTCGGTAGCCTTCTGTTTGAGTGCATATTGTAACTCTAAACTTTCTTGATTAGTTATGGTTTGATGGAGTGTTGATTGTCGAATGTAAATGACAGCCTTGTTGGCTAGATGTTGACTTGTTATTAATTCTGATTTCATCAATAATTTCCTTACAGGTTAATATTAATTGAATTAGGGCTTCTTGTTGTTCTGCTGGTGACAATCTTTGCCAGATTTCACCAGGATGGATGACATGGTATGTTGCACTCCTGTGCTAAAGTGACCAGCTCTTCTATTGAAGAGACGGTAAGCTTGGTTGATGGAATGCAAAAATTACCAGCTATATCAGTGGCTGAGAAAGGAATACGTAGAGTAATACCTTTGCGGTAAACCACATAAACATGTCCTTGGCTAAAATCAGGATCGTTCATTGATAATACAGTAAAGATTCGACCAAAAAGTGGATGTCTTGGATCAATAACAGTCACTTCAGTCTTTGATCTATTGATTGGGTTGTAGAAGGGGGTATTTTGTTGGTATATCGGTTGAGTGATTTACGTCCACTCGAGCCCTGATAGTATTTGCGCTCTTCCTCCTCATCAGCTCGTCGGCCTATTATGGCCCTTGAGGTTAATAGGTTTTGAAAGAGCCGGTCTTACCTATTTTGCTATCAATTTGTTTATCTAAAGCAATCTCCTGGACTCATTAAAATTTCTTGTTAAATTTAAGCCGACGCGTAAATGAATGTTTACATTTATGTAGCGTTAGCAACCCCTCATATTTACGCACATGCTTTTGATACTCGATAACATTCGCCTGTTGATAACATTGCCCAGACAATTCGAGCATTTTTATTAGCAAGCGCAACAGCTGCTTTGTTGTAACCAGCTTGTTTCTTTTTTTCCAACAACCAGATATGACGTCTACTATTTTTCCCCTCACAAGTTCTTACGACGACCTTGCCCCATGTATCAGCAATTTTCTGATATAGCTATCTCCTCGCTTACTAATCCCAGATAACCTTATCTTATTTCCACTAGAATATTGTTTGGGTACTAGACCTAACCAGGCTGAAACCTCTCGCCCATTTTTAAATACTTTCGGATCTCCTACCGTAGCTATTAATGCAGAAGCTGTCACAGGACCTATCCCTTCTATTTTCATAATTTCTTTACCCATCGCACTTCCTTTTACTTCTCCCTCTATTTCCTTGTCATATCTTTGTACTTCTAATCCATATTTTTTAAATTGCTCATAGAGCTGATTAAATATTTCACTTGATTTTGGTGTTAGTTTATTGGCTTCTTTCTCTAAAATTTCAGGCAACTGTTTTAAAGAGGCAATATTTTTAGGCAAGGTAATACCATACTCCATTAATAATCCGCGTATCTGATTTGCTTGTGCCGTTCTTTGTTTGACAGCTAATTCTCTAGCACGATGAAGTAAGAGTGTATCTTGTTGATCTATCCTTTTAATCGGAACAAACTTCATTTCAGGTCTTGTGCTGGCTTCTGTTATTCCCCCTGCGTCATTTTTATCATTTTTATTGGATTTCATATAGGGTTTTACAAATTGTGGTGCCATCATTCTTACTTCATGCCCTTTTTCAATAAAGAGCCTTGCCCAATAATGAGCCCCTCCACAAGCTTCAATCGCTATTATGTAAGGTTGAAGATTAGATACAAATTCAATCAATTTTTCTCGACTTAACCTTTTACTAAAAAATACACTTTCCTTTATGATCTACACCGTGTAACTGGAAAATATTTTTTGCCAAATCAATTCCTAATACTTTAATATTCTTCATATGGACTCTCCTTCTTGTTTGAATGAAATTAAGTCATCATTCTGGCTCATTAAGAAGCCTATTTAAAGGGGGCAGGGTCCATACTATTAGCTCG
>CAWFQC010000043.1:0-185002 GCA_963817645.1 uncultured Gammaproteobacteria bacterium | reverse complement strand
ATTCAATGGTTTCTCCTTTATAGCTAGAAAGTGGTGCAGAATACGTATTAATTACCAGACTAGTAAATGAATGTTTAAATTGCTCTCGCTGAGGAGGAGTTGCTTGCAACCAATATTGTCTTCCCACTACCGATCGAGACATGGTTTCTAGATCCACATGGGGAAGAAGAATTCTGTGCACAATACGATCAACAAATTGCTTACTGATATGTCCTTGGTTTCGATCTAATTCAGAGATTATTTGAGAGGAAACCTGCTTCAACATGTTCACAGGAGAAGTATCAGCAAATACCGAAAGGTTGAATAGATAAAAGAAAAATGCTAAAAAATAAATTTTAAATTTCATATGCTCCTCCTAAGTCGTTATGAATCTTTGTTTTTTAAACTAAATAGCAATTGGCCGATTAGATTTTCTAAAATGAGTGCAGGATGAGTCGTCGTAATATGACTACCCTCTTTTAACAAATCATTTTCATAGCCAGGTGTCAAACTTATATAGTTTGAGCCTAAAAGACCTTCTGTCAAGATACTTGCTGAAGTATCCATTGGTAAATTATTTTCTTTTTTATTAATTAATAAAGTAACCTTCGCTCTAAAATGCTTATCGTGTAATTCTATTTTCTCTATTTGACCGACCCTAACTCCCGCTATGCGGATAGGAGCCCGCTCCTTAAGAGAGCCTATATTATCAAATTCTGCTGTAAGCCGATAATAATCAGAGGCTCCACCTTGCCGAAGGCCGCTCACTTTTAAAGCAAGGAGCAATACAGACAGCATACCTGCTATCATAAAAAAACCGACTGTTATTTCTATTCTCCTTTTTTGCACGATTACCATCCTTCTAACATAACTGCGGTTAAAATAAAATCAAACCCTAGAATGGCTAAGGAAGAGTAAACAACCGTTCTGGTTGTTGCTAGGCTGATTCCAGGTGCCGTTGGCTCACAGTAGAATCCTTGATATACCGCTATCCAAGTGATTATAAATCCAAAGACTAAACTTTTTATTATACCGTTAACAATATCAAATTTAAAATCAACTGCCCCTTGCATATTTGACCAAAAAGAACCTCCATCAATCCCAAGCCACTGTACTCCGACTAAAAATCCTCCATAAATAGCGACAACGTTAAAAATGACAGTAAGGATTGGCAAAGAAATACCAGCCCAAAATCTAGGCGAAACTACCCGCCATAAGGGGTCAACAGCCATAATCTCCATGCTGGCAATTTGCTCTGTTACATTCATTAACCCTATTTCGACTATGTTAACGCTGTACCAGCCCTCCCTGCGAACAAAGGGGGAGTCGGCCCACAGGCCCTAGCTCTCGCACGACACTTAAAGCGACTAACTGTCCAAGTTGTTGCTCAGCACTAAAATGTCTTAATGTGTTATATCCTTGTAAACCAAGCACTAATCCAATAAAAAGAGCCGATACCAATATGACTAATAAAGATAGGACTCCCACGCTAAAAAGCTGTCCAACAATTAAATTAAAACTGGCTCTAAATCTTGGCTTACGCAAAATGGTTCTAACTAAAAAAGTACCAGAGCGTCCTAAACGAGCGAGGTAAAATATGCCTACATGGCCAAGCCTTTGCATAAAGATCATCACAGCTCTAAATCCTCAAGGTAATTCTTAGCAGGATAATGAAAGGGCACCGCGCCATCTGGTAATCCTTTAATAAATTGGTGAACATCTCCTGATAGCGTCATTGAGATTTCCTGAGGCGTTCCTTGACCTATGATTTTTCCATCGAACAAAATATAAATATAATCTGCAATTCAGCAAGTCTCTATGACATCATGTGAAACAACAATGGAAGTAATCTGTAATGCACGATTAATTTCCTGGATTAAGTTCACCAATATGCTCTTGGTGATTGGGTTTTGGCCTGTAAAAGGCTCATCATACATTAATAAATCAGGATCCAACGCTAAGCAACGTGCAAGCGCCACACGTCTTGACATGCCTCCTGAGAGTTGACTAGGCTTAAGATTTTTGGCACCTCGAAGTCCGACAGCTTGTAATTTCATAAGTACTAGATCGTGAATCATTTCTTCAGGCAGATTGGTATGTTCACGCAGTGGAAAAGCAACATTTTCAAAAACGTTAAGCTCAGGGAATAATGCACCGCTTTGAAATAAGACTCCCATTCGGCGGCGCATTTGGTAAAGTTCTAATCGTGAGAGTTGATGAATAGGTATGCCATCCACCAGGATAGTGCCAGTACGAGGTTTTAGTGCAGCACTAATTAATTTGAAGTGTGGTTTTACCGGTACCACTTGGTCCCATGATTGCGGTAATTTTACTCGTGGAATATTCATATTAATATTATCAAAGATATTGTGTTCTCTGTAACCAAAACACAAATCACAAATTTTTACAAAATATTGATGTTTATTGTCTTTTAATTTCATTTCTCTATTTTCTTGTATAATACCTAGAATTATATATTTAGCACATCCAAGTACCTACGTCATAGAATTTTGTTTACAATGTGCAAATAAATAAATATAAATAGTTACCTATCTATTTTGGTGGAATAGAGAATGACTAACATAAATATATGTAATTCAGCACGTACTGTAATCAATACAGAAATTGCAGCTATTAGTAGCTTACTTGATCGCATCGATGATAACTTTGCAAGTGCTTGCCAATTATTTTTAAATTGTACAGGCCGAGTTATTATTTTTGGAATGGGGAAATCAGGTCATATTGGCAATAAAATTGCAGCCACTTTAGCAAGCACAGGTACACCCGCCTTTTTTATTCATCCTGCCGAGGCTAGCCATGGAGATATGGGCATGGTGACATCAAGAGATACTGTATTGGCAATATCAAATTCTGGCGAAACTAATGAAATTATAAACTTGCTGCCTATTATTAAGCATTTATCGACTCCTTTAATTACCTTAACCGGAAATCCCTTATCCACTCTAGCTCGAAATGCAACAATAAACCTGGATATTGGTTCACCCAAAGAAGCTTGTCCCCTAGGTCTTGCTCCGACTTCCAGCACAACAGCCATGTTAGTCATGGGTGATGCCATCGCCATTGCTCTCCTAGAAGCAAGAGGATTCACTGCGCAGAATTTTGCACTTTTACATCCCGGTGGAAGTTTAGGAAAACGCTTGATGTTAAAGATTGAAGATCTTATGCGTACCGGCCAGTATATACCGGCAATCAATGAAAATGCCTCTGTTAGAGAAGCACTTATGGAAATGACGCATAAGACATTGGGCATGACCTCAGTGCTGAATGAAGAGAAAAAATTAGTCGGTATTTATACAGATGGGGACTTGAGGCGAACATTAAATAAAAATTTGGATATTAATGAAACGCCTATTAAGATTGTGATGTCTCGAACTTGCAAAACAATTTCACCTGACCTATTGGCGATTGAAGCACTTCAAATTATGGAAAATTATAAAATCACATCATTATTGGTGGTTAATGACCAAAAAGATTTGCTGGGGATTGCTCACTTGCATGATTTACTAAGTGCTGGATTATAGAGAAAAAATGCCTAAAACTTACGAAGTAGTCTTAGAAAAGGCAAAAAATATTAAGGTAGCCGTTTTTGATGTAGACGGTGTTCTAACTGACGGCAAACTTTACTTTACTAATAACGGCGCAGAATGCAAGGCTTTCCATAGCCATGATGGTGTAGGCATTAAAATGCTTCTTAGATCTGGCATAGAAGTGGCTATTATTCGCTCGAAACTCCGAGCTTGTCAAAAGACGGATGGATGAACTTGGCGTGCGCTATGTTTTTCAAGGCCAAGAGAACAAGTTAGCATCTTACCTTGCTTTAAAGGAGAGGCTAAATGTACTTGACCATCAAATTGCCTATACCGGAGATGACCTAAACGACTTAGGCCCCATCAAACGTTGTGGTTTGGGAATTGCCGTTGCAAATGCCACTGATTTTGTTCGTGAGCATGCCGATTGGAGCACCTCTCGACATGGAGGGTCTGGTGCTGTTCGCGAGGTTTGTGAATTAATTTTGTTAGCTCAAAATGCACTCGAGCCAATCTATGAGCACTTCTCGTGAGTCGAAAAATCTCCTCAATCAACCTAACTTTTTTGATAGCCATTGCAATTAGCCTTATTGTGATTAACCAATTTATGAAAAAAACAAGTTTTTCAAATACAATTCATAATAATGAAAGCTCCCCTGATGCCTATATGATTAATGCCTCCTATCTGCGAACAAATGAATTAGGACAACAAGAAATAGTGCTCTTCGCTCCATTGGTAAACCACTATCAGCATCAAAATAGTTCCTTGTTTCAGCACCCTAAAATTGAACTATATAAGAATGGCCAAAAATGGTTAATCACATCAAACCAGGCGAAGGGGATTAATGGAGTTCAAACTTTTTACCTCCAGGATAATGTTATCATAAAGCAATTACCTTCTTCAAAAAATGCCACAACAACCCTATCAACAAGCTCTTTAACCGTTTTCCCTAAAAAAGAATTGGTCACCACTAAAGAGTTAGTTACCATTGAACAACCTGGCTTAAAAATAAGAGGTAAAGGCCTAATCGCAAGCCTTAAGGATGGCAGCATCCAACTGCTTTCAAGTACGCGAGGACAATATGACCCTAAAAAATCACATTAATTTTGTACTCCTCCTTACACTTATTAATCTCTGTTTCATTTCTACTGGATTGACCAAAGAACCTGAAATGATCTATCTTGAAGCAGATAAGGTAAAATATGATTACAAGAAAGGTATCGTTCATTATGAAGGAACCGTTCAGGGTAGACAAGGGCCTTCAGAATTGGCAGCAGATGAAATGAATGTTTATTACAATTCCCAACACCAGATCGAAAAAATAGAGGCGATAGGAAGATTGGCCAGATATAAAACTCTATGCCAAGGCGATAGGGCTACACTGGTAGCAAGTGCTAGGTTCATTTATTATTACCCGATTGCCAAGAAAGTTGAGCTGAAAGAAGAAGCGCAGGTCCAATATAACAAGAGTATTTTTTCAGGCCCTTCAATTTTCTATGATATTAAAAATCAAACTATCTCTTCGCATCCCAACAAAAATAATCGGGCAAGAATTATTCTTGAACCCATAAAAAATTTAGTCAACATCAAGAAGCGATGAATTTATTAACTGTTAAAAATCTACAAAAATCTTATAAAAGTCGAAAAGTAGTCAAAGATGTCTCTCTTGAATTGCGATCAGGGGAAATCGTTGGCCTTTTAGGTCCAAACGGTGCTGGTAAGACAACAAGCTTCTATATGATTGTAGGATTAATTCAATGCGATAGTGGTCAAATTCTACTCAATAATCGCGATATCACCCAACTACCGATGCATATGAGAGCACGGCTGGGTATCGGCTATCTTCCACAAGAATGTTCGATTTTTAGAAAGCTTTCAGTTGCTGACAATATCATGGCAATACTTGAGCTTCGTTCTGATTTATCCAAGAAAGAGCGATTCCAAAAATTAGACAATCTGTTAGATGAATTTCATATAGGCCATTTAAAAAATGCCATTAGCATGAGTCTATCTGGAGGCGAAAAGCGAAGAGTAGAGATAGCACGTGCCTTGGCAATGGATCCTCATTTTATTTTATTAGATGAGCCTTTTGCCGGAATGACCCAATCTCTGTAATTGACATCAAACGAATTATAAATCATCTTTGCCAACGAGGATTAGGCATTTTAATTACTGACCATAATGTAGGAGTCACTCTCACTATTTGCCCAAGAGCATTAATCGTTAGTCAGGGAGAGATCATTGCTTCTGGCACAGCAGATGAAATACTTAAAAATGTATTAGTCAGAGAAGTGTCCCTTGGTGAGGAGTTTGATTTATAATCGATCTTCATGACTAATAATGAAATCGTTATACATGGTACCTTTTTAAATATTTTTGGAATAGGTACGCTTATTATCGGAAAGCCAGGTGTAGGCAAAAGTCAGCTGGCACTAGGACTTATTGATAGAAAACATCAATTTATTGCTGATGATGCCCCCGTATTTTCTTTAGCGAATAATAAGGTGTTTGGGAAAAATCCATTATCAAGGCATTTTATTTTTATTCGTAACATAGGCACCATTGACATAACAGCATTATTTGGACCAACTAGTGTAATGAATAGCAGTGAGCTGCAGATGCTTATTAAGTTGCAAACCTCTTGCTCTAATGAAGCATTCCAACCGGAGGGGAATAACATCACAAAAGATATTTTTAGATACTTGATTCCTTGCGTAACTATACCTATCATCAAGCCTCGACATCTAGAGGTGTTAGTTGAAACCATTGTGAAAAATCATTTGCTAAAAATTAATAAAGAATGGCTACCTGTTGCCAGTTTTGAAGAGCTATTACGACGAAAAATGGGACAATCTTGTTCATGAGTGTGGCCGTATTAATTATTACTCACCATGAAATTGGGCATGCTTTAGTTAATGCATTAAAAACAACATATGGTGATGGCTTGCCTCTTCCCCTGGAAACAGTAGAAGTTAGGTCGGATGCTGATCCTGACAGATTAATACCAGAATTGAAAAAGATCATTATTACTTTGGATCAAGGGGATGGTGTTCTTATTTTAACAGATTTATTTGGCTCAACACCCAGTAATATAGCCTACGAACTTCAAAAAGAAAGAAACATACGCATTGTAACTGGCCTTAATCTGCCAATGTTAATTCGCGTAATGAATTACCCCATCCTAAACCTTACAGAGTTAGCCGAAAAGGCTATGAAAGGTGGTCAACCAGGCATAATTGGCTCTGAATAAATATGAAAGGATAGAAGTGATTAAAAAAAATATTATTATTCTCAATAAATTAGGATTACATGCAAGAGCTGCAGCGAAATTAGTACATTTGGCAAGTCGCTTTGAAAGCGAAAGCAAATTAATTAAAGGAACCAAAACAGCGAATGGCAAAAGCATTATGGGAGTGATGATGTTAGCCGCAAGCAGAGGAACAGAACTTGAGCTAATGGTAGAAGGACCAGACGAAGAACACGCCATGACTGCACTCTGTGAGCTTATTAATAATCGCTTTGGAGAAATAGAATAACCTGGCTGAGTATACTTAAATAAGAGTCTTTAAATAAATGCAATCTCCAATAGAAGAACTAACAAAACAAATTTTAATACTACAATCTAAATTAGACCCTCAATCAAAGCAATATACCCAGCTAACTGCTAAACTAGTGAATTATATTCTGGGATGGATAGAGCGAATGGAATTGATTTTTTATTTCGCTTACTAACTGTTCTACAAACTACCGAAAATAGTAAATATTTCGAAAAAATTAAGGTTAGGAAAAATGTAGAAGAAATTAACCTAATTATTTTAGCGCTGATAAAAAATTCACTTGCAAAAACCCATGGTATTCAAATAGAAAATAAAAATACAGATAATAAAAAAAAAGAACTCAGTCAAAAATATAGCTCTATTTACCTGTATTGGCCTATTTGGCACCCTTTGCGCTGCAGTTGATGGAATTTCTATCATACAAACTATACTTAGCGCAGTTATAGCCCTAAGCAATATTCCAAGCTTAATCCTCATTCCAATACAAATAATATTTGCAGTTATTGCCGTATTGACTTTCTATGGATTTGAATTAAGTCCAATAAGCAAGACCTTGGGTATAAGTATTCTTGATTTAGGAAAAATGTATAAAATTTATGGGAAGCAGGCTCAAGTATATAATGAAACTTTTTCATTAATCGAAGGAATCTTAATGCGTCCTGACTTACCCGTTGAGAAATTTGAAAAGCTTAAAAAAAATTATTCTAGCCTAACAAATGTTGTTCACATCTTGACGAGAAATGCAAGGAGGCGCTAAAAATAAAGCAACAACCCTCAAGACGGAAAAGAGCTTTAAGGACAATGTTCAGTGTTACACAGGCTGCTATATGTGGGGCATTAGCAGCACTGGGCGCTCAATGGTGTTTTGCCTCAGTTCTACCTTTGATTATTGGAGCAACAGTCGCCGCTGGACCTATTGGTTTAGGGATCACTTTAGGACTAATGGGAGTCTGTTTTATTTTAACAGCTACTCTATGTTATTTTGTTCAAGAGAAGGCAATCACTAAACTAGTTAATAAAGTATTTGGAACTCCACAAAAAGCAATATCTGAGCTAATTGATAAAGACCAAGCTATTTCTAGAAAGAAGCAAAAGGTAGAGAATTTAATAGCATGTAAAGAAAAGACTTATCAGCTAGAAAGAGATTGCAGTTGGCTTAGGGCTGAAAAAATACAGGGAAATAGTAGTATTAAGAGAGACTTAGCTCAAATGCCCTCTTCTAAAAGCTTTGGCTCAAATCCAAACCGGTTGCAGTTTACAGGGGATTTAAAAACGAGCCTTGGGGAGGGAATTAATGAGAGAGACAATTTTGATCAAAGTCAGCGCCTGAGAGATTCGCATTGGCCTGGAAGTTATTAACCTAGCTCGGAGTTTAAAGCATCATAATTCAGTGTAACTATTGCTCCGGCCTAGCACTTGCAGCTACCCCCTCTCCCGCTGGTAACTTATTGATTCTAGCAAAATTTATAGCGCGGCAGAGGGGGTAGCTGCAAGTGCTACATGAGGCTGTTATCTTACTAAAAACTCCGAGCTATTAGTTGGGACAATAAACCTTTAATTATTCACCGGCAATCATCATCTTATCAACCAGAATAGACCCCGTATGAATTCGACCGCGGGTATCAACATCATTGGCTACTGCTATTATATTCATAAAAATTTCTTGGAGATTACCCGCAATAGTAATCTCTTCGACAGGGAATTGAATTTCGCCATTTTCAACCCAAAACCCAAAGGCACCACGGGAATAATCACCAGTAACAATATTCACTCCTTGCCCAATTAACTCTGTTACCAGAAGACCTGTACCCATCTCCTTAAGAAGTTGAGCTAATGTAAAATCAGTTGTTGAAATCTGCAAATTATATACGCCCCCAGCATTACCCGTACTTTTCATTCCTAACTTGCGGCCTGAATAGCTACTCAACAAATAATTTTGCAAAACTCCCTCTTGAACAAAATCTAGCTGCCTGGTACGCACACCTTCATTATCAAAAGGAGCACTACCAAGAGCTTTGGGAATATGGGGCTGCTGAGTAAGGTTAATATAGCTGGGGAATATTGTTTTCTGTAAATGATCAACCAAAAAAGATGATTTACGATAAATATTACTGCCATTAATGGCATTAACAAAACAACCTAATAAGCTACGTGCTAATTGTGGGCTAAATATCACCGGAGAAGAACGAGTTTTAAGTCGTCTAGCACCTAACCGGTGAACCGTTCTATGGACTGCCTGCTGCGCTAATTTTTCTATATGCATTAAATCCTGGGCATCTCTGGCTAATGTATACTCATAATCTCTATGCATACGACCGTCTTCTTGTGCAATTAATACACAATTCATACTGTGTTGGGTGGAGGTATATGAGCCTAGAAAATCTTGGGAGTTTGCATATACCTGTAAAGATCGATGACTATGGACTGATACTCCTTCAGAATTAGTAATTTTTGGGTTACTTCTTGCTATATTTTCACACTCAATGGCAACCTCTAAGGCCTCTTCTGTTGATATTTCCCAGGGGTAATCCAGATCTAATTGAGGATAATTAAATGCTAATTGGTCCCTATCAGCCAAACCTGAATAGGGGTCAAGGTTAGTATATTTTGCAATGTTACAAGCTTTCTCAATTATTCTTTTAAGCCCGTCATCTGTCAGATCTGATGAACTTGCACAGCCAGTGTGCTGATCCAGATAGACAGTTATACCCACTCCTTTATCATGATGATGCTCTACTGTTTCTACTTGACCTAAACGTGACGAGACAGAAAAACCTTGCTCAATGCTGATAGTCACTTCAGCACTTTCTGCACCTTGCTTTTTCGCCTCATCCAGGATTCTGGTACTTAATTTCTCATAATCATTTTTATTAAAGCTATTCATGTTTATTAATGAGCACTTTCTTGTTGTTTAACTTTTTTAGCATTTTTTAATCTACCGTGAACTACCAGCACTTCTTGCTCCTCAGGAGACATTACCGGCAACCGTTCTAAAGCAAGTTCCAGAACCTGATCAATCCACCTAACTGGCCGTATGTCAAGACTTTGAGTGATATTTTTCGGTATTTCCTTTAAATCTCGCTTATTTTCAGCAGGAATAATGACTGTTTTCACTCTGCCACGAAGTGCCGCAATTAATTTTTCCTTTAAGCCACCAATAGGCAATACCTCACCACGCAAGGTTATTTCACCTGTCATCGCAACATCTGCACGAACAGGGATTCTAGTTAAAGTTGACACAAGCGCTGTACACATGCCAATGCCCGCGCTAGGACCGTCTTTAGGCGTTGCACCCTCCGGTACATGCACATGAAAATCAAAAGTATGGAAGAAATCTTCTGGAATTCCTAATAATCTTGATCGACTTCTGACAACTGTCATAGCAGCTTGAATGGACTCTTGCATAACGTCACCTAAACGACCGGTAAACGTGGATTTACCCTTACCTGGAATGGTGACAGCTTCAATTTTAAGTAATTCACCTCCAAACTCTGTCCAAGCAAGGCCCGTTACTTGACCAACTTGATCATCCTTATCTATTTCACCATAACGGAACTTTTTAACTCCAAGATATTTTTCAATATTTTTCGCCGTAATGAGACGTTTTTTATCAATTTGCTTTAAGAGAATTTCTTTGACTACCTTACGACAAATTTTAGAAATAGCCCTCTCTAAACTTCGAACACCTGCCTCTCGTGTGTAATGACGAATAATTTCCCTCACTGCCCTGTCAGTAATACTAATTTCATCAGACTTCAAACCGGCTGCTGTCACCTGTTTGGGGACGAGATAGCGAATAGCAATATTGATCTTTTCATCTTCAGTATAACCTGCAAGCCGAATGACCTCCATGCGATCCAGTAAGGCAGGCGGAATATCCAATGAATTAGCTGTCGCAATGAACATAACATCAGATAAGTCATAATCAACTTCAAGATAATGGTCATTAAATGCAAAATTCTGCTCTGGGTCTAAAACCTCCAACAAAGCAGAAGCGGGATCACCACGAAAATCCATGGCCATCTTGTCTACTTCATCTAGCATAAAAAGTGGATTGCGTACTTTAACTTTAGTTAATTTCTGGATAATTTTACCTGGCATCGAGCCAATATAAGTACGTCGATGTCCACGGATCTCTGCTTCATCTCGAATGCCCCCTAAAGAAATCCGAACAAATTCACGTCCAGTCGCATTAGCAATGGATTGGCCCACAGAGGTTTTACCAACACCTGGAGGCCCTACCAGACATAAAATAGGGCCCTTGACTTTTTTGGCCCGTTGCTGAACAGCCAAATACTCAATAATACGTTCTTTGACTTTCTCTAAACCATAATGATCTTTTTCGAGGATACCCTCAGCTTTATTTAAATCTTCATTGACCTTAGTTTTTTTCTTCCAAGGAACACTCAGGAGCCAATCTAAATAATTTCTAACAACTGTTGCCTCTGCTGACATAGGGGGCATCATACGAAGTTTACCCAATTCAGAAACACAACGTTCTTTTGCTTCTGGAGACATGCCAGCTTTTTCGATTTTGTCTTTCAGCTTGATCAATTTCATTGCCGATAACAGCATCATCTAATTCTCCCAATTCCTTTTGTATCGCTTTCATTTTTTCATTAAGGTAATACTCGCGTTGGCTCTTTTCCATTTGCTTTTTAACACGACCTTGGATTTGTTTCTCAATTTGCAAAAGACCCATTTCAGCTTCTAGGTAGGCTAAAACAAGCTCTAGCCTATCAAGAACAGACATAGATTCTAATATTTTTTGCTTATCAGCGATTTTTAAGGGAACATGAGCTGCAATAGTATCGGCCAATCTGGCAGAATCCTCAATGCTTGAGAGGGAAGTCAAAATCTCTGGGGGGATTCGCTTATTTAGTTTCACATATTGTTCAAATTGCTTCAGTAAAGATCGTATGACAACTTCAACCTCATTTTCTGGGCCAGTTTCTTCTTTCATTAACTCAAGATCAGCACTATAAAATTCACCTTCTTGAGTAATATGGATTATTTTGGCACGTTGATTACCTTCCACCAGCACCTTTACAGTACCATCTGGTAGCTTTAGCAACTGAAGAACAGTTGAAATAGTTCCCACCTGATAAAAATCATTAATTTCAGGTTCATCTATGCTAGGTTCTTTTTGTGCCACTAAAAAAACTTGTTTACCGCCATTCATACTTACATCAAGTGCTTTAATTGATTTTGGACGGCCTACAAACAATGGAATAACCATATGCGGATAGACAACAACATCCCGCAATGGTAATACTGGCATATTTAATGATTGCTTAATATCTGGCATAGTTTATCTTCTTTGTTAAATACAACACCTTACGAATATCTACCTATCTTTGATCAGAGGCTGCTCTTGAAGACTCCTTGTTCTCATATATTAGTATAGGTGCTGATTCTGAGTTTATAACGGAGTCGTCAATGACGACCTTACATAAGCCTTTTATGGAGGGTAGCTCATACATAATGTCTAATAAAACATGCTCTAGAATAGAGCGCAGTCCACGTGCTCCTGCCTTGCGCGAAAGAGACTTTTTGGCAATGGCATGCAATGCCGAATCTCTAAATTCAATCTCCACTTGCTCCATGGAAAAAAGTTTTGAATATTGTTTGGTCAACGCATTCTTTGGCTCTGTCAATACTTTAATTAAAGCCTTTTCATCCAATTCTTCCAAGGTCGCTATCACCGGTAAACGGCCAATGAATTCTGGAATAAGCCCAAATCTTATCAAATCCTCAGGTTCTACTTGCTTGAGGATATCAATTATTTTTCGCTCTTGCTTAGTCTTTACTTCTGCAGCGAATCCAATCCCTCCTTTCTCAGTTCTCTGACGGATAATTCTATCAAGGTCGGCAAAAGCGCCTCCGCAGATAAATAAAATATTCTTCGTATTGACCTGTAGAAATTCTTGTTGCGGATGCTTACGACCTCCTTGCGGTGGGATGCTAGCTACAGTGCCTTCTATTAACTTCAAAAGAGCTTGCTGTACACCCTCCCCTGAAACATCTCTGGTAATTGAAGGGTTATCAGATTTACGAGAAATCTTATCTATCTCATCTATATAGACTATACCCCTTTGCGCTTTCTCCACATCATAATCGCATTTTTGTAGTAGCTTTAAAATGATATTCTCAACATCCTCACCAACATAACCTGCCTCGGTTAGCGTTGTTGCATCAGCTATTGTAAAGGGTACATTAAGCACCCTCGCTAACGTCTCAGCAAGAAGCGTCTTACCCGAGCCTGTTGGCCCAATCAACAAAATATTGCTTTTGCTCAGCTCAACCTCATTATCATCTGTATTAGATTGGATACGTTTATAATGATTATAAACCGCAACAGATAAAGCCTTCTTGGCAAATGACTGACCAATGACATATTCTTCAAGAGCCAAGTTAATTTCATAAGGCGTAGGCAGCCTTGTATCAGAATTCTGGAATTTGCTTAGCTATTTCTTCTTCACGAATGATATCATTGCATAATTCAACGCATTCATCGCAGACGTAAACAGAAGGCCCCGCAATTAATTTACGAACCTCATGCTGGCTTTTCCCAAGAGAGAACGAACAATAAAAGCACCTTGTTATCATCTGGCATGGCCTACCTCGTATATTTCACTAACTCATTATATAAGGTGAATGAGGGACTATTTCAATTATAGATAAATATTTTATTAATGAACAATAAGGGCTCTTCTGGAATTCCCGTGGCTGACAAGAGTTTCCTCCTTTGAAAAAGTACCACAGGAATTCGGAAAAGAGTCACAACAAGTACTTGGTCAAGGAAAATAGGAGTATAATAAGATATTGATCGGAAAATTTGGAAGTCATTTCTAGTATTCGAGCCAGTTCCTTTATTTAAAGATATCATCAGTGCTAGCAGAAACTGGAATTGCTGTTCTATTTGTAATGACCTGGTGAACTAATCCATAAGAAACTGCATCCTCTGGCGACATAAAATAATGACACAGATCAGTATCCTTTCGAATTTGTTCTATAGATTTACCTGTATGTATAGCCAAAATTGCGTTTATAGTATCGGCAATTCGTAATGTTTAGCAATACGTAAAGTTTATTTGCCTGTTGCTTCGAGCTTCGTCGTATTGCTAAACCTTACGAATTGCTGATACTATAAACGCAATTTTGGCTATACATACAGGTAAATCTATACGAACAAATTCGAAAGGATACTGATCGTGATTATTTTATGTCGCCAGAGGATGCAGTTTCTTATGGATTAATAGACCAGGTTATTACAAATAGAACAGCAATTCCAACTTATTGCTAGCACTGATGATATCTTTAAATAAAGGAACTGGCTCGAATACTAGAAATGACTTCCAAATTTTCCGATCAATATCTTATTATACTCCTATTTTCCTTGACCAAGGACTTGTTGTGGCTCCTTCCGAATTCCTGTGGTACTTTTTTTTAGGAGGAAAATCTTGTCAGCCACCAGAAATACAGAAGAGCCCTTATTGTTCATTAATAAAATATTTATCTATAATTGAAATAGTCCCCCATTGACCTTATATAATGAGTTAGTGAAATATACGAGGTAGGCCATGCCAGATGATAACAAGGTACTTTTTGGTTCGTTCTGCGGGAAAAGCCAGCATGAGGTTCGTAAATTAATTGCGGGGCCTTCTGTTTACGTCTGCCCGATGAATGCGTTGAATTATGCAATGATATCATTCGTGAAGAAGAAATAAGCTAAGCAAATTGCCAATTAATGAATACACAGGCTGCCTACGCCTTATGAAATTAACTGCACTACTTGAAGAATATGTCATTGGTCAAGATCATTTTGCCCCCAAGGCTTTATCTGTTGCGGTTTATAATCATTATAAACGTATCCAATCTAATACAGATGATAATTAGTGTTAGGTCGAGCAAAAGCAATATTTTGTTGATTGGGCCAACAGGCTGCGGGTAAGACGCTTCTTGCTGAGACGTTAGCGAGGGTGCTTAATGTACCCTTTACAATAGCTGATGCATTAATTTATAACCGAGGCAGGTTATGTTGGTGAGGATGTTGAGAATATCATTTTAAAGCTACTACAAAATGCGATTATGATGTGGAGAAAGCGCAAAGGGGTACAGTCTATATAGATGAGATAGATAAGATTATCGTGTAAATCTGATAACCCTTCAATTACCAGAGATGTTTTAGGGGAGGGTGTACAGCAAGCTCTTTTGAAGTTAATAGAAGGCACTGTAGCTAGCATCCCACCGCAAGGAGGTCGTAAGCATCCGCAACAAGAATTTCTACAGGTCAATACGAAGAATTTTTTCTTCTATCTGCGGAGGCGCTTTTGCCGACCTTGATAAAGATTATCCGTCAGAGAACTGAGAAAGGAGGGATTGGATTCGCTGCAGAAGTAAAGACTAAGCAAGAGCGAAAAATAATTGATATCCTCAAGCACAGTTAGAACACTGAGGATTCTGATAAGATTTGGGCTTATTCCAGAATTCATTGGCCATTTTACCGGTGATAGCGACCTTGGAAGAATTGGATGAAAAGGCTTTAATTAAAGTATTGACAGAGCCAAAGAATGCGTTAACCAAACAATATTCTCAAAACTTTTTTCCATGGAGCAAGTGGAGATTGAATTCTTGAGATTAGGCATTGCATGCCATTTGCCAAAAAGTCTTCTTTCGCGCAAGGCAGGAGCACGTGGACTGCGCTCTATTCTAGAGCATGTTTTATTAGACATTATGTATGAGCTACCCTCCATAAAAGGCTTATGTAAGGTCGTCATTGACGACTCCGTTATAAACTCAGAATCAGCACCTATACTAATATATGAGAACGAGGATCTTCAAGAGCAGCCTCTGATCAAAGATAGGGAGATCATGTCGTAAGGTGTTGTATTTAACAAAGAAGATAAACTATGCCAGATATTAAGCAATCATTAAATATGCCAGTATTACCATTGCGGGATGTTGTTGTCTATCCGCATATGGTTATTCCATTGTTTGTAGGCCGTCCAAAATCAATTAAAGCACTTGATGTAAGTATGAATGGCGGTAAACAAGTTTTTTTAGTGGCACAAAAAGAACCTAGCATAGATGAACCTGAAATTAATGATTTTTATCAGGTGGGAACTATTTCAACTGTTCTTCGAGCTTGCTAAAGTTTTACCAGATGGTACTGTAAAGGTGCTGGTGGAAGGTAATCAACGTGCCAAAATAATCCATATTACTCAAGAAGGTGAATTTTATAGTGCTGATCTTGAGTTAATGAAAGAAGAAACTGGCCCAGAAAATGAGGTTGAAGTTGTCATACAATATTTACTGAAGCAATTTGAACAATATGTGAAACTAAATAAGCCAATATGCCCAGAGATTTAGACTTCCCTCTCAAGCATTGAGGGTATTTGCCAGATTGGCCGATACTATTGCAGCTCATGTTTCCCTTAAAAATCGCTGATAAGCAAAAAATATTAGAATCCTATGTCTGTTCTTGATAGGCTAGAGCTTGTTTTAGCCTACCCTAGAAGCTGAAATGGGTCTTTTGCAAATTGAGAAACAAATCCAAGGTCGTGTTAAAAAGCAAATGGAAAAGAGCCAACGCGAGTATTACCTTAATGAAAAAATGAAAGCGATAAGGAAAAGAAATAGGGAGAGTTGGATGATGCTGTTATCGGCAATGAAATTGATGGACTGAAAGACAAAATCGAAAAAGCTGGCATGTCTCCAGAAGCAAAAGAACGTTGTGTTTCTGAATTGGGTAAACTTCGTATGATGCCCCCTATGTCAGCAGAGGCAACAGTTGTTAGAAATTATTTAGATTGGCTCCTGAGTGTTCCTTGGAAGAAAAAAACTAAGGTCAATGAAGATTTAAATAAAGCTGAGGGTATCCTCAAAAAGATCATTATGGTTTAGAGAAAGTCAAAGAACGTATTATTGAGTATTTGGCTGTTCAGCAACGGGCCAAAAAAGTCAAGGGCCCTATTTTATGTCTGGTAGGGCCTCCAGGTGTTGGTAAAACCTCTGTGGGCCAATCCATTGCTAATGCGACTGGACGTGAATTTGTTTCGGATTTCTTTAGGGGGCATTCGAGATGAAGCAGAGATCCGTGGACATCGACGTACTTATATTGGCTCGATGCCAGGTAAAATTATCCAGAAATTAACTAAAGTTAAAGTACGCAATCCACTTTTTATGCTGGATGAAGATAGCCGACAAGATGGCCATGGATTTTCGTGGTGATCCCGCTATCTGCTTTGTTGGAGGTTTTAGACCCAGAGCAGAATTTTGCATTTAATGACCATTATCTTGAAGTTGATTATGACTTATCTGATGTTATGTTCATTGCGACGGCTGATTCATTGGATATTCCGCCTGCCTTACTGGATCGCATGGAGGTCATTCGGCTTGCAGGTTATATTAGGAGGTTATCAAAGATCAATATTGCTATTCGCTATCTCGTCCCCAAACAGGTGACAGCAGCCGGTTTGAAGTCTGATGAAATTAGTATTACTGACAGGCAGTGAGGGAAATTATTCGTCATTACACACGAGAGGCATGTTTGAAATTTAGAGAGGGCTATTTCTAAAATTTGTCGTAAGGTAGTCAAAGAAATTCTCTTAAAGCAAATTGATAAAAAACGTCTCATTACGGCGAAAAATATTGAAAAATATCTTGGAGTTAAAAAGTTCCGTTATGGTGAAATAGATAAGGATGATCAAGTTGGTCAAGTAACGGGCCTTGCTTGGACAGAGTTTGGAGGTGAATTACTTAAAATTGAAGCTGTCACCATTCCAGGTAAGGGTAAATCCACGTTTACCGGTCGTTTAGGTGACGTTATGCAAGAGTCCATTCAAGCTGCTATGACAGTTGTCAGAAGTCGATCAAGATTATTAGGAATTCCAGAAGATTTCTTCCATACTTTTGATTTTCATGTGCATGTACCGGAGGGTGCAACGCCTAAAGACGGTCCTAGCGCGGGCATTGGCATGTGTACAGCGCTTGTGTCAACTTTAACTAGAATCCCTGTTCGTGCAGATGTTGCGATGACAGGTGAAATAACCTTGCGTGGTGAGGTATTGCCTATTGGTGGCTTAAAGGAAAAATTAATTGCGGCACTTCGTGGCAGAGTGAAAACAGTCATTATTCCTGCTGAAAATAAGCAGAGATTTAAAGGAAATACCGAAAAATATCACTCAAAGTCTTGACATACGGCCAGTTAGGTGGATTGATCAGGTTCTGGAACTTGCTTTAGAACGGTTGCCGGTAATGTCTCCTGAGGAACAACAAGTGCTGGTAGTTCACGGTAGATTAAAAAATGCTAAAAAAGTTAAACAACAAGAAAGTGCTCATTAATAAACATGAATAGCTTTAATAAAAATGATTATGAGAAATTAAGTACCAGAATCCTGGATGAGGCGAAAAAACAAGGTGCAGAAAGTGCTGAAGTGACTATCAGCATTGAGCAAGGTTTTTCTGTCTCGTCACGTTTAGGTCAAGTAGAAACAGTAGAGCATCATCATGATAAAGGAGTGGGTATAACTGTCTATCTGGATCAGCACACTGGCTGTGCAAGTTCATCAGATCTGACAGATGACGGGCTTAAAAGAATAATTGAGAAAGCTTGTAACATTGCAAAATATTACTAACCTTGACCCCTATTCAGGTTTGGCTGATAGGGACCAATTAGCATTTAATTATCCTCAATTAGATCTGGATTACCCCTGGGAAATATCAACAGAAGAGGCCTTAGAGGTTGCCATTGAGTGTGAAAATATAGCAAGAAGTAACCCAAAAATTACTAATTCTGAAGGAGTATCAGTCCATAGTCATCGATCTTTACAGGTATATGCAAACTCCCAAGATTTTCTAGGCTCATATACCTCCACCCAACACAGTATGAATTGTGTATTAATTGCACAAGAAGACGGTCGTATGCATAGAGATTATGAGTATACATTAGCCAGAGATGCCCAGGATTTAATGCATATAGAAAAATTAGCGCAGCAGGCAGTCCATAGAACGGTTCACCGGTTAGGTGCTAGACGACTTAAAACTTGTTTTTCTTGTGATATTTAGCCGACAATTAGCACGTAGCTTATTAGGTTGTTTTGTTAATGCCATTAATGGCAGTAATATTTATCGTAAATCATCTTTTTTGGTTGATCATTTACAGAAAACAATATTCCCCAGCTATATTAACCTTACTCAGCAGCCCCATATTCCCAAAGCTCTTGGTAGTGCTCCTTTTGATAATGAAGGTGTGCGTACCAGGCAGCTAGATTTTGTTCAAGAGGGAGTTTTGCAAAATTATTTGTTGAGTAGCTATTCAGGCCGCAAGTTAGGAATGAAAAGTACGGGTAATGCTGGGGGCGTATATAATTTGCAGATTTCAACAACTGATTTTACATTAGCTCAACTTCTTAAGGAGATGGGTACAGGTCTTCTGGTAACAGAGTTAATTGGGCAAGGAGTGAATATTGTTACTGGTGATTATTCCCGTGGTGCCTTTGGGTTTTGGGTTGAAAATGGCGAAATTCAATTCCCTGTCGAAGAGATTACTATTGCGGGTAATCTCCAAGAAATTTTTATGAATATAATAGCAGTAGCCAATGATGTTGATACCCGCGGTCGAATTCATACGGGGTCTATTCTGGTTGATAAGATGATGATTGCCGGTGAATAATTAAAGGTTTATTGTCCCAACTAATAGCTCGGAGTTTTTAGTAAGATAACAGCCTCATGTAGCACTTGCAGCTACCCCCTCTGCCGCGCTATAAATTTTGCTAGAATCAATAAGTTACCAGCGGGAGGGGTAGCTGCAAGTGCTAGGCCGGAGCAATAGTTACACTGAATTATGATCGCTTTAAACTCCGAGCTAGGTTAATAACTTCCAGGCCAATGCGAATCTCTCAGGCGCTGACTTTGATCAAAATTGTCTCTCTCATTAATTCCCTCCCCAAGGCTCGTTTTTAAATCCCCTGTAAACTGCAACCGGTTTGGATTTGAGCCAAAGCTTTTAGAAGAGGGCATTTGAGCTAAGTCTCTCTTAATACTACTATTTCCCTGTATTTTTTCAGCCCTAAGCCAACTGCAATCTCTTTCTAGCTGATAAGTCTTTTCTTTACATGCTATTAAATTCTCTACCTTTTGCTTCTTTCTAGAAATAGCTTGGTCTTTATCAATTAGCTCAGATATTGCTTTTTGTGGAGTTCCAAATACTTTATTAACTAGTTTAGTGATTGCCTTCTCTTGAACAAAATAACATAGAGTAGCTGTTAAAATAAAACAGACTCCCATTAGTCCTAAAGTGATCCCTAAACCAATAGGTCCAGCGGCGACTGTTGCTCCAATAATCAAAGGTAGAACTGAGGCAAAACACCATTGAGCGCCCAGTGCTGCTAATGCCCCACATATAGCAGCCTGTGTAACACTGAACATTGTCCTTAAAGCTCTTTTCCGTCTTGAGGGTTGTTGCTTTATTTTTAGCGCCTCCTTGCATTTCTCGTCAAGATGTGAACAAGCATTCGTTAGGCTAGAATAATTTTTTTTAAGCTTTTCAAATTTCTCAACGGGTAAGTCAGGACGCATTAAGATTCCTTCGATTAATGAAAAAGTTTCATTATATACTTGAGCCTGCTTCCCATAAATTTTATACATTTTTCCTAAATCAAGAATACTTATACCCAAGGTCTTGCTTATTGGACTTAATTCAAATCCATAGAAAGTCAATACGGCAATAACTGCAAATATTATTTGTATTGGAATGAGGATTAAGCTTGGAATATTGCTTAGGGCTATAACTGCGCTAAGTATAGTTTGTATGATAGAAATTCCATCAACTGCAGCGCAAAGGGTGCCAAATAGGCCAATACAGGTAAATAGAGCTATATTTTTGACTGAGTTCTTTTTTTTATTATCTGTATTTTTATTTTCTATTTGAATACCATGGGTTTTTGCAAGTGAATTTTTTATCAGCGCTAAAATAATTAGGTTAATTTCTTCTACATTTTTCCTAACCTTAATTTTTTCGAAATATTTACTATTTTCGGTAGTTTGTAGAACAGTTAGTAAGCGAAATAAAAAATCAATTCCATTCGCTCTATCCATCCCAGAATATAATTCACTAGTTGTAGCAGTTAGCTGGGTATATTGCTTTGATTGAGGGTCTAATTTAGATTGTAGTATTAAAATTTGTTTTGTTAGTTCTTCTATTGGAGATTGCATTTATTTAAAGACTCTTATTTAAGTATACTCAGCCAGGTTATTCTATTTCTCCAAAGCGATTATTAATAAGCTCACAGAGTGCAGTCATGGCGTGTTCTTCGTCTGGTCCTTCTACCATTAGCTCAAGTTCTGTTCCTCTGCTTGCGGCTAACATCATCACTCCCATAATGCTTTTGCCATTCGCTGTTTTGGTTCCTTTAATTAATTTGCTTTCGCTTTCAAAGCGACTTGCCAAATGTACTAATTTCGCTGCAGCTCTTGCATGTAATCCTAATTTATTGAGAATAATAATATTTTTTTTAATCACTTCTATCCTTTCATATTTATTCAGAGCCAATTATGCCTGCTTGACCACCTTTCATAGCCTTTTCGGCTAACTCTGTAAGGTTTAGGATGGGGTAATTCATCACGCGAATTAACATTGGCAGATTAAGGCCAGTTACAATGCGTATGTTTCTTTCTTTTTGAAGTTCGTAGGCTATATTACTGGGTGTTGAGCCAAATAAATCTGTTAAAATAAGAACACCATCCCCTTGATCCAAAGTAATAATGATCTTTTTCAATTCTGGTATTAATCTGTCAGGATCAGCATCCGACCTAACTTCTACTGTTTCCAGGGGAAGAGGCAAGCCATCACCATATGTTGTTTTTAATGCATTAACTAAAGCATGCCCAATTTCATGGTGAGTAATAATTAATACGGCCACACTCATGAACAAGATTGTCCCATTTTTCGTCGTAATAGCTCTTCAAAACTGGCAACAGGTAGCCATTCTTTATTAATTTTTAGCAAATGATTTTTCACAATGGTTTCAACTAACACCTCTAGATGTCGAGGCTTGATGATAGGTATAGTTACGCAAGGAATCAAGCATCCAAAAATATCTTTTGTGATGTTATTCCCCTCCGGTTGGAATGCTTCATTAGAGCAAGAGGTTTGCAACTTAATAAGCATCTGCAGCTCACTGCTATTCATTACACTAGTTGGTCCAAATAATGCTGTTATGTCAATGGTGCCTATGTTACGAATAAAAATAAAATGCCTTGATAATGGATTTTTCCCAAACACCTTATTATTCGCTAAAGAAAATACGGGGGCATCATCAGCAATAAATTGATGTTTTCTATCAATAAGTCCTAATGCCAGCTCACTTTTGCCTACACCTGGCTTTCCGATAATAAGCGTACCTATTCCAAAAATATTTAAAAAGGTACCATGTATAACGATTTCATTATTAGTCATGAAGATCGATTATAAATCAAACTCCTCACCAAGGTACACTTCTCTGACTAATACATTTTTAAGATTTCATCTGGTGTGCCAGAAGCAATGATCTCTCCCTGACTAACAATTAATGCTCTTGGCAAATAGTGAGAGTGACTCCTACATTATGGTCAGTAATTAAAATGCCTAATCCTCGTTGGCAAAGATGATTTATAATTCGTTTGATGTCAATTACAGAAATTGGGTCAATTCCTGCAAAAGGCTCATCCAATAGAATAAAATGAGGATCCATTGCCAATGCACGCGCTATTTCAACATCTCCGCTTTTCGCCTCCAGATAAACTCATGCTAATGGCATTTTTTAAATGGCCTATATGAAATTCATCTAACAGATTGTCTAATTTTTGGAATCGCTCTTTCTTGGATAAATCAGAACGAAGCTCAAGTATTGCCATGATATTGTCAGCAACTGAAAGCTTTCTAAAAATCGAACATTCTTGTGGAAGATAGCCGATACCCAGCCGTGCTCTCATATGCATCGGTAGTTGGGTGATATCGCGATTATTGAGTAGAATTTGACCACTATCGCATTGAATTAATCCTACAATCATATAGAAGCTTGTTGTCTTACCAGCACCGTTTGGACCTAAAAGGCCAACGATTTCCCCTGATCGCAATTCAAGAGAGACATCTTTGACTACTTTTCGACTTTTATAAGATTTTTGTAGATTTTTAACAGTTAATAAATTCATCGCTTCTTGATGTTGACTAAATTTTTTATGGGTTCAAGAATAATTCTTGCCCGATTATTTTTGTTGGGATGCGAAGAGATAGTTTGATTTTTAATATCATAGAAAATTGAAGGGCCTGAAAAAATACTCTTGTTATATTGGACCTGCGCTTCTTCTTTCAGCTCAACTTTCTTGGCAATCGGGTAATAATAAATGAACCTAGCACTTGCTACCAGTGTAGCCCTATCGCCTTGGCATAGAGTTTTATATCTGGCCAATCTTCCTATCGCCTCTATTTTTTCGATCTGGTGTTGGGAATTGTAATAAACATTCATTTCATCTGCTGCCAATTCTGAAGGCCCTTGTCTACCCTGAACGGTTCCTTCATAATGAACGATACCTTTCTTGTAATCATATTTTACCTTATCTGCTTCAAGATAGATCATTTCAGGTTCTTTGGTCAATCCAGTAGAAATGAAACAGAGATTAATAAGTGTAAGGAGGAGTACAAAATTAATGTGATTTTTTAGGGTCATATTGTCCTCGCGTACTTGAAAGCAGTTGGATGCTGCCATCCTTAAGGCTTGCGATTAGGCCTTTACCTCTTATTTTTAAGCCAGGTTGTTCAATGGTAACTAACTCTTTAGTGGTGACCAATTCTTTTTTAGGGAAAACGGTTAAAGAGCTTGTTGATAGGGTTGTTGTGGCATTTTTTGAAGAAGGTAATTGCTTTATGATAACATTATCCTGGAGGTAAAAAGTTTGAACTCCATTAATCCCCTTCGCCTGGTTTGATGTGATTAACCATTTTTGGCCATTCTTATATAGTTCAATTTTAGGGTGCTGAAACAAGGAACTATTTTGATGCTGATAGTGGTTTACCAATGGAGCGAAGAGCACTATTTCTTGTTGTCCTAATTCATTTGTTCGCAGATAGGAGGCATTAATCATATAGGCATCAGGGGAGCTTTCATTATTATGAATTGTATTTGAAAAACTTGTTTTTTTCATAAATTGGTTAATCACAATAAGGCTAATTGCAATGGCTATCAAAAAAGTTAGGTTGATTGAGGAGATTTTTCGACTCACGAGAAGTGCTCATAGATTGGCTCGAGTGCATTTTGAGCTAACAAAATTAATTCACAAACCTCGCGAACAGCACCAGACCCTCCATGTCGAGAGGTGCTCCAATCGGCATGCTCACGAACAAAATCAGTGGCATTTGCAACGGCAATTCCCAAACCACAACGTTTGATGGGGCCTAAGTCGTTTAGGTCATCTCCGGTATAGGCAATTTGATGGTCAAGTACATTTAGCCTCTCCTTTAAAGCAAGGTAAGATGCTAACTTGTTCTCTTGGCCTTGAAAAACATAGCGCACGCCAAGTTCATCCATCCGTCTTTTGACAAGCTCGGAGTTTCGAGCTGTAATAATAGCCACTTCTATGCCAGATCTAAGAAGCATTTTAATGCCTAGACCATCATGGCTATGGAAAGCCTTGCATTCTGCGCCATTATTAGTAAAGTAAAGTTTGCCGTCAGTTAGAACACCGTCTACATCAAAAACGGCTACCTTAATATTTTTTGCCTTTTCTAAGACTACTTCGTAAGTTTTAGGCATTTTTTCTCTATAATCCAGCACTTAGTAAATCATGCAAGTGAGCAATCCCCAGCAAATCTTTTTGGTCATTAACCACCAATAATGATGTGATTTTATAATTTTCCATAATTTGAAGTGCTTCAATCGCCAATAGGTCAGGTGAAATTGTTTTGCAAGTTCGAGACATCACAATCTTAATAGGCGTTTCATTAATATCCAAATTTTTATTTAATGTTCGCCTCAAGTCCCCATCTGTATAAATACCGACTAATTTTTTCTCTTCATTCAGCACTGAGGTCATGCCCAATGTCTTATGCGTCATTTCCATAAGTGCTTCTCTAACAGAGGCATTTTCATTGATTGCCGGTATATACTGGCCGGTACGCATAAGATCTTCAATCTTTAACATCAAGCGTTTTCCTAAACTTCCACCGGGATGTAAAAGTGCAAAATTCTGCGCAGTGAATCCTCTTGCTTCTAGGAGAGCAATGGCGATGGCATCACCCATGACTAACATGGCTGTTGTGCTGGAAGTCGGAGCAAGACCTAGGGGACAAGCTTCTTTGGGTGAACCAATATCCAGGTTTATTGTTGCATTTCGAGCTAGAGTGGATAAGGGATTTCCGGTTAAGGTAATTAAAGGAGTCGATAAATGCTTAATAATAGGCAGCAAGTTTATAATTTCATTAGTTTCGCCAGAATTTGATATTGCCAATACAGTATCTCTTGATGTCACCATGCCCATATCTCCATGGCTAGCCTCGGCAGGATGAATAAAAAAGGCGGGTGTACCTGTGCTTGCTAAAGTGGCTGCAATTTTATTGCCAATATGACCTGATTTCCCCATTCCAAAAATAATAACTCGGCCTGTACAATTTAAAAATAATTGGCAAGCACTTGCAAAGTTATCATCGATGCGATCAAGTAAGCTACTAATAGCTGCAATTTCTGTATTGATTACAGTACGTGCTGAATTACATATATTTATGTTAGTCATTCTCTATTCCACCAAAATAGATAGGTAACTATTTATATTTATTTATTTGCACATTGTAAACAAAATTCTATGACGTAGGTACTTGGATGTGCTAAATATATAATTCTAGGTATTATACAAGAAAATAGAGAAATGAAATTAAAAGACAATAAACATCAATATTTTGTAAAAATTTGTGATTTGTGTTTTGGTTACAGAGAACACAATATCTTTGATAATATTAATATGAATATTCCACGAGGTAAAATTACCGCAATCATGGGACCAAGTGGTACCGGTAAAACCACACTTCTCAAATTAATTAGTGCTGCACTAAAACCTCGTACTGGCACTATCCTGGTGGATGGCATACCTATTCATCAACTCTCACGATTAGAACTTTACCAAATGCGCCGCCGAATGGGAGTCTTATTTCAAAGCGGTGCATTATTCCCTGAGCTTAACGTTTTTGAAAATGTTGCTTTTCCACTGCGTGAACATACCAATCTGCCTGAAGAAATGATTCACGATCTAGTACTTATGAAATTACAAGCTGTCGGACTTCGAGGTGCCAAAAATCTTAAGCCTAGTCAACTCTCAGGAGGCATGTCAAGACGTGTGGCGCTTGCACGTTGCTTAGCGTTGGATCCTGATTTATTAATGTATGATGAGCCTTTTACAGGCCAAGACCCAATCACCAAGAGCATATTGGTGAACTTAATCCAGGAAATTAATCGTGCATTACAGATTACTTCCATTGTTGTTTCACATGATGTCATAGAGACTTGCTCAATTGCAGATTATATTTATATTTTGTTCGATGGAAAAATCATAGGTCAAGGAACGCCTCAGGAAATCTCAATGACGCTATCAGGAGATGTTCACCAATTTATTAAAGGATTACCAGATGGCGCGGTGCCCTTTCATTATCCTGCTAAGAATTACCTTGAGGATTTAGAGCTGTGATGATCTTTATGCAAAGGCTTGGCCATGTAGGCATATTTTACCTCGCTCGTTTAGGACGCTCTGGTACTTTTTTAGTTAGAACCATTTTGCGTAAGCCAAGATTTAGAGCCAGTTTTAATTTAATTGTTCAACAGCTTTTTAGCGTGGGAGTCCTATCTTTATTAGTCATATTGGTATCGGCTCTTTTTATTGGATTAGTGCTTGGTTTACAAGGATATAACACATTAAGACATTTTAGTGCTGAGCAACAACTTGGACAGTTAGTCGCTTTAAGTGTCGTGCGAGAGCTAGGGCCTGTGGTCACTGCCCTTTTGTTCGCAGGGAGGGCTGGTACAGCGTTAACAGCTGAAATAGGGTTAATGAATGTAACAGAGCAAATTGCCAGCATGGAGATTATGGCTGTTGACCCCTTATGGCGGGTAGTTTCGCCTAGATTTTGGGCTGGTATTATCTCTTTGCCAATCCTTACTGTCATTTTTAACGTTGTCGCTATTTATGGAGGATTTTTAGTCGGAGTACAGTGGCTTGGGATTGATGGAGGTTCTTTTTGGTCAAATATGCAAGGGGCAGTTGATTTTAGATTTGATATTGTTAACGGTATAATAAAAAGTTTAGTCTTTGGATTTATAATCACTTGGATAGCGGTATATCAAGGATTCTACTGTGAGCCAACGGCACCTGGAATCAGCCTAGCAACAACCAGAACGGTTGTTTACTCTTCCTTAGCCATTCTAGGGTTTGATTTTATTTTAACCGCAGTTATGTTAGAAGGATGGTAATCGTGCAAAAAAGAATAATAGAAATAACAGTCGGTTTTTTTATGATAGCAGGTATGCTGTCTGTATTGCTCCTTGCTTTAAAAGTGAGCGGCCTTCGGCAAGGTGGAGCCTCTGATTATTATCGGCTTACAGCAGAATTTGATAATATAGGCTCTCTTAAGGAGCGGGCTCCTATCCGCATAGCGGGAGTTAGGGTCGGTCAAATAGAGAAAATAGAATTACACGATAAGCATTTTAGAGCGAAGGTTACTTTATTAATTAATAAAAAAGAAAATAATTTACCAATGGATACTTCAGCAAGTATCTTGACAGAAGGTCTTTTAGGCTCAAACTATATAAGTTTGACACCGGGCTATGAAAATGATTTGTTAAAAGAGGGTAGTCATATTACGACGACTCATCCTGCACTCATTTTAGAAAATCTAATCGGCCAATTGCTATTTAGTTTAAAAAACAAAGATTCATAACGACTTAGGAGGAGCATATGAAATTTAAAATTTATTTTTTAGCATTTTTCTTTTATCTATTCAACCTTTCGGTATTTGCTGATACTTCTCCTGTGAACATGTTGAAGCAGGTTTCCTCTCAAATAATCTCTGAATTAGATCGAAACCAAGGACATATCAGTAAGCAATTTGTTGATCGTATTGTGCACAGAATTCTTCTTCCCCATGTGGATCTAGAAACCATGTCTCGATCGGTAGTGGGAAGACAATATTGGTTGCAAGCAACTCCTCCTCAGCGAGAGCAATTTAAACATTCATTTACTAGTCTGGTAATTAATACGTATTCTGCACCACTTTCTAGCTATAAAGGAGAAACCATTGAATTTAAACCATTACGGGATACAAGTGGTCCTAGGTTACAAGTAGAAAGTGTAATAGTTCGTAAAAATGGTCAACGGATTCCTGTTAGTTATCGGTTGCTGCAAACCGGGAATGGTTGGAAAGTGTATGATTTTAGCGTTGAAAGTATCAGTATGATCAACAGTTATCGCTCGCAGTTTGATAATATTTTGCAACAACAAGGCATGTCAGGCTTATTAAATCGGTTGAGAGCAGGTAAGTAATGCACCAGAGTAAAATTGAAAAGCAGAAGGAAAATTATACAGTTTCGGGTCCTATCCATTTTGATACTGTTTCCTATCTATTCAAACATGGAGTAGAAATTTTGGAAGAATCTTCACAAGCCAGGCTTGATTTTAAGGAAGTCACTCATGTCGACAGCTCTGCGGTTGCCTTGCTGCTTAGTTGGTTACGGGTAGCAAAGCAAAAAGGAAAATCATTTATCTTTATGAATCTTCCATCCCAGCTCTTAGAAATTGCAAAAGTTTGTGAAGTAATGCCAATTTTGAAAGATCATGTCATAAACACAAAAAAGAAAGAATAGACTATGGATAAATTAATTATTACTGGTGGCATTTCGTTAAATGGAGAAATACGAATTTCAGGAGCAAAAAATGCGGCTTTACCCATTTTAGCAGGAAGTGTATTAGCTGATGAACCTGTAACAATCTCCAACGTGCCTCATCTGCAAGATGTGACCACTACAATGGAGTTGTTGGGTCAAATGGGTGCGCAATTAATGATAGATGAGCGCATGAATATTCAAGTTGACTCTCAACCTATCAATAAATTTTCAGCGCACTACGAGTTGGTTAAAACCATGCGTGCCTCCATTTTGGTATTGGGTCCCTTGCTCGCTCGCCACGGAAGAGCAGAAGTTTCCTTGCCGGGGGGATGTGCTATTGGCTCACGTCCGGTTGATATTCATCTAAAAGGGATGCGGGCTATGGGGGCACGAATCTCAGTTGAAAATGGCTATATTCGGGCGGTAACCAAAAAACGTTTAGTGGGTGCCAATTTAGTTCTGGATACTATCACAGTGACAGGAACAGAGAACTTAATGATGGCAGCCGCATTAGCAAGAGGGCGTACCATTATAAAAAATGCGGCCAGAGAGCCAGAGGTTCTTGATTTAGCTAATTTTTTAAATACGCTAGGGGCAAAGATACAAGGGGCTGGTACTGATACCTTGATTATAGAAGGTGTTGACCAGTTATCAGGTGGGCAGTATCGCGTATTACCAGATCGTATTGAGGCAGGCACTTATTTAATTGCTGCTGCAATGACTAAGGGGAAAATAAAAATTAAGGAAGTACGTCCAGAAATTTTAGAATCAATTTTGATTAAGCTGCGTGAATGTGGCGCAAATATTATTGTAGGCCCAGATTGGGTTGAACTTGATATGGAAGATAGCAGGCCTCGATCCGTAAGCATTTCCACAGCACCTTATCCTGCTTTCCCTACAGATATGCAAGCTCAGTTGATGGCATTGAACACAATTGCCCATGGCATAGGCGTGGTTACCGAAAATATTTTTGAAAATAGATTTATGCATGTTCATGAATTGCAAAGAATGGGGGCAGATATTTGTTTACAGGGTAATACCGCTATCTGCAGGGGAGTGGCAAATTTAACTGGTGCTCCCGTCATGGCAACAGATCTTCGAGCATCTGCAAGCTTAGTGCTAGCCGGTCTTGTTGCTAAAGGTAAGACAATTGTCGATAGAATCTACCATATTGATAGAGGATATGAATGCATCGAAGAAAAATTAGCTTCTTTAGGAGCGCAAATCAAACGTATGCCAGCTTAGTGTTCTTTAAATCATGGTAAATTTAGATGATCTAAAAAAATATCTTGAAGATTTGCTTCAACCTGGAAAGTTTAAAGACTATTGCCCAAATGGGCTCCAGGTGGAGGGTAATACAATAATTACTAACCTAGTGACTGGGGTCACTGCAAATCAAGCACTTATTCAGGCTGCGGCTAATTTCGAGGCTAATGCAATCTTAGTGCATCATGGCTTTTTTTGGAAGAATGAACCTGCTTGCTTAGTGGGGATGAAATACAGGCGAATAAAATCCTTGTTAGTGAATGATATCAACTTATTCGCTTACCATCTTCCTCTAGATGCACATCCTATTTATGGCAATAATATTCAACTAAGTCATATACTCGAATTAGCATATTCTGAGAGTTTCGAAGTTGAACCGGGTTTGGCTATAGGTTGTTTAGGCTATTTGAAGCAACCCATGAGCGGAGGTGAATTCGCAAATCACATTGAGGATAAGCTGGATCGAAAGCCTCTTTATATTTCAGGCAGCGAAAGAGTCATTAACAAAGTAGCTTGGTGCACAGGCGCTGCTCAAGATTATTTGTTACAAGCTATCGATCATCAAGCTGATGCCTATATTACGGGAGAGATTTCTGAAAGAACTGTCCATATTGCCAAAGAAAACGGAATTCACTTTTATGCTGCGGGCCATCATGCTACAGAGCGTTATGGGGTAAAGGCATTGGGTGAACATTTAAGCCAGAAGTTTAATCTTAATCATCAATTCATTGATATCATAAATCCGGTTTAAGCCGATAGTTACCATTTTTTAAAATCGAGAAAAAAATGCAAGAAGACGACAGTGAATTAGCGATGGGTAACCATCACCACTCTCATCATAACCATCAACATCAGTCTATTAAATGTGCAACTATAGCTGGTATGACTATTTTTAGCCTTGGCTACATGATTAGTGAGCCAAATCTTGATGGCTTTAATTTAGAAGAGGCTCTTGAATATATTACCAATGAGCATTTGGAATCGATACCAGTGCACGTTGCTGGGTTTGTAACAAGCTTTATATCAAATGTCCCTTTGCTGTCGGCAATTATTTACTGTTGGATGAATGAAAAAGTTCATAATCATTCCAAGCTGCAAGAAGTAATTGAGCTTATAGGCATTGGAGGACCCTTTGCATTAATGGGAAGTGCTGCTTATTTGGATAGCTTAGGAGAGCTTATAGATGTTGCAAATCTTACTCTGCTTCAAAAAGTATTTGCCTATAGTGGTTCGGTTATTGCGGGATCTATCACAGGGTTTGGCGCTTATAAACTCCATGGTTTTCATGCGCATGCTGGCTCAGAAGAACATGGAGGTGGAATCACAGGGTTTTCTAAAAGTTTGTACACTACGTTTATAAGAAATGTGTGGAGGGCAAAAGAAGAGCATCACTCAATAACCATGAAAGTACTTGCAGTTCTTAATGAGATTTGGAAAAAATATGGTATTTTGGCGATGCATGGATTTCTAGGGTATTTTGCAGCCGATGTTTTCTTGGAGCAAACAGGTATTCAAAACCAAGCTCTGGTCTTTGAAATGATGTTCAAAATACTTCTGCCGATTGCTATTATGCTATATGAAGGTAACACGGAGGCTCGATCATTAGATAGCTATAGGAGGAGACAAGGAAATGAACCACTTTCCTATTCATTATATTCGAAGCTGGTTGTAATACTATCTGGTATGTTCCATACCATTCCTTCGATGACTGGATTAGCCTTAGTGATGGGCAAATTTGACAATGGGCCTGGAGAGGGGAAACTTTATAATTCATTGGCATTTATGACTGCTGGGCTTCTTTTGGCTTATCCAAGTATTTATGGCTTTGTAGCAACGACGATTAACGGATTTGATAAAGCGGCGAAGGGCTTAGGCAAAAAACTGGAAGTTTGCACAGGCAACTCCCATCAGCCAGACCATCAATCCATCGATAATAGATCTCAAGAGTCCACTTGTTCAAAAGTCCTTTCACTATTTGGATTTTTTCGTGAGCCAGAGAAGGAGAATCTCAACCTTTTAATATTCGGAAATGATGATAAAAGAGTCCGAAGCACTGGTCTGAGAAATTAATTGGTTTATGAGATAATGATTTTTAAGTAATAACTATATAAATCATTCCTTCAGCCCGCCTAACTTTAAGGAGTAATTGGTCTGTTGACACAGATGCCATTTTAGCCAAATTATCAATATCAATCACAGGTCGTTCGTTTGCTGTTAAAATAACATCAGCCGGTCGTAATCCTGCTAACCAGGCATTGCTTGAATCATCTACTTGCAAAACCAACACGCCCTTCACTGTACCCATTTGAGGATCAAGTTGTACAAAGTTGCTAAGTCTTACTCCTGAAAGGAGTTGTTTGTGTGTTGTCAAATCGCTTTTGGGAAGATTTTGTATGATTGTGCTAAAATTAAATTTCTCCCGATCTCGGAGGGCAATCATATTCAGTTTGGTGCCAATAGGTAATGTACCTACGATACTGCGAAGTTGTGCTGCGTTGGTAATAGGTTCGTTATTAATAGTTTGAACCACGTCCTTTGCTTTTAGCCCTACTTTTTCAGCAGGAGACCCTGGAATAACTTGAGTTATTAAAGCTCCTTTTGCATCTGGCATTTTAAATGCATCTGCCAAATCAGGGGTTAGGTCTTGGACAGTAATACCAAGCATTCCTCTTTGTACCTTACCATATTTAACTAGTTGAGCAGAAACATTTTTTACCATGTTACTTGGAATAGCAAAACCAATTCCAATATTGCCTCCTAACGGAGCAAGGATTGCTGTATTAATGCCAACCAGTTTGCCTTCAATGTCAACGAGAGCTCCACCTGAGTTTCCCGGGTTAATAGAAGCATCGGTTTGAATAAAATTTTCATAGCCAAGGGGCCCTTCAATTCCAACACTGCGATTTAAAGCGCTAACCATTCCAGAAGTAACTGTTTGCTGCAGTCCAAAAGGATTGCCAATGGCTGCAACGAAATCACCGACTTTTAGGGCATTGGAATCAGCAAGGGGAACCGCACGAAGATGCTTGGCATAAACTTCAATAATGGCGATATCTGTTGCTGGGTCTTCCCCAATCTTTCTTGCTTTTAGGCGTCGACCATCACTTAAAGAAACAATAAGTACGTCTGCATGACGAATGACATGGGCATTAGTAACAATATAGCCATTTTCAGCATCCACAATGACTCCTGAGCCTACAGCCTGGAACCTTGGAAATGGGTTATAAGGATTGAGCGAGCTGCCTTTTTGTTGCCTTTGGGTAGGCCCTTGCATCGGAGCATCTCCCTGAGCAGTAATATTAACAACTGCAGGCATAATTTTTTGAAGCATTCCAGCAAGTTGTGGATTATCAGATTTTTCATGCAGTATTGGGGGAACTCTTGCATACGCTGTATGGAACATGACCATACTCAACAATATACCAGTAAATAATCGAGCTATCATTTAAATATCCTCATATTTTAAGCACTTAACCAAATTAATGTTGCCATTCTACCAGTTAAACCTTGGTCGCGGCGATAAGAATAAAAGTTTTTTTCATCAAGATAAGTACAAAAATCACCCCCATAAACATGAGTTATTCCCAAAGCATTCAATCTTATTTTTGCTAACATGTAGATGTTAGCTAAGTATTTCCCTGCTCTATTTGGTATAGGGTGAAAAGAGGACTTAGCGAGTCTAGTTTGGTTTGTAAAAATCTGTACTACATCATCAGATACCTCAAATTTTTCAGGGCCTATGGCAGGACCTAACCACACGTATAATTTTGTTGGGTCCTCATTCATCATTTCTATAGTATTCTCAACAATGTTTTTTGAAAGCCCCCGCCAGCCTGCATGGATAGCTGCAACCTTAGTTCCAGTCTGATTACAAATTAAGATGGGTAAACAGTCTGCAGTTAACACCACGCACACACAATTAGGAACGGTTGTAATAGCTGCATCTGCAACCAAATTAGGTGTAATCATTCCATTGATTTGCATCGCTGTATTGCTATGAACTTGCTGGAGCCATATGGGTTCAGAAGGTAACTGTATGCAGTTGGCTAACAATTGACGATTCTTGATTACAGTTTGGCTATCATCTCCAACATGCTGACCTAAATTCAGGCTGGAATAAGGAGAAAGACTATTGCCATTTTTCCTAGTTGTTGACACAGCACAAACATTACTCGGCGCTGGCCAATTTGGTGTGATATATTGCATAACCCTAAATTTGTTACTTTAAGCACGCAATTCTAACATTATTTTAATAGCTTGCACAGCACAATTCCAAAGAAAAAATCAGCTTTCTTCGTGGGATTAGCACTGGATCAATCCCTCGCATGAGAGTCCTGAGCATTTTACAAGCTCATGCGGCGAGGCACTGCCATTAAGTTAAGGGTTTTTTCTCCCCTATGTTGTCCCGTGACTTGTTCGCAGAATCTAGGATATATGCCACTTTACTGGATCCCGCGAACAAGTCGCGGGACGACGGCTACGACGGTAGGAGGAATTATCCTTAACTTAATGGCCGTGATGCGGTGAGGGACGACGACGGAAAGCGCCAGCAACCGTCATCCTCGCCTGCACAAACGTATGAAAAATACTCTGACTAATAGGGCGAGGATCCAGCGCTTGAGTTTGATTTACCTCCCGAAAAATCAGCTTTCTTTATTGGTTACTGAAAAACTTGATTATCGAGTACAAGCATCATGCGGCGAGGAACGACACCCTCAGCCTATTTGCCAAAATAATCTTGAAGAAAAATCCTTCCTTTTTGTATTATAATGGTTAATATTATGACCATTATATCGATAAATTGGTCAAAATATTGAGCATTAAGTTATGGCTAGAAAAACCACAAAACCTTTGCCAGTTTTACAACGGCTGTTAAGAGGATTAGGTGAAAACATTCGGCTAGCGCGGTTACGCCGAAGATTTTCAGCTTCAATTGTTGCAGAGAGGGCAGGGATGACTCGAAATACGTTACGTGCGATAGAGCGCGGAGACCCAAGCGTCACGCTGGGTGCTTATGCAAATGTGCTCTTTACTCTAGGGTTGGAAGATGATCTTCATTTAATAGGGCGTGATGATGAATTAGGACGAAAACTTCAGGATGCAGAATTACCTATAAAAGCTCGTGCACCGCATTCAGGCTTGAGAAAATAGAGCAAAAGCAATGAAAAAAGTTAAACGTCGCGAAATAAATGTTTATGCACATTGGGTTGGTTTGTCAGAACCAACTTTGATGGGAACTTTATACGCTGGTCTTGGACGAGGGAAGGAAGTATTTTCATTTACGTATGATGAAAATTGGCTGAAAAGTGAGGAGGCCTGTGTATTAGATCCATCCTTGCGTTTATATTCCGGTATGCAGTATGCACCTACCAAGCAGCAAAATTTTAATATTTTTCTTGATTCCTCTCCTGATCGATGGGGTCGTGTTTTAATGGATCGTCGTGAGGCACAGCTTGCTAGAGAAGAAGGAAGGGTGGTGCGTAATCTCTTAGAATCTGATTATTTGTTGGGTGTCTATGATGAGCATCGAATCGGCGCTTTACGATTTTGCGAGGGTTGCTCTAAAAAAACTTTTTTAAACAATGATAGACAGATGGCTTCACCTCCCTGGACTTCATTGCGTGAATTAGAGCAAGCAAGTTTAGAATTAGAAAAAGAAGAAGCAATTTATAGCCCAAAATATTCAAAATGGCTCCAAATGTTAATTGCACCAGGTTCATCACTAGGTGGTGCTCGCCCTAAAGCAAGTGTTATTGATGAGAATAAGCACTTATGGATTGCGAAATTTCCAAGCGCTAAAGATACATTTGACATTGGTGCATGGGAGATGGTTGTAAATAATCTTGCTCAAAAAGCAGGTATAGTTACAGCGCAAGGAGCGTTGCGTAAGTTTAATGTTGAGCACCATACTTTTCTAAGTAAGCGGTTTGATCGAACCGCAAATGGAGAAAGAATACACTATGCATCTGCCGTCACCTTATTACAACGTCGAGATGGCGATGATGGTCAATCAGGTGCAAGTTATCTTGAACTTGCTGAATTTTTGTTACAGCAAGGTTCTGGACCAACAAAAGATTTAGAGCAATTATGGCGCAGGATTATTTTTTTTGTTTGTATTTCAAATACGGATGATCACTTACGCAATCATGGTTTTATATTTAGACGTAATGGTTGGGAGCTTTCACCTGCTTATGATATCAATCCAGTAGCAAGCGGCAACGAATTGACGCTTAATATAAATGAAACTGAGAACGCTCAAGATATTAATTTAGCACTGGAAGTAGCCGAATATTTTAGGGTAAAGCCCAAAAGAGCGAACGAGATAATTTCAGAAGTTGTTAGAGAAGTAAAAAAATGGCATCAAGAGGCAAGCGCATTAAAAATACCAGCTAGTGAGCAAGACCGAATGGCACGTGCATTTCGGGTGGCAGATGCATATTGAGTATACCCATTAGCTAAATTTTGATAACAAAAAGGCTCTATTGCTTCAACAAACACAGCAATATTTCACAATGAAATGGGAGTTTTGCGTCGAATCTTAAAAGACTAAAAATAAATGGGAACCCGCTAAAAAAATGTTACTGTAAGTATTAAACCATTCCTAACAAGAAGGAGCATCATCCATGCGGACTATGAATAAAATCTATTTCAGTATTATCCTGTTGTGCTGCTTATTTGGATGTTCTTTGGTAACGGTCGCGCAAACAACTTCGTCCAGCATCCTCTATCCAGTTGGAATGAAACAGATGGAGTTTGTTGCTTCTGACGGTCGCCAATTGGCATTTTCACTCTTCTACCCAGCCATCCGTCAAAAGGGTATGACTCCTTTTCAAATACCATTTTTCACTAATCTAAACATCTATAAAGATGCTACACCACTGTCCGATGGTGTAAAACGTCCACTCATCTTATTTTCCCATGGACGCGGCAGCAACGGACTTTACTATGCATGGTTCGCTGAATTCTTGGCATCACGAGGTTATATTGTCGCTACGGTTTATCACTATCGTGCCAATACATATGATTCAACGGTCATGTACTTGGGGAGCAAGCTTTGGCAACGTCCACTTGACTTAAGTCTGGATATTACATTTTTGTTGAAAAACAAAGTTTGGGGACCACGCATCGATGCGAATCGCATTGGTGTTGCTGGGCATTCTCAAGGTGGCTTCACAGCACTTTGGATAGGTGGAGCAACAATTAATCCTGATAAATATCTAGCTTTTCAACGCCATTGGGCCAACAATCAAGCGGTTCCAGAATATTTGCGTAAAGAGTTACCACTTGATGCGAAACCAGCACTTCATGTTAACGACAACCGTATTAAGGCGGTTTTTGCGATGGCCCCAGGCGACCTTCCAGCATTTGGCATGGATAAGTATGGGCTCCAGCAATTGAAATTACCTACCTATATCATTGTCGGCGCAATTGATACACAAGCTCCGCCTAAACAGAATGCTGAATTTGCGGCTAAATATATTTCTCATTCGAAATTAGAAGTGATCCCGGGTCGTGTAGACCATGAGATTTTCGTCAACGAATGCAATCAGGCAGGTAAAGACTCATTTCCGGAAGCTTGCATTGATGCCCTTGGTGTAAATCGTGCAAAAATTCATGAAGAGATAGGTAAGGAGGCGTTGAATTTTTTTGATACGAACATGCCTGCATTACAGGGTAGAAAACAAAATATTCTCTTGCCTAAGCAGTCTTACAAGCCCGATTTATCGGGAACAATATTATTATGGTAAATTACAAATGCATAGTCAAGTGACTTAATCCCAAAGCAGTTAGCATACATCTAATAATTGCCTCTAAATCCTCTGGAATCAATGAATGACTTACGTAAATACGTTTATTATTAGAATCTTTGATTTTTATTCTATCTAGCCTTTTTAAACAGACTGTTGCCAGCATGTCACATTTGGCCCAGGTTTCCGTCCCAGCAAATTTCCCAGGCAAAGACTTAGAATTTAATTTATGGTGATAAGCTTCTATGGGGCTTCTTGCTTAAGAGCATTAAGTAGCGACAAAAAGTCTTCAGGCAAAGGGCATTCAAAAAAAAGGGATTCTTTCTGAGTAGGGTGAACAAAGGCAATACTCTTTGCGTGTAAAGCTTGTCGCGGAAATTTCTCAATTAATTCGCACAGAGCGGGGCTTAAGTAGGTGCTTTTAATTCGTTTTCCATAAAGAGGATCGCCTAAGATAGGATGACCAATATCAGCTAGATGGACTCTAATTTGATGAGTTCTACCTGTCTCAAGCTTAACTTCAAGGTATGAATGGGCTTTGAATTTTTGTAGCAATTGGTAATGGGTTATTGCCGCTTTGCCCATTGGCACGACAGCCATTTTCGTTCTTTGGGTAGGATGTCGACCAATAGGCAAATTAATAGATCCTGAGGGACTACATATACCCCAAGTAATGGCATGATAAACCCTTGCAACTTGTCGATTTTGCATTTGTTCTGAGAGAAGGCGTTGTGCTTTAAGCGTTCTTGCAACAAGCAATAATCCTGTGGTGTCTTTATCTAAACGATGAATCAAACCTGCTCTGGGAATTTTTATTAAGTGCTGATCAAAATATAATAACGCGTTGACCAGTGTTGATTTTGGGTTACCCGCTCCAGGGTGAACTACAAGACCTGGGGGTTTATTAATTACTAACAACTGTTCGTCTTGGTAAATAATTTCAAGGGGTATTGATTCAGGTTGCCAGTCCTCTTTGTCTTCAAGTATCGCTTTAACCTCAACCAACTGGCCTGGATGAACCTTCTCTTTATTTTTTAATATAGTCTTCTGATTAATGCTTACTGCACCGCCTTCAATCCATTGCTGCATTTGAGAACGAGAGTATTGCGGGAATAATTTAGCTAGTGCTTGATCTAAGCGAAAACCGGCTAGTTCTTTGTAAATTATTTGGTTTAAATAGATTTTATTCATAGTTGTATAAAGGCTTGACCTATATGGTCGTATATTGTTTATAATCTGCAACTTAATCTAATTTAACCCATAAGAACTAAAATGAAAAATTTCAAATGCTTACCTTTTGTATTATTTTTGCCCTTGCTAGTAAGTTGCGCCTCTAACCCAACAGGTTCAGAAGCCTACAAGGGGAAATCTGCAGAAAATATCTTCGTTACGGGTGAAAAATCGTTAGCAAAGAAACATTATAAAGATGCAGTGGCGCAGCTTGAGGCATTTGATGCACTTTATCCTTTCGACCCAAGAGCGCAGCAAGCACTTTTGGATTTGATTTACGCTTATTACAAATCTAATGACTCTGATTCAGCGATAGCATCTGCAGATCGTTATATTAGACTCTATCCAATGAGTTCAGAAATTCCATATGTTTATTACTTACGAGGCGTTGTAAATATGGAACGTAATCATAGTTGGATTTACAATGCTTTCCCAGTGGATCCTGCTAAAAGAGATCTAGCTAGTTTGCAGCAAGCTTTTCTTGATCTTCAACAACTAGTAAGGTTGCATCCTGATTCTATTTATGCAGCAGATGCCCATAAACGTATGTTGTACATAAAGACCCTCTTAGCTCGTCATGAACTCCAAATTGCTCAATTTTATTTTCAACGTCATGCCTATGTTGCTGCTGCAAATAGGGCGAGTTATATAGTTCAGCATTTACCTGGAACCTCGCAAGTACGTGAGGCATTAGTTATTATGGTGGAATCCTATCGTGCCTTAGGTGAAATGGATTGTATGAATGAAGCTTTGCAAGTATTGAAATTTAATTATGGAACACGTTTCAAGTAATGGTTATAGCCTGAGGTGATTGGATAGCGCCTATCACGACCAAAAGCACGCTTTGTTATTCGTACTCCCGGGGGAGCTTGTCTTCGCTTGTATTCATTATTATCTACCATCATCACAATTTTTTTTACAATTTCCTCATCGAATCCATGATCTACTATGTTCTGGACACTTTTATCTTTTTCAATATAAAGTTCTAGGATTTGATCAAGAATCTCATAGGGAGGAAGCGTATCTGTGTCCCTTTGATTTAGAGCGAGCTCAGCAGTAGGTTCTCTCTCCAAGACCCTTTGCGGGATAATTTTGTGCTGGCTATTTCGAAATTTTGCAAGGCTGTAGACTAAAGTTTTTGGCGTATCTTTTAAAACACAAAAACCACCTACCATATCGCCATATAAGGTACAGTAGCCGACTGACATTTCACTTTTGTTGCCTGTAGCCAAGACAATTTTCCCTTTTTTATTGGAGATAGCCATTAGCAGTGAACCTCTACAGCGTGCTTGTAGATTTTCTTCTGTCTTATCTTTAGGCCAACCTGCAAATTCACTGGAAAGGCTTTGCAGGAATTGGCAGAAAATTGGTTCAATGGGCATAATTGAGGTTTTAACTTTCATTATCCTAGCTTGTTCCTGCGCATCCTGAATACTTATCTCTTGAGTGAAGCGGGATGGCATAAGAATAGCTTCTACACAATCGGCCCCTATTGCATCTACCGCAATGGCTAATGTTAGGGCGGAATCTATGCCGCCAGATAGCCCAATGATTGCCCCGCGAAAGTGGTTTTTTTGAATGTAGTCTTTTACACCTAAAACTAAAGCGTTATAAATTCGTTCTTCTCGGCTCATTCGTGGTAATTCTATATGTGGTTTAATGGTAACCTTCTTGGTAGTCTGGCTTAGTTGAATCTCAACAGGAATGAGACTTTCTTGATAAAAGGGACCTTGTTGGTAGATGATTCCTTGCTCATTTAATATTAGAGAGCCCCCATCAAACACCAGTTCATCTTGTCCTCCAACACAATTTATATACAAAATTGGAATATTTCCTTCTCTTGCTCGCCTTTTTAAAATTGAAATACGTTTTTCATGCTTGCGCCAATCAAAAGGTGAGGCATTGAGACAGATAACTAATTTAGCTCCTGCTGCAATAGTATTTAGCAAGGGTTGTTTATGCCAAAGATCTTCACAAATCAAAATTCCTAAAGGCAAACCATCATAATCAATAACGAGAGGTTGATGGCCAGGTTTGAAATATCGAGCTTCATCAAAAACACTGTAGTTAGGCAAGCATTGCTTAAAGTAAGTTGCCACTATTTGTCCGTTGCTAATAAAGGAAGCGGCGTTAAAGTATTTTTTTTTCTCTTTAACGGGGAGGCCAAGCAATATATCAATGCCGTTAATTTCCTGCCGAATTTTGTTCAAAGCGATATGGCATCTCTCATATAAACCATCGCGAAAGAGCAAGTCTTCTGGAGGATAGCCAGTAAGTGCTAGCTCGGGGAAAATTATTAGCTGGGCTTGTTCTTCCTTTGCAAAAAGTGCATGGCTTATAATTTTTTCAGTGTTGCCTTCAATATCTCCCACTAAAAAATCAAGCTGAGCCAGAATAAATTTTAATTTTTTCTTCATGATTTTTACCGTATAAGAAGAGCGGCCACAGCCCTCCTGTTTTCTGCCATTAATACATTAAAAGTTCGACAGGCAGCAAGTGTTGACATAACTTCGACCCCAATTTTTTGCTCACAAAATGCTCGCAGCAAGGTGTCAGGTGGGAATTTCAAAGTCTCTCCTGTTCCCAGCAAGACAACATCTGGGTGCCAAGTCAGTATTTTTACGAAATCACTTGAACGTAACTCCTGAAAATTTTGAGGCAACCAAGCTTCTAACTGGTGTGTCGCTACCAGAATACTTTGATAATAAGTTGTCTCATTAATGACTAGCTTTCCAGGTTGATAAGAATGAATCTCATAATCACCATGATTGTGATCTTTGGTTAAAATCATTGTTAATATCCTAATTTGACTTAAATGAGTATAATCTACGTTAGTTCGACGAATCTAAGCAAAGAATCGCTCCTTGCCGTCGTCCCGCGGCTTGTCCGCGGGATCCAGTTCTCCTTACTGGATCTCGCGGATAAGCCGCGGGACGACGGCAAGGAGCGATGACTTTTACTTAAAAGAGTAGTATAATTATGAATGATTTTTATCGAATAAATTTATTACCTAAATATATTTTCAATAGTCTTGCTGAGATGAAAGCTGAAGCTAGGATGCAAGGTAAAGATATTTTTGACTTTGGTATGGGCAATCCTGATCAGCCAACCCCACCTCATATCCTGGAGGCTCTTATTCACGCAGCTAAAAAGCCTGAGAATCATCGCTATTCTTTATCAAAGGGCATAATTAGCCTTCGTCAAGCCATTACGGATTGGTACCAGCGGAATTACCAGGTTTCGCTAGATCCAGAGAAGAATGCAATTGTCACTATTGGATCCAAGGAAGGTATTGCCCATTTGGCGTTGGCTATTACCGGTCCAGGCGATATTGCATTAGTTCCAAATCCTGCCTATCCTATTCATACTTATGCCTTTATTATTGCAGGCGCACAAGTTAAACATGTTCCTCTTGGTGAAAATCAAGAGGCTACTTTTGCCTCGATTAAATCCGCCTTTGAAATCTCAAAGCCTTTTCCCAAAATTTTAGTATTAAATTTTCCTTCAAATCCAACTACGCAATGCGTCGATCTCTCCTTTTTTGAAGAAGTCATTTCCCTTGCAAAAAAATATAACATCTGGGTATTGCATGATTTAGCCTACGCAGATCTCGTATTTGATGGCTATAAGGCTCCTTCTATTTTGCAGGTGCCTGGTGCTAAGGATTGTGCTGTCGAATCCTACACGCTCTCTAAAAGCTATAATATGCCAGGTTGGCGTGTTGGATTTATGTGTGGCAATGAAAAATTAGTGGCTGCATTAACAAAGATGAAATCCTATCTCGATTATGGGATGTTTGCACCAATTCAAATAGCAGCTATTTCTGCATTAAATGGTGGTCATGAGAGTGTTGATGCTATTTGTAAAACCTATAGAAATCGAAGAGATTTACTTTGCGAAGGGCTTGCAACTTGCGAATGGGAATTTTCTCTTCCCAAAGCAAGTATGTTTGTTTGGGCTAAAATCCCCAAATCTTTCAAACAAATGGGATCGTTTGAATTTGCTAAGCAATTGTTATTGCAGGCAAATATCTCGGTTTCGCCTGGCATTGGTTTCGGGCCAGATGGTGATGAATATGTACGTTTTAGTTTAATTGAAAATGAGGCGAGGATAAAACAGGCGATTTCCAGTATGCAGAAAATCCTCCAAAATGAGACATTTTCTGTCATATGATCTTTAGAAGAAGAGCAAAAAATGTAGTCGTCGTACTTCCCTCTTTTTATCAAACAGAAGACTATTTATTTTCTCACTTGTTCTCAGATGAATACAGTGAGAAATTCCCCTATAAAGTTAAATATAAGCAGAAGTTATCTGCTGAGAGCCTACTCTATCAACTGTTGACTAAAGATAATGACCTGAAGATACCTTTTGCAGCTATTTCGGCGATAGGCAACGGATTATCTGCTCAAAAAGGATGGTGGTTGCAGGTGGATCCTGTTGAGCTTTTAGTTGATGCTGGCAACATTTGCTTGATTGGCAGAGACCATTTGGAATTACAAGAACAAGAAAGTAGACACTTCTTAGCAAGCCTCAATAATATGCTTAAAGAAGATAATCTAAAAATAGAGATGGGTTCACCATTAGAGTGGTTTATTCATCTGTCGATGGAACTTAACATAAAGACCTTCCCTTTGAGTAATGTAGTGGCAAGAGACATCCTTGCTTTTTTACCTGCAGGTCCTGAGCGAAAATATTGGCACAAGTTATTGACTGAGTTTCAAATGTTGCTTTTCCAGCATCATGTTAATATCAAACGACAACAAGAGGGTAAGCCACTAGTAAACAGTGTTTGGTTATGGGGGGAGGGAGCTATTTCAAAAGACTATCATTTAATTAATTATAGGGCCATTTGGAATGATAGCTCATTCGTTAGAGGCATCGCTTATCTTTCTGATACCAAAATTCCATTGTTGGATAATAAGTTATTTTCTGCTCATGAAATACATGAACCTGGTGAGTATTTAGTTATTTTCAATCATTTTGCGACAGGCTGGCTTTCGTTAAAAAATCATTTTTCAGTTCTGCTGGATCGAGTATACAATGGCAGCATTCATCGATTAACCCTTTACTTGGGAAATGGTAATAGTTATATCTGGAAAAAGAGAAGAAAATTTTAAGGCGAAGGATAATAAAGAATGAAAAAAACAATTGTACGCAGAGCAGTGTCTGAGAGTCTTTTACAAGATAATTTACCTCCTCTTTTGCAGCGCATATATTCCTCTCGAGGTGTAAAATCTGTTGCCGAATTAGAGAGAAATTTAGAAAAACTTGATCCCTACCGTTTGCTTTCAAATATTGAGCAAGCTGTTGCCTGCTTAATAGAAGCCATAAAATCCAGGCAGCATATCATGATTATTGGAGATTATGATGCGGATGGCGCAACCAGTACGGCATTGGCTGTAAGGTGTTTAACATCATTTGGAGCGACAAAGGTATCATACCTTGTTCCAAATCGCTTTGAGTATGGTTACGGGCTGACACCTGAAATAGTCGAGGTTGCAGCGTATCAAAAGCCTGATTTACTCATGACAGTTGATAATGGCATTTCTAGTCACGAGGGTGTAAAAAAGGCTCATGAAAAGGGCATTAAAGTTCTTATCACTGATCACCATCTCCCAGGGGTCTCTTTGCCCAATGCGGATGCCATTGTTAATCCAAACCTACCAGATGATGTTTTTCCTAGCAAGCATTTGGCAGGTGTGGGTGTTGTATTCTACGTCATGGTGGCCTTAAGAGCTGCTCTTCGAGAAATGAGTTGGTTTTCCCAGAAGGGTATGTCTGAACCCAATATGGCCGCTTTTTTAGATTTAGTCGCATTAGGGACTGTTGCTGATCTTGTGCCACTTGATAAAAACAATCGGATTTTAGTTTATCAAGGAATCTTACGCATTCGTGCTGGCAAAACATGTCCAGGAATCAAAGCCTTATTGCAAATAGCTAACAGGAAAAGCGACCAACTATCAGCAGCAGATTTAGGATTTGCGGTGGCTCCAAGGTTAAATGCAGCAGGAAGATTGGTTGATATGCGCATTGGGATTGAATGTTTGTTATCGGAAAATTCTCAGCAGGCTTTACATTATGCCAGTCAATTGGATAGCTTAAATAAAGAAAGGCAACAACTTGAGGCCAGTATGCGTGATCAAGCCATTGCTGGCTTGGCTATGATTAAATTGGAACAAAATTTGCCTGTAGGGTTGTGTTTATTTGATGAATCCTGGCATCAAGGAATTATTGGCATCTTAGCTTCACGTGTGAAAGATCTTTTACATAGGCCAGTATTTGCATTTGCCTATCATAATGAGAAGGAGCTGAAAGGATCAGGTAGATCTATACATGGCCTACATTTAAAGGATACCCTGGAGCGGATAGCTACCCAATATCCTGGGGTCCTAATTAAATTTGGTGGTCATGCCATGGCAGCGGGTGTAAGCATAGCGAAGGATGATTTTGCCTTATTTGCGCGAGTTTTTGATGAGGCAGTTGCTGCTAGTGTCACTAACGAAGATTTGCAAGGAATTATACATTCCGATGGGGAATTACCATCACATGCAATCAACAGTGATACTGTCTCCCTTTTACAAAACGCAGGTCCCTGGGGGCAAGGTTTTCCAGAACCCGTTTTTGATGGAATATTTAAAATCATAAATCATCGTATTTTAAAAGATAAGCATATGAAATTTTTATTAAGTAGCCTAGATCAATCTTTTAAGATTGATGCTGTTGCCTTTAATCTGGATCAAAATAAATTGATGTTAAGTGGAAATGAGACCTTACATGTTGCTTATAGGTTAGATATAAATGAATATCGTGGAAGACAAAATGTCCAATTTATAATTGAATACTTTGAAACTTTGGAACATGTTCCTTTATGAACCTATAGTTTGCTTTTTGTATCTATCACGAAATTTCTCGACACGACCACCCGTGTCAACGAGTTTTTGTTTGCCTGTATAAAAAGGATGACATTCCGAACAAATTTCAAGATGAAGAGCTTCTTTCTTCAAAGTTGAGCGTGTTACAAAGGGGGCATTGCCACAACTACAGGTCACCGTTATTTCATGATATTCAGGATGAATGTCCTTTCTCATAGGATTAGTCTCTTAGTTGATAAAATAAATTGATTCGCTAAAACCAAACGCGCCATCAATTGCTAACCTGAGTATAACGACAGAGAAGCAATGACAGTGCACTTTTGGCGGTGAAATTATTATTAGTATACTAAATTTACATATAAATGTCTATAAAAATAATTCTTGATTGAAGAAAAAATTAGCAATGTGCTGTTGACAACAGTTCACCAATTAAGGGGCCAAAACTACACTCGATCGCGCCGTCATTGCGAAAGCTTGTGGCCTGTTTGCGGGGGCCTTTCTCGTATAGGTGGCCTATGTATTAGATCCATCACTTGTCTAACTGTGGTAAGAACTGTAAATGTTTTAAAAAGCAATTTCATTAGTCTAAATTTTTTAGGTAATATCGCAAACCCAATCAATAGACCACAGAGTGTTGACAAACTTATCGTCATTGGAGTAACCAATTCCCTTTGGGATCGTTTAAGGTTCTGTTTGAGAAGGTATTTTTTGTCGTTAATAGCGGCCTTACGCTGCTCAATTATGTTTTTAATGTTATTCATCTTCGTCTCACTTATTAAATTCAAGTTGCTTTCGTGTTTCTCTGAAATGTAGGTTGTTAGAAAGCTGAAGTATTGAGAAGACAATAGCAATTACAATAAGGAGATTAATAGCAGACATAATAAAAAGTGAGGCTACCAGGCTTAGATTGAAGGACATTATCCAAATAGTTAATGCCCCCAATAGACAAAACCAACTTGACAATAGCAATAATGATGCTATTACAACTAAAATTAAAATTGTCGCTAAACTTCTGCCTGCTAATTTAACCTCCAATATAAATAGCTTGAAGATATCTTTTATGATACCCAACGAATACTTCCAGATATGCTCTAGCGATTGAATTGTGCTAGTAGGTTCTAGATTTTCGTTCTCCATTATTCTATCCAAAATTATCGTTTGAGTATTAAAGCTAATGCCACACCGGTTAACAATGCAATGCCAAGTGCTTTAAAAGGTTTTTCTTGTACATATTCTGTCATGATTGCCTTTATATCACTACCACGTTCTTTAAATTCTTCCAGAGTATCCCTTAAAATTTCATTGCTTTTGCCTTTAAGTTCCCTTTCTTCCGAATGTTCTGGTTCTTTTCTTCGTGCTTGTGGATTACCATTTGCCATGTTATTGACCTCCTAATTGTTTATAACAAAATACTTAACTGCTAACTTCAAAAGTATAGTCTATTTAAAAAGAAAAAATTTTTAAAGTGATGTTCCTATGCTAGGGGGTAACTGTTTTGATATCACAATTGTTTGGAGCTAAACAGTTTGCTATTACCGTATTTGTCGCAAAATAGCGGCTTAATTTCTGATAGGGAATTGTAATATTTTGTGGTCCATAGACATAGGCTGCAACTTGAGACTCATTGAAAGTAAATCGCATGCCCTCTGGGGTTATATTCCATACAGCAAAATTTTCAGGTATTGGTTTTAGACCTTCAAGCAAAATTTTAGCTTGCTCATTTTGCCTCTTCAATTTAGCTGTTACTTCATGATTGGCAATGGCTGCAATATGTTTTAAATAACTGGGATGCTTAAATAAATTATTTAAGGATAACGCTTTGTTGTGGATTAGGTCATAATTTAAGGAGCTAAATTGATGATCTGGATGAGCCGCTCCCACATAAAAGGGATTGAAATTATACCTGACACTGACAAATTGTTTAGGTTCAATAGTAGTCAGCTCATAGGTAATCAATAAAGTACTTCCATTTGCTTTGATGCTGGGTGGGAGGTTGTTAGTAGACGCCGCTCTTTTTTTAAATTCCTCAATCTTATTATCTACCCATTTTTCTGCGGCATCATTAAATTTTTTTTCGGCGTTGTTTAAGGGCTCTTTGATTTGAGGATAATTAGCTTCAATGGAATAACTAGGGTTTTTATGGTTGGAAATAATTCTTTTGTTATCGAATTTAAGGTAATCATTTGCAAAGAGGGCACTGGTATAAAAAAAACCTACAAGCAATAGTACTTTTTTCATGGATTCATCCTGCCAATATCAACACTTACTTGATGCGCCGTCATCACAAGCGCATATCTTTATACACAATTTGAAAGTCTCTGTCCTTGCCATAGAATTTACGCTGCTGGTGCTTTCCGCCGTCTTTCCTCGCTATTTATTCTCTGGATCACGCGAACAAGTCGCGGGACGGCGCTTGTAAAATGCTCAAGACTTTCATGCAAGGATCCAGAGGGAAAGTGCCAGCAGCCGTCGTTCCTCGCCGCATGATCTTGTAGAATGCTCAAAACTTTCATGCGAGGAATCTAGCGCCAATCTCATGCAGAAAGCTGATCTTTTCTTTGGAGGTGAATCAGACTTCAATAGATTTAAAACTAGGGCCTGTCGTCAATTAACTCCCACTACATCGTCCTGTAGCTCCCACTACGTCGTCCCACTGCCATTAAGTTAAGGGCATTTCCTCTTCGCCGTCGTCCCGCGACTTGTTCGCGGGATCCAGGATAGGGGCACTTCCCTAGATTCCGTGATCAAACCATCACCGGACGATAGATTGCTTAACTTAATAGCAGTGGGACGACGTAGTGAGAGCTAATTGACGACAGACCCTAGTTACCAAAAAACTTAATTATCGAGTTCTATATTATTGATTTTGGGGTGTTAGTCAAGAAGAGATGCGGATAGGAATGCAATAAATTGGTGCAAGAGATTAAATTTGCACTATATTTTTGGTGAGGAGGACAATGAAAATGGATAACATTACTAATACAAAGGCACATATTTGGAGATGGTGGCTTGCATTTGGAATCGTCCTGATGCTAATTGGCTTATTTCTACTCAGTACTCCCATCCTTACTTCTTTAGCTTCTGTCTTTATTTTCGGGGTTTTATTAGTGAGTGCAGGCATAGTGCATATCATTACCGCTATCTTAGAGAAGCATACAGACCATCTTTGGCTTCACTTAGTTATTGCTGGATTTACCATTATCATTGGAATAATGATGCTTCTTCATCCTAGTTTGACGTTAATGGCTTTGACTTTACTCATTGCTGTGTTTTTTCTAGGTAGTGGCCTATTTAGAATAATAGGCGCGATCACGGCAAGATTTCAGGGTTTCGGATGGTATCTCCTTAGTGGCATTATAAGTTTATTGTTAGGTTTTTTAATACTAATTCAATGGCCACTTTCAAGTTTATGGATAATAGGTCTTTTTATTGGGATAGATTTTATTTTTGCTGGTTGGTCATTGATCATGATTTCGCTATTAGTGAAAAAGAAGTACCTTTCGGCTTGATATTTCCCTGGCTACGGTTTAAATTTCAAACTATTATGCTAAAGATTGCTTAACTTAATGGCAGTGGGGCATCGCCCCACTGCCATTAAGTTAAGCAATCTGTCGTCCGGTGATGGCTCGATCACGGAATCTAGGGAAGTGCCCCTATCCTGGATCCCGCGAACAAGTCGCGGGACGACGGCAAAGAGGAAATGCCCTTAACTTAATGGCAGTGGGGCGGCGGCTAGGGGGGCTTTCCGATTAACGCTCGCAATGATGGTGTCGGTGCCTTAATCTATGGCTTTTCCGAAATTTTCCCACAGGAATTCGCAGAAGAGCCTAATCTATTATCAAGGATGGAATATGAAGAGAAGTCTGCAGATTTTGTTTACATTTATCTTTACTTTTCTAAGTTTTACAAGTTGGGCTATCACTAAAATTCGTTTTGGGGTCATTTACTTTTATCCTCCATTTGTCTTTTCTTCTAAATCTGGCTATATCCACGGATTTGATATAGATATTGCTAAGGCCATCTGCCAACAACTAAATGCTCAGTGCACTTTTACCCCTTTGCCATTGAGCCCCTTATTCCAACAGTTAACAGCGGATAAAGTCGATGCCATCATGGGGGCAATTTCTATAACTGCCCAAAGACAAAAGCAATTTGATTTCACTAAGTCATATTTTAAAAGCACTATGATTTATGTCACTCTCACGGCGAATAATATTAATCCTGATAACTTGCAAGGAAGAAAAGTTGGAGTTGTAAAGGATAGTACCTTTTTTAGTTATTTGACGGCAAAGTATGGTAACTCTATTACCTTAAAGTCTTTTGTCACTAATGAAGCACTTTTTAATGCCTTATCTAATCATTTAGTTGATATTGTTTTAATAGATTCACCTGCTGCCCATTATTGGGTTAATTACAGCACAGGATTGTTTAAAACTGTTGGTACACCTGCCTATTTACCCTTTGGTCAAGGCTATGGGATTGCAGTGAAAAAGGGTAATACCGAGCTTCTGAAGGCGTTAAACTCTGGCCTTTCAGTCATAATGAATAACGGTGCTTTGGAAAAGCTTAGAGAATCCTACTTTAATAAAGAGAAACCTTAAATTTATTTCGGTCACTTAATATTACGTTAATAATTATCTTCTAAGCTTCTCGCAACTGATATCAAAATTACTGATCGAGAGAAATTTATGAAAGCTAAAGATAGTTACCTAAAAATAGAGCCTGAACTTAAAGGATTTACAAATGTAAAAAAAACAAAAGACGCTGCTAAGCGCCTTTCAAAACTTACTGAAATACCAGGATATGAAAATCTTCCTGATTTGTTACCCCCTTTAAAGAACGACCTAGGTATTGTTGCTACATTTAATGATCATACAATTCGTATAGTTTGTAAGTATCTAGAGTCTTTAGCTGAAGATAAAGAGAAGTCCGTTAATGCCATATTTGATCTCGAGTGTATAAGAAAGATAAGTTCAAAAAGCAAGTACATTATCGGTTTGTTGGAAGGTAATAAAGATAAAGAAAAATTTATGGCAATTTGTCATGCTATTCGACATGGCATTCATTCTGATAAATTGGGCTCTGAAAAGCTTCATAATCTTGATTCTTCCTTATTAAGTCACCCTGCAGTCATTGGTTTTTTAAATAAATGTGATGGGAATAATCTTGATGTATGTATTGATGTGTTAAATAAGCTGGTTATTAGCTCTTCCCGGTACAATCATCCAATTGACGTTGTTCTCCAAAATTTACATCACCATATGGTGCGGACATATCAAAACCTACATAACTCACCACCTCTCCAAGATGAAAATGATTTCGATTTTTTCGCGTGGATAATAATGTGTGTACCTTCAATAGATGAAGGGCGAGAATTTTATAAAAAAATAAAAAATCTTGGAATACCAATCACAACGAGTTATATCTTGGAATTGAATAATATTCTTGCAAAAGAATTACGACTCGTCAATTTGGATAAGTTGACCAACCAGGAGGTGAGCGAGTATGCAGAGGAAATCGAGGCTCTTGAAAAGAAAATTGAGGCTCTTGATATGTATAGCCAGGTTTCGATGTTGTCTAACTTACCTAAAGAGCTAAAGCCAGACATCTTATATATCAATGCAACTACAATGACTGTTCAATCCAAGACTACAACACCAAAAAATCTTAATGAGCAGCAGCTTGCAGTGTTAACTCAGATATTCAAAGAGGCCAAATTAAATTTTAATAAACCGCCAATAAAAATAACCACGTCTGAATTAGTCAAAAAAATTACATTAATATGTGACCACAACACCCTTGAGATGAAAGCTAAATATAATCAGCTTGCAAATATGTGGCTAACGGAAGAAGGGTTAAAAAAACTTAATAAATTTCGACCAGAGTTTTTAGCTCCAGAGGGGTTAGAATATCTCTCAACAATGGATATTTCTAAATTAAAAGAAAATGATATCAATTTAATGAATAGGGCGGGTTTTGAATCTGTCCGCAATCTCATAGCTCCAAAAGAGGAATTGACGACGCATGAGTCAAAAATGTCAAAAATTTTGAGAGTCCAAAAAATAAAAGACTTTTTGAGGGATAGAAAGGACGAAAATACGCAAGCGTTGTTAAATGAGGAGTTTATTTCTAAGGGAAATAAAGAGACAGAACTTTACATTGACCCTGACAGAAAAGATGCGCTTAGGTTCTCGGAGCTGAACGAGTCTTTTTGTTTAATCAAAGATGAAGATGAGAGTTTCAGGATTTGCTCTAGACGTTCTCTTGTTAATTCTATGGTGGAGCCAACTGATATTATTAATTTACATGATGAAAATGTTAACCTTAAATTGCTTAATAAAGAACTTGGTTTCCCTTTGCTGACAATTGAAAATGCTGAAAAATTGTTAACGGGTACATGCGATGTTACTTTTGATAAGTTAATTTCTACAAAAGAAGATGAAGCAATTCTTTACATTCCTCAGAAGAGAATAAATGAAAAGAAAGAGCTTGATTTTGAAGAATTAAATGAATCATTTTGTATTATCCATAAAAATGCGGGACGCGAAGGTAACAACTATGTCTCTATTTGCTCTCGAAAAAGTTTTATTAACACTGAGTGCGACCTCATATTAATGCGAGAGCTGCCCCCCATAGAAGCTCGTAAAGATATCTCAATACAATCGAGCGCAGCATATGTCCGCTGTTATTTAGATCGCAAACTTTTCTATGTGAAAAAAGCTAACAAAGAAGTGCCCATTGAAATAAATCTTAGCGAAAAAGTGCTCAAATTATTTGATGACGCAGTGGGACTAAAACTAGATGATGAAGATGAGGAACCCGAAATTCTAGGAGCAGGGATCATATCAATCAGAATCAAAATTTTAACCGAGATGCAGTTAAAAGAAATCAGATCAATCATAGGACACATCCCTTACTATGGTATGTATCATCTATATCAACTAACTAAACCATTCGAATCAACAGACATTTTTAAGTTTGATAAAACAAATCTTGATCTTGAGATAGTTAATCAAAAACTTGGTTTATCTGAGCAAGTACAAACTAATAGTCTCGAACAAGAATCTAGGCAGTTCCTTGAAAATTTAACAAACTCTCCAACTTTTATGGAAATACCAGAGGCAGTTTTCACTGAAAATTTGTGGTTAAAGATCAATAGGCAATATTTAACAAACCTTAGAATGTGTAAATATTTAGATCGATTTTTGAAAGCTAATGTCCTCTCCCTGTACAACATTTCTATGTTGAATGAACACGCAGATGAACTAGTCAAGAAATTTGGTGATTCTGTGGAAATGTTTAATATTATATCAATGTTACCAGATAAATATTTTGCTAAAGAGTGCTTTACCCCAAGTCAATTTTTACAAATACCAGCTCGAGTGGTTCAACGGTTTATTACTAGATTTAATTGATTGGCATGAATTTGCCTACCCTCAAACTATTAATGAATATCAGCTGTCTAGACTTGATAAAAAGTATATAGACTATCCTGCAATGTCTGGCTATTTAGGTCAATTTTTAAAAAGCAATAAGTTCACACTCGAAGAAGAAGATGTGGTCGCTTTGAATGACGCAGCAAATAATTTAGACGCAGCAAATAATTTATTTGAAAAATTTAAAACGAATACTAGCCTGGATAAGGCTACTATCTCAAGGTTGCCTGAAAATTGTTTTGACAAAAATCAGTGTTCTCTAAGAGATTTCTTGGAAATACCTGATAAATGGCTAAAAGATCCTCTTATAGAAATGTTAATTATGAAACGGGTATCTCCTGAAACTATTCTAAAAGGAAAAATTATGAATGAATGTTATGAAACGATTGATAATGCCATATCGCTATTCTCTGGAATCCATACAGCAGAGGATTTATCTTTTGTGTCTGGTGGAAACAACGGAGATTTTATTTTAAATGTTTTAACTAAGCATCTCTATGATGAAGAATTTTCCAGACTTCTAGAAGTAGCAGTAAACCATTTGACAGAAAATGTATGCAATGCGATAGATTTTGATAAGAAAGACCAACACCATAAAGAATTATGTATTAAGATTTATCATTATGCTTGCGACAACAAAGTAAGATTTTTGCAGCCTGCTTTTAAAGCCCCTTTTAAAGCCCTTCAAGAAAAAATGAAAAGCTTACTCCTAATAGATGAAGATATAGGAATAGTTTACAGTGCAGATTATTTTAATAATCTAGTTACTCAATGTAAAACTGCAGTCAAAACCATGACCGACAATCTTCACAAACATGAAAGAAACAAATTCAAAAATAATGAATTAAAAGCTTTTAATGACTTGAATAAAGCTTGTGAAGATGATGCTCCTTTCTTGAAAATCGCAGAGGTCGCAAAGGTTATAAAGGAACAGAAAGTTAATAAGGGTAAGAGCATATTATATACCTATACCGAAAACTTTTTGGAAGATTACAAAAAAATGAATGACGAGGGACTGGTTAAACAAATTTATCGCGATGATCTAAATACTAAGCATAAGAATGGTTTTTATACTCACTTATTGGATGATACATATTACTATTTGATAAAAGATTCAATGGGTGGTGGTGATCTATATGCGTATAGTAGTGCTTCACAAATGATTTTCTTTGAGAATGATGAGCGGTCTATTGGAGAACATTTCCTTAAAATTATGTATCTATATCGATACGATGAGTGGAAGAATCTGCGAAGTAAAAATTCAGGAAATTTCTCCCAATTAAATCAATTATGTACTGATTACGAGAATAACTATATTAAAACAAACCTTGTGCTGAAAAAAGGTGTTGCTCGTAGCCCTAATCCTCTTAATCCCCCTAATTCTCAGAAAGAATTGTACTTTTCTCCTCAGAATACAGAAAATCAGCCTATACAAGAATCAAATCGAGATTCTAGCTTTTTTACTGCTATAGAAGCCCCTGGAGAAGGACAAAAGAATGGAAAAAGGAAGCCGCGTGTGATTCAGTCTAAGCGGCATATTGATGCACCATATATAGTTAGGAGTAAGCAGCCTATTATAGCTATACCTACAGCAGCTCCAGCTACTTTGCAGCGTAACACGAGTGAAGTAGGAGGAGGATATCAGTACGTTGGTTCAGACTTAATGGCAGGTACTAAAATACTTAAGGAGCTAGCTAAAGAGAAGGGGAAAAATATTATTTTTCTTACGCCGATTATATCTGGTCAGATGTTTGAAAACATAGTAAGTGTGACTATGACTAAAGAATATCAAGGTAAAATTTGTTATGGAATTATGAATTACGGGCATGTGCATTGGATTTCTGTTTATGCCTTTCAGCCAAATAAGGGGAAATTGCAAATAACTTGTATAGATCCTGCCCGTGTAAGTGAGAGAAAAGAGCTTGTTGAAAATGTTTTGAATGAGCAACTTGAGTCTGTTTTCTCAATGGTCAAAATTAACTTTATCAAGATTACTCAACAACTTGATGAGATAGTCTGTGGCGCTTGTTGTTATCAAAATGGTGCTGATTTAGTTAATAATGATTTAATGACGGTGGAAAATGATGTGATGGTATTTCACAGAAGCAAAATAACTTTAGATGCTGTTAATGGCAAAGAAGAGGAATTTTTTAATAAAGTAAAGAATGTTCGGGATAAATTCAATACTGATTTAGCGACTCAGCATGAAGTTTACAACCTTTATCCTTTAGAAGAAGAAGTGCCACTAGGCGACTATAGTTTTATGGCTAACATGGAAGTTCAGGCTTTAAAGTCAGAAATTGATAGTAAATTAGATAATATATTAAAGCTTTTTGTAGAGACAAATAGAAACATTATTTTATCTCTTATTTCATCCAATTCTAACCTCATCCCCTCCCATAAAAGCAAAGAATATGCAAACATTATTAATAATTTTGTCGATAAATGTGAACACTGCACAGAGGTCGATAACTTAATGATAGAAATGACATGTGCAAGTTCAAGATCGTATGATGAAAAAGCATACGATAAGGATATTGTTGTTAGTACTCTATATAATTACATGCAATCTGCGCATCGCGATGAGGTATGTAATAGCTTTAATCATAAGTTCTACATATGGTTGACGAAGCGGTATGGTAACCCGCAATTAATAAGTTTGGGTCAGGACTATAACGAGTATCTTAGGATAGCTGAAAGTTCATGGATTAATTTTTATTACAAGGATAAAGTACAAGACCATTTTAACAACGTCGTCAAACCATTCATTTCTAAAAAAGTACAAGAAAATGAACAAAATAAATTTGAGACAAAAGAAACACTAAAAAATGCGGTTCAGAAGAAGCCAGCGCGAAGAAAAAGAGATGATTTTCATTCCTCGCCAGTTTTTAATCTAGATGATTTTACGATTTCCCCGAATGTATCGAAGAAACTTCACCCGAATGTATCGAAGAATCTTCATGAGGAAGCAATACAAAAAAATGCAGAAAAATCGTCAAAGCAACAATCAAAATCCTCTACTGACGATAATCATTTTCAAGTGGAGCAAGTAACCAAAACAAAACAAGAAACGGAAAATTCTCAATTGTCAGAGCAACAACGCTCAATTACTCTCGGTGATTTTTATAATCAAGATACTCAGCAACTACCAAGTTTTCTAAATAAACCGATGAATAATCCGGTAACAGAACCTAAAATACCTCAATTGCAAAATCAACAACCAAAATCCTCTATTAAAAAAAATAAGTTATCTCCACAGCAGGATATAGCCCTTATTAAGCAACCGGTGATTTTGCAGTTAAATGATCTAAAAATAGGGTTGTTGAAATTCAAAAATTCTCCAACTAAGGGAGGCTGGAGTAGTATATTTGGCAAAAATCCCCAAGTTGTTAAGGCGACCGAATTATTACAACTATGCGATCAATGGTTGCTCTGGTTTGAAAAAGACCAAATAGTTAAAGATATTTATCTCGAACACTATTTTATAGCTAAAAAACTAATTGATATTTTGAAATGTCAGGTAGATGAGAAGAGCAATTTGATTTGGGGTGATGAGACCTTGGCAGGAGCAATTAAAAAGCCTTTAGTGGAATTATTAAATGTTAATCGCAAGGAATTTGAAAGTAAGAACACGCCTGAGGAAAGTGCAATAAAAATTAGGCGACCAGGACCAGATTCTGAAACTGCAACAGTTATCAAAAGTGGTTATACATGTTTGTACAATTTATATAGGAGTGCGCTCACTAAATTTGAAAAAGATAAAAATATTGTAGATGATGTGAAAAATCTTAATGATCTTTCTAGCGCTAGTTCAAAGAAAAAATAGGGGTGAAAAGTATTAGGAAGCCATTTGTAGCCTCTTTCCTTATACCCCTCGAAAGAAGAGGTCAGGTACGTTAGGTAAAATATCTGTGCTATTGTTAAATAATCTTTTATGCGGTTCTTTTAGCAATGGCTCCAATACTTCAAAAAAATATCCATCTGAATTAGGATCCCAGCTGCGTTAAGCTATTTTCAATTTTTTTGAAAGATATAGATGTAACTAAATGGATTCAAAGTAAGCCTAGATCACTTATTAAAAATCTTGCATGGACCAATTAATTACTTGGCCCATACAAGATAATATTTTTCATTATTTTTGTTTACGTTCTTTACCACGTGTTTCGCCACCTGTTTTCCCTATTTTTGAGAAGCCAGACTCTTTTTCTTCTATTGTTTTAGAAGGTTGCTTTGCTTCTCTTGGTAGTCCTTCATAAGGTTTTTTAGCGCGTGCTTCGCCAGGCTTTTTGCCTGCTTCCTTAAGGGGTAATTTTCCTTCTTTTGGTTCACGAGCACGGGTTTCACTCCCCTTTTTACCAGCTTCTTCTAATGGCAATTTTCCACGTTTACTTTCAGTTTCTTTAGCCATATTCACCTCCACCTTTCTTTTGATCTGTAGAAAGTATAGATTATTCAAAACCTCCTTTTGAAATAATTTTAGTAATTCTTAAGTTAAGCTATTTGTGCCTAAGTACACACAAGTAGAATTTATCGCCTTACGCCTTAAGCCCCCTAGCACTAGAAATATAATTTTGTAAAGCATAGAATCTAAGAACATATTGCTTAGTTTCTTGTGGTAATCTTAATTCTTGTACATTTCGGGCATTGGGATTGCGATATAGAGCTTGTTTAACTCGGCCATCGCCAGCATTGTATGCAGCAATAGCTAATTCCCAGTTGCCAAACTTACGGTGGAGCTTTTTAAAATATTTTAAGGCTGCATCTGTTGAGCTCTTAAGCGTAAAGCGATCTTTGCTTTTGATGCCAAGCTCTCTAGCGGTTGCTGGCATTAATTGCCATATGCCACCAGCCCCTTTATTAGATTTAGCTACATTTTTATATTGGCTTTCCATGACAGGAATGAGTGCCAGTGATTTTGGCAATTGCATTTTTTCCAGAGTGCTCATTACATAGGGCAATTGTCCATTATGCTGAGCTTTAGCCAGAATTTTCTGAATATCGCTGTTTTTGAGCCATGGCTTTGGCAAAGGGGGTTTTGTAACAGGGGGAATATCACTGACAATTGGCAGTGTATTGTTAAAGTTCTTCTCATTACCAAGGGGAGAAAAAGCATTGATGACTTGGTTGTTTAGAATTGTAGCCTGATGATCACTGGAATGTGATGACTTATGATGATGGCGATGTTGTTTGTGGTGGGCAGCTAATACAGCAGCAGGTAAAAATCCAAAAAAGCAAACAACCAATAATTTTTTAACTAGCTTCATACTATCTCCAATTAATACATTAATTTCGCACCAAAAGAGATTATATTTTACCAGTTTATAATATAAATGCAAATAAAATAGATTCGTGAGGAATGTATAATATATATTTTTCATAATTAAGTATTAGTTTTAAAATATTTTTAGCTATAGTCACCATACAAATTACGCAGTTGCATGTTTTTCAAAACTGCTGATTTTCAGATTATCAGATTATATGTTATTGAATTAAAGGTGGGAAGAAAATTTGTGCCCATTTAAATAGACTAAGCGTTCTTGATATTAGGAATATTCTGTATATACTTAATATATATTTTATCCTAAAAGGAGACTACAATGTCCGGCTTAACAAAAGTTTCAATGAATCTTACAGAGCGAGATATTAAAAACACAGAAAGCATACGCCATTTATTTCATGTCCGCACTAATGCCGATGCAGTCAGCGCTGCATTGGGAATTACGCGTTCATTGGGGGAAATGATAAAAAATGGAAAAGAGTTATTAATAAGAAATAAGAAAGGTGAAATTGAAAAAGTATTAATACCAGGATTGACCGATGACGAATAACTCTAATCAACAAGATTGGGGGTCGTCATCCACCCCAACACATTGGTCATTAAAAGCAGGACCAATTATTAATAGCCAAAATAGAAGCGTGTACCTAACTGTAGTTTGGATGTTAGGTACAGTAAGCATAATATCACTTGCTGGCATTATAGGTCTTTCATTTATTGGGAAAGAAATTCCTCAAGCTTTGATTGCTCTTGGCTCTGTAGCTATTGGTGCGCTTGGTAGTTTATTTACTCATACAAAATAGAATTTGTAGAAGAATTTGGGTGCGGTGATTATCAAATTTTCTTTTTACAAAAAGCTGGGAGTATGCCAGCTTGGTTAGTGAGATGCTTTTTAAGTATTATTAGGTAAACCACCATTTTTACTGGTGAGATCAGCAAAGCTTTTAGCGTTACGGGCGAAACATTAAAAAATTTTAGAGCCGGAGCGATTTAGGATCAGGATCAATTTCTTCAATAAAATGCTCTTCACCTTTTTCTCCTTGTGTGTTATTGGATAATGAAAAGGTTATCGGCAAAGAAATATCACCAGGCTCTTCATATTTGGTACTTTTTTCAAACGCACTTTGTAGGCTATGTAAATATTTGTCAGCACAACCAAAAGATTTTAAGCTGCGTTTATCAAGAAACCACAAGATTTTAAAAGGAAGTTCTTCAATTTGAAAAAATGTAGCCCAGTTAGTGGGAATGAAGGTCTGTTCTTTTTTGTTGATGTTTTTTTCAGAAGATGAGAAGAACAGGTGCCTTGACTCTGATCGAAAGGGTAAAGTCTCCTTTGCATTATTATTAATTTCTTCATTTTAAAAGAAAGCTGAGTCATTGATGAAGAAATTAAAGGTAAATGACTCGTAGATTGCTTTGGGGATTTATTCAAAAGCTTTCTGTCTAAAAAACTTTTTTTAGGAAATCCCAACGTTAAAGGTCTGGAGTTTATTTTGTTTAAAAGCATTTTAATAGCCGTAAAAAAAACTTCTTTAACTCCTTGGTTGTCTATTGAAGAACACTCAATATAGTGGTGATAGCTTAATCCACACTTAATTAACATACTAGAAATCTCATTATATGTAACCTCTCTAATATGTGCCAAATCTGATTTTGTGCTTACTAAAATTATAACAGCGTCTTCTTGTATTTCCCGCTTCATATCCCTAAAATAGCTACCAACGTGATCATAAGTACTTGAATTGGTTATATCGAAACAAATAATCACACACTTTAAGTTTTGAAAAAAATAAGAGTCCCTGTACTTGTATCCCCGTCTCTCTATGTTGCTACATTCTTGAAGACGCAATTTTAAAATTTTTTTCTCTTCGCCTCTCTGCTTTAATAAAAAAGGAACTACGTGGTAGGAATCGTCTCGTGATGAGGGCCGTTCTTCAAAACTATCCTTCAGAAACCTGTGTTGTAAGCTGGGACTCATTTGATTCTGTTGCATCTGGCTGTACTCTTAGATCTTGCATCGGTGTGATAGATTCAATATTAAGCAGTTTATGTAAATGCAAATTCTCATTTTCAAAATGACGGCATTTTTCTATTAATGCTTCAATTTCTTCGCTGCTTAATTGTCTCACTTCTTTTTCCTGGAGATTTTTTTAGGAAATTCAGTATTTAGTTCAGCCTCAATTTCAGCAATTGTTGGCAAATTTCCGCGTATTTCTTTAGGCAATGCTTTAGCTAATTCATACTCAGATATGCCGATTGGTTTGTTAATATCACGAAGCGCATATTCTGCTATTACACGATCTTTCTTTTCACATAGAAGTAAACCAATGGTTGGATTATCTTGTGGGGTTTTTAATAATTCATCTACAGCAGAAAGGTAGAAATTTAACTGTCCGGTATCCCGTGGATGGAATTCGCCCCTCTTAAGTTCGATGACCACATAGCAATGAAGTTTTGTATGGTACATAAGCAAATCTATTTCAAAACGTTTCTTTGATACTTGCATAGGGTGGTGGGTTGCATATAAGGCAAATCCCTGGCCTAGCGCCATTAAAAATTGTTTTACGTGCCCTAATAGCCCGCTATGCACTTCTTTTTCATGGGCATCATCTCCCATAGTTAAAAAATGAAATTTATAGGGATCTTTAATGGTTTCTTCCGCCATACTCGATTGAGGGCTAGGAAGTTTTAAATGAAAATTTGTTGTTTTTATTGCCTTTTTGCCTTTAGTCTCATAAAGCTTTTCTTTAATTTGGGCCATTAACATACGATATGACCAACCATTTTCCAGGGCTTCTTTGGCATACCATAACCTGGCATCTGGATCTTTGATTCGCTCTAATAGAACGAGATTATGGGTCCAAGGCAATTGTCCAGGCAATGCTTGGACAATTGGTAAGGTAGGATAGCTTTCTGCAAATTTTCTCATACTATGCAGATTACTTCTAGAAAACCCTTGCGAGTCTGGAAAACTTTTCTTTAAGTCGATAGCAAGCGCATCTATCAACTTATCACCCCAGTTAGACATCTTTTGCTTTTCAATAATTAGCTGACCAATTTCCCAATAAAACTTGATAACTTCCTGGTTTACCGCCAACGCAGCTCTTAATCTAGCTGACTTGATCCGACCCTTTATTTCTTGCAGAAAATCTTTGTAGTCTTTGGTAAGATACAGCGATATTTTTTTTACCATTAGTAATTAATCCCGTCGAATTCAAGCTTCAGTAATAGCGTGATTATCAAAATAACTACGCCTATTGTCAATGTCAGAATTATCCTCTATTTTTCAAACGCACTTTGTAGGCTATGTAAATATTTATCTGCACAACCAAAAGACCTTAAGCTGCGTTTATCAAGAAACCACAAGATTTTAAAAGGAAGTTCTTCAATTTGAAAAAATGTAGCCCAGTTAGTGGGAATGAAGGTCTGTTCTTTTTTGTTGATGTTTTTTTCAGAAGATGAGAAGAACAGGTGCCTTGACTCTGATCGAAAGGGTAAAGTCTCCTTTGCATTATTTTTAATTTCTTCTTTTAAAGAAAACGAGTCTTTGATGAAGAGATTAAAGGTAAATGACTAGTTGATTGCTTCGGAGACTTATTCATGGGTCCTTCTGCCACATAAAAAAGCTTGCTGTCTAAAAAACTTTTTTTAGGAAATCCCAACGTTAAAGGTCTGGAGTTTATTTTGTTTAAAACCATTTTAATCGCCGTAAAAAAAACTTCTTTAACTCCTTGGTCTTCTTTTGAAGAACACTCAATATAGTGGTGATAGCTTAATCCACACTTAATTAAAATACTAGAAATCTGATTATATGAAACCTCTCTATTATATGCCAAATCTGATTTTGTGCTTACTAAAAGTATAACAGCGTCTTCTTGTAATTCCCGCTTCATATCCGAAAAATAGCTATCAACGTTATCATAAGTCTCGAAAGCGGTTATATCGAAACAAATAATCACACACTTTAAGTTTTGAAAAAAATAAGAGTCCCTGTACTTGTATCCCCGTCTCTAGCCGGTATTATCGGTACGGCTGATCTTATCAAAAAAAATGTGAGGGATTCTTCCGAAACTGAAGAAATTAAAATCCTTGCTAATCATCTAGTGACATCGGGTAACGCCCTGTCCAGTTTATTAAATGAAGTGCTCGAAATTATTACTGTTGCTTCAGGCGATATCCCCTTACAAAAGAAAAAATTTAATCTTCAAAAAAAACTGCTGCATGTTATTAAATTGAATCAATGCAAGGCGGATCATAAAAACTTAAAATTAACTTTAAAATATGATCATGCCATTCCCTGTTGCTTAGTGGGTGATGGCATGCGTATTCAGCGCCTTGTTTTAGAATTAGTGACTAACGCACTCAATTTTACCGAAACAGGGCATGTTAAAGTGACAGCAGAGCTTGCCAGTAAGCTAAAAAATCAGTTGTCATAAAAATCAAGGTGGAAGATACTGGCGTTGGCATTGCGCCTGATAAGCAACAAGCTATTTTTACATGATTCAAGCGCCTTACACCCTCTTATGAAGGTATTTATAAAGGAGCAGGCTTGGGGTTAGCGATTGTTAAGCAATTTGCCGACGAGCTAGGCGCTGAAATTTATGTGGAAAGTAAACCCCAAGCTGGTTCGATCTTTACCTGTGTACTGCCTTTAAAGAAAGCATTACTCGATGAATCATATGGCGCGGATCAAACACTTATCGATACCACAGATAGCCAAGATTCCCTTGACCTTGATTTATCAAATAAGAAGATGCATCACTTACCCTTAGCCAACTTCTATGGCTTAGAGCCATCCACAATCTGCTAAGAAATCAATACGCATCCTCTTAGTAGAAGATGACAGAATAGCGGCTCAGGTGACAGAAGTTTTGATAAAGAAATTCAATTGCACTCTGGACATTGCAAAGGATGGGAAATCAGCGCTCAAACAGATAGAAGACTATATTTATGATGTTATCTTTCTTGATATTGGCTTGCCCGATATGAGTGGAATTGAGGTAGCTAAAAAAATTCACAACGATGAACGCTCTCAAAATAAGCAAACTCCTACTATCGCTTTAACTGCGCATGGTGATGCAAAAAGTCGAGAAGAATATTTGCAAGCAGGTATAAAAACTGTATTGATAAAGCCACTATTACAAGATAATGTTCGTCATATTTTAGGCATTTTAGGTCTGATTCCAAACAAGAGTTAGATATGACTCCAGATAAGGAAACTAGGTAATTTTTCAGTAATGCATTGTAATAGGATAGCTGGATGGGTATATCCACTCATTTGTAATAAGCCCTAGGGAGCTGCATGAAATCATTTTGACAGCGAGTGCTCTAATTGGCAAACCGCCTCAATATAAACAACTTTGCTTGGAAAATAAAAAAAGAATGACAAAAATTCATCAACCCCATGACAAGGTCTTTCGTGCGGCTTTAAGCAATATTCGAGTTGCCCAGGAATTTCTTTCTTATTATCTCCCTCAGCATTTACGTCATGTATTCAATCTAGATACTATGGGACATGTCTGAAATAACTCTTACAACTAGCGCCCAGTTGGCATGCAGATTTAAACGAACTTTTTTCGAAAAAATGCGCGCATAGTTGTTCTATGTAAACGTTTTTTCGAAGAAAGTTCGTTTAAAGATGCTTGCCAAATGGGATGCTAGTTGTAAGAGTTATTTCAGACATGTTCCTATGGTGCTGCAATCACAAACTTTTATAGATGACCAGTTAAAGCGAACTCAATCAGATGTCCTTTATCAAGCACAGATTAATGACAATGAGCAAGCCTACATTTACTTCCTCTTAGAGCACTGGAGTACACCTAAACCATTGACTCCTTTTTATGTACAAAAATATAACATCAATATTTTAGACGCCTACTTGAAGCAAAACCCAACTGCAAAAAAACTTCCTTTAATAGTGAATCTGGTATTTTTCAACGGCAAGACCCCGTATACTTTTAGCACCGATTTTAAAGATTTGCTGGATGCACCTAAAGAACTCGTTGATCAAATTTGGAATAAACCCTTCACATTAATTGATGTGAGCGCTATTCCTGATGAAATTGTTAAAACTCATCTATGGGTGGGTGTACTTACATTTTTTATGAAGCATATTTGGGCACGTGATTTTTTGCCGTATTTAAAACAAGTAGCACAACAATTGCTAGCGTTGGAGCAAATGGGTGGTACCGATTATGTGCTAAGTTTGCTAAACTATGCATTAGATAAAGCTGAAACAAGCAATGTGGACGAGTTTGTTGACATTGTGAAACAAACTCTATCCGATAAAACAGGTGAAGAAATTATGACGATGGCACAACAATTATTAGAACGCGGTATGCAGCAAGGTATACAACAAGGTATGCAGCAAGGTGAGTGTGCTCTTTTATTGCGCCAGCTACAACGAAAGTTTCATAATATTCCTGAATCTTATCTAAAAAGGATGGCAAAGGCTAATGCTGACACTCTTTTAGAATGGGGCGAGCGGATATTAGATGCTAAAGATTTAGATGATATATTTAACTGATTAGCTAATTAGAGCCTGAAAGAAAAGTAGCTTAATGCTTAAATTTAAGCGTATTCATAACTTTTTCCCACTAAAAAACTCTCTGGCAGGCTGAATACCTTCTGCTTCGTTGAGCTCTATGGGCAACGTTCTGTCTTTCACAATGTAATAATGCATTGATTTGTTTAGCATAGGATTTTGCTAACCATTGGCAGGATCCATCGCGACCCAATCATCTTCCAGACTGGTCGTCTCATTTGAAGGCTTCTTGGCAAAGAAATGAAAGGGTGATTCATTTTTACCATGCCACTTCGCCATTTTTTTATTCAAATAAGCTTGGTAATGTTCAAGGTGAGGAATTTTTTGATCCCTGCTTGATTTTTTGGCATGCGCATGACAACGACACATTTGTTTTATTGTTTCTATAAAATAACGTCGGGAGGATAGGATTGCACTTAAAATGGGATCTACCATTTTTTGATGCTTGAGATAAAGTGCTACTGTTTCTTTGGGAAGTCCATAACCATGCCCTTGTTCTTTAAGGCGAGACAGGCTATAAAGAGAATGCTTCTGTGCAATCTCAATTAACTGCCATAGGCAATCAAATTTAGGCAAGGATTTTTGAAGATGGGACACGGCTTTTCGTTCAAACTCAGCTAAGCATTGATACAACCTTGCACCGTCTAGATTTTTTGAATGGAAACGATGGGAACTGTTTTCATTACAAAGCCGTTTCAAGGCTTTTTTCTCTTCATCATTTGGCAGTGCCACTAAAATAAAATCTCGCAGGAAAGCGATATTAAAAGTAGCTTTTTGAGGAATTAGCTTCTTAAGAAGATGTTTTTTTAGGATAATCTTGCAACTCTCAAGCAAATGCTGATTATGAATAAATTCCGGAGCTGTTCGTGGATAGGTTGTCGTGTTCATAATCCATTGTTCAATTTTACTTTTTGCGGCTAAATATTCTTTATCCTGGATCATTGCCTTAAATTCATTGATGGTTTCTTTTATGTTTGATTTATTTTCGAGTATCGAGATTTTTGCTTGGGCACTTTCATGAAGCTTTTGCCAGGGGCTTGAGACCGGTGCCTCTTTTAAAGAATAAAGGATAAACTGATATCCGACCTTTTTTTCTTTATTCGCTGCTTCTGCCAGGTAGTTTTCCATTAATGTGAAAACCAGGGGTAAATTTTCTTGGCCATAGGTTTTATCAAAATCTTGAAAAGTAGCAGAAGGTAAAACTGATGCATTTTGTTCTGAAAACTCTAAATCAGAAAAAAAATTCTTTAGAAAAAGGCACCGATACTTTTGATTCGTTTCATTATTTGCGAACCTCCCAAGATAGTTGGACCATTTGACATCCCATTGTGCATGATGAGAAGCAACTTGACTTAAGATGGGCGGTTTATTTTCATTTGGGATTAAATCTAATAGCAAAAATGCCATTTCATCGCTCAACTGATTTTCCTGCGATGAATTTTTAGAAGCAGAACCTGCTATTTCATTTTTACTTTGGCTATTTTTAATCAAACTAGCTGCAATCATAGCTTGTATGCAGGGCCTGTTTAGATGAGGAGAAATTGCCTCGTTATCTTTTAATTTTGCCACCGCTTGGTTATTTTTTAAAATACCTTCCATTTGCGCAAAGCCTGATAGCCAGGCGTCTTTTTTAGTATTACTGGTTTCGCGGGCTTCCCATTGAGAGGCATGAATAGCCTGTTTTAACGCTCTGTAAAAAGCCCATTTGGTTTTTTTCTCTGGTAATCCTAGATCTTCCTTTTCTTGATGGAAATGCGCAAGCTGGTTTAAGAACCCTAAAACAATATCAAAATGAAGTGTTGAGCGATCATTTTGAGTAGTTGATAATAAAATATGCTCTTTAATTTTATTTAAGGCTTTCTCAAAATGATGCAACTTGATCATATTAAGTAGCTCTTTGATTTCAAAGGTGACTTCACTTTGAGCAACCAGTAACTGCCGCTTTTCCCCGAACAAAATCCGAAGCCCATTTATATTCTGTGACCAATTGGCGGCAAGTAATGAGTCAATCAATGCAAGGCTCTCAGGTGGAATTGTCTCTTCAGATGAAAGTCGCCTCGCAAGCAGTTGATATAGATTTAACTCATTTTCCTGTCCTATTGCCTTTGAAAGATCATCACCTAAGGATTTGAGTCCTCCATCATCAAATAGGGTGTCGTTATGCTCAATCCTATTTTTAAGGTAAATATATCGGTATTCTTGCGCGAGTGTTTCATCTTCTAATTGATCAAGGACAGATTGTAGCGCATATTGCCACTGATCCTGCTTGAAATAAGCGAATAAAGGGTCACGCACAGCCTCAAAAGCATTGCTCCCGTTGAGATAATCAATCAATTCTTTATTTTGTAAAATATCAAATGTTTGCTTTGAAATGCAACTTTTCATCAATGCTTGTATATAGGTTATTTTTAATTGATCATCCTTTAAAACTAAGATGCCAGCTAAATAATCAGGATGAAAACAAAGCTGATCTTCTTGCTCCTTTATTGTTTGGGTAATGATTGAATAGAAGCTTTCCAAGAAACTTTTACTTTGGGCCTGTTTACCAAAGGATTGTAGAAGCTTAATTTGTGCAATAAAAGTTTGTCTATCGTAGACAAATGGCTTATTTCTAATTGAACGCACTTGATTGCCAAGGGTAACTTGACCAGAATAGAGGGTTCGTAGAAAAATAAGTGCATCTTCTAAAGAGGTGGTTTTCTTGCTCAGCCAGTTGTCAATCCATTTGGAATTGTAATTGGTCAGTAATTGAAAATGGTAACTTTCTGGGCTGTGTAATGCGGGCAGAATATAGTTTTTGAAAAATGATTCAATGAAGACCTCTAAACATTTAAGAGGAGACTTAAATCCCCCAAATAAAGGGAGCAATTTTTGTTTAATTGAGTCTAATGGCGCAAGACTAGTGCCTAACAGGACAGAAGCTAACACATCTATGGCTTCTTGTTGAGATGGGCTGACATAATTTCTAATCCTATCAAATAAATTTTCAGCCTCTTTACTATACGATAAATAACTTAAGCCTGTGCTAGAAGTCATCCTCTGGGCTGACAGATAGTTATTCTCTTGTATCAGTTTTTCGATCAAGTTCACCGAAATATTGCAGCAAGATTTAAATTTTTTTCTAAACGCACTTAATTTAGTAGCGATCTCCTGTTGCCTAGGAGTATCCAAAGGGATCAGGGATACTCCTTTTTCACATTCTGATAAGAGCATTTTAATAGCATCCAGTTTTTCTTTTGGAGGAAGGACCAAGTCTTTAAAATGATAATGCGTTTCTAAATGTGCTAGCACATTCTCCATTAAGGTTATTTTCTTACCTTGCAATACAGCAAAATGCCGATTGAGATAATTTAATTCATGGTTGATGGCAGCATTTTTAACACCAAAAAAGAATTTCATCATACCGGTAATCCGCTCACCCTGAAGAGCCACTCTCCTTCTCTTTATTTCAGTTTCTAGCTTAATGACCGTTTTTAGGCAAGGCTGTTCTGGTAATGCGCATTGTTCGAACGAATCTGGCGTGAGGGTGTGATATATCGTATTGATTGCTTGTTGCGCTGATTTAATTGAGGCTACTTGATAATATTGCTCTTCTATAAGCTTTAATTTGTCCTTTTCACCAAAGAAGAGTTGAGAAAGACCGCCAATTTTCTGCTCAAAGGTGATCTTGGCAGAAGAGAGAACATAAAAGGATTTATTTTTAATTTCAATGGGAATCAATTTCTCATCAAGAGGATTTTCAATATACCAATTCAATCGTCGATAACGATGTCGAATTTCAGGTGTAGCCTGCTGCAAAATAAATTGATGAAAGGCGGCAAATTGGTCTTTATCCAGTAACATCCCTTCTTTACTGCTGATTTGCATCAAGTCAAACTTTTCTTCAGCCAGCGCTTGTTGTCTAGCCGTTAGGTTTTCTTTTTGAAGTAGCTCTAATAATTTTTCTTTAAACTCATCACAGCCAACTCTTTCTCCAATAACTGGCTGTAATCTAGATGCCCCTTTTTCAATACTATCGATTAGATTTTTTAAAGTAGCTAATAGGTTAGCACGTTCTTGATAAAATCGGGCAATTTTGACTTTCAGGTTGATATCAGTCACTAAGGCAAATAGTCCTTGTGAGCGCTTAATTTCTAGAATGGCTTTTTCAATTACAGCGAGTTCCGAAATGCCAGTATTATACTGTTTGAGCGCAGTCTTTAGTAACTTAATTGAGAGCACATGATCACTGTGGTTAAAGTGATAAAATCGCTTGGAGTTATTAAATGCATTAATGTATGTCTCTAGAGTGGGTAAAAAACTCAATGGCATTGTTATATCCTTAATTTATTGAATGAGTGTTACATTAAAATTTTAATTTGTATGCACCATTTTTTTTAAAATTGGGGCTTAATCTTCTAAATTTGCTATTTGAATAACCTACTGCAAAGTATTTGTGTTAAATTTAGTTTTTATTCGCCGAACCAAAGAATGAATAGTATCCAATTCAACCGATAGTTTCTGAGCGATCTCTTTCCGCTTAAAACTTTGGGTTAATAACATAAGTAATCGGATTCTCGCGGAGACAATCTCACTTTTATTAAATTAATATTTTGCATATTCCTTATCCATCGTTAATTCAAAATGACCTGATTTGGCTTTGAGCCATAGCAACTGAATTTATTTTATCTATTTTTACAATATCGCTTTGATCAAAAACTCTTTTAATAAATTGTGGTATATCATTGGGGAGATTCCGAAGGCAATTGCAGGCATTTGATCTGTCGTATAGGAACATAACTTAATCCATCTCCTTCCTTTTTTTAATTACAAAATGAACTAATGAGTCATCAAATGAAATTGAACTATAAAGGCTAACCATGTCTAATGGCATTTTAACCCTTAGACCCTGCATCTAATGCTTTTTGATTTTCCTGTTGATGAATATGTCGGATAATGTCCGCAGGTTTTGGCATGAAACTACCCTCGTTCTCATGATTAATATACGAATAAACATCTGGGATAAATTATATATTTTCCCAAAAATCCGACTTGGTCACAATGTAATCACGTCCTCACCCGCTGAGCTCTGCTTTGGCAAATGTAAAACCACTCTAATGATTTTTTCGTGCCGTTTTACATACAACGTAATCAAACATTTTATAACCATTTTTGCTGTGTGATCAAGGTAAAAGCCACGCCCAAATTTATGCGTCTAGCAAAAAAAGCTTTGACATGAGATGTCTTACAACAACTTATTGATACATTAGCGCAAAATCCAGAGAAAGGCGCAGTGATTAAAGATACCGTCCCTTGTAGAAAGTGAATTTTTTTATTTGTCGCTTTTATTTTTTCATATTTTTAATTATATTATGGGGGGTAATTTATTATCAAATAATATGAGAAAGGCGTCAAACATTGCAAAAAGGAATGAATAGCCGATTGTCATTGGTCCATCTTATAATCCAAGCCAACAAAGAACTGCGTTATAGAAACAAATCCTTTACTTTTCCTTTGTAGAGTCAACTAAGCGATGCCGAATAGCCAATAGGGTTAATTCAACATCATTTTTCACTCTAAGTTTCTCGAAAATGCGATAGCGATAACTGTTAACTGTTTTAGGACTTAGATTCAATTTTTCTGATATTACTTGAGGCTTACATCCTTGTGTTATCATCATCAATACCTGCAATTCTCGCTCTGATAGTGTGCTAAAAGGAGATTCGTCTTTGTCTGTGACATGTTTGAATGCAAGCTGCTGGGCAATAGCAGGACTTATGTATCGTTGCCCAGAATGGACCGCCCGTATAGCTTGTACCGCAAGTCGGGGGTCGCTAATTTGGGCAGTTGCCAGGGGCTGTAAGCCATTGAAATGATAACCCTGGTTATAGTTAAATCGTAACGCTCTCGGATCTCACGGATAGTCGCAAAATAAAGTGGGCCAGAAAATCGCGATGATAGCAGGTCGGGTGATTTATGAAATCAAGCCGTTACAGCTATTAGAGAATGGACATTAGATAAATCACTGTCTAGAAACTTTAAGAGGGTCAATGTATTGAGGATACAAATTAGGTTATGATTGCACCACTGAGTCAAAATAACATCTACAGGGATACCTTATTGATGGCTGAAAAAATTCACCAACCCATGGACAAATTTTTTAAGAGATCTTTCAAAGACATTCGTGTCATGCGCGAGTTACTCCAAGCACATTTTTCCCAGGATATTCTAAAAAATATGGATCTATCGACGCTAAAAATTGAAAAAAACACCTTTGTCAGCAAGGGTTACCAAAACTCTGAGACCGATTTGTTATACTCAGTACGTTACAAAGACGCTACTGCTTTTGTTTACATTTTGTGTGAGATGCAAGGTACGATTGATGAAGACATGCTTTTGAGACTAATGGGGTATTTGCACAGTTTTTATGATTTATACCGTAAACAGCACCCAAAAGAACCACTGCCAGTTGTTTATCCTATCATTTTATATGCTGGAGAAAAAATCTGGAATGCGCCCTTAAATTTTTTTGATCTTTTTGGGAAGAACAAACATCTCGTTAAATCCATATTCACAAAAGACGTATCTTTTATCGATATTCACCGCTTGCCAGATAATGGCATTGAGCAGTATCGTTGGGTTGGTTTATTTGAACTGGTTCTGAAATATCGTCATGTACGGGATTTAACTCAATTTTTGAAGAAAACCTTGCCGTGGCTTAACGAACTTGAATTCTGCGGCGGTAGTGATTATGCTCAAACTGTGATAAATTATATTATAAATGAACTCGAAGCAGAAGATAAAACATTGTTTATAGAAGCAGCGAACCAATATCTTTCAGAGACACTACGAGGAGAAGTTATGACATTAGCACAGCAGTTTGTATTAGAGGGTGAACAACGTGGCATCCAAATTGGCGAGCAGCGTGGTATCCAAATTGGCGAGCAGCGTGGTATCCATATTGGCGAGCAGCGTGGTGAACAACGCGGTATTCAAATCGGCGAACAGCGAGCGATACGTGAGATGGTGCTGAATATGCTCGACGCTGGAATAAAAAAAGAAAATGTGGCTACCATTATAAAAATCAATATAAATCAGTTGGAAGATTTGCTACAGGATAGTTAGTGAATCTGGTATTTTTCAACGGCAAGACTCCGTATACTTTTAGTACTGATTTTAAAGATTTGCTGGATGTGCCTAAAGAACTCGTTAATCAAATTTGGAATAAACCCTTCACATTAATTGATGCGAGCGCTATTCCTGATGAAATTGTTAAAACCCATCTATGGGCAGGTATGCTCACATTTTTTATGAAGCATATTCGAGCAGGCGATTTTTTACCGCATTTAAAACAAGTAGCACAAGAATTGCTAGCGTTGGAGCAAATGGGCGCTACCGATTACTCACTATTCAAGAGCAGAACTTACCCAATTAATTGAAGCTGCTAATAGTATTTGTTTAGATCAGAAAACTGGGCCAACATTGACAGTACTGAAGAATGTTGCGGGAACTAGCTCCCGCAAAAGTCCCGCAAAGGCGTTTGAGTATGCGGATAAAAGTGCCGTAAGCTATTGATTTTATTGGCTCCCCGGGACGGACTCGAACCGCCGACCAAGTGATTAACAGTCACCTGCTCTACCGACTGAGCTACCGGGGAACGGAAGGAATAATACTACTTGCGCCAGGTAATGAGGTCAAGTGGCTTTTTCTTTTTTCTTTTAGCGCATCTCCATAAATTTAAAAAGGAAATAAGCTATTGAGTTTCCACCCCCACCTTTGATTTTACCGCTGATTCAATACGGTTCATTGCCTTGTGCAAGGAGTCAAGGCTGGTCGCATAAGACAGCCGTAAATAACCGGAAGAACCAAAAGCCGAACCCGGGACCACAGCTACCTCTGCCTCTGTTAGCAGATAATTGGCTAGGGCTATGTCTGTTGATAACCCCAGTTGCTTTATTACTTTTTCAACATTAGGAAAAGCATAGAAAGTACCATCTGCAGGTAAGCACTCAAATCCTTCTATTGAATTTAATCTTTTTACGATAAAATCATGCCTTTCCTTAAAAGCACTAACCATTTTAATTAGTTCTCGAGTATTCCCTTCCAAAGCAGCTTGTGCAGCAATTTGGGCAATTGAATTTGGGTTTGATGTACTTTGTGATTGTATTTTCTTCATAGCATTAATAATGGGGGCAGGGCCAGCTGCATAACCAATGCGCCAACCAGTCATTGCATAGGCCTTTGATACACCGTTCACAACGATAGTTCTTTCGTAAAGCTCAGGGCAAATGTTTATTATGTTTGAGAAAGGCTCATTACGCCATAAGATATGCTCGTAAATGTCATCACTAACTATAAAAACATTAGGATGCTTCAATAAAATTTGACCCAAAGCGGATAACTCTTCATTAGAATAGGCAACCCCCGTTGGGTTTGAGGGGCTATTTAACACTAATAATCGGGTCTTATTGGTGATAGCTTTTTCTAGTTGCTCAGGACTAATCTTAAAGTGATTTCTTAAATCTGTGTGTATGATTACTGGAATCGCATCAGCTAAAATTGCCATATCTGGGTAGGATACCCAATAGGGTGCTGGGATGATTACTTCGTCGCCTCTATTTAAGAAGGCTTGAAATAGATTGTATAAACTTTGCTTCGCACCATTAGAGACTAAGATTTGATTGGTTTGATATTGTAAATTATTTTCTCGTGCAAATTTAATTACGATGTTCTTTTTTAAACTAGCAATGCCATCAACGGCAGTATACTTCGTAAAGCCGTCACGTATTGCGTTAATTGCAGCCTCCTTAATGTGTTCTGGCGTATCAAAGTCGGGTTCTCCCAATCCAAGGTCAATAATATCTTTGCCGCTTGCCTTAAGTTCGCTTGCACGATTGGAAACGGCGAGAGTAGGGGAGGGTTTAATCGCTTCAACCTTTGCTGAAAGGGTAATTTTCATTCTCTATGATCCTATGTTATCAAATTGAACTATACTATAAATTGAATTTCTGCTAAAACTTGATTATCAAGTAAAAACCTCAGTATTTGGCTAGACAAAGTTTGAATTTTAACAATTCTTTGTTTTTAATTACAATTCAATATTTGCTAAAGTTTTTTTAAATGACTAAAGAATTAACAATTGAATCCAAGTTTCAGCCAGCTGGTGATCAGCCCCGAGCTATCGTTGAGCTGGTGAAAGGTATTGATAATGGCTTGTTCAGACAGACCCTTTTGGGGGTAACTGGCTCTGGCAAGACATTTACTATTGCCCATGTTATTGAACAAGTTCAAAGACCAGCAATTATCCTAGCGCCTAATAAAACACTTGCTGCACAACTCTATAGTGAAATGAAGACCTTCTTCCCTGGAAATGCTGTTGCCTATTTTGTGTCTTATTACGATTATTATCAACCTGAAGCTTATGTGCCTTCATCAGATACTTATATTGAAAAAGATTCTTCAATCAATGAACAAATTGAGCAAATGCGGCTTTCTGCAACTAAGGCTTTGCTTGAACGAAAAGATACTATTATTGTTGCCACAGTCTCTGCTATTTATGGCTTAGGTGATCCAAAGGCGTATTTAAGCATGGTGCTCCACATTACTGTCGGGGAGCATATTGAACAAAGAACAATTCTACGGCGCTTGGCAGAATTACAATATACTCGAAATGATGCTGATTTTCATCGAGCAACCTATCGGGTTCGTGGTGATGTAATTGATATTTACCCCGCAGAATCTGATTATGCGGCAGTAAGAGTAGAGTTGTTTGATGATGAAGTTGAAAGCATTTGCCTTTTTGATCCCCTAACGGGTGCTATTGAATCGAAAACACCCAGAGCAACAATTTTTCCTAAGACACACTATGTTACACCTAGACAACAATTACTGGATACCATTGATCTTATTAAAGATGAATTAAAAAAAAGATTAGAACATCTACGCTCTACCGATAAATTAGTAGAAGCTCAACGCTTAGAGCAACGCACTTTATACGATATTGAGATGATTATGGAAATGGGGTATTGCTCAGGTATTGAAAATTACTCTCGCTATTTATCAGGACGTCAGCCTGGAGAGCCACCACCTACCTTAATGGATTACTTACCCTCCAATGCTTTATTATTTATCGATGAATCTCATGTCACCGTACCCCAGCTTTCTGCCATGTTTAATGGCGATCGATCTAGAAAGCAAACTTTAGTGGAATATGGCTTTCGCTTGCCTTCAGCTCTTGATAACCGGCCTTTGCAATTTATTGAATTTGAACAGTTGGCACCTCAAACGATTTATGTCTCTGCAACACCAGGGCCTTATGAATTGGCACATTCAGATCAAGTCATAGAATTACTAGTGCGTCCCACCGGATTGATTGACCCACAGATCGAGGTTAGATCTGTTCGTACCCAGGTGGATGATGTCCTTTCTGAGATTAAAAAGCGTGTTATGCTTCATGAAAGAGTATTGATTACTACTTTAACTAAGCGAATGGCTGAAGACCTTACGGAATACTTGGCAGAAAATGGTGCGAAAGTTCGATACCTACACTCAGATATCAATACAGTGGAACGAGTCGAAATTCTTCGTGATTTGCGGCTAGGTGTCTTTGATATCTTAGTGGGAATAAATCTTCTGCGAGAGGGATTAGACCTCCCTGAAGTCTCCTTGGTTGCCATTCTTGATGCAGATAAAGAAGGCTTTTTACGTTCAGAAAGGTCATTAATTCAGACAATTGGCAGGGCAGCAAGGAACATCAATGGATTAGTTATTATGTATGCAGATCATATTACTTCTTCAATGCGTCGAGCTATTGATGAAACCGAGCGTCGTCGCAAGCTACAAGAGGAGTTTAATATAGCTCATGGCATTACACCAAAAGGTATCCAGAAGGCAGTCAAGGATATTTTAGATACAGCAACTCCTATGCGAGAAAAGGGTTTAAAAATTGCTGAAAAAGTAGCAAAATATAATGCTTATTCACCTACCCAACTCAATAAAGAAATTAAAAATATAGAAGAAAAAATGTTTGCCCATGCTAAAAACCTAGAGTTTGAAGAAGCAGCTAAACTTCGTGATGAAATTAAGCAAATTCGGGAATTAATCTTATATTAAAGTATTGAAGTTCCTTAGGGATTGAAACTGACTTCGCCATGAAGAAAACGTTTCTCCTTATTATGGTGATCTACTAATATTAATTCACCGTGGCGATTAATTCCCTTTGCAATACCTTTATATTGCTCTGTAGGTGTATATAGAATGATTGGTTTATCGTAGTAGGCATCAAGTGCTTGCCAGTGTTTTACAAATGCATTGAATCCTTTTTGTTGAAAAATACTCAGCATGTCAATTACTTCTTCAATTAATAAAGCAGCAAGCTGATTCCGTTTGGGTTTTTGGCCGGTGATGGTAGCCATATCAGTCAAATTTTGTTTAATAATTATTCCAGGTGGCATAGAGATATTTAATCCAATGCCAATGACAACTTGGGTTCGAGAATAGGTTTCAGCCGTCATCTCAATTAAAACACCTGATATTTTTTTATAATTATATAAGATGTCATTTGGCCATTTTAACTGAACTTGCGCAATACCATATCGTTCTAAGGCGTTTGCAACAGCAATTCCGGTAGCAAGACTTAAGGCACCTAATTCACTAGGATCTTTATCAAAGTTCCATAATAGTGAAAAGTAAAGATTGGCTCCAAAAGGTGACAGCCATGTTTTATTTCTTCTTCCACGGCCTGCACTTTGGTATTCAGTAAAAAGCATAAACCCAGAAGGCAACACTAGACGACGGTCCAATATATATTGATTAGTTGAATCTATTTCTGGCAAGATGAGAATCGTTGAATGAATTGCCAAAGGAGCAGATAAATAGCTTCGTATAACTGCCAAATCCAATAATTCAATGCCTTGCGGAATACAATAACCCCTTCCTTTCACTCGATGTATTTCTACCCCTAAGCGAGAAATTTTTTGCACATGCTTGCAAATTGCACTTCTTGTCATTTGCAGACTTTGGCCAAGTTCTTCTCCCGAATGAAATTTTCCATCTGCAAGTAACTGTATTATTTGCTGCACATTACTATTTATTCCCAAGGATTTATGACCTGTAAACTTGGATATTCGAAATCATTTAGGTTTCTTGTCACCAATCTCAAGTCATAGTGTAAAGCGGTCGCTGCTAACAAACTATCAATGGCTGGTACTGGTCGATTCACTTCGTTAAGTAATCTTCCCCATCGGTTTGCAATTTGTTGGTCAATTGATAATATCCTGCCGTTAAATTTTATTTGTAAATCATTTTCTAGCCAAATTCTAATTTCTTCCTTACGGCGTGACTCAGGAAGTTTTTCAATACCTTTTCTTATTTCGCCAATTGTCAATACACTAATATATAAGGAGTCCTCAGAAACTTGATTGAACCAGCTTATTACTTTTGGGTTAGCTGTAGACCGAAATAACTCAGATATTACATTTGTATCTATCAAGTAGCTCATAGGTCAAATTTTCTGATGAGTGATTTGTCCCTTTTTAAATCTAATTCAACATCAAAAAGCGGAGATTTTTTTAAAAATTCTATTATTGATATTTTATACCCCTTAAGTTTCTCATATTCTTTATCTGAAATAACAACTGCAACTAATTCACCTCGAAGAGTTATTTTTTGAGCTCCGTGTATTCTCACTTCCTTAATAAGTTCACTAAAATGAGCTTTGGCTTCTTGTACTTGCCAGATTTTATTCATAATATTTAGCACCCTATAACTAGTCTGACTAGTCATGACTATAGGTTGTCTGAGGGAAATTGTCAATTTTTTCAAATAAATTGGGTAAGATTCAGCCTGGGAAGTTATTCGGGCCACGTCCCTAAGTAATTTTTAAATTTCTCAATATTTCCCTAGTATCCACATTACTTATCATTTCTTTTGTTTTGCAATATTGAACCAACCCTAAATAAGGAGCGTCAAGCCATTGTTGTAAGGTAATAATATGTTGGTTGATTTCTGGGGTGTTTTGATCAATCACATTTCCAATCCATCCTGCTAAGGGTAAGCATTCCTTTAATATTGATTCGTGCGTCAAAAGCGCATGGTTTAAACACCCAACTCTAATGCCAACCACTAAAATAATATCTAAATTTAAGGCCTTGACGATATCTATCATTGACTCCTTATCATTAATCGGTACTTTCCAGCCTCCAAGTCCTTCATACAAAACATAATCGACGGGTAACTTTAAAAGCTCTTTCATCCTGGCCGAAACTTCCTGGGCGAGAATTTGCCTATTGGCTGCTTTTGCCGCAATGTTGGGCGAGACCGCTAAATCAAAATGAAATGGATTAATTAGATCTTGGTCCAACGAAATTGGATTTGCTTTTTTTAGCATCAGCCCATCTTCATTTGAACCACAGGAGATAGGTTTGCAGCCAATAGTTTTAAAACCTTGACGATTGAAATCACGAATCAGCATTTCAGTTACTGTTGATTTACCAACACCTGTGTCAGTACCAGTGATGAAAAACCCCTTAGTTCTTTGCAAAGACATATTTTAGATTCTCCATCAAATGATTAATTTGTTGCTTAGTGTGTTCTGCCGTAATCGTCACTCGAAGTCTTGCGCTTTCTTTGGGAACTGTTGGTGGCCTTATTGCTTTAATCAGTATACCTCTATCAAACAATTGCTGGCTGATTTCAAGTGATTTTTGATTACTTTTTAACAGAATGATTTGAATAGGTGTTTCTGAAAAAATGCAGGGTATTCCTAATTGTCGAGCACTTAACTTAAAGTAATCTGTTAATTCGCGAATTTTTTGACGGCGCCAGGGTTCCTCTTGAATTAATTTCAAGCTGGCGATGGAAGCAGCCGCAATAGCTGGTGGGAGAGCTGTTGTATAAAGATAGGTACGTGTTAGCTGAGTTAGACTTTCAATAATAAGCTGGCTACTTGCAACAAAAGCACCATAGGTTCCAAAGGATTTTCCTAAAGTTCCTATCAAAATTGGAACTTCCTTAAAACCATAACCATATAGTTCTAAAGTGCCACGTCCGCGTAATCCTATGGTCCCAATGCCGTGAGCATCATCAATGAGAATAGTTGCTTTGTTGGCCACTGCAAGCTGATAAATTTCTGCAAGAGGTGCAATAGTTCCATCCATCCCAAATAAACCCTCTGATATAATCGCGCAATTCTTCTTCTCAGTGGGCTGTAATAATTTTTCTAAAAATGCCATCTGTCGGTGAGGATAACGTCGTAAATAGCCTTTTGCCGCAAGACAACCATCCAAAAGAGAGGCATGGTTTAATTTATCCGCAAATATACAGTAATCGGTAAATAATGCGGGTATAATCCCGATATTTGCCATATAACCAGAAGAAAACATTAAGACTTTAGGATACCCAAGGAAGGCGGCTAGACGTTCTTCTAGCTCTTGATGGGCGCTTGTGTAACCTGAAACTAAATAGGCAGAGCCACTTCCTACACCAAAGCGGGCTAAAGCAGTTTGGCAGGCAGCAATGACCTTGGGGTGATTGAGCAATCCTAAGTAATTGTTGGTAGAGAACGATAAATATTCCTTATCACCAAGACGTACCCAAGCACCAGAAAAATTATCAATCGCTAGATGATTACGCAGTTCAAAATTCTGCTGACGTTGTTTGAGCATATTTTGCAATTTTAGATCGAGCATTCTATTTTATCTAAAGTTTGTTGATCTAAAACTTTAATACCAAGACGTTGGAGTAAGAGATTATCATCTTTAATACAAGGATTTGCAGTAATAAATAATTTTTCTTCACCATAATGAATAGAGTTCGCTCCTGCAAAGAAAGAAATTGCCTGCATCTCATCACTCATGGTGCTTCGACCTGCCGATAGTCGTAAAAAAGATTTTGGCATTAAAATTCTGGCAACAGCAATTGTTCGAATAAATTCGATGGGATCAAAATCATCTGCATTTTCTAGAGGTGTGCCTTTTGCTCTAGCCAATAAGTTAATAGGAACACTTTGAGGATGTGATGGCTGATTAGCCAGATTAAGCAAGAGTCCTGCACGCTGCTCTCTACTTTCACCCATACCAATTATCCCTCCGCAACAGACTTTGATTCCCACTTGCCGTATGTTTTCCAGGGTGTCTAGCCTATCCTGATAAGTTCTTGTCGAAATAATCTCAGGATAAAAATCAGGGGAGGTGTCCAGGTTATGATTATAATAATCAAGACCAACTTCCTTAAGCTCTTGCGCTTGTGCCTTGTTCAACATCCCTAAAGTAACACAAGTCTGTAAACCCAGTTTTTTAACTTCCTTGACCATTTCACAAACAATGGCCAAATCCTTAGCTTTTGGAACACGCCAGGCAGCTCCCATACAAAAGCGTGTTGCTCCATTGTCTCGTGCTCTCTTTGCGTATTCCAAGACTTTTTCCAGGGTCAATAGTTTTTCTATCTTGATTTTAGTTTTGAATCTAGCACTTTGTGGGCAATAGGCACAATCCTCAGGACAAGCGCCTGTCTTAATACTGATAAGTGTTGATGTTTGAATGGTATTTGGGTCAAAATACTTTCTATGCAGGGTATGGGCTTTGTAAAGCAGATCCATGAAAGGAAGTTCATAAAGTTCATTGACTTTATCTGCTTCCCATTGTTGATGTATATCAATTTCTAGACTCATAATACATCCTTTTTATTTAGGCAACGTTCCAAATCATATTGTCCATAGCTTACTTGTCAACCAAAATATATTACTAAAATTTACTGATGGATAAAAAATGAACAATAATTTGATCGCGAGAAACCTAAATACCCTTTGGAACCCTTGTTCACAAATGAAGGATTATGAAACCTTTCCTCCTTTGCCCATTATAAAAGCAAAAGGTCCTTATCTTATCCATCAAAATGGGAGCAAGATATTGGATGCAATCTCCAGTTGGTGGTGTAAATCTTTAGGTCACGCTCACCCACGCTTGCAGGCGGCACTGATTAGACAGGCCAAAAAGTTCGAACATGTCATTTTAGCAAATACAACCAACGAGGTCATTGTTGAACTGTCTGAGCGACTAACAAATTTAACAACGAGTTTAAAAAAAGTTTTTTTTGCTTCTGAAGGCTCTAGCGCTGTAGAAATTGCATTAAAAATGGCAACCCATGCTCGACAAATTAGGGGACAGCTTGAGAGAACTGGAATTGCGGCTTTAGCGAATGGTTACCATGGCGAAACCTTATTTGCATTGGCTGTTAGTGATATAGGTCTTTACCGAAATGCCTACGAACATTACCTGCCAAATGTTCATTTTATTCAAAATATTCCTTATATTTCTTCAAGAAATGATCAAGGCTGGGCTAATAGCCTAAATTCTTGGGAAAAGATAGAGTTGCAATTAGAAAAATATAAGAAGAATTTATCTGTTGTTATTCTGGAGCCTATTGTTCAAGCAGCAGGGGGGATGCGTATTTATAGTCAAGATCTTTTAGTTAAACTAAAAAAATGGTGTAGAGAAAATGATGTTTATTTGATAGCAGATGAGATTATGACTGGCTTTGGGAGAACAGGAAAAATGTTTGCCTGTCACTATGCAAATATTGAACCAGATTTACTTTGTCTTGGAAAAGGGTTGACCTCAGGTTATTTACCTATGAGTGCTGTTCTTACCACTGATGAAATTTATCAATTATTTTATAACGACTATGAAAGTGGTCAGTCTTTCTTACATTCCCATACCCATAGTGGAAATGCTTTGGCTGCTGCGGTTGCATTAGAGAGTCTGCGGATTATAGAAGAGGAAGGGATCATTGACCAAGCGCTCGCCCTTGAAGAAGAATTGGCCGCAGGAATGTTAGAAGTGGCCGATAAAACACGTAAAATAACCAAAGTACGGTATATCGGAGGTATCGTAGCTGCGGATATAATAGCAGATAGTGAAAGGCCTCGTTTAGGCTATGAAGTCTACCGTAAAGCTGTTAGCTTGGGACTTTTATTACGACCTCTTGGCAATACAATTTATTGGTTGCCGCCTCTTAATATTAAAAGTAGAGAAATTAAAAAGTTGCGTGATTTAACCACTAAGGCAATTATCGCCACTTTGCTATAGTTAGGATATAACATTGAATAACTTGTCACCTCAGGAAGTTTTGCAGCAAACATTTGGTTTTGACCATTTTAAGCCATTACAGCTTGCTGTAATTAACAGTGTGTTAGCAGGACGTGACAATTTAGTGCTTATGCCAACTGGTGGGGGGAAATCCCTTTGCTACCAAATTCCTGCTTTATTACGTCCTGGTGTTGGCATTGTGATATCGCCTTTAATTTCATTAATGCAAGATCAAGTTCAAGCCTTGCATTCAAATGGTATTGCTGCGGCTTATTATAATTCTTCGTTAACGCTTAATGAGTCCAAAGTTGTATTAGCAAAGCTCAATCAACAGTTACTTGATTTATTATATATCGCTCCTGAGCGTTTGATGACTGCTTCTTTTTTGGATCGAGTTAAAGATATTAATATCGCCTTGTTTGCCATTGATGAGGCACATTGTATATCTCAGTGGGGTCCAGACTTTCGTCCTGAATATCTTCAGTTAGGTAAATTACGATCACTATTTAAGCACGTGCCCATCATAGCTTTGACAGCTACTGCAGATAAGCAAACTCGCGCCGATATACGAGAAAAATTAAACCTAAATCAGGTAGATTTTTATTTAGGAAGTTTTAATCGTCATAATATTCAGTATACGGTTTTAGAAAAGCATCAGCCATTTAAACAGTTGTTAGAATTTTTACGAGCAAGGCCTAAGGAATCGGGTATTGTATATTGCTTGACTCGAAACAAAGTTGAAGAAATCACTAATAAATTGCAAGAGCAAGGAATTTCTGCAAAATCCTATCACGCTGGTTTATCTATTAAAGAACGCCAAAGTACCCAAATAAAATTCCAGAAAGATGATATTAGCGTGGTGGTGGCAACGGTTGCTTTTGGAATGGGCATTGACAAGCCCAATGTTCGTTTTGTTGCTCACTATGATTTACCAAAAAATGTCGAATCGTATTATCAAGAAACGGGGAGAGCTGGGCGCGATGGGCTCCATTCTGAATCCTTATTGCTGTATGGCATTGCCGATGTAGCTGTTGCGAGAGGAATTATCAATAATAATAAAAATGAGCAGCAAAGACGAATTGAACTGCAAAAACTGAATATGATGATTGCTTTTACAGAAGCTCAAATCTGTCGTCGACGGGTTTTATTAAATTATTTTGATGAGTCTTTGGAAGAAGACTGTCAAAATTGTGATGTCTGCTTGAATCCTCCAGAGACTTATGATGCAACAGAGGATGCTCGAAAGGCCCTATCTTGTATTTATAGAGTAGGGCAACGCTTCGGTGTAGGGCATGTAATTGATGTATTAAGGGGAATGGAACATCAAAGAATCAAAGCGTTGAGGCACAATCAATTAGGTGTTTATGGGATGGGAAAACATTTATCTCAGGAAGCGTGGCATAGTGTTTTTAGGCAACTGATACATAAAGGTTATATTGAACAAGACATTGCAAATTACTCAGTACTTAAATTAAAAGAACGTGCCAGACCTTTATTGTCGGGAAAAGAAAAATTATTCTTAGCAAAGCCCCGTGTTAAACAGGCTGAAACTGTCAAAAAAGCAAAAGAAAAAATTATAATTGATCCACTATTTGAAGAATTGAGAAAGCTTAGAAAATTATTGGCTGAAGAATCAAATGTCCCGCCTTTTGTTATTTTTAATGATGCAACTTTGCAGGAAATGGTGTCCAAACAGCCACTCACTAGTCAAGAATTTTTAATGATTAATGGCATAGGTCAAAAAAAATTGGAAAATTATGGTGAAAGTTTTATTACTGCTATTAGAAACTATATCACGTCTTCAAAAGTGCAGAATTTATCTGAGGAATTAACTTAGCTTTTTTAAATCATTTTAACCTTTGTTAATATTTCCACTATAAGGAATGTGCACGAAATAACTCTATTTATCTATACAATATGAAATTAACTATAAGGAGCAGGCATGAAGATTGTTTTTCTCTTTCGCCACAAATTTATGGTAATAGGTCAGGTCTCCCACCTCTAAAATGGTACGAATGTCCCAGATTTGGCGCAAGACTGGACATTTGTGCCATCTCTCCCAAAAGTTATATCTCTTCCTTAAGAAGCTCTTCATCAATTTCGATCTCCTCAGGAGGAATTCGCACTATTTTGTCATCCCGCCATATAACAATACTTCGTCCAGCTTTTGAAGCGATAGAAAACCCAAATTTTGAAATTGAAAATTAACCGGGTTAAGCCGGTACTTGGTGGGACTTTTAATCCCTTGTTCTAACCTACCGACTTTAGTCGATAGTTGTTTAGTACAGATTCTGATATGAGGTATTCTAAACTACTACCGCTTTATTTCCCTGGTTTAAGGGTTATATCTTCTTCTAAATCCCCCTTCCCCTCAACTGCACATTCTTTTCCTTTGAATCCAACACCAATTTGGATAACTTTTTTAATACCACGTTGGTTAAATTCTTCTCCATATTTCTTCTGTTCGATTTGCAACAGGGCTCTCTTAGCAGCTTCTGCTAAAGATTCGTCTTCATTCTTTATTTTGAGTTCAATGATAACACCAGCTTCATTTTTACTTTTATCTTTTGGGATGATCATAATATCAAATCTGCCTAACCCACTTTCTCGATTGGACTTAATTTCATAACTAGCTTGTAAACTGGCAATAAATCCTAGCAATAAGCCATGAAAAAACGCTTCCGGCTCTTTAGCTGAATCATGGAAACTGACAATCTGTAGCAATACTTTATCTAGATGATCTTTAAATTCCTTTATCTTGCCGCATAATAATGATTCAATAAATGCATTATACCATTGAATGCCATAGCCATTTGAAAGCCATTGTTCAACAATTTGACGGTATAAATTTCGTACCTCACGATTAGGAATAGCTAATTTTGCAAAGATCCCTTGATCGGTATCTCTTAAAGAAGTGGGTTTAAGATAACCTGCCATTAACAACAAACTCCATACGGAGTCAACATTATTATTCAAGTATTGAAACACCATTCGCTCATCGATTAATTTCTCAATAGTATTTCCATCAACCAAAAATTCAAAATCTCTTTTAAATATCAAAGACGATCTCTTTAGCAAATCCTTAATCAGTTGGTTGTCACTGGTATTAACCCAATAAGGCTCGAGTTTTCCATGCCTTTTCACACAATTGGCAATTGACCAAGGATTATAAATTACAGTTTGACCAACTTGATAACCATTATACCAATCTTTAATTTCAGTAGATTTTCCTGACAAACTAGACACTTTCAAAATATTATCTACTTCTTCTTCAGTAAAACCAAAATATTGTGCATATTCATTTCTCAAGAGCGAATAAACTTCTAAGTTATTCACATCAGAAAATAAACTTTCTTTTGCAACTCGCAAAATACCAGTTATCACCGCCTTTTCTAAATAGTTATTGGATTTTAAAGCCCCACTAAATACACCTCGCATCAAATTAATTATTCCTTTATAATAACCGTTCACATAACCTGCTTGGATAGGCGTATCATATTCATCTATCAATAGCCAAGGACGTACACCATGATGCTTAAATAAACATTCTGTTAAGATTTTTAACGCATTTTTAACTTGTGCCTGATTAATTTCCCCTCTTAAAACCTTTTCATAATAATACTTGCGCGTATCTGATATTTTTTTGCTATCGAGCAAATAATTATGTTCCTCATAGGTGTTGACGAAAAGCTCAATAAGGTCTTCGTAGGCTTCTTTAAAAGAGGCGTGTTTAATATCTTTAAATGTAACAAAAACAACGGGGTATTTGCCTTGATTTTCCATGTAGCTAGGGTGCTCAGCAATATCGAGATGCTTAAATAAATCTTTTGTTTCTCTCCCATATACACGACTGCTAAGAAAATGATGCAGCATTGAAAGATTCAGTGTTTTACCAAATCGTCTTGGACGTGTGATAACAGCAACAGCCGTACTCTTATCATCAAAAACATCTTTTATAAAAAGACTTTTATCAATAAAATCCAATTTCTCTTCAATCACTTTCCCAAAATTATCAAACCCAATGGGTAACATCATAGTACTATCTACCTGTTTACGAGTAACTGTATGAATTGAATATTAAATTATTTTTTATCGAGAATTTCTGGGCATATAATTGAAAAAAACTGAAAGAATGCGAGTGCCGAGTTAGTTTTTCTAGCATATGTAATTACTCAAGTATTGATACTTTGCCTAATTTTAATGTATTATTTTTTCTGCTCATATTGATTTGAACGAATACGTCTTCGTTTCAGCCACTGATATAAGGTTGACGGTGCACATTCAATGAGCTTTGAAATAGCTCTTTTATTAATACCCAGCCCTGAAGCATAAATATAGCAATTCATAAATCAATAGCTTAGGATACCACTTTTATAGAAACGTCGCACTAAAAATTAAGGTTTTGCTGTATAAAAAGCACAGGGCGACCTTCCCTATAGAAAAAGCACTGGGGAGAGGTATAGAATGACTCATTTATGATGAACATTTCATAATTAGAAAGCATTAAGGGACGTGTGTACGATCTAAATTGGGCATATTTAATAGGGCCTTATCTCAAAATTAGAATTGCTGATCATTAAAAGCAAATGGTGATTTTAGTTCTTAAGTATATTAGAGTAAAAGTCTTTGAACGTGATAAACAGCCTGATAAAGATGATGAAGTCGTTATTTATGAATGTAGAAAAATAAGTTAAGAGAGGCAATTTCATGGGAGTTGTGATTAAAATCGCATTATTGCAATTGGTTGCTAATAAAAATGACCAAGAAGCTAACTTGAAGAAAGGTGATTTATATTGCCGAAAAGCAAAAGAATTAGGTGCTGATATCGTTCTCTTTCCTGAGATGTGGAATATTGGCTATACGCCTTTTAATCAAGATATCTTTCACAGCGATTTCACTCCTCAACATGCGGTTACATACGCTGAAGATATAAAAAAATGGCAATCACAAGCTGTTTCATTAGACAGTGATTTCGTTCAGCATTTTAGGCGATTAGCAAAGGAGTTAAATATCGCCATCGCTATTACCTATCTTGAGAAACATAAAAATGAGCCGAGAAACTCTGTCTCACTGATAGACCGAAAAGGTAACTTTCAATTTACTTATGCAAAAGTCCATACTTGTGATTTCTCTGCTGAAGCTGTGTGTGCGCCTGGTGCTGATTTTTATGTATGTGATCTTGATATAGAAAAAGGAAACATCAAAATAGGTGCCATGATTTGCTTTGATCGAGAATTTCCAGAAAGTGCTCGTGTTTTAATGTTAAAGGGAGCGGAAATTATTTTGACGCCAAATTCCTGTGAAATGGAAGAGAATCGTATCTGTCAATTTAAGAGCAGAGCGTATGAAAATATGGTCGGCGTTGTGTTAGCAAATTATGCCTCTCCACAAAATAACGGTCACTCATGCGCATTTGATGGTATCGGTTTCAATGAGGATGGTTCATCTCGTGATACTTGTGTTCTGATGGCAGATGAAGAAGAAAACATATTTATCGCTGAATTTGATATTGAAAAAATCCGAAATTTTCGAAAACAAGAAGTATGGGGGAATGCTTATCGGAAACCTAGACAATATCAATCACTGATTGGATTAGATGTTAATGAACCCTTTATTCGTGGCAATGCTAGAAGATAAGATTAAACATTAACAATCATGTGTCCAAGTATTTCAAATGAAGATCGGGGGATTATGTTAAAAGTTTTTTCTGTTTTTCTATCATTTCTTTAATTTTGTGTACAGAGATCTCACCTCTAGCAAATCTTCCTAATATTTTGTCTATGATACGCAGAAAATAAAAAAACCCTGGATAGTGAAAACAATAAAGACCCAGTTCCTTACGTGAGACAAAATTTGTTATTTTCAGTGAAAATTCTATTGTATTAGCTATATTGCCAAAGAACGCAAGCAGGACTTTTGTGTCATCTCCATTTTCTAATAGCACTTGATTCACTTTATTGTCAATTTCAGTAATCATCTGAAGTTGTTCTAATGTTAATGGCATGTTTCCTCCAAAATGAGTTGTTTCTAATATTGATAATATACACTTAATGGGAGAAACTCACGAGGATATTCGTTTTATAATTGTAAGAAATAAATAAACATTAAGGATCCATAGTATGCAAAAAACACGAGTAAATTTAGGAGAGATAAAACTAGTTGGAATTAAAGTTCGTACGAACAATCAAAACGAATTAAACCAATTGTCAGCAAAAATTTCACCCTGTGTACAACGCTATTTTCATCAGCAACTATTTGAAAAAATTCCCAATCGAAAAAATCCTGAAACAACATTCTCTGCTTATACTGAATACGAAAGCGATTATACAGGAGAATATACCTATTTTATTGGCGAAGAAGTCACTTCCATCGACCATATGCCAGAGGAATTAGCCACTTTAATTGTACCACCGCAAAATTATGTGAAATTCACAACAGAGTCCGGACCTATGCCTGATATTGTTGTACAAGCATGGCAAAAGATCTGGCAAATGTCATCTCAGACTCTTGGCGGCACTAGACATTACCATACAGATTTTGAACTTTATGATGAACGCGCGATGAATCATCAAAAAGTTATTTTGGATGTTTATATCGGAATAGCAACTAATCATTTCTTCTTTTTAGAACAGAAGAAATAGATGCAAGATCTTTTTTAATCTTTAAATTATTAAATTGAATTAATAAAAGCGCATATGAGTAAGGTATCAGGAATAAAGTTAGTAATAGAATATTGAAAATTAACAAAGGAATATGACTTATAAAATAACGTCTTATTAGTTCTCTTATTAAATAAATAGCTCCTGAAGGAATGACCATAATAAAGAATGTTTCCCACCAGGTACCATAAACTAATTTGGCGCTTTTAATAAATGATTGAATTATGGATTCCTTTTCAAAGACAATTAAAGGGAGGTACATAAATAAAAGAATCCCTAAAAATATAGCCGGAAGAATGAATAAAAAAACACTTGCAACCGTCAAAATTTCATAAATTATGGATGCAATGGTTACAGGTATTAATTTTTTCAAGCTAGTAGTAATAGATTTTAAAAAATTTTTTTGTCTATTCAGTGCAAAATAATGCATATGAACCATTAAGGCAGTTCTAAGAAACGACCAGATTAGAAAAAATACAGTAGAGATTAGGAGGGCGTTAATTCCAAATGAAAAATATTTCCAATGAATTAAGTTAGTAATCGTGGTTACCTCGAAGTAATCACTAGTTAGAAAAAGCATTGAGTTTAAAAATGACCAAAGCCAAACATATTTGATTGTCGAAATATAAAGCTTCCAGCTTTTTTTGAAAATGTCGTCTATAGGTAATGGATCATTTTCGTAATAAATTGGCATATAGGTTTCCTTCCCTTAATAAATGCTTTTAGTAGCTGGATGGTTCTAACTTACTATTTAATGAAATCCTATCATCGAAAACAAAGCAATCACCTCTGTAAAATTGTCCGCCGCATGCTTCAAAATAATTTAAAATCCCTCCTTGTAGTTGATAAACTTCCTTAAATCCTGTTTCTAACAGATAAGTAGCCGCTTTTTCACAGCGAATACCTCCTGTACAATAAGTAACAATAGGCTTTGACTTATTAATTGCAAATCTATTGAAAGCTTCAGGGAATTCGCGAAAGTTATTAATCTCCAAGTGGAGAGCATTATTAAATCCCCCTATTTGATATTCAAAAAAATTGCGGGTATCCAGCAAAGTAATATCTTTATTCTGTTCCAACCAGTTTTTTAATTGCGCAGGAGAAATGTAAGGAGCAGTTAACTTCTCAGGTGAGATTCCAACTTGAGAAAAAGTGACTATTTCTTTCCTTATTTTGACAGACAACTTTTTAAATGGAATAAAAGATGAATAACTAAACTTGTATTTCATGTCTTTAAAGCAGGAAAACGTTTGTAAAAAAGATTGAAAAGAATCAATATTTTTTTGCTCTCCTGCTAAAAAAAGATTTATCCCTTCAGGACTTAGTAATATAGTCCCTTTAATGCTTTTACTGAAAGCAGCTTGTTTAAGCTGTTGACAGAGATTATCAAGAAGACTACTTTCTAATGAGATAAATCTATAAGTCGTTATATTCGAATACATGCTTTCCTCAATGTTCCCCATTTTTGAGAAGGGATTCAAATGGCATTATTTTTTAGTTTCATCCTCGGGTTCAGTAGTTACCGGACTTTTCTTTATTCCTGGCCTTATAATGATAGGTGCTTGTTCTTGTGATTTCTCAGACATTTGTTCAGTGGTTTCTATTTGTTTGTAAGCGTGTTTTATCCCCTCTGCCTTCTCTTGCTTAGGCAAGTCTACAGGAGCAGGCTTGCTTTGTTTTTGTTCAATCTTGTGAGCTCTTTCCTCCCTTTTTTGACGAGATCCTTCTTCATGAGGTTTTGACTGTTCTCTTCTGTGACGAGGATACTCAGGTCGTTCTTTGTGAAAATCAGCTTGCTTTTCAGGAGTCTTTTGGGGAGTGCTTGTGCTTGGTTGCTCATGTTGAACATCTGGCTTTTTAGCTGCCTCTATGGCTTTTGTATCTTGACTCTTATATGTTCTTTGACTTGTTTGCTTATGGGGGACACTGCTACGTTGTCTTTGCTTGTGATAACTCTTACGTGGCCGATGTTTTCTAGCGCCACTTCCTTGTTGGTCAACTCTTTCCTCTGTTGAAATTTCCTTCTCTTTTACAGACTGTTGTCCCAAACATGCTTGCCCAAAGCCTCTTAATTAATCCTTGCATAGGCTTTTTATAAGAAGGAGCTGGGGGCATAGTAGGCAATAAGTTCTTGACAACAGGCTGATCTAATTCCTTGCCTGTTACTATTTTTTTTGTTGGTACTTCAAATTCTACAGGCTCTATTAGTTTATAACTCGTTTGTAATTTATTAGCTTGCTCAATAAGATCAGTTTTACGCAGTCGTCTAATTTGGTAGTTGGGATATTGAATATTAGGATTTGGAATAATAAGAATGCTGATATGTTGCCGCTGTTCAATATCTGTAATAATCCCTCTTTTTTCATTTAACAAGTAGGTTGCTGCTTCATTTGAAAGCTGTAATTGGATTTGAGCTGTATTCTCCTTGATAGAATCTTCTTCAACCATACGAATGATAGATATAGCAAGGGATTCAACACTTCGAATAGAACCTTGACCGTTACAACGTGTACAAATTTCTTGAATAGCTTCTTGGAGTGAGGGTCTACGTCGTTGTCTTGACATTTCCAGTAAACCAAAACGAGAAATTCTTCCAATTTGTACTCGAGCTCTGTCAAGCTTTAAGGCATTACGTAAGTGATTTTCAACTTCTCGCTGATGTCGAATAGAACTCATATCAATAAAGTCAATGACAATGAGCCCTCCTATATCACGGAGTTGTAATTGCCGCGAAATTTCCTCAGATGCCTCAAGATTGGTATTAAAAGCAGTTTCTTCAATATCACCACCCTTGGTGGCTCTGGCAGAATTTACATCAATACTGACTAGCGCTTCTGTATGATCAATGACAATAGAGCCACCTGATTTAAGACGTACTGTTCGTTGATAGGCTAATTCGATTTGATGTTCAATTTCATAGCGTATAAACAAAGGTGTTTTTTCATTGTATAGCTTTAGGCGGGATAGATAATCCGGTCGCACTTGCTCAATATAATGTTTTGCCTTCTCAAAGGTGTTAGAGTCGTCTATGATGATTTCTTTAATGTCTTGTTTCAGATAATCTCTAATACCCCGTATGACTACATCACTTTCCTGGTGAATCAGTAGCGGGACGGATCTTTCTTGAGAAGCTTTTTGGATAGCTCCCCAGTAGTTGAGTAGAACGTTAAGATCCCATTGCAGTTCTTCTAAAGATCGTCCAACACCTGCAGTGCGAACAATTAACCCCATGTCTGTAGGAAGATCAAGCTGACTTAAAACCTCCCGCAACTCATCCCTGTCTTCACCTTCTATTCGCCGTGATATGCCGCCTGCACGTGGGTTGTTTGGCATAAGGACTAAATAGGAACCTGCGAGGCTAATGAATGTGGTTAAGGCAGCTCCTTTGTTGCCACGTTCTTCTTTTTCCACTTGGACAAGAACTTTTTGACCTTCTTTCACTAGCTCTTTTATATTAGGGCGTTCTAACTTCTCAGGATCTTGTGTTAAAAAGTACTCTCGGGAGATTTCTTTTAAGGGCAAAAATCCGTGGCGCTTGCTGCCGTAATTAACAAAGACAGCATCAAGACTTGGCTCAACGCTGGTAATTTCAGCTAAATAAATGTTGCCGATTTTCTCCTCAAATCCAGAGCGTTCAGTAATATAGTCATAAAGAAGTCGATTGTCATCGACAAGGGCAACTCGTAGCTCGTCTGCTTGGGTTGCATTGATTAGCATAAAGGGCATATTTTTAACCTGATTTATACGCCAGTTAAAGCTTAAAAGTGCTCGTGCTTAAAAGGATTGCGAATATTGCCTTACTTTTTATAGTTATTAAACAAGCTGAGAGTAATCAGCGAGCAAATAGATATAATTAAAAAGTCATCTCGAACTATACGTACAACATATCGCCAACCTAAAGTTAAATTTGTTTGTTGCATCTTTTAAACTTTAACCGGAAAGGAACCTGGCTTTTGGGAAATTAACCCTTGCCACATCCCTAACGCGGTTTAACATACTAACAATCAATTTTTTCAATTTCTTGTTAACCAAATTGTTATTTCAAATTCATAAGCTTTTATTAAAAAATTTTTTATTTAAATTCTCTTCATTTTAGACAGTATTTAATGTAGGGTAGAAAACGTTTTCAAAAGGTATCCCTTGACACCATTTCTGAACAAATTTCGGCAGGCATTGAACCTCTTATAAATTAATGCTGAAATCTATAACTTTTCTTTACTACTACTTAAGTTTATCAGAGACGAGTAGTTACATCAAATAATGGTGCGTTCTTGATGGATAAAAAAGAAGGTAAGCAGGCTAGAACATTGACCGTAGATGACTCCCATGTAGGTCAACGTGTTGATAACTATCTCATTTCTTGTTTAAAAGGACTTCCCAAATCTCGAATCTACAAAGCATTGCGCAAGGGGGAGGTTCGTATCAATAAAAAAAGAATTAAGCCAGAATATCGACTTAAAATTGATGATCAAATCCGTATCCCTCCTCTTAGATTGGGGCAATCATCTTATCAGCCTGCTCCTAGTCGCAAAATGGCTGATTGTATAGAACAACACATCATTGTAGAAGATAGCGATTTCATTATTTTGAATAAACCAGCAGGCATGGCAGTGCATGGGGGTAGTGGGATTAGCCTTGGAGTGATTGAGGCCCTACGACATATTAGGCCAAAACAAAAATTTCTTGAATTAGTTCACCGGCTGGATCGAGAAACCTCTGGTTGCTTACTCATTGCGAAAAAAAGTAGTCTATTGAAAGAAGTCCATACTTTATTGCATAACCGAGAAGTACTAAAAACCTATATCCTATTAGTGATGGGCAAGTGTCAATTCAATGAGAAAGAAATTGCTGCTCCCTTAAAAAAAAATATCCTCAAGTCAGGTGAACGGATTGTTGTTGTAAGCCCAGAAGGGAAAAGTGCAAATACTGTTTTTCACTGCATTAAGCGATTTAATGAAATGACTTTGTTGCAAGCAACCCCTGTTACAGGCAGAACTCATCAAATTAGGGTACATGCTAGTTATATGGGACATCCAATCTTGGGAGATGAAAAATATGGTAACTCAGAGGCAAATAAATATCTTAAAAGCCTTGGGCTAAAACAGCTTTGTTTGCACTCTCAATCGATCGCCTTCTATTTAGCTTCTAAGAAAATACCTATCGGCGTTTGTGCCAGGCTTCTTGAACCTTGGTCTGGTTTGATTTCAGAAAGCGAAAGGAAGAGAAAGATCTCTTCCGATAATACTTCTATTTGATTAATACCCCTGGATTCGTAGTGTCACTGCCATTAAGTTAAGGGCATTTCCTCTTCGCCGTCGTCCCGCGACTTCGCCATCGTCCCGCGACTTCGCCATCGTCCCGCGACTTGTTCGCGGGATCCAGGATAGGGGCACTTCCCTAGATTCCGTGATCAAACCATCACCGGACGACAGATTGCTTAACTTAATAGCAGTGATTCGTAGTGTCTGCACCTCAACTGAAGGGATTTGTCCCCGGAGTTGTTATTCCTGTTTCAGTGCCAGGTGTTACTGGTGCTACCGGTGTTCCTGGTGTTGTGCTCATACCTGGTGAATTTATGGTTGGAGTATTTAAGCTGTTAGACACTGGATTAGCCGTTCCTGGGGTAACAATGGTAGTGGGCGAGGTCCCGGTTGATGTTCCCGTTCCGGTACTGGTGCTAGCTGGATTCGTACCCATAGTGCCTGTTGTTGTCCCAACGCTTCCTGTTGTTCCTGGCGTTGTTCCAACGCTTCCTGCTGCTCCTGGCGTTGTTCCAACACTTCCTGTTCCAGCAGGTCCCATCGGTCCAGGTGATGGTGCTGTGGGAGAAGTTGTCATAGTGCCAGAAGCAGAAGGATTTGTGGTAGTGGTGGTGGTGCCAGGCGTTGTGATAGTGACAGGAGGAGTGTGAGCTGAACCTGTAGTCGTCTGAGTTACCGGCGCTTGTGTTCCTGGAACTATCACACCAACAAAATGACTAATACCTACTCCCGATGGATTACTAGCTCTTGAAATTAGCATAGTGATGACTAAATTTTGTTTTATCAATCTTGTTTCATTCTCATAAGTTGTTAAGAGTGGAACTTGAATTTCCCAGGTATATGCTCCATTTTTGATGCCTTTCTTAAGAATGGTTGGTTTACCATTAGGTGTTGATGAAGCAACGAGTTTTCTACTCTGAACAACCCCCAGGTTGTTGGATTTATTTAAAGCACTCATAAATGCTTTCCATCCTTGAGGGGTAAAATATTGTTGATTCATTTGCATCTGTTTGTCGTAGTTTTTGAAGTCATAACTATAGGCCGAACTAGCAGCGTCTGAGGCGTATTTTAAAATCGAGTCGTCAGACATGTTGGGTTGATCCATAGATATATTTTTATTAGAGTACTCTTTATCTGCTGCCGGAGATTGACCAGTGGCATTGTCTGTAATTGAACTTGTGTTTGGATTCAACATGGAAGGAGGAGCATTGGCAGTTACCTGCGCTGCAATTGGCATTTCCTGTTGATTGGTTTGAATTTGAGCATCAGATGTTCCCACTTGACCCTGAGGGTTAGCCCCAAGAGTGATAACTGGAAAAGATGAAAATAAAATACTGATAAGCCCAATCTTGAGCGGCTTCCATTTTTGTAGTTGCAGCTTTTGACTTATTGTCATACTAAATCCTCCTTAATAAAATATTAAATCACATTGTTTACGTATTTTCTGCAGGGTCCTTGGGTCTTTACCCTTTGACACCTTATATTCATATAGATACTATTGTGCACTTATGGCTAAGGTAATGCTACCAAAACAAATCGATCCAATTCAATTGGCTAATAATGAAAGCACTCTAAAAGGTGAATTGTGCCTTGAAAAAATGGAAAGATTAAGGGAAATTTTATCGAATCAAAAGGGCATAGCATTAATTGATCTTAAATTCGGTCGTGATGCTCTTGGTTATGTGAATATAAAGGGTAGCATTAGAACGGAATTTAATATAATTTGTCAGCGTTGTAATTTACCTATGCCGCTGCTACTGGATATTTCTGTTGAAGTCAGCCCAGTTTTTTCCAATGAGGAAGCAGAACGGTTACCTAAAAATTATGACCCATTATTAATGACTGAGGATACTATATCACTTAATGCAATGGTAGAAGAAGAAATATTGCTTAGTATCCCTATAGTACCTCGACATTCAATTGAAGAATGTCCTGTAAAATCTTCTCATTTAATTGAATGGGAAGAGGAAAAGGAAAAGGAAAAGAATGATTCAAATCCTTTTACTGTTTTAAAGAAATTGTTACGGGAGTAAACCATGGCTGTTCAAAAAAGTCGAAAATCACGTGCTAAAAAAGGTTCGCGCCGCCACGCACATAGCGCCTTAACCACACCTTCGTTATCAGTTGACCCAACGACAGGCTCAACTCATCGTCGGCATCATTTATCTTCTAAAGATGGCTATTATAAAGGACGACAAATAATTGTTGTCAATGAAGTAATGGAAGAAGAATAGATTGACTCCAATCACAATTGCAATTGATGCTATGGGTGGTGATTTTGGCCCTAAAGTCACTGTTCCTGCATCACTGCATACTTTGAATAAATATCCTCATTTGAACCTGATTTTAGTAGGGGATGAGTTCTTAATTGGTCAAGAGCTAAATAGGCAGATTAAAAACGAAAATCTGACAAGGCTCCGTGTTGTCCACGCCGCTCAAATAATTGGGATGGATGAGCTACCTTCATCGGCATTGCGGACAAAAAAAGACTCCTCTATGCGTGTTGCTATTAACAAAATTAAAGAGGGTGCAGCGCAGGCCTGTGTCAGTGCGGGTAATACAGGTGCCCTTATGGCGATCGCTCGTTTTATTTTAAAAACACTGCCTGGGGTCGACCGTCCTGCCATCATTGCCTCTCTTCCCACTATTCATGCCAACAAGGAAGTACGCATGTTGGATCTAGGAGCCAATGTGGACTCCAGTGCTGAAAATTTATTTCAGTTTGCTGTCATGGGATCAGTCTTAGTTTCCGCTTTGGAAAATATTAAGCATCCCAAAGTAGCATTATTAAACATTGGTGAAGAGGAGATTAAAGGGAACGACCAAGTTAAACATACTGCGCAACGCTTGTTTGAGAGTGAAGTTATTAACTATGTTGGTTATATTGAAGGAGATGCAATTTTTTCAGGTGTTGCTGATGTGGTTGTCTGTGATGGGTTTGTAGGCAATATTTCTTTAAAAACTTTAGAGGGTGCTGCCAAATTATTCGTTAGTTATATGAAAGAAGCATTTAACAGAAACGCACTGTCACGTCTTTCTGGTTTAATGGCTCGCCCTTCACTTTATCATTTGAATAGATCAATGGATCCGGGCCGACGTAATGGTGCCAGCCTAATAGGTCTCCAAGGTATTGTCATTAAAAGCCATGGAGGAGCAAAAACGCTAGCCTTTGCTAATGCAATTGAAGAGGCTGTCCATGAAGTAGAAAAAAATATACCTGAGCTAATCCGCCAGGAAGTAGGTCTCAGGTTAGAGGAAGAAGAGCCGTGAAATATTCTCGAATTGTGGGTACTGGTGGTTACCTTCCCGAAAAGGTACTTAGCAACACTAATCTAGAGCAGATAGTTGATACGTCTGACCAGTGGATATTAGAAAGGACTGGCATTAGTAGACGTCATATTATGGCAGACAATGAAACAACATCAACTATGGCTGAAAGTGCGGCCCTTGCGGCCCTTGCGGCTGCTAATATCAATCCTAAAGATATTGAGCTAATTCTCGTAGGTACGGCAACACCCGATCGAACTTTTCCGAGCACTGCCTGTATTCTGCAAAATCGGCTAGGTGCGTATGGTTGTCCGGCACTAGATATTGGAGCTGCATGCGCTGGATTTGTTTATGGCTTGAGTATTGCCGACCAATACATCCGTAATGGAATTGTTAACAATGCGCTAGTCATTGGAGCCGAGTCGTTGTCAAGGATTGTCGATTGGACGGACCGATCAACATGCGTGCTATTTGGCGATGGGGCAGGGGCTGTATTGCTCCAGGTTGCACAAGAGCCTGGGTTATATTCTACCCATATTCATGCAAACGGCCATTACAATGATCTTTTATATGCTGCAAACCACATTGGTGAATTAAAAGAACCTCCTTACATTAAGATGCAGGGAAATGAGATATTCAAAATTGCTGTCAAGACCCTTGGCGATATTGTTGATGAGACGTTGGCATATAATAACATCGATAAATCTAAAATTGATTGGTTGATTCCTCATCAAGCAAATTTACGAATCATAATGGCAACAGCCAAAAAACTCAATTTATCGATGGAACGCGTAATTTTAACTGTGCAAGATCAGGGCAACACCTCTGCGGCATCTATCCCCTTAGCGCTTGATCAGGCTGTTCGTGATGGTCGAATTAAAAGGGGTGAAATCTTATTGTTAGAAGCGTTTGGCGCAGGACTTACTTGGGGCTCAGCCTTAATTAAGTATTAAGCCCCTAATTTGTTGCTGGCGAGAAACTCTATGAGTAAAAAATTTTCATTTGTTTTCCCTGGGCAAGGATCTCAACAGATAAAAATGTTAAATGATCTTAGTCATAAATATCCTATTATCAAAGATACATTTAAAGAAGCATCCCTGCAAATTGGCTATGATCTTTGGAATCTTGCGCAAGAAGGTCCTGAACAAAAGCTGAATCAAACGCAGCATACTCAGCCTGTCTTGTTAGCTGCGGGTGTGGCACTTTGGCGTCTGTGGCAAAATTTAGGAGGACCATTACCGTCTTATTTAGCAGGTCATAGCTTGGGAGAATATACTGCATTAGTGTGTGCTGATGCTCTTGATTTTCGTGTTGCCATAGATCTGGTTTCAGTCCGTGGACAATATATGCAAGAAGCAGTTCCTCTTGGAGAGGGTGCAATGGCGGCCATAATAGGTTTAAATGAAGTAAGTATTAAGGAAATATGCACTCAAGCAACTGAGAAATCTCAATTAGTAGCACCGGCGAATTTTAATAGCATTGACCAGATTGTCGTAGCAGGTCATGTTACGGCTGTTGAGCGTGCTATTATCATTGCTAAAGAGCGGGGTGCAAGATTAACTATAAAATTACCAATGAGTGTTCCTTCACACTCTATTCTCATGAAACCCGCAGCAATCAAACTTGAACAAAAGCTGAAGACGGTTGTTGTAAATTTGCCCAAAATTCCCGTCGTTAATAACGTGGATGTAACTTGCTACCAACAACCTGACCAAATTCTAGATGCGTTAGTTAGACAATTATATAGTCCAGTGCGCTGGGTGGACACTATTCAATTTTTCGCAACTCAGCAAATCAATCTAATCATTGAATGTGGTCCTGGAAAAATATTATCAGGGTTAAACAAACGAACTATAAAGGATATTTCCGCTATATCACTTTCTCAACCTGATAGTTTTCAAGAGGCACTGGGAATCTTTATTTATTAGGAGAATAAAATGCAACTAGAAGGTAAAATCGCACTTATCACTGGAGCAACACGGGGAATTGGTAATGCTATTGCTACCAAACTTGGAGAAGAAGGTGCCACCATTATAGGTACAGCGACAACTCCAGAAGGTGCTCAAAAAATTAACGCTTGGCTGCAAAAACTAGGAATAAAAGGGAACGCAGTAGTATTAGATGTGAAAGATAAGCAGGCCATTGATTCAGTGCTAAAAGAAATTGAATCTTCCTATGGAGCACCTAATATTCTTATTAATAATGCTGCCATCACTCGTGATAATCTTTTTTTACGAATGAAGCCAGATGAATGGGATGAGGTGTTAAATATTAATCTTAATGCCGTTTTTTTCCTAACAAAAGCCTGTCTTCGTTTTATGCTGAAAAGGAGGTGGGGACGGGTTATTAATATAGGCTCAGTGGTGGGTACACTTGGTAATGCGGGGCAAGCAAATTATGCGGCCGCAAAAGCTGGCTTGGAAGGTTTTACCAAATCCTTGGCGCAAGAAGTGGCCTCACGCAACATAACTGTCAATGTAGTCGCACCTGGTTTTATTGATACTGATATGACTCGTAACTTGCCTGAAGAACATAAGCAGCAACTTTTAAACAAGATTCCTATGCAACGCTTAGGTCAGCCTGAGGATATTGCATCGATTGTTGCTTTTTTAGTTTCTGAACAAGCGTCCTATATCACAGGTCAAACCCTACATGTAAATGGGGGAATGTACATGGCTTAAAGCCTGTTTGTCTTTAAAGGAAAAGTGCGTTATTTTATTGCAAGTTCTGATTTTTAACATAAACTTGTTGGTTCTAGGTTAACCAAAAAATAGTTGGATTTAACTTTAATTTCTAATTAGAGGGAATGAGAAATGGTCGATAAAGAGAAAATTGCTGTACGTGTTAAAAAGATTGTAGTTGAGCAATTGAGCTTAGATAAAGAGCCTGCTAACGATGCCTCTTTTGTTGATGATCTAGGGGCAGACTCACTTGATACCGTCGAACTGGTTATGGCTCTTGAAGAGGAATTTGGTATGGAAATTCCAGACGAAGATGCTGAAAAAATAACAACGATTGAGCAGGCTATTGAATATATCGAGTCACACCTTAGAGAAGCGGTTTAATTGTAATTACCTAAGGGGGAATTTTTAGGTGGCCAAAAGACGTGTCGTAGTTACTGGTATGGGTATGATCACTCCCTTAGGCTTAACTGTCAAAGACACTTGGGATGCTATTTTAGCGGGTAAAAGTGGTGTACGTACGATCACGAGCCTTGATGTTTCTGACTTACCCGTTCACATCGCTGGTACTGTACAAGGTTTTGATCCGAGCAACTACATGAACCCAAAGGATGCCAGACGGATGGATACCTTTATCCAATATGGTATGGCAGCAAGTAAACAGGCCATTGAAGATTCAAATATTCAGTTATCCCAAGAGGATCCGGAGCGCATTGGTGTTGCAATTGGTTCAGGTATTGGCGGTTTGCCGGTTATTCAGAAAAATTGCGTCATACTGGCTAAATCAGGACCTCGTAAAATTTCACCTTTTTTTATCCCTGGCAGTATCATAAATATGGTAGCAGGCTATGTGTCCATTAACTATGGTTTAAAAGGACCCAATATTGCTATTGTTTCTGCTTGTACAACTGGAACCCATAACATAGGTCATGCAGCCAGAATGATTGTCTATGGTGATGCTGAGGTAATGGTAACTGGCGGTGCTGAAATGGCAACCACTTTGTTGGCTTTAGGAGGATTTGCATCTGCACGTGCATTATCCACTCGCAATGAAGAACCTGAAAGAGCCAGTCGACCCTGGGATAAGGATCGCGATGGTTTTGTGCTGGGTGAAGGGGCAGGCATATTAATCTTAGAAGAATATGAGCATGCCAAAAAAAGAGGGGCAAATATGTATGCTGAGCTTATAGGATTTGGTATGAGCGCAGATGCCTATCACATAACAGCACCTGAAGAAGACGGTCGAGGTTTTACCTGCTCAATGGTCAATACTTTAAAAGATGCTCACATTTCTCCGGAGGATATTGATTATATCAATGCGCATGGAACCTCTACTCCAGCAGGGGATGTGATTGAGGCTTTGGCTATTAAGAAAGCTTTTGGATCTCATGCAAATAGTGTTGCAGTGAGCTCAACAAAGTCAATGACAGGACATCTTTTAGGGGCTGCAGGTGCGGTAGAAGCCATTTTTTCTATCTTAGCAATTAGGGATCAAGTCGCTCCCCCCACTATTAATCTAGACAATCCTGATGAAGGCTGTGACTTAGATTTTGTCCCTCATACGGCTAGGGGAATGAAAATTGATGTAGCTCTTTCGAATTCATTTGGCTTTGGGGGGACAAATGGAAGTCTTTTATTCAGACGAATAGAATAAATGAGTTTAAATGACATTACGGCGTTTTTTTATTGTACTTTTCTTAATTTGCTGCTTAATGTTGGCCGCCATTTTTTCTTGGAAAAGGTCTTTAAATACGCCTCTTAGCATTTCTGAGCAAATAATTTTGGATGTGCCTCCAGGAAGTTCAATTTTTTCTATTGCCCATACCTTAAAGACACGTGGTATAATTTCAAACCCTAAATCTATTATTCTTTTAACGCAGTTGTTGGGTTATGTTCACCATCTAAAAGCGGGAGAATATCAACTTACTCCTGGAATGACTTCCAAACAATTACTAACTATGATTGTTAATGGTAAAGTTTTTTTACGGCAATATACCATTGTTGAAGGCCGGACGTTTAAGCAAGTTTTGGGAAGTATTAATTCAAATCTTTATTTAACTCATACAATCAATAAACTGACGCCAGTTGATATAGCTAAGAGGATTGGCACTTTGCAACAAAACTTTGAAGGTTGTTTATATCCAGATACCTATAGATTTGCAGCGGGTATCCATGACCTGATTATATTAAAAAAAGCATTTTGGAATATGCAGCATACTCTCGATAGCTTATGGCAGCATCGTGCCACAAATCTACCCTATGATAATACATATAAGGCTCTTATTGTTGCCTCCTTAATAGAGAAAGAAACTGCAAGACCAGAAGAGCGTCGTAAAATTGCAGGGGTAATTTTGCGTCGCTTACAGAAAAAAATGCGGCTCCAAATTGACGCTTCTGTTATTTATGGGCTAGGACAAACTTATACAGGGAAATTGACAAAGAATGATTTAAGTAAGGATACTCCTTATAATACTTATCTCCATATAGGTTTACCTCCCACCCCTATTGCAATGCCCAGTTTGCCTTCGATTGTTGCTGCCTTACACCCTGAGATAGGAACTGCATTATATTATGTTGCTAAAGGAGATGGTACGCACCAATTTACCGACACGCTCCAAGATCACCATGATGCAATTAAAAGGTATCATGTGAAATATTTAGAACAATTTGAGGTGCTAACTAATTTCCATAACCTTACTACTTGGCTAAAATTTCCTAAGAGTCTGTTACATATTTACCCAAATGTATGTCCTCTGAAATGATGAAATATTTGGGTTAAGCTTGTTCCTTTTATGGCTATAATGCAGAAGCAGAAAATCAAGTAAAAGACAAAATAGCGATCAAACACCATGAACAAACCAAAAAGAAAAGGGACCTTCATCACCATTGAGGGGGTAGAAGGAGTTGGCAAGAGTTCTGCCATCAGGTTTTTAGCACATTATTTTCAAACTATTTCGATAGAGTGTGTAATAACTCGTGAACCAGGTGGAACAGAAATTGCTGAGGCAATTCGTGAAGTTCTTCTTAAACCTCACCAGGAATCAATGACTCTTGATGCCGAACTTTTATTAATGTTTGCGAGTCGAGCACAGCATGTAGCAAAAATAATTCGACCTGGCTTAGAAGAAGGCAAAGTCGTTGTAAGTGATCGTTTTACTGATGCTACCTACGCTTATCAGGGTGGTGGCAGAGGACTGAGTGAAGAAAGAATTGCTATTTTAGAAAACTGGGTACAGCAGGATTTGCATCCTGATTTGACCCTGTTATTAGATGCTCCTATTGAAGTTGGGTTGGAACGAATTCTTTCTCGAAAGGCTAAAGATCGAATTGAGCAAGAGCAGGTTGAATTTTTTCATCGGGTTCGTGATTGTTATTTGAGTCGTGCTAAAAAATTTCCTAATCGTTTCAGAATTATTGATGCCCAAGCGCCTATAGAAGAAGTTCAAAAAATTTTAAGTGAAACGGTCTCTTGCTTTTTAATGAAGGACAAGACGACATGTTAGATATCTTTCCTTGGTTTTCCAACACTTGGCAGCTTTTAGTCAGTTATAAAAAACAGCAGCGGATTCCCTCTGGAATGATGTTTAGTGGACAATCAGGTATAGGGAAAAGTAGTTTGGTTCAGCGCTATGCTAAATACATTTTATGCAAACAAATAGCCGACGAATCTTGTGGCATCTGCAATTCTTGCCTGCTTTTTGATGCAGGTAGTCACCCTGATTACATGAAAATTCAACCTGAAGAAGGCAGTAGCCTAATTAAAGTAGAACAAATTCGAAATTTAGTTGAGGTTCTCGAGCAAACTTCTGGGTTAGGGGGCTATCAAGTTGCGGCTATTTCTAAGGCAGAGGATATGAATAAATCTGCTGCCAATGCTTTATTGAAGACTTTAGAAGAGCCACCGGGGAAAGTCTTAATTATAATATTAAGTGATCGTCCTGCCGCTTTGCTGGCAACAATCCGCAGTCGCTGCCAGCAAATAAAACTGGGCATCCCCTCAAAAGAAAGTGTAAGGCAGTGGCTATCACAACAAATGCCTTGCGATTTAGCAGATATCTATTTGGGAATGGCCGATAATTTACCTCTGAAGGCATTGTACTATATAAAGGCAGATAAAATTTCTCTAAGAAACTTTCTGATTACTTCCTTACAACAAATTAGCTCGGGTCAGATTGACCCTATAAATGTTGCAGTGGAATGCTTAGAACAACCAGAAGAAATTTTTAATTTTTTGACTATTTTGGTCATGGACATGATTAGAATTAAATTTTCTTCTAAAAAGTATGTAAATAATCATGATAAAATCATGGAGCTAAAACAAATTTGCGATAGACTTTCTTTTGATAAATTGTTCTATTTTTTAGATGTTATTTTAAAATCAATACAAGCTCTTGCAAATCGTAATAATGTGAATTTGCAATTATCAATGGAAAAAATTTTTATTAGTTGGCGATATAATAATGATCTTAGTTGATTCCCACTGTCATTTGGACTGTTTGAATTTGAGCGAAAGTCCAAACGATCCTTCCCTAGCAATCAAACGAGGCGAGCAAGCTGGAGTAGGTTACTTCTTATGTGTTTGTATTACGCAGCAAACTTTTGAAAACATGCTAGCTGTTGTTGAACCCTATTCAAATGTCTTTGTAAGCGTTGGGACTCATCCAAATGAAATTCTAGATAAAGAAACTTGCGCAAACGAAATTATTCAATTGGCTGTTCACCCTAAGGTAGTTGCTATTGGCGAAACCGGGCTAGATTACTACCGAACGAAAGGAAATATAACTTGGCAACAAGCTAGGTTTAGGCAGCATATTCAAGCGGCTAAAGCAGTTGGCAAACCTCTTATAATCCATTCTCGTCAGGCAAGAGATGACACTATGTTAATTTTGCAAGAAGAGCAGGCAGATCAAATTGGCGGTGTTATGCATTGTTTTACTGAAAGTTGGGAGATGGCGGAGCAAGCGATTGATTTAAACTTTTATATTTCCTTCTCAGGCATTATCACATTTCAAAATGCAAAAGAACTGCAGGAGGTCGTAAAAAAAGTGCCTCTTGAAAAAATTTTAATTGAAACAGATTCTCCTTATCTAGCGCCTGTTCCCTTTAGAGGGAAAAGCAATGAACCAGCTAATGTTCAATATGTAGCTAAAAAGGTAGCTGAGCTTAAAAATTTAACGTTGGATGAAGTAGCGCAGCAAACTACAGAGAACTTTTTTAGGTTATTTAAGCAGGCCAAAAGGCAATGAATAATTTTTCTCTTAGATTCAATACCTATTATCGATTAGGAGTAACTGAGTATATCATTTTATTTGTGGTTTTATTCGTAAGCTTTTATTTGGGCATGAGTACTTACGCAATTGAAAATGTGAATGAAGGAATATATGCGGAAATTCCGAGGGAAATGATTCAGCTAAGCAGTTATATTATTCCTAAACTAAATTTCATTCCTTATATTGAGAAGCCTCCACTATTTTACTGGTTAATTGCGCTTTGTTATAAAATTTTTGGAATTTCTGAATGGAGTGCACGTATCGTTCCTGCAACAGCGGGGTCACTTGTTTGCCTAAGTTTAGTTTTTTTTGGTAACGCCATTAGAAGAAATAGGGAAGGCTGGTTCGCAGCCATTATTTTAGCAACGAGTATTGGCTTTATTGCTATTGCACGCGTGTTGATTTTCGACATGGTGTTAACATTTTTCTTCACAGCCTCTTTGCTCTCGTTTTATATTTGGTTTAAAAATCAACAGGGCATTTACTTGCGGCTTTTTTATGCTTTTCTAGGTTTCGCCTTCCTTACTAAAGGTATTGTTTCACTCATATTAATTCCATCAATTACCTTATTATTTTTATTTTCTATGCCATCTCGTTATAAAAGAATCAAAGCAAGTTTAGATATCTTTGGACTACTTATTCTTGCTGCAATTATTATTCCTTGGTTTTACCTTGCGATTAAGCAACAGACAGGTTTTGCATGGGATTATTTCATTAATGAGCAGGTATTATATTTTTTAACTAAGCATGTGACACATAATTACCATACTGGTCCATTTTATTTTTATGTGCCAAAAGTTTTCCTAACACTTTTCCCATGGAGTTTGCTGGCAGTGTTTATATGGAAGCCAGTGAATAGTATTGAGAGCTCTCTGTACCGTTTCTTCTGGTTCTGGTTTTTCCTTCCTTTTATTTTTTTCTCATTATTACCAGTCAAAGCTGACTACTTCATGGTCATAGGTATACCGCCACTTGCTTTTTTATTAGCCACTAAGATTAATGAGTTATTTAATTTTAAAGGCAATTACTCCTTGACCTATTTTTTTGCAGGACTTGGATTGCTGATGACGGCAGCTTCAGGATTGTTATATGCAGCGACAACCTCTTTATCGTATGCTAACTACTTACCTGATGCTTTTAAGCTGGATATTTTTTTAGCACAACCTCTATTTTATTTCTTTATAAGTACAATACTTATTACTTCAATTGGTCTTATCTTTTGTTCCTATTTACGAAACAGTCCTATTGTTGCTTTTATTGGTGTAATTTGTCTGACCCTATCAGGAGTTATTTTCTATGTGGCAGACAAACAAAGAGTAGAATATCGACATTCTGAGCGGCAGATAGCTAACTACATCTTTGCACATGATTCAATGCGTCCTGTTTATCTTTATCAGGATTATGAACAAATATCATCTATTCTATTTTACATAAGGAAACGTTTGCCATTAATCAACAGTAAAAGCCAAGACCTTTATTATGGTATGCAAAGTCCCTTAGCAAAAGGCTGGTTTTATTCTTTAAATGATTTCTTAGCCGCAACACAAAAAGAGAAGAACTATGTGGTTATTAAGAAGAATAAATTTATTGATTTTTTACATTCTGTATCGCCAAGAGAATATTGTATGGTTTTTCAAAGTGGCAGTAGTGTGCTATTAAGTAATAATATGCAGGAATGTGAATGAACATTTTAGGATATGTGGGCTAGGGCGCTCGCAAGCACGGCGTATCACTGCCATTAAGTTAAGGGCATTTCCTCTTCGCCGTCGTCCCGCGACTTGTTCGCGGGATCCAGGAGAGGGGCACTTCCCTAGATTCCGTGATCAAACCATCACCGGACGACAGATTGCTTAACTTAGGAACATGTCTGAAATAACTCTTACAACTAGCATCCCATTTGGCAAGCATCTCCCAAAGAACTGCCTTCTAAGCCGTTGATTTAATCTCGTTTTTAAGAAGACTAAATCCTATAATTAAAGTTCTTTTCAGATATTTGACCCGAAGGGTCTGGGTTACTTTAAACGAACTTTCTTCAAAAAAACGTTTCTTTGGGCCGTCGTTCCTCGCCGCACAATCCGTGTAGAATACTCAAAACCTTCATGCGAGGAACGACGGCCAAAAGAGCGTATCTTTTCGAAAAAAGTTCTTTTAAATCTGCATGCCAATTGGGCGCAAGTTGTAAGAGTTATTTCAGACATGTTCCTAGATTTGACAACTTGAAAGTTTTTGACAATTTAACCAGTATGTCGAATAATTATCGACTTACTGGAGAGATTATGATTGTCGATGATATACGAAAAGCTGCCATTAATGAAGAAATAGATTATTTGCTCCTAAAATCTCTATTAAAAAACTACGCAAGGCCACGGGATAAAATTACTCAGTTATTAAAAAACAAGGTATTAATTCGGGTCAAAAAAGGTCTTTACATCTTTGGTGATAAATACGCCAGAAAGCCCTACACGATAGAAACGCTTGCCAATTTAATTTACGGTCCCTCCTGCATATCTTTGGATTATGCTTTGGCCTTTTATAACATGATTCCAGAAAGAGTAGAAGTGGTTACTAGCGTTACCAATAAACGAGATAAATATTTTCAAACGCCAGTAGGTATTTTTACTTATCGGTATCTGCATACTCAAAAATATCCTATAGGTATAACTGCAATATTAATTGATGAGACACACCCTGTTTTATTTGCAACACCTGAAAAAGCATTAGCTGATAAAATTATGTTAGGGAGTCTTGGTTTAAAATTAAATAATGAGAAAGATATAGTCTACTACCTTTATGAAGATTTAAGATTATACCCTGAAAAAATAAAGGAGCTTGATGTAAAAAAATTAAAAAAAATTGCTTCAATTTATTCAAATAAAAATGTTTTTTCATTAGCTGTTTTTTTAGAAAAGGAAAAGCCCGTGAATGAAGCACTGGATTTCATGCAAAAAAAAATGTTATACCTTTTTTAAAGAATCCTGATAGTGTCGATCTTTGGTCAAAAGATTTTTTTATGCAGCTTATTAGTAATTTAAAATCTATTAATTAGTGCCTGACAGAAATGTTTACGTGGCAATGGTCAAATTGGGACTCTCAATGATTTAAAGGGTTAATTTTATAATATTTGCTATTTTATGGTTGTCTATTCTAAGAAATTACTGTAAAGTAGCAACAAGTATAGATTTTCTCATTATATAGAGTTTGTCAAGAAATAACATAACTCTCGTTTTTGGTGCCTAGATTGAGTTTAAATTTTTAGGTAAATCGTAGACTTAAACCGCTGATTAACTGCTAGATGTACTTCCAGAATAAATGAACCATTTTATTATGGCTAAATTAAATAATGAAAATTTTTTAGAGGAGTTAGCACACATGTCTTATGAACAACGAATTCCACATGCAAAACATAATCCAGATACTCGCAAACGACGTGATAGGTCTAAAGCTCATTCAAAACAATTAGAAAATACGCCACTACCCGAAGCGACAGCATCGCTAGATTTAACTATTGCCAACCTTAAACAGGATAAAGAAGCATATCAACGTTTTTTAATCAATGTGATGAAAGCATGGCATGGACTGACTACTCCCCAAAAAATTATTGTATGTGTAGTGATGGCAGCTGTAGCAGGATGTGCTCTTTATTATATTGTTCAATTACTTAACTCTATAGAAACGAATTTACCATCTAAAGAAACGAATTTACTATCTAAAGAAACGAATTTACCATCTAATCGATTAACGCCAGATGAACAAACAGAAGTTAACAAGCGCATCAAAGACAAAATTGGATTTGATCAACCTTTTTGGGATAGAGTGAAAAATAATCTTCCATCTACGGAAAACCCTAAACTGAAAGCTGCATATAAAAAAGAGCAAGCCAGCTATATTAAAGAAGTAGAGGACTATAAACACAGTATTACCGAGTACCTGTCTAAAAATGCGGTCACAACTAGAATCCAGAAAGGAGTTTTAGATCAAACTGAGATATCAATAGATATAACGCATAAGGAGGGAGCAGGTGGGGGTATAGCGGGATATATTGGAGAAACAAAGCAATTTCTTTTTGCAGTTCAGCCTAAAACAACACGCAGAGAAGCCGTTTATTCTTTTTGGAATGAACTACATCATGCTGCTATCAGTCAACAGAATAGGCAGTTAGGTTGTACTGCTCCTGACGATCTATTAGCCGATGAGCCATTTTGTCATAATGGTCATTGGGATCATCATCTTCTTAGTATAAAACTAGGTAAAATTATCTCTACTGGCATAACTAAGGTTAATCGTTTATATAAAATCAGTAAAAAAATATCATCAAATCAGGCTATCACAGACCAGGAAGCCTATTTTCATGAGAAAGGTGTTTTAACATTAACGAATTATCATCCTCTAACGGATAGCCAAGTTTTCACCGTTACACATTTTGAAAGATCCATAGAACCTTATCTTAAACCAATTAAACAGCCAGCTGAGTATGCATTTATTTTTCCAAAAAATATTTTACAAAAACAATATTCTTCTCCTATTTATTGCGATATGTATATAAACATATTGCGCCGTATTGGTGATAATATTGAGGTGTGTACGCAAACTGGCAATGAATCAGATAGTCATGCTATTATTTCTGCATTAGTCACACAACTTCATATGGGAAGAGATAGTATATTTGCTACAAATGGAGTGTATGGAGAGAAAAAGATGAATTATCATTCCCAAGTGGCTGAATTGGCAAGTGATATTGATGGGCTACCCGTTGCAATTAAGCAGTATTTTTTCCGTGAGTTTTGCGATTATTTTACTGACTACTTTAATGTTAATTATTGTGACTATGATGATCCACCGGCTTATCAACTTAAGTAGTAGCTTTAGATATTTTTTGGAGCTGTATGGCTATAGTAATTCTTCCAATAACTTGGAGTATATTACTAATTATTAGCTCATCCTATTACCTAAATGAGAAAGTTTTATGCAATTACCTATTGGTTACGATGACTTTGGCGCGGTTATTGAAAATCAATTAGATTTTATAGATAAAACGCTTTTTATAAAAGAAATTTTTGATAATAAGATGACACAAGCGATTGTTATCACTCGCCCGCGTCGTTTTGGCAAGACGTTTAATTTATCCTTATTACATTATTTTTTAGCACCACAAGTTTATGGGAAGGTAACAAAAGATTTATTTAATAATAAAGATAATAAGCTAAAAATCGCTGCTTATGGTGATGAATATATGCAGCATCAGGGAAAGTATCCTGTTATTGCTGTGACTTTTAAAGATATTAAACAAGCAAATTTTAATGATATATTAAATAAATTCAAGAGCTTACTCACCAGACTTTATCATCAACATTACTACCTTCAATCAAGTCCTCAATTGAGTGAGGTACAAAAAAATACTTATCAAACCATTCTGAGTGGACAAGCTAATTTAGCTCAGATTGAAGAATCTTTACTGATATTATCAGAGTATTTATATCTTCATCATGGCGTGAGACCTTGGCTTTTAATTGACGAATACGATACACCAATTCAGGCAGCATATGTAGAAGGTTATTATAATGAAATGATTAAATTCATGCGAAGCTTATTTGGTGCTGCATTAAAAAGCAATCCTTATCTCAATAAAGCGGTTATTACTGGGATTCTGCGTGTTGCCAAAGAAAGCTTATTTTCAGGGGTGAATAATTTAAAAGTCTATTCTTTGTTACAAAATGAATATAGTGAACATTTTGGTTTTACCGAAGCAGAAGTCGATAACATTTTAAATCAATCTCATTTATCAGAGAAAGCTGCTGAAATTAAAGAATGGTATAACGGTTATCAAATAGGTCAAACTGTCATCTATAATCCTTGGTCAATTGCTAACTGTGTGAAACAAAAGGGGGAAACAGAACCTTATTGGGTGAATACTAGTGATAATCAACTCATTAAAGATCTATTAAAAATATCTCCTTTAACGTTTAAACAAGATTTTGAATCATTAATTGCTGGAAAAATCATTGAGAAATTAATTGATGAGCAATTGGCTTTTCAATATTTAAACAACACGCCCGATGCCACGTGGAGTTTGCTACTTATGGCGGGCTATCTTAAGTCTTCCGCTTTAAGGAAAACTGACCAAGGGGTATTTGCTACTTTAGCTATTCCGAATCGTGAAGTGCGTAATCTTTATCGTCAAATTATCGAACAATGGTTATCTAATGGCTATGGGATTGGTTGGTACAATGATTTTATTGCTTCCTTATTAAGCGGACAAATGGAAAAATTTAAAGTCCATCTGGAAAAAGTTTTATTACAAATTGTAAGTTGTCATGATGCAGCAAAAGAACCTGAGGCATTTTATCATGGCTTGTTGCTGGGATTTTTAGCAAGCTTAAATCAAACGCATGAGATTAAATCAAATCGTGAAAGCGGGTTAGGTCGATTTGATATTGTAATTATCCCGAAAGATTCAACTACAGTTGGAATTGTAATGGAGCTTAAAGTCAAGGATGAAAAAGAAACCTTGGAGGAATGCGCCTGCCGAGCGCTAAACCAAATTGTGCAAAAGAAATATACAGAAGAATTTAAACAGCGAGGCATTCAGAAGATAATTCAAATTGGAATTGGATTCAAAGGTAAAGATTGTTCATTAAGCTACAAATTGCCTGAAAATTGAAACGATGTCTTCGACAAAGGCTCTTTTTCTTACCCAATCTGGTCGATACAAGCAGAATATTATAGTAATATAGAAGCAATATATTATAGTATAATTGTATCAATGTATCATAGTAATATATGAGCATCATATCAGGGTAAATTATGGCCAAACCATTTCACGAGTTGCTCGCTGAATCACTAAGTCGGGTTGAAAAATCTGCTAGAGAAGGTATTGTCCATAGTAAAGACATTTCTCGGCGTGATCGCGAACGCTTATCAAACAGCGGCTGGTTGCAGCAAATTATAACAGGCTGGTATTTATTGACATCACCTCAGACAATGCAAGGTGAAAGCACAGCTTGGTTTGCTTCCTTCTGGGTTTTTATTCAGCAATATTTACAGGAGAGGTTTGCAGAAGATTATTGCCTATCAGACTGAATCCTCTCTGGATATTCATACAGCTGATAACGTAATTCCAAAGCAGGTCGTGGTAATCACCAAAACCGGCGGCAATTACACATTGTCATTACCTCATCACACTAGCATAGTCATTTATCAAGATCCTAAAAAATTTCCGGCTTCGATTGAAACGAAAAACAAATTACAACTGATGTCAGTAGGGCTTGCGCTCTGTCGTACAACTAAATCATTTTTTCAAAGACAATCCATGAACGCCAAAATTGCATTATTAATGCTACAGGATCCGAGCGAGCTAACTCGTCATCTATTGCAAGGAGGCATGGTACAAGCCGCTGGACGACTGGCAGGAGCTTGTCGTCAAATTGGAAGAGAAGACTTTGCTCAAGCAATTATTTATACAATGAAAGCGGCTGGATTTGCAGTTATTGAAGAAAATCCATTCGACGAATCACAGATGACGAATGCTCAGAAATATGGACAGCGCATTACATCTCCTTACAACGTACGCATTATAAACATGTGGAAGATGATGCGTGAAGATGTTATTAAACATTTTCCTAAGCGCAAACCCACGACAACAAGTGTAAATACAATTATTCAGCACATAGATGACGTCTATGTCAACGATGCATACAATTCATTATCAATCGAAGGGTATAAGGTATCAAAATCTCTAATAGAAAAAATAAAATTTGGAGCATGGAATCCTGATCATAATGAATCGGATCTTCAGCAAAGAAATGCATTAGCTGCAAAAGGATATTATCTTGCTTTTTTAGCGATAAAAGAAAGTATTAATAATGTACTTAATGGATCAGATGTTGTGGCAGTCATTCAAAGTGATTTATCAAAATGGTATCAAGCTTTATTTTCACCTTCTGTTGAAGTAGGGTTAATCGAGCCAGCACATTTGGCTGGCTATCGAAATGATCGCGTATACATTCGTCATTCCTTGTATGTTCCGCCGCCAAAAGAAGGAGTTTTAGATTGCATGGATGCCTTTTTTACTTGCTTAAGGAATGAAGATGATCCTATTGTTCGCGCAGTGCTGGGGCATTTTATTTTTGTGTTTGTTCATCCATACATGGATGGTAATGGTAGAATCGCCAGGTTTTTAATGAACGTGTTATGGAGCGATGTTGGCTATCCTTGGACAATTGTAAGATTAGAATCACGTAAAGAGTATTTACAATCACTTGAGGCTGCATCAGTAAATAAGAACATCACGCCATTTACAATTTTCTTGGCGGATGAAATGTCAGTAAAATGGTAAGCTACAAATTGCCTGAAAATTGAGACAATGTCTATGAAAACCTTCTATCAAGAAATCTTCTACAATTCCTAATATTTTTAGCATCTTCATTTAAATACTTATTTAACGTCAGCTCGACGAATCTAAGCAAAGAATCTCTACTGCCGTCGTCCCGCGACTTGTTCGCGGGATCCAGGATAGGGGCACTTCCCTAGATTCCGTGATCAAATCATCACCGGACGACAGGTTGCTTAACTTAATCTTTTAGTGAGCAAATAGTCTCATAGTAGCACTTGCAGCTACCCCCTCTCCCGCGCTCTAATTTTCATAGAATCAATAAGTTACCAGCGGGAGAGGGTTGGGGTGAGGGAAAAGCTGGAAACAGAGTTTGACCCTCACCCCAACCCTCTCCCGCAATAACTTATTGTTTCTTAGAACTTTTTTGCGCGGGAGAGGGGGCTGCTGCAAGTGCAACTATGGAAATACAGCTAAAAAACGTCAGTTAATATGGCAGTGAGATTATATCCCTCCGCCTAATCCACTTTACCTCTGCTTAGATTCGTCGAACTGACGTTGATTAGTAAAGCGATGCAATATTTATTTTCACCAATGCTTGTATTTTTTCAAAGAATAGATCAGCGGCTCAGCAATTCACGCTGGAAAGGGAGGAATTACTAGATTTATATATTTCAGGGGGAAAATGTCAGGAATATCTTTAAAAAAATTTGTAGCTCTTAATATTTCGTTAACAAATTAACTAAAAAAGCATAGTAGAATTCATATTATAACTAAAAAATAGCATTTATGCATATTAAACTAATCAAAGAGAACGAAATTATGAAGTATAGCGGTGAAGAGAGCCAAAAGCTATTAGAAGAGTCAGAAGTGTGGCAGTATGAGTTAACGATCAAAGTCGATAGCTTCTTGCCAAAACATGAAACCTGCCCTCCTTATTATACATTTGAAGCACTGACGATATTTAAAGGTCATGTGAAGCTTAGTATTGAGATACCTGGCTTTACTTACAAGGAACATGAGGGATCGAAAATTGGTAAAATTAACATATACCATATGTACGCTTACACATCAGAGAGCTTATCAGAGTACTTGAAGAAGTGGTGTGATAAAGTAATTGATGAGCTTCGAAAACATACAGCTGATGATAATGATGAAATAGTTAAAATACTTCGTACGCTAGCAACTCCTCCTCCTCGTATTGATAAAGAGGCGGCACCAGAGAGCTATAAGCTAGAGCAACCTGAGATTTTTTCGAGACTTTGGAAAATTCGGCCTGTCGGTAAGGGTAAATATTCTACTGTACAACCACAGATGCAAGCTAAAGAGGGTCCAATAGATAATGAATGGACGTTCATAGACACTCCTCAGACAACTATAGAGCCAGATGAAAGAGGCGATTATAGGGATTCTAGTAGTACAGGTGAAGACCATTACAGCCTGAAAGAAAGCGCTAAACCAGGTTTCCCTAGTGAGAGAACAAAGAGAACAAAAGGATACTTTATTCCTAAAGAGGGTGACAGTGACAGTCATCCTATAGATAAAGTAATTGATAAGCCTCGAAAACATACAGCTGATGGTAATAACGAAATAGTTCAAATACCTCGTACGCTAGCAACTCCTCCTCCTCGTATTGATAAAGAGGCGACACCAGAGAGCAAAAAGCTAGAGCAACCTGAGATTGTTGATGCAGATAAAGATTTTACTGTACAGCCACAGCTGCAAGCTAAAGAGGGTGCCAGTTTTATAGATGAGGAATGGATCATCCTAGACACTAATCCTTCTTCCAAGAAAAGAGATTTATCTGAGTTAAAGAAATTAGAGCAAAAGGTAATAGTAAATATAGGCGAACTTCTCAAAGAGTCTCTTAAGCCTTTAGAAACTGGTCGATATAGCGCGTCAGTAAAGCGTTTAAATAATCTCGTGGAGAATGTGGACAACCTAGAAGAATTAGTCTTCTTTTTAAAGATGGAGAATCTTATATTTAAAACTAGATTTGCTTCTAATAAAGATTTATTTAATGTGGTTGAACAGTGTTTAGCTACAATTGATAAACAGGTATCTCTTATATATGGCCGAGAGCCATATAACCACTGTGAAGATATATCGATGTCATCTGAGTTGAGACGATTTGTTTTCCCTTTCATGAACAAATTATTAGATTATGTTAGACGTCATGAAAGACCTGCAGTCTCTGTAGTTCGAATGTTTAAAGGTAACAAACCGCATGATGACCGCGTGGAAATGGCAGGTGAATTAGTCTACGATCTGTGGAAATGCCAAACCCGAGAGCAGCTTGAAAAATTGATAGAGAAAATGTTTAAAAGTGAAAAAATTAAAGGAAAAAAATCTACACTCTGCGAAATTATTAAAGAGCTGCAAAAAGACTTGTCTGACAATTATGTGCGTTTGCCTTCAGATGAAAAATCAAGCGATGATATTCGAAAAATTTGGGAAAAAAGCTTTAAGGACTATCCTGTTTCCAATACACCTTTGTATAATTTGGGAAAAGAACTTCTGGAATACAAAAACCGTCAGGATAATATCGCTCCTGAATGTGCATTGGCTTCTTCTTTAGCCAAGAGTCCTCACAAAGAAGAAAGGAAATTTGGACTTACGTTAATGAAAGGGATGACTATTCAAAAAATTGAAGAGATTCGAAGAAAGTATCCTGTTTCCTACCATGCTCAACTTCTTCTTATAGGTCTTAAAAATATAGAAGGTGCTTCTAACTTCGACATGGCTGTGGATCTGGAAAAAGCATTGAGGGCTATTGTAACGATTAATAATCCTATGTTTAATGAACAGACTGGTATAAATCAATTTTTCGAGGCTCTAAGTGAAACATTATATCAACTTCAAGCAACTCGAAAGCCTCAACAACATGCTCTTACATTATTTGGAAGAAAAAGTGGAGGGGATAAAGTATTATTGGAGCTAATTAAACTTCTACAAGAGTCTCTTAAAGCAACGCCACAGCCCACCGAGGCAGTGAAGAGTGTGGAAGACGAGAAAGAATTGGATCGGTCGGATTCGGACCCTGACACCTCCTCGTCTATTTTTCCTTAGTTCTATTCATAATGATAACCCACTGCCATTTATATGTCTTCGCAATGGCAGTGGACTTTTACCCTCGCACTCCCTACCAGAGAATAGACAGCAATTCTTGGTGAATGGCGCCAAATGCCCCAGCCAATGATCTTAAATTCTCTCAGCTACCACTAAAAATCGAGCAACTGAATTAATATTTCATTGAATTGAAAAGATAATTATCAAACTTTTTTTACGCAATTTATAATTAAATAACTAAGAAATTATTTTGTTAATTCATCAATATCTTTAAAATATTCCAAACTCTGCGGATTGGCAATTGCTGAGATATTTTTAACTGGCCTATGGTGAATAATCTCTCTGACTGCCAGCTCAACAATTTTTCCATTCAATGTTCTAGGAATATCCTTAACAGTAATAATCTTTTTGGGAACATGCCAAGAAGAGCAATTCTCACGAATTATTTCTTTAATAGTTGCTTTGAGAGCTTCAGTTAACTGACTTCCTTTTTTTAAAACAACAAACAAAATAACTCGAACATCGTCTTCCCATTCTTGACTAACTGCGAGGCTATCGTCTATTTCCGGAATTTTTTCCATTTGTCGATAAATCTCTGCTGTTCCAATTCGAATGCCCCCAGGGTTTAAAGTGGCATCTGATCTTCCATAAATAATCATTGTGCCTCTTCGTGTTATTTCGGCAAAATCACCTTGCGCCCAAACTCCTTCATATTTCTTGAAATAGGCTTTGGTATATCTCTCCCAAGTAGGATCGTTCCAAAAATAAATAGGCATTGACGGAAAATCGCTTGCACAAACAAGCTCACCTTTTTCTTCTATAATAGCCTGCCCTAATTCATTGAAAATTTTGACGTCCATACCTAAACCAATGCATTGCAATTCGCCTCTATAGACGGGTAGCATTGGATTACCAAGCGCAAAACAAGAAAGGATATCGGTACCACCTGAAATTGAAGACAGACAAACATCTGATTTAATATTGTTATATACATAATCAAAATTTTTAGGTATTAGGGGCGAGCCTGTAGATAAAATCATGCGAAGAGATTGCAAATGATGGGTTCTGTTGGGTTTTAATTCTTGTTTTTCTAGTGCGCTGATGTATTTTGCACTTGTTCCAAAGACAGTGATTTTTTCTTTTTCACAAAAATCAAATAATTTAGATGGCCTTGGGAAAAAAGGGGCGCCATCATATTGAATAACAGTTGCGCCTGTTGCCAGACTACTTATATACCAATTCCACATCATCCAGCCACAAGTAGTGTAATAAAAAACTCTATCTTTTGGGCCTATATCGGTGTGCAAAATAAGTTCTTTTAAATGCTGGAGTAAAGTCCTACCTGCACCATGGACAATACATTTCGGAATATCTGTTGTCCCTGAGGAATACATAATGTATACAGGATGATCAAAAGGTAGCTGCTCAAATTTAAGATCTATCTTTTGTTCTGATAAAAGATGTTCAAAGTTGTCGGCCTGAATCGAAGAGGGAAGCTTTGAGTGCGTCACCATAATGGTTCGTTCGATACTGCCTATCTTTTTTTGAAGATAATTGATTTTATCTTCGATAATGAAAACTTTTCCTTTGTAGGAATAGCTATCACAGCCAAGTAATATTTTGGGCTCTATTTGCGAAAAGCGCTCGGCTAAACTGTCCTTGCCAAAATCTGGTGAACAGGAGGACCAAATTGCGCCTATACTGGTTGTGGCAAGCATGGCAATAATTGCTTCTGGAGAATTAGGTAATATTGCAGCCACTCGATCATTTTTTTTAAGTCCAATTTTGCAAAAATAACCTGCAACTTTTGCAACTGCTTCGTATAGCTCTAGATAGGTATAAACACGGCGTTCATTTTTCTCATTATTAAAAATTATTGCAATATCATCATTACGTTTTGATAACAGATTTTCAGCAAAATTCAATCTTGCTCCTGCGAACCATTGAGTCTCTTTCATTGATTTACCAGGTATACGAACTTTCCTCCAAGCTATACTCGTTTTTAATTGCGCAAACTTCCAAACATCTTGCCAAAAATCTTCTTTCTCTTGAAGCGACCATACATAGAGTGATGGGTAATTATCTAATGAAAGGTTATGTTGTTTATTAACATACTCCATAAACCTGAATAGGTTACTGGCTTTAATTTGGGAAGGTGATGGTTGCCAGAGGATTTTAGGGGTCATATTAACGCCTTATTAAATCCCATGTTTAGCCGCATAGACTGAAGTAACCTTAGATTGGGGGTTGCGGTTTAATTGCTCAGAAATAAAAATTCCCACTTGACATAATTTTTCAAGATCTACATTAGTTTTGATATTCAATCCCTGAAGGAGGTAGACAACATCTTCTGTGGCGACATTGCCGCTTGCTCCTTCCGCATAAGGACACCCCCCCAGACCTGCTACCGAAGAATCAATAATGGCAACACCCTGTTGCAAAACACATAGATATTGGCCAAGGCTTGGCCATAGGTATCATGAAAATGAACAGCAATGTGCTTTAAGGGAACATGTTGGCTAACATGTGTGATAAGTTGTTTAGCTTTTAACGGAGTTCCTGTGCCAATTGTATCGCCAAGAGATATTTCATAACAGCCCATTTGATAAAAACTTTTGGCTATGGAGGCTACTTTCTCAGGTTGTATTAACCCTTCATAGGGGCAACCTAACGAACAAGAAATATAACCCCTAACCTTAATCTGATGTTTCTTCGCAGCAGTAACTATGGCCTGAAAGCGAACCATGCTCTCTTGTATCGAGCAATTAATATTTTTTTGCGAAAAGGTTTCAGAAGCTGCGCCAAAAATGGCAATTTCTCTTGCACCAGCTTGAATAGCAGCCTCAAAACCCTTTAAATTAGGAACTAAGGCGCAATAGGCGATATTGGGATGATGGGTGATTCCTGTAAAGACTTCCAAGCTGTCAGCAAGTTGTGGTACCCACTTGGGAGAGACAAAACTAGTCACTTCAATATAGCTTAAACCTGTTTCTGAAAGCCGATTGATAAAATCAATTTTTACTTCTGTGGGGATAACTTGAGTTTCATTTTGTAAACCATCCCGTGGTCCGACCTCAACTAATTTTACATTTGAAGGGAAAGTCATTTTATCATTTAACTCCAAGTTTCCTTATCCATTTGAAATTCGGCCTTGCCATTTTTTTGCATTAAACAAAATAGCTTCCTCTTCTAATGTTGTAAGCTCTTTGTTTTTCATTACCTGGATGCCAGCAACCCATACATCACTGACTTGTGTCTTCGTCGAAGAATAGACTATTTGAGAGATGGGATTGTAAATGGGCTGGGTATTGAGATAGTTTAAATCAATGGCAATAAGGTCTGCTTCTTTGCCAGGTGTAAGACTGCCAACTTTGTGGTCTATTCCCAACGCCTTTGCGCCATTTATGGTAGCCATTCTAAGTGCCTCACTAGCTGCTACCGCCGTTGCTGCTTGTGCGACAACTTTTCCAATTAATGCAGCAGTTCGCATCTCTGCCATCATATCTAAATCATTATTACTGGCTGCACCATCAGTTCCTAGTGCAACATTAATATTATTTTGCAGTAAAGATTCGACAGGGCACAAACCACTTGCTAACTTCAAGTTAGATTCTGGACAATGGGTAACATGACTGCCAGTTATATTCAGCAATTCTAAATCCTGTTCTGTCACTTGGGTCATATGGACACATTGAAATCGTTTGGATAAAAGCCCTAAGTCATGTAGTCGTTGCAAAGGGCGTTTGCTAATTTTCTGTAAACTTTCAGCAACTTCTTGCGCAGTTTCTTGTACGTGCATATGAATAGTAAGGTTATGCTCATGGGCAAAATAATTAATTTTTTCTAAAATCTGGTCAGTGATTGAATAAGGTGCATGAGGCGCAAGAGAAACAGTAAGGAGGGGTTTTTGATTATAGTGAAAATAAAATTCCTCGAATTTTGCAAATGCGTCTTTTTCATTTTTAGACCAATTGTTTGGAAAATCAATGATTGTAGGGCCTATACAAGCTCTTAGCTTACTCTTAAGAACTACATTGGCAATGGCCTCAGGAAAAAAGAAATGTTCGTTGAAACAGGTCGTACCCCCTTTAATCATTTCTGCGATAGCAAGCTCCGTCCCTTCTGTAATGAACTCATCATTCAACCATTTTGCTTCAGCAGGCCAAATATGATTATGCAACCAATCCATTAATGGTAAGTCATCGGCTAGCCCTCTAAACAAAACCATTGGGCTATGGGTATGGGCATTAATGAAACCTGGTAGGACAACATGCTCAGTTAAGTGACAAATATAAATACCTTCGTATTGGTTGCTGACTTCATTCTGAGGCAATAATGCCAAGATCTTACCCTTGTCAATCACAATGCTATAGTTTTCATGAACAATATCGTGGGGCACAATAGGGATTACCCAACGGCAATGCAAAATGGTATCGACCTGCTTCATTGTAAAGTACCTAGTGATGAAAAATGCATTCTTCCTCCTATATCAATGTCTGATTAATAAATCCTTAATTCTTCTAGTTTAAAATTACCCTTTATACAACAAAAAAAGAATGGGGCCAAATATTTTTTAGATTTGGGTCACGCCCCTAGCTCTTAATTTTAAGGAGGATATAAACAAAAATATGGTTTTTTAATTTAAAAACTTGGCAAATTTTCAGGATAACAACGTTGATTAACGTCAGTTCGACGAATCTAAGCAGAGCTAGAGTGGATTAGGGCCCCTGCCATTAAGTAAAAGTCTTCGCTCCTTGCCGTCGTCCCGCGGCTTGTCCGCGGGATCCAGTTTTGCAGGTTCCTGGATCCCGCGGACAAGCCGCGGGACGACGGCAGTAGAGATATGGGGTGTTGTCTGACAAAACACACCTTCGGGTGAAGTTTAATTTAAACTCAATTTGTTAAAATTAACTCGAACCATCTTTAATGGGCTTACTAACGCTTGGTCTTGGGCACGTCTTTTCTTTATCCTGATCATCTGGAATATGCATTCGAATTTGATCATACAAATACCATTGTCTTTCTGCTGATAAATCTTTTGGCATTAATCTTTTCGGGAGCTTGTCTGATTCTACTGCCTGAGTATGGGGAATCCATTCGTATTGATCAAATTAATTTTGATTTCTTTTGAATCCACATCCTTTTTAAGTGTTACTATGCCTCTATCTTTATGATTTATTTTAAAGTGATGATAGCTTGTAATGCTCGGAATAATTTTAAAATAATTCGCCAACCAATCAGTCCAATCACGATAGATAATCTCTAGTTGATTATGGCTAGCATAAGGTTGACAACATTGTGCCCATTAGGCGATGACGCTTCAATAACTTGTTGAAGTTGCTCATACGTATACACTTGTGATCGTCTATATCGATGCCGAATAAGTCCAAAATAGCCATCAGGCGAAAACTTAGTATGTCCAACAACTAAAAAAGATAATTCAATATTACTGTGCAATCCCGTTAATGCTCGATACATTAGGTATTGAATTAAAGATCGTTATTTTGTCTGACCAACACAATTATCAGCAGTAAGATAAACTGATGTTTCGCCAATAGCGTAATGTTTAAAAAAATGATCTAAAAGTGAAATGACTGTATTCGCATTTTTTTCTAAAAAATCAGCCTCATCAATCAAATAGTTGATTTGCTTCAGGGATCCCTTCACAACAGACACCAAATAATTGAGCACGACGCGGCGTTTTAAAATAAATTGGCCCCACCTGTTGATCTTCAAAAGGATAGTGAAACTGTTGAGCAAAGTCCCATGAATAATGCATCATCGTGTCGACAGAGTTGGCCTTATAAGGTTTGCAAAGCCCACTGGACATGAGCGTTTTGTGATTTTTATTGGCTAACAGGGCGTGTGCTCGGTAGTACAGACGTTCTTTTTTTGCATGATTAATGTGATCAAGCGCTTCTTGATATAGTTTTGCTTGCTTATTTTCTTTGTCTTTCGTCAAGAATGGTGGCCACTTGATTAATTTGTTTTTTAAAGTTTTCACATTGAAGACATAGATCTGATTTTGGGTTGTTAAACACAATATAAGGTAATTCTTCTTGCCAAATTCTGATGAACGTACGATACCCAACAGCCTCAACATCATAATTAACCATGCTTGCTTGATAAATTTGATGAACTGACAAATAATTCATCACGGATGGCAACAGAATCTGTAATCGACCATTACCTTTTCTGACATCCCGTCCAGGGTCTGGAAGCCCATGAGTTGCCGCAAAATTAATAATAAAAGATTTGACAGCCTCTTGGTCTGACATTGAGCACGCATGCACAGGCTTCGATCCTTTGTTTCCATGTATTGGAAGCTCTATACCCTGTATGAAAAAAGTTTTCTGCAGGCGCTTCAAACGCTGTATTGTTTCTCCATAATAAAATAAAAAAACGTTTTTACAAACAGGCCGGTCAGCGTTAATCGTATATTTCGAATTTTTGTCGCTTTCTCGTCGTTATCCTACGCGCTGAATGCGAAAATGTTGAATGGTGAGAAAAACAAACCAGTTGAGATAAGATGAAGCAATTCTTCTCTGTCGTGGACATGTTTCTAAATTTAAGTCGTGAACTCAATAATTCGTCAAATATAAATAATTTTTGACAATTACTCCCACATCCACAATGTCTATTTAAAAATTCATTAATTGTTTGTTTTTCAGCAAGATCAACATTGACCAAAGTTGTTTCTGTTTTTATCTCGTTATTGTTGTCCTCAGATGATGTCTGACGATTGAGGTTACAGTACTCTTTAAGTAATGCTTTGAAAAGAACGGTTATTTCTTTATCCGTTTCTTCCATGATCATCTGACAATCCTTATCTTACATCCTTTAAAAAATGAATTGTAATGAATTAATATGTAATAGTGAAGGCATGGTTTATGAAAAAAACTAAATCACTCTGAATTCACCCGAAGGTGTGTTTTGTCAGGCAACACCCCATATCCTTAACTTATAATATGGCAGTGAGATTATATCCCTCCGCCTAATCCACCCCTACCTCTGCTTAGATTCGTCGAACTGACGTTTGATTAGTAAGACGAAAGAGAAGGGTAATGGCTTAGAGATTTCAGAAGAGATTGAAATCATAAAATGAGAGAGAAGAAGGCACCATAAATGAAAAATTTCTATTTAGATAATTGGCAGACAATTTTTATTGATTCAAACTCTGAAGTTTATTACTTAACTCCCTTTGAAAAAATATCAGACGATAACCCTTGGGAAGTAAAGGCTCGAGGGCGAGTTAGCTTTAATAATACATATGATTTTGAAGGCCAACCATTCACGAATGCTCCTTTAATCTTAACTTTTATTGAATATATAGAGTCGCATATTGTTACGCTGAGGGAGAATTTAGATAAAGAAATTAAAAGCTTACAGGAAGATTTGGAAATTGATACTGATTATTCATTAGAAGATATAAATAAACTGCAAGAAGATTGTTTAAAAATAAAAGACATTAATTTTACGCAGGAAATGAATCTAATTTCTGCCCATCTAAATAACTTAAATATATATGAGGGTAGACGAGAAGATCATGAAGAAACTGTCAAGCGGATTATTGGTTTAAAAAACATAATATATCAGAAAACAAATACTATTGAAAAAAATCGCAGTAACATTTTTGCATATGATCATTCATTAAGTGAAAGGAAAGGTGAAATTAAGTATAATGATTCTATCTATGCAGAAATAGGACAATGCTTTATTGTTATTTGTAGGTCAACCGTTAATAATCGTTATTGGCTTCTTCATTATGATCCTATTCAGACTTTATATAATGACAATCTGACGGCAGTTGGTGAGAAATATTATCGGCCTAATTATTGTGATTTAAATCCAAAAATTCCCTACAAAAATAAAGATGCCAATTTAAGGGAAGATGAAAAAATTGATGTATTGGTGATAGCGCCTAATAAAACACTTATCTCAAATAATAGCATTTATAATAAAGCTCCATCTGATTACTTTAGTAAAGAAGAATTTTTAAACCGGTTTAAGAATAATGTCAATTCAATACAATATATTGAGAAGGATTCAGGAATCGACGTTGGCACAAGATTGAGGGTTGAATTTTCTCCTAAGAATGACCACTTAGACTTATTTCTTTGCAAGGAAGGTTTAGCTCTTAAAGAGGCTCAAAGAATAACAATTGAAAATTGTTTTAAGGGAGATAACCCTAATAAAACATATTTGTACCAAGCTAATACTTATGACTTAGTGGAAAAAAACGATCTCCCCCCACTTCTTACTCGCAAAAAAACAGTTTCAGCGTTTTTTGCACCAAACAAAAGCCTCTTTGGATCAAGTACTAGCCCTAGTAGCATCAAATCCGAGGAAAGATATACTCCCCCATCTTCCTCAAAAAGTTAGAGGGATTGGGCGGAAAGCAGGCAGGTTCCTTAATCCTCAGGTATATGGTAAAATCCTAAAGAATGACACTCGAAATAACAAAAATCCTCGCTAACCCTCCTTTACAAGGGAAAGAAGGTTCTCCCTTGTAAAGGAGGGTTAGCGAGGATTTTTGTTATTCGGGCGTTTCTAAAGATTGTTTCATTAAAAATGAGCCCTATATTATGACAGAATTTGCCAAAGAAATTATCCCCGTCAGTCTTGAGAAAGAGCTGAAAAATTCCTATCTAGATTATGCAATGAGCGTTATTGTTGGACGTGCTTTGCCAGATGTGCGAGATGGCTTAAAGCCGGTGCACCGCCGTGTCCTCTTTGCAATGAGTGAATTGAATAATGACTGGAATAAAGCCTACAAAAAATCGGCGAGAATTGTGGGGGATGTAATTGGTAAATACCATCCGCATAGTGACACAGCGCTGTTTATGATACAATTGTACGAATGGCGCAACCCTTCTCTCTTCGTTATATGCTCGTAGATGGTCAAGGTAATTTTGGCTCAGTGGATGGTGATGCTCCGGCAGCCATGCGATATACAGAAATTCGCATGTCGAAATTTGCCCATAGCATATTGGCGGATTTAGATAAAGAGACTGTAGAGTTTGTTCCCAATTACGATGAGACCGAATTGGCTCCTTCTGTGTTGCCTACTCGCATTCCCAATTTGCTTGTGAATGGCTCGTCTGGCATTGCGGTTGGTATGGCAACAAATATACCCTCGCACAATGTGGATGAGGTAATCAATGCTTGTATCGCGTTAATCAATACCCCTACGCTTAGCATCAGTGATCTAATAAAATATATTCCTGGTCCTGATTTTCCAACAGCAGGCATTATTAATGGTAGAGCAGGGATATTAGAAGCCTACCAAACTGGACGTGGTCGCATTTACGTTCGCGCTCGAGCTTCCATTGAAGTCGATGACACCTCCAACAAGCAGACTATCGTTATTAATGAATTACCTTATCAAGTCAATAAAGCCCGTCTACTGGAAAAAATTAGTGAGCTGGTTAAAGAAAAAAAATTAGAGGGGATTACTGCTATTCGCGATGAGTCAGATAAAGATGGCATGAGGATGGTTATTGAACTGCGAAGGAATGAAAATGCGGAAGTCATGCTTAATAATTTATACGCACGTACCCAGCTGGAAACTGTTTTTGGTATTAATATGGTCGCCCTTGATCAAGGTAGGCCGCGAGTTCTAAATTTAAAAGAACTGCTTGAAGCTTTTATCTATCATCGAAGAGAAATTGTTACGCGTCGTAGCGTTTATGAACTGCGCAAGGCAAGAGAGCGGGCGCACTTGTTAGAAGGATTAGGCATAGCCTTAGAAAATATTGATAAAATTATTGCAATTATCAAAGGTTCTCAAAGTCCTTCAATAGCCAGAGAAAAATTGTTGGCTGAAGCTTGGCCTATTGGAAGTATTTCTGATTTATTACAAAGTACGGATAATCAAATATCTAGACCCATAGATTTAGATGCCGAATTTGGCCTAAATGATAAAGGCTATAAATTATCGCCAGCACAAGCACAGGCTATATTAGACCTGCGTTTGCATCGCTTAACAGCACTTGAACAAGATAAGATATTGTCTGAATACCGCAACCTTTTGCGCATCATTATTGATTTATTAGATATTTTGGGCAACCCCTCCCGCCTAATGCAAGTTATTCGAGAAGAACTGGATGAAATTAAAAAGGAGTTTGGCGATGCCCGTAGAACGGAAATAATCGATAGCACGGGAATCCTCGCTTACGAAGATTTAATTTCTGAAGAAAATGTCGTTGTAACTATTTCTCATCATGGTTACGCTAAAACCCAATCATTAGCTGCTTATTCTGCTCAACATCGAGGTGGCCGCGGCAAGTCGGCAACTCAGGTGAAAGAAGAGGATTATATTTCTCACCTTTTAATCGCAAATACCCATGATACCGTCTTGTGTTTCTCCAATCATGGGAAAGTATATTGGCTGAAGGTTTATCAAATTCCGCAAGCAAGTCGAGAGTCGCTGGGAAGACCCTTAGTCAATTTGTTGCCATTAGTCGCTGACGAACGGATTAGTGCCATCCTCTCTGTGCGAGAGTTTACCTCAGATAGGTACATTATGATGGTCACAGCACGGGGGATTATTAAAAAAGTCTCTTTAGAGCAATTCTCTCGTCCTCGCACAAATGGCATAATTGCTTTGGAGATGACACCCGAAGACAATTTGGTTAGTGTTGATTTAACTAACGGTGATCAGGATATTATGCTTTTTTCCAATAGTGGAAAAGTAATACGCTTTAATGAAAATGAAGTTAGAGCTATGGGGCGAGTAGCACGTGGCGTCAAAGGTATGCGGTTAAACCAACAACGCGTCATTGCTATGATTGTAGCAAAGCCAGAAGGCTCAATCTTGACTGCCACTGAAAATGGGTATGGCAAACGTACTGATATCAATGATTATAGATGTACCGGACGAGGAGGCAGGGGAGTTATTTCAATTCAAGTGAGTGAAAGAAATGGTCAAGTGGTAGGAGCCATTCAAGTATGCGATGATAATGAAATATTATTAATCACCAATCGTGGGACATTAGTTCGAACACGCGTAAGTGAAGTCTCTGTTTTAGGTAGAAATACGCAAGGTGTTCGCCTGATTTCACTTAGCAATGAAGAAAAACTTGTTGGCATTCAGCCTGTTGTTGAAAAATTATTGGATGAAGAAGGCCAATAGCAATTTAATGTTTGTCGAAAGTTGTTTCCAAAGAAGGAATTATTATGACACGTGTTTATAACTTCAGCGCAGGACCGGCAACTTTGCCTTTGGAGGTATTGCAAACGGCAAAAGAGGAATTATTAGATTGGCAGGACCTTGGTATGTCGGTCATGGAAGTCAGTCATAGGAGCAAGGAATACGTTGCTATTGCGCAAGAGGCAGAGGCGAATGTGAGAGAACTATTGCAAATCCCTTCTGATTATATAGTTCTCTTTTTACAGGGGGGTGCCAGAAGTCAGTTTGCTATGGTCCCGATGAATTTATTGCGTGGGAAGCAAACCGCCGACTACTTGGATACAGGAATATGGTCAAAGCTTGCCCTTAAAGAAGGACAACGCTATTGTAAGGTTAATACAGTTGCTTCCAGTGATGAGTTTGACTATAGAACTGTTCCCCCAAGAAACTCTTGGGAAATTAATTCTGAGGCTGCTTATTTCCACTATGTAGATAATGAAACCATTAATGGCATTGAGTTCCCGACTATTCCTGATGTAGATGATTTGCTTTTAGTTTCTGACATGTCATCTAATCTTTTATCAAGAGTCTTTGATGTCTCACGATTTGCTTTGATATATGCTGGCGCACAAAAAAATATAGGACCTGCCGGACTCACATTAGTGATAGTTAGGCAAGACTTATTAGGCAATGCCTTGCCATTTACACCTAGTATGTTTAACTACGAGCTTCATGCAAATGAAGATTCTATGTACAATACGCCCCCTACATTTGCGTGGTATATGGCAGGTCTTACTTTCAAGTGGCTTAAAGCGCAGGGCGGACTTTCTGCAATTGCCAAAAAAAATCAGCTAAAGGCAGATAAATTATATAATTATATTGATCAGAGTGATTTTTACCATAACCATATAGACCCCACTTATCGTTCACGAATGAACGTTGTGTTTGGGTTGCATGATGATTCTCTTAATCAGCAGTTTTTGGAAGAGGCCAACGAAGTTGGGCTAACCAATCTAAAAGGCCATAAGCTAGTAGGTGCAATGCGAGCGAGTATTTATAACGCTATGCCTGTAGAGGGAATTAACCATTTAATTCATTTTATGAATGATTTTTCTAATCGTTTCGGTTAATTAGCATGATGAAAGCAAATTTATCCTATTATGTGCATAAATCCAAATCTCTGGGTGGATCTCTGGTCGTTCCCGGTGACAAATCAATTTCCCATCGAGCTATTATCTTGGGCTCTCTTGCAGAAGGGACAACAATTATTAGAGGTTTTTTGCTTGCAGAAGATACGCTTGCTAGCCTTCGGGCAATGCAGAAACTTTCTGTAAAAATAGAGCAATCGAATGAGGAAATTTTGGTATACGGAAAAGGTTTAAAAGGGTTAGCGCCAGCGCTTACCCCCATTGATTGTGGTAATTCAGGTACCTCAATGCGTATGCTGGCGGGTGTACTCGCTGGACAGCCCTTTGATTCCATATTGATTGGGGATGAGTCATTGTTAAAAAGGCCCATGGGTCGAATAGTAGATCCTTTAACACAAATGGGGGCACGTATTGACCTACAAACAGATGGCACTGCCCCACTGCAAATACATGGAGTTGAACTTCTAAAGAATCTTCATTACACGATGCCAATCCCTAGCGCCCAAGTGAAATCTTGTTTGTTATTGGCAGGTCTTTACGCGCAAGGAGAAACTATTCTAATTTCTCCTGTGACGACTCGTGATCATACTGAACGCATGCTGGAGGCTTTTAATTATCCCATATCAATGTCAGGTCATAAAATTCGCATTAAGGGTCAAGGAATATTGCATTCAACCCATATTGAGGTGCCTAGTGATATTTCATCAGCCGCCTTTTTTATTATCGCCGCTACCATCACTCCAAATTCTGAGATTGTTTTGAAAAATATTGGTATCAATCCTTATCGTATCGGCATTATCAATATATTGCGATTAATGGGCGGACATATTACATTCGAAAATGAAGCAGTGGTAGGCTCAGAATATGTCGCTGATATTCGAGTGCGGTCCGCCTACTTGCATGGTATTGATATCCCTTTGGATCAAGTTCCTTTAGCAATTGATGAATTCCCAGTTATTTTTATCGCAGCTGCCTGTGCTCATGGATTTACTGTATTACGCGGTGCTCAGGAGTTGCATGTTAAAGAGACGGATCGAATTCAAGTAATGGCGGAAGGCTTGCAGAGAATAGGTATCAACGTTGAAGCGCAACCTGATGGCATGCTTATAGAAGGAGGAAGAATCAAAGGAGGACAAGTAGACAGTTATGGTGACCATCGTGTTGCTATGTCTTTTGCCATTGCGGGTAGCGTTGCAGAAGAAGAAATAATTATTACAAACTGTGAGAATGTAGCGACATCATTTCCAAATTTCGTAGAGCTTGCAAGATTTGTTGGAATAAATATTGAAGCAAGAGAAACTAGAGTTGATTAAGCCACCTGTTATAACAATTGACGGTCCTAGTGGCTCAGGAAAGGGGACTATTGCAAGGTTAGTGGCTAGTGCATTGCAATGGCATTATTTAGAAAGCGGTGCTTTATATCGAGTGCTGGCCTTTGCTTCAGTGCAGTGTAATATCCATCAGGAAGAAATTACCGAGTTAGCCAAATTAGCCAAAGAGCTGCCGGTCAAATTTGAATCTAACCATTTTAATAAAATCTATTTGTCATCTGATGATGTAACTGATGAAATTCATACAGAAAGTTGTGGCAATCTTGCTTCCATAATTGCAGCCATTCCCGAGGTAAGGACTGCACTTTTATCTAGGCAACGTGTTTTCTGCACTTTGCCTGGACTTGTAACTGATGGAAGAGATATGGGTACTGTTGTTTTTCCAGAAGCCGAGCTTAAATTCTTTATTATTGCAGATCGAGAAGAAAGAGCAAAAAGAAGATATATGCAGTTGAAACAAAAGGGAATTAATGTTAGCCTGGCAAGCATTTTTGATGAGTTAGTCGAGCGAGATTTTCGTGATGAACATCGCACCGTTTCCCCACTGAAACCTGCTCAAGATGCAATATTAATTGATACCACTAAACTTAATATTGATAAGACCTTTGAAAAGATTATGCAATGTATACACAGCGTTTTCAAAACTGTGTAGTGGACCATTTGCATACTTGCTATACTTTACAAGGGACGTGCATGAAATAACCTGGAAAAACAAGTTACTTCAAGCACGTTCCTTATTAGGGCTTCTTATAGAAATGTATTTTGCATTTCTAAAGGAAGATTTTTAGGAATGTGCAAGTTATTGCAAGCGCTTTCCTTAATTAAACCCATGCTTGGAGCATGGTTAACTGAAATGGATTCCTCTTAGGATTTAGTTTATGACAGAAAATTTTGCACAATTATTGAAAGAGAGCTTGGAACAAACAAATTTTCGTCCTGGCTCGGTGATTACTGCTATTATTACCCATGTCGGATCAGACGCTATTATTGTCAATGCCGGTTTAAAATCTGATGCCATTATACCCGTTGAAGAGTTTCTAGATGATAGAGGTGAACTCCATGCAAAAACTGGTGATAAGGTAAGTGTTGTTATTGACACCATTGAAGACGGTTTTGGAGAAACACGTTTGTCTCGTGAGAAAGCTAAAAAAGCAGAAGCTTGGCTCACCCTTGAGACATCATATGATAATAAAGATACTGTCCAAGGTGTTATTACCGAACGCGTTAAAGGGGGTTTTACGGTTTCAGTTAATTCAATACGCGCATTCTTACCGGGCTCATTGGTTGATGTAAGACCCGTACGCGATCCCTCCTTCTTAGAAGGCAAGGAGCTTGGATTTAAAATTATCAAGATGGATAAAAAACGTAGCAATATAGTTGTTTCTCGACGTGCAGTGGTTGAAGAAGAATCAGGTACTGAGCGCGAAGCTCTTTTAGAAAACTTACAAGAAGGCCAAAGTGTGACCGGAATTGTTAAAAACATTACTGACTATGGTGCCTTTATTGATTTAGGTGGTGTCGATGGTCTTTTGCATATTACAGATATGTCTTGGAAGCGCGTTAAACACCCAAGTGAAATGTTATCAGTAGGTGAAGAAATTAAAGTAAAAGTACTTAAATATGATAGGGATAAAAAACGTGTCTCTCTTGGCTTAAAACAAATGGGTGAAGATCCATGGTCTAATATTGCACGTCGTTACCCTGTTGGAACTCGTCTCTATGGTAAAGTGACTAACCTTGCGGACTATGGCTGTTTTGTTGAAATTGAAAATGGTATTGAGGGTCTTGTGCACATGTCCGAAATGGATTGGACCAACAAGAATATTCATCCGGCTAAAGTTGTTCAGATTGGAGATGAAGTTGAAGTCATGGTACTTGATATCGATGAAGAACGCCGTCGTATTTCTCTAGGTATTAAGCAGTGTCAGACTAATCCATGGAAAGAATTTTCAGAACATCATCAAAAAGATGAAAGAATTAAAGGTACGATTAAATCCATAACTGACTTTGGTATCTTCATTGGCTTAGAAGGGAGCATTGATGGTCTTGTCCATTTATCGGATATCTCCTGGAATGAAACTGGTGAAGAAGCCGTACGCCGCTATAAGAAAGGTCAAGAGGTTGAAGCTGTTATTCTGGCAATTGATCCTGAGCGAGAGCGTATTTCCTTAGGTATCAAACAGCTTGAAAATGATCCTTTTGGCAGGTTTGCTGACGAAAAAGGCAAAGGAACGAGTATCAAAGGTCGTGTTATTGAAGTTGATTCTAAGCATGCTCTTATCGATCTTGGCGATAACGTTCAAGGAACACTGCGTGCAAGCGATCTTTCTGAGGAAAGAGTTAAGGATGTTCGTGAGCATATGAAAGAAGGCGATGAGGTAGAAGCTAAAGTGGCTAATATCGATCGTAAGAATCGAGTTATTTACCTGACCATGCGAGAGATTATTGAGCAACCGGCGCAGCCAGCAAAGCAACCACGAAGCAAGCCTGAGACGCCAACCGCAACTACTTTGGGAGATTTATTAAAGGAACAAATAGAAAAAAAAGAAGAATAAATTTGCCCACGTCCGTCATTGCGAGTGCACCAGCCTCTTCGGATCAAACATCAAATTGCTCCGCTCTCGATGCGCCTCACTCGCAATGACAGGTAGTTTTTGCAAAAAATTTTTGTAGGGATATATATGCGAATTTTTACTTTTCTTGTTGCCATCATTCTTATTGTTTTGGGACTTACTTTCGCTCTATTAAACGCAATGCCTGTTAATTTAAATTATTATTTCGGCGTCAAAGAAATTTCATTATCTTTACTCTTAGTTTTGGCTGTTGGTTTAGGCATTTTAATTGGTTTTATAGTCGCATTGGGCAGGATTCTAAAAATGAAAAAACGCGATTACCAATTAAAGAATAGAATTAGACAGTTAGAGAAAGAAGTAGCAAGCGGAAAGGTTTAAGACGGAAATGATAGAGCTTTTACTTCTTCTGCTTCCAGTCGCTTCTGTTTCTGGTTGGTATATGGGAAGAAAGAGCCAGCAACAATTACCTGAAAAAAAACTTAATCAAGCTCTTCACCGTAATTATTTTTTAGGGTTGAACTACCTTATTAATGAACAGCCTGATAAAGCTGTTGATATTTTCATTAAATTACTGGCGGTAGATCGTGATACTATTGAAACTCACTTGGCCTTGGGAAGCTTATTTAGACGTCGGGGGGAGGTGGATCGAGCCATTAGAATTCATCAAAATTTGATTACCCGTCCTCAGCTCGAACAAGCTCAACGTAATCAAGCACTTCACGAATTAGCTCAAGATTATTTAAGAGCTGGTGTATTGGATCAAGCAGAAAGACTTTTCTTAGAGCTTGTAAATAAAAATCAAGAAGTCGTTTCAAGTCTTCGTTACCTACTTAACATTTATCAACAGCAAAAAGACTGGCAACAGGCCATTAAGATCGCTAAATTACTTGAAGAAAAAATAAGAGAATCTATGCAGTCAACTATTGCTCATTATTACTGCGAATTAGCGGATCTAGAGCGATTGAGCAATGACCATGAAAAAGTCCATTATTATTTGAATAAAGCATTAGTATCGGATAGAAACTGTGTAAGGGCTAATCTAGCTTTTGCTGAATATGCCATTGGTCTTGGGAACTATTTTACTGCTATAGAGCATTATAAAAATATTCCTACTCAAGACCCAGATTATCTGTCTGAAACAATTGTACCATTGCGATTTTGCTATGAAAAAATACAGCAAGAAGACGAATATATAAGTTATCTATGGTCGCACTTAAATCTATATCCTCGGACATCTATTGTTATCGCTATCTCCGAATATATCAGAAAGCAACAGGGCAACCGTGCTGCTATTAATTTTATTGCTGAACAAATCAGAAGATCGCCTTCCCTTCGAGGTCTAGACCGTTTAATTGAATTATATCTCACTATTTCCGAGGGTGATGCGAAGGACAAGCTTTTGTTGCTAAGAGATTTAGTCACAACTTTATTGGCTGACAAACCTACCTATCGTTGTACCGAATGCGGTTTCTCAGCTTCCAATTTGTATTGGCATTGTCCTGGGTGTAAACATTGGAATACCGTCCGCCCACTTTATGGGGTTGCTAGCAAGTAGTCTATTTTCGATCCCTTGGGTAATTTCCGGTATTTATTTTTAGCAGTCTGCCAATTATTCTTTGAGCTATGAATATACTGATATATCTATTGTTATTTCATTCAATTAATGCAAAAGGTTTTAAGGCAATTTGGGAACAAACAACTCAAGTCCGGAAAATAGAACCCAAGGGGATTAATCAATATCAAAGAGAAACTTTAAAAGTTAACTTAAACTCAGCTCGATAAAGTTTCTCTTCAACAATTATTTGGTGTAGGTCCTAAAAAAGCTCAAGCTATCATAGACTATCGGCAGGAAAAAGGCCCTTTAAAATCAGTACAAGATCTTTCTAAGGTGAAAGGCTTTAGCAAAAAGATAGTGGATAAGATTTTGGACAAAAATAGTTCTATATTAGTTGCAGATTAAGGAACATGTTTGAATGGGCTAAACTATCATTCTATAAGGAGGGAAGGGTATGGTAAAAAAAACAGTTAAGAAGGCAGTGTTTCCAGTTGCAGGGCTTGGTACCCGTTTTTTACCTGCAACTAAGGCAAATCCCAAGGAAATGCTTCCCATTGTGGACAAGCCACTCATTCAGTATGCTGTTGAGGAAGCCATTGCGGCAGGGGTAAGAGAGCTGATTTTTGTGACCAGAATTAGTAAAAGAGCCATTGAAGATCATTTCGATTCTGATTATGAGCTGGAATCCAAGCTAGAAGAGCGTGGCGAGGAACGACTGTTATCTATTATAAGAGGGATTATCCCACGAGGTGTCTCATGTATTTATATTCGCCAACCAAATCCTTTAGGCTTAGGCCATGCAGTTTTATGCGCCAAGAACGTTATTAGCGACGAGCCCTTTGCAGTAATATTAGCTGATGATTTAATTGATTGTAGTCCTACCTATTGCCTGGTTAAAATGGCTGAACTTTATAATATAAAGCAATGTAGTGTCATAGCTGCTCAGAAGGTTCTGCTAAGTGAAACTGAAAAGTATGGCATTATAGACTTATTGCCAGAGTCAAATTGTATAAGGGAGATTATAGAAAAGCCAAGCCCAGAGGAAGCTCCTTCGACATTGGCTGCTGTAGGTCGCTATATATTGACACCACGGATATTTGAGTTGCTAGAAAATGTTGGCGTTGGAACTGGCGGTGAAATTCAGTTGACTGATGGCATTTCTCAATTACTCAAGGAACAATCTGTCTATGCCTATCAGTTTGAAGGTATACGCTATGATTGTGGAAGTAAATTAGGTTATCTCCAAGCAACAGTTGCTCAGGCCTTTAAGCATCCGGAAGTCAGTGTAGAGTTTAAAAATTATTTAAAGAACTTGGATTTTACATAGTAGGAAAAAAGGCGATGACTATAGTAAATTTGCAAGTAAAAAACGTAGTTTGTTTTTTTGACAACCGCATTTTGTTTTCGCCTATCAATTTTACCTTGAAACCTGGAGAGATTATCCATTTAAAAGGTCCTAATGGCATAGGTAAAACCACCCTGTTGCGATCTTTGGCAGGTCTTGCAAAGCCTATAGTGGGAGAAATACGTTGGGCAGGTGAAAGTATTTTTTATCATTCGGCTTATAAAGAACAACTATTTTATCTTGGCCATAAAAATTCGATTAAGTCATCACTGACCGTTTTAGAGAATTTACAGTTATCTACTGCAATTAAAGAAAAACCTAGCAAAGAAGACTTAAAGGTCACTTTAGAGCGTCTTAGCTTAGGATCAAAAGCAAGCATATTGGCAGGTTTTCTTTCATCTGGCCAGAAGCAACGGCTTGCTTTGGCTAAATTATATCTTACTGCAGCCAAGCTATGGATTTTAGATGAACCTTTCTCATCTTTAGATGAAGAAGGTATTTACCTTTGCCATCATTTGATGAGTAAACATTTAAATGAGGGCGGTATGATTATTATAACATCCCATCAAGCTATAAAAAAAAACTTTAACTTATACATTGAATTAGAGCTTATTCCTAATCTAGATCCTAATTAACGTCAGTTCGACGAATCTAAGCAAAGAATCTCTACTGTCGTCGTCCCGCGGCTTGTCCGCGGGATCCAAGTTCTCCTTCCTGGATCCCGCGGACAAGCCGCGGGACGACGGCAAGGAGCGATGACTTTTACTTAATGGCAGTGGCCGTAATCCACCCCACCTCTCTTAGATTCGTCGAACTGACGTTAATTAACTTCAGCTTGGAGTTTAAAGCGTCATAATTCAGTGGAACTATTGCTCCGGCTGCTGGCACTTGCAGCTACCCCCTCTCCCGCGCTATAATTTTTGCTAGAATCAATAAGTTACCAGCGGGAGAGGGTTGGGGTGAGGGCAAAGTTGGGAGCAGAGTTTGCCCTCAACCCAACCCTCTTTAACTTCCCTTTTCAAAGGGAGAGACTCTTGTCAACCACGGGAATTCCGGAAAAGCCATAATGTTTGCAATACGCACTATCGTAAAAAGAGACTTTCTTATTGCTTATCGTCATAAAATAGAGTTTCTTATCCCTATCTTATTCTTTGTCTTAGTAACTATGCTCTTCCCTTTGGCAGTAACTTCTGACCCTATGCAATTAAGAGTCATGGGACCTGGTGTCATCTGGATTTGCCTACTATTTGCCAATATGCTGTCTCTTGAGTCTATTTTTTTAAGTGATTATGAAGATGGTACATTGGAACAAATGGTGCTAAGCCCTCATTCTTTATCGCTTTTGTTTTTTGCAAAAATAGTTACTCATTGGTTATTAACTGCGCTTCCTTTATTGGCAGTAAGCTTTATTGTCGCTAAATTTTTTTTCCTTTCTTTTCAAACTATTATCGTATTAATTTTAAGTTTATTATTAGGTTCTCCAGTTTTGACGATGATAGGGGCCATTGGCTCCGCACTAACTTTAAGTCTTCGAAATCGTGGCCTGATGTTGATCTTATTGGTAGTGCCCCTTTATTTGCCGGTCTTAATATTTGCAGCCGGTGCAGTAAATGATGCTTCAAATCATTTGCCTATTACCAGTCAATTGTTATTTTTGACAGCATTTTTGACTCTCACCTTAACATTTGCACCTTTAATATTAGCTTCTGCAATAAAAATCAGTTTGGAATAGTTTTTGTAATGAGGACGCGTGGCTATTCAACGTCAGTTCGACGAATCTAAGAGAGGTGGGGTGGATTACGGCCACTGCCATTAAGTAAAAGTCATCGCTCCTTGCCGTCGTCCCGCGGCTTGTCCCATAGGTATCTACACAAGTAAGGAAACCTAAGCTAACATACTATTAGCTCGGAGTTTTTAGTAAGATAACAGCCTCATGTAGCACTTGCAGCCGCCCCCTCTCCCGCGCAAAAAAGTCTGCTATAAACAATAAGTTATTGCGGGAGAGGGTTGGGGTGAGGGCAAACTCTGCTCCCAACTTTGCCCTCACCCCAACCCTCTCCCGCTGGTAACTTATTGATTCTAGTAAAAATTATAGCGCGGGAGAGGGGGTAGCTGCAAGTGCCAGCAGCCGGAGCAATAATTCCACTGAATTATGATGCTTTAAACTCCATATATGAGGTTAAAACATGCAATTTTTTTTAAGAAATAGCACTCTAAGAAGGAATTGCAAAATGGATTTAGACCCAAGGTTGGTAAAACGTTACAACAAATTAGTAAAATCTCATATGACCAATAGTGATTTCTTAAAAAAAATTGCATGTTAGCTTAGGTTTCCTTACTTGTGTAGATACCTATGGGCTTGTCCGCGGGATCCAGGAAGGAGAACTGGATCCCGCGGACAAGCCGCGGGACGACGGCAGTAGAGATTCTTTGCTTAGATTCGTCGAACTGACGTTATTTAATGAAACATGGATGAGTTTAGCGTACGCCATCCTAGCTATCTTTTGTAGGACAAACCCTTGTATCGCTTACTTATATACATGAATAAAAAATGATTTTTTTAATAATATTTAATCTGTTAGCAGGTGATTGATAACAACTTACATCTTATAGCGGGTTAGAACTTCTATACTGTTGATACCTGCTCATTAATTTTTTAAAGGAGAGCTGAGGAAGGAAAATGGCTACATATAATGTTTATGACAATATTCTTATAAAACTTGAAAGTATATATCTCAAAGTTGAAATGGAAGTTGACAGAGAAATCACAGCTTTAATAACAGAACGTAATATTTTATCTCTACAACTAAATGATTTAAAGAGCAAGGTTGAGATTCTAAACTCTTTAAATAGAAGCTTTGATTTGTATAGTGATCAGCATATAGAGTTTGATGAAATTAAGCATAAATTGCTCTATCAATTTGCCATGTTGCAAAATGGCAAAAAAATTCTTCTATTGGAAATCAAAAATTTATCTGGTGAGTTGGAGAGTCTAATTTTTAAGGAATATGCTATTAAGCAAAAGATTCAAGAACTACGACAATATAAAACAGATTTAAACAATCAAAAAGAATGTTTTATGAAAGACTGTACTGTGGATGGTTATACTGAAGCGGTTAAGCAATTGGAACTTGTTGAAAATCAATTCAATAGAATAATGTATCATAGGAACTTGGATAAGCAGAACCTTGTTAGCCGTTTTTTCGCCGTCAGTAGAACGATCGCAAAATCATTTAAAAAACCTCAAGAGCTCCATTAGTACTGAAAAATATTAAGAGCCCTTAGCAATTTATATAGTTTTTTGGTTATAATGTGGCACTTTCTCAAATCCTCAAGGGTAATATATTAAATGCTAAAATGCTTTTATCAATTGGCATCGCCTAAGCGTTTCTACTGGTTTAGCACTAAAACGTTACCTTGGGTAGGGATTTGTTTTTTCATTGCACTTAGCTATGGTTTGATAGGAGGTCTTTTCATTGCGCCTTCAGATTATCAACAAGGTGATGCCTTTCGTATAATTTATGTTCATGTTCCAAGTAGTGTAATGTCATTAGCGATTTACTTATTTATGGCTTTAATGGCCGCGATCAGTCTAATTTGGCGAATCAAACTGGCTGAAATTCTCTTTTATAGTAGTAGTAAAATAGGCGCTTCCCTTACCTGCTTGGGCTTATTAACAGGTGCCTTATGGGGTCAGCCAATGTGGGGGACATGGTGGTTATGGGATGCACGTTTAACTTCAGAATTAATCTTATTATTTCTTTATTTTGGCATAATCGCGCTACAAGCTGCCTTCCCTAATTCAGAGAAAGGCATTCGTGCAAGCAGTATCTTAGTTTTAGTTGGAAGCGTTGACCTACCGATTATTCACTATTCAGTTTACTGGTGGAATACTCTTCATCAGAAATCCACCCTCATTCAACTCCATGCACCTTCAATTGATAGGTCAATGCTATACCCATTACTTTCGATGATAGTGGCTTTTGGATTATTTTATATTATTGTTTTGCTTCTGCGTGCCAGAAATGAAATTTTAGTCCGAGAGTATCGTGCAGCCTGGTTAAAAGAGTGTTTATCATGGAGCACCTAATCTATTCCTTTTTCACTTTACTCCAGATGGGTGGTTATGGCCAATATGTTTGGCCATCTTATATTGCTATGATTGTAATTTTTACCATAAGTATACTATTGCCTTTAAGGCGATTTCGCCAGTTAAAGGCTAAGTTACGGAGTCAAATTCGCATTGAATTCTAAGCGTCAAAAGCGGTTAATATTGCTAAGTGGAATGATTATTGGTGTAGGAGTTACAGTTAGCTTAATTCTCTTTGCTTTGAATAAAAATATAAATTTATATTATACACCAAGCCAGTTGTCTGTCCCCTTGCCTAGTAATCATCTACGAGTAGGAGGATTGGTAAAAAACGGTAGTCTAAAACGGCAAACCAATAGCCTGAAGATGGCTTTTGTTATTACTGATTATTATAAAGAGGTAAAGGTTGAGTATGTTGGTGTCCTACCGGCTTTATTTCGCCCAGGTCAAGGAGTTGTTGTTGAAGGCCAGTTTGGATCTAATGGTATATTTAATGCAAGCCAAGTACTAGCAAAGCATGATGAAAAGTATATGCCACCAGGCATAAAACAGGATAATGGCAAATGATACCCGAGATTGGTCATTACAGTTTGATTATGGCGCTGTGCTTAGCTTTAGTACAAGCAATTTTACCAATGCTGGGGACATATCGGGGTAAGGCAAATTGGGTCTATGCTGCAATCTCTCTTTCCTTTGCTCAATTTATACTTATTGCATTAAGCTTTGGGATTTTGGCATATGCGTTTATTACCAATGACTTTTCAGTGGCTTATGTCGCACAAAACTCAAATACTCACCTCCCAATTCTGTATCGTTTTTGTGCAATCTGGGGAGCACATGAAGGTTCTTTGCTTTTATGGGTGTTGATTCTGAGCTTCTGGACCTTGTTAGTAAGCCTATTTAGTAAAAAAATTCCACTTATGACTAGAGGACGAGTGTTATCTGTTCTGGCAATTATTAGTTTTGGCTTTCTTCTTTTTTTACTTATGACCTCCAACCCTTTTGCTAGGTTTTTGTCTGATATACCTGCAGATGGCAGAGATTTAAACCCTTTATTACAAGATCCTGGCTTGGCAATTCATCCGCCAGTGCTGTATATGGGTTATGTAGGATTTTCAGTTGTTTTTGCCTTTGCGATTGCTGCTTTATTGAGTAGTCGATTTGATGCCAATTGGGCACGTTGGTCAAGACCTTGGACATTGATTGCTTGGAGTTTTTTGACCTTTGGCATTACGCTTGGGAGTTGGTGGGCATATCGGGTATTAGGTTGGGGGGGCTGGTGGTTTTGGGATCCTGTTGAGAATGCTTCTTTTTTGCCTTGGCTGTTGGGTACGGCATTAATTCATTCCTTATTAGTAACACAAAAGCGTGAGACATTTAAGGCATGGACTATTCTTTTGGCGGTATGCACTTTCTCGTTAAGTTTAATGGGTACTTTTTTAGTTCGTTCGGGCATTTTAGTCTCGGTTCATGCCTTTGCAGTTGATCCAGCAAGAGGGGCTTATATGCTGTATTTCCTGGCAGTTGTCGTAGGCGGTTCTCTGGCGCTTTATGCTTGGCGAGGCAATTTGATCCAAAATAGTGGTATTTTTAATTTTTGGTCGAAAGAGACTATGTTATTGACGAATAATGTACTGCTTACAACGTGTACATTAACTGTTCTTTTAGGAACATTATACCCGTTAATTATTGATGCTCTAGGGCTGGGTAAATTATCAGTAGGGCCGCCCTATTTTAATGCTGTTTTTATTCCCTTAATTATCCCTACGCTTTTTTTAATGGCTATTGGTCCTGCCTTACAATGGCAAAATTCAAAAATCATATTAGTAATAAAGCGTTTTAAATATACTTTGCTACTTGCTTTTGTCTTTGCATTGGCACTACCTTTTTTGTTAACGGGTCATTTCAATTTAAATGTCATCATTGGCTTGCTGCTTGCTTTTTGGGTTATTTTGGCCACATTGCAGCAAAATTCAATGGGTAGGAAGAAAAAAACAGTATCAGGTTTTGGTTCTCGTTGGGGAATGATTTTTGCCCACCTTGGTTTTGCCATTTGTGTTATTGGTATTGTCCTATCCTCGGCTTATAAAATTGAAAAAGATATTCGAATTAAGCTTAGTGACGATCTAGTTATTGGTCCCTATAAGGTTCACTTCATAGATGTAAAAACACTTGATGGCCCTAATTATAAAAGTTATGTAGGAGAATTTTTAGTCACTAATCATCACCAACAAGAATCTATTTTGCAATCACAACTACGAATCTATAATTCACAAAAAGTTGTGCTCGCCAAGCCAGGCATTAAAGTCATGCCTTTCAGTGATTTATATATTGCAATGGGCGAGGCATTAGAGCAAGGGGCCTGGTCAATGCGAATTTATTATAAACCTTTTATCCGTTTTATTTGGCTTGGAGGTTTACTAATGATGATAGGAGGACTAATGGCTGCTATTACAAGTCGACAATACAAAAAGAAACTATATAATGATTAACCGTTTACGTTTTCTGCTGCCATTGTTAATTTTTGGCTCAATAATGTTTTTTCTCTGGCGTGGATTAGGCAAAGACCCTAATTTATTGCCTTCAAAATTAATTAATAAGAAGGTACCTTTATTTCATGCGCCTTCATTAGAGGAGAATTTTGGTGTTGCAAGTCAATTTTTCAAAGGAAAAGTAACACTGTTGAACGTATGGGCTACCTGGTGTTTTGCCTGTCAAATAGAACATCCATTATTGGTAGACATTGCTAAAAAGGAAGGAATTCAATTATATGGTTTGGATTATAAAGACGAGCGGCAAGCTGCAAAGAAATATCTTGAGGAAATGGGAAACCCTTATCGCCAAGTGATCTATGATCCCAATGGAAAATACGCAATGCTGTTTGGAGTCTACGGTACACCAGAGACATTCTTAATCGATAAGCAAGGGATTATTCGATTTCGCTATGTTGGTCCAATGACACTGGATATTGTTGATAACGATCTGTTACCAAGAATAGCTAAATTAAAACTGGAGGGTTAATGCGATATTTACTTTTAATATCTTCTGTATTATTTTTATTTGCATCTAACTGCCTTGCGAATGTTCAAAATAATTTTACTTTTATCTCACAAGTACAAGAACAACGGTTTGCGCAACTTATTAAAGAGCTACGGTGTCTTGTTTGTCAGAACCAAAATCTAGCGGATTCAAATGCCCCTCTGGCGCTTGACTTAAAAAGAGAGGTTCAAGAGAAAATAAGATCAGGGTCAACAGATGAAGAGATAAAGAAATACTTAGTTGATCATTATGGGGAATATATCTTATTTAAACCTCCTAAGACAAACAGCACCTTTATTTTATGGCTAGGACCTTTTATTTTCCTTCTTGGAGGGTTTATCATTTTATTTTTGAGCATTAGACGGCAGGCAAAAAAGACTTAGGAATGGCAGTAATTGTATGTATTTATTTTGGTTGATCATATCAGCTATTACTTTCTTAAGTTTGATTTCTATAGTATGGCCGCTGATATTTTTTAATAAATTAAAAATAAATATGGAGGCGGGTGACGAATTAAAATCAACTCCTAGTTATATTGCTGCAACAATTCTATGCATTGTTGTTTCTATTGCTGCATTTGTATTATATTTATATTTTGGTAAAAGTCGTGAAGTTAAGACTTGGCTAGTCACCAAGGAGCAAGCCGAAAAAGTAAAAGCTGAAATTAGAAGGTATGGTTCAAAACAAGAAATTATTCTTGCCCTTCGAAATAAATTAACTCAACTACCTTTAAATAAAAGTAATGCTAAAGGGTGGTTTATTTTAGGCAAATTGTATTTTAACGAGAAAGATTTTTCACAAGCTTTTTTAGCTTTTAAGAAAGCCGTGGACTTAAATCCAGAACAGCCTGAATATATTTTGCAATTAGTTGCAACGAATTATTATTTTCATCATCAGCTAAATGACAATGATAAGAGATTAATTGATAGATTATTAAAGGTATCTCCGAACAATGTAAATGCTATCAATTTATTGGCAATCAATGATTATCAAACTCAACATTACGAACAGGCAATTCGCCGCTGGGAAAGTTTACTAAATTATTTCCCTGTTGACTCAGCAGATGCCAAGTCATTGATTGAAATGATACATCAGGCTCAGCTACAGGCTAATCAAATACAAATTAAAGTAGCTGTTAGCCTTTTGCCCTTATTTAAAAGTAAGTTATCGCCAAATGATACATTATTTGTCTATGCTGTGGAAAATCAGGGTCCTAAAATTCCCTTAGCTGTAGTAAAGTTGGCTGCCCAATTTCCGACGACTGTTTTATTGAGCAATGCAACTAGCATGATTCCAGGTAAGTTTTTAACAAAAGGGAAGGAGATTTACATAGAAGCGAGAGTCTCTAAAACAGGAAATGCAATGCCAACAAAGAGTGATCTAATGGGAAAGAGTGGAAAAATTTTTTTAGATAGTAATAAAATTTTTGTTAACATCCAAATTAACCAAACTCCTAAGCAAAAAGATTCATCAAAAAGTTAGCAGAATTCTGTCTAAATAACTGTTTGCACCTGAAGTTGAATAGGCATATCGTCTGCTGCCCTCACTACTTTACATTTTCCATGTCCTGGATTAATTTTAATTTCGGTTGTAACTATTCCAATTGATTCTAATTGTTGGACATCCCTATCTACAGATGCACGGCTCCTCTTTAATATTTCAGCTAATTTTGAAATAGTAGTTTCAGAACGCTTTCGAACAGTGGCTACTAATTTAAATTTATTTTGAGTTAGGAAAGCAGCTAAATCTTTTTTGTCTTCAAAGCTAATTATTTTTCTTGGTGATATAATTTTTTTTTCATCAAGTAAAGCTGCTGATTCTTTACCACGTTTAAAAAAACTATCTAGAGTCTCACTAGTGACCACAGTAGTTACAATTCTTTTTGTTTTAATATTGCTCATATAAGATCTCCAATTCTCGTTTAAATAAATCCTCAAGCTCTTCAATATTGGTAAAGCCAAAAGGCTCTATGTTACCTAGATAATGTTTATGGTGATAACCATGAGAGTTATCGTACCCTAATACTCGACCGTTATCATGTCGACATAAACTAGGATTAATATAAGCTATGCTATAGCGCGTAACATTACCATGGTTGTCTTGCCAAACTTGCCGTCTTATGACTCCATTTCCCCTTTTCTTAGATAGAAGAATAGATTCATCAATAGCTAAATTTCCCTTCTTCATAGATCGCTTGTTTTTCTTCATAAATCATTATAGCACCCAGGTGTATCAATATAAAGTACATCTGTTTGCTATATAATGAAATAGTTTTTGTATCCGTAAAGAACCTATTCCCTAGTTCATTTTAAGCTTTCATTAGGGTTTTTTCTGAGAAATAAAATAAGGTTTACATAATTCTCTTATAATAAATATAACAACGCCAGCAGTTAGACTTCCTAAAATAACTTCTCCAGCGCGTTTGAGTGCTGTAATTACACCTAAATATATCGAATGTTGTTGTAATCCGGCAATGAGCACTATAAGGCTCGTAGCAGTAGCAAGTTTCCAACTATTCTTTGAAAGGAGACTAGTAGAATTGCATATTAAAGCTACACCAATAACATCGATGATTAAGCCAAAATATCCAGGGCCTATGATAATCAAGATCAAAGATGCAAATGATACTCCAATTGTTGTTTCTAATATTCTAAGTAACACTACTGAATGAGTCCGATCAATTTCTATCTCAGAACAAATAACGCCTGAGATAAGAGCCCAAGTAATGTCTTTAATATGTAAAATTCTGCCTAATATAATAATTATCCCTATGACTATCAGTAATGCTAAAGAACGTAATCCAGAAGTTTGCCAGTTTTTAAAATTCAACTTTTACCCCCCTTAAATGCAACTTGTTTAATATGGACCTCTGCATCTCTTTCCAATGCTTGTATATAAATATAATGTGTCGTTAAAAATCAAGTATAACTGATCCAACTGCTCTGAAAAGAGTGAAAAAGCGCAAGACCTTCAATAAAAGCTAACCCTCTATTTATAAGATTGGTAGGCATAAAAAATTTCCCTTTAAAAATGCCTTTATTAAAAAAATATTAAAAGATTATATAGATTTTCAGAAAAATTACTTGTTTTTCTTTAAAAATGAGCATTAAAATGCTATTGACATTCATTTGCACCTTTGGTTTCATGGTGAAATTGGTATAGCAGATGGGAGGCGCATAGGAAAGTTTTTTGCAATCTCTTGCGATTTACAGGCACGTAGCTCAGTGGTAGAGCATCACCTTGACATGGTGGTGGTCGGTGGTTCGATCCCACTCGTGCCTACCAATTCTATCCAATCAGCGCAAACCTACCTCTATTTTACCATTCCAAAGCAATCCAGATTTTTACTATAGATTTTCAGAAAAATAACTTGTTTTTTCTTTCAAAAATGTTTGCCAAAAAAATTTTCTGAAAAACTATTAAGTTGTTCGCTAATGCTCAAAATGATCTAGCTATACATAATTCCTCCAACAAAAGTAAATTGTTTTACTTTTACTATCTCTTGATTTTATGCAATAATGCCTTTTAAATAAGTGAGAAGTTTCAATCTCGGAATGAATAGTTAATAAAAGATGAGTATTCTTAAATTAGCATTAAATCCTATCTTTTTACGTATTTCCTTTCCATCCATTAAATTTAAACATTAGGGTGATTCTTATGGTAGATGATAAAGAGTTAATTGAAGTTCCAGCAGAACAAATAGAAATAAGTTTGTTTGATTTATTGATAATTATATCTAATGTAAGAGATTTTGATATTACTACTCAATCCATGAGCATAAAGTTGGATAAAAGTGATCCATATGTGAAATTATTAGAAGATTCCACGAGAGAATTAATTGAAGCTATTATGAACAAGCTATGTGATCATGTTTATAATAAAACTGAAAAGAATACAGAAAGTTTATCTAAAGAAGGAATTGATGATTTAGGATTCTGCGCCAACCCTTATTTAGAACGTATTGAAAAGACACAGAGCAGACTGCTAAGTGCCATAGGACTAAGAAATTCAAATTCTTTTTCAGGAGGTTATTCTGCAATACAGTTATTTCATATATCGGCTGAAACTATAAAAAAGGATTATTTAGATGGTGTTTGCTCAGCTTTAAACGATAGAAAAAAAATTACACATGACAATGATAAAATTAATTTAATTCTCGCTGACTTTGAATCCGATGATGATATTACCAGTTTGAATATTTCCATTCCGTCCAAACATTTAGATAAAATTGACATAGCTTTAAAAGAATTATGCAATCTACATTCTATTTCCTCAATATATAAATCTTTTAAAGCTTATCAAGAAGTGCTTAAAGTAGGAAAGACAGTATCAAATTTCATATTGTCAGCAGATGAAATTGCGCATTTATCTTTCCTCATAAATAATCATTTTGGTGGTACTTCCATTCCTCCCAATATTGTCGGTGCTATTCAATCCTTAGAAATAATAAAGCCTATTTATAATGTCACTGAGTTCGATATCAAAAATATGTTGGGTACACCCTATGAAGGAAAGGTAAATTTTATAAAACATAACTTTTCAAAATCTAGTTCACAATTTTACAAAACGATGGAAGGAATAGGCATGGTAATAGGAGTCTACCTAGACATAACTTCCATTTTAGATAAAACGTATTCTGATCTTAGTCAAAAGACGCCTAAGCCTAAAGGCGCTGAAGAACAGAAAACTCAGATATTAAAGTATAAAGAAGCTCTCACTCAGTATTTTCAGCTAGCAGCGCGCTTTGAAATGCCTATAACTGAATATAGTAACTGTTTAGGAAAATTAGAAGAAAGTTTATCTTCCAAGCAAATTGAAAATGGGGCTAAATTGAAGGAGTTAATTGGTAGTTTGAAATCCATTGCGGATACCCTTAAGCAAAAAGCATTGGTTGTTAACTCACTATGTGAAGTCAGTGATTTCATAAAAGAAATAAAAGAATACCTCCTGACTCATAAAACAGAAAATGTGTTTTCGTTCTTTGGCCCAAAGAGAGTTCAGATTTTGCAAGAAATATTAAATTTTTTCTGCTCTATATCTCAGTCAGGACATACTGAAGAGTATACTAATTTCAAAGGAATTGTTGCTAAGCTTCAAGTAATTTTTGAAAAAAATCATTACGTACAGAATTTTAAAGAGGATTCTAAGTCAAGGGGTGAGAATTTGCTGAAAAAGATATTTTTAACTTACTCCAAAAATATCGCCAGATATCACCAAAATGATGAAATAACGCTTTCCTCCACAACGGCTAAAAATTGAATTAGGAAATTATCTTGTGGCAATTTATGAGGATAATAGTGTAATCTTAGCAACTAAACTAGGGCCTGTCGTCAATTAACCCCGACTCCGTTGCACTGCCCCATTAAGTTAAGCAATCTGTCGTCCGGTGATGGCTTGATCACGGAATCTAGGAGGGAAGTGGACCTATCCTGGATCCCGCGAACAAGTCGCGGGAAGACGGCGAAGAGGAAATGCCCTTAACCGTTGTCCCGCGGCTTGTCCGCGGGATCTAGTTAGGCGCTGCTAACATCTAGGGCTCAATGAGTACATTAATTGGTTTATTCTGGAAACAATGTAACATAATGGATATACAATGCCTGTGATTATCTTACCTGATGGTAGCAAAAAACAGTTTGACCAGCCCGTAACAGTTCTTGAAGTGGCCAAAAGTATAGGTTCTGGACTTGCTAAAGCGGCATTAGCAGGAAAAGTAGATGACCGTTTAGTGGATTTGTCTTACTGCATTGACCATGATGTATCCCTTGCCATTATCACCGCTAAAGATCCAGAAGGACTTGAGATTCTACGGCATTCTGCAGCGCATTTGCTTGCTCATGCGGTCAAATCTTTATTCCCTCAAGCACAAGTTACCATTGGTCCGGTCATTGAAGATGGCTTTTATTATGATTTTTCGTACCCAACAGGCTTTAATCTTGAAGATCTTGCACGAATTGAAGATAAAATGCATGAATTAGCTAAAGCAGACTTTAAGGTGGATCGAGAAACGATTGATCGAGACAAGGCCATTAAATTCTTTCGAAATTTAGGGGAAGAATATAAGGCAAAAATAATTGAAGATATTCCTGCAGGAGAAACCTTAAGTATCTATAAACAAGGAGATTTTGTTGACCTTTGCCGAGGTCCTCATATCCCTCGAACAGGATTGTTAAAAGCATTTAAATTAACCAAGCTTGCAGGTGCTTATTGGCGGGGTGATTCTAATAATGAAATGCTACAACGCATTTACGGCACTGCCTGGCCAGACAAGAATTCACTAGAGGATTATTTAAATCGATTAGAGGAAGCTGAAAAGCGGGATCATCGCAAACTGGCAAAAAAAATGGATTTATTTCATATCCAAGATCTTGCACCAGGCATGGTATTTTGGCATCCCAATGGCTGGACTATTTACCAGCAAATCCAAGATTATATTCGCCATAAACAACTTGCTTACGGCTATCAAGAAATTCGCACCCCTCAACTGGTAGACACTAGCCTATGGGAAAAATCAGGTCACCTGTCTAAATTTGGCAAGGAGATGTTTTTAGTTGAGGCAGAAAATCACCATTACGCTATCAAACCCATGAATTGTCCCTGTCACGTTCAAATTTTTCGGCAGGGGATTAAAAGCTATCGTGACTTGCCATTGCGTTTAGCTGAATTTGGGTCTTGCCATCGCAATGAACCATCGGGTACTTTACATGGTTTAATGAGACTGCGCAATTTTATTCAAGATGACGCCCACATCTTTTGCACAGAAGAACAAATTCAGGCTGAAGTCTCTGCTTTTATTGACCAACTTTTTGAAATTTACCATGATTTTGGTTTTGATGAGATACTTATTAAACTGTCCACGCGCCCTGAAAATCGGGTTGGATCAGATGAAATGTGGGATAAGGCAGAACAGGCATTAGCCACAGCCCTGAATAACAAAAAGTTAGCGTGGGAGATTTTTCCTGGCGAAGGGGCTTTTTATGGGCCCAAAATAGAATTTTCGTTGCGCGATTGTTTGAATCGACTATGGCAATGTGGCACAGTGCAAGTTGATTTCTCTATGCCAGAACGTCTTGGAGCTCAATATATAGCGGAAAATGGCGAGAAGTTGATACCCGTGATGATTCACCGAGCTGTCTTAGGTTCAATTGAACGTTTTATCGGCATTTTGTTGGAGCACTATGCAGGGAATTTACCCCTTTGGTTGGCCCCAACTCAAATTATCGCCATGAATATAACGAGCGAGCAGGCGGATTATACCAATCTTATTGTTAATGAGTTGCAAAACAACCGCTTCCGTGTTAAAGGAGACTTGAGAAATGAGAAAATCAGCTTTAAAATCCGAGAACACACTATTTCGCGTATTCCCTATCAATTAGTCATTGGCGATCGTGAAGTCAAAGAGCGCACGGTTACAGTTCGCACTCAGAGTGGAGATAATCTTGGCAGTATGGTGCTAGATGAATTTATAATGCGTTTAAAGAATGAATTGAATTTTCTTAAATAAAATCTGGAGGAACTAACATTAAAGACAAAAATACTCGTGTCAATCAAGGGATTACTTCGCCAAAAATACGTTTGATAGATCAGGCGGGTAACCAAGTTGGTGTTGTCAGTCTAAAGGAGGCTTTATTGCAGGCAGAAGGAGCTGATTTAGATCTTGTTGAAATTGCCCCTAGTGCCGATCCACCTGTCTGCCGTATTATGGATTATGGCAAATATCAATTTGAGATTAACAAGAAAAAAGCAGCACAAAGAAAGAAGCAGAAGCAAGTTCAGATGCAAATTAAAGAAGTTAAGCTTCGGCCAACCACCGACGTTGGTGATTACAATGTGAAGATTCGTAGCATTCAGCGATTCTTAGAAAATGGCGACAAAGTAAAAGTAACAGTGAGATTTCGTGGCAGAGAGCTAATGCATTCCCAACTAGGAATGAGCTTATTAAAGAAAATGGAAAATGAATTGATCGAACATGGAATTGTAGAACAACAACCTAAGTTAGAAGGGAAACAAATTGTAATGCTCATAGCACCTCGTCGTGCATAGCGAATAGTTACAAAAAAAAATTGAAAAATATTTTATTTTTAATAAAATGTATAAATTCTGGAGAGTGAAGATTATGGCTAAATTGAAATTAAAAACGGTTCGAGGTGCGATGAAGCGCTTTAAAGTAACAGCGGGTGGTCTAAAACATCGTCGAGCTTTACGCAATCACATCTTAACTAAAAAGGCCAAGAAGCTTAAAAGGCAACTACGCTCAAATGTTCTAGTTGACAAGAGCGATGTTAAAAGTGTTTGCCGTATGATGCAGATTCATTTTTAAATATTTTGTATGATTAATTATTTATCAGTTGGAGATTAAGAATGCCAAGAGTAAAGCGTGGTGTGACTGCACGTGCACGTCATAGAAAGGTTTTGGCTAAAGCGAAAGGATATTATGGTGCTCGTAGCCGAGTGTTTAGGGTAGCAAAGCAGGCAGTTATTAAGGCGGGGCAGTATGCTTTTCGCGATCGACGTCAAAAAAAGCGTGTTTTTAGGGCTCTTTGGATAATTCGAATCAATGCGGCTGCACGTCAATATGGTTTAACCTATAGCAAATTGATGAACGGATTAAAAAAAGCAAATATTGAAATTGATCGAAAGATTTTAGCAGATCTTGCTGTTACCGATAAGCCAACATTTAGTGCCTTGGCTGAGCAGGCAAAATCTGTACTAGCTGGATAATTCATGCGCTATAGCCTTTTTAAACCATTCGATGTTACGGTTGTTCATGCAACAAATTACAGATAAGATCAAAAAGCTTATTGACATAGCACTTGATGCCATTTCAAAGGCTAAGACTATCCGAGAACTTGAGCAGCTACGTATTGACTATCTTGGCAAAAAAGGCTCTCTTACCGAGGTTTTAAAGGAGCTTGGTAGTCTTGCGCCTGAAATTAGACCCCTTATAGGGAAAGAAGTTAATATTGGTAAACAATTTATCCAAGAAGAAATAAAATTTAAAATAACTAAGTTAAAGAATAAGGAGTTAGAAAAGGAGCTTCAAGCAGAGGGGATTGATATTACTCTTCCAGGACGTGGAGTTAATCTTGGCAGTATCCATCCGATTACGCGCATAAGACAACGTTTAGAAAATTTATTTTTATCGATGGGCTTTGAGGTAGAGGAAGGTCCTGAAATAGAAAACAATTATTATAATTTCGAAGCGCTCAATATTCCAGAAAATCACCCAGCAAGAGCGATGCACGATACTTTTTATACTGATAATGGCTTGTTGCTTAGAACACATACCTCTCCCGTGCAAATTAGAACTATGGAAAAGCAAAAACCACCGTTGCGAATCATTACCCCTGGTCGTGTCTTCCGCTGCGAGTCTGATCGAACTCATACCCCCATGTTTCATCAATTAGAGGGACTGGTAGTTGGTGAAGAGATTACTTTTGCAGATCTCAAAGGGTTGATACAAGATTTTTTGGAAGCCTTTTTTGAAGAACCTGTCAACTTGAGATTTAGACCATCTTACTTTCCTTTTACAGAGCCTTCCGCTGAAGTAGATATTCGCCATAGTGGTGGCTGGTTGGAGGTTTTGGGTTGTGGTATGGTTCATCCCAAGGTTCTAGAGAATGTAGGTATAGATAACGAGAAGTTTTCTGGGTTTGCATTTGGGGTTGGGATTGATCGATTAGCAATACTCAGATATGGCGTGAATGATCTACGTATTTTCTTTGAAAATGATATTCGTTTTTTAAGCCAATTTTAACTGGCCGGTTCTTTGAGAGTCGAATTATGAAATTTAGTGAGCAATGGCTTCGGGAATGGGTTAATCCATCCATCTCTTCTGAACAACTAGCGCAGCAACTTACCCTTGCAGGTTTGGAAGTAGATAGCGTTGAGCCAGTTGCAGGTGAATTTACAAATGTTGTAGTAGGTCATGTTATTAAAGTAAGCCAGCACCCTGACGCAGAACGTTTACGTGTTTGCCAAGTAGATACAGGTCAAAGTGAAATATTAAATATCGTGTGCGGTGGGCAGAATGTTCGAGCAGACCTAAAAGTTGCAGTTGCAAAGATAAGTGCTATTTTACCAGGTAATTTTAAAATAAAAAAAGCAAAATCCGAGGAAGTAGCGTCTTTTGGTATGCTTTGCTCTGAAAGTGAATTAGGTTTAGCTGAAGTAAGTAATGGCATTATGGAACTGCCAAATGACGCCCCTATAGGTATAGATCTTCGTGAATATTTACAACTAAATGATAAAATTTTTGATTTAGATCTAACGCCCAATAGAGGAGATTGCCTTAGCTTATTAGGGATTGCTCGAGAAGTCGCCGCTATTAACAAACTTTCTTTGCATAAGCCCTCAATGACGCCAGTAACAGCCACTGTTGCAGAGCAACTACCCGTCAAAATCGCCTCTAGGGAGGGTTGTTGGCATTATTTAGGACGTATCATTAGGCAGATAAATCCCAAGGCACAAACCCCTCTATGGATGCAGGAGAAACTGCGTCGAAGTGGTATAGGGCCGCTTTATCTTACGGTTGATGTCACCAATTATGTCCTTTTAGAATTAGGCCAACCTTTACATGCGTTTGATTTAGACCATATAAAAGAAGGTATTGAAGTAAGGTTTGCCAAGGACCATGAAAAGATTCTTTTATTGGATAATCAAGAGCTTAAATTAAGTTGCGAAGATTTAGTTATTAGTGATGGAACTTCTCCGGTAGCCTTGGCTGGAATCAAAGGAGGGAGCAAGTCAGGGATTTCAGTTAATACAAAAGATATTTTTTTAGAAAGTGCCTTATTTAACCCAACTCTTATCTCAAAAACAGCAAGACGCTACGGCCTATATACTGATTCCTCTGCGCGTTTTGAGCGAGGGGTTGACTTTATGCTGCAACGAAAAGCAATTGACCGTGCAAGTAGCCTAATTTTGCAATTAGCTGGCGGAGAAGCGGGGGAGATAACTGAAGTTGGTGAGCAGCTTCCTCCTAAATCACCTATTGAACTTAGAAAAACTCGAATTTTAAAAATATTAGGAATACAAATAACGGATGATGAAGTTAAAGATATCTTACAGCGACTTGGCATGCAGGTTTCAATGCTTGAAAAGGGTTGGCAGGTAATACCTCCGAGTTATAGGTACGATGTTAATTGTGAAATTGACCTAATTGAGGAATTAATTAGGATTTACGGCTATAGTCATATCCCTGGCCGCAAACTAACGGCTCCACTTGATTTTTTGGCTGTGCCTGAGAAAAAACTTAATTTAGGCCGTATCCGCAATTTATTAGTAGATAGTGGCTATCAAGAGGCCATTACCTACAGCTTTGTAGATCCTGTTTATGAAGAGAAACTTGTGTCTGCAAAAGCATCCTATCCGATTACTTAACCCCATATCAGCAGACCTTAGCACTATGCGAAAAATGCATTGGCCAGGTTTAATCAAGGCATTCAAATATAACGATGACCGTCAGCAATCACGCGTCAGATTATTTGAGATTGGACTTTGCTTTAAAATAAACCAGATAAATTAGAGCAAGAATTAAAGCTTGGGGGTTTGTGTTCTGGCCTTGTCTATAATGAGCAGTGGGGGGAATCAAAGAGACTTATTGATTTTTATGATGTCAAAGGTGATGTAGAAAAAATTTTGACTCTGAATAAAAAAGAAGGTCAAGTCTCATTTGCAAAATGTGAACATCCGGCATTGCATCCTGGAAAGTCGGCATCGATTTTGTTAGATCAACAATCAATTGGTCTTTTAGGGGAGTTGACCCTGGCATTGCCCAACAACTCAATATCTATCAAACACTTTATTTGTTTGATTTAATTTAGACACTATAATGGACCTGCCATTGCCAGTATATAAAACAATTTCGAAGTTTCCTGCTATCAGGCGTGATTTGGCCATAGTGGTAACAACTAATGTTCCAGACTGAAGAGATTAGGCAAAAAATTCTTGAATTAGGAAGAAGACTTGTTGAAGAATGTTCAGATTTTTGATATCTATCAAGGAAAGAGTATTGAAGCAGGCAAAAAGAGTATTGCTCTAAGCTTAACATTCCAACATATCTCACGTAACGCTTAGTCGATGATGAAATTAATGAATTTATGCAAAATATAATTAAAATTTTGCATAAAGAGTTTAATGCCACATTGAGGGATTAGAGGATGGCTCTAACAAAAGCTGATATTGCTGAAAACCTATTCCGAACCTTAGGGTTGAATAAACGGGAAGCAAAAGAAATAGTTGAAATTTTTTTTGAAGAAATTCGATTTGCACTTGAACGAGGTGAGATGGTTAAACTCTCAGGCTTTGGCAATTTTAATCTTCGTAATAAGAAACAAAGACCAGGAAGAAACCCTAAAACAGGTAGAGAAATACCAATCACTGCCAGAAGAGTAGTGACTTTTAGATCAGGACAAAAATTAAAAGCTAGGGTAGAAAGGTATGCTGGATCCCAAAAACAACAAACGGAGACGAATCTTAATCAGGATTTACCACTAATTCCTGAAAAACTTGTATTTTACTATTGGCGAAGTTAGCAGACTATGTGGCGATTTAAAGCCGCATGTTCTACGCTATTGGGAACAAAACTCTCAATTAAATCCAACTAAGCGAAAAGGGAAATCGCCGATACTATCAACGTAAAGACGTTTTAATGGTACGTGAAATTATGTCATTACTCTACGAACAAGGATTTACCATTGAAGGTGCCAGATCAAAATTAAGTAATGGAAAGAACCAAGGAGCAAGCCAAAGATACTCCCAATCATCTGCTACTGGAGACTATCAATAATTTGCAGAACATACTTACGAATCGGAGTCATAAGATAAAAACGGGGCGTAGCGCAGCCTGGTAGCGTACTTGCATGGGGCGCAAGTGGTCGTGGGTTCAAATCCCGCCGTCCCGACCATTAAATTAACAAATAATTTTTCTTAAGAGAGGAAAATGGATCGAAAGTTATTGGAAATTCTTGCTTGTCCCCTTTGTAAGGGAAAATTAATTCATGACTACTCTAAGCAACTTCTCATTTGTAAATATGATAAAATTGCTTACCCGATTCGAGATGGCATTCCAGTGATGATAGAAGACCAAGCACAACCCATACAAGAACAAACATAAGGAACATGTTCCATGTTCCTAAGTTTTGGATTGTAATAGCGGCCACAGTGTGTAGATTATATCCTATAATTCAAATAGAAAAATTTTTAGGATTTAATATGAGTATTCAACACTACCAACCCTGGCCCAAGTTTTCGTATGATGAATTCAAACCTACCTCTCATTTGCTACATATGTTATTGCAAGCGATTGGGAAACTAAAATTAACCAGTCCGTTTGAGCCAGAATGGTCAAATGTTGGCTTGTGGGTAACACCGAAAGGTATTTCAACGGGACTCATTCCTTATAAGCACGCGGGTTTTTCTGTGGAGGTGAACTTTTTGACTCACCAAGTGGTCACTACCACAACATGGGGAAAAAGCAATAGCTTTCTTTTGAATTCGATGTCTGTTGCTGAACTAACAGAAACATTCTTTACTGGGCTTAAGAATTTAGAAATCGATTTGTCGGTTAATCCGAAGCCCCAAGAAGTAACTCAACCTATTTTATTTCATGAAGATACAGCACAAGGTATTTATGATCATGCTATTGTAAATGCATGGTGGCGTATTCTTGTAAGCTCTCAGCGCGTAATGCAAAAATATCATGCCAAATTTTTTGGTAAAACTCCTACAATAGCACTGATGTGGGGAACGCTAGATTTGAGAGATGTGCGATTTAATGGCGAAGCTTTGACGCCAACAGGCATCAATAGTGGTTATTTTAGAAGAAATTCAATGGATGAAAAGCAAATCGAAACAGGATGGTGGGCTGGTCAGGACCTTTATCCACGTGCAGCTTACTATTCTTTCACTTACCCACAACCTGAAAGTATTGAACAAGCTACTGTTAAACCAGCCAGTGCCTATTGGAATAAAGCGCTAAGTGAATTTATTCTTGATTATGACGAAGTTTACAAAGCAAAAAATCCTGATGCTCAGTTGCTCGAATTTCTCGAGTCAACCTATAAGGAAGGTTCAACACTTGCAAATTGGAATTCAAACTTAGTTAGGTCAGGAAAACCTATTTAACGTCAGTTCGACGAATCTAAGCAAAGAATCTCTACTGCCGTCGTCCCGCGGCTTGTCCGCGGGATCCAGGAAGGAGAACTGGATCCCGCGGACAAGCCGCGGGACGACGGCAGTAGCGATGACTTTTACTTAATAGCAGTGGTCATAATCCACCACACCTCTCTTAGATTCGTCGAACTGACGTTATTTAGAGCTCGTGCAATAATAACTTTTGGTTGATCAAGCCTTAACAAAAAATTAAAAGACAAAATCAATTTCATTATTTGCAGAATAAAGCCAGTGAAACGACGAATCAAGCCATTATTAAATAAAGTAAAGATTAACTTCTTTAACCCTAGGATGATACCAACTGAAATAATTTTTAATATTACCAAGTATTTCGACAATAAAAGTCTTGAAAGTTTCCCAATGGTTTCTAAACAATGCTCATTGTTTGCTTTGAAAGAAATAAAGCAATCAGCAACTAATTTTTTATATACAAGCCATAACGCTAAAGCAAAGCAAATCTTTCTAAGCATGTTTGATTTGAATTCATTAAATGGCAGATTCTTCATAAAAAATATAATAAAGACCAAAACCACAGATTCTTCTCTTGAAAGCTTAATAGCAAGCATGAGAGGTTTTATCTGCCTGAAGCATATAGCAACGACTGGTATCTACAAATTCAATAACTACCGTTTAAAGATGCTAATCAGTGAGATGCTTGCTACTTTGATGGCAGGAAAATTTATCAAGTATAATATTTTCTTTTATGTTCATATATATGGAAAATATCTTAAAAGTGCATTCAATGAAATGTGGAAACCATCTAGCCATTATTATCAGCCATCAAAATATAATTACCCCACGGTTAGCGAAGGAAAAGATATTCGTTTTACTTCTGATATGCCTAACACATTGTGGCCATTAGATTCATTTAGCCAACTACACCGTGATCAGGAATTTATTGTTTCTGTCTTTATTGTACCTCCATCAAAAATTGATGATAAAACCGGGTATTTTATGGCTAGCAGCAATCCAATAATTCGTACATTTAACAAAGGCCGTGGAAATGTTGCAGTAAATGGTCATTCTTATTATTTAAAAAAGGAATGGTTTTTAATGACTTATATAATGCAAACTGATCAGCACATTATCAATGAAAACTCTTATCTCGTGTATAAAACACTTGACCTTGGGATAAAAAATTGTTTCAAAGATGCACTGCCAGGATGGAAAAAGGAACAAATTGAACCTTATGACCTTGATAGAAAAAGTACTTTTGGAAGTTAAGCTGCTGGCGCTTTCCGCCGTCGTTCCTCGCTATATATTCTCTGGATCACGCAAACAAGTCGCGGGACGGCGCTTGTAAGATGCTCAAAACTTTTCATGCGAGGAACACTTGCAATAATGGTGTGTTCGTTTTGCTAGAGTCCTCTAGTAGGATATGGTTGAGGCTGAGGTTGTTCCAAAGCACTTATAATTTTTTCACATAAATCTATGGTACCAGCGACAAGTATTGTTGCCGCTCCAATAGCTAAAGCTGGGGGAATTTTGGTTGTCGAAATAACCTCAAAAGCCATACTTTGCAAAAATATGCCAACAGTCATTCCAGGCCAAAGATCATTTAATTCTTTTCCTCGTTGAAGTGCATAGCTTATGTACATTAAACTTACTGATGCGATAGGAAGAGATTCATATAAACCCGCCGAATAATTTTCTGAGAAAGTCATTGAATGATCTGCAGGTTTCGTGCGAAAAATAGTATTTCGTGCAAAAAATGATATCGCTCCTCCTGTTCCTGCCATGATTGCTCCTGCTTTCGCAGCTTCTAAATTTTTCCAAAATAATTCAAACATTTTTTAATTCCACATTAGTAAAATAACGATCAATAGTCTATCTAAAAGCTACCCAAAGTAAATCTGAATCGCTGGATAAGCTGAAATTTTTCAGAAAAATACATCGCCCTCAACATAATTTACAAAAATAATTTTCTGAAAAACTATATCATCACATGCGCTGTAACGCGATTATATAACTAATGTCTTATTGACCGAAGTTGGGTAATCCCCTTAAGATACCTAAATGCTTTTTCTACGACGTCCCACTGCCATTAAGTTAAGGATAATTCCTACTCACCGTCGTCCCGCGACTTGTTCGCGGGATCCAGTAAAGTGGCATATATCCTAGATTCTGCGAACAAGTCACGGGACGACATAGGGAAGAAAAAACCCTTAACTTAATGGCAGTGCTACGACGTCCTTATCAAAATAAAGCTGAGTCATTTATACCAAAATATCCGAAAATGGATATTTAGAAAATGAATTTAAGACCGATTATAGGAGTAATCATTTTATGAAAGCGCAATCTTCTACTGTAACTGAATTCACAGGTCTCCGAATCCAAGTTGATACCCACCTATGTTTTGAAGAGGTCCGAAGTCGCTTGCGGGATTTCTTAGGGCATACCTCAATATCGATTATGGTTGAAACATCTGACTGTTCTTTCGAACCCAATCCTCAACTGTCATCGGTTTAATACCAGTAACTATTTTCACATCCTCAGTCAAACGATCGTAATAATTCTCATGATGAAGCTTTGCCATTGTTTCAAAGTGATTTATTAAGTAAGCAGGCAAATTTTGTCTTTTAAGATCAGTTTGCTTCCATTCTTCAAGAGGAACATCCGTATATCCAATCTCACGATTGAGGGCTCTTGAGTACTCGTTGGCAATGGCATTCATGTCTTCTGATTTTGCTCCTGTAAGTTCGTATATTTTGCCAATGTGCTTTTCTGGAGAGGAAAGTATTTCAGCCGCAACTCTTGCCACGTCGAATGCTGCAATAGGTGAAGTGTGACCATTTCCAAAAGGTAGTCTAATTTTCCCTGATTTCAAAATCGAGTCTGCTGCAAATTGGGAAAAGAATGGATGTTCAAGAAAAACAGTTGAGCGCAAATGAACTAATGGTAGACCGGACCAGTTGAGAGCCTGCTCTACCAACCAATGGTACTTTTGCTGCACACTGTCCGTTGTTTTATTGATGTTCATCTGTGAAACTGTCATCTGGGAAATATTTACAAATACTTTTACTCCGTAATACTTGGTAACCATAGCTGTTGTAAGTGCTGCTTCCAAATAAGAAGCTGAAACTCCCATTCCAAAATAAATGCATTCGCAACCGCTGATTACGTTATGAAGATCAGAAAGATTTGTTAAATCTCCTTGCACAACATTGGCACCAAGTTTTGATAGAGCCTCTGATCTATCGTCTATATGTCTCACCATGGCTCGAACAGGAAGTCCTTTCTCTCTCAATATTTGCACTATCTTGAATCCTACACCTCCAACTTTGCCCCCAGCTCCAGTTACTAAAATTGGTTTGATCGACATGTTGCTCCTCCATATTTGAATGCAAGAAGGAGAAGCAAACAAATTTATTCTCCGACTTTTCCCTGAATAGCAAAAAACGTGAGTATTGTCTAATGAGGCGAGTAACCCGTCATCAGATCAAAGGATGACACACACAACCAAAATACTCGCCTTTAGACAATACTCATGTTAAAAACGGTATCTTAACCGAAGTGTACATTAAGAGATAATAAAAATGAATCTTATTGTTTTAAAGTGACTTTATCTGTATTTAGTAAACTGACGTCATACTTAGGAGGCAATACAATTATCAGTTTCCCCCAGAAATCCTTTAGATCTGTTAGAGGAATGATATAAGTTTTAATGTCCTCAGTGGCTTCCATAGGTTTATTATCTTTACTCCGATTCCAATTTTCTCTTTTTTTCTTAAAGAGATGAGTTTTAGGGAAGACAGGCTTTTCTTCAGAATTATAAAAAGCCTTAAATAACTCGTTAGTATCCACAGAATCATATTTCCCCCATTGTGCCAGTAAGGTGCCAGTTTAAGCCGGTAACAGTAGCCCAATGAGCTCCTTCAGCTTTTGGAGATTGAGCTAGTTTTTCTGCATAATGATCCCAGCTAAAAGGAATAATAATAGGAAAGTTTTGGTCAATGGTCTTCTTAATAAGATCTATGAATTGATGATAGTCATTAATATCACAAACTAGGCCGCTGCATTCAGTTTCTTCAATCACTTTGACAAGCTCCTGAGCTGAAAAAACTTCCCCTATACCTGTAATACCTTTTCTTTTGCTGAATTGACGAAGTGATGATTTGGTTTTAGGAGTACAGTCTCGTTTCCTAGCAGGTAGGATTTCTTTTCTAAATAATCCTGGGTTCCAAGTACGATGATAATTAGCTGCGAACGCAACAGCATAAATACCACAAGTCAATCCTTTTTGTTCCGGAATCTTAGAAGGGAGTTTGAGTACATTGCCTGATTGTCCGTATCGGCGATAGAGGGAGAGGGCTAAAGACCTTGTTTCCAAAGTCCAAAATGTTTGTCCTCTGCTATTTTCAATATTAGGATTAGCTTTGTTCATAAGCAGGAAGCAAGCTTTATCTAAATCGTCATGATAAGTCGCTTTGTGCAATGCTGTGTCGCCTTCATTATTACAATGATTGATATCTGGTGTAAATTTGTAAGCTTGTTCGAAGTATTTAGGATTATCACATACATGTAACAAACTGTTGCCGTTCTCATCATAAGGATATGAGGGTTTTCTCATTAATTCCAATAATATTTCCCAGCTTTCATTTTTTTTAATGATAGCCTTATGAAAAAAATTCAGATGGGCATCCATTTCTTTAATTATTTTTAAATAATCTGATGTTTTAATCCAGGGTAACAAAACAGCAACTTTATTTGACCAAATGGATAGCATAAGTAATTCTGGAAGTAATTTTTCTAAAGTAGAAGTATTCTTTGAAAGAGTATAAAGGTAATGAATATTAGATATGAAATGATTAATTAGTGATGTACTATGAGTAGAATAGAACCCATACTCATGAATTACTCCATAAAGTTCATCCTCCCATTTGGATACTTCAATAGGTAAACCATTCTCATGAAGGGATGATAAAAACCCAACAAAAAGCACCGAATTTGTAAGAATAGCATAGTTAGCGATAAGCGAAGTTAATTTATCAAATTGAGCATTCTCTTTACTAAAAGCTGATTGATTTACTTCAACTTCAACCGGCTCCATCATCCAGTGAATTTCATTAGGCTGGGTTATACACACTTTTAATGAAATAGTGTGTTGGTCTTTTAAAAAATTACTAAATAATTTTTTTATAAGCAATAAATCCTCCCTTACGAGTTTGTCTGTATCTATATTGACAACTAGGGAAGAGGAACTACCTTGCATGTTAAATGAGCATTTCTGGCATTCCTGAGGCCATTTAACAAATGATACTCTTCGGATAATAATTTATTTGGATCTATTCCTAAATAATATATATTTTCAGAGAGTGGATTTTTTGTTTTATCAATAGAACTATTCTCTTGGCCTGCAATTATTTTCTCATTACTCATCAAAACACCTCAAAAGCAGAGTTTCATTTTTACTTGTCTTTATTTAATAAATGACATTTTAAGCAAGAATACTTAAGAAAATATTTGATATACGGTATATTTCGGCGTAAATTAAGCAAAAATACTTAAGGAATTATTAGATCTACGGATTTTGGCGCAACTCCAACTTGGGAGTCCTAAAGGAGAGTTGCCAATACCTGGTTTTCTAATGAAGAAGGTCTAAAAGGCGAAATAAAAGAGGATTATCTTGCAGATTTTGCTGTGCTTAGTGGGGATTATTTTTCTGTTGAAGATGAGGACATTAAGGATATAACCTCAATATTAACAGTACTGAGTGGCAAGATAGTTTATGCTAGTGATCAATTTTCTCATCTATCACTAAAATTCCTGATCCTATGCCAGAAGCGAATTATACATTAAGAGATAATGAAAATGAATCTTATTGTTTTAAAGTGATTTTATCTGTATTTAGTAAACTGACGTCATACTTAGGAGGCAATACAATTATCAGTTTTCCCCAGAAATCCTTAAGATCCGTTAGAGGAATGATATAAGTTTTAATGTCCTCAGTGGCTTCCATAGGCTTATTATCTTTACTCCAATCCCAATCCCCTCCTTTTTTCTTGAAGAGATGAGTTTTGGGGAAGACAGGCTTTTCTTCAGAATTATAAAAAGCCTTAAATAACTCGCTAGCATCCACAGAATAATATGTTCCCCATTGTGCCAGTAAGATGCCTGCTCTTCCAGCTTTGCAAGACCAGCCGATAACAGGAGCCCAATGAGCTCCTTCAGCTTTTGGAGATTGAGCTAGTTTTCCTGCATTATCATCCCAGCTAAAAGGAATAATAATAGGAAAGTTTTGGTCAATGGTCTTCTTAATAAGATCTATGAATTGTTGATAGTCATTAATATCACAAACTAGGCCGCTGCATCCAGTTTCTTCAATCACTTTGACAAGCTTCTGAGCTGATAAAACTTCCCCTATATCTGTAATACCTTCTCTTTTGCTGAATTGACGAAGTGATGATTTGGCTTTAGGAGTACAGTCTCGTTTCCTGGCAGGTAAAGATTTCTTTGCTAAATAATCCTGGCTTCCAAGTGCGATGATGATTAGCTGTGAACGCAACAGCATAAAGACCACAAGTCAATCCTTTTTGTTTCAAAATCTTAGAAGGGAGTTTGAGTACATTGCCTGATTGTCGGTATCGGCGATAGAGGGAGAGGGGTAAAGAGTTTGCTTCCAAAGTCCAAAATGTTTTTCCTCTTTTATTTTCAATATTAGTATCCGCTTTGTTCATAAGCAGGAAGTAAGCTTTTTCTAAATCGTCTTGATCAGCCGCTTCGTGCAATGCTGTGTTGCCTTTTTTATTACGATGATTGATATTCGGTGTTAATTTGTAAGCTTGTTCGAAGTATTTAGGATTATCACATACATGTAACAAACTGTTGCCTTTCTTATTATAAAAATATGAAGGTTTGCTCATTAATTTCAATAATATTTCCCAGCTTTCATTTTTTGTAATGATAGCCTTATGCAGAAAAAAATTTGGATGGCCATCCATTCTTCTAATTACATTTAAATAATCTGATTTTTCAATCCAGGGTAACAAAACAGCAACTTTATTTGACTCAATGGATAGCATAAGCAATTTTGGAAGTAATTTTTCTAAAGTAGAGGTATCCTTTGAAAGAGTGTAAAGGTAATCGATATTAGATATGAAATGATTAATTAGTGATGTATTACGAATATCATGGAACTTATTAATTCCCCCATAAAGCGCATCCTCCCATTTGGGTACTTCAATAGGTAAACCATTCTCATGAAGGGATGATAAAAACCCAACAAAAAGCACGGAATTTATAAGAATAGCATAGTTAGCGATAAGCGAAGTTAATTTATCAAATTGAGCATTCTCTTTACTAAAAGCTGATTGATTTACTTCAACTTCAACTGCTGGCTTCATCAAGCAAATATCATTAGGCTGGGTTATACACACTTTTAATGAAATAGTGTGTTGGTCTTTTAAAAAATAACTAAATAATTCTTTTATAAGAAATAAATCCTCACTTACGAGTTTGTCTGTATCTATATTGACAACTAGGGAAGAGGAACTACTTTGAATGTTAAACGCAGAATTTTTGGCATTCCTGAGGCTATTTAACAAATGACATTCTTCGGATAATAATTTATTTGGATCTATTCCTAAATAATGTATATTTTCAGAGAGTGGATTTTTTGTTTTATCAATAGAACTATTCTCTTCGCCTGCAATTATTTTCTCATTACTCATCAAAATACCTCAAAAGTAAGTATCATTTTTACTTGTCTTTATTTAATAAATGACATTTTAAGCAAAAATACTTAAGGAAATATTTGATATACGTATTTTGGCGCAATTTAAGCAAAAATACTTAAGGAATTATTAGATCTACGGATTTTGACGCAACTTCAACTTGTAAGTCCTAAAGGAAAAGTATAATAGAGGAAAGCCCATGCTCTTCTTCAAGCTTTTTCATAACCAAGCAGACTATGAATCTTTATCCTCAAAATAATTTATTAACTCGTGAAGAAGCTTTGAAATTATGGACAGTTGCCAATACCTGGTTTTCTAATGAAGAAGGTCTAAAAGGCGAAATAAAAGAGAATTATCTTGCAGATTTTGCTGTGCTTAGTGGGGATTATTTTTCTGTTGAAGATGAGGACATTAAGGATATAACCTCAATCCATAAACGATAATTCCTTTAGGCAAGATAATTGGTGGCCTAAAGAAGCTATGTCAGGCAGCCCTGGTGATTTGAGTGACACCTCTACGCCAGCCGCGATGGAAAAAAGTTTGCAACAATTAGCGCTCGGCGAAATTTTAGCCTCACCTCAGCGTGAACTATTACTGGCTTGGCTAAAAAGTAATACCACCGGTGATGCTCGAATTAGGGGGGGTGTACCAAAAGGTTGGATTGTTGGAGATAAAACTGGGTCTGGTTTCTATTATGGTATAACAAATGATATTGGGATAATCTGGCCACCGAAATGCGCTCCCATTGTTGTAGCAATTTATTTCATACACAATAAAAAAGATGCGGTTAAGCGTGAGGATGTTATTGCATCAGCTACACGCATTCTGCTGGATGAATTCGCACGTACGGATCAGCGCATTAAACTGAAATCTTTTATAAATAAGGAATAGTTTTTCAGAAAATTATTTTGGCAAATAATGTTGAGAGCCTCGTTCCTCTTTTTAAAATTGTCAGGATGAATCACCAAAAGTGAAATAGTGCAGATATAAATATTTTCTCAATCAATTTCACCTTTCCAATTACTAGCAGGCGGAGTATACTCCGAAAATGTACGACAAATTCGGAGTATACTCCATATGATTGAGCGTTTAGTGCAATTACCCTTTGACCAAAGCCTCTTACTATTCGGAGCTAGAAATACAGGCAAAAGCACACTAGTACAGCAAACCTACTCGAAAGAAATCAGTATAAGCATCGATCTTCTAGATCCTTTAGAAGAGGAACGGTTTGCTCGAAATCCCAACGAACTAAGAGCTATAGTATTGGGGTTACCAAATCATATCAGCCATATAATTGTCGATGAAATTCAAAAAGCACCTAAACTACTCAATGTTGTTCACTATCTAATACAAGAAACTAATAAAAAATTTATCATGACAGGATCTAGTGCTAGGAAATTAAAGTATGGAGGAGCTAACCTGCTAGCAGGCAGAGCATTTGTATATCATTTATTTCCTTTCTCATACCTGGAACTGAAATCAGAATTCAGTCTTTCGAATGCTCTACATTGGGGCTTATTACCTAGCATTTATAATCTAACAACGGAAAATAAAAAAATAAAATTCTTACAATCTTATTCTCTAACTTATTTAAAAGAAGAAATTTGGGCAGAACAATTTATAAAAAAATTAGATTCTTTTAGACGTTTTTTAGAAGTAGCGGCTCAAACTAATGGGAAAATTGTCAATTATTCGAACATAGCTAGAGATGTAGGTGTAAACGATAAAACGGTAAAAGAATATTTTTATCTTCTTGAAGATACATTAATCGGTTTTTTTTTAGAACCTTACCATGATTCTTTTAGAAAAAGATTAAGCGCCAAACCTAAATTTTATTTTTTCGATACAGGCATTTGCCGGGCTTTAGCTCGCCAACTTACATTACCATTGCAACCAAGCACAAGTAATTATGGCGAGGTATTTGAGCAATTTATAATAAATGAGTGCTACAAATTAGCTACATACTTTTATCCAGAATATAAATTTTCGTATTTAAGAACTAAAGATGAAGCAGAAATTGATTTAATCGTCGACAGGCCTGGTTTGCCCTTATTATTTATTGAAATTAAGAGTAAGGATACAGTATCCCCTCATGAATCTCAGTCGCTTTCAACAATTAGTAAAGGATTTCCCTAATTGTGAAGCTGTTTGCTTCTCGAATGATAAGTTCACTAAAAAAGTAGGGCATGTTGTTATCTACCCTTGGATGGATGGAATACGAAAATATTTTTATATGGATGATAAAAATTAGAGATCCAATGGATTTCTCGCATGAAAGTTTTGAGCATTTTACAAACGCCGTCCCACGACTTGTTCGCGTGATCCAGAGAATAAATAGCGAGGAACGACGCTCTCAACATTATTGGCCAACATAATTTTCTGAAAAACTATATTTACATAATATCGTTTGAAAATTGCGGTCAATGAGTTTATATTGCTAATTGATGAGAAGAATTTTAATTAAGAAATATGATATGTGCCAGTTTTTTATGCATTGCATTTTAGTTTTAAGCGTATGGTTCATTAGCCTTGATCCGGCTTATGCTTTAACTAAAAAAGAAGCAATCAATTTTTTCCACTTAAATAAGCACCATTCAGTCATGTTCTTGGACATAAAGGGGTATCAACAAACGAAGGATTATACTTGTGGTCCAGCAGCTGTGATGTCACTCTTAAGGTATTATGGAAAATTAAGCGACCAGCAAATGAATAAAATAACGGAGATACGTATAGCAAAGGAAATGGGCACCACTAAGGCAGAAGGTACCAACGAAGAGCAAATAGTTTGTTGGCTGAATAAACATGGATTTAATGCAAAGAGTTCTCATAACTGTTCTGTTAGTGGTTTGCGTCAGTATTTGACTAAAGGTATACCTATTTTAGTGGATTGGATAGATTGGGGTGGTCATTGGGTAGCTGTTGCAGGATATGACTTTGCCGGGAATGCTCGTGATATGGAACACGATACCATTTTCTTTGCAGATCCAGCAGCGCGTTTCGATAGTATTAAAACTATGGACGGAATCACATTTATAAATCCACAACGATTTACAAGCATGTGGTTTAATTCACACTTTCAAAGAAATATATGCATTATCGCTCAACCAAGAAATTTGTAATTACTAAAATGGGTGACTGTCAGATTAAATCGTATCATTTACATACAGTTTGTTTGTAAATTTGATGGCCAAGCACGCTTTTTATTCATCACCACGCGCGGTTAGTTGATCAATGTAGTCTTTATTAGTATTCATGTTCATGAGTGTAATTGTACTCTGCGTAAACCCCCCTAATAAAGGGGGTTTAAAAAGTTTTTACTAATTTATTGTCTTCTAGCCCCATTTTTTATTGGGTAGGGGCTGGCGACTATTAATCAAATAATATTGGATAGATGCAGACTATATCCACTTATACTTTTTTCATGTTATTTTTTACGTTGTTCAGCTCAAAGCCCTCGCGGCGACTAATAGTAGAATCAGGATGCTTTTTGCGATAAGCTAAATACAAAGCATCACAACAGCCAGGGAAAGATCCATTGATTTTGTGCACAACTAAATTAACCGAAGAGAATAAATGTTTTATGAATTCAATCTGTTTTCGATAAGATTGATTAACGTCGCTACAATTTGTAGTGACGGCGTCAACCAAATTTTCATCAGAAAAAACTTTCATAATTGATTCCAGTAACTTGTTATCTTTCGGTAAATATTCTTGTAATGCAGTCATATAACATTGCAATACCACTTGCTTAAAGGCAATTGCATGGATTGGCTCTAGTCTTTTAGAGATGTCATCTAAATATCCCAATTCTTTGATAACCTCTCTAGCTAGAGTATCATTGCTATTTGTGAAAAAGCCGCGATTATTAATGTACGTAGTACAAGAAGTTATCAATGCATTCCTTGCTTGATCAAGCAAATCATTTTTATCATTAAGTTCATAATCAGGTGAATAAGGAATTTCATCAGGTTTACCGCCAGTTAAATTTTCATTTTCACTACTCACATCTTCACTAACTACATCTGATTTTTTTTGAGAAGCAGCGCTGCCTTCTTTCAGCTCAACCCCTTCACGTTGATTGACAATAGAGTTAGGATTCTTCTTTAAGAAAAGCTGCGCTTAAAACATAGCAACCGCCATCAAGCGAATAGGCAAAATCCCCATGTCTAAAAGTAAAATTAGAAAAATAAAATTTTATCTGATTAATCTCTTTTCGATAAGAGCTTTTAATTTCTTCATGGTTTGTTAATAACTTTTTTTTATCCTCAACAAATTCAGTGATTAATTTTAGCAATCTACTTCTACTATCCTTGTTTAAATGTTCTTGCAATGCAATCACATAACATTGTAATACCATTTGCTTAAAGGCAAATACATTGCTTGGATCTATATTTTTAGAATAGTCATCTAGGCTATTTAGTTCTTTAATAACATGTTCAGCAGGAAGCTTATTCCCTTTGAAAGAAAAATCAGGATAATTGATATAGTCAGCACAAGAAACTATTAATTCATTTTTCGCATTATCAAGAAAATCATGTTCATAATTGGGTGAATAAGTAATTTCGAAAAATTCATCATCAATCAAATCATCCTTATTATCTTTAATTGGTTTTACTTGAGAAGCGGCATTATCTTTTTTCGAAATAGCATTATATTGAAAAACGAAATTCTTTTTAAGATAAGCTTTATATAAAGCATCATAATAGCTACCTACAGAAAATGAAGCTGAAGAGAATGTCTTCTTAATATCATCAATTTCTGTTTCATAAGATTTTTTAATTGCCTCGCAACTTGTCGGCAATATGTCTTTTTCGGCTTTAACAACTGAGTCAATATTATTACGTAATCTACTACTACCTTTCCGTAAGTATTCTTGTAGTGCAATCACATAACATTGTAATACCATTTTCTTAAAGGTAAGTGCAATACTTGGATCTAACCTTTCACAATAGGTATCCAATATATTTAATTCCCGAATAACATGCTTAGCGCAAAGATTATGAATTTTAAAATGGGCGGGAGCATTATTGTAGATAGTACAAGCATCTATTAAGCTTTTTTTCAAATTATTAAGCTCATCTTCTTCAGTATGTTCAATTTCTTCTATCATGATTTCCTCAAATCGGTTTCGTTAACAATTTCGTATCATGCGAATATAAAGCATGATTAAACCTATTCCTAGACTCTTAAAGCTATTTATTTAATTAAATATATCAATCCAGCTAGCCTTTGACCAAAGCTCTAGCCATGTATCCAAGCGCCCCTGCCTTCAGGTGGTTTTGTCGTCACATTTAGATTTACTGAATCAATTGGTGATACTAGGGCCTGTCGTCAATTAGCTCCCACTACGTCGTACCACTGCCATTAAGTTAAGGGTTTTTTTTCCCTATGTCGTCCCGTGACTTGTTCGCAGAATCTAGGATATATGCCACTTCACTGGATCCCGCGAACAAGTCGCGGGACGACGGTACGACGGTGAAGAGGAATTTAATGGCAGTGCTACGTCGTCCCGCGACTTGTTCGCGGGATCCAGGATAGGGGCACTTCCCTAGATTCCGTGATCAAACCATCACCAGACCACAGATTGCTTAACTTAATAGCAGTGGGACGATGTAGTGGGAGCTAATTGACGACAGACCTAGCGTGAGTTTATCACGCGCCAGTGGTTAATCGACTAATTTTATCAGTGCAATCAATCAGTTACTTTGTTTTTATTTGTATACAACAAAATAATTTAATTTTATTTGAAATTTATTGCATAAAATAGGATACTATATTGAGTTTACTAAAAATGTATACAACAAGGATCAGTTTTGGCGACAATACAGGTCAGAAAAAGCGGTGGGCATAAATATTGGTATATCGTTGAATCCAAGCGAATCAATGGCAAACCAAGACCTATAGTACTAGCTTATCTTGGTAAGGCAGACGATTTGTTAAAACGTTTGCAAGGCTTAACAGAAGACCTGCGCCTTAAATCCTATTCGCATGGAGCCGTTGCTGCAATGCTTGATATCGCAAATAAATTAAACATTTGTGAAATCATTAACCAGCATGTGTATAATGCCAGAAATCACTTATCTAACAAGCCGATTCGTAATCATTTAACAGCGGGAGCCACACTTTTATTAGCGGCTATTGGACGAGCCTGTATGCCGACAAGTAAGCGTGGCTGGCGGAGTTGGGCTAAAACAACCAGCTTAGAATATTTACTCAAATGCAGCTTAACTAAATTGGACAGCCAACATTTTTGGGACATGATGGATGCCATTCCAGTTGACGCTATTGAAAAAATAGAAGAAGAGCTACTAAAAAAGGTATTTGATTTGTATCAATTGGAACAAGAAAATTTATTTTACGATACAACAAATTTTTTTACTTACATTAATACAACAAATGATCGCTGCACTATCGCTCAACGCGGAAAAAACAAGCAAAAACGCACAGACCTAAGGCAAGTTGGTTTAGCTTTAGCAGTAACACAACAAGATAAGATCCCTCTATTTCATCTGACGTATAAAGGGAACATGAATGATAGTAAAGTTTTTAACAGTATTGTTAGTAAACTTAAAAATAGAATGGATCAATTGAAGTTACAACAGAATGAGCATACCATAGTTTTTGACCGTGGGAATAATTCTAAAAAAAATATGGCATTAGTTAAAGCAGCTCAACTTCATTATGTTGGTGCATTAACGCCTCACCATCATCAATCACTTGTGGATGATTCGTTAAAATATTTTATTTCAAATGAACAGAAAACATATAGAGATAAGCGTGTTATTTGGGATGAAGAGAGAACCATTGTGGTATATATTTCAGAGAAATTAAAAATAGGTCAAATTCGTGGTATTCAACAAACATTAGAGAAGAAAGAAACAAAATTAAAAAACCTGCAAATAGCGCTTAATTCGAAAAGAAAAAGTTATGAGAGATCAGCGTTAGAAGCAAAAATTATTAATATGTTAAAAGGACAGCATGTGCATCAATTAATTCAATGGACATTAAAGAGCGAAGATGAAATTTTAGAAAGCACTTGGATTTATTTTTTTAGTTTAGCACGTTCTTCAAATAACTTTTCTTTAGAGATTATTTTAACTGCATTCCTAACAAGGATTTATAATAGACGATATCATCTCGATTTTGTTATTAATCAAAATAAGCTTCGAGAAATTGAAGAACGATGCGGCTTGAGAATTCTCATGACAGATCGTCATGCGTGGAACAGCGAGAAAATTATTAAAGCCTATGAAGGACAAGCAGAAGTTGAATCAGCATTTAAAAATATGAAGAACCCTTATCACCTGACATTCAAGCCACAATTTCATTGGACTGATCAAAAAATTGTTACTCATTACTTTATTTGCATTATCGGTTATTTAGAATCTACTCTTTTGTGGCGACAGGCAAGACTACAAGCTGAGTTTAGGGGAACATTAGACACGCTACTGGATACACTGAATAATGTTAGATTGGGTACAGTACTGGAAGGCATAAAATCCAAAGGACGATCTAAAGCAATTTATAAATTAGAAGAAATGACAAGTGACGAAAATCAGCTTATGGAAGCTCTAAACCTGATCGATTTCCATCAGAAGCGACCCCAAATAGATGGACTTGTTGTATACACTTAATTTCGAAAAAAATCCTTTTAAAACAAAACATTATGGGTATTTTTGACTAGTGTCGTGATAAACTCACGCTAGGATACAAAAGAAAAAAGAATTAACCTTACGTCAGCAAGAAATTTTGCACATATTAAATGTGGATCCTTGCAACAGTGCACAAATTATGTAGCAATTAAAGAATGCCCCTAGCCAGCGAGTAGTGCAACTGGATTTAACAACCTTAGAAAATGCAGGTCTAGTGAAGCGAGAAGGAGAGAGCCGCATTCCATCTTTCAATGAGCAAAAATCTGCTCCTGCTTTTTTGTCAATTTCGGTTGTTAGCCCCGCGCGGTTAATGTGGCTGAGCTGTAACAATTTTATGCTCTATCGCTTGCTCATCAGTTACATCCTCAGCAACAATAACTTCTTGAAGCAGAGGAGTTGTTGTTTCTACGGGTTCACTATCTTTATTAAAGGTTGCAAAAAAACTTACAGCATTATGTCTACTATTGCTAGGTAAATAAGTACTGCGCCATGTTAAATAAGTAATTGTAATAGCTAGGGGAGCAAAGATTGAGAAAAGTATCCATCTAGCATCAAGAGATTCAGTTATGAGACTATAACTAAGATAGCCAGCAAATGGGACAAAAGCACCTAATAACCCAACTTGCCGCGGTGAAGTGGTGACCTCGACTGATCCGCAATTTATCTTACATTTCTTCACTTGCTTATTTTTTCCTATTTTAACTTCATCACAAATTTTTTCTTTTGTTTGGGGGTTAACTTTTTCCAGCCTTGCTTTCAAAGTGCTATAAGTACTTTGTTGTAGATTGGTGTTGTCAGAACAATTTATGGTGTTAAAGATAAGAAGTTCATTTTTACTGAATATGAACTCCTCTAGAATAGGTAATTTATCAATAGCTTGTTTAACTGATTTTGATAAAGTTCGCAACAATACGCGTTCGTAAAAAGGTAAAAAATAAAAAGTTAGAGAAAGAAGCTCAGGAAGTGCAAACGGATTGGTATCACCAGCATTCACCGGCAGTAGCTCGGTTTTGTTTTTATACTCCAAGACTTTAAGTTTTTCTGCACATTCCTCTTTAATTTTGTTGAGAATTCTCTCCACATTAGATAAATCTTCTTTAAAATCCCCATTGTTTTCTTTTTCTAATTCCTTGAATCGTTCTTCAATAGCTAGCAAAGCATCCTTAGGTATAATAAAGTCCGATGAATATATTGCTAATTCGCTGGCGGTAGCTTTACTGATTGTAAATTTTTTCATAGTAGATTTTTTCAACTTAATATGGGGTCTTGTCTGACAAAACCTACCTTTGGGTGAAATTTTGCGCCCACAATAGATTCACTATAATACATTAATAGGTTAGGATTGACCCTTCAAAAATGACATGAGAAGGATTTCATGAGCAAAGGGACAGTTGATAAAGAAATAGCAGCTATTTTCGAAGAATTGCTCAACGAGTATTTTAATCCTGACCTTCATGCACCGTTACCTGAGGAAGAAGAGCCTGAACAACACTCAGTTAGCCTTGATCTTGAAGCTGAAACACAACTTATAGATAAATTTTTAAAAACAACCTGTAGTTGCGGAAGTAATTGCCAAAACCTGTTTACACTTGAAGAGTTACTTGGTGTGCGTATTAAATTTCATGCCATGACCACAGACGAGAAAAATTGTTTTATTTTATCCCAGTTAGTTAGTTTTTCACGACATTCTACGCTTTCATATTCAGCACGTACTGCAACGCCGAGAAAACGACAAAAATTTGAATATCATGTTAATGCTGATCGACCTGTTTGTAAAACTGTTTTTTTATTCTATTATGGAGAAACAATCGATCGCTTAAAGCGCCTTCAAAAGAACTTTTACATAAGAGGCATAGAGCTACCCATACATGGGAACAAAGGGTGTAAGCCAGTGCATGCGTGCTCAATATCAGAACGAGAGACGGTTAAGTCTTTTATTATTAATTTTTCGGCCAACCAAGGGTTGCCTGATCCTGGGCGAGATGTAAGAAAAGGTAAAGGGAAATTACGCATTCTGTTGCCATCCGTGATGTCTTATTTCTACGCTCATCAAGTATATCAAGCATGTATGTTTGAGTCAGGCAGTAAGGAGGCTGTTGGATATCGTACCTTCATCAGAATATGGCAAGAAGAATTACCTCATATCGTATTTAATAATCCTAAAACAGATCTATGCATCCAATGTGAAAATTTTAAAAAACAAATTAATCAAGTTGCTGCAATCCTAAATGAAGAAAAGGAAGAGATGCAAGCCAAACTATACAAAGAAGCATTGCACCACTTGAATCATGCTAAAAAAGAACGTTTATATTACAGAGCCCATGCAAAGTTAGCTAACAAAAATTATCAGAAAATGCTCACTATTAACGAGGGCATCTCTCCTCACAAGGCGAATTCTATTGACATGATAATGCATTATTCATGGGATTTTGCCCAACAATTGCATTACCCATTTGAAGATCAACAAGTGGGGCCGATTTATTTCAAAACACCCCGCCGTGCTCAGTTGTTTGGAGTATGCTGCGAAGGAATTCCAAAACAAGTTAATTACTTAATCGATGAGGCCGATTTTTTAGAAAAAAATGCAAACACAGTTATTTCACTTTTAGATAATTTTTTCACACATCATGCGCTTGGAGAAACATCAGTCTACCTTACAGCAGATAATTGTGTTGGCCAGAACAAAAATAACGCATTAATTCAATACTTGATGTATCGCGTATTAACAGGATTACACACTAATATTGAGTTGTCTTTTTTAGTTGTAGGGCATACTAAATTTTCTCCAGATGGATATTTTGGACTTATTCGACATCGATATAGGCGTTCAAAAATTTATACGTATGAGCAGCTTGTTAAAGTTATTGAAGAGTCATCTCCAAACAAACATAATGTTTGCCAACTCTATTCAGACAATAATCAACCTACAGTTGTTTATCGTAATTGGTCTGATTGGTTAGCTCAATATTTTAAGGTTATTCCAGGGATTACCAGTTACCATCATTTTAAAATAAACGCTGATGAAAGAGGTCTCATTACGCTTAAAACGAATGTTGATTCAAAAGAAATAAAAATGAATTTGATAAACGATCAGGGATTCCCTTACAATACGCCAACACACTTGCCATGCAGCTTAACACCGGAAGGCTTATCAGCAGAAAGACAGTGGTATTTATATGATCAGATCCGCATGCATATACCGGATGATCAAGACAAAGATAAAACTTGCCCAAAACCAGAAATAGGTAAGCCATCTAAAACGAATTGATCTTATTTTGTGCCATTCGACTTTATATTGGCTTTCACCCGAAGGTAGGTTTTGTCAGACAAGACCCCATATATTAGGTAATAGGTAAAGTAATATTGATATAATGTATCCCTATTTACTTTGATGGTTCTGGCTTGATTGCTATAAAAACTCCATATTTAATATTTTGTTGATTAAATGCTTCCTGCATTAACTTAATTTGCTTTGCAAATCTAAAGCCTCGCCATCCTGCCATTTTGATTAATTGTAAGAAAGAGAAGGCATTTAGGATAGAGATTCCTATATCCCAACTTTTTTTAACATAATGAGTCCAGTCTAGAGTTTTATCAATAATGAATCCTTGACGAATTAAAAGTTGTTGATAATGTTCCATTGTTGGCATATAGGGAAGATCAAACGCAAAACAAATTTGTTTGTATTTTTTTGCTTGCTTTTCTGTATATTCTTCAGCAACTGAACACCAGGTGGCAAGCATGAGTTTGCCACCCGGTTTTAACAGTTGGTAGGCTTTTTCTATGAATCGTGCTTTGTCATAAAACTGTTCGCAACTTTCAAGCGACCAGACAATATCAAATGAATTTTGGTTAAAACTGTTAAGACATAAGGCATCTTCAACTTTGAAAGTAACATTATTGAGTTTTTTTTTCTCCGCAATCTTTTGAGCAATTTCCACCTGTTTATGGCTCAATGTGATCCCTACTACAGATGCATGGTTATGTTCTGCAAGATAAATAGAGCTACCACCCATACCACAACCTGAGTCTAATATCTTCATATATGGATTAATTTGCAATTCTTCAACCAGCTTGGAAATTAATTTTTCCTGCGCGTCTAAAATACTGATAGTTTCATTTTCAAAATACCCGTGATGAATGTGAATTCCCCATATCTTTTTCCAACCATGCGATACCTTGTTCCAAAAATTAGCCACTTGATAGTTTATTTTTGTTCGGCTATAAGTGATTGGCTGGTTAGTTTTAATTATTAATGTCATTGATAAATCCTCATACTTTTTTATGGCAATCAATAATGATCTGCCAACGGAAAGGCCATACCCAGCGAATAATGTATGACTTGACGTTGGCTTTTGCCAAAATGTTTAATAAATCCTTTTTCTGAAAAGCACGAAGTACAGAAAGTGGTCCATCGTGTTGAGCAAGGTAAGAAAAATTGAAAATTTTAGATAAATACTTAATGGTAATATAGGGTATAACATGCCGATGTAAATCGTTAATGATAATTGCTAACCGATTTTGCTCGACTAATTGTTCAATTAAAACAATGAGCTCGCTATCAGTAAAATGATGACAAAAAGAATTAAGGGTAATTATATCATACTTTGATTTTTTAAAGTCATGAGATAAAATATTCATCTGTTCAAAATGAATAGTCGGATATTGTTTTAAGTTATTTTTAGCATAGCTTAAAATAAATTCATTTACATCAATCCCGATAAGTTTGGAATTTATTCTTTTTGATTTTCCCCAGCGATAAATAGTTTTTAATAAATCACCACTTCCACACCCTAAATCTCCAATAATTAAATCATTATTGTTAAAGTAGTAAGTATGTCGTTTATAGAGAAAATTTAAAGCGCAGATTAGTGTTTTTTTACTCCCAAGCCAGTGATTTGTTGATTCTAGCTCTTTCAGATTTTTTCTTAACATCTCATCATTTAATGAAAAGTCATCCATCAATTCCTTTTGAGTACTCCTTTTACTAAACATAATGTGTCTTCAATAACATAGATTCAAGCGTTAAACCAGGTCCAAATGCACAACTAAATATGTTTTTGCCATGCTGCTGAGTACTTTCTATATCTTCCCAAATTAACTTTAAAACAAAAAGAATAGTCGCTGATGACATATTGCCAAAATTTTCTAAAACGTTATATGAGTATTTATTTTTCTCTGAAGATATATTCAGCACTTTCTCACATGTTGTTAAAATCTTTTTCGCCCCTGGATGGATGGCATATAAATCAATCTTGTCTGGAGATAACTGGATTTTGTTGGTGAGTCTTTGCAAAAAGGCTGCGATTCCAGAACCTATAGCTTGGGGTACATAAGAAGTTAATATCATATCAAAACCAGTGTCTCCAATATGCCAGGCCATTTCCTGGCTGCTTTGTGGCAATAAATCACAATGAAAAGCGGCAAACTCAAAACATTTTTTGTGCTCTTTATTCTTTGCTTGAACAAGGGCACAGGATGCACCATCAGCAAATATTGCATTAGAAGTTAGGTTGTCAAGATCTGTTTTTTTTTGAAAATGAATTGTACAAATTTCAACACAAACAACCAGTACAGATGCGTCTGGATTTGCAAGGCAGATATCATGGGCAACTTTTAGGCCATTAAAAGCAGCATAACAACCCATAAAATTTATTGTAGTGCGTTTAGTATCAGAACTAAGCCCGAGTTGTTGAACAATTTCAATATCAAGGCCAGGGGCATACATTCCGGTACAGCTGATGGTTATAAGGTGGGTAATATTTTCTATATTAAAATTTTGTACTTGTGATAGGCAATCATTTATGGCGGCTAGGGCGAGCGGCAATGCATTTTGCTTATATACTGCCATCCGAGTGGCAGTGGAGGGCGAGGCCTCTTTGGAAAAATAAGGTGACTCTTCGAGCCGATTGTGAGTGTCACTTAAGACGCTATAGCGATAGTTAATTCCGGTAAATTTATATATAGCTTTGAGTAATTTCTTTTCCTTGGGATTTAAATTTAAGGAGGCGGCAACAATCTCCATAGCAGTTTGTTGGTTCTGCCTAACTCCTGGGTTCGCAGTGCCAATTGCAGTGATGGCGGCAGCTTCCATAAAATCGGTTCCTTACGCATAAAGAGACAATCATATAGAAAAAAGATGAATATGTCTAAGTTTGTTTTTAGGATACAAATTTGCCTCATTAAAATATATTATTTATTGAAAAATCCTTGCTTGGTAGACACCATATAGCCATCATATATCACCGGTAGGGCCCTTACAAAAGCGAGCGAGACAGTTGTCCATAGGCATAGTTTCGCAAAGAAAAGCACGTCATCATATGATAGATAATTAAAAAGATAACCTTGTGGTTCTAATAATGCAGCATAACTTAAAAAAGTTAACATTTTTGAAGCATTATAGCCGCCTCGACTTAGCCGTGAGCAAGCGAAGAACTTTGTCCAATTGTGGGTATGTAAAGTTGTTTGACCAAAAGCAGTTTTGCCCACAGAAAGGAAAAGAGTGCGAATAGCATCTATAGTTAAACCTCGAATTAAAATTGCAACAGCAATCCAAATGTTAAATAAGGACAGACTAGCAAAATAGATGAAAAAAATATTTTCAACGATGCGATCGGCTAATATATCATAAATAGAACCAGTTAATGATTGAGAATTGAAAATGCGTGCGATATAACCATCAACTGCATCTAGCAACATGCAAGTAAGTATTAGGAACAGTGTGATAAAATTACACAAAAGACTTATCTTTACTATCGATAGTGCAATAATTGCTAAAAATACTCTAAAGGTTGTAATTGCGTTAGCCATAGAAATTCCTTATTTAACTTACATCTCTAGAAATGTAGGATTTAACAACGTTCTTTTTTTTATAAATCAGTATCTCTTCTAATCTATCATTTAAGAAATACCGGCGTAACAAATCCCTCGTTGAGGGATTTTTGGAAAAATATTGTATAAAGCTAAAACCAGGTTTAAAAATGTGATGGTATCGAGTATCTTCTACAATTAGATAGTCAGGGTCAGATCTTTGAATAGCCGCATCCAAAATTTTATAAACAATTATATTATCTGCTTCTAGATTGCAATATTTTGTTATTGGTTCTTGGTTGGGATGTAAAACATAGAAGGGCATGAGCCATAGATTGGACCAGGGTTGTGTATTTATGGCATTTGAATAAAGATTTAAACTATAACCTACCCATAAAGGAATGGACATTACAAATACAGTTTTATTTTGAAAATGTGTGTTTGAGTAGTGTATCCATCGATTTTCTATGCTTTGTTTATTATGGTAAAGTGTAATTTCCTGATTAGCAGAAGAGATGATCCATTTCAACATAATGCTCAATATGGCAACAGCTAAACAAAGACTGATAAAACTGATATGAGGGATAAAATCTTTTTGAAGTACATTTTTTTCATAATATTTTATGATGATAAAAACAAGCAATATCGTAGTAAATGTTAATGCTGGATAAATATGATAATACCAAACTTTCCCTTCAAAAAAATAAATAAGAAGAGAGAGACTGACCGTGCCCGCTGCCACTATGATATCTTCATTATTTAAAAATCTCTTTACGTTAACCAGAATCATGGCAACGGATAGTAAGCTGATAAAGCAAAAGACTTCAACAAGCAACCGTGTGAGTGGGTAGCTAAATGATTCATAGCATAAGACCATTGGGATAATAATCCGATAATAGGTAGGGTAAAGAAGCTTAATAACAAGCAGAAAAATTACTATTAGGCTATAGAATATAATTGTGTTGGCAGCTATCTTTTTAGTTTTTAAAAATTTATAAGCATCGAGAAATAAGGCAATGCTTATATAAATGATATTTTGTACGATGCCAAAGGCAGCCATGATGGCGCATAGAATAAAGGAAGCTTGCGATAGTTTAATTTTGTGTTGGGTATTTATGGTGAATAGGGTTAATAGGTAGTAGGGTAAGAAAAAAATGATCAGGACCACTTCGCGCTGACCAAAACTTGCGGCAGGAAGAAAGAGTATAGAGATGACAATAGCAAAATAAAAAATCCTTTTAATTATAATCTCATCTTCAGTAAATGTATGATCAATCATCCGATAACATAAAATTAATGGGATAATGCTGATGGCTAAGAGGTAAATATAGGTTAAATTGACCAGTTTTATGGGAATAAGAGAATGTAGCCAAATAACAGGGATGAAAAAAGCAAAGACGAATGGAGAGTTACCATCAAAAACATTTGTTGTATAGTCCCCTCCTAATAGTAATCTTTTAGCACCTTCTATATGCCAGGCAACATCCCAGTTGATAAAGGTATTTATATGAAGCCAATATGCTCCAAATAGGCAAAACAGGGTGACAGTTGCGTCGACCAATTTTCTTTTTGTCATGAAATACCCTTAAATGGCTTGCGGAGTCGAACTACTAAAGCATTAGAAGAAGGAAGGCGTATGCGCTTTCCTTTTGGGGGGAAGGTATCATTCCCTTCCACTACCTCTCACTGCCATTAAGTTAAGGGCATTTCCTCTTCGCCGTCGTCCCGCGACTTCGCCGTCGTCCCGCGACTTCGCCGTCGTCCCGCGACTTGTTCGCGGGATCCAGGATAGGGGCACTTCCCTAGATTCCGTGATCAAACCATCACCGGACGACAGATTGCTTAACTTAATGGCAGTGCCACTACCTCTCTATCTTGGGTTTATTCTATGAGCATTTTCTCAAAGAAACAGGTCGGATAAAATAACAAGGTGCATTTTTTGTTATTTTGTAAGCACATTCCTAAGCGTTAGCATTAGAAATATAATTCTCTAGGGCATAGAACTTAAGGACGTATTGCTTAGTTTCTCGTGGCAACTTTAATTCTTGGACGGTTCTGGCGTTAGGATTAAGATGCAGAGCATGTCTGACTCGTCCATTACCTGCATTGTAAGCAGCAATGGCTAATTCCCAATTACCAAATTCATGGTGTAAACTTTTGAAATACCTCAAAGCAGCATTTGTTGAGCTTGCAAGCCGAAAACGGTCTTGGTTTTTGATGCCGAGCTGTTTGGCGGTTGTAGGCATCAATTGCCATATGCCACCAGCGCCTTTATTAGATTTAGCCACACTCTTGTATCGACTCTCAATGACAGGAATAAGCGCTAATGATTTTGGCAATTGCATTTTTTCAAGACGCCCGATTACATAGAACAATTGCCCATTTTTCTGAGCTTTAGTAAGGATCTTATGGATATCACTATTTTTAAGCCATGGCTTTCTCAAAGTGGCTTGGGCGATAGGTAGAATATCACTGACAATCTTAGCAGGAGTACCTCTTAAATTGTTCACATTATCCGGGGAAGGAACAGTAGTGTTCGCTTTGTTGCTTATAGTAGCAACCTGATGATTACTGGAATGCGATAATTTATGGTGACGATGTTTGTGTTGTTGGACTGCTAACACTGCAGCAGGTAAAAATCCAAAAATACAAATTATCATTAATTTTTTTACTAGCTTCATACCATCTCCACTCTGTTTTACAGGTTACAATAATTTCATATTAAAAGAGACTAAATTGTATCATTTTTGCATATAAAATCAAGTAAAACTTAGTCCGATTAAATGATTAACCCATTATTATCGTTGGCTCTTCGTAACCAGCCGGATAGAAATTTACTACTAGCAGGATGATGCTTTACTATATCGCGGTAATGATTACCAACTGCACCATTGAAGGCAAATAAGAGTTGTTTTGTTTGTGCAGAATTAAGACTATTGATGTATTGTACTGTTGCATTATCTAAGTTGCCATTAACAGCTACAGAGGGAGATCCTGCTTTATTTCGACAAGCAATTTGTAATAACTTAATGGCCCGACTAGCTCCCATGTTAACGGAGTAGTCAAAAGCTTTAGTAGCTATACATGGTTTGTTTATTGAACCGTAGTGATATTTTTTCCACCATTGATCGTAATAGATTTGTATAGCTTGTTGCTTAGTCATATTTATAATGACAGATGGCTTTATTTGATGAGTACTGGTTAATGAAAATTTCGACAAAAGTTGGGGCTTGTGAGCCAATAAGCTACGCAAATACACCATTGAAATTCCATACTTAGTAATTCCACCTTTGTCAGCTTTATCATTAACTAATCCACCTTCATGTCGTAAGGTAAAGGGTATAGCTTGATTAAATTCAGCTTCTCCAGTAGGAAGATTAACTGCTTTTTGTTGATTAGCACTTGAACTGCTTGTTGGAAGGGCAAACGTAGCATTGTTTTGATCGCTTGGAGCTGTAGCCCGGTCACTGGAATGTGATAATTTATTATGATGTTGACGATGTTTGTGATGGGCAGCTAATACAGCAGCCGGTAGAAAACCAAAAAAGCAAATAACTAATAGTTTTTTAACTAACTTCATACCTTCTCCACTTAAATTACATATATATCGCTAAATAAGGTTCTATTTTACCAATATTTAACAAATAAGCAAGCAAAAATTAACAATCGAGCATAAATATTAATGATAATTTGATAAAAAACTTGCTTTTCATTTGTTAAAACATCATGATGGGTTTTTAATTTCCGCTTACTTGCGTGGGTTTGTTTTTTTTATGAAGATGGAGCGACCCCTTGGTTAGCACAACATTTTCTAGGTCTTAATGAACACCTTCGCTAACTTATCCCTTAATCCCAAAATTCATCAGGCTATAAACGCCTGTGGCTACATCACCCCTACTGAAATTCAATTAAAATCTATTCCGTTGATATTAAATGGTGTCGATTTAATTGGCGCTACTGAAACAGGATCTGGCAAAACGGCTGCCTTTATGCTGCCTGCATTAGATCTTTTAGCAGGAAATAAGCTCCCGCAAAAAATTCGAATCCTAGTATTAGTACCGACTAGGGAGTTAGCTACTCAAATTACTTCTGCTGCCAATAAATATGGCAAGTTCATTGACTTTAATATTGCTAATATAATTGGTGGTACTCCTTACTACCCTCAGGAAAAATCTCTGGCAAGTCCCTTGGATATCATTATCGCAACCCCTGGGAGATTGCTCGATCATATGCGAAAAAATAGAGTTGATTTATCAGGGCTTGAAATGTTCGTCTTGGATGAAGCAGATCGCATGTTAGACATGGGATTTATTGATGATGTGGAGATTATTGCCAAATCATTGCCCAAAAAAACACAAACTTTGTTGTTTACTGCCACTTTAGATAAGCGTGTGATTAAATCTCTTAATTTCTTACTTAAGAATCCGGTGACAGTTGACTTATCTAAAGCCCAAGGCGTGCCAGAACAAATTCAGCAACGACTATTTATGGCTAATCATCACCAAGAAAAAATAACGTTCTTAGAAAACTTGCTGCAAAACGAACAAATCTATAAAGCTATTATTTTTTCCTCTACTAAAGTTGGTGCTGATAAGTTAGCCAGCCATCTTAGAACAAAAGGATATCAAGCACTTGCATTGCATGGTGATTTAAACCAACGTGTCCGTAAAAAAGCGTTGGAGAAGCTACGGCAAGGTAAAATTCAGTATCTTGTTGCTACAGACGTTGCTGCCCGTGGAATAGATATAGACATTAGCCACGTAATTAATTTTGATCTACCTCGATGCTTGGATGATTACATTCACCGTGTAGGCCGCACCGGTAGAGCAGGCAAAGAGGGTGAAGCAATTTCATTGGCAACTAGGGATGAAAGACATTACCTCATGCGCATTGAAAAATCAGTAGGTAAGAGATTAAAGGTAATCAATTTTGACCGAAGTGAAAAAATTGGCCATATAGCGCAAGATAAAATTTCTACTTTGAAACCAAAGAGAAAATATAGAGATGATAAAGCTGGAAAGTTTAAGAAAGGTTATACTAATTCCAAATGGCAAGGTAAAAGGGATCGATCTGCCTAGGGAAATTCCCTAGCCGCTATTCTTTAGGCAATTAAGCAATCTGTCGTCCGGTGATGGTTTGATCACTGAATCTAGGGAAGTGCCCTCCTGGATCCCGGAACAAGTCGCGGGACGACGTAGTGGGAGTCGCGGGACGACGCGCGGCGAAGAGGAAATGCCCTTAACTTAATGGCAGTGCTACGTCGTCCCGCGGCTTGTCCCATAGGTATTACACAAGTAAGGAAACCTAAGCTATGTTAACCTCGGAGTTTAAAGCATCATAATTCTGTGGAACTATTGCTCCGGCTGCTGGCACTTGCAGCTACCCCCTCTCCCGCGCTATAATTTTTGCTAGAATCAATAAGTTACCAGCGGGAGAGGGTTGGGGTGAGGGCAAAGTTGGGAGCAGAGTTTACCCTCACCCCAACCCTCTCCCGCTGATAATTTATCGTTAATAAAAAGATTTTTTGCG
>CAWFQC010000042.1:0-47224 GCA_963817645.1 uncultured Gammaproteobacteria bacterium | reverse complement strand
ACAAACAACAAGAAGAAATAGAGCGTACAAAAGTTCTGGATTCTTATAAGGAGTATATTGTGTATTTATTACCAAAGTTATCCAGATCTTAGTGCAGTAAAAATTGGCTCTTTCGGAATTGCCGTGATTAGCTCATAAAAAATACAATCAGTATTAGTAAATATAGTCCTAAATCAAAATCAGTCAAGGATTTAGTGAAATCACGGCAATTCCTGAAGAGCCTAAATTTACCTTATCTTTGTCTCACTATCGCTGGCCCAGATGGATAGGTAATAGGTAATATTTCAGTCTTCTTGTTTTGCTTATTAAAAATATTGTCTTTAGAAGAAAAACAATTTTTCAGGCAAGCATTAAGGCTATAACCCTTTGGAAAGGCAACAAGTGATTTATTGGGATCAGATTTGACAAAATTTTTGTTTATTTCTTCGGAAACACATTGATGCTGTCGGGATAAGATTAGGTAATCACTAGAAATTTTTTTGGTTGTTGTATATGAAGTATTAGAAGAGGGGATTTCATCAAGTTGTTTTGAAATAAGTGAATGTCGTTTTGACAGATCAGAAAGTGGATTAGCTATTAACTCCAAATTAACAATAGAGCTTTTATCAGAATCAGACAATAAAAGAATTTTTTGCTGAATTCCTTTTGAAATTAATAAGTGTTGTTCTAATAAATTGATGATAGGCACAGGCTGTTTTAACCTAAATTCTAAATTTGGCTTTTCAAGCAGAGAAAAAATTAAATTTCCTGTTCCTAATACTTCGCCGATCTTTCTGAAATCAGCAGAATCTTCTTCTAGTAATGTCAATAAATTTGGGGTATCATATCGAATGAAAATAAGTTTTTGATCCATATTAAGTTTAACTTTTTCCAGGCATTCAATTATTTTTCCTCCATTTTCTTTATTGAATAATTCGCTATTTACTTTTTTAATATTTCTGACAAAGTCATCTTCGTTTTTTATATTCCCATTAAAGGCATCATCCAATATTGAAATTAACTCTTTACACGATGTATAAAAATTGTTTCTTATCGCAAAAGTATTCAAATTTTCATATAAAAGATTTATTGCTTCATTAACTGATTTACTGGTTTCATTTTCATGAGTAGAATCTTCAGAAATATTACTATCATCGCTTGATTTGTTTTCCCTAAATCCTTCTCTAATAGAGCTTATTTCTTTCCATATATCTTGGTAAATCTTATCTTGTGCCTGACTATTATTTTGTGCCCGCATCATTTTCTTTATAAAATTAATAGTGACTTGTATAAATGTTTGGAAATATCTAAATATTCCTTCTTTTTCTTGGGCGCTTACTGTTAAGGCTGTCATCATAAAGCTTATAGTCATAGCAAGCAACACTAACGCTATTATTATAGCCTTATTGTCTTGATTGTCTTGATTGTCTTGATTGTCTTGATTGTCTTCAGATTTATTTTGTTGCAGTATTCTCTTCTGAGCTTCATATTTAAAAAAATTGATATTTCTATTCTTATAACTATTTTCTTTCCAAAAGACATATGGTTTTTGTGATGATATATTGTCCGTAGCTTGTCTAAGTGTTTTGCTTTGGTTCACAAAAGCTGTGGAATATCTTGTTTGCCTGATATTGTAGGGTGATAATTTAGCCAAAATGATTGTCCAGTTTATCTTTTCTCGCATAATAAAACTCCTTTGAAATAAATAAGGTACTTAACGTCGCCACATGGCAAGACAATATTGTCTCACTGCCGCAGTTTTTTTTGAGGTAAAAGTGATAAAGCTTCCTGTTTTTCCTGTAAGTTTTTTAATAATTCAGTAGAAAGCCGTGACATATTCTCACGGGAAACGGACAATGTTTCATCCATTTGTGGGTTTTCTCCCTATTTTCTATAGGTTTGTGAATGACATTTTTTATCATCGAATGGTTACTTAAGAACCAAATAAAGAACGGTATTATAGAAATAATAGGCACAGAGTCAAATCAATTTTTGAACTCAATGCATTGCCCTAATATATAGGGGTACTGTCCAGTGCCATTATCTTTACTTCCAAACCCTTAACATGCAATGCTTCTTGCTCTTGTATTTTTTTCGTCTCTCCTAACTTTTTAGACTGCTCGGAATTGATTATCCCGAGCTACTTGCCTCCAATTTTCAATATCAAGTAGTAAGAGACCTTTGGATAACTCAGTTTTCGAGAAGAAATTAAATCCTGATGAAGTAGGCAGAATAGCTTGTGGGTCGGTAGCGAAGAAATCAAACGTCCCACGGGGAATATAGATACGTTTGAAATCTTTTACTAAATGCCTTAGCCAGGTGAGGCAATTGTGTGCATCATCACGTTGATCATCTCCTCCTCGGAAGCGGTAAATTAAACGTTCTGCTTTAGGATACAATTGTCTTTGCATATCTTCTATAACTTTTTGGAACAAAGTGTCCAACTCTTTTAAATCAAGTGTGCCTGCACGAAAACAGACTATCTGTTCTACTTCAACTTCTGGTTGACGTTCACTTTGACAAAGCCTAAAGAATCCTCCTTGACCTTCCCGTTCTTCTACGCTTTCAATAATCACATTTTTTACTTTCACTCGTGCAAATTGAGTGTGGCTAGCATCTTCTACCAAGTCAATTCGAACCAGTAAGCGCCTTCCCAGTTGATCTAATCCTTCTATCAATCCATACGCATGACGATTACCAATAGACGATCTTCCCGAGGGACCATTCATCTTAGGTTGTGTAATGCGATATAAATACATCGCCCATGAATGAAGAAAACTGATAGTTAAAGATGAATCAAAAAGGCTGGCAACTTGCGTATGACTGGCACGGTGGTATTGTAGATTTTTCTTAATCTCTTGCAATTCTTCCAAATATTTTTCTTCGACACGTAATTCTTCAGGAGGGGTGCCTGTATAAGTAAAACAGGCTGGATTACCCTCTGCTCCTTGATTCGTTAGAAATCTATATTGCTTACCTGTTAAACCACGTGTTTTTTCTAAATTGAGATGATTTCTAACTGAATTTTCAATCGTTCTTTCCCATAAAGTATAGAGACCATGCTTATTTCTCTGGTAGACGAAATAATGGATTAAATTAGCTTGACTAGCTGCTATAAGTAACTTTTCATCTAAAAATTTAATATCTCTTACAAGGCAACCAATAAATATAATCTGTAACCGATTAAATGATTCCATATTCCACAGGCGTACAGTTTCATCGCTGCTTCCTGAAGCAAGCAACTTGCCATCTGGCCTCCAAGCGACACAATTTACCACATCTGTGTGCCCCTGCAAAGTGGGAAGCTGTTGTCGATTAGTCGAGCTGTCCCATAGGCGCACCGTATTATCCCAACTTCCTGATGCTAGCAGCTTACCATCTGCACTCCAGGCGACACAATTCACCACATCTGTGTGCCCCTGCAAAGTAGGAAGCTGTTGTCGATTAGTCGAGCTGTCCCATAGGCGCACCGTATTATCCCAACTTCCTGATGCTAGCAGCTTGCGATCTGCGCTCCAAGCGATACTACTTACAGTCCTTGTGTGCCCAGACAATGTAACAAGATATTGATGAGTCAATCCATTCCATAGGCGCACCGTATTATCACCACTTCCTGATGCTAGCAGCTTACCGTCTACACTCCAGGCAACACAAGTTACAATGCTTGTGTGTCCAGGCAATGTAACAAGCTGTGGATGAGCCGCCGATCTATCCCATAGGTGCACTGTTCTCCAGCTTCCTGATGCAAGTAGCCCACCATCTGCACTCCAGGCAACACTATATACAGGATTTGTGTACCCTCCTAAAGTGGCAAGCTGTTGGTAGGTTGATCCATCCCATAGGTGCACTGTCTTCCAACTTCCTGACACGAGCAGCTTGCCATCAGGGCTCCAGGCAACACAATCTACATCCCTTGCGTGCTCTTCCAAAGTGGCAAGCTGTTGACGAGTCGGCTCATCCCATAAGCGCACTGTCTTCCCGCTTCCCAAAATGAGCAACTTGCCATCTACACTCCAGACGGCACAACGCACATAAATTCTGAACCCCTGAAATGTTGCAAGCTGTTGGTAGGTGCTATCAATGGACCTACCCCACAGGCGCAATGTTTCATTCCTGCTCCCCGAAACAAGCAGCATGCCATCTGGGCTCCAGGCAACACAGTTTACCGCATCTGTGTGCCCCTGCAAAGTAATAAGCTGTTGATAAGTCGATCCATCCCATAAGCGAACCGTCTTATCCATGCCTCCCGAAGCGAGTAGTTTGCTATCTGGGCTCCAGGCGACACTCAATACTTCGCCTATATGCCCCTCTAAGGCGATCGCTACCCGTTCTCTTTTATTCATCTGCAATAAATAGATATTCTTATCTTCACTACCCAGTGCCAATATTTGACCACTAGAATTTAACGCAAGACACCTCAATCCTTCCTGTTTCAATTGACGACTGTATTTTCCTGATGGCAATTCCCAGAAACAAATGATACCGTTAGAACTTCCTGATGCTAAAAGCTGACTGCCTTTATGCTTGCCACCATCCACTGTCAGACCTATGATATCTGATCCTTTCGAAAAGAAGTAATACTGTGTAACCGTCTTTTCGATACTCCAGGTTTGTGGATCTATAAAATAAATCTTTCCTGAATCGTCTCCCACCACTAACCCCATGTCACCATAAGGATAGACAACAGCGGTGACATCAGATTCAAACTGAATACGCTCAGGCACTCCCCACTGGCAACCTGCCAGATTACTGCCATCCAAATTTGCATCTTCTAAATTAGTACGGCTAAAATTCACATAACTTAAATCCGCCTCCCTAAAATCTACATGATGCAAATTAGCACCTGATAAATCTGCATGTGCAATTCTAATCCCTTGCCATGACTCTCGATTCAAAGGTTCTTTAGCATAATTTAGTATGGTGATGGCATTCGCTGAAGCTCTAGTCACATCCAATGTTTTTTTAGATTCTCGCACCACCTCATACAAATAAACACAAAAGTCTTTATTCTCTTTAACTCTTTCTGCTAACATCCTTAATAGATTAGGCTCTAAGATCTCTGTGTTTAATTGTCCGCAGTTTTCTTGGGTGTGACTTGTATTTAATGTAATTATCCTTACTTTTTCAAGTGGCACTAGTTGATACTCTTTTTGTGCTGGTTTCCCCCCTAACTGCTCAATTATCTCTTTTAAATTTAATTGACTGTTTTGTTTAACAATTATTTTTTCCTTATCTCTCTCTACTTTTCCATTCTTAACATAGATATAATAAAGTTCGTCACTAGAAGTAATCATATAAATATTAGCATTTTTAGCTGGGAGGGCATGTTCGATTCTCTGGCTAAGCTGTTCTTCTCTCTGAAGGTCCTGAATATCAAAGCACATCAGATACGAGTCGTACCCGTTTTCTTCAAATGCTAATCTGCCCACCACACCTTTGAAAATATGTTCTTGTGCAAAATACTCTACTAAGCTCTTATGGAAAAATCGGAAATAACGACTATCACACTTTAATAAACACCCTGAGCGTAAGGCAGTTAATAACTGTGTAACTATCTGTTCTTGCTCGTGGGGCATCTTCTCACTAATGATCTCCCTACATTCATCCAATAATAAATAAGGCTTAAGAGTTTCTTGGATGGGAATTTCAATTTTTAATTTTCCATCCTGATTGTTTTGCAAACACCAATAACCTAACTGTGTGCTATAAGCGCGAAGAAGAGAGGCAATCTCTATCTTTTCTTTATGCAAAAGACTTTTTAAGCTCTCATTCATCTCTTCTTTTTGCAACACTCTACTCGCTTGGGTTGCAAACCATTGCTTTACAAAATAATCATACACCTTCACCCGTTGTAAGCGTTTTTGTTCTCTTACATCTGAAGGAGGATAGGCTTTAACAATGTCAGGCAGTGTATATAACACTAAACTTAATATAATAGGATTACTAGTGAGTTCATATAAACCTGGGATTCCTTTTAAGGAAGTTAAATACTGTTCTTCATTCAATTCTGATTTAACGAGCTTATGCCATTGGATTACAAAGGATCGGATATTATTTTCATTGAAATCACACAGCTCTTGTAATATCAGATGAGTTGGAATAGCTCCTTTTTCTTGCTCAAGCTTGGAAGGAGAAAATGCCTTCACTAACGCATCCTGTAAACCAGATCCATTTAAGGCGCTACCAAATTTCTCAGGGCGCGTCGTAATAATAAACTTCGCTTTACTCCAACTCTCCCATTTATTAGCTTGATATAAATTTCCCTCATAGCTTACTTCGTCAAAACCATCACAGACCACAACCAAAGGCTGCCGCCCTTTTATGAGATCAATTTGATTAGGTGTCAAGCCTCTTTGTCTAAAATAACCTTCCAACAACTGTGTTGACTTAACATCCGTTTCATTCAAAATCAGATTTAAAGGAATGAATACAGGAAGGGGTTGATTGGTGGGATCTTCTCGGTATAGACTAAAACATTCTCCCAGCCAATGTTTGGAAAAAGTGGTTTTTCCTGAACCTGGGTTGCCCAGAATAACCGCTATCCATTTGTTGGAAGCTTGTAAAAATTCATTCATCTTATCTCTTAGAAAAATCCGGCCTGCACCCTCGCGTAAAAGAGGGAAGGGTTGGGACTCAGCCTCTACATAGATTATTTTGCAAAGTTCTTCCCAGCGAAGAGGCTCATCCAACGAAGGGAGTAATTTTTGCTTCTCTGTGGAATCGGGCAAACTCAAGAAGTTCTCCTTAAAATGCGAATCAAGAGTGTACCTTGCTTTCTCTAGCTCTTTTTCTTGCTTTTGAACCTGCCATGCATGCTTTTGCATATTTTCCTCTCTTTGATAAAAGCGTTTCTAGAAGAAAGTTGCCCTATACTCACTTGACAAGGACATTTTTTGCAAATAGCCTTCGACTGCTTCTTCACCCGATTGGATTAGCGCTTTCTTTTGCGCATCACTTAAATTAAATGCTAGCGTATCAATCCCTAAGTGGTCTATATAAATAGACCTTATCACATCATGATGTAATTGATGATCGCTATTTTGTTTATTGTACATCGTTGCAATTAATGCTTTCAAATAAGGCAATAATCCCTCAATCTCTCTTGAAGGAGCATCACTTACACCCGTGAAATAATCTATATTGGTTTTGGAAATTAATCGAAACCCCAACGTGTAAGGATTATAAGTCGGTTTCCAAAAGGCTTCAGGCTCATTAATCCTTTCATCTAGAAATCCTGCAAAGTCAAAAATATCTACAGGATAATTGTTAAGCACACCACCATCTGTATAAACGTGAGCCGGTTGCAGCACGTCACGCTCTAGCTTATTTGAACTATTAATCACTTTAGTATAACGAGTGTGGGGTTTAAATAACAAAGGTATAGAGAGGGAAATACGAACCGCATCAGAAATAATCACCTCAGGTGTACGAAGATAATCAAATATTTCCGTATACCCTGTTGATAAATTAACCCCTGTCACAAACAAGTCTTTGTACTGTTTTGAGTTTTTATCCCTGAGCATATGTAATTCTTTAAATGTTAAATAACGGATGCCTGTCTTAATATAAAGATGATCTTCAACCCATATGCGTAATTTATCACCGTCATAAATACCAAAAGCATTTGATATTCTCGATGATATTTGCGAAGCAGCACTTGGATGAGAGATGCTTTGTGTGGATGCCGATTGCATGGACGACAATACGCCCCCTTTTTGCTGATTCGCTAATCCAAATAGTAATTCATGGGTATTGCCTTGTGCTTCATCTAGAAATTTTTCGAAATTTAAATTATATAATTCATCGTATAGTGCATTTGCTGAATAGCCCACTGCTATTAAAGCAGCCGTTATTGCACCTGCTGATGTACCTGCTACCCGCTTGAGCTGTGACAAAGCAAAATCGCTTTTCGAAAGCTGGCTTAATGCACCCAAGTATGCTATTCCCTTAGTACTCCCTCCTTCAAATACTAAATTTCGGATATCTTTTATATCTACTTTTTTATCTTCCATTCTTTAATTTTCCTTAAAGTTATTAAATTGATTTCTTATAAAATCATACAAGAGGGACTAACAGGTTCGGGTGTATCACTGGGTGGCTTTAAGTAAAGAGTCGTTCGAGCGGCAATAAAATCAGGTAATTTAGGTTGTAAACGGTCATCATGCTGAATATTTTGGTTATTGGTGAGATTTTTGATCTTAGTACGCGCCCAACTAAAACAATTATGCCCAGATTGAAAGGAGCTGCTCGCAATGATGCTATTCTCACCCATTATTTGGTATTCGGGCGGATTTTTTTCATCAGCTAACACAGCATCATGTAACATCTGAGCTTCAGCAGGTGAGATTATCCAGCTTGCACCATGACAGCCCTCTTCAAGTTCACTATCTTTCATGATAAATGTCCAAAAATACCGAGTGCGTTGATCTTCATCATAATCAGAATAAGTTTTTATATCCTCTTTTAGAATAACGAGTCCTGGTCCTTTTTTTAGAGCACTTTTATTTACGTCCTTTACGACAAAATCATAACGTCGGTAAAAAAATTTTTCATGATCCACGAGCCCTTCAACAATAATAAAAGCGTGTTCAGGATTTTTTCCTTTCGCTTTTGCAATAAGAGAAAGTACACACTGGTTGGGATAAATAACCATTTTACTGGAGTCTATTAAACTTCGCATAAACATTTGAATACTCCTGTATTGAGTGAATAATCATTCCTAAATGACTTTAAGTAAGAAGATTAAAATGAGTTAACATAAGAAAAGCATTTCTCTAGGCTAAGAACTATCTTTTAAAATAGCCCTTATCGAGGTCGCATTTTGTAACTTAAAGTTACAAAAACATCAAGAAGCAGGTTATTGAAGCACCACCTTGCAGAATCATAACTGAACATCTCTATTTATGCCAGACCCTGCCCCTTAAAGAGGAGAAAATAAAAAAAAGCGCGATGCTCTATGGCTATGCTATCGCTATAGACTGTTGTTTGGAGAATACTCCACCAAAAAAATAATTGTATACCGAACACATTTTCAATAAAATTACTTTTCAATTTAGTGCCTTGCATCATAGGAAAAGCCAACGGACCTATTAGATTCAGTTGAAAATAAGTTTATCGCTGATCTTATTAAAACGCAATTACCCGTCTCTGTGTATCTTAATCAAGGTGTTTGCCTTAGGGGAAGCATCACAGATAATGCCGATGATTGTATTTTTTTGCGTAAGGGCACAACGCTAATAGTATACAAGAATCTCATCAATACAATATGCCCAAATGCGCCCCAAACCCCATCATCAACCTCCCTTATTGACTCGCAGCAAAATACTGAGCCTACTCCTGTCTTAAACAAAACCAACCCGCCCTTCAACAAAAAAAATCAAAGCGTAATTTTTCCACCTGTAAAAAACCAGCTACCCGCATCCGATCCAAAAACAAGTTATCTGTTAACTGTCTAAGCGTCTTATCATTAAAATCAGTAGCTTTATCGACAAGCAAACCGTGACGTCGGTTAAAAATAGGGAATGCATTGAGTAAAAAGGAAACTCACTCTGAATCAGAATAGTTCATTTTACTAGAGGTTATTTCTCGTTGCAAAGTAGCATCATAATCCTTGGATGAAGAAGGTTCGAAAGAGATAACCCATACCTTCCGCTATTCCCCTGAATTAGGTTTTGAGGCATAGCCGTCAAGCCAATGGCATTTATTTAAGGAATCAGGGCCATTCACTTAAGAGTGATGTTATTTACACATTTACACTAACTCAATTTGAACAATATTTGTAAATATAATTTTACGGCACTGCTACTGCCTTCGTGCTTTTCTTTTTTGCGAGTTTCCACTTTTTAGGAATTTTATTAGAAACGCGTGCATATGAACGATTGGGTCTTATTTTTTGGTAACATGTTGCAATAGACTCAGTAATTATATGAATGGATTCTTTCACATAAGCGGCTTGACGCAAGAACAAACCTTCTAAATTACGTGAGTTCGACGAAAGATATTAAGTTTAAGGTATTGAAAAAAGGCTCTTTTTTGATTAGATTTAGTGTAAATAAAGTTTCACTGATCAAATCAAAGGAAGAGCCATATGGATAATTTAGTCGATTTATATTGTGTTGTCGATGATTTTACCCCATCTTTACCACTGAGATTTTAACTCATTGAAAATAAATAACAAAAAAATAAATATTATACGTAATCCGCTAAATTGTATCAAATTATGAACGGATTGATTTTTATATTATCTTTATTAATGTGGTATATTCGTCGCATTCATTTGTTGTAAAATTTTACACTCAGACAGGTGGCTAAGAGAAACTCGGTCGAGCAATTCCATTTGTTCTTCATTTTGAAGAGTCATTTTATAAAGCATCATGTTTTTATTTTTGATCTGTATATGATCCACCTGGCAGTCAGATAATGATTGGTAAAATTTTTCATGAGCAACAATATCTTTTGTCTTCTGACCTAAATTTTGATGCAATTTTATGGTGATCGTGCGATTAATAAGATAGGCAAGCACGCAAATGGTGAAATGCGCTTTAACGTGCTCATCGGTCCAAACATACACGGGGGCAATTTCAACAAATGATTTGATATCACGAAAAGCGGATTCAATCACAACCTTTTCTCGATAGGGATTAATCACATCGGGAGCCACAATGATAAATTGATCCTGTTCTTTTTCGTAGAGATTAGTCACCAATAACCAAAACCCATCTAGTCGACTGGCTTTCTGTTTTTCTTGAGGGCTTATCGATACCTCTGCGCGGCACGTTGAAACAGAATAAAGAGTGCCCTGAGCATCTCTACGCATGTCAGCAAAGCGCTTAATATCAGCTCGTTATAAAAGAACTTAATTTTTTACTGGCAAGTTGCTCGTTACATTTTTTTAGCATGACGTCAGAGCGTCGATTACCTTTGGCGTTTTTATATTCTTCATTGAGTGTATTTACAAATACCATAAACTCCCTAATGTGCTGTTCCCGCGCATGACGTTGCTCTGCAAACAATATCGGGTTAAAACAAAGAATGTAACGTCGTTTGTCCTTGACGATCACGTCACGGTAATACGTGATCTCATTAAGCTTGAAAAATTCAGGAAGATGCTGGTCGCAATGTACCATTTGATTGATGTCAAGACTAGAAAATTGATTGAAATCGATGCCTGTCGTTTTTTCTATTTGATTTTTATCCATGGCGGAAATGTACTTAATCTCAGCCGTTTCAATCAGCGCTAAATTATCTTTCGATACCATTCCGCGGTCAAATACAACTGTCGCTCTAGAGGTTTTAAAACGTTGCTGCAATCGATCCATTAGCCATATGATGGTGGTCGAATCAGCGGTGCCACCTGGTAAGACTTCCCAATAAAAGGGCAGTCCTTCTTGATTGACTACAATCGCGAGAACAACATGGTTTTGATAGCCTTCCTTGCAATGTCCCCATTTCATTAACACACATTTAGAACCAAAAAATGTTGTGCTCGACAAATCATAAAATACCGTTGACATGGATTGTGGATTCTTTTGTTGCAGTTGATTAAACAAATGCCGACAGATCGCCTCTTTGCAGCTCTCAATGCTACATAGCTCTCGAAAAATACGAGATGCATTGATGGATTCTGGTTTAAATTTTAGCATCCAGGGTAACACGGTGTTGCGACACCAATTAGGCGTTTGTGATTTAGATTTGGGGTTAATACTACGATTAATGGTCAATATGCGTGCAATACTCGCTGTTGAAATATCCTTACTATCGCTGCAATTAAAAACGGGATCAAGCAACCACTCATCCCAAATTTCACTGACAACCGCCACATCAAGATAAGCAACATGCTCAGATACCAATATCATTGGTCGTTGTAAAAAAAGCTGATGGGTCTTTTACTGATCGTAAAAATTTTTTCCAATGTTCAACGTCCTCATCTGAGAGCTTGCCAAGAGACAACACGATCTCTTTCCGATTTTTGCCATCTTCACGATAGGCACGCGCCAAACTGTAAGATCGATAGCGTTTGCCTTTGCTTAGACAGGAACCCCAATGCAAGTGTAATTTGCTCAAGTCCATATAAAAAACACCGTTACAGCCACATATTATACGTCATTATATAGCAATTTTCGTTTATTTAAACAGTTAGATTAAAATAATTTACTGTCATATTATACGTAATAGTTGGTGTGGTGAAAGAATAAAACATATTTAAATTCAATTGGTTATGGATATATTTGCTTGTTTAATGGACGCTGACTGGTAAAGATGGGTTTTACTCAAATCATGTTACCTGAATTAGATAAAGTTTCTCTGCCTAATCCAGGGCGAAAGAAAAAAAGGAGCAGTAAATTAAGTTTTGCAGAAATAATGACAATAATCATTCATTTTCATCAAAGCCATTTTCGTGATTTTAAAACTTATTATACCAAGTATGTTATGATTTACCTTCATAAAGAATTTCCTACTTTAGTCAGTTATAATCGATTTGTAGAATTAATGCCTTCCGTACTAGTATTAATATGTTTATTCATTTATTTTCAAAGTAAATTAACGAGCGGTATTTATTTTATTGACTCTACAGTTTTATCAGTATGTCACCACAAACGTGCTAGCTCAAACCGAGTTTTTAAAGGCCTTGCTAAAAAATCAAAGTCTACAATGGGCTGGTATTATGGGTTCAAATTGCATTTATTGATTAATGATGTAGGTGAGATAATTGCATTTAAAATGACTCAAGCAACAACTGATGATAGAAAAGTTGTTGATGATTTAACACAAGGATTAACTGGAAAACTAATCGGTGATAAAGGCTATATTTCTGCTGAATTATTTGATCTACTTTTTCAACGTGGATTGCAATTAATTACCCGTATTCGGAAAAATATGAAAAATAAACTCATGCCAATGGTTGATAAACTCTTACTAAGAAAACGAGCAATTGTTGAAACTGTTATTGATCAACTAAAAAATATTAGTCAAATTGAACATTCACGTCATCGAAGCCCGATTAACTGTATGGTCAATATTGTCGCTGGCTTAGCTGCATATTGCATGCAACCTAGGAAACCCTCTTTAAAATTGATCAAAAATTTAGCAATAGCTGCTTAGATTCGTCGAACTGACGTTAAATTTCTTGCAACAGTGATCAAGCAATTTTTTAGGTTAGTCTTCATCGTATTGGAGGAGTCTGATTTGTTTATCCCTTTTCGTAAAAGTAATATATCGTCCGTTTGATTTGAAAAAATTCTACTGAGGGTCAGTATAACAAAGTGCGCAAATAATTCCTGTTTAACGCCGCGCTCGGTTTTGCCATGAAAGTCTTCCACATCAATTAGTACCTTGGATATTTTATAAAGCTCTTCAATTCCCCAACGAGCATGGTATAGCTCAGCTAATTCATTGTATTGATACTGATGATGATCAAAAAGTGTCGTTCCCAAAGTATAAGCCATATTGTTAATAGTGTATTTGATTAATCTTAACTGTAATGGGATAAATTCAATATGTGGGTATTTTTTTAAAATTACTCGTTGATCTTTTGATGTTGGCATAATCGTTATCACACGTTCAATATCGTCACTTTCCATAAATTGCTTAATTAATTTGTATGAGCTACTTGGTAATCGGAAAACAGCATGAAGTTTTTTCTTATAATGTGTGTACAGTAAAGCATAAGAAAAATAACCACGATCATACACAACAAGATCGTCCTCATGTAGGAACTGAATATGTTCAAATGCCAAACGTCGTTCGTCCAGATGTGCAGCTAATTCAAATTGATAAGGGATCTTTGATTTTAATTGATACAGACAACTCACCATGCCCTGAGGAAAGTGAGCGTTATCAGATGGTTTTTGATAACCATCGTTCAGCAATTCTTTAGGTAAATTTATTTTTGATCCATCAATAGCAAATAGTCTATGATTTTTCCATCGATAATCTTCGCGATCACTTTCATATTCATGAATAATCTTTGTGTTTAATGTCTTAAAAATAGATTCATCCATCTTTTTCCTTGCGTTACAAAATGCAGCAGGTACCACTGGTTTAGCTTGTGGTAGTGGAATATGTAATTTATGACAATATTCCCATAATTCAGCAATGGTCAGTCCATAACCTTGCTTGTTCTTGGAAAATATAAGTCGGAAAATAAATAAAATAATTAATAAGGTAGATAATACACGTCGTCTTTGTTGCCATTCTTTATCAAAATTTTCTGCAACAGATGCAACAACAGTAATAATTTTTTGCCATAAATAAACCTGCTGGTTGTCCGGTGTAATACAGGCTGTTTTATAGGGGGCAACTTTTTGAAAAACAGATTTTTTATTATCCATAAGTAGTTCACGAGCATCAGGATCTAAAGGATAAATATAGACATCTTTTTTCCCAAATTCAGATTCATTTTTGAATGATTTCCCAGCCGTTTTTCCAATATATTGCCAATTAGACGCTTTATAACACGTCCCGTTATATCTTGTAGGATCAACAAATGTCTCCACTAATACAGGTTTATATCCATGATGGGATTCCCAATCCCTAGCAATTTGTTGCATGGCATAGGCCAATGCTTTTGAAGCAAGGTGCTTCACATTAACCCATGGGAAAATTAAAAATCGATTGTTATTAGCTATTAAATTTAAATGTTTTTGGCGATGTAAGTCAGTCCAACCTATCCATTCATCACGGCAGGTTAATTTTATTGTTGCAAATGAAAACAATAAACAACCAAGTTTTCTTCCATAGCGATCAACAACATAATAACGCAAATGCGACCCAATAGGTCGTCTATAACCCAAATAATGATATCGATCAACAAACTCATTCCACTCAGTAATTTGTTCTGGCTCAGTAACAACCTGGAGATTAATCGGCATTAACTCATTCACAGCACAGTCAATTGGTAATGCTTCATTTGTTTGATCAGTCCATAAAATTTTTTTTTGCCGTGCTTTATGATTTCTTTCGACTTTAGCTGGTAATTTTATAATGCCACGGGATTCCATTTCTTCTAGAGCATTTAGGCAGGTTTGAATTTTATCCGTTCCTCTTGGGGTTTTCCATTGAAAACGCTCACAAATCGTATGGGCTAATTCTCGACGACTTAGCCCAGAAAACATTCTAACGGTTTTTTGTATTTCAGTAAGTTGATGCCTTCTAAATTGGCGGCCGCCAAATGTGGTTTTTAAAAGAGAGTCTACTTTATTATCCATTAGTTTCAGTGCTCTAAGCTGTTAATCCTAGCATTAGCATGACAGATGGTGCTGTTCGAGTCAAGAACTTTTTAAAATAATGAAATTACTTAATAGATCAACCGGCTAGGCTGCTTCTTTGTGCATCACTCACATAAATAAATGCCATTGGCCGTCAAGCTACGAAAACTTATCAGGAGCCTACTATCTATCACTGACATAGTCATACCTCCTGCCCCTTATATCCATTGGGTTTTTGGGCAGTTATTATTTCTCCTGTGATGCTTCTTATCTTTAAATCCTAAAACTTTTTGAACAAAAATTTTACCCCTAAAAAGCTTAATTTTTTATTGTTTCAATGAGTTGCTAGCTTTTTTCTTTCTTAGCTTAATGGCTATGACCATAACGGGGCCCCGTTATCATCCCATAAACACGGACTGAGATCTCAAGAGTAGATTCTTTCACCTCATCCTTAACAAAGTACAAAGGTAGCATAGGATTTAAATCTTGCTACCCTACTATAATTCAGAATTGCCAATTAATTTTTAGGTAAAAATAATCTGTAATGGTATTATTTTTCTGGAATTTGGAACCGCATGAAATTGCGCACTATTTTCATCTTCTTAGCATCGATTAATAATAATAATTTAACTGTCTGGAGGTAGTAAAATTAATTTTTCCCTGCTACACTTTGCGGCGGTGGGAGTACTGGGTTCTTTATTTTATTAAATAAAATAATAGGATTTCAAGCTTCCGCCACCTTCTTCTCTAACAGCTTATCAACATAAGACTGCGCTTTCTCTTTAGCTTTAACAATGACATCATTACTATAACTTTGACTATCTTCTGCTAATAAATTTTCATCAACAGCCAAACAACGAATGAGATATCGAATTAAATAAAGAGACTCTAATAACCAGGAAAGGTTATTTTCATACAGACTTTTTGAGTCACTTAGTTCAGCTCTGTCACCTTTAATATTCTCCTGTTTAGCAGCAGCAACTTCTACTCGAAGTCCAATGTCAGTCAAATTTCGAACATAATGAGCTATTTTAATCTCCTTTTGAGTAGCATTTTCTTGCAATTTATTGAATACATCTTTCGGAAATGTAATTGTGATTCTTGGCATCAATGTTTTTAACTCCCATCATATGTGATGCAAACTCAAATAATCGCCTTTATAGGATGTTACTGTTTGCATCACTGTAATATTTTTATACCATTAAAGAGATTAATAGCACCAGATGTGATGCAAAAAAAGGACAAAATGATTGAATTTTTAAGAAAATTAAAAATAATATGCAAATGCGTGATTGAGAAGCGAGTATGATGCAGCCCAACATAAAAAAGCATTTTTTGTCTCCCTCCTCATTTTTAAGGCTAAGTGATTGATTTGGCAGTTTATTTTGCCCTGCAAAAAAGTTGCGATAGGTGTGGCCTGGACTCATACGATAATACTGAACTCACTAATCTCAACAGGCTATGTGTTTTTTTATCCTCATTTTAAGTCGCTTTTTTAAGGGATATTTGAGTAAAATCATTTTTTAAGTTTGCCTCAATCTTTGTGATAAAATCAGCTTATGATTGACAAATAATTTGAAGAGATTATGTAATCAAAATACGTCAGCATTGTAAGCAATTTTATGAGCGGAGAATAGAGAAATGACTTTGATCCAGAAACCACAGAGGGAGCTGCCTAAAGTCCACAACTGTTTATTTTTTATTGAGTCAAGACAAGATTTATTTTTTTACCGACTTTGCTTAATTTTTTAGACAAAGTTTGTCTAAAAAACTAGGCAATTTTAATATCATCAAGGAGAAGATTATATGTCCATCATCAAACCAAAACCAAGGTATGAACGTGCTCAAATAAGAGTGAGAATTGATTCACAGGTACTGTCAGAGATTGGGCAATATTGTGAGTATGCTGGGTTTAAAAAGCAGGATGAATTTTTTGAAGAGGCTGCCTTGCATGTTCTATCTAAAGATAAAGATTTCAAGGAATGGAAGGAGCAGACGGAACAGCTAACAAGTCATAATTAAAATATATATATATGATTGCCAATTTATAAGCTGGCAGTTATATTACTTGCCTAATTAAAGTTGTTCAATTTCTACAATGTATTCATCTATGACATGTGATTCTTTGGAGTAATCGAATTCAATTTTACCATAGAAAGACAATTGATCGGCCTTCTCGCGTGCTTCTCCTCAAATGGATGCCTCCACAAATATAAAGTCGTAAAATTTTTCTATGCGCTTACATAGACTATTGACTTAACTTGTAAGCAATAGGCCATCATTTTTTTCATGTTCCTTTACACCTGATGCGGTAAAAAATACATTGCAGAGAAATACAGATTTTGCGTAGAATCAGTCTAATCATTGTAAGTTTTCCTTGCCTGGAATATTTGGGATGATTTGCCAGGTAGGTTCTGGTAAAACCTACCTGGTAGGATGAGGTGGTGATAATGAAAAACATTATCACCATCCTTTCTAGGCTCCTCGTAGTTGCATCATTTTTTCGGCTAATGTCCAGAGCGCACGGTTAAGCGCCGTGTTTTGATCAATGCTTTGGATGGCGCGGGTAGTGATGCGTTTTGTACGACCTCTTTTGTCTTTGGTATACCCTTGTACCCCACCTTTGATAAGATTTTCTTGGGCAACATTAAAGACAGTAAATAGGTCGTTTTTATTGGATTCAGTAAACCGGCGTGGGGTAAGTAGTCTAAGCGGTTCAATCTCATCGCCAACAGGGTTATTATCAAAGCGAATGGTATGAGCAGCCTCAGCAAAAATTTTCTTCTCAGGGGCGCTTAATGTAATAGATGACATACTGTCTGCTGATTCAATCATTTTTTTTGAGTCTTCAATCACACTATAGGTGCCTTCAATAACTTCGCCAACAATGCCCTCTGTGCTACCTTTATGCGTTATCCGTATTTCATTATAAGAGGTGCCAGCAACTAGGCCATTGGTACAAACCATGCGATAGATGCCCGCCATTAATCGATAAGAGGATAACCCGTCATGTGAATTGATAAGCACGATCTCAGGATATAAACCGGATGCCGTGGGGCGTGCATCAACATGACGAAATCTCAGCATGTGTTTTGTAAAAGCCTTTTTGACAGCAAGCCTGCATTTGCATTGCCCTGCCCAAGTTGGCACAAAGCCTTCGCCTAGCAGTCCATTTATCACCTTAGCTGTTGAGATATGCTGGTACTTGTCACTGGTTCGCTCTGCGCTGCCTTCGGTAAATATGGAGGGGACTTTGTGCTGTAAGGTTTCTAAACTTAGCGTGTTAAACATATTTGTTGCTCCGTGTTAAATGTAAATTGTTGATACACAGCTATAATAACATAAATACAATCTGCGTCAATATAATTTGCAATTAAAATTGTTTTAATTTACTATAAGTTGCTAATAAACAATTTAGAGAGATGTCAATGAAGGACGATAAAGCGTATTGGTCAAAAATTGTAACCAAAATACTTAAAGCTGAACTAGCGAAACGTGGGATTGATTACCCGACACTTGTTATCAAGTTGCAAGATATTAATGTTAATATCAGCGTGGAAGATTTGCGGGGACGTATGTCACGCGGAACATTTAGCACAATTTTTTTCGTTCAGTGCTTGAGGGCTATAGGTGTTACCAGCTTGTCTCTGGAAGAAAGTTTTTTTGGCCGTTAAGGTAAGCGTGAGAATATTTAATATGAAATCATCAAGTAGTAAGAATACTGATCAAATCCATTTTGAAAAAGCCTTATGGAAATATCTTTAAAATCTTCTTTTTCTGTTTTACTTTTTTCATTTGCTACTCCTTAAATTTGAAAATCCAATTGTGCAACTATTTCTTCGATATAAGTTTTGATTTTGGCTCATTATGGAAACAGGGATCTTATGTAACTTCCATTTTCCATTTGTTCAGCACTTTGACGCGTTAAATTTGAGATCATTTCTTCTAGCGTGAGTTTATCACGACACTAGTCAAAAATACCCATAATGTTTTGTTTTAAAAGGATTTTTTTCGAAATTAAGTGTATACAACAAGTCCATTTATTTTGGGTCGCTTCTGATGGAAATCGATCAGGTTTAGAGCTTCCATAAGCTGATTTTCGTCACTTGTCATTTCTTCTAATTTATAAATTGCTTTAGATCGTCCTTTGGATTTTATGCCTTCCAATACTGTACCCAATCTAACATTATTCAGTGTATCCAGTAGCGTGTCTAATGTTCCCCTAAACTCAGCTTGTAGTCTTGCCTGTCGCCACAAAAGAGTAGATTCTAAATAACCGATAATGCAAATAAAGTAATGAGTAATAATTTTTTGATCAGTCCAATGAAATTGTGGCTTGAATGTTAGGTGATAAGGGTTCTTCATATTTTTAAATGCTGATTCAACTTCTGCTTGTCCTTCATAGGCTTTAATAATTTTCTCGCTGTTCCACGTATGACGATCTGTCATGAGAATTCTCAAGCCACATCGCTCTTCAATTTCTTGAAGTTTATTTTGATTAATAACAAAATCAAGATGATATCGTCTATTATAAATCCCTGTTAGGAATGCAGTTAAAATAATCTCTAAAGAAAAGTTATTTGAAGAACGTGCTAAACTAAAAAAATAAATCCAAGTGCTTTCTAAAATTTTATCTTCGCTCTTTAATGTCCATTGAATTAATTGACGTACATGCTGTCCTTTTAACATATTAATAATTTTTGCTTCTAACGCTGATCTCTCATAACTTTTTCTTTTCGAATTAAGCGCTCTTTGCAGGCTTTTTAATTTTGTTTCTTTCTTCTCTAATGTTTGTTGAATACCACGAATTTGACCTATTTTTAATTTCTCTGAAATATATACCACAATGGTTCTCTCTTCATCCCAAATAACACGCTTATCTCTATATATTTTCTGTTCATTTGAAATAAAATATTTTAACGAATCATCCACAAGTGATTGATGATGATGAGGCGTTAATGCACCAACATAATGAAGTTGAGCTGCTTTAACTAATGCCATATTTTTTTTAGAATTATTTCCACGGTCAAAAACTATGGTATGCTCATCCTGTTGTAACTTCAATTGATCCATTCTATTTTTAAGTTTACTAACAATACTGTTAAAAACTTTACTATCATTCATGTTCCCTTTATACGTCAGATGAAATAGGGGGACCTTATCTTGTTGTGTTACTGCTAAAGCTAAACCAACTTGCCTTAGGTCTGTGCGTTTTTGCTTGTTTTTTCCGCGTTTAGCGATAGTACAGCGATCATTTGTCGTATTAATGTAAGTAAAAAAATTTGTTGTATCGTAAAATAAATTTTCTTGTTCCAATTGATACAAATCAAATACCTTTTTTAGTAACTCTTCTTCTATTTTTTCGATAGCATCAACCGGAATAGCATCCATCATATACCAAAAATGTTGGCTGTCCAATTTAGTAAGCTGCATTTGAGTAAATATTCTAAGCTGGTTGTTTTAGCCCAACTCCGCCAGCCACGCTTACTTGTCGGCATGCAGGCTCGTCCAATAGCCGCTAATAAAAGTGTGGCTCCCGCTGTTAAATCATTACGAATCGGCTTGTTCTATAAGTGATTTCTGGTATTATACACATGCTGGTTAATGATTTCACAAATGTTTAATTTATTTGCGATATCAACATTCCGGCAACGGCTCCATGTGAATAGGATTTAAGGCGCAGGTCTTCTGTAAGCCTTGCAAACGTTTTAACAAATCGTCTGCCTTACCAAGATAAGCTAGTACTATAGGTCTTGGTTTGCCATTGATTCGCTTGGATTCAACGATATACCAATATTTATGCCCACCGCTTTTTCTGACCTGTATTGTCGCCAAAACTGACTTCCTTGTTGTATACGTTTTTAATAAACTCGATATAGTATCGTATTTTATGCAATAAATTTCAAATAAAATTAAATTATTTTGTTGTATACAAATAAAACAGGTAACTGATTGATTGCACTGATAAAATTAGTCGATTAACCATTTCCTATAATCGCGACCTGGCTTTGCTATAAGCGGCACAGTATTAGAGGAAATATCCTCTTGTTCTCCTTGGCTAAGATGAAAGGCAAAACACGTGCTACTGCGACTTCAAGAGAGTGATCATCGTCAAATACCTGCGATAAAAATGCTTAGAGCGTGATATCTGGTGGATAAAAACCATACCGTTCACGATATGTGACATCATTAATGCTGTTAGCGATTTGTTCTGAGGATAATATGTCACGAAATGGAAGACCATTAGTCGATTTTAGAGTTGCTAAAATTGATTTTGGGTGACTGTTTGGTGTGATTATGGTACTAATATTCATGAGCGCTTCCTTTTGCTATTTGTTTGCTTTGTTGAAAAAAATAAACATACAGTAATTGGAAGCGTTTTTCATTATGTTATTGTTAATAGATTGTTTTTCCTTAGGTTAGTGCCATTGGACCCTAACCTTAGTTCGAGATTGCACATTCCTTAGAGAGGGTAAAATATGCTACAGAAAACCTGCCATTTGAATAAGGAACAAAGAAATGAAATAAATAAACTACTTACAGAAAATAAGTATATAGCATCAATCATTATAGATGCACAATTGTGTCTTTGTGTTGAGGGAATGACTCGAGAAAATATTCTTAGAAAAATTATGCATCTAATAGACCCCACAAAAATGCATTCTAATGAAAACCAAAAGAATAAAAAATTGAGTCGCAAATATCTAAAAATTCTTACACAGCAGAAAAAAATTCAGTTGGAAGCAATTACTTTCAAGGATTTAGAACAAGTTATCGATCAAGTCCTTCAGGATATGGAGAAATATCAACAAAAGGAGTTTTTTAACTATCTGGCATATCAGTACACAAATAATGGATACATTCACTATAAAAATGTCGGTGATTACTTAATTCAATTAACATTGAGAAGTCTTCGTTCTCTTAAGTTTCAATCCGAAGGAGAGAAAAAACTTAAAATTCCTCAAGATTCTATTGAAATTTTAGAAAAGGCAGGAAAATGCTCCTATGACCATCATTACTTTAACCAGAATTATAAGAAATTGGGGCTATTCGGTACATTTTTTTGCGTAGCTTTATTTTTTGTAAATGGATTTGAAAATAATTTTGAAATGAATGATTTTCAGATCAGAAATATTTTCTTTATATGGATGTGTCAGGGAAAATGAGACAAATTTGAAGAGTTACGACATAAAATTTATGTTCCCATAATTGCCTCCAATTGTCTAGAATTATTTAATATATCGATTGTTTGAGGAGGATTGATATAGACTGCTTTAGGTAATTGTTTGAGTTCTGGTTGCTTATTTTTGAACCGTTTTGGGTTGTCTAAAAAAGCCTGCATAAGGACTGAATATCGTTGCTCCAAAATAGATTGTGCTTGTTGGTAGTGAACTGATTCTGGGGTTAGCCAAGCAATACCAGAATGGTAATGTTCTTTATTATACCAAGTAAAAAATTGTTGGCAGAATGCCTCCCCATGTTCCAATGATTGGCAGCGAGCTGGAAATTCAGGCCTATATTTTAGTGTTTTAAAGTGTGACTCGGAAAATGGGTTATCATTGCTTGTATAAGGTCTATTGTGCGTTTTGGCAACCCCAAGATGCTTTAATAATTGTGAAACGGTATGCGAGGTCATACTTGGTCCATTATCCGCATGCAATGTGAGTTGCTTAGGCTGAATACCCTGTTTCAGCGCAGACTGTTGTATTAGTTTTCTAGCCAGCTCTTTAGACTCTGAATCAGCAATAAGCCAGCCAACCACATAGCGGCTAAAAATATCCAAAATGACATATAAGTAGTAATAAACCCATTTTTTAGGACCAAGTAGTTTGGTAATGTCCCAAGACCAGACTTCATTTGGGCCAGTTGCAATTAATTCAGGTTTTATAGCATCACGATGATTCCTCTGGTTTCGTCTGTCCTTTGTTTCACCTTTTTCTGCCAAAATGCGATACATTGTTCGAGGTGAGCAATAGTATTCTCCTTTGTCTATGAGCTCGTAGTAAGCATCATAGGGTGTTTTATCGATAAAACGTTCACTGTGTAATAAGTCAAGAATTTCTTTTTTTTCCTCACAATTCAGCGCATTTACCGGTTTTTTTGATGATAATGGCTGAGGTTCTTTGCAAGTATTATCATCCAAATGTCTATAATATGTCGCTCTTGAAATGTTCAATTTAGAGCAAAGCAAGTCAATTGCAATCGATTTTTCTTGTCCTACTTGTATTATTAGATTCATGAGTTCACCCCTTTGCTCTCGTGTGGGAGGATGTGCGTCCCAAGCAATTCGAAGACTTTTTTTTGGAGGTCAAGGATGGCCTCAGCTTGTGCTAGTTTCTTTTTTAATTGCTCAATCTCTCTAAGCATATGTTCAGTGCGGCGTGACTTTAGTTCTCCTTTACTTTCATCATTCGTCAATCCAAACCTCTTCCTCCAGGCTCCAACATGAGAGTGGTATAAACCTTCACGCCGTAACAAAGAGGCTCGCTCAGAACCATCTTTACAGGCATCATATGCAGTAAGAATCTTAAGCTTATAAGCCTTCGTCAATTTCTGTTTAGGAGTTTTGGTCCCTTTTACTTGAGGATCTGGTACCGATAGTTTTATCGACTCAGACTGATTATTATTAGAGTTGTTTTTGTTTTCCAATGTGCTTAAATTTTGATCTTCGATGTTGCTTGATTTTTGTACCATTTTGTTGATCTCCCCACTACCCTCACGACATTAAATTTACCTTATTTTTGTCTCACTGTCGCTGGCACAGAGGGATTATTAGGGCTGCTTTGCTACTTCTATAGCTCAAAAATTGTAGATTTGACCTTTAATCCTTCAGCTAAAGAATTATTCCATGATTTGAATTTTCCTCATGTTCAATTAGAGGAAGTTCAGATTATGGATTCTAATTACAAAATAAAAAGTATCTCTTATTTGCCTAACTATGACCCTAGGGAAGAAGAAAAAAATCTATGTTCCCCCACTAGCTGGGGAGAAGGCAAAGAGAGCTATAGAAAAAACATATCTAAGAAAAATACATCCCAATTCTTTCCAGCTAATGCGAATGATTCACCTGCCCCTATCCCATCTTCTATTAAGTGTTCTCCAGCCTCTTGGTCCGGAACAACAGTATGGTTTGGCGAGAAAGATAAGGATATCGTCTTGGGTAAAAGCGTCCACGAGATGAGGGCACCCTTCTTTCTAAAAGAAGAAAGATGTTTTGGTTTTTTTAATAGCAAAGCTTTAGAAATTCAAGGATTAAAAAAACAGGATCTGGAGTGGAAAAATTATAAAGCTAGAGTCAAGAAGGGTACTGTCGTTCCCCGATATGAAAAGACTGGAATTAAGATATTAAAACCCCGCATTTTGGCTCACCCAAAAATTATGTATGAAGGGAATAAGCATGATTTTGGTCCTACTATTTTTTATTACTCAGCTAAAACAATAGGAACTGTGTACCGCTTGCTTTGTAGACTAGCCGATATAAGAATGAGTAGCGATGGAACGCGTTATAAATTATACGATTTCTGTTGGCATTGCCCTAAGGGGCCTGGACATTAAGCATTAACTCGGATATTTTAAAGATTGGACTTTGGACAAGTTAACGCCACAATAAACTAAAATTTATTAAAGTTCACCTTGCTTTTTTACCACACCCAGCTTATGCAGAGCTTTGAAATCGTTGTTTTTTACCTTAGTAACAGCCCGTTGCAAACAAGAAATAGTTAATTTATAATGTCCTTTGTATTATTCTTACTTAAATAACATGTGTTTGTCTCATGGCTAGATTTTTAGTTAGCGCCTTGTTTCCAACGATTGTTCTGTCCTGGCCGTATAATGATGAAATATCCCAATTAACGTTATAAGAGACTTTAGAATGCAACTTTTTTTTGAAGCGATTTATAATAATGACATACAACATGTTAGAGACAAAATAAATTTTATCAAGAATATTAATCAGTCTTATGAGGATAAGACTGCGCTGGAATTAGCTTGTAAACTAGATAGATGCAAAATTTTAGAGGTTTTATTATGGCGCAATGATGCTGATATCAATGCAAAAAACAATGAGAAGCTAACTCTTTTCGACATCTGTATTCAAAATGATAGTTTTGATTGTGCGCAGTTACTCGCTACAACACTGCTTACTAATCGTTGTGTAGGATACAATTTTAATTCTTTCTTTCGTCATGAAGCTACAAATACCCAAGAGGTTGGAATACAAGATCTTTTTAAGGCAATCATTGATAATAACATAAAATACATTGAAGATAATTTAAATCATATCCAAAATATTAACCAGCCATATTATTGCATAACTGTGTTGGAGTTAGCTTGTAAATTAGATCGATGCCTAATTTTAAAGTTACTCATAGGTCGCAAAGATGCTGATATAAATACAAAAAGCAATGGCAAATTGACTCTTCTCGATATCTGTATTCAAAATGATAGTTTTGATTGTGCGCAGTTACTTCTGGGTGCTGGTATATCAACACTAACTTATTCCCCTGTTTATAATTATATTAATACTTGGTATTATGAGAATCACGCGGATAGACATGCTTATAATTGGCTTGCTTTGCTACTAGCTTATGATTGCAAGATTTCTGACCTATATATTGATCCAAAATCAAATCGATCTCGAGTGGGCACACATGAAGGTAAACGAGAGTTATTGTCAGCCATGAAGGGTCTTCATGAACCAGCGAGATCGCTTTCGCTAGAAAAAGCAATTAATAATCAAACACAACTGGGAAAAGTTTTCTATTTTAAAAATGGTTTTTTTGCTCCAGATTGCTCACGAAAAGATTGCACTTTATACGACATTGCAGAGGAGAGAAATAAATCCTACAAACAACAAAAACAAAATTCTGCGCGTATATTGGATAGAGTACCAGTAGTACCTGAGGGCAATAGTCTGCTTCAATTTGAGTCGCCTTATTATCCCTATCCCTATTGACGTTAGTCAGTTAGTCGTTAAAATGTTCACAGATTTCGTTATTAATTACGATTTCTTCTGACGGAATCCAAACCACTTTATTTATCATGCCATTCACATATCTGATTACCAGCTTGTTCATATCTTAGGATCTGTAAAAAAATAACTTCCCTTTCTTTAAAGAAATTACTTTCTTGGTTTACACTTTATCAGAACCAAAATAAACTCCAATTGAACACCGATTACACAGGTACTATACATGCACCCGTTAATGATCTCTACAACTACATCATTAAACAGTTTTCATCCAGTTGTTCCCGTGACTTCCCCTCTTCATGCCGCCGTTTTTTCTTTTCATTAATTTCTTTCTTCTCCATTTTTTTAACTGTACCTGGCGTATTGGTTGAATGATGATAAAAAGTCTGGGGATTGAGTGCGTGGACATTTGCAGAGTAGCGATATGTAGGTGTATCTGAAATTGTCTTTTTATCTATTGTTTTACCTAATGAAAAGAATCTTCCACGTGTTTTCTTTTCTTTCGTTTTCTCCACTTTTTCAGGATTTTTATCAGGAATAAGCCCTACTTCACCTTACAATCCTTAGCCCCTTCTGCATAAAATGAAATGCTGTTTTCTTCTCTTCCCCCTCTCTGATGTAATAATCTCCGATTAACATCTGAAAGTGTTGCGCCTTTAAAATATGCATTCTCCATATACAAGGTATAGGATCGCGTCAGCCGACAATTTAATCTCCAGCTTTCTTCTCCTTCCTGTTCATACTTTTTAGTTCTCCCCCATATAAATACCGTCCTGTCATTACTTCCAGAAACGAGATGCCTTCCATCTGGACTAAAGGCCACACTCGTAACCCAACCAGTATGCCCGCTCAGTGTAGCAGTCTCTTTGCCGCTCTCTGATTCCCACACTTTCACCGTTTTGTCCTTACTTCCCGAAGCGATCTGCCTTCCATCTGGACTAAAGGCGACACTCGTAACCCAATCAGTATGTCCGCTCAATGTAGCAGTCTCTTTGCCGCTCTCTGATTCCCATACTTTCACCGTATGTCATAACTTCCCGAGGCGATCTGCCTTCCATCTGGACTAAAGGCGACACTCGTAACTCACTAGTATGTCCGCTCAATGTAGCAGTCTCTTTGCCGCTCTCTGATTCCCACACTTTCACCGTATGGTCCTTACTTCCCGAGGCGATCTGCCTTCCATCTGGACTAAAGGCGACACTCGTAACTCGACTAGTATGCCCGCTCAATGTGGCAGTCTCTTTGCCGCTCTCTGATTCCCACACTTTCACCGTTGTGTCATCACTTCCCGAGGCGATCTGCCTTCCATCTGGACTAAAGGCGACATTCGTAACCCAATGAGTATGTCCGCTCAATGTAGCAGTCTCTTTGCCTCTCTCTGATTCCCACACTTTCACCGTACTGTCACCACTTCCCGAGGCGATCTGCCTTCCATCTGGACTAAAGGCGACACCCGTAACTTTACTAGTATGCCCGCTCAATGTAGCAGTCTCTTTGCCGCTCTCTGATTCCCACACTTTCACCGTATGGTCCTTACTTCCCGAGGCAATCTGCCTTCCATCTGGACTAAAGGCGACACTCGTAACGGAACTAGTATGCCCGCTCAATGTAGCAGTCTCTTTACCGCTCTCTGATTCCCACACTTTCACCGTACAGTCATAACTTCCCGAAGCGATCTGACTTCCATCTGGACTAAAGGCGACACTCATAACGAAATTAGTATGTCCGCTCAATGTAGCAGTCTCTTTGCCGCTCTCTGATTCCCACACTTTCACCGTAAAGTCCCAACTTCCCGAGGCGATCTGCCTTCCATCTGGACTAAAGGCGACACTCGTAACCAAACTAGTATGCCCGTTCAATGTAGCAGTCTATAGTGCACCCCTTTGTCAAACCATTTTTTTTAAATGATCCGTTTTTTTACCCAGAAAATTAGCTCAAATACAAAGAAGCTGGTGTTCTATATTTTTAAAGCCTGATGTAGCCTATGATGATTATACCAGGGCACAAAGTCGGTTAATCTATCTTCTAAGCTCTTTATACTTTCAGGACGATAATAATAGATAACTTCCTGTTTTAATGTCCTCCATAGCCTTTCAACAAAAATATTATCGAAACATCTTCCTTTATGATCCATACTGATATGGATATCCTTATCTCTTAATTTGGACGTAAAATCGTTGCTTGTAAATTGACATCCTTGATCAGTATTAAAAATTTCTGGTGCTCCTTTATTTAAAGCCTCTTCTAATATCGCAATGCAAAATTCTGCTTCTAAAGAATGTGATAAAGCATAGCTTATAATATAGCGACTATATAGATCTATGATTGCCATAAAATAAGTAAATTTATTGTTCACTTTAATATAAGTTATATCTGTTGCCCACACCTGATTTATTTTGTTAATTTCTAAATCTGCTAACAAATAAGGACGCCGATTCAAAAATGAAGTGCAATTAAAGTAAAAGACAATTTCCTCATCAGTTAGAAATACGTATAAAATATTATGTGCTGATTGTCAAGAAAAGATATGTCGATAAATTTTATTACAAGAGTTTTTGTTTTGTGATTATTTGAATATTCTTGACAACAAAATTTTATTTTTGTTTACAATCAAAATAACTGAAATACAATTGCTACAATAATTCACAAAATACACAGAGATAACAACAAAAATTTTTATATTAAATGTGCAGAACACTACTCATCGGTTTCTTAAATTTTTGAAACACTTCTCTTGGTGTTAAATAGTTTAAAATTTTTCGTGGTCTGTCATTAAGTTGATTTTCTATTTTTTTAATTTCTCCAGCAGGAACTTTTAAAAAATTAGTTGATTTAGGAAGGTACTGTCTCACTAGCCCATTCGTATGTTCATTAAGGCCGCGCTCCCATGAGTGGTAAGGTGTTGCAAAATAACAAGACGCTCCCACCGCTTTTGTAATTTTTTTATGTGCCGAGAATTCTTTTCCATTATCAAACGTAATTGTTTTTGCAACCGCTTTAGGTTCCTGTTTAAAACATTTCTTTGCAGCCTTCACAACATTTTTCGCGGTTTTCGCCTCTAATTTAGCTAAAAGAGTGAATTTTGATTTTCTATCAACAAGACTTAAAATAGCTCCCTGTTGTTTCGCACCAACGATCGTATCACCCTCCCAGTCACCTAATCGTGACTTCGCTTCAACTATCGCTGGACGCTCTGTGATATCCACGCGTTCCGGTATGCAGCCTCGTCCTGCTTTACTCGAAGACCTACGATTATATTTTTTCCCGGAATGCCTTAGATTTTTATATAAAGTTCCGCCAGAACCCTTATCTTTCCAAATATGCAAATAAATAGTTTCATGACTAACCAATATATTTTGCAAAGCGAGCCGACCAGAAATTTGTTCAGGGCTCCATTTTTCTCGCAGCTTTTCCTCAATAATCTTGATAACTTCTGGCGTCATTCTTGTAGGCTGATTGCTGGCAGTGTATCGCCGTTCTGTAGCCATTTTATTGGCCTGTTGATATTGATAGCCTCTTTCTCCCTCATTGCGCCTTACCTCCCTGGAAATCGTTGAAGCGGAAACCTTAAGAGAATTGGCAATTTCAATCGGAACAATGCATTTGACAGGAGGGCGGAACCCAGTAACGTCGTTCTAGAGTCAGGTGCTGATAGCCACTTGGCATTGTATCTCTCCTTAAGAGTTTGAAGTCCTAATGATAAATACTGTCAGTGCCTGATTTTTTCCAATTATTTCAAGACATCATCAAATGCTTGAAAATTATTCATGAAGCAAATTGCACTTCACTATTGAAAGGGCGGGATATATTTTATGTTCATTATTTTTTGCACTAGTACAAATGGATTTCTTAGGATAGATGCCCTGTATGCCCATTTCTTGCATGATGCTCAACACTTTTTTACTATTGACTGCACGTCCTTGGTGACGTAAACCGGCTGTAACTTTTCTATAACCATATCTGCAATCTGATGATAAATAGATTTCTCTAATTAAATTTGCTATTTCGCTATCATCATTCATTATAGGTTTATAGTAGAGTTTAGTTCTAGGAACATTTAATAAATTAGCCTGCTTCCTTATTGAGATCAAGATTTAATTCAAACATTTTTTCTCTTTCCTCTACAGCTATCTCTTTAATTTTTTTTTAAGAAAATTATTTTACGATTGCCATCTCTCCAATGATCTTCTGCAAATTGTCAATTTCTTGTTCTACAAGCTTTTGTTTTTTAGTATGCTCATTCTCTGGGATAAATAGTTGATCGAAATTTCCAAGCACTTTGTCTCGCCATTCATAGAGATTGGTAGCGGGTATTTGATACTCGCTACATATTTCTGCGTTGCCTTTTTGATTCTTTATCGCCTCTAACGCAACCTTAGCTTTAAATTCCGGTGAATAATTTTTCTTTGTTCCCATAAAATTAAAGTCCTATTTTTTGATATAGTTTAACATTTAAAAAATCGGATCACTTCTCATTTTGTGGTTTAATTTAGGGGTGCATTATAGTCTCTTTGCCGCTCTCTGATTCCCACACTTTCACCGTACAGTCATAACTTCCCGAAGCGATCTGCCTTCCATCTGGACTAAAGGCGACACTCGTAACGAAACTAGTATGCCCGCTCAATGTAGCAGTCTCTTTGCCGCTCTCTGATTCCCACACTTTCACCGTATGGTCCTTACTTCCCGAGGCGATCTGCCTTCCATCTGGACTAAAGGCGACACATTCAACAGAATCAGTATGCCCGCTCAATGTAGCAGTCTCTTTGCCGCTCTCTGATTCCCACACTTTCACCGTATTGTCACCACTTCCCGAGGCGATCTGCCTTCCATCTGGACTAAAGGCGACACTCGTAACTCCTTTAGTATGCCCGCTCAATGTAGCAGTCTCTTTACCACTCTCTGAATCCCACACTTTCACCGTATCGTCACGACTTCCCGAGGCGATCTGCCTTCCATCTGGACTAAAGGCGACACTCGTAACGTTTCTAGTAATATGGCTGTCTCTTCAAATCCTCCCTCGCCAGTTTTATCCTCAAAAAGCTTTATAAAATTTATATTGTCCCCTCCCAAACCCACTGCAAGATGTCTTCCGTCTTTGCTGTAGGCGATACAATTAACCTTACCTTCTACTTTTAAGGTAGGATATTCTCCAAATTTAACCCCTGTAAGATTCGCCTTCATTAAATTGGCACTTCCTAAAAAACTTTGGCTGAAGTTCACACCTTTTAAATTTGCACCATGAAAATTTGTGTGATCGCATATCGCGCCAGATAAATCTGCACCAGGTATTTTAACCCCACTCAAATCCCTTCCACTAAACGGCACGCGTACCGCCGCTAATAAGGTGGCAGCATTGCTAGCAGCCTGGAATAGCAAAGCATTTTCACGTGAGGCTCTCACTATTTCAAACAATGGCTCCGTTAATATGCGGGTTTCAGATGATTCCCATCCTTCAATCCAAAATCGTAAGACCTCCGGTTCTTCCTGCAAGGAACGGCTATTGAGCAATTGCAAACCCTCGCGCAAGGCAAGCTGCGGCGCTTTTTGCATCATTCGGATCAGGCGTTTTGCCGCAAAGTATTCAAAAAAAGATTTATGGCTGAATTCAAGGCTTTCTGCCCGAGCTTTCAAGGGCGAATCTGATTCAAACCGCACGCAGCGTTCTTGTAGTATCTTCAGATAATCTTCCTGACTCAAGAGACTTCGTCGTCCGGCGCTTTTGACATGTGATCTTTTTGAATTTATTTCCTGATAAATTTCAGGGTGTCTGGTTTTGGAAACTTGTAGAACTTCATTTCTTTTAAATTTAAGTCTGGAAATTGTGCCTGATTCCATAGGAGTGATAATAGGTTTCCTTTTTTCAGATAATCCATACAGATAAAATAAAACCTGATCGCCCATTTGCTGTTTGAGCAGAAACGGCGGTGAAATCTTTTTTTGTTTTTCTTGTTCTGCACACCATTTCAGCAACTCATTAGGTGAAAGCATTTGCTTTTTCACAACCAATAAGAAAAGCGAGTAGCCCTGATAAGTCTCTTCCCCAGCTTGCGCAACTTCTGCTTTCAAATTTTTCCAGGAAGAATTAAATTTCTTGAACAGTTCAAGCTTAAGGGAAATTTCATGATGCCCAAAGGCAGTAAATGCCACCTGACTGGCAAACACTTCAAAACTTTCTATAAGACCTTTGCGTCCTCCTCTCAAGTTTTCCAAAACGCTGTTAGATAATAAAAGACTTCGCGACGTAAGCCAGTGTTCAACTGCGCTTTCATAAATCTCTGAACGGTTTAAACAATTAAAGTCTTTTTGTGAAATAGTTTCAAAGCTTTTGACAAACAACTGTAATACAAAAGGATTACGAAGAACGGTACGTAAATTCTGGGAATCTTTAAGTTTACTATGATAATCATTCCGGATTTTATTTTCTTTGCCTTCCCAGCTTAACTGTGCCGTGAGGTATTGCAGCATTTGAGTAATATTAAACGGTAGAAAATATCTTACTGCCAGACTTTCACGAAAAGCAAAGCGGTTTTTTAATTCAGAAGATTTCACCGTATTCGGACGGCAGGTCACTAATAACTTAACCTTCGCATCATCAGGAATCCCCAGTTGTTCAGCAAGGTTTTGAGGCGCATCATCCTGGCGGCATTCATCATAGCCATCTATGATTAGGAGGAATCCTGTCTTGCTTATTTGCGCTTCAGTGAATCCATAAAATATCAGCGCTTTACTAAATCCGTCTTCAAGCGCTTGATATGACCAATGAGCAAGCGTAGGACGGATAAAAATAGGCAAATAGTCTGGCACTGTTTTATTATGGGGGTCGTTTAAATAAGTCTGCCACGCCCTCATCAATCTATCTGCCAGTAAATAAGTACTTAGCGTTTTTCCCAAACCCGCTTCACCCAACAGCAAGAGGCTTGCAGCATCAGGATCATCTAAGAACTCCTGCAATTCAGTTTGTAGTTCCAGCGGAGCATTGGCGTGCGTTGAAGTGTTAGAAGATTCTATCCGTCCCCAATAGCTTTCTATCGGTTCATTTACCTGTGAGGCAGTGAGATACGGTGCAATATAGCTTAAGCCTTCCAGACGTTTAGGATGAATGAGAGTCTCTAGCGTTTCAGCCGCTTGCACCAGTTCAGCATCTGGATGAAAGCGAAGAGCAAGGTCTTGCAGTTGTTTGAGCAGTTGTCCTGCCGTCGGACGTTTGGCGGGATCCGTCTGCCAGCAGGCTAAAATCAAGGCTCTAAATTCAGGCAGACAATCCGAAGGAATAGCTTCTCTTTCATATCCCGCTTCTCCGGTTTTCCACTGAGCTTTTTCATCATTAGAGATATTTTTATGATGGCGTGGCGCTTTGCCAGTGACTATTTGCCAAAAAACCAAGCCCAAAGCATACATATCAGTCGCAGGCGTACTTAAGGCAGGATTATTCAGATTCTCGGGGGCAATAAAACGCTGGTCTTGCAAGCCTGTAGAAACGATAGTTGCTTCCTTACCCTGTAACAAGGCATCGACCTGCGCTACGCCTAAATCTGCCAGTTTGGCGCAGCCCTGTTTATCCAATAAAATATTTTCTGCTTTTAAATCACGATGCAATACGCCGTTTTCATGTAAATAAGCTAAACCCTGCGTCATTTCCAACGCCCATTTCCAGCGGGTTCTCCAGCTTAATTCATCAGCATTTTTTAACCTATGCTCCAACGTCCCGCCTTCGCAAAATTCCATGACCAGATAGGTGCGAGTCTGGGTTTTGTGTTGGTAAATACCATAAAACTGTACGCAATTGGGATGACTGATCGTCGACAGACGTGACACTTCCCATTGCAGTGATTCTAAAATCTGCTCTTGATGAAGATTAGGAAAGCTTTTTTGAGCATGCGTCACCTCAATTTTTTTTAAGGCAACGGGATGCTCTCCCCATTGACCTTTATATACCTGGCCAAAAGCACCGCTGCTTAAGTATTTGGTAAGCAAAATACTGCCCATGGGTAATTGGGTCACTCCGATGAAAGATTGAAAGAAAACATTGGATTCATCTGCTTCAGTATCTGAGAATGTAAGCTCTAAATTCTTTTCTTCAGGATTTTCATCTTCTGTATCAGAGTACTGATCGGGGGGAGTTTCATTTGTAATATAGCTGTTATCCTCATCGACAGTTTGTGTCTGTATATAAGTAGATGTCGTCTCTGCGGAAGGTTCCACAACGGCAACTCCATCTGTAATATAGGTATTTAAAACCTCCTGCGCAGGGGTGATTGTTTCAGCATTAGAAGAATTGTCATAGTAGGCTTCTGAAAATTGTCCCATGTCGTGCGGATAATCAGAGATTTCATGCTTTTGTTCCATAAAGATTCCTTATCTTAAGGGCAGCAGATTAAAGGGTGCTACTTTAGCTCTGAATACTTTTCGCTATCTTTTTCTTACAATAACTTATTATTTAATGATATTTCATCATTTTTAGCGGGAATTGCTGAATCCTTGCATCTTTTTGCTTGAGTTGTTCCTTGAGGATTTCTTCTCGCCCAACCACTCTTTCATGTTGAGTCTTCCAGTAGACAGCTTGGCACTTGAGCTCAATATAATCTTTTTGCGTGAACTGAATTAAACTCTGATTGAACGGCAAGGCTTTTCTGAGAGAGCTGGTGGGACTAACGCTGATTGCTGCAATAGCAAACTATTCATTCCAGCATTATACTATACTTTTTCTTCCGTGTTCCGATTTATTTTTAATTCTTTCTGTCAGTGACTAAAGTGACATGGCTGTCAATAATGTAGTTGACCGAATGTTTACGTGGCCGTAGGTTTCAAGTCCCCTCGTTAAGCTTTTTAAAGTTTCTTCACATTATAATTAAGCAACAAAAATTAAACCGTAAAATTATCAGTGGAGGAGAAGATGCTCCATGGTTAAGAAGTACCCTCTTCTCTATCCTTACGCTAAAGAGTATTAAATTCTTTGATTATCTTTTATTTGCTGAGTCTACACAGAGTCTACATGAAAAATATATATTTTAACGTGCCTCTCTAAGTCCTTGATTTACTGGAGCTGGTGATAGGAATCGAACCTACGACCCACTGATTACAAAACCGATTAGTCAATTAATATTTTATTATTTATCAATGCCTTACGGTGCTTTAGCAATCAATATTGTACTTAAAAGTACTGCAATTATCACTAAATACGCAACAAGTTGTGACAAATCTGTGACATGCGGGTTTGTGCTATTAAATTCAGTAAAGTACATTTTTCTTTTATTTTTTGAATATTGAATGCTATTGCCACTTTGCAGTACTTCTTAGGTAATATTTTGCTTTCTCGAAAGGATTTCTTCTTCCATTCTACTCAGGTAAGTTGTCCCATTTGTCCCTTGACAAATGGGACAAATATCACAATCCCTTGGTCCTTGGGGGTTTTTGAGCCCAGCGAACCCATCAGTCAGAGGAAGTTTGCGAATTCCGGCTTACAGCGAAACTCACCCAGAATAACTCTGTTTATGCCATGCAAATATTTTTGCGACAGAACCTAAAAAACAAGCTGAAATATTCTCAACCCAATGCTAAGGAAGTAGCAGACAAGTGTTGAGCAAGATGCTCCTCAGCAGAAACGCTTTCGACATGCAAGGTGATATCATCTCCCAGGCAGACATGTTTTAACTGGGCTTCTAATGCTGATAGCGGTAAAGTCTGCAACTGGGTTTTCACCACGTTGATATCGGTGAGAAATTGATCAAAAAACGCATACGCAACAAGGGTTACGTGCCTGTTTTAAACTAGCTCCGTATTTACTTGAGAGAAGCCTATTAACTTGCTAGCGGAAAAAATAATCTACTTATTTTTAACAGCAGATGGTGTTTGTTGATAATAAGTTTCTGCCACCTCTTTTTTCTTCTCAGCAATAATGATTCCCGCAACAATTAATGTAATGCTAACCAATAAATAAATATCCAGCTTTTCATCAAATACAAAAAAACATAGTATAGCTGTGACTGGTGGGACTAAATAAAATAAATTAGTGGTTGTTATCAAGTGTCCTCTTTTTAACAGACTGTAATAAATACATATTGCACCTACTGACACAACAATAGCAACCCAAACTAAAGAAACAAGAAACAGTGGATCATTCGGAAGAATGAATGAACCTAAAAAAATATTAAAAATAGTAGCTGGAATGATACTCACAATTAATTGGATAGCAGTGCCTGTGATAATATTCATATCTGTATTATTTTTCTGCATTATCGATCCGGCTGTAATTGCTATCAAACTTCCAATAGAAAACGTTAATGCTAATATTGTCATATTTCCATATGACAAATTCTCGCCAACAACAATAAAAATACCAATCAACCCTAAAATTGATCCAATCCGTTGATATCGTGTAATCCTATTTTTCAGTATAAACTCAAGGATAGCTACCGTTAAGATAGGTTGTAAACCTAGTATAATAGTGATAATGGCAGGCGAAACATTGTTATATAAAGCATAATAAAATATTGTTAGATAGCAAAACTGCATCACCAAACCAGTAGCTATAGTTTTCCATAGTGATAGCCATGTTTTTGGCCAAGGAGCTTTTGTCAGTATAGAAATTAACAACAAAAAAGCCGAAGCAATAATTAATCGATAAAACAAAAAAGTAAAGGGTGTAGTATAGGACAATCCTATTTTATTAAAAATAGAACCAACGCTCCAAAAAATAACAAATGTAAATGGAACCAGATACAAAAAAATCGATTTTCGCAACAATAACTTCATAAAGTATCCTTCAAATGCTAGTTATATATAGCATATTTCAGTTCATTTATTGAATTAAGATTAATACACTTTTACTTATGAACAGGTTATTAAGGGGTCTACAAAAAATAATAAATTAAAGATCTAGTGAAAAATTAAGAGGATCAGTATTTTTTTTCTCAAAAGTTGGCTGGCCATAGGATTCAGTTGGTTTTTGAGAATTAAAAAATATTGGCGTATCAGAAATAGGGTAATTTCCAAGTAATGGAGCAATGAGTTTTGGTCCAATAGTATATATTTTACCCTCTTGTTCCATATTCCTAATAGTGAGATAATCTTGGCGTAGATCCTCAATTGTATCTCCCATCAAAAAAACCAGTCCCGGGCTGGTACGTGTATCAACAGTTACAGACACATCAGCACCTAGGTCTATGTAAACATCCACACCGTGAAACGTTTTTAATTTTCGCAATTGATCAAGATTAAAATTAAGCAGTCTTCCAGATTGAGTTGATATTAATTGAACCATACATGGCAATTTTTTAGCTGGAGGAAGCGGTCTATTAAATCGTTGCATAAATAAATTCGGCACTAGATAAGCCTCAGCAGTGAGCATAGCTGCATTTGTTGAAAGCGCCTCAGTTATGAGAGATAGGTCAATTGACCCCATTAACCGCGCAGCAGACTCTACTAAAGTTGGCAAACCATCCTTTTGGGTAATGATAACTTCCGAATGTGATGGCCCAAATTTGATACGTAAGGCATCTAAAACCGTTTTAACATAGTCAGTTAATATTTTAAATTCTTTATCATACTCTGTTACGAGATATTCAGAATCATATATTTTTGAGTATTTATTAATCCGCTTATTGGTTTGCCAAATTTCAGATAAATAATGATTTCCATTATAACTCACCATATTAACACAGTACTCTTGGCCATCAAGATAACCTTGAATAAGGACTTCTTCATTTATATTTCCAAAAATATCATTTGATAAGAGAATTTCATTAAAAGCTAATTTTATTTCCGCTTCATCTCGACAAATATGAAACCCATCAGTACTCGAACTTGCTAATGGCTTTAATACAACTGGATTAGGAAGTACATACTCTCTTGCCCACTGGATTATTCGATCTAAAGAGTTAGATTTATAATGAAGGACTGACCTAACGCCTTCCTTTTTTAAGGTTTCATGCATTACAAATTTATTGCGTCTGGCATTGCTATATTCAGTCCCGTTTGTTAGAACCATTAGCTTTTCAGAAAGCATATCTGCTAATTCTACGCCGCATTCTGCTCCAGGAACAACAAATTTAACATTGTAGCGGCCTAGCTCTAGCTCCGCATATAAAGCATTAAGGTCACCATTAAAAAGAAAATTTTTAAGAAAATCTTCTTTTCGAAAGGATTTTTTAAGAAGGTTCGGTATATATTTATTACTTTGAATATGGATTGATGGGTATCCATAACCTGCAAATATACCAGACAATGTACTCCCAGTGGAATAAGCATCTACAACAACACAAACTTCCTGCCTAAATTTCATAGCATTTCTCCCTATTTATCTAATTTAAAAAATTTTTACTAATACTCAACAACCATTGACTAAAGTCGATGGGTCAAGATAAGGGACTGAAAGGCCCACCAAACAAAATAGTATTCGATTTTGTACCTTGTATGTGGACCCGTTCTATATTCTTGCGTTTTCTCAGATTAATACAACTGCTAGCTGAAAGCTACCCGCCTGAAAAGCGGGGGTTTAAACCATTAAAATCGGACGAATAAAATGCTCAATCAAAATTAAGGGCTAATATTTAACTTAAACTCAGCGTTGCTCCTAGCCCTTAATAATTTTGTTCATACTGCTTGTGTCCCTAAACTTGTGAAGGCAACAAAAAATTCATTATTATATCAGCTTTTCTGTTACAAACAGTTTAAGGCTGCGGTAATCCCTGCTCGCTAAAAACTCTGGCCTTCTCTGACTAAATTCATGTGGAGGAGTATTATCAACACAGTTATAAGCTAAAAACACCATTTTCCTATTATAAGGGGAAATATTTTGGGAAGAGGCATGTATAACGTTACTGTCAAAAAATACTATGGAACCTGCTTTACCTTTAGCAGAAATAAGACCATATTTATTAACCAAGCGGTTTATATTTTCTTCATCAATAATATAATTTGGCTTTACCCCAAAATTTCTAGTCCAATCTTCATTTGATATCTTTTTGGGATCCAGATCTAAATTATTGAGACTACCCTCTGCCTGAGAGCCAGGAATGAAAAAAACAGGAGCATTAAATTCATTGATGTCATCAAGAAAAATGAGCGCAGTTAAATTCCTAGGCGTTGGGATACCATCTCCCATATGCCAGTAAACGAAATCCTGATGCCAAGGCCAAAATTCACCATTAAATGCTTTTTTCACATTTACTTTAAATTGGTGAAGATATATATCTTCATTAGATAATAACTGAATTACAGGGTTAACCAAACGAAATTGTTTGCTCAATTGATCAAAGAGATCACTACGTAAATGACAGCCGTGTAAAGCTCGAATTGTTGAACCATCACTTTCATAAGCAATATCTGAAGATTTTTGATTCATTAAATGAGTTAGTTCATTTTGTAAAGCTTCAACTTCCAATTCTGTAAAGACCCCAGGTAGAAAGAGAAACCCATTAGTTTGGTACTCTTCAGTTTGATTACTATCTAATTTCATGCTCTCATCTCTTCCATTTTAAGAAAATTCTCTAAAGTTTTAAAGAAATTAACCCAACACTCAATATATTCTTCAATTAAAGCAAGAAAATGCTGCTGTTCTTCTGCGGTGCTAGCAATTCTTACTAAACCACTTTCAATATCTGTTGCTTGTCTATGATGAATAACTTCTGCTTTAATGTGAGCATTCATCCAATTAAGATCTTCGTTATTAGGAAAAATAGTTTTACCATCAATTACTAGATGAGAATAAATTGAGCGGAAGGCTAGTGAAATATCCAGTGCAATTGCCTCTACGATTCGCAACTGTACTGCGCAGCCAAAGGTTACTTTAGATAATTTAGTCATGATACTTAACAATTGCCGAGTCTGTTCAGTTGTTATGATTTGCGGTAAAATGTTATTTTTTGTGTCCAAGTTTTTTAAAGGATTTAATATAGTGCTCTCCCACCATTTGTAATGGATTCCGGCAGGTCCTTTTGGCGCTACCTTTCCAAGAACTGGATTCGCATTGACTAAATCATCTGAAATTATTGTAAAGCTCGTTTGCAATACATGCAAAAAATTTTCAGGAGGTGATTCGAATTGACTTATTTTTTCAGAAAGGACGCCTATTCCAGCATTAACCGTAAAGACAAAGTGTTTAGTAAACTCTCTCCAATTATGCGCTATTTGCAAAGCAGGCTCAAGAGATCTTAATTTAACTTTCTTTGATAAGGTAAAAAAACCATTTTTTTCTCTTGTGAGATTAGCATCCTCAATCATTCCTGTGATTTTTAGATCTACTATTTCGTAAGGCAAGAAATCCTTAACAAAATTTTTCCTATTAATAGTATCGGTAACACCTGGCTCCATATCAATCTCCCTAATTAATGTATTTAAGTCATTTATTATAGCCTGTTGGAAGTTATAATTATTTTATTTTCGTCTTCCTGTACTAGTTCGAAATCACTCTTGCTAGCTTCACAATCAGGGCAAATCCAATCATCAGGTATATCTTGAAACAGCGTGCCTGGGAGCATTCCAGTTTCAGGTAATCCCTTGTTCTCATCATAAATATAATCACAAATCAAACAACGCCATTTGTTCACATTCTCTCCAATCAATTTCAATTAATAAAAGTTTCTTTATTTGCTAATTGTCTTATCAGAAAAAAATTAGACTAATGATTATCTTAATTTATTTCTCTGATGGCTTTGAAGTATTTATGTTATATATCCATTTATTATATTTAAAGTCTAAATTCCGTGTAGATAATCTTCATGTTTAGAATCCTTCTATTTCCATATTATTATAATTTTATTATTGTGATCTATCTTAAAGAACAACGTTATGCTGGAATAGCTAGCACAAATAAATAGTCATGGGGAAAGGCAATTCAAATTTGCAGTGTTTCAACTTCAGTAGGTTTTAAATCTGCTGCTGATACTGAATTTTCTTTCGTTTTTTTAAATAGTGAAAATTTACTGAATGATTTCCAACAAGTAGCAGTAAATCTTTTGCCAATCTTATCTACTGTATCAGAAATCTTCTCATAATAATAATCATAACCATTGACAGTCTGGAATTATATTAGCTCCTACCGCAAATGCAACCTGATCCCTAACAGGCATTGCTTCCTTTACTATCTCTATTGTGAAGGGTATTCCAGTTAAAATACGCGAAGCCCATGTGCCAAGTGAAAATGCAGTGCCAAATCCTTTAGAAATTATACTGATATTATCACTTTTTCTATCATCAAGTTGTTGCTCAACACCTAAATTTTCTATATTCTCCATCACAAACTGATTTAACTGTCTCTTTGAAAGAGCTTTATAATGAATAACAAAGGCTAAACTTCCTGTCATAATGGCAAAAACAATTGGTATAGCAACATCAGCTCCCAAATCTTCCAGAGAGCTAATTCCAGCAACATGATATTTTAAATTATGTGAAAAATAAGCAACCATTCCTGTTTGAACTAATCCAATAGGATGCAATAGCTGGAAAGTTTTAGATAATATAAAGTGAGGCCAAGTTATATCCTTATATTTCATTGAATGAGCTTGCTGGCGTTCTTCTTCAGTAACTAAATCAAAACGCATATCTTTGGTTCCATAATATTTTCTATACGTCGCTGGTGAACGGGCTGGATGAAAAGCTAGCACAGAAGCAGTGAATCCAATTATTTGAAACGTCATCACCTCTTGGTCGTTATGTTGCGCAATTCTACCTGCAAGAAAAGCAAAAAGAATACCCCTGCTAATTGTTGCAGAAAACTGTTCAATTAAGCATTGTAAAACTGTTGAAAAATCTTTTTCTTTAAAAAATTGCATAAATAAAGATGGTTGGGGAGGATTAAGGCGTTCTGTTCCCTGATTTAGCAAGAAATTCATACCCGACAGTGAATCCTCATATTGAGATACAACATAGTAACTAGTACCTAGAAAAAGCTCTAAACCGATTAAGACCCATCCAAACACTTTCAGATTTTCTCTCAGCCAGGCTTGAATTTGCTCAACATCAGCATAAGCCCCAACAGGATAACTAATTAAAGCCCCTACAGTGGGCAAAATGATAACGATAAAGGTGTTTGTGATTCCTCGCTCCTTTATCGCATCCTTTAATTGTCTAACAGTTCCTTTAACGAAACCATCCGGGAATTTTTCACTCCAATCTTTCGCAGTACTTTCCGCGTCAAATAAGGTTAAATTGGCACAGGCATCTAACACAGTTAGAATAGAGGAGGATATAATAGCCATCGGCAATAAAGTATTCTTGGGGATAGATAATAAGCCTCCCAAAGTTTCAATAGCCTCCTTGGTATAAATATAGACGAAGTATTCGTAGAGCGCTGATGCAGCCAAACTAGCATAAGATATTTTCTTCACTACACCGTATACAAAAGGATTCCTTTTGTAGCGATTTAAAAACTTGCGGTGTTCTTCACGTTTATCAGCAGGCAAATCTTGTATAAATTTTTTAAAATCACTGTTTAGAGTTGTATTTTCGTCAGCTTCAATGAGTTTTGTTTTTTCATCCATAAATTTATTCCTCGATAGTTGGGCCTCAATAAGCTCATACGTATTACCGCTTTCCACAAGTATGACAGGGCCTGTCTCATGTGAGAGGGAATCGGACAAATAATATCTTCTGGAATCTCTGATGGTTGCTTGGTTAAGGCTCGCTGTTGCATACTCTCTCATCCTTAGAATTGTCAGTTGAAGTAATTTATAGTTTCACTGAATAATTATTTAGCACTTTAACGTACATCTTTGCAAAAAACATTAAAGACGCCCTCTTCAAGACTGGCTCAATTCTACAGTTTTTCAATGCAAGATACTATTTTAAAAAACGGCAGTAGCGGTACTATTGTACAACATCTGCGTCTGGAAAGCCAAGCAAGAGCCACCCTAAATCCACCACCAAACTTTGTTCATAGCCAAATTTTTCATTTGTGATAGTTATTTTTTGAAAAAGCAGATGCTACAAAAGTATTTTTTATATTTTATTTGGGCCTCGACCGCCGTTCCGACCAGCATCACATCAAGCAGCCCTCCGTAAGGTAACTGTTTGCAAGGCAAGTCTTGATACAGAGGGTAGCATTTTCATAAGATGCTCAAATAACTAGGTTAAATAGTAATCATGTGGTCGGAACGGCGGTCGAGGCCACTTTTTAACTGCCATATTGCTGATTTTTCTTCCATTGAGAATTTCCTTATTAATGATTAAAAATTAACCTTGGGTAATAGTTGACTTGGCTTAGCTTGCAAATTCAGTGGTAAACTCGAAAACTAAGTATTCCGTTGACTATTTAGATAGACTTGCTGTGACAGTGGTAACCACAACGCATCTTTTCTTGGTCAGTTGGTGATGATTAAAAAAATATAATCAATCATCTAAATCTTTTTGCAACTTGTCAAGTGTTTCATCAATCTTTTTAGTAACAATTGCCTATACCGATTGCTAAGAATGCACCAAAATTAAATGAAATTCTTACGATTGCAAAACTAGGCGGTTCTTTAGGTCGAAAACGTGGTGGGTACATACCCTGGGGACCTAAGATACGAGTTATGGATAACATAACAGCAACCAAATTAGTTTTTAGAGTCAAAGAGAGCTTTTTTGGCTATAACCCATCATTAAACTTTGCAAAAAATGAGAGAAGACTAAATAATTGCAATTAGATGTGTGCTTCCGGTGAAGGGGGCATGACTAGTTAAATTTTTACTGCTAAATTTCAAGCTGTTTTTAATTATCCCGAACTAACGTCGTTGTATCAAAGGCTTTAGCTGGCTTGCCAACCAAAGGATATTTTGGCGTGGCTTCACAAAACTCAACAGGCTTGGTGTCAACAGGTTTCTGACTGGGGGGTTGAATATCCCCGGGGTTTTTTAATGTCGCCTCTCTATCCAGTCTTTTATTTCGCAGTTGCGATGAATTTATACCTAAAGCCTGCAAGACTTCTAATTCAGGGACTGATTCCATCAATGAAAACACCTGATCCCATATTAAGTCTGGAATTTTTTCATTCAGTTTTGTCTTACTACGTCGCCAGGTCTGTATGGATTCAATAGCACTTTGCAGCGTAACAGTGAACGTATCTCGTAGGCTGGCAGGGTTTTTGAATTGGGTGATGTTATCTTTTGACATGCTGTTTCTCCTCGTTAGTTCGGGATAATTAAAAACAGCTTGAAATTTAGCAGTAAAAATTTAACTAGTCATGCCCCCTTCACCGGAAGCACACGAAGTAATATAATGCGATTCTCAGCTTTTAAATTAATTTGAATAACATGACCAACTTCTGTAGTTTTGGTTTTCCAACAAATCAAATCGACAAAGGAGAAAGCCAATGTCAATGGAAGACTTTATCATATGTATTGCTTGGTAGATTAAACGCTAAAAATAGTAACACCCCAGAAACTTCGGCGGACGGGGTTTTGAGCCAAGCTTATCAGATAGTGAAATGATTACAAATGAATTATTTCTTCGATGTAAGTTTTGATTTTAAGGTTAGTAGCCTTTTCAGTCAAAAAATTCTCAAATCTTATTGAAGCCGTTGTGCTAATTTGGTGAGTCGATTGGCTTCTTTATTATTGCTTACCGCCATACCCACAGCCTTTTTCTGCCCAAGGAGTATGACAAGCTTTTTGCCACGGGTAATACCCGTGTACAATAAATTCCGTGCTAATAACATGTAGTGCTGCATGACCATCGGCATGACGACAATGGGAAATTCTGAGCCTTGGCTTTTATGGATACTAATGGCATAAGCTAAATTAATTTCATCCAGTTCGTGAAGATCGTAGTTAACCACCCGTTGATCAAACTGGATGTTGACAGTACCTTCTTCCAGGTCAATACTACCAATAAAGCCTATATCACCGTTAAACACATCTTTATCATAATTGTTGATCACTTGAATAATTTTATCACCAGGCGCGTAGGTTGAGCCAAAACGATTGATTTTTGGCTCGGCATTGCCATTTAAACTTTTTTGTAAATCAACATTAAGTCCTCGGCTACCCAAGACACCTCGGTTCATGGGAGTTAGCACTTGAATATCCCGTACAGGATCGCACGCATAGTTCTGTGGCAATTCAGCAACAAGTTGCAGGAGCATAGTGTGAATCTCTTCCGGTGTCTGTGCATAGAGAGTAATGAAATCACTGCTCTCATCCGCATTGGATAATGGCATGTGACCTTGGTTCACACGGTGCGCATTCGCAATAATCTGAGAACTAGCAGCTTGGCGGAAAATCTCGGTCAGCCGTACTGTGCTGATAACGCCAGATCGGATGAGATCGGATAACACTGCCCCTGATCCTACTGACGGTAACTGATCAATGTCGCCGACAAATATCACAGCGGCATGGGTTGGGATTGCTTTGAGTAAATGATTTAACAGCAGAATATCAATCATCGAGCACTCATCAATGATGAGAACATCGGTCGCCAGTGGATTATCTTGATTGTGTTTAAAACGATAGGTCTTTGGCTCAAAACCCAATAATCGATGAATCGTTTTTGCTGTTAATCCCGTGGTTTCTGTCAGGCGCTTGGCTGCACGACCTGTGGGTGCGCATAAAGCCACAGACAAACGTTTTGCATGGCACATCTTCAATAAGCTATTTACAATCATAGTCTTACCCACACCTGGGCCACCTGTGATAATCGATACTTTATGCTGAAGTACTGTTGCAATCGCTTGTCTCTGTGAGTCAGATAAGGTCAAATTTGTTTTTTCTTCAACCCACGGAATAGCCTTTTCATAATCAATATGACCCCATGGTGGTTCGCCATGAAGAAGCCGCTTTAAATGCGCAGCGGAGTTCACTTCGGCTTGATACAAGGAAACAGGATAAATACAAACTTGGCTATTGATGGTATCCGCCATCACGTTTCCTTCCTTTATTTCATGTGCAATAGCTTCCTCAATGGTTGGCATAGGAATATCTAATAACCCATGACTGGCGTTGAGTAATTGTTGGTACCCAACAGCACAATGACCCTCATCACACAAGCCTTGCAGTACATGGCGAATACCTGCTTGTGCACGTATACTAGCATCTTTCGCTACCCCTAACCGTTCGGCTAGGCTATCTGCCGTTTTAAAGCCAATGCTATGAATATCTAATGCTAAGCGATAAGGATTTTCCCGTACTTTCTCAATGGCTTGATCGCCATAGGTTTTATAAATCCGCACTGATCGGGCTGTTCCTACTCCATGGGATTGTAAAAATACCATGATATTTTTAATGGCCTTTTGTTCCGCCCAGGAAGAAATTACAAGGGCTTTGCGTTTTGCACCAAAGCCCTCCAATTCTGTTAGTCGATCAGGTGTTGCCTCGATCACATCAAATACAGCTTCTCCAAATGCCCGCACTAGCTTTTTAGCAAAGTGGGGACCTATCCCTTTGACCATCCCTGATCTCAAGTACTTTTCAATGCCTGCCAAGGTAGTAGGTGCCACCACGTTGAGGTGTTGTGATTTAAACTGTAAACCGTGTTGTTTATCGTTAACCCAACTTCCTTGACACTCGATGTGTTCACCGGCTGCAATACAAGCAGCACTCCCGATCACAGTGACCAAATCACGACGTCCTTTCACCTTGGTGCGTAACACACAAAAGCCAGTCTCTTCACTATGAAAAATAACTCTCTTTACTGAACCTGATAAACCTTCAGTAGGTATAGTGGATGTTGCAGATATTGTGTTATGCATGAAAAAAATACCTCATGCTAAAATAATCCTAAATCCCAGTCGATAGGCTCTGGTTTTATATGAACTAAGCCAATGTCTTCAGAGTACCTTGCAGGCAGCTTCCATATACAGTTTATTTAAGGCTCTTCCGCCACAGAAAAACTAATGAAGACATGCCCTCTCCTGCTTAAACAATTCAATCAAAGCACGACTTATTACTAAATCTTGCTCGACCATTGCAAAGTTTGCCATGGAGCATTTGGCCACCACTGCTCAATGTCGCTTTCAGGGATCATAAATCACCTTCAATTGTTTGTATTTTCGATGATCTTCCAGCAAAGGTCTCGGTTTTTTTCCTTCACTGAAAGCTCAGATGCCAGAGAAACAAAATAACGACGTTGCTTACTTATATATTGGTAAAATAATTCTATT
>CAWFQC010000041.1:0-24185 GCA_963817645.1 uncultured Gammaproteobacteria bacterium | reverse complement strand
CTGTACCGGTCTACGAGCCAAAACATGAAGTAGAGAACGTATATGACAAGTATGATGCATTAGAAAAAGAAAAAAATAACGGAAAATGGACGTGATTCCAGGACGCGAATTATTAAAGCTGGAAACAATGAATATTCTAATAAATTAAAAGGTTTAGATTTATGGGTTGGGGGTGCTAAAAGAAACCAAGCGCAAGCAGCCTACTTTAGTGATTTAGTAGATGATTTGAGTAATAATCCTACAAAAAAACGTAAAAAAGATCACTTAAGAGATAAGGCAATTATGACGGATGGAGCTAAAAAAAATAGGGTAATGATGAAATTTTTAAAACAGCGGAATATCAAAAATGGGATCGCTTAGTCAAACGCATAACAGTACGTTACCAAATTCAAAATCCCAATATACATTTACTGATTTATTTGCTCATCTGCGTGTTCCTACAGAACAGGTGTTTTTATCGATCCGAAAACCAATGAATTAAATGGACATGCTGGAGCTTTACGTGACAGTTTAAAACAACGTACAGTATGGCAACATTCTTTTCATGGCAAGAGGCAAGAAGCAATTGAGCAGGTAATTCAACAACAAGCGACTACTAACAAAGATGTTCCCAAAGAACAGCTAAAGCCGGAATTATAGCGCATTTAGATAATTCTATAGGAATTAAAAAGGGGCTGCTCTTAATATACAAGAACCCATATATTCAACGCATGGAAAAAATATACAAAATCAAAATAATCGACATTTATTCTTTGCAAAAGTTCCAGTCTGATCGAGATAAGTTAAAATTGGTAGTGGAAAAACTGACTGGAGAGAGTTTAGTGAAGACAAATTCAAATCCAGCGGTCCTTTATCCCCAATTCTTTCTAGGAAAAATAATAATAATAAAGCTCCTCAAGAAATACAGGATCATTTTGACGCTGCTGAATCTGATATTAAAAGTGCATCTACAATCGAGGAATTGGGTAAAGTACTAATGAACCCAGCGCCTTATCTAAATCCCAGACTGAAGCATCAATGTATAGTAATAAATAAATCAATAGCTTAGAATAGTTCACTTATAAAATTGTCGCACTAATTGTTGATGGTTTAGAAACCAATTTGGCCAATAGTTAATCAATCAACGTTGTGTTACTATAAAAATCTCATAAAAACCACAAATAAAAAGGAATTTCATCCCCCAGGAGGAATGTATATGAATGATGCGCACACACAACAAGATATAGGCGTTCTGCAAAGATTCCCCGAAAATGCACTAAATAATTTTTCACCAAATTCTTAAAGGGCATTTTATCCTATAAATAAGCTGTTTTAAAAATTTTAATGGTTATCGATTTTTTGAAAAAGTTTTTATTAATCCTGTCTTTTTTGTTTGTTGATACGTTTTTCGTCAAGCATCCTCGTAAGCTCAATTTTCTTTTGTCTAGAATGGATATTCTACGTTAAGCCGCATTCAATTCTCAAGTAACTTCTTTTAGTTCTTTTTTTCAAGTGCTTTTGTCTTGACGTGATCTTTTCCATATTTTTCATAACAAAATCCTCTACTTCGCTCCTGATCAGCTTTAAATAAAAAGGGTGGGTCAATTTAGGATAACGTCGAGGTAATCGATCTGGTGTACTAATTAGCACCCAATTATCAACTGATCCACTATAGCAAAAGCGTTCTGCAATAAAATAACGCTGATTTTTATCAACTAACTCGAAGCGTATTTCTCCCATATAGGTTAAAAGCATCTGGATATTTCCTTGTTGTCTTAACTTGGAAAGCCAAGGATCCTCATGAAAAAAAGTAACGTTTTGTTGGGCAGTGTAAATTGTTATGTGCTTTTTTCTTACATCAACGATGAAATATTCTACGCTCTTATTTTTCTTGATCGCAGAAATAACAGCTTGTCTTTCTATATCAGTAATGAGTGGTGGTTCTTTTTTTATTAAAAATACCTGAGCATTTGGGTTTTCATATATTTCAAAACCATCTGGAAGGGCATCCAAACGGTTCTCTTTAATTTTCATAGAGAAAAAATATTTTGGCTTACCCGTTTTTGTAGTACCTTGGTAAAGATAATAAACTTGACTACGGCGATTAATATGCTGGACAGGCATGGGAATCATGACTCCTCACCCATATAACCACACATACCCATACGCGGCGAATTTACAACTGGCAACATCTCAAATTCCCAAAAAATTAGGCACGAGGATTGCTGATTGTTCAAAAATTGTTTTTTGGTTTTTTGTTAATTCTGCAGGAATAATTTGATTTTCTAATACTTTACATTTTAATTTTCTTAACGTTAACAACATTTGTTCAACTGTATAATTTCCTGCAATTTTTTCCTTTATTTTTAGATACAAAATTAAAAGCAAAAATTGAAAAAACAAATAACCCTGAACGGTTTTATCATTGTGATTTCTGATGGGTAATAGCCCTAAATCAGATTTAGAATAACAAAATACCTGCTCAACAGATAATCTTAAATAGTAAGCAGATAAAACCTCTTCTTTTGGAATTTCTTTTGAACTAACAAGTACCATTATACCACGGTTAGCAAATTCAAAATTATCCTTTTTTTCATCTCTTTCTGATTTATTCTTACAATAATCTTGTATAAATTTTTTTGTTTCTTTTGATTTTCTTTCTGGATCCAAGATAATAAAAGCATGCGCCTTTTTCCCATATAAATCAATCTCAAATGATTTGACAAAATAACTTCTATCCCCAATAGTGGTAGCATTTTCTACATTTTCTATTCCAATGGATTGAGTTAAAACAATGTCATTGTATATTTTTCTACCGCCAGGCAATCTCGTTAAAAAATCTATCTTCTTCTCATATAAGTCCAAAATATTTGATTCAGAAAAATAACCTGCATCCATAAGCACGTAGCTATTATGTACACCCAGTGCTTTGAGTTCAATAATGGTCGTTTGCAAGGTGCTTACATCGGTTATATTTCCGGGTAAAAATCGATAAAACAATGGAGTTTTGGTGTTCTGATCAATTACACAAAGCAACTTGAATTGTTTGTCTATCTTTCCATCAGCATGTCCCCATGAATTGAAATCAATATTGATTTGATTAGGAAGGCTCGTGGCGTCAATAATAACGGATTTATCACTAACACCAACCAATTTAAGATAATCAATAAAGAATGGGCGTTGCACTGATTCATCGCCAAGATAAGACAACATATCACTAATTCTCTGAGAGGAAAGATCAATATTTTTAAATAGATAACTGACAACATTTCCACTACACCAGTTTTCACAATTGTACATGGCTAATTGTGTGCACAATCTAAAAATAATAAGAGGGAATAATCCATGAATTTTCTCGAAAATATGTTTGTTAAATAAGTTATAAATTTCCGACTTTTTTATCCACTCATATAAAAAATACCCATCACCAAAATCTAAGATCAATTTTTCATTCCCACAAATTTTTTTCATAAATGGCGTAATTTTATTTGTTTCTAAATCCACAGGCCCTAAATATTTTGAAACGCTTCTTGATTGCTTTTTTACTTTATCCCAATGCGAAGAGACCTCATAAGCATATACCTTATTTTTGATTGTTTTATAACGAATATAAGCCATTATCATCGCGCCTAATTTTATTTTAAATTAGGCGCGATGATAATGCATTTTCCATGGGAATGCAATAAGAGATTTTTTGATGGCAAATTTCAGGAAGCGCCTTATTTTAAAGGCGAATTTACATGTGAATATGGTCTTGTGTGCAGGAAATTTTAGCTAAAATCAAGCAGCCTCGTGCCTAATTTTTTGGGAATTTGAGACCCTATGATTTGGAGGGGATACTTAATATTTGATTAAAATATGACCAATCATCAGAAATAGCCTATTATCAATTAATTAGTGATAAAAATAGGCAGTTATCCACAACCTATTCAAGGTAAATGTGAATATCTTAAAAAGGATGCGCTGCCTATTCTTTTCTTATAGATTTATATCACGTTCTGCCGCTATCTCTGCTCAACAAATAGCTCTGCGCTCATTTATACAGCTCTAGCACGATGGCTCAATTATCTTCTTTTATTTGATTTCTCTTTAGCCGTATGCTTAAATTATCGCAGCGGTTGAGACCTAGAAATACTCAACCGCCACTTCACACAATAACTACTCAGGAGGTAGCCATCATGCGCAATAATATAGTAACTAAAAGTGCACCCAAGGCCAAACTAAACTTAACTCGTCGCCAAGCCGACCTCTTCCAGAAAATTATTTTAATGGGTAACCGAATGTCTGATGCCTTATCGGAATTAGACAGAAAGATGCTTTTGCCTAAAGAGTCTGCAAAGCTGATTATAAAGTGGGGAAAGTTGATGGTAAAATTGGCCAAGATGTTAATTTAATCAAAATAATCACTGCCCAATATTGCTGGGCTGCTTTTAGAAATAATTTTAGCAGTCCAGCACCTTCCTTTTTTCTAGACTAGCGTATTGGGAGACTGATAAAAATAGAAATAGCCAGCCGTGTCACTGACACGACCATACCCCATGAAAAAGTTTACCTAGACCGACCTCCCCGATCTCTTTCTTGTGTGCGCGATTGTGATTGATCGCGTGCCTGGCTTCTTAACCAAACCAGAATAACGTGGATGTCTTCTCTGAGCCATTCACCTTTACTGATTTTTTCACGAATGCCGATAAAACCGCCGCATTGTGCTAAAGACAGGGGTCTCTCATCTTTAAACTTCTCAAGCTCTGCTTTTATTTCAGGATGCGCAATAGCCTCCAGAGCAAAGGTCTTAATATGAGCAGAATGAGCCAACACCTTAACAGATAATTCTCGTCCTGCTTTCGGATCGTCTAACCGTGTCACGTGCATGGTATTAACAAGGCGGGTTTGTTCAAGTTCCAGATCGACATACTGAGTCAGTAATAGCTCAAAAGAAAGTTTTTCCCCCTTAATAGGGGGTATGATTTCTGGAAGTATGGGATCAAATGTTTGCGCAGACAGGTTACTCAGTGTTTCCCCAATACCTTTAATAATTTTATCTTGAGTCAGGCTAGTTTTATACAAAACGGCCATTTCAAGGTCCGCTTTAACCTGAGAAATACCCTGCGCAGTTAATGCATCATTAAAATCCCACTTTTTTTGACCCTCTGGTTTTTTAGGTAGCGCTACCCAAACGTCAATCCCTTTTTGCGCCAATAGAGTCGCTGCCCGTTCAACACTCTTAGCCGTCCCTGAATCAGGACCATCATTATCAGCGCAAATAATAATACTGCTATTGGCTTTGAGAGGGACTTTATCAAAATTTGAAACACCGAAGGTGACATACACTGTCCAGTCAGGATGGGCAGTGGCCACACTTAATGCTGTTTCAGGCCCCTCGGCACAAGCAATTTTGCCCGAAGGGGATCCAAGGTTGATAAGCGCCCCATTGCCTATTAAACCCCGCGATAATTTAGCATGGTGCCCTAATGGGGCTTTCTTCGCAGTTTTTGGATCTAAGAAGATAGCTTGGATACCACAGACTGCCTTTTTATCATCGCGTGCCACTATAACTAAAGCAGGATAAACCTCCCCTGTCATCCAGTTTCTCAAATTGGGATGGTAGCGCAGCGTCTTATCATAAAGCGCACCTTCAATACCACGATGCTCTCTTAGATAACGTTCTGCCAACGTGCCTTTAATGGATTGAGTAGCCTGATAAATAGCGCGGGCTTTTTGTATTCTTTGCTCAGTGTAAACATCTAAATCTGTCGTTTTATTTTGAATGACTTGAGAAGGTGTGTGGGTCTGGGTATAAGTGGAATAGCCGCCTACGAATCGAGTGGCTTCTTGTAAAACGTCCTTAAAATTGGCACCTTCCATAGTATGTTGAATCAGTTTCAACATGTCACCGCCCTCACCTGTCTGAAAATCGCGCCATAAGCCTTGTCTTGGCCCCTGAATAGTCACCACCAAACTGCCCTTATTCATGCCATATCGCAACGTACCCCCACTTCGTATTTTCGGATTGCCTAAATAATGTTGAGCCACTTCTTCAGCACGGGCATTTAAATCATCACGTAACCGTTTAATATCGATTTGCTCATAGCTAGCGACGCCAGGGGACGGTGTTACCTTCGGTGAAGGCTGATCAACTCGTCCCTTATCCAAGGCATTTAAATTTGAAAGGGATCGCAAGTGCTCTTTTAGGGAAACCAGGCCTTTCATTTGACCCATTAATTCTTCTTTTGATAAGCTATATCCTTGTAATGCATAATCAAACGATTTAGAGGTCTCTAGCTTGTAAAATTTTTGAAAACTTGATGCAGTTTCAATGGCTGCAACGGCTTTTTGCAAAGTGGATAACGAAACTGCTTTAGATTGAGAAAGCACCTTGTGAATCTCACGAGTGGCTAAAACAACATCACGATATGAAGAGTAATAACGCTCGATGAGGCTTAATCGCTCAGCATGTTTGGCCTGTTGTTCACGTAATTTATTTGCATTCAAACCCTGGGAGGTTGCAAATTCATCTAAAAATTGGGGATCGAAAGATGCCGCATTCACTAACCGCCAAGCTATATAATCGCGCTTGGCAAAGGCGTGGTTGATGCGTTGTGCGCCTTCCAATGATTTACTGGTGTTATTTAATTTAAGACGAGAAAAGAGTTTTCCGGCTTTTCTATTGACTTCGCGGTAGCGATCTGCCAATCGGTAAAGTGCTTTTTCTTCATGGCTTAAATGAGCAAAGCGCTCTCTGCGTTCTGCGATGCGGGCATCCCGATAAATATCCCGCCAATTAAGTTTATTTTCAATGATAAGAGCATGATAATTTTTGGGGTCCGCTATTATTTTCAATGCGTACTGGGCACGCAAAAGAATGGTTCCCTGCAAATAGCGTTCAACATCAACATGACATTGATGTTTATAAGCTTCTTTGTGCAATTCTTCTGAATTTAATTTGAAATAATCAAGCCCTGCCTGATGAAGTAGAACATCTTCAAGAATCAAAGCGGCATAGCGATCACGTTTCAGCGTATAACGCTTTGCATAAGAGGTTAAAGTAGAATAAAACGTCTTTTCATCCAAATTTGCGGCCTTTTTGCTTTCAAAAAGCTCCCGCCAAGCCTGAGCATGCGAACGTTTTGCCTCTACGTAGGATGCGACCGTGTTAAATCCAAGACGCTCTATTAAATCCAGGCGACAATAATAGTCATGACGCTCATGTAGTTTTGCATCTCGACGAATGGCTCGCCAGACTTCTTGTGTATTGACCCCAAGACCTACAATCGCTGCATGATGGGCAGAAGTACCTTGCATGATCTCAGAGGCAAGGGACATGCGCGCTTCCACATCACCCAAGAAGAGCGCCTGATGATAAGCCTTCACACGTGTGCGTAAGGTATGCCTTGCAGCGTGTTCTTGTAATCGATACCAGCGCGCCTGTGCCTGGTGTAACGCTTGTTCTGTCGGTTTTTCACCATACTGTGGCGTCGCCAGCCCAATTTGATAAAAATCTAACGCTTTATCATAGTGCTCCCGATCTTTTAAAATTTCATAAGCTAAACGATCTCGCTTATGACCTAATGTTTCCAAACGCAGAAGAACAAAATGCCGCAAAGGTTCTTTGACAGATTTAATCTGATCTGTCCACCAGGTGCCAACCTGCGCTACACTCTCCTGGTAAGCCTCAACGACTCTAAAAGAAGCGCGTTCATCAGCCGTCAATGTTTTAAAGAGCTGCCGCTTAGTGTGAGAAAGAGCATGGCGCTTGAGATGCAGCGTCTCCAACTGAAAATTCTTCAAGTAAGCATAATGCGCCTTGATAGTTGGCAAGATCTCAGCGGCTAATCGGTCACGGTGAATAACCATTCCCTTATTACAAAAGTTGGCATAATTACTGACACGTTCATAACAAATATGCTGTAGAGATTGTTTTGTCAGTTTATTAAGATCAATATCATAAATCTCAATAGCCTTCTCATAACGTATGGGTGCTTGCATCAGGTGATGGGCGGCTTTATTACGCGCTAGCAGGGTTGATTGAAAGTGTGTATATTCCTTTGTGCCTGAAATCAGCTCAAAGACTTGGCTCTCATAATTCATGCCATCAAGACCCATGGCATTAAGCCTTACGTTCAATGCTTGCCATGCCATCCCGACATCCCGATTTAAATCGACATAAGAGGCAACCCACCTGGCATCTTCGCGCCGCAGCGTAATTTTCTGCGCCTCTATTACCTCCTGAGCCACAGCAAGGCGGCGAAGTGCATAGGCTTTAGGATATCTAAGCTGCTCAATTTGATCAGCTAGCTTTTCTTTAAAAGCCTTTAAGCGTTGGCTCAAGTGTTCAGGCAGAAGTTTAAGAAGGCCGGTGGTATCGATTCCTCGACGCTCTAAAAAGGCCAAAGGAAAATCCAATAGGCTGTCCTTAATACCCAGCCTGCCAAGATTGCGTTGCAAGAGTTGGCGATTCTGATGGGTCTCTTTGCTGGCATAAAGGTGGCACGTTTCACGATGACGACTTAATGCAACATAGGTAAGATGACGATTCCAGGCAGATCCGCCTGCATAAACAAAAGCATGATCAACGGTCATCCCTTGTACTTTATAAACGGTGGCGGCATAGCCATAATCAAAATTCCAATAGTTATTTGGATTAATACAGATCTCTTTATTCTCGCCATCCAGAATAACCGTGAAGTCAATTACCTCACCAGATTCTGTAAAATTAACCGCTTTGATGGTTGCAAATCGTCCATTAGAAACCCCCAGGCGACGCTTATTTTTTAGAAATAAAATTCTATCGCCTTGAGCAATTTTGATTACGCCACGCTTGGCAGTCACTGTATAACCTTCCGCAATCTCAGCGCAGCTGACACGCTTTTGTCTTAATAAGGCATTGAGATGATTCACATCTTCATTTCGATGAGCAATGACTAACGAGCGACTTAAGTCTTTTGAGGTATGGGTAGCGACCCAATCATCAACCAAAAGCGACATGGCATCCTGAGCCGTGTTCTCAAAATGAAGACATCCACGGGTTTCATAGGCATTTAACGCCTCAGCAACCCGTCCGGAAGATAAATGCACCGTCGCATCCTTCTGCCAGGGCTCTTTTTGTCGATACACGGTTTGAATTTCAGCAAACCCTAAGCGTTCGAGTAACGCGCGAAAACTGGCCCCAGGTCCGACAGGTTGAAGCTGTGCATGATCTCCAATCAGGACTAATTTAGCACGTGCCTCTCGAACCGTCTTTAACACGGCCATCATAGAAACACTGTCCGTCATCCCCGCTTCATCCATCACAATCACATCATTTTCATTTAAGGTGAGGTTCCTCTGGTCAATAGCATACAAGAAGGACTCAATGGTTCTGCTTTGAATGCCAGCATCTTTACTCAAACCATCGGCTGCAATGCCTGATAACGCGATACCCTGGACCTGCAATCCTTTGGCTTCCCACACTAATTTGGCAGCGCCCAATAAAAAACTTTTCCCCGTGCCTGCGCGCCCAACCAAACAACTTAAGGAAGAAGATTTAAGAATATGTTTAACGGCAATCATCTGCTCTTCAGTTAACTGCTTACCCGTATCAAGTTGTTGCTTTTCTAAAGTCTGATTAATGAGAGGCAAGGGGATTTTCACATGTCCCGTCTCTCGCATCATGTCAGCGACTGTTTGAAGATCATTTTCAAGCTTGAACATCTTACGCGTGGTAAATCGATCTCTGCCATCATCACCTGCTCCTAAGCTTAACAGCTCACTGGATGCCTTAATCTCTATAATTGCTTTAGCAAACTGCTCAGCATTGTCGGTAAAAGGCATCACTGCTTTTGCTAACATCCTTTCGTTGAAAACCGATTCATGATGCTCAATAGACTGAAAAATGCGAGCAATAATCTCTGGGGTCAAGACAGAACTTGAACGAATTTCGTTTTCAAGTTGCTCACTATTTTGTAAAGCAATATGGGCTAATAATCCCTTATCGGGAAAAGAGAACTTGCCTTGATCATTGATATAGCGACCCAGCTCTTGGGCCAGCTGATGGTCTGTAAAGGTTTCTGATTGAGCAGAAAGTTTGTTAAGCAAAATCTCAGGATCAGCTGCAATACGAACCAGGTTTTCGCGTCTAATGGTGTTAGCTTCATCCATGATCTGGGTAGCCATACCCCGACGCGCCATATCAGAAACCGCTTGGCCTTGATGCAGCGTCGGGATTAACTCGATCCCTTGTTCCCGGTAAGAGCGATGATCAATCTTGACATCATGCTGGTGTAATCTTAAATGAAAATTGGCGTACTCTGCCCATTTTTGTCGCCATTCATAAAGCAGCAGCTTACTGTTCCATTCAAGTGCACGTTTCCCAAATCCCTCCTTCTCTATGTAACGCATGCTCAACATAACATGCACATGCGGATTGCCTTCATCCCAATGAACACTCCAATCCGCAATCATCCCTCTCAACACAAATTGATCGTGTATAAACTCTCGAGCAAGCTGAATATTTTCTGCTTCATTAAGCTCTATGGGTAAAGCAAATTCAATCTCACGAGCCAGTTGAGAATCGACCCGCATCTCTGATGCTTCGACCCTGTTCCATAATTTCTCAGCCGCCTTTGAAGGATCAACGCGGTGGAGATCAACGAATTCTTGTACCCAAGCAGGAGAATCCTTGGGCACTATGATCTCAGTATGGATCACACCTGGCTTATTGGTGTAATCATATACCCTGCCTTCTCTTTCATCATAAAGTTTAGCCGCGCGACGATAGGCCGCTGCTGCCACCGTGTTTCGGCCTTTCGAGCGTTGAAAAATTTTTGCATGCAGATGATAGATTGCCATAATCGTCCCTAGCACAAAATGCGAAGTCGCGATAGCGACTTATAAGTGCGCATTTGGTCCAAATGATGCAAGGAATGGTTTTCATTTTTTAGGTATTTTAGCAAAAAGAAAAGGGGAAATATGTAATAAAAAATGGTACAGACAGGGGATTTGTAATTGAGTAAACTTAAGAGGTTGATTATTTTAAAAGGAAAGGACGATGAGTGATTATCAGGATAGAATAAATTTGTTGCAAGAAAAGATAAATAAGCTAAAGGAGAAAGAGGTGTTAATTACAAAGAGGCGTAAAGCTTCTTTTGGAGATTTAGTTGAGAAATTAAATTTATTGCATCTATCAGATAGCTGCATGGCTGGATTGCTGCTGAGTTTTAAAGAAAAGTTAAGTGCGAAACCGGATGAGGCTCAAGGCTATGAAACAAGAGGACAAGAATTTTTCAAACAACGAAGTAAAGAAGTTGCTCCTCATTCGCCAATCTCTCTACAGGCTAATTCGTATGAAACAGCGCTTGACTGATCTTGAGCGAAAAGCAGACACGCGGCGTAAAATTCAGCTAGGGGGTCTCATCATTAAGGCAGGTCTTCACGAGGAATCATCCGCCGTTATCTTGGGCCTTTTATTGGAAGCCTCTGAAACTTTAATCAGTGATTTAGGACTTGATGCAAAGCTTACATGGCAAATCAAAGGGGAGTTAGCTTTCAAAGAAGATAAATTAAAAATTTCGCAAACTTGAAATTTCCTTAGCAAGAGAATCGACTCTTTTTTTTATGACTGTACAAACCATTTAAAATATAATCACGATGTGATGGAGGCTAATGAAATAAATATTCTAATGGCGGAAGACTTCAATGCTCATCTTGCCGATGTAAACTTGTTTAAGAAACTAAACGCGGGTTGAGGTCGTCTCTCTCTAGATGTTTATGAAAAATATCAAGACATGTTGACATTATTTTATCTCATGCTGCTAAAATGGGTGACGCTGATATTGCTGCGATGTTACGTACTATGCAGCGAAGTAAAGGAGGACACTTTTAATTGCAGTAACAGACAAATTCAACTTAAAATTTTAAAGCTAATCCATAGTTTCAAATTACCGTAGGAGAGAGACGCGTTGCAGACAAAAAGTGTTTGCCCGTGTTATGAATTTTGAAACGATGTCTTCTAACTTTTGAACTCAAGCTCAATGATGATTATGTAAATCAAAGTTGATCGTTGATTGGCAAGGATAAGCTAAATGCCATGCTGTAGCCATTATGGAAATTACTGAAAAAAAGCAAGACGAGATGCGCTTACCAAATGATAACTGGCTTTAATATACTGAGAATAGAGTTAGGACTCACTTCGCCAAAATAGCGAGAATCCCATGATCGTGGGTTACTGGTTCCAAGCACCCAATACCCCTTAGCATCATAGTGACCATTTGGATAGGGGCTTAAAGGATATCCTTGGCTATCAAGTCTATATTTTTTTACTATAAATGCCCTGCCATTTACGGTAATGCTCTTATTTGTGATTTGAACCTGGTCTCCAGGAATTGCAATAACTCGCTTAATTAAAGGCGTCACCCCTTGGCAATGGATACCTTTTAACAGGTATCCTCTTTGCAGAGCAAACTGCCACAGTCCATTTGGTAAACAAATGGCAATGACATCACTATGGCTAGGGGTTGTTTGATGGGTATTGTAATAAATACCTTTTGGCATGCTGGAGGTCACATTAATGATGATATACGCTCTAAAGAGGAAAAATAAAAGGCAGAAGCATAGCATTAAAAGCAATAATACAACTGTTCGTTTAAAAATAGGTTCCTTGTTCTTTACTTTCATCCTGAAACTTCCACAACAATTTTAAAAAAATGTACCTTTGAGCGCTACGATATTATAATTTGTTTGCTATGTTAATTAATTAGACCATTCATTTTTCACAATAGGTTATCAAAACGAGAGGAAGCAGGAAAATGGCAACAAAGCCTAAAACTAAGATAAAAAAAGCAACTGCAAAAGAGGAATCAACTACATTGGCTAAGTCTAAAGCGACTCCTCAGAAACAAACGAAAAGCCAAATATTAAAACTTTTATCAGAAGAGACCAGTTTATCCGTAAAAGACATTAAAAATATCTTTCTGGCGACAAGCCAACTCGCCAAAAGTCACCTTATTAAAAAAGGTTCAGGGGAATTTAGCATTCCAGAGATGGGTATCAAAATCATTCGAAAAACCAAGCCTCGGCAAAGAAAAGACAAGGGAGAAACCTGCAAACTGGCGAAAGCATCTCATTCCAGCCAAACCTAAGCGAGAGGTAATTAGAACTCGCATCTTAAAATCATTAAAGGAGTTGCTTGATTAAATGTCAAGCTTCTTGATTCGTTATTAATTATCCTAATTCTATTGTCTGGCAGCTACAAGGTAACAACTAAATTATGACATCAGCCCCTCACCAACCACAAGATAATGCCTGGAAGGAAATTCTGGACGCCTATTTCAAAGAATTCGTGGAACTTTGCTTGCCTGACTTATATCCACTTGTTGATTGGAGCAAACCTTGGGTAAATCTTGATAAGGAACTTCATCGAATCACTAAGGATGGCTTAACAGGTAAAAAATTTCTGGACAAGTTATTTAGTGTTGTCCTAAAAACGGGTGAGGAAGAATGGATATTAGTACATTTAGAGGTTCAGGCAAAGTCAGATAAATTATTCTCGCAGCGTATGTTTGTTTATGCCTACCGCCTTTTTGATAGATATCAAAAATCAGTATTTAGCTGCGCAATTTTAGCCGATAACAATAAGAATTGGCGACCCAATCACTATGAAACAGGCATAGCAGGCTCCTGTTTGCGACTTGACTACCATATAGTAAAGCTCTTAGATTATAAGGGACAAGAAAATGTCTTGGAAAATTCCTCGAATCCTTTTGCCAGCGTAATATTAAGCCATTTGGCTGCCTCGAAAATCAAGAAAAGCCCTAACAAAGTTCGGTTACAAACCAAGTTGCATTTAACTAAGCGCTTATATCGGAAAGGATACAGCAAGGAACAAGTACTAAAATTATACATATTTATTGACTGGCTTATTCACTTACCAGAAGTTTTTGAGATAGAATATAAAGAAGAAGTATATCAATTAGAGGCGACACAAAAAATGGCTTATATCAGCACTATTGAACGTTTTGGTATTCAAAAAGGTATTCAACAGGGTATTCAGCAGGGAATGCAAGAGGGAATACAGCAAGGATTACAAAAAGGTATTCAAAAAGGCATTCAGCAGGGAATACAAAAAGGTATTCAGCAAGGAATGCAAGAAGGTATTCAGCAAGGAATGCAAGAAGGTATTCAGCAAGGATTACAAAAGGGTATTCAACAAGGCGAATACCAATTTTTACTTCACTTATTAAAGTGTAAGTTTTCCCCTATCCCTGAAAAATATTATCAAAAAATTATTTCTGCTGACGCTGAAACCTTATTGAAGTGGGGAGAACAGTCATTAGACGCAAAAACTTTGAAGGATGTATTTAGAGAATAATTTGTTCTACATGTTAACACGGGTATATTTTACATAGCTAATATAATCCATTTGGGTTAGATAGAGTCTTCTAACCAATTTGAGGAATTATAGCGATGAAAGTTACTCCTATTATCATGCCGGACGGTTTTAAGGCTTGGAAGGTAATCGACGATAACAATGAAACAGTAGCGCCGATTTTTCAATACATCAGCTATCTGTACAATCTTCAGAAAAGTCCAAATACCATCCGAGCTTATGCTCATCACCTTAAGCATTTCTGGGAATATTTGTCAGATCTTGAGCTAAATTGGGCTGTCATTAAACTAGATCAATTAGCAGGCTTCATTACCTGGCTTCGTTCACCCTGCCAACGTGTTGTAGTGATTCATCAATCTGTATCAAAACGCACTGAAAGCAGTATTAATGCAGCCCTTGCTGCTGTTACTGCTTTTTATAAATTCCATGAACAAATAGGTAATGTGGCCCATCTTGAACTCTATACCACTAAAATTGCTATCAATCCACGTTATAAGCCTTTTTTAAACCATCTCAACACAACACGGCTTGCTAAGTCTAGGACACTTAAGATTAAAGTACCTATAAAGTTACCTAGAACTATTGATCACCAGCTTATCGAGAAGATGTTGCACGCTTGTTACTACATACGAGATAAATTCTTACTTTGCACTCTTTATGAAACCGGTATGCGCATTGGTCAATTGCTTGGCATATTACACCAAGACATTCAAAGTTGGGATAATGAGATCCAACTTGTCCCCAGGAATAACCATCCTAATGAAGTACGCTCAAAGTCCCACTGTACTAACATCTTGCCTGTCTCACAATCACTGATGAAATTGTATACCCATTATGTCCTATCTGAGCTAGATGAAATCAATTCAGAATACGTTTTTGTTTGCCTTAAAGGAAATAAGCGGGGACAACCTCTATGTTATACCGCCGTCCAAGATTTGTTTATGCGATTGAGTAAAACAGTAGGTCAAAAGGTTACACCACACATGATGCGTCACACACATGCAACCGAACTAATTCAACAGGGCTGGGATATAGCTCTTGTGCAAAAACGGCTAGGACATTTAAGCGTACAAACTACCATTAATATCTACACTCATCTCTCTTCTCAAGATATCAAAAATGCTTTTAAAAAATATACAATAAGGAGCTTGGCCAATGAACTTATCAAAACATGAAATAATTGTAGATAATAAACTAATAAAAAATCAACGTGAAATTGATTATAAAAAAAATATCTGGAGACTATGTGATATAGGTATAAAGCCACCGCCTTACACCCGAGCATCCTACATTAGTTTTGAAAAAATCAATCCTGAATGGTTACGTCAGCTAGCTAAAAAATTCATTCATTTTCAATCTTCTACAAAAGCTTTTTACACCATTCAACAGTATTTAAGATTAGGGTGTCCAAATCCACCTTAGCGCATTTCCCATGTTTTGGACCTCACGTTACACAAGCAGCACCTCGAATAAGCTGAAAATTTTTATGGTCTGTTGTTAGCGCCAATTTTTCTAACTTTCCTGGATTTGACAAAACATCGCGTCTTTGTTTAATCAATGAGTTTCCATTGCCACGTAGACATTGTTGTTGTACTACACTAATTGCAACTACATTTTCTGCATCCCTGTGATCGATGGTTCCACAAAATGCTGGCAGTCGTGATGCAATTCGATCAGCATCTTTTATCTGCCCCGTACCAAATCTTTTGCCAACACCGAATAATGATTCTAATACGTCAGTACTGATGGGCATACCAGTTCCGCCTAATTTTAATGAACTGGATATCGATAAATGTTTTTCGGCCCACTCAGTGAATCCATTTCTAATAGGCGATGTGACAGGTAGATTCGAGATTAATTTTTTGCATAAACCATAAGTTTTTTTGCTGAGCCCGCTTTTCTTGAGAATCTTCTGGCAGGCCAGCAATGGCAATGCATCACGCAAAAATAAAGTGATAAATGCTCTACACTCAGGCAATTGATCCAGATTAGCACGTAGCTTGGCGAGTATCGAGCCTGCTGCGGCGTTGCCTCGAGGTGAGTGTTGTAATAATAAATTTGCCCACTCCACCAATCGATGTAAATTCATAAATCGCGCCTTGGTCGATACTTTGGGTGGCGCGAGACAAGCCAAAACCGTTTGTTTAAGATTTTTTGACACTTTACCGCATGCGGAAATAAATGTGCTGAACAAGGGATGTTCGCCATAGGTATGCTTGAATAAATTAGCGATGACATGCGAAATATCAGCGATGCTCTGGCATGCAATTCCCTCTAAATTTAACAGATCAATTGCCTTGGCAAGATCAGTTCCGCCATCTTTTAAAAAGACACCAGGCGCACCGCCAACACTATTTATTACTTTTTTTAAAAAAGCAGCTATCGTCTCACCTGTCCAGGATGAAGCCACAGAAACGGCAATGCAGTCTACATTTTGAAGCGTAGGCGCATGATCTATCTGCTGATGGTGCTTGAGATTTAACGATAATATACTGAGAATTTTACCAGCACCCAGCCCAATACTCAGATCCAGCATCCAAATAGATTCGTTGGTAAAGTTTTTTGTGAGGCGTCCAGTTTTTTCAAAAACTGCCTGGGTTTTAGCAATAGATAAGCGGAAAATATAATTGCTGATTGTTTGAGCGCATGGAGTTTTCATCAAGCCAAGTGATGGACCAAGCACACTTAACACCCTGGAAATTGCACGAAATCCAATGCGACCAACCAGGAATAATAAAAGCACGATATGAACAAGCGCCACTTTGTTTGGTCGATTAATCGACATTTTTTGATACTGTGATTTTAATTTCTCTTTTAATTGAACAATGTTTTTCTGTTGGCGGTCACGATCTGCTTTTATTCTAGCAAGCTCTTTGCGCAACGCACGCGCAGTAGCCCCGCGGTCTTTTGCTTTTTTCTTCCAGCCATCGCGAGCTTTGGTTAATTTCCATACTTTACTCATAAATCCATTTCCATTTATCAAATGGAATGACACAATACACGTTATCTGATTATTAACAAGCAAAAATAAAGGTATTTTGTAAATATGACTGATGATCGCACACAAGCAAAGCTCATCGCAGGGGAACATTGTCGTTTTTGCGGTGATACCGATAAACCTTTAATCAAAACCCCATGCTGTGATCAGTGGATTTGCTGTGATACGGCATTTTTATCATTTCGGGGGGATGGGCGATGTCAATACACACACGAACGATTTAGTTTGTGTTATTCACATTATAGCGATGGGCATAAAGAACCTTGGGATACTTGTCAGATCTGTAAAAAATTTTGGAACCCTGACGATTACAAAGAATATTATCAAAATTCGTTGCCAAAATTTTAGGTGAGGCGATGAAAAGTAGGGTCTATTTCATGGGAAATTAAATCTACTAATTTAGGGTGTTTTTGGACACCCTAATTTAAGATCGATTGGTCATTTTTCTAAATTTCTAAAAAAATATGGTCATTGTGTTCAATCAGAGGAAATTAATCGTTCATTGATGTTAGATTTTATTGAGTATGTCTGCGGTTTAAAAACCGTTAATGAAGCCAAAAATAAATTAATCACACATATCAAGTTGTTAATAACATTGGCCGCAGTGGAGGGTTGGGAAAGTGTAACCAAAGAAAAAATCATGTTTAGACAGGATCGATTACCGGTGAAACGAGCCAGGCCACGATACATACCTCATGATGTTTTAGACCAATTAAAGCAACATATCAATGGATTATCTCCTGATATAAGAAGACTCGTGATAATACTCCAACATACTGGCAGACGCATTGGGGAAATTTGTGCATTACCATTGGATTGTATATTGAAAGATGCTGAGGGTGATTTTTTTCTTCGCTACTACGAGTTTAAAATGAAGAAAGAAGAAACCATACCCATTAGTCATGAAATAGCGGCGCTCATTTTCGAGCAACTTGAGTATACACTCAACAAATATGATACTTTCGATGTTAAATACCTATTTACAGCAAAAGATTTAGGAGCAATACAATGCTTTATAGTGTCAGATGCTCTTAATAGATTGGCTGTGAAACATTTAATAAAAGGCCCTGGTGGAAAAATATGGCACTTTCAACTTCATCAATTTCGTCATACTGTTGGCACTCAAATGATTAACTCTGGTGTCCCTGCCCACATTGTTCAACGATATTTGAAGCATACTTCCTCTGAAATGACCATGAGTTACGCCCACCTTCATGATAGTACCATGAAAGCTGAGTTTGCTAAATTTCAGGGTAAATTAGTTGATATCACTGGTCATATTGTCGCGGACGAGCAAGCTATAGATATTCCGGCTGATCTTAAATGGTTAAAGCGCAATGTCTTAGCACAGGCATTACCAAATGGATATTGCGGCTTACCGATTCAACAAGGTGGTTGCCCACATGCAAATGCTTGCCTTAGTTGTAGCCATTTTAGAACAACAGGCCAGTTTTTAAATCAGCATAAGCAGCAACTAAACGAAACAATACGGATCCTAGATACCGCAGAACAAAACGGATGGTCACGACAAATTGAAATGAATCAAAAAGTAAAAGAAAGCCTTGAGGCGATCATTACAACATTAGACAACAAGTGAAGGCTCATTATGGATTCCAGGGTCTTATGCAACAAGTAGTTGAACCAGTGAACTAAGTAATGTTTTTCTCTCTTTCTTACACTAGAGTCTGTTGGCATTTCTACTATTCCGGCCATAAATCGTTGATTCTTCTTTGTCCCGCAGCTCTTTACATCTATGTAAACTGCTAAAGGCCCTCGACAATCAACAATTGTGGTCTAGCGAAATCTCAATAAACTCCAATGTAGGCTATATTTTGCTGCGAATTTTGGATGAATTACAGCCTTTTAGCAAGACCCTGGAATCCATAATGAGCCCAAGTGAATCACTGCCGCCTAAAGGCGGCAGCTTAGTGTCACGCTTGCAAAGCGGAGTTCGCTTGAAAGCGGTCTCTTCATGCTCAAGAATCAGGAAATTATCTTGCTTATGATGCAATTCTTGACTCTCACTTGCTGCTCATTTAAATTCAGTTGTATAGGTACCTTTTCTATAATTCTCCAAAACCCAGAAAGAATACTAAAGTGTTCTTTGGGAGGCAGAGTGTTTTCCCATCCCACAAGAGACATAAAATCCAAAAGGCGTTCCACATAGAACAAATTATCTAAGTTTTAACCAGCAGATAGTTTGCTGCTTGTCCGAGGCTAGCAAAGTAGTTTTAATTATTTCTACATGATCCCCTTGATAATATGTGGAACACTCTCTAACTCCTTAATTAAGGAAGTGATGGTATTTTTGTAAACATTGAGTAGATGCTATGTGTAATGATTACAAAGGTAACTACTGGTCACCCCCTCTCCCTTATGCATGTCAGTTTTGACTCCCCTAACGCGCTAATAGTAAGGAAGGACCTATTACGCCCTAGAATCAAAGATATTATAAAAGGCTTAGAAGGGTTCCTTCAGCCACTACTTAGTTACCCAATAGGTTAAATTGCTAAACCGTAAGCAATTCCTTAGCTTTCCGTTAGCAACAGCTGACATTTATTTAATTTAGGCTCATTATGGATTCCAGGGTCTTGCTAAAAGGCCGTAATTCATTCAAAATTCGCAGTAAAATATAGCCTAACATTGGAGTTTTTTGACATTTCGCTAGACCACAATTGTTGATTATCGAGGACCTTTAGCAGTTTACATAGATGTAAAGAGCTGCGGGACAAATACTTGTTGCATAAGACCTTGGAATCCATAATGAGCCTTAATTTTGCATTCATAATTTTTAAAATTTCTTATAAAACTGCCACCAATCCGTTAGCATTCCGTTAGCTATCATACCTTACTAGCCTTCTGAAATAATCATTAACAGTTAATATATCCGACATTCCTAGATTAAAGTTATAAGCTATTGACTTTAATGGCTATTTTTTTGTCCTTGTTTGCAAGGATGATCAAAAATAAATTTTAAAATCAATGGCTTATATTTTAGTCTAGGAATGTCGGATATATAGTTAGATTTCTTCTTGAGGCAATACGACCAGCAAAGCTAATTGTCGTTTAACAGTTATTACCTTGTATCCAATAGATTAAATTACTAAACCGTTAGCATACCGTAAGCAATTCGTTAGCTTTCCGTTAGCAAAGTTAGTGTTTAATCAAAAACCCCGCCACAAGTGGGCAGAGTATGGAAATATTATTAAAATTCAACGCAACAAGCTGCAAGGGATATAATCCAAAAAGATTTAATTTAGCATTCATAATTTTTAAAATTTCTTATAAAACCGCCCCAATCCGTTAGCTATCATACCTTACTAGCCTTCTGAAATAATCATTAACAGTTAATATATGGTTAGATTTCTTCTTGAGGCAATACGACCAACAAAGCTAATTGTCATTTAACAGTTATTACCTATATTATCCAATAGATTAAATTACTAAACCGTTAGCATACCGTAAGCAATTCGTTAGCTTTCCGTTAGCAAAGTTAGTGTTTAATCAAAAACACCGCCATAAGTGGGCAGAGCATGGAAATATTATTAAAATTCAACGCAACAAGCTGCAAGGGATATAATCCAAAAAGATTTAATTTAGCATCCATAATTTTTAAAAATTCTTATAAAACCGCCACCATTCCGTTAGCATACCGTAAGCAATTCGTTAGCTTTCCGTTAGCAAAGTTAGTGTTTAATCAAAAACACCGCCATAAGTGGGCAGAGCATGGAAATATTATTAAAATTCAACGCAACAAGCTGTGAGGAGTACAATCCAAAAAAATTTAATTTAGCATCTAGAATTTTTAAAATTTCTTATAAAATCGTTACTAATCCGTTAGCATTCCGTTACCAATTATACATTGCTAGCCTTGTTCCAAAATGACCATTAATGTTCATTAGCATTTATATTTAGTTGGTGTAACCAGTTGTAATTGTATATCCACCAAGTGGTATATTCTATTTCCCATTATTATCCATCAACATTCCATAGATAAAAGTACATATAGGAATAAAAAATATAAAATAGTTTTATCCATTAAATATATTATAAATTAAATGAAAAAATCATTTAATTTATATTTTCTATTCCTATTAATCATAAAAAAACCAGAAACCACTTTATATGATGAAATAAAATATTAACTTAAAAGATATTAACTTGACATATAACAAAGTAAATTATATTTTACTTTTTATTTCACTATTGAATATAACACGCTAGAGAGTATATATGACTAAAAAATGGACACCTAATGAAGTTATCAAGCTTTATCGGATCGAAAAAACAAAAACCAGCCTCTATCGTGATGAAGCAAATGGTCTAATCCCTAAGGCGCTACGAATTAAAAGAGGAAAAACCGAGATTAGGATTTGGAAACAAAAAGATTTGCCAGAGATAGGTAGACATTATGGTTTTCTATCCCCTCCAAGAAACACAAAAACCATTTCAGTTTATACCCCAAAGGGCGGTGTGTTGAAATCCACCATTTCTTTAAACTTGGCTAGAATGCTTGCTCTCAATGGAATAAAAACTCTTGTTATCGGACTTGATGTTCAATGCACAGTTACACATAATCTAAGAAAGGACGAGGAAATTAATAATTTAGTGGACATTAAAGATGTCTATGGTCTACATGAAGCTGCCAAATCAAAAGAAGAAGCTGGTTGCCTAATTGAAGATACCATACAGCAAACAGATTTACCTACCCTTTTTTATATTCCAGAATCATCAAATCTTAATCTTCTTGAACAGCGAATTAGGGATGAAAGCAGGAGAGAGCTGTTTATAGAACGCCTTATAAAGCCTATAAAAAACAGATTCCAAGTTATTATTTTTGACAATTCACCAAACTGGAATTTTCTTATACAAAATTCTCTTGCAGCAGCAACCGATGTAATTTGTCCAATTGCCTGTGATATAGAGACATTTCGATCGCTAACTCAAAACATTGAGATGATTAATGACTTTAAATCGAAAATGGAGTTAGCTTGGTCTAGTTTTATCCTTATTCCAACAAAGGTCGAGCGTACAAAATTAAGCACCCAAATTGAAGCACAATATAGAACATTGTTTCCCGAATTAATTACTGCCAGCTCGGTTCGAGTAGCTGCAAAGGGGCAAGAAAGCAGTTTAGAAAAGTTATCCGTTATTGAATATGATGCAGGATCACAACTTGCCGATGATTACTATGAAATAGTAAAAGATATATGGAACAGGATAAACCCAAAAGAAGTAGATCTATTCGTTAAAACAACCAGTGAAGAATCAGCTCAAGCCATGGAGGCTTAACTTTGGCTATTAAGGATAATCGGTTAAAAGATTTTTTTTCAAAGCAAAAGGTAGGCGCTTTTGACGCGCTTTTAAATAAAAGTGAGCCATTTAAAGATAAAAGCAAACCTATCTATCACAACAAATTGGAGTTCAACGAATCTATTCTTAATGAAAGTTACGTGCCATTGGAAGAGCCAGATTCAATAATTAATAATCAGCAATTTATTAAAAAAAATGCTCAAAAATCCCAAGAAAATCCGTTACCAATCCGTTACCAATCCGTTAGCGATCCGTTAGCGATCCGCAATCAAAACGTTAACAAACCGTTAGCAATCAGTGAGCATATCGTTATCAATCCGTCTCTTGAACCGTTAGCAAATCCGTTAGCAACTAATAATGAAATACAATTTTCGGATCTAATGATTTTTTCAAAAAAAGAAAGGGAGCTAATAACCATTATATTTTGGCGATGTCAAAATAACGGAACCTTGACTTCACCACCAATAAGCACAGAAGAAATTAGAAATACACTCAAAATTAGCGCGGAGCGAGTACGGAATTTAATTTTTCGCATAACTAAAAAGGGAGGATTGAAAATCATTCAGCATAAGAGCGGTCAAAATGCCCATAGGGTATTTGAATTGCCAAAACCTCTTTATCAAACACTGATTGATTCAATGAATAATCCTAATAAGGGTCTATATTATCCGTTAGCAAATCCGTTAGCAAATCCGTTAGCAAATCCGTTAGCAAACACAACATATAGTAATAATATAAATAAAACTACTACTGTATTACCTGAGGCATGGAAAAAAATAAACTTTTCTCCGCTTGAACAAATAGGCTTTTGTGAACAGCATCTATTCGATATCTATTCAACAAACCTTTGTGACCCAAGTGTTCTACAAGAATCAATTTATCATTTTGCATTCGGTTTAGAAGAAGGTAAGTATCAGTACGACAGCCCACTAAAAGTGTTTATTGGTAGATTAAGAAAAGGCTATCCTTGGTTCGAATCGAATTATGAATCTCCAAAAGAACGAGCACTTAGAGAATTATTTGAACGAAAAAAGGCTGAGAAAGAAAAACGAGATGCTATGATAAAGGAAATCCTTGATATTGAATTCCCTGAATGGAGAAAAAGACTGACAGATGATGAAATTAAAATAATCGTTCCACCTGAGACGCTAAAATCCAATCTGATTCCAGCTATTACTGCGGCATTACGTATATACTATGTTGAAAATAAACTCCTTCCCAAATTAGAGATTAACGAAAAGTTTTAATGAAGTTTAACGACAGGCACATGGCGAAGCGTAGATAGGAAAATAGCAAACCGGAAGCAAAACGCTGAAATAGTGAGGATTGCTCCGAAATCCAATGTGAAGTAGTCGACCTTTCTCCCATATTATGAGGAAGACAGCAATTTCTAGTTTGTTAATTGGCAATAGCTAGAAATTACTTCCCAGTTCTTACCTATGGACTAGTGTCAGTGCAGTATGGGCTTATACGTTGCAATTCTTGCTTTGATAGACTTGATAATCTAAATTAGTTCAGACTGCCATCATCGCTATT
>CAWFQC010000040.1:0-211569 GCA_963817645.1 uncultured Gammaproteobacteria bacterium | reverse complement strand
TTGGACATTTATCATGAAAGACAGTGAGCTTGAAGAGGCATGTCATGGTGCAAGCTGGATAATTTCAGCCACTGAAGCTCAGATGTTACATGATGCTGTGTTAGTTGATGAAAAAAATCCGCCCGAATACCAAATAATGGGTGAGAATAGCCTCATTGCGAGCAGCTCCTCTCAATCGGGGCATAATTGTTTTAGTTGGGCACGTGCTAAAGTCAAAAGCCTCACCCATAACCAAAGTATTCAGCATGATGACCGTTTACAACTTAAATTAGCCGATTTTATTGCCGCTCGAACAACTCTTTACTTAACGCCACCCAGTGATACACCTGAACCTGTCAGTCCCTCCTGTATGATTTTATAAGAAATCAATTTAATAGCTTTAAGGAGAGTTAAAGAATGGAAGATAAAAAAGTAGATATAAAAGATATCCAAAATTTAGTATTTCAAGGAGGGAGTACGAAGGGAGTAGTATACTTGGCTGCATTAAGCCTGCTTTCGAAAAGCAATTTTGATTTATCACAGCTCAAGCAGGTAGCAGGCAAGTCGGCGGATGCAATAATAACTGCTTTAATAGCAGTGGGCTATTCAGCAAATTCTATACGATGAATTATATAATTTAAATTTCGAAACATTTCTAGATGAAGTACAAGGCAATACTCGTGAATTATTATTTGGATTAGCAAATCAGCAAAAAAGGGTTGGAGTTTCGATTAATTTCCAAAACGCATATAGATTATTTCACAGGTGCAAGTGATGTCCCTTCAAAAGAGATTGGGCATTATTGCCTTATTTAAAAGTATTAATCGCAACGATGTACAATAAACAAGATAGAGGTCACCAATTAAATTGTGATGTGATAAGGTCTATTTATATAAACCACTTAGAGATTGGTACTTTAGCATTTAATTTAAGTGATACTCAAAAGAAAGTGCTCGGCTCATCCAATCGGGTGAACAAGCAGTCGAAGGCTATTTGCAAAAAATGTCCTCGTCAAGTGAGTATAAAGCAACTTTCTTCTAGAAACGCTTTTATCAAAGAGAGGAAAACATGCAAGAGCAAGCATGGCAGGTTCAAAAGAGAGAAAGCGAGCTAAAGAAAGCAAGGTACATCCTTGATTCGCACTTTGAGCAGAGCTTCTTGAGCTTACTTGATTCTACAGAGAAGCAAAAATTATTCCCTTCCTCAGATGAGCCTCTTCCCTGGGAAGAACTTTGCAAAAAAATCTATGTAGAGGCTGAAGCCCAGCCTTTTCCTCTTTTAGGCGAGGATACACGCCGGATTTCTCTAAGAGATAAGATGAATACATTTCTGCAAGCTTCCAACAAATGGATGGCGGTTATTCTGGGCAACCCAGGTTCAGGAAAAACCACTTTTTGCAAACGTTGGCTGGTAGAATGCTTTAGTCTGTACCGAGAAGATCCCACTAATCAACCCCTTCCCGTATTCATTTCTTTAAATCAGATTTTGAATGAAAAGAATGCAACACAGTTATTGGAAGGTTATTTTAAACAAAGAGGTTTGACACCTAATCAAATTAGTCTTGTAAAAGGACAGCAATCTTTGATTGTAGTCTGTGATGGTTTTGATGAAGTAAGCTATGAGGGAAATTTATATCAAGCTAATAAATGGGAGAATTGGAGTAAAGCGAAGTTTATTATTACGACGCGTCCTGAGAAATTTGGGAGCGCTCTAAATGGATCTGGTTTACAGGATGCGCTAGTAAAGGCATTTTCTCCTTTCAAGCTCAGGCAAGAAGGAGCTATTCCAACTCAGTTGTTATTACAAGAGCTGTGTGGTTTCAATGAGAATAATATCCGATCCTTTATCACCCAATGGCATGAGCTCGTTAAATCAAACTGGCATGAAGAGCAATATTTTACTTCCTTAAAAGGGATCCCGGGTTTATATGAACTCACCAGTAATCCTTGTATCTTGAAATTATGGTACAACATATTTTTATTATCGATTATAAGCGGTAATAAAAAGGGAGGTGATAGACTGTTTAATCCTGGGGTTTTTAAACCCGTATGATAGCTTGGTCGTCACCTCCCACCTTTAACTAACTCGTACAGTTGCCTGGGACTTTTGATCCCGTATCTACAAGGCTGAGTACTAAAGGAAAATGTATTATGACAATTCAGAATAAAAAATGCTATATCGGTATTGATGTTTCCAAAACAATTTTAGATGTGTATATTTTGTCCGAAAGACGATTTATGCAGTTTGAAAATAACATGACTGGAATTCAAAAATTGATTAAAAAATTCAAAATATTTTCTGACGTTTTAATTGTTATGGAGTCAACGGGAGGATATGAAAAACTAGTCGCACAAACATTGGCAAAAGAAAATATTGCAGTTGCAGTTATTAATCCTAGACAGATTAGAGATTTTGCAAAAGCTCTTGGAATACTAGCAAAAACAGATCGTATTGATGCTGAAGTCATTGCTCTTTTTGGCGAAAAAATTCAACCTAAAGAAAACGTAACCTATGCTGAAAATCAGCAGAAATTCGTTGAAAAAAACACTCGTAGACGTCAATTGATTGACATGATCACGATGGAAAAAAATCGTTTGGATAAAGCAAGTAAAGAGATGGGAAAATCAATTCAACATATTATTAAATTATTGCAAAAAGAATTGGAAAAAATCAATCAATCTTTAGAAAAGATTATTCAAAGCGATCCTGAATATTCACGCATAGATAAATTGTTGCAAACCATAAAAGGAGTTGGTTCTGTTACAATCGCAGGAATTATTGCTGACTTACCTGAGCTAGGCAGTCTTAGTGCTAAAGAGATTTCAGCTTTAGCAGGCGTGGCTCCACTGAATCGCGATAGCGGCACTTTGAGGGGTAAGAGAACCATTTGGGGAGGAAGAGCTTCGGTGCGTCAGACTTTATACATGGCTACGCTTGTTGCAACAAGATATAATAAAACAATAAAAGCTTTTTATGAAAGATTATGTAATGCTGGAAAACAGAAAAAAGTTGCAATTATTGCATGTATGCATAAGTTGCTAATTATTATGAATGCCATGATAAAGAATGATCAACCATGGCGTATAGAAGCATAATTTTCCAGACAATATACCAGTTCTTATCTAGGCTCGCATTTCTAAAAAAAGTAACTCAACAATAGGAAATAATGGTATGGATTTGAGTTTATAAATACAGGTATCTAGTTGAAAATGTTTTTGCTTGACTCAAACGTTTTCATTCTACAACAACACAATATGATAAAATTGAAAAGAAACATGTATCAATGTTGGTTTTGGCATGTGGTTACTTGTGGTTACCTATGTGAATTTTCAACAGACCTTAATTGCAAAACTTTAAAAACCCCCGTGGTCAAAGTGTGGGTAATGCTATGGTCAATAATCTTAAAAACTCTACTGGCTTAAGTGTCTAACTATTGAGTTTTAGAAAAACGGTAAATCCCACAATTCCAGACAGATTTTCGTAAAAATTATGTCTTGAATACTAGTCAATTAAAACAGTTGCTTGTATCAAGCCGAAGTGAGCTCCGCTGCGCATTTAAAGCGGCTTCTTCATGGCGAACCACCATGGGGTCATATTGATTATGAAAAGGCTATTCCGTTGGATGAAGAAAAAACAAGCTTGACCTTATCTGACTCACAGAGACAAGCGATTGCGACAGTACTTCAGCATAAAGTATCGATTATCACTGGTGGCCCAGGTGTCGGCAAGACGATGATTGTGAGCAGCTTATTGAAGATGTACCATGCAAAACGTTTGTCTGTGGCTTTATGCGCACCCACAGGTCGTGCAGCCAAGCGTCTGACAGAAACCACAGGATTAACAGCAAAAACGATTCATCGATTATTGGGTTTTGAGCCAAAGACCTATCGTTTTAAACACAATCTAGATAATCCACTGGTGACCGATGTTTTGATCATTGATGAGTGCTCGATGATTGATATTCTGCTGTTAAATCATTTACTTAAAGCAATCCCAACCCATGCCACTGTGATATTTGTGGGCGACATTGATCAGTTACCGTCAGTGGGATCAGGGGCAGTATTATCCGATCTCATCCGATCTGGCGTTATCAGCACAGTACGGCTGACCGAGATTTTCCGCCAAGCTGCCAGTTCTCAGATTATTGCGAATGCGCACCGCGTGAACCAAGGTCACATGCCATTATCCAATGCGGATGAGAGCAGTGATTTCATTACTCTCTATGCACAGACACCGGAAGAGATTCACACTATGCTCCTGCAACTTGTTGCTGAATTGCCACAGAACTATGCGTGCGATCCTGTACGGGATATTCAAGTGCTAACTCCCATGAACCGAGGTGGTTTGGGTAGCCGAGGACTTAATGTTGATTTACAAAAAAGTTTAAATGGCAATGCCGAGCCAAAAATCAATCGTTTTGGCTCAACCTACGCGCCTGGTGATAAAATTATTCAAGTGATCAACAATTATGATAAAGATGTGTTTAACGGTGATATAGGCTTTATTGGTAGTATTGACCTGGAAGAAGGTACCGTCAACATCCAGTTTGATCAACGGGTGGTTAACTACGATCTTCACGAACTCGATGAAATTAATTTAGCTTATGCCATTAGTATCCATAAAAGCCAAGGCTCAGAATTTCCCATTGTCGTCATGCCGATGGTCATGCAGCACTATATGTTATTAGCGCGGAACTTATTGTACACGGGTATTACCCGTGGCAAAAAGCTTGTGATACTCCTTGGGCAGAAAAAGGCTGTGGGTATGGCGGTAAGCAATAATAAAGAAGCCAATCGACTCACTAAATTAGCGCAACGACTTCAATAAGATTTGAGAATTTTTTGACTGAAAAGGCTACTAACCTTAAAATCAAAACTTACATCGAAGAAATAATTCATTTGTAATCATTTCACTATCTGATAAGCTTTGCTCACAACCCCTCCGCCGAAGTTTCTGGGGTGCAATTACTATTTTTAGCGTTTTATCTACCAAGCAATACACAGTAATGATAAAGTCTTCCATCGACATGGCTTTCTCCTTTGTCGATTTGATTTGTTGGAAAACCAAAACTACAGAAGTTGGTCATGTCATTCAAATTAATTTAAAAGCTGAGAATCGCATTATATTACTTCAGTATGATTGTTTTATGGACTATAAACATAGCACACACAGCATATACGAACTCAAAACATTAAGGGAAAAAGCGGAAGGAAGTTACTGATGGAATTTGAGCATTTGCATAAACGTTACTATCTCATTGGATGGATATTGGATGGCATCAAACATTGATTTACACTATAACTTATCTCAAGAAGAAGAATCTCAACTTTTAGATATACTAAAAGCTTCTTCCCAATATGAAATAACAGTTACCGAAACGATTTTAAAATATATGTTAATTTATGAAAAAGCCCTAAGAGCGGAGCAGTCCGGTGATTTTTATCGATCAGAGAATTATCTTAGTCTATTATTTACTATGTCAGAGGCACTTAACTTGACGAAGGATGCTTGGATCCAGTCGCTTAATCATGTGCGTCAATTTTCGGAATCTCATGGACTTGCCGAGCTCTTTGACGAAGGATATTCCGAAGGCAGCAGTTTGTCTTTTGAGAAGCATGTCCTCACTAATATTAATAAATTGGAGGATCTTATTGATTCAACGAATATAAAGTATGAAGGAAATAAGGATAAGTATTTTTCGTTGATAACAGTTTGGAAGCAAGCAAAACAAGGTTGGCAAACGATGCTTGAACAACGTCAAAACTTATTAAAGATGGGAGGGAATGATTTTTTTGAGCTCTTTGATGAAGGTTAATAAGCTTAAAAAATACCGTAAGACTAATTATACGCCATTCTCAACTTTTCATGGTTTTAGCAATAATTCAAATTGAAGTGGTGGGTTACCATTTTGTTTGTTAATAAACACACATACCGTGTGAGCCAAAACTTTTCTTGCTATGCGATTCGTTAAATACCAAAGCTTGCGAGCTCGTACCTTTTCAATGTTAAAACGCTCAGTCAATTGGCCTATTACTGTTTTAACAAGGCGTCGTTTTGATTTCAACCATTTAACAAATTTCTCACTGCGAGTTTCTTTCATATTAGAGCGTACCGCCGTTTGCAAATCAATTTGTGTAAATTGGCGCAATTCATTTCTATAATCCACACCAATGAGTCCCTTATCTGCAATTACCATACCCTGTACTTCATTAATCAAATCCCATAGTGAATCTCTTTCATCAATATTCGCAGCCGTAGCTGTGATCTCGGTGATAACACCTTCTGAATTAATCAATACATTTCCTTTAAATCCGTAGTAAGTTTCCCCCTTGGATGCACAATAGCCATAATCCGCTTCACCGGCAAATATGCGGCTAAAATAAGCACGTTTAAAGTGACACGCAGGCATAGGGAATCCATCGGATAAGTGAAGCAGATCTGAGAATGCTCCTAATCGTTTCGCTAATTTTTTCTGAATCTGCTGCGTTACGTTCCATAAATTAGCAGCATGCTTAGCATAATTTGCTCGTGAACCTAGCCTGGGAAACCAATCTCTCCAATGATTACAAAAATATTCCCATGCTCCTTTGTCAGTGTCTATGCCTAAAAATTCGGCGGTTACTTCCATTGTAATCATTTCACTATCTGATAAGCTTGGCTCAAAACCCCTCCGCCGCAGTTTCTGGGGCGCAATTACTATTTTTAGCGTTTCATCTATCAAGCAATACACTGTAATGATAAAGTCTTCCATCGACATGGCTTTCTCCTTTGTAGCTTTGATTTGTTGGAAAACCAAAATTACAGAAGTTGGCCATGTCATTCAAATTAATTTAAAAGTTGAGAATCGCGTTATGTTAACTCATTTTAATCTTCTTACTTAAAGTTATTTTATTTAGGAATGATTATTCACTAATACAGGAGTATTAAAATGCTTATGCGAAGTTTAATAGACCCCAGTAAAATGGTTCATCCCAATCAGTGTGTACTTTCTCTTGTTGCAAAAGCTCAAGGAAAGAATCCTGAACACGCTTTTATTATTGTTGAAGGGTTCGTGGATCATGAAAAATTTTTTTACCGACGTTATGATTTTGTCGTAAAGGACGTAAATAAAAGCGCTCTAAAAAAAGGACCAGGACTCGTTATTCCAAAAGAGGATATAAAAACTTATTCTGATTATGATGAAGATCAACGCACTCGGTATTTTTGGACATTTATCATGAAAGATAGTGAACTTGAAGAGGGCTGTCATGGTGCAAGCTGGATAATCTCACTCGCTGAAGCCCAGATGTTAGATGATGATGTGTTAGTTGATGTAAAAAATCCACCCGAATACAATATAATAGGTGAGAATGGCATCATTGCGAGTAGCTCCTCATCTGGGCATAATTGTTTTAGTTGGGCACGTACTAAGATCAAAAGCCTCACCCATAACCAAAATATTCAGCATGATGACCGTTTACAACCTAAATTAACTGCTTTTATTGACCGAACTACTTTTTACTTAAAGCCACCCGGTGATATACCCGAACCTGTCAGTCCCTCTTGTATGATTTTATAAGAAATCAATTTAATAACTTTAAGGAGAATTAAAGAATGGAAGATAAAAAAGTAGATATAAAAGATATCCAAAATTTAGTATTTGAAGGAGGGAGTACGAAGGGAATAGCATACTTGGGTGCATTAAGCCAGCTTTCGAAAAGCAATTTTGCTTTGTCACAGCTCAAGCGGGTAGCAGGTACGTCAGCAGGTGCAATAACGGCTGCTTTAATAGCAGTGGGCTATTCAGCAAATGCACTATATGATGAATTATATAATTTAAATTTCGAAAAATTTCTAGATGAAACACAAGGCAATACTCGTGAATTACTATTTGGATTAGCGAATCAGCCAAAAGGGGGCATATTGTCGTCCATGCAATCGGCATCCACACAAAGCATCTCTCATCCAAGCGCTGCTTCGCAAATATCATCGAGAATATCAAATGCTTTTGGTATTTATGAAGGTGATAAATTACGCACGTGGGTTGAAGATCACCTTTATATTAAGACAGGCATCCGTTATTTAACATTTAAAGAATTACATATCCTCAGGGGTAAAAACTCAAAGCAGTACAAAGACTTGTTTGTGCCAGGGGTTAATTTATCAACAGGGTATACGGAAATATTTGATTATCTTCATACACCTGAGGTGATTATTTCTGATGCGGTTCGTATTTCCCTCTCTATACCTTTGTTATTTAAACCCCACACTCGTTATATTAAAGTGATTAATAGTTCAAATAAGCCAGAGCGTGACGTGTTGCAACCGGCTCACGTTTATACAGATGGCGGCGTGCTTAACAATTATCCTGTAGATATTTTTGACTTTGTAGGATTTCTAGATGAAACGGTTAACGTGCCTGAGACCTTTTGGAAACCGGCTCATAATCCTTACACGTTGGGGTTTCGATTAATTTCCAAAACCAATATAGATTATTTCACGGGTGTAAGCGATGCTCCTTCAAGAGAAATTGAGGGATTATTGCCTTATTTGAAAGCATTAATCGCAACGATGTACAATAAACAAAATAGTGACCACCAATTACATCATGATGTGATAAGGTCTATTTATATAGACCACTTAGGGATTGATACGCTAGCATTTGATTTAAGTGATGCCCAAAAGAAAGCGCTCATCCAATCAGGTGAAAAAGCAGTCGAAGACTATTTACAAAAAATGTCCTTGTCAAGTGAGTATAAAGCCACTTTCTTCTAGAAAGGCTTTTATCAAAGAGAGGGAAATATGCAGGAGCAAGCATGGCAGGTTCAACAGTGGGAAGAAAAAGAGCTACAGGAAGCAAGAACTCGCCTTTATTCGCACTTTCGGCAGAGCTTCTTAAGCTTGCTCGATTTCCAAGAGAAGCTAGAATTATTACCTTCGTTGGATGAGCCTCTTCCCTGGGAAGAACTTTGCAAAAAAATCTATGTAGAGGCCGAAGCCCAACCCGTTTTCCCTCTTTTGGGCAAGGATACAGGCCGGATTTCTCTAAGAGATAAGATGAATGCATTTCTACAAGCTTCCAACAAACGGATAGCGGTTATTCTGGGCAACCCTGGTTCAGGAAAAACCACTTTTTCCAAACGTTGGCTGATAGAATGCTTTAGTCTGTACCAGGAAAATCCTAGCAATCAACCCCTCCCCGTATTCATTTCTTTAAATCAGATTTTGAATAAAAAGAATATTCAGGCAACGCAGTTGTTGGAAGGTTATTTTAAACAAAGAGGTTTGACACCTAATCAAATTGATCTCTTAAAAGGGCAGCAATCTTTGATTATAGTCTGTGATGGTTTTGATGAAGTAAGCTATGAGGGAAATTTATATCAAGATAACAATTGGCAGGATTGGAGTAAAGCGAAGTTTATTATCACAACGCGCCCTGAGAAATTTGGTAGCGCCTTAAATGGGTCTGATTTACAAGATGCATTAGCAAAGGCATTTTCTCCTTCCAAGCTTAAGCAAGAAGGCGCTGTCCCAACTCAGCTATTATTACAAGAGCTGTGTGATTTCAATGAAAATAATATCCGATCCTTTATCGCTCAATGGCATGAGCTTGTTAAATCTAACTGGCATGAAGAGCAATATTTAACTTCTTTAAAAGGGATCCCAGGTTTATATGAACTCACCAGTAATCCTATTATTTTAAGTTTAGTGTTATATACACTGCCTGACATTGTCAAAGCCTATCCTCCTTCAGATTTAAGAGAACAAAAACGCTTACAGCGGGTGACGGTGTATGATTATTTTGTAAAGCAATGGTTTGAAACCCAAGCTAGTAAAGTACTGCAAAAAGAAGAGATGAACCAGAGCTTAAAAAGTCTTTTACTTAAAGAAAAGATAGATATTGCCTCTCTTCTTCGTGCTTATAGCTCACAGTTAGGTTATTGGTGTTTGCAAAACAATCAGGATGGAAAACTAAAAATTGAAATTCCTATCCAAGAAACGCTTAAGCCTTATTTATTATTAGATAAATGTAGAGCGATCATCGGTGAGAAGATGCCTCATGAGCAAGAGCAGATAGTTACCCAGTTACTCACTGCCTTGCGCTCAGGGTGTTTATTAAAGTGTGATAGTCGTTATTTCCGATTTTTCCATAAGAGCTTAGTGGAATATTTTGCACAAGAACATATTTTCAAAGGTGTAGTGGGCGGATTAGCGTTTGAAGAAAACTGTGAACAGTTAAACACAGACATCTTAGAGCCTAATCTATTAAGGATGTTAGCAGAAAGAGTTAAGGAGGATGAAGGATTTTGTGCTTATTTGTATGAGGTGGTGCGAGAATCTAAAAAAACATCGGATGTGACCAGAGCTTCAGGCAATGCAATCACCATACTAAATTATGCTAAAAAACCTTTAAATCAAGAGTCATGGCGAGGAATTAGAATTGCACATGCGGATTTATCAGGTGCTAATTTGCATAATGTAGATTTTAGGGAGGCGGATTTAAGTTATGTGAATTTTAGCTGTACTAATTTAGAGGATGCAAATTTGAATGGCAGTAATCTGACAGGTTGTCAGTGGGGAGTGCCTGAGCGTATTCATTTTGAATCTGAGGTCACTGCTATTGTATATCCTTATGGTGACATAGGGTTAGTGGTGGGAGACTATTCAGGAAAAATTTATTTTATAGATCCACAAACTTGGAGTATCGAAAAGACAGTTAAGCAGTATTTCTTGTTTTCGAAGGGATCGGGTATAAAGGGTCTTACAGTGGATGGCGATAAATATCATGACAGTCAGCTTTTAGCGTCAGGAAGTCTTGACGGTATCATTTGTTTCTGGGAGTTGCCATCAGGGAAATACAGTGGTCAATTGAAACAGGAAGGATTACAGTGTCTTGCGTTAAATTCCAGTGGCCAAATATTGGCACTAGGTAGTGAAGATAAGAATATCTATTTATGGCAAGTAAATAAAAGAGAACGGATAGCAACCTTGCAGGGGCATATAGGTGGAGTATTGAGTGTTGCTTGGAGCGCAGATGGCAAGCTGCTTACTTCAGCAAGTGAGGATAAGACAGTGCGTCTGTGGGATGGATCCACTTATCAACAGCTTGCCACTTTATGGACACACAACTTATGTGCGTTGTGTCTCCTGGAGCCCAGATGGCAAGCTGCTTGCATCAGAGCGAGGGTAGTAGGGTGCCCTGTGGGACGGATCGACTTGTCAAAAGCTTGCCGCTTTGAATGGGCATACAGAGAGTGTAAGTTGTGTTGTGTGGAATCCGGATGGTAAGTTGCTCGCATCAGGAAGCTGGGATAAGACGGTGCGCCTATGGGATGGCTCGACCTACCAACAGATTGCCACCTTGCAGAGGCACACAAATGCTGTAAAATGTGTCGCCTGGAGCACAGATGGCAAGCTGCTCGCATCAGGAAGTTTGGATGAGACGGTATACCTATGGGATGGATCGACCTATCAACAGCTTGCCACCTTGCGAGGGCACACAAGAGATGTATATTCTGTCCTTCCTGCTGAGAAATCGCCAGAACCCACAGAAAGACTGAGTTTTTCAGTAAAAAGATTACGAGAATCATTTCCTGAAACCTTAGATAAAGGCTTGGAAGCGATAGCTGGAATTACTGATGTATATTGTGTCGCCTGGAGTACAGATGGCAAGCTGCTCGCATCAGGAAGCACGGATAAGAAGACTGTGCACCTATGGGATGGATCGACCTACCAACAGCTTGTTACATTGCAGGGGCACGCAAGCTACTGTAAGTTGTGTCGCCTGGAGCCCAGATAGTAAGCTGCTTGCATCAGGAAGCTTGGATAAGATGGTGCACCTATGGGATGGATCGACCTACCAACAGCTTGCCACCTTGCAGGGGCACACAGATTCGGTAAATTGTGTCGCTTGGAGCGCAAATGGCAAGCTGCTCGCATCAGGAAGTGAGGATGAAACAGTACGCCTATGGGATGGATCGACTTACCAACAGCTTGTCACTTTGGAATGGAACGGAAGATCGACTTACCAACAGCTTGTCACTTTGGAATGGAACAGAAGTAAGATAAATTGTGTCGCCTGGAGCCCGGATAGTAAGCTGCTCGCATCAGGAAGCAGGATAAGACGGTGAGCCTATGGGATGTATCGACCTATCAATACCTTGCCACCTTGCAGGGGGCACACAAGTGTAAGTTGTGTCGCTTGGAGCCCAGATAGTAAGATGCTCGCATCAGGAAGCAGGGATAAAACGGTGTGCCTATGGGATGGATCGACCTATCAACAGCTTGTCACCTTGCGTGGGCACATAAGTGATGGTAATTTGTGTCGTCTGGAGCTCAGATAGCAAGCTGCTCGCATCAGGAAGCTGGGATGAAACGGTACGCCTGTGGGATGTGCAATCATATCGTTGTTTACAGATTATATCTATTGGTTGTCTTGTAAGAGATATTAAATTTTTAGATAAAAAGTTACTTGTAGCAGCCAGTCAAGCTAATTTAATCCATTATTTCACCTACCAGAGGAATGAGCATGGCCTCTATACTTTGTGGGAAAGAACGATTGAAAATTCAGTTAGAAATCATCTCAATCTAGAAAAAACAGGTGGTTTAACAGGTAAGCAACATAAATTTCTAACGAATCAAGGAGCAGTGGGTAAGCCAGCATGGTTTACTTATACAGGCACCCTTCCTGAAGAATTACGTGTTGAAGAAAAAAATTTGGAAGAATTGCAACAGATTAAGAAAAATCTACAATACCACTGTACCAGTCATACGCAAGTTGCCAGTCTCTTTGATCCATCTCTAACCATCAGTTTTCATTCGTGGGCGATGTATTTATATCGTATCACACAACCTAAGATGAGTGGTTCCTCGGGAAGATCATCCACTGGTAATCGTCATGCATATGGATTGATAGAAGGATTAGATCAACTGGGAAGGCGCTTACTGGTTCGAATTGACTTGGTAGAAGATGCCAGCCACACTCAATTTGCGCGAGTGAAAGTAAAAAATGTGATTATTGAAAGCGCAGGAGAACAGAAAGGTCAAAGAGGATTCTTGAGGCTTTGTCAAAGTGAACGCCAACCAGAAGCAGAACAGATTGTCTGTTTTCGTGCAGGCATCCTTGATTTAAAAGAATTGGATACTTTGTTCCAAAAAGTCATAGAAGATATGCAAAGACAATTGCACCCTAAAGCAGAACGTTTAATTTACCGCTTCCGAGGAGGAGATGATCAACGTAATGATGCACACAATTGCCTCACCTGGCTAAGGCATTTAGTAAAAGATTTCAGCCATATCCGTATTCCCCGTGGGACGTTTGATTTCTTTGCTGCTGATCCACAAGCTATCCTACCCACTTCATCAGGATTTAATTTTTTCTCGAAAACTGAGTTACCCAAAGGTGTCTTACTACTTGATATTAAAAATTGGAGGCAAGTAGCTCAGGATAATCAATTCCGAGCAATCTAAAAAATTAGGAGAGGCAAAAAAATGCAAGAGCAAGAAGCGGCACAAAATCCATGTGGGGGTTTTGCGGAATTGAGTAATGATTTGTTATGCTCAGCAGTGCTATGTAATGGGCATCTCAGCTATGACCGCAAAAGTCGGTTGGATTTAGCCTTGACCGGACTTTTCTAATGTAATTTGGCTAATTTTACTTGGCAAGTCCGCCTAAATTAAAATTGGGAATGTTTTTTAATGCGATGTATAATATTTCCCTGAATGAGAAAAGCTAGAAAAGTAACCTTCACTTTCAAGATCACGAAAAATGCTTCGAGTAGATCTATTATTTAGTTCTTCTTATAACATTTGCATATCTGCAACTCATTTGATTTTAAATACTTGGCACATTTTTTCTCGAATATCTTAGTATATTTTTTATCTTGTCAAGATTAGGACTATTAGATTTATTATAGTCCTAATATTGACACGCGGACACTACAAAATTAAGAGATCATAGATTTAAAATTAATGAACCATAGGCATTTTTGACTGGATTTTACTGATACCATACTGAGATTGCTAGATAAAATAGCAGATCGCTTGGCAAAATCAGGATTAATGCTTCAATATTAGTATCATTATTTCAATGAGTTATAAAATCCAACCAACTTTTGCGGTCATAGCATCTCAGAGTAATTAGTTATTAAAAATCAGATACTTGAAAACCGTGTTCTTGGTTTGTAATCAGAAGATTTGTAGGGATTAAATGTGCTTAAATATGATGAATTAAACGCCATTCTCAACTTTTCATGGTTTTAGCAATAATTCAAATTGAAGTGGTGGGTTACCATTTTGTTTGTTAATAAACACACATACCGTGTGAGCCAAAACTTTTCTTGCTATGCGATTCGTTAAATACCAAAGCTTGCGAGCTCGTACCTTTTCAATGTTAAAACGCTCAGTCAATTGGCCTATTACTGTTTCAACAAGGCGTCGTTTTGATTTCAACCATTTAACAAATTTCTCACTGCGAGTTTCTTTCATATTAGAGCGTACCGCCGTTTGCAAATCAATTTGTGTAAATTGGCGCAATTCATTTCTATAATCCACACCAATGAGTCCCTTATCTGCAATTACCATACCCTGTACTTCATTAATCAAATCCCATAGTGAATCTCTTTCATCAATATTCGCAGCCGTAGCTGTGATCTCGGTGATAACACCTTCTGAATTAATCAACGTGAGTTCGACGAAAGATATTAAGTTTAAGGTATTGAAAAAAGGCTCTTTTTTGATTAGATTTAGTGTAAATAAACCGTTTCACTGATCAAATCAAAGGAAGAACCATATGGATAATTTAGTTGATTTATATTGTGTTGTCGATGATTTTACTCAAATCATGTTACCTGAATTAGATAAAGTTTCTCTGCCTAATCCAGGGCGAAAGAAAAAAAGGAGCAGTAAATTAAGTTTTGCAGAAATAATGACAATAATCATTCATTTTCATCAAAGCCATTTTCGTGATTTTAAAACTTATTATACCAAGTATGTTATGATTTACCTTCATAAAGAATTTCCTACTTTAGTCAGTTATAATCGATTTGTAGAATTAATGCCTTCCGTACTAGTATTAATATGTTTATTCATTTATTTTCAAAGTAAATTAACGAGCGGTATTTATTTTATTGACTCTACAGTTTTATCAGTATGTCACCACAAACGTGCTAGCTCAAACCGAGTTTTTAAAGGCCTTGCTAAAAAATCAAAGTCTACAATGGGCTGGTATTATGGGTTCAAATTGCATTTATTGATTAATGATGTAGGTGAGATAATTGCATTTAAAATGACTCAAGCAACAACTGATGATAGAAAAGTTGTTGATGATTTAACACAAGGATTAACTGGAAAACTAATCGGTGATAAAGGCTATATTTCTGCTGAATTATTTGACCTACTTTTTCAACGTGGATTGCAATTAATTACCCGTATTCGGAAAAATATGAAAAATAAACTCATGCCAATGGTTGATAAACTCTTACTAAGAAAACGAGCAATTGTTGAAACTGTTATTGATCAACTAAAAAATATTAGTCAAATTGAACATTCACGTCATCGAAGCCCGATTAACTGTATGGTCAATATTGTCGCTGGCTTAGCTGCATATTGCATGCAACCTAGGAAACCCTCTTTAAAATTGATCAAAAATTTAGCAATAGCTGCTTAGATTGGTCGAACTGACGTTAATCAATACATTTCCTTTAAATCCGTAGTAAGTTTCCCCCTTGGATGCACAATAGCCATAATCCGCTTCACCGGCAAATATGCGGCTAAAATAAGCACGTTTAAAGTGACACGCAGGCATAGGGAATCCATCGGATAAGTGAAGCAGATCTGAGAATGCTCCTAATCGTTTCGCTAATTTTTTCTGAATCTGCTGCGTTACGTTCCATAAATTAGCAGCATGCTTAGCATAATTTGCTCGTGAACCTAGCCTGGGAAACCAATCTCTCCAATGATTACAAAAATATTCCCATGCTCCTTTGTCAGTGTCTATGCCTAAAAATTCGGCGGTTACTTCCATTGTAATCATTTCACTATCTGATAAGCTTGGCTCAAAACCCCTCCGCCGCAGTTTCTGGGGCAATGGCATTTATTTAAGGAATCAGGGCCATTCACTTAAGAGTGATGTTATTTACACATTTACACTAACTCAATTTGAACAATATTTGTAAATATAATTTTACGGCACTGCTACTGCCTTCGTGCTTTTCTTTTTTGCGAGTTTCCACTTTTTAGGAATTTTATTAGAAACGCGTGCATATGAACGATTGGGTCTTATTTTTTGGTAACATGTTGCAATAGACTCAGTAATTATATGAATGGATTCTTTCACATAAGCGGCTTGACGCAAGAACAAACCTTCTAAATTTCTTGCAACAGTGATCAAGCAATTTTTTAGGTTAGTCTTCATCGTATTGGAGGAGTCTGATTTGTTTATCCCTTTTCGTAAAAGTAATATATCGTCCGTTTGATTTGAAAAAATTCTACTGAGGGTCAGTATAACAAAGTGCGCAAATAATTCCTGTTTAACGCCGCGCTCGGTTTTGCCATGAAAGTCTTCCACATCAATTAGTACCTTGGATATTTTATAAAGCTCTTCAATTCCCCAACGAGCATGGTATAGCTCAGCTAATTCATTGTATTGATACTGATGATGATCAAAAAGTGTCGTTCCCAAAGTATAAGCCATATTGTTAATAGTGTATTTGATTAATCTTAACTGTAATGGGATAAATTCAATATGTGGGTATTTTTTTAAAATTACTCGTTGATCTTTTGATGTTGGCATAATCGTTATCACACGTTCAATATCGTCACTTTCCATAAATTGCTTAATTAATTTGTATGAGCTACTTGGTAATCGGAAAACAGCATGAAGTTTTTTCTTATAATGTGTGTACAGTAAAGCATAAGAAAAATAACCACGATCATACACAACAAGATCGTCCTCATGTAGGAACTGAATATGTTCAAATGCCAAACGTCGTTCGTCCAGATGTGCAGCTAATTCAAATTGATAAGGGATCTTTGATTTTAATTGATACAGACAACTCACCATGCCCTGAGGAAAGTGAGCGTTATCAGATGGTTTTTGATAACCATCGTTCAGCAATTCTTTAGGTAAATTTATTTTTGATCCATCAATAGCAAATAGTCTATGATTTTTCCATCGATAATCTTCGCGATCACTTTCATATTCATGAATAATCTTTGTGTTTAATGTCTTAAAAATAGATTCATCCATCTTTTTCCTTGCGTTACAAAATGCAGCAGGTACCACTGGTTTAGCTTGTGGTAGTGGAATATGTAATTTATGACAATATTCCCATAATTCAGCAATGGTCAGTCCATAACCTTGCTTGTTCTTGGAAAATATAAGTCGGAAAATAAATAAAATAATTAATAAGGTAGATAATACACGTCGTCTTTGTTGCCATTCTTTATCAAAATTTTCTGCAACAGATGCAACAACAGTAATAATTTTTTGCCATAAATAAACCTGCTGGTTGTCCGGTGTAATACAGGCTGTTTTATAGGGGGCAACTTTTTGAAAAACAGATTTTTTATTATCCATAAGTAGTTCACGAGCATCAGGATCTAAAGGATAAATATAGACATCTTTTTTCCCAAATTCAGATTCATTTTTGAATGATTTCCCAGCCGTTTTTCCAATATATTGCCAATTAGACGCTTTATAACACGTCCCGTTATATCTTGTAGGATCAACAAATGTCTCCACTAATACAGGTTTATATCCATGATGGGATTCCCAATCCCTAGCAATTTGTTGTATGGCATAGGCCAATGCTTTTGAAGCAAGGTGCTTCACATTAACCCATGGGAAAATTAAAAATCGATTGTTATTAGCTATTAAATTTAAATGTTTTTGGCGATGTAAGTCAGTCCAACCTATCCATTCATCACGGCAGGTTAATTTTATTGTTGCAAATGAAAACAATAAACAACCAAGTTTTCTTCCATAGCGATCAACAACATAATAACGCAAATGCGACCCAATAGGTCGCCTATAACCCAAATAATGATATCGATCAACAAACTCATTCCACTCAGTAATTTGTTCTGGCTCAGTAACAACCTGGAGATTAATCGGCATTAACTCATTCACAGCACAGTCAATTGGTAATGCTTCATTTGTTTGATCAGTCCATAAAATTTTTTTTTGCCGTGCTTTATGATTTCTTTCGACTTTAGCTGGTAATTTTATAATGCCACGGGATTCCATTTCTTCTAGAGCATTTAGGCAGGTTTGAATTTTATCCGTTCCTCTTGGGGTTTTCCATTGAAAACGCTCACAAATCGTATGGGCTAATTCTCGACGACTTAGCCCAGAAAACATTCTAACGGTTTTTTGTATTTCAGTAAGTTGATGCCTTCTAAATTGGCGGCCGCCAAATGTGGTTTTTAAAAGAGAGTCTACTTTATTATCCATTAGTTTCAGTGCTCTAAGCTGTTAATCCTAGCATTAGCATGACAGATGGTGCTGTTCGAGTCAAGAACTTTTTAAAATAATGAAATTACTTAATAGATCAACCGGCTAGGCTGCTTCTTTGTGCATCACTCACATAAATAAATGCCATTGGTTTCTGGGGCGCAATTACTATTTTTAGCGTTTCATCTATCAAGCAATACACTGTAATGATAAAGTCTTCCATCGACATGGCTTTCTCCTTTGTAGCTTTGATTTGTTGGAAAACCAAAATTACAGAAGTTGGCCATGTCATTCAAATTAATTTAAAAGTTGAGAATCGCGTTAATTATAGTAATAACAAACTTCTATCTTGCTTTTCTACTTTTATGGTTATACCAATTCGTAATCAGTGGGTCGTAGGTTCGATTCCTATCACCAGCTCCAGTAAATCAAGGACTTAGAGAGGCACGTTAAAATATATATTTTTCATGTAGACTCTGTGTAGACTCAGCAAATAAAAGATAATCAAAGAATTTAATACTCTTTAGCGTAAGGATAGAGAAGAGGGTACTTCTTAACCATGGAGCATCTTCTCCTCCACTGATAATTTTACGGTTTAATTTTTGTTGCTTAATTATAATGTGAAGAAACTTTAAAAAGCTTAACGAGGGGACTTGAAACCTACGGCCACGTAAACATTCGGTCAACTACATTATTGACAGCCATGTCACTTTAGTCACTGACAGAAAGAATTAAAAATAAATCGGAACACGGAAGAAAAAGTATAGTATAATGCTGGAATGAATAGTTTGCTATTGCAGCAATCAGCGTTAGTCCCACCAGCTCTCTCAGAAAAGCATTTGCCGTTCAATCAGAGTTTAATTCAGTTCACGCAAAAAGATTATATTGAGCTCAAGTGCCAAGCTGTCTACTGGAAGACTCAACATGAAAGAGTGGTTGGGCGAGAAGAAATCCTCAAGGAACAACTCAAGCAAAAAGATGCAAGGATTCAGCAATTCCCGCTAAAAATGATGAAATATCATTAAATAATAAGTTATTGTAAGAAAAAGATAGCGAAAAGTATTCAGAGCTAAAGTAGCACCCTTTAATCTGCTGCCCTTAAGATAAGGAATCTTTATGGAACAAAAGCATGAAATCTCTGATTATCCGCACGACATGGGACAATTTTCAGAAGCCTACTATGACAATTCTTCTAATGCTGAAACAATCACCCCTGCGCAGGAGGTTTTAAATACCTATATTACAGATGGAGTTGCCGTTGTGGAACCTTCCGCAGAGACGACATCTACTTATATACAGACACAAACTGTCGATGAGGATAACAGCTATATTACAAATGAAACTCCCCCCGATCAGTACTCTGATACAGAAGATGAAAATCCTGAAGAAAAGAATTTAGAGCTTACATTCTCAGATACTGAAGCAGATGAATCCAATGTTTTCTTTCAATCTTTCATCGGAGTGACCCAATTACCCATGGGCAGTATTTTGCTTACCAAATACTTAAGCAGCGGTGCTTTTGGCCAGGTATATAGAGGTCAATGGGGAGAGCATCCCGTTGCCTTAAAAAAAATTGATGTGACGCATGCTCAAAAAAGCTTTCCTCATCTTCATCCAGAGCAGATTTTAGAATCACTGCAATGGGAAGTGTCACGTCTGTCGACGATCAGTCATCCCAATTGCGTACAGTTTTATGGTATTTACCAACACAAAACCCAGACTCGCACCTATCTGGTCATGGAATTTTGCGAAGGCGGGACGCTGGAGCATAGGTTAAAAAATGCTGATGAATTAAGCTGGGAAACCCGCTGGAAATGGGCGCTGGAAATGACGCAGGGTTTAGCTTATTTACATGAAAACGGCGTATTGCATCGTGATTTAAAAGCAGAAAATATTTTATTGGATAAACAGGGCTGCGCCAAACTGGCAGATTTAGGCGTAGCGCAGGTCGATGCCTTGTTACAGGGTAAGGAAGCCACTATCGTTTCTACAGGCTTGCAAGACCAGCGTTTTATTGCCCCTGAGAATCTGGATAATCCTGCCTTAAGTACGCCTGCAACCGATATGTATGCTTTGGGCTTGGTTTTTTGGCAAATAGTCACTGGCAAAGCGCCGCGCCATCCTAAAAATATTTCTAATGATGAAAAAGCTCAGTGGAAAACCGGAAAAGTGGGATATGAAAGAGAAGTTATTCCTTCGGATTGTCTGCCTGAATTTAGAGCCTTGATTTTAGCCTGCTGGCAGATGGATCCCGCTAAACGTCCGACGGCAGGACAACTGCTCAAACAACTGCAAGACCTTGCTCTTTGCTTTCATCCAGATGCTGAACTGGTGCAAGCGGCTGAAACGCTAGAGACCCTCATTCATCCTAAACGTCTGGAAGGCTTAAGCTATATTGCGCCGTATCTTACTGCCTCACAGGTAAATGAACCGATAGAAAGCTATTGGGGACGGATAGAATCTTCTAACACTTCAACGCACGCCAATGCTCCGCTGGAACTACAAACTGAATTGCAGGAGTTCTTAGATGATCCTGATGCCGCAAGCCTCTTGCTGTTGGGTGAAGCGGGTTTGGGAAAAACGCTAAGTACTTATTTACTGGCAGACAGATTGATGAGGGCGTGGCAGACCTATTTAAACGATCCCCATAATAAAACAGTGCCAGACTATTTGCCTATTTTTATCCGTCCTACGCTTGCTCATTGGTCATATCAAGCGCTTAAAGACGGATTTAGTAAAGCGCTGATATTTTATGGATTCACTGAAGCGCAAATAAGCAAGACAGGATTCCTCCTAATCATAGATGGCTATGATGAATGCCGCCAGGATGATGCGCCTCAAAACCTTGCTGAACAACTGGGGATTCCTGATGATGTGAAGGTTAAGTTATTGGTGACCTGCCGTCCGAATACGGTGAAATATTCCGAATTAAAAAACCGCTTTGCTTTTCGCGAAAGTCTGGCAGTAAGATATTTTCTACCGTTTAACATCACTCAAATGCTGGAATACCTCACGGCACAGTTAAGCTGGGAAGGCGAAGAAAATAAAATCCGGAATAATTATCATAGTAAACTTAAAGGTTCCCTGAATTTGCGTACTGTTCTTCGTAATCCTTTTGTATTACAGTTGTTTGTCAAAAGCTTTGAAACTATTTCACAAAAGGATTTTAATTGTTTAAACCGTTCAGGGATTTATGAAAGCGCAGTTGAACACTGGCTTATGTCGCGAAGTCTTTTATTATCTAACAGCGTTTTGGAAAACTTGAGAGGAGGACGCAAAGGTCTTATAGAAAGTTTTGAAGTGTTTGCCAGTCAGGTGGCATTTACCGCCTTTGGGGATCATGAAATCTTTCTTAAGCTTGAACTGCTCAAGAAATTTAATTCTTCCTGGAAAAATTTGAAAGCGGAAGTTGCACAAGCTGGGGAAGAGACTTATCAGGGCTACTCGCTTTTCTTATTGGCAGTGAAAAAGCAAATGCTTTCACCTAATGAGTTGCTGAAATGGTGTGTAGAAAAAGAAAAACAAAAAAAGATTTCACCGCCGTTTCTGCTCAAACAGCAAATGGGCGATCAGGTTTTATTTTATCTGTATGGATTATCTGAAAAAGGGAAACCTATTATCACTCCTATGGAATCAGGCACGATTTCCAGACTTAAATTTAAAAAAAATGAAGTTCTACAAGTTTCCAAAACCAGACACCCTGAAATTTATCAGGAAATAAATTCAAAAAGATCACATGTCAAAAGCGCCGGAAGGCGAAGTCTCTTGAGTCAGGAAGATTATCTGAAGATACTACAAGAACGCTGTGTGCAGTTTGAATCGGATTCGCCCTTGAAAGCTCGGGCAGAAAGCCTTGAATTCAGCCATAAATCTTTTTTTGAATACTTTGCGGCAAAACGCCTGATCCGAATGATGCAAAAAGCGCCGCAGCTTGCCTTACACGAAGGTTTGCAATTGCTCAATAGCCGTTCCTTGCAGGAAGAACCGGAGGTCTTACGATTTTGGATTGAAGGATGGGAGTCATCTGAAACCCGCATATTAACCGAGCCATTGTTTGAAATAGTAAGAGCCTCACGTGAAAATGCTTCGCTATTTCAGGCTGCCAGCAATGCTGCCACCTTATTAGCGGCGGTACGTGTGCCGTTTAGTGGAAGGGATTTGAGAGGGGTTGAAATACCTGGTGCAGATTTATCTGGCGCGATATGCGATCACACAAATTTTCATGGTGCAAATTTAAAAGGTGTGAACTTCAGCCAAAGTTTTTTAGGAAGCGCCAATTTAATGAAGGCGAATCTTACAGGGGTTAAATTTGGAGAATATCCTACCTTAAAAGTAGAAGGTAAGGTTAATTGTATCGCCTACAGCAAAGACGGAAGACATCTTGTAATGGGTTTAGGAGGGAGAGGGGACAATATAAATTGTATAAAGCTTTTTGAGGATAAAACTGGCGAGGGAGAATTTGAAGAGACAGCCACATTACACGGGCATACCGATGAGGTTAGAAGTGTCGCCTTTAGTCCAGATGAAAGCCGAATCGCCTCGGGAAGTGGTGACGATACGGTGAAAGTGTGGGATTCAGAGAGCGGCAAAGAGATTGCTACATTGAGCGGGCATACTGGTCGAGTTATGAGTGTCGCCTTTAGTCCAGATGGAAGCCGAATCGTCTCGGGAAGTGATGACTATACGGTGAAAGTGTGGGAATCAGGAAGTGGCAAAGAGACTGCCACATTGCACGGGCATACCAATGGAGGTTAGAAGTGTCGCCTTTAGTCCAGATGGAAGGCAGATCGCCTCGGGAGGTGATGACAATACAGTGAAAGTATGGGGATCAGAGAGCGGCAAAGAGACTGCTACATTGAGCGGGCATACTGGTGAGTTACGAGTGTCGCCTTTAGCCCAGATGGAATGCAGATCGCCTCGGGAAGTTGGGACAATACGGTGAAAGTGTGGGAATCAGAGAGCGGCAAAGAGACTGCTACATTGAGCGGACATACTAATTCTGTTGAATGTGTCGCCTTTAGTCCAGATGGAAGGCAGATTGCCTCGGGAAGTTATGACAATACAGTGAAAGTATGGGGATCAGAGAGCGGTAAAGAGATCGCTACATTGAGCGGGCATACTGGTTTTGTTTCAAGTGTCGCCTTTAGTCCAGATGGAAGGCAGATCGCCTCGGGAAGCTGATGACAGTACGGTGAAAGTGTGGGAATCAGAGAGCGGCAAAGAGACTGCTACATTAAACGGACATACTATCGCTGTTTGGAGTGTCGCCTTTAGTCCAGATGGAAGGCAGATCGCCTCGGGAAGTGATGACAATACTGTGAAAGTGTGGAATTCAGAGAGGGGTAAAGAGACTGCTACATTGAGCGGGCATACTAATTCTGTTGAATGTGTTGCCTTTAGTCCAGATGGAAGGCTGATCGCCTCAGGAAGTCTTGATGAAACGGTGAAAGTGTGGGAATCAGAGAGTGGCAAAAAGACTGCTACATTGAGCGGGCATACTGTTCCGTTATGAGTATCGCCTTTAGTCCAGATGGAAGGCAGATCGCCTCGGGAAGTGAGGACCAAATGGTGAAAGTGTGGGAATCAGAGAGCGGCAAAAAGACTGCTACATTGAGCGGGCATACTAAGGCGGTTAGAAGTGTCGCCTTTAGTCCAGATGGAAGGCAGATCGCCTCGGGAAGTGATGACAATACAGTGAAAGTATGGGGATCAGAGAGCGGTAAAGAGACTGCTACATTGAGCGGGCATACTGATTCTGTTGGATGTGTCGCCTTTAGTCCAGATGGAAGACAGATCGCCTCGGGAAGTTCTGACCATAAGGTGAAAGTGTGGAATTCAGAGAGTGGCAAAGAGACTGCTACATTGAGCGGGCATACTGATTCTGTTGGATGTGTCGCCTATAGTCCAGATGGAAGGCTGATCGCCTCGGGAAGTTATGACCATAAGGTGAAAGTGTGGGAATCAGAGAGCGGCAAAGAGACTGCTACATTGAGCGGGCATACTAGTTATGTTACGAGTGTCGCTTTTAGTTCAGATGGAAAGCAGATCGCCTCGGGAAGTGATGACAGGGCGGTATTTATATGGGAGAGGACTAAAAAGTATGAAAAGGAAGGAGAAGAAAGCTGGAGATTAAATTGTCGGCTGACGCGCTTCTATACCTTGTATATGGAGAATGCATATTTTAAAGACGCAACACTTTCAGGTGTTAATCAGAGATTATTACATCAGAGAGGGGGAAGAGAAGAAAACAGCATTTCATTTTATGCAGAAGGGACTAAGGATTATAAGGTAGAAGTAGAGCTTATTCCTGATGAAAATCCTGAAAAAGTGGAAAAAACGAAAGAAAAGAAAACACGTAGAAGGTTCTTTTCATTAGGTAAAACAACAGATAAAAAGACAATTTCAGATACACCTACATATCGCTACTCTGCAAATGCCCACGCACTCAATCCCCAGACTTTTTATCATCATTCAACCAATACGCCAGGTATAGTTAAAAAAATGGAGAAGAAAGAAATTAATGAAAAGAAAAAACGGCGGCATGAAGAGGGGAAGTCACGGGAACAACTGGATGAAAAGTGTTTAATGATGTAGTTGTAGAGATCATTAACGGGCGCATGTATAGTGCCTGTGTAATCGGTGTTCAATTGGAGTTCATTTTGGTTCTGACAAAGATGTCATTGCTAAGTAACTTCGATAGCGATTTCCATAACGTGACGTTAATTTAAAATGGCATATGGTTAGACTTAAAATATTTGAATACTATATTGCTACTGACTAAAATCCACCATCAAAATAATTGAAGCTGTTACCTCAATTAAAAACTTAGTGGTAGATTTTGGCTAGTTGAAGGGGAAATGTTCCCTGCGGGAATTTTGCGGGAATCGCTACGACACTCAATGACATTCTATGAGATTTTAGCGGGCGTCCTAGCTATGACCGCAAAAGTCGGTTGGATTTAGCCTTGACCGGACTTTTCTAATGCAATTTGGCTAATTTTACTTGGCAAGTCCGCTAGTTCTTGACAAAAAATTCCGAGTCGCTCACCAGGGTCTCGTATATGCTGAATGAGAAAAGCTAGAAAAGTAACCTTCACTTTTCAAGATCACAAAAAATGCTTCGAGTAGACCTATTATTTAATTCTTCTTGTAACATTTGCATATCTGCAACTCGTTTGATTTTAAATAGTTGGCACATTTTTTCTCTAATATCTAGCATATTTTTCCATTGTCAAGGTTAGGACTATTAGATTTATTATAGTCCTGATATTGACACATGGGCACTACAAAATTAAGAGATCATAGATTTAAAATTAATGAACCATAGGTATTTTTGAGTGGATTTTATTGATATCATAGTGAGATCTCTAGATAAAATAGCAGATCGCTGGCAAAATCAGGATTAATGCTTCAAAATTAGATCATTATTTCAATGAGTTATAAAATCCAACCGACTTTTGCGGTCATAGCGTCCTAGAATTCAAAATCGTTATAAATCAATAAGATACGAATGAAGTGTGAAACTCTTAATCGCCCGCTTTTAGCTAATTGCTATTAAAAATTATAGTAGTTTTCTAAAGAATTTTTTGAAAAATAAGTCTAAAATAAAATACTATTGTTCGATAAAATTAACTGCTTAGTTTTTCTATCTCAATCATTCCAAAAAATGTCTTTGCTCCATTCTTTTGAAAATCCCATTATATAAAAAGGCACATCTGGATACTGCTCAAAAAGTTTGTATAGTTTCTTTCTCCAAGATGAATTTGCTGAGAAAGAAGAAATCAATTTATGTAATATGTATACCACGCGGTAAAAACTAAAATCTTTCTCCCCTATCCTGCTCGCAACTGGATCTTTTCTTGGTAACAAAGGTGAAATTACAAACCATCTATTCCATAAACGAGAATGATGAGCGCATAAATTTCTTATATAAGTTAATGATGCCATCCAAGAATCGATGACAGTGGGGTGCTGCTGGAAAATTTCCGAAATACTTTTTTTGTCAGCTACAGATTTTAAATTTCTAAATAGTTTGGAGCAGGTGCCAAAGGAGAGGCATTCAACCAACATCCAAACTGGAGGATAGGAAGGATTGCTGTAATGATTATAATAATGCCTAATAAATACTTCTGACTTATCACGAACAATTTGATCCACTACTTTAACAAATAAAGCGTGTTGGATAAGGTTTTTAAAATGCTTTTCATCAAGGTACCAATGCCCACCATAAAGGACGCTCATTTTATTGACAAGGCTGGTTCTGAATGCAATCTCGATTGCTTCAATTACATCTGAGACTAGCAGGCGCAGTTCCTTATCAAATTGGTAAATATTCCAGATTAGTTCAAAGGTAATATTCGCTTTAAATTTTCTAGGGCCTAGAGAATAATGTGCTTTCTTAAAAGGTAAGGTGTATCCAGATAAACGATAAAAGCTAACAGTTTCTAATATCTGACGTGCATAAGCCAAATCCTTGATGATTAGACCTTGTTGTTTAAGGAAGGAGACTTGATCTTCTATACTAAGTGGAAGCTTATTGTATATTCTTTTTTGTGAATCACCCATAAAAATAACCCGCTTTGGTGCGCATCGTTGAGAGGCGTAGCGGGCATGGTTAATTAATATTATAACCCCAGCTAACCTAACTTTGCAAATTTATTATGTAACATTTAACCAGTGCCAACTGTTAAGAACAAACAATTTTACACAAATCTATATTCAAGCAGAAGAAATATGTATTGAGGAAAGTGGCATTGTAAAAAAAATCACAATGCCACTTTGTAAATTAAAATAGAATTCTTTTTGTTTTTGCTAACAATAAAGACCTCGCCCATTGGGGTAAAACAACAGAGTTGAAAAGAAAAACGTCACAGGAACTTCTGCCTTTCCAATAGAAGAAAGAACCAACACAAATTTAACTTCATTTGCTGAATTGCCTTTACCTCTTGCACAGTGAGTTTAGAGATAATAATGTCAATGCTGGCCTTGAGTATTTGCGATGCTCCTTTTTGGGGAAATCTCTAAAATCTTTACTGGCTCTTATGGTTTGATTGTAATGATTTGTTTATCTTCGTTCATTATCGTTAAGTTCCGTACATTAGATTTGCACTCCAGTTGCACTCCAAAATTTTAACTCTAATTTGTCGAAATTCCTAAGTATTTGATTTTACTGATGGGCCCGCTTGGACTCGAACCAAGGACCAAGGGATTATGAGTCCCCTGCTCTAACCAACTGAGCTACGGGCCCGATTAACCGGGGGTTGGTATCTTATTCCTAAATCTCAAGGTGGTAAAACCTTGACCGCTATCATATTTGATGAGCGGCAGGAAAATTGAATCTAAGTAATTGGCGTCCCCAAGGGGATTCGAACCCCTGTTACCGCCGTGAAAGGGCGGTGTCCTAGGCCTCTAGACGATGGGGACCTGTTTTTCCAGAGTGTTGCATTTTATCTTGTTTGACTGCTTCTGGCTAGCATTTTATGATTTGGAGCTATGGTATTTCAGTTTTTTCCACAGAATCTGTTAGCAACTTTTCTGATATGTTTAAATCAGGGCTAACTGGTAAGCTAACTGACTTAAGGTTTAGGGTGAAGATGAACTTAAAGCTCTTAATTATTGCGATGTTATCACTTGCTGTTTGTAGCTCATATGGAGGAAAGGCACTGGCAAATAAGCAAGTTGAAAACTATTTATTAAAGCCTAGTGGGCAATATGGAGTTTCGTTTGAAGATTTACATCTCAAGAATATGGAGATATGTCCTGATCCAAATTTTAATGGCAAAAATACTGATGATTTTAGCCCTCACAATAAAAACTACTGCCACGAAATATTTGTTAGGATTTATTACCCTATTGAGAAACACAAAATTAAACACATTTCATATTACAAACCTCTCATAGCACAATTACAAGATAGAATTAAACAAACTATACCAAGCTTATCGTCCAATCAGATAGGTTTATTATCGGAAATACAAAGTTATGCTGCAAGAAAGGAATTGGCGCCATTTAAGCGTAAATTTCCAACAATTTTTTTTAGCCCAGGCTTGGGGTGGCCAATTCAAGTGTATGAAAATTCAATAAATGAGTTGGTAAGTCATGGCTATATACTGGTTGGAATAAATAGTCCCTTTGTAAGTGGAGATATTGAACTTCTTGATCATCATATTGTTAAAGCTGCAATGCCACAATCAATAGAGGAAATAGAAAAAAAATTCATCAGTATCCAAGCTCGAGACTTTGCTTTTTGTATTGGGTATTTTAAAAAATGTAAAAATTTAAATCCATTATATTCAAATATGGATCTAGAGCATATAGGTGCATTTGGACACTCAATTGGAGGAAGAATTATAGCCAATTTTGTCCATTTTGCTCCTTATAAGCTACAAGCTGCAGCTACTTTAGATACAGCTATTGACCCATCTGGAAAATCCATAACTAGGTTTACCATACCATTTATGCATGTAATATCTGCCAATAGGATTTTCTCCTCTCCATTTCCAGTTAAGTTTGAATTGGGCAAAGACGGTTATTTGGTAGTGATATCACCCAGCGCTTTAAATCACGATTATAGTTATCATATGAATTTCACAGATTTCTCTACACTACAATATCACCCTATCATAAAAAAGTTTATTGATTATTTAAATCAAAGTTCTAGAGCCAAATTTGATTTAAAGATATTGAAATATCCTCCAAACAAGAGGGAAGTTTTTAACTTTAAAAACGAAACATATGTCTTAATTAAAAATAGCCATGTATGGAATCTTGCCTACTTTAAAAATAAAAAAAAGGTAATTGATTTAGAAATCAAAAATATTAAGGGACTTAATCAGTACCTATCTTCTTTGAAGAATAAAGACTCTAACCTTTTATTACCTTCAGAAAAGATTCAAATTAAAAAAATGTTAACTTCCTTTAGATTTTCAACTGGTCAATTTGTGGGAACGGGTAATGGCTGGGAAGTAACAAAATCAATTAACAGGTATTTAATTGATTTCTTTGATACTTTCCTCAAAGGTAAACAAAGTATAGCATTTAAAAAGTGTGAACCATTAACACCGAATACTTATATCAAATGCAAATAATACTAGTCTACAATATTATTTCTGACTGAAATTTGAGTCAAAGAAAATATTATAGTAATATACGTTCTCAGCTATAAAATGACACTGGAGACATACTATGACGTCTACATTAAATACTTCTCATACTTTTGTTGCCTATGAACCAGGAGAAAATACTTTGATCGTTTGAAAAACGTTATCACATAGGTTAGTATCACATATAATTATGTGATATAGGAATATGTGATGAATATTCTAAAGTACTTTCCAGAAGGCGTTGCATTAGGCGACGCATTTATAAACCGAGAAAAAGAACGCAGCTATCTCATTAACAGAATAAAATCTAACAAGCATAGTATAGTAATAGCCCCTAGAAGGTATGGTAAAACAAGCTTGGTGATGAAAGTTGCTAATGAAATGAAAATTCCTTATTGCTCAATAGATCTCTTAGCGGCTTATAGTGCAGAAAATGTTCGTGATCATATTGCTAATAAAATTGGTCGTTTAGTATTTGAACTATTACCAAGGATGGCGAAGGCAAAGGAAAAATTAATTAATATCTTTAAAAGGATGAAGCCTGAAATAACGATAGGAGCATTTGGCCAAAAGTTGTCACTTAGTTTATCAGACAATCCGTTACAAGATATCACTGAATTATTACTCAGTTTAGATAAGGCAGCAGTTGACTTTAAAAAACGCGCAGTCATCTTTATTGATGAATTTCAACAAGTTAGTCAACTCAAAAATTATCATTCCCTCGAAGCATCTATACGTCATGCAGTAGAACGCAGCGAAAATATTGCTTATGTTTTTTCTGGAAGTAATCGCCAACTATTAAAACAAATGTTTGGAGATCAAGGTCGTCCTTTATATAGGTTATGTCAAACCATTAATATCGAGCGTATGGCTGAGGAAGCATATGTAGAGCATTTGCAACGGCTAGCCAATCTAAAATGGAAAAAGAAAATATCTCTTGATGCATTAGAACAGATTTTCATGCGCACTGAATTACATCCATTTTATATGAACGTCTTATGCCAACTGCTATGGGAAGAAAATAATATTTTTTCAACTGAAAGAATTGATAATGTTTGGCATAATTATGTTAAACTGCAAAAACATATCATTGCTCATGATATTATAGAATTAAGCCTCAACCAGCGAAAAATAATCACCGCGTTAGCTAAATCGCCAACTAAGGAAATTCAGTCAGCTAGGTTTACTGCACCTATTAAAATTTCAGCATCAAGCGCTGCGCAATCTTTAGTGGTATTGATGTATAAGGATCTCGTTTATAAACGCAAGGATAGATTTTATTGTGTTTTAGATCCAGCCATGAAATATTATCTTGATATTATATTGTGGGAAAATAACTGCTAGGGCTTGTTTTTGATTTTAAAGATCGTGTTCAATGCAATAACATTTCCTTCTTTGCCAATTGGTGAATTTAAACCGTTGGCTAGGGCTGTTACATTCACCACACAATCGGTTGCGGTAATCCAGGAGTTAGTCACTGCCCTAAGGCCCATAGCTTGATTACTGCTTGTATTATTCCCAACAATTTGTGTGAATATGTTAATAATCGATGCATTAATATTTAGCTTACTTCCAGGTTGGCCCATGTCATTCGCATTGATAGCGAATACTTGATTTTGCCCATCATTATTACCACCAATAGTTGCAATAGCATTAATCACTGACTGACTTATCTCAAACGTATTAGCTAAGGAGGGTGCTATAGCCGTCGCCCCTGCGCCAAATGCTGCCGTATTATTACCAATTCCTGTAGCCTGATTGAAGACTGCGGCTAAACTATCATCTGTAACAGTTGCTTGGCTATTACTACCTATTTGTACAAAGCTATTGATATCCAAGTGGCTAAGGGTAAAGGTATTGTCATTGAAATTTGTAGTTGAAATGGAGCTTACAGTCCCTCCCGATGACTCACCAGAGAAAGAATAAGCGGCAACATTGCCTCCGATGACCACTGCCTGATTGAAGGCTGCGGCTGATGAACTATTTAAAGGATTAGCCAAACTATTACCTGCTACTCGCGCAAAATTGCTAATTTTAGAATAGCTAAGGCTAAAAGTATTATCTGTGAAATTTGAAATTGAGCTTGATGCAGCAGATGCATTAATTGCCCCATTCAGAACATAAGCAACATCATCATTCCCGATGCCTACTGCCCGATTGAAGGCTGCGGCTGCTGTATTAGTATTTGTAGCATTAGCCAAATTATCAGCCACTACATGCGCAAGACTGTTAATTTCAGAATGACTAAGGCTAAAAGCATTATCATTGAAATTTGCAGTTGAACTTGATCTTAAGCTTGTAACTTGCCCATAATTAAAACCGAAAGTTCCAACATTATCGCCGATACCCGCTGCCTGATTAAGAACTCCTGCTGATGAAAATGGTGCGGAAGCATTAGCCTCATTATTAGCTGTTATTTGTGCAAGAGCATTGATATCAGAGCCAACTATATTAAAAGTATTATCAGTGAAATTTGAGTTGGATATTGAAGTTGAGATCGAAGTTTTACCGACTGCAGTGTCATAAGCGAAAGCAACAATATTATTTCCAACACCTATGGTTTGATTGACTGCGAGTGACGCACACATTCCCTGGTAAGCATTAGCTACGTTATTTGCTACCTGAGCCTGACTGATAAGCTCAGAACTGCTAAGGGTAAACGTGTTTTCAATGAAATTTAAGGTAGCGCTGGAAGTGGGGTTTGCAGCAAACCCTTCCGCACCGAAGGTGAAAGCGGCAGCATTACCCCCAATGCAGCTAGTCTGATTGAAAACTGCAGCTGGTGATAGGGGACCTGTCGCATTAGCCATGTTATTACCCGCTACCTGGGCATGATTGGAAAGGTCAAGGCAGTTAATGATAAACGTATTATTAGTAATATTTGATGTGGAAGTAGAATTTACAGTCCCCATTCCCCCAGAGGAAGAATAAGCGGCAGCACAATCCCCAATGCTGGTAGCCTGATTCGAATGCTGCAGCTCATAAAGCACCTGCAGGAGAGGCATTTGCCACATTATCACCTCCTACATGCGCTAAGCTGAAAATTACAGAATTGCTAAGAGCAAAGGTATTATCAGTTGTATTCGAGGCTGAGTTCGAAGTTAAACTTCCAGGAGAGGAGGCAAAAGCATTCAAGTTATTCCCAATACTTGCAGCCTGATTGAAAACTGCGGCTGATGAAAAGCCTAAATCTAAAGCATTAGCTGTGTTATTACCCACTACTTGCGCCAGACTGTTAATATCTGAACCATTAAGGGTAAAAATATTGCTAGCGAGATTTGAGGTTTCAGTCGTGTTAATGGCAAAAGCAATTGAGTTTGTGTTATTCCCGATGCCTGTAGCCTGGTTGATGGCTGTGGCAGAAAAGCTATCTCCAGGCCCAGCAGTAGCCATGTTATTACCGCCTACTTGGGCGGATCCTATGATGCTGCTTGCTATAATGACAAACTTATTTTCATTAAAATTCCCATTGTAATTGCCTATACCACTGGCAACATTAATCGCTATGGCACCACTGCCGGAGGTGACAGCATCTGCTTCATTATTTCCCACCACCAGAGCCTGCGCCTCTATCTGACTTCCTTTAATAAAGACATCACTGCCATTGGCCACAATTCCTAAGGCCACATTGGTCCCATTATTATTCCCAGCCTTGTTGGCTATTGCTTCAATAACATTATTACAAAGTGTTATGGTAGTCTCAGTGAGGGAAAGCGCAGTCAGGGTTTGATTAGCACTAGCTGCTGCTGTTGCCTCATTCACTAATTGGATAGAGTCAAGTGTATTATGGGTGGAAACTAAATTAAAACCTCCATCCAATATGGGTCTTTGTAAACCTACTGCTGAGCATCTAAAATCTGGTGTTCGACCAAAGATGGATTGCTCATCCATTAAGGTAATGCTGTTAGTAGGTGTGCCAAAATTTATTGCATAAGTGCCAGTATTAAAATACAAATTGGCATTAGGACCTATGTCATTGACCGTTACTTGAGTAAATTGGTCATTTCTAAAGGGATCCTCAAAGGTCCCTGCATTGGGATCGCCGATGATGCCTGTGCCTCTTTCACTGAAAAAGAAAATGTTATCTCGCCTTAAAGATAAGCCCTCATCTTTTTGGTTGCGTTCTACTGGGATACTGGTGCCTCGGTCAAAAGTCGCAAGATTACGGTAGGCCGGGTCATAGAAGCGGTCACATAACGAGCCACAGCCATTCACCTGATGACCAAATTGGTATTTAAGGCCTAAAACAATCGCCCCATGAGTGTTATTATTATAGCCAGCTTCAAGCAACACGCCTACCCGTGGATTGACAGGAATCTCGAGTCTGGCAGCAGCGCCAACAATATCGGAGCTGTCATGCAGATGATAATAATAAGCGCCGCCCTTTAAAGCGATGCATTGCAGACAGTTTGGTAAAGAATTCAAAAAGCGAGTGCCTACGGCTATATCCAGCCCATAGCCTACTTCTTCAAAGCGAACGAACTGGTGCTCAAACTGCTGATGACTGTGAAATTCAACGAATTGGCAATCACCATTTATTCCACAGCTATTTAAGCCAGAAAGAAAGAAATGTTCTTCATCATGCCGATCTTTTAACGGTACATAAGCATTGAGATGGAAGTCATAGTAGGTCGTTAATTTCTCAATGCCTGGACTTAGCACCCAATAATGGTGACTATGCTCACTTTCATTGTAATCGAGGAAAAGATAGCCACCCAAAATGGCGTTATATCGCTGCTGCCGGTAACCAAGCCCGAGCCCTAGAAAATTTTCGGTGTTATCCAGTTGGTATTTGCCTTGCCAATCGGTATAGAAAAGAGAGTAGGGAGTGTTTGACAAAGGGAGAAGCAAATCAACTTGCCCCAAGTTACCTGTGCCTCCAACGCCCTCTAGGATCAGACGTGGCGCTTGGCCAAAAGCCACCTGCCAACTAAGGCACAGTAGTAAGAGGGAAGAATTGCGCTTTAAATTGTACTTGATTCCTTGCATTATTCTTCCTCTTTATACTTTTTAAAAGTGCCAAGCAAGCGATAGATTTAGGGCCTCACTAATAGGTGCTTTTCATCAACTCACTATATAGCTTCTCGAAAGCTGTATAGAATTTTTGGTTGCCATGTTTATCTCGTTTGTAAATAATATAGGGTTTAAAAATATTATAATGGAATGTAAGTGACTCCCCTAATAATTTTTCTAGATCTATCACATCTATGTGTTGCACTTCATGTAGGTAGCCAATAGTTTCAAAGAGGTCCAGTAGATTGAGTAACTTCATGAAATTATCTTTTTCTTTCTTATCTGTTGACATTTCTATTATTCTTTTCCCAATAGCCTCTTGGATTGAAGCATCATCCTTACATTCAGATTCAAAAATATCCAGATAAATTTCATGAATTATAGTTCTCCCTTCCAAGATGTGATTATTTGTCCATCTTTCATCAATTCTCAGCAAAAAATGTGCTTTTGCATCTCTTTCTTGTTTCTTCATGATCTTTTGTTGTTGCTCATTTGCTTCAGCTAGCTTTTTAAATTGAAGATAAACGACAATTACTAATGCAAATGTGGCAATACTATATAAGTAATAGAGAGCTGCATCAATTTCATTATTGGCGTTCCCAGCAAAATCATTTTGAGATACTAAGGTTGAGGTTGGCCAGAAAAAATTCAATCCTTTATAAACCATAAAACACATAACAAGAAAAACGAGTGTTACAAATAGGAGGTTGAGTATTAAATAAACAACAAAATTCTTTTCTTCTAGCCACTTTACCCAGCTTCGATCAGAATTTTTTTTCATTACTCATCCTTCTATTTACATTAGCTTCAAGCTGTTGATTTTTATTTATATATCAGCCAATCAATTATGTGCGTCACCGCATAAAAAGCCACGATATTTTATAGCATAGATAAATCATGTGATTTTATCATTTATTTACGATTAATTATGGCACACTCAACTCAAATCTGAACTAAGCCTTTCAAGCTAAACATAGGGAAGTGCTGATGACCCGTCTCTTACAAGCCAATGTCAGATTTCCCTCTTAAGATAGATAAAATAAACGAAACCCTTTCCCTTACTCGTCGTATAGATACAGACGACCAATGTCAAGTCCTGCTTTTACAAGAGTTATATCGCTTGCAATCACAATTGCCTCAGGAAAAACCCTATCTGCTTCATCATGCCATTCGTTGTAATGTAGGTTACAAAGTGACAGAGATGATGGATTACTTAGACAGCGTGGATGATGAGACTAAGTTTTATAAAATTATACCTCAAGATCCTAAGACAGGCAAAAGTCCATTGCAGTTAGCCTTGGATTTCCCGAGTGAATCATGCAGTGCCTTTCTTGACAGAGTTGTTCCCTTATTAATTGATTTGGCAAAAAATCCAAAATTTAATTACAGAGATGAGTTTAAAGAAAGTTGTATGATAGTCGCTGAACTATTATTCTCGAGTTATGCTGAAGTATTGCGTTCTGATGAGGCAAAAGAAGCTGAGGAGGCAAAAGAAACAAAAACACATCAACTTTACATGCTTACTTTTTTTACTCTTGCTGGGGATAAAGCCAATGCACAATTAAAAATTTATGCCTATCAAACCTACATTCCTAGGATCTCCGTTGGACTTTTTTTAATTAGGCCGTACATCTGACAGGCAGTATCTCCAAATAAGCGAATTATTTTTATCCTAAGCTTATTCAAGTTAGTAATCACTTCCTTGATTGGCTTATGAATTTTATCTTCATAAAAATGAACAATGCTGACTCCTTCCATGACTTGAAAAATCCACCTCATTGTTGGATTTTGCACTTGCTTATCTAGTTGATTTGGCAATGTTTCATTTTTTTCTTTTAGTGTTTCGCGTAATTTATATTGGGATATATTATATACCATCAAACAAAGTGTCATTACCATCATGAGCGCTTCAATTCGTTTTGGTGATTTTAAAAAAATTGAATCTACCATAAACCATGGATCTTTAAAAAAACGGAATCCACCTTCAACATTCTGCTGTTCTTTATATTCATCCAACATCATTTGATCTTGGTAATTTTCTTTATCCAGATCATTGGTTGCCAAGATAAAGCGCCCCTTGCTATTTAACAGTTTATTTATTTCTTCCTCATTTCTTGTGAAGCTAGACTTTACTTCATATCCAGTAATAATCTTTTCTTCGCCAGCTTTTGGCTTACCTTTTTTTGCATATTTCATCACTGGAACAACTTCGCTTTCGATCACATACAAACGATTTTTTCTTACTAGTTTCTTTAATGCAGTGAGTGCAGCTTTCTCGCTGTCAAATATTTCATTTCCTAAATGCCATAATGCTTTCTTTAAAGTATCATCTTTACCATTTAATTTTTTTTCTAATGTCTTTTCCTCTCTCTTGTAAGCTTGCTCTGAATAAACTAACAACCATCGTTGTTCAAGTCCGCCATAATGAGAAACAAAAGATGCAATCTTATAGCCTTTTCCTAGCTCTTTCCAATCAATTTCTTTCTCATCTTTTTTAACAAGTTCTTTTGCTTCTTTGATTGTCTCCGGTACTCGAGTCAACCATAGGTAGTCATTTTGTTTTAATAGCTTATCTTCTGCATACAATGCTGAATCCGCTACCCATTTGAAATTCTTTTCTATATTAATTTGATTTTGAAAGTCGCGCACTTTTTTTATTGTTTCATGAAAACTATTTTTATCAGAATTATTCCCACTTAACGGTTCCATAAATAAGGGCATTGCACTCGGGCCATTCACCACCAAAGACAGTACCAATTGCTTGAGATCAGGGCGATAATCTTTTGAATGTCCGTAAGTGATATCAATGACGGAAGGTTCTTCTCCTCCAGTCTTCTCAACGTCATATTCACCATTTACTGATATACTTGTTGTATCTATGTGGCTTAGTGTACCTAATAAATTATTTTCCAGCGCAATTTCAAATGCAACTTCTCCAAATAATTTACTTGATCCATATTCCGCTATTTCATCTAACGCATGACCTAATGTGTAATCTGTGATATCTGATGCCTTAATAGAGGCACCTAGTAAAATTTCTATTGGCTTCGTCTCAAAAAATTGATGCGTTAAATACAAGCGACGATTTGTAAATCCCAATCCATTTAAGATCATTGCTACAGCAGCATTCCCCGTCGATACGACTCGCCTTTCATCCGAACCTCCTATTCGGCTATTAATTTTTTCAGCAATGCCTAAATCTTTACAGGTCGCTGCCACTAATCCATGATGATCCATTGATAGCGTTTGAATGTCGTCTCCACCAATCTCCATGATATTTTTGCTCCTTTCTTGCTAAAAAGGAGATAAAATAGCTTGTTTTTCAACGATGGCATATCAATTTTTGTGTGGAAGGGTAACTAAATGCCGCTGGCTTAGCGGCTAATTACAAAAAGTTCATTTTTTGTTCTAGGAATGTAGGATCAAACATTAAAAATACAAAATAATGGGTACACCCCATTCAACACAACTACTCAATTGAAGAACTATTCTCCAACCCTAGCATCAAAGAAGCGCTGCATGAAAAGGGCAGTCTGCTTGAAAAGCTGCAGAAGCTTGCACCAGTAAACACTACTGTCGCGAAGGAATTAGCACAATTCTATTTTTGGCTGGGCGAGAATGTTAACTTTCATCATTATCTTGTTTTAGCACACCAGCAAAGTCCAGATGATCAGGGTGTAACTAACTTAGCACACCAGTGCTTGCAACAAATTTATAGTAAAGAAGAAGACGACTTCTCTGAAGACTTTCATCTTTATATTGAATCCGTTCCGCCAAAAACATTGATGGAGTTTCTTAAACTACCTCGACTTGTTTGTGTCATTTTAAAACTAGCACAGGATCCTTTCAGTGTAGATGATGACGAGTTACTGATATTGACAAAAATACCAAGACAAAGACAGGCGTATATGAATCGCTATTAACTAAAAAATACTTCAGTCGTAAACATTCGGCCAACAACGTTATTGACAGCATGCCACTTTAGTCACTGACAGAAAGCATTAAAAATAAATCGGGACACGCAAGAAAAGTTATAGTATAACAATGGGATGAATAGTTTTCTGTTGCAGCAATCAATGTTAGTCCCACCAGCTCTCTTAGAAAAGCATTTGCCGTTCGATCAGAGTTTAATTCAGCTCACGCAAAAAGATTATATTGAGCTCAAGTGCCAAGCCGCCTACTGGAAGACTCAATATAAAAGAGTGGTTGGGCGAGAAGAAATCCTCAAGGAACAACTCAAGCAAAAAAATGCAAGGATTAGTAATCTTAAACAGCACCTGGATGGTAAAGATAGTGAAAAAGCGCGAGCTGACAATTTGCAGATCCGGTATGAAGAAGTCCTAGCTCAAACGGAAATCCTCAAAGAAGAAATTCAGCATAAAGACGCTATCATTAAGGATCTAAATCAACGCTTGTATGGTAAAAAAAGTGAAAAAAGCGGGGGGAAAGGCGATGTTAATCCAAACGCAAAGAGTAACCGTTCAAGACGACCACGAGGGCAGCAAAAAGGGAGCAGTAGTCATGGTCGCACTCTGCGACCAACTCTCCCTGTTATCCCTGAAGTTATTCCACCGAGCGAAACAGCTTGTGAAGTATGCGGTCTAGAATACTCGTTATTGTCATCCTATGAAGAGTCAGACATTATTGAGGTCGAAGTTGCGGCTCATATCCGTCGGATTAAACGTCAAAAATGTATAAAAAATTGTACATGCACTCACGGGCACAAAATAATAACAGCCCCAGTTGTACCAAAGCTTATACCAAGAAGCCCCTTTGGAAACTCCATATGGGCAGAACTATTGCTCAAAAAATATTTACATGCACAGCCTGTCAATCGCACATTGAATGATCTTAAAAGCCTTGGGCTTACTATTGCCCCTGGGACGGTTGCCGGTGGTTTACAAAAATTAACACCTCTATTTGAGCCCGTCTACAAAGCATTCTACTTGCAACAAATGACAGAAAATAGGTTCCATAATGATGAGACTCGCTGGGAAGTTTACCAACAAATTGAAGGCAAGATAGGACACCGTTGGTACCTTTGGCTTATACGCTCAATCTCTGTGGTATATTACCGCATGGATCCAACCCGAAGTGCTAATGTTGTACTCTCGCATTTTGTTGATCTTATTTCAAAGAAAGTCATTGTCATTTGCGATCGGTATAGTGCTTATAAAAAATTGGCTAGGCTCAATTTAGTGATTATTCTTGCGTTTTGTTGGGCGCACGTTAGACGCGACTTTCTAAATTTCGCTCGTAACCACGTTGATTTGAAGGACTGGGGATTGGATTGGGCTTGTGAAATCAGTAAACTCTTTCATTTGAATAACCAGCGCATCATGCTATGGGATCCCAATTTGCCAATCAATCAACAATCATCTGCGTTTCAAGAAAGCCATAACAAGCTAGGCAGAGCCTTACAAGACATGAAGGCACGTTGTGACGCCATGCTTTATGAGGATAAAATTGCTCGGGAGCAACATGGGGAGAAGCATGGTACGCTCACTGTTGCACAACGCAAAATATTGATGAGCATGCAATATCACTGGGCAGGCCTAACGGTTTTTTATGATCATCCAGAAGTGAAAATGGATAATAATCCAGCTGAGCAATCAATAAGAAACCCCGTCCTTGGCCGCAACGGGTATTATGGTTCTGGAAGTTTATGGAGTGCCGAGCTGGCCGCAATGATGTTCTCCATTTTTCAAACTATGCTTCTTTGGAATTTAAATCCACGAACATGGCTCGATCTTTATTTTGAGGCATGTACTCAAAATGGAGGAAAACCGCCCGAGGATTTGAGTGAATTTTTGCCATGGACTATAAGTGAAGCGCGATTGCAGCAACTCTCTAAACCCTCTGGCCATAATACGTCGTGAAACGCTACTGTGGACGTATTTTTAGTGAAGAGGAACTCGCACTAATTATCGAGTTGATTGAGCAAAATCCATCAAAGCATCGCCTTGATCTTTCCCGGGAAGTTTGTCGGATGTTATCATGGTATAAAGCCGATAGTGGTCTTAAAGAGATGTCCTGTCGTGTAGCGATGCTACGCATGCAGAAAGATGGTCTTATCAGATTACCACCACCCCTCAAGGCAAATAAACGAACTGCTAAATTAACTGTAACAGACGCCACTGAACCCCAATCACTTATTCAAACCCCAGTGCATCAGCTTGGTGAGTTGCAACTATGCCTTGTTACATCAAAAAACTCACGGTTGTGGAACGAATACATCGAACGCTATCACTATCTAGGTTACACACCATTGCCTGGTGCACAATTACGTTATTTTGTCAGCATGGATAAACAGATCCTTGCTCTATTAGGTTTTGGCGCCTCTGCCTGGCAGGTCGCACCACGCGACAATTTTATTGGATGGGATCATGAGCAACGCCGTAAAGGTCTTCCATTGATAGTAAACAATGCACGTTTTTTAATTTTACCTTGGGTGCAATCAAAAAACCTAGCATCAAAAATCCTTGCCATGATAGCTCGCCAACTCCCCATTAATTGGTGCGAGCGGTATAACATTCAGCCTGTCCTTATGGAAACGTTTGTTGAGATAGGACGTTTTTCAGGTACGTGTTATCGAGCTGCTAATTGGATTCATGTTGGACAAACAAAAGGTCGTGGGAAACTCGGACCAAATGGGGCAATGGCATTTATTTAAGGAATCAGGGCCATTCACTTAAGAGTGATGTTATTTACACATTTACACTAACTCAATTTGAACAATATTTGTAAATATAATTTTACGGCACTGCTACTGCCTTCGTGCTTTTCTTTTTTGCGAGTTTCCACTTTTTAGGAATTTTATTAGAAACGCGTGCATATGAACGATTGGGTCTTATTTTTTGGTAACATGTTGCAATAGACTCAGTAATTATATGAATGGATTCTTTCACATAAGCGGCTTGACGCAAGAACAAACCTTCTAAATTTCTTGCAACAGTGATCAAGCAATTTTTTAGGTTAGTCTTCATCGTATTGGAGGAGTCTGATTTGTTTATCCCTTTTCGTAAAAGTAATATATCGTCCGTTTGATTTGAAAAAATTCTACTGAGGGTCAGTATAACAAAGTGCGCAAATAATTCCTGTTTAACGCCGCGCTCGGTTTTGCCATGAAAGTCTTCCACATCAATTAGTACCTTGGATATTTTATAAAGCTCTTCAATTCCCCAACGAGCATGGTATAGCTCAGCTAATTCATTGTATTGATACTGATGATGATCAAAAAGTGTCGTTCCCAAAGTATAAGCCATATTGTTAATAGTGTATTTGATCAATCGTAACTGTAATGGGATAAATTCAATATGTGGATATTTTTTTAAAATTTCTCGTTGATCTTTTGATGTTGGCATAATCGTTATCACACGTTCAATATCGTCACTTTCCATAAATTGCTTAATTAATTTGTATGAGCTACTTGGTAATCGGAAAACAGCATGAAGTTTTTTCTTATAATGTGTGTACAGTAAAGCATAAGAAAAATAACCACGATCATACACAACAAGATCGTCTTCATGTAGGAACTGAATATGTTCAAATGCCAAACGTCGTTCGTCCAGATGTGCAGCTAATTCAAATTGATAAGGGATCTTTGATTTTAATTGATACAGACAACTCACCATGCCCTGAGGAAAGTGAGCGTTATCAGATGGTTTTTGATAACCATCGTTCAGCAATTCTTTAGGTAAATTTATTTTTGATCCATCAATAGCAAATAGTCTATGATTTTTCCATCGATAATCTTCGCGATCACTTTCATATTCATGAATAATCTTTGTGTTTAATGTCTTAAAAATAGATTCATCCATCTTTTTCCTTGCGTTACAAAATGCAGCAGGTACCACTGGTTTAGCTTGTGGTAGTGGAATATGTAATTTATGACAATATTCCCATAATTCAGCAATGGTCAGTCCATAACCTTGCTTGTTCTTGGAAAATATAAGTCGGAAAATAAATAAAATAATTAATAAGGTAGATAATACACGTCGTCTTTGTTGCCATTCTTTATCAAAATTTTCTGCAACAGATGCAACAACAGTAATAATTTTTTGCCATAAATAAACCTGCTGGTTGTCCGGTGTAATACAGGCTGTTTTATAGGGGGCAACTTTTTGAAAAACAGATTTTTTATTATCCATAAGTAGTTCACGAGCATCAGGATCTAAAGGATAAATATAGACATCTTTTTTCCCAAATTCAGATTCATTTTTGAATGATTTCCCAGCCGTTTTTCCAATATATTGCCAATTAGACGCTTTATAACACGTCCCGTTATATCTTGTAGGATCAACAAATGTCTCCACTAATACAGGTTTATATCCATGATGGGATTCCCAATCCCTAGCAATTTGTTGTATGGCATAGGCCAATGCTTTTGAAGCAAGGTGCTTCACATTAACCCATGGGAAAATTAAAAATCGATTGTTATTAGCTATTAAATTTAAATGTTTTTGGCGATGTAAGTCAGTCCAACCTATCCATTCATCACGGCAGGTTAATTTTATTGTTGCAAATGAAAACAATAAACAACCAAGTTTTCTTCCATAGCGATCAACAACATAATAACGCAAATGCGACCCAATAGGTCGCCTATAACCCAAATAATGATATCGATCAACAAACTCATTCCACTCAGTAATTTGTTCTGGCTCAGTAACAACCTGGAGATTAATCGGCATTAACTCATTCACAGCACAGTCAATTGGTAATGCTTCATTTGTTTGATCAGTCCATAAAATTTTTTTTTGCCGTGCTTTATGATTTCTTTCGACTTTAGCTGGTAATTTTATAATGCCACGGGATTCCATTTCTTCTAGAGCATTTAGGCAGGTTTGAATTTTATCCGTTCCTCTTGGGGTTTTCCATTGAAAACGCTCACAAATCGTATGGGCTAATTCTCGACGACTTAGCCCAGAAAACATTCTAACGGTTTTTTGTATTTCAGTAAGTTGATGCCTTCTAAATTGGCGGCCGCCAAATGTGGTTTTTAAAAGAGAGTCTACTTTATTATCCATTAGTTTCAGTGCTCTAAGCTGTTAATCCTAGCATTAGCATGACAGATGGTGCTGTTCGAGTCAAGAACTTTTTAAAATAATGAAATTACTTAATAGATCAACCGGCTAGGCTGCTTCTTTGTGCATCACTCACATAAATAAATGCCATTGCCAAATGGGGTACAAAGCGTACCAATCAAAAATATTTTTTTATACCCATTAGTTCGGAATTTTAGAACCATATTAAAAAGCTAAATTTGTCAATAACGTTGTTGGCCGAATGTTTACCTTCAGTCTTACCCTTGACCCAAAGGTATTTTGCAATCTTCTTGATTTTTATGGTTATGTTGTCAAAGTGACAAGAGGAATGCCCTATGATAATTGCCAAGCAATTAGGCTTTTCGACGCCATGCCACCAAATCATTGCGAGCGTTTTCAGCGCCTCTTAGAACAGGGTACGCGCAGAGCAATCAGTCATCTTATTGAAGATGCCATTTATCACGAGCAAGGGAACCTGCTTACAGCAATACTAACCAACAAGCATGTGGTAATGTTATCGCATGAAATTATCAATGAGTCACCAAGTGGACATTTCATTTTTGAATTCATAAAAGGGTTGAAGGCGGCTAATTTAGATCAAGAGATCTATCAGGAAATGTGTGAATTAGCTAGAAGTCGAATTCAATTTTTAAAGTTCCAGCCGATAGAAAAAGAACCCTTTCCTCCAAAAATAGAGCAAGCTATACATGCATTTTTTGTGGAAAAACGTGCACAATCCAGTTATCGGGGATTATCTGCTCTCAATAATAATGAGCCTATTTTGTGCCCCGATGATGATCTGGGTGATTTTGTTATAATTAATAAACAAACTTAACTCAGGGTATACTCGTAGCAATCAGGTTGAATCGATACTTTGCAAAAGACGCTCACTTTAGCATTGGCAAAACTACTCCTATTTATTTAGGAGATTCACTTATTTAATAATCAATCCTATAGTCATCAAATTATTTTTTATAATTATTTGATATATACATGCGATTTACTATGCAATACTCATGTATTAAACTGATTTAACGTTGAGGCAATTTACAGATGTTTACAAATATACCACAGTCACCAACCATGCTGATTTCTCCCCATATAGTAGTAGATATTATTTCTAATACGCTTGATAAAAATGAGAAGCCGATTGAATCTACAAAAATTGAGACTTTTTGTCAAAGAGCTTATAATTTGGAAAATCATATTTACGTCCTTGATCCGAAAGCTTTTGGCATTGGAGAATTTAAAAAAGCGCTGCTTGGCACTAATAAATTAAAAACACATCCTGTTGATAATCCCCTACCTTACGAGCCTAACGATGTTGTTATTTTTAACAATAGCATTCTATTATTTAAAGATATAAATAAATTATTAATTTTGCAAAATTGCTCAAAGTTTGGATGCCTGAGATGTCTGATTTTAAATATGGTAATGAAGAAGCCATCAAGATTGCAGCCATGTTTGGTTTAAGAGATTTAATTGATCCACAGAGCGGAAGAGCAAAAATTAAAATGAAAATAAAAACTCCAACATTTTTTCAAAATAAACAAAATAAAGGAGCACAGAAATATCAATCTTTAAATTTAAACGAAGGAGATGGTGTCACAGGAACACAAGAATTAGGGAAATTAAAAAACTTGTTATATTTAAAAGATGAAATCAAAAAGGCATTAGTTGTATTTTCTAATACAAAAACAGAAAATATCCAGGAACAACAATTTATGCGCGCTAAACTATAATCCAGCCAGACCAACGATATAGGCTGTATTAACCAATAGAGATTTTCTGACATGGGTTGAATCAATAACATTTTTTTCTTGCGAACGGTCAATACTGAAATGTCCTATTTTATGGAAATGGTTAGCTATTTGGAAAAGACTCCCATTATAGGTGAAAGCGTTTGCTTTTTGTTAAAAGTCAGATATATTAATCACGGGGATTTTCAGATTATATAAATGGATTTTTATGGAAAATATATCTCAACTTTTGAAAATTAAATATCCTATTATCCAAGCACCAATGGCGCTTGCAGATAGCCCATCTTTGGCTGCTGCTGTTTCCAACCAAGGAGGATTAGGTTCTTTAGGTGCTGCTTTGTTTTCTCCTACAGAAATACGTGAGAAAATCAAAGAAATTCGTAGTCTGACTGATAAACCTTTTTCTGTTAATCTTTTTGCACCCACTAGCCCAAAAATATACACCGAAAAAATTAGGATTACAAAATTTAGAGCAAATAGACATAAAGCCATCTCCTTCATTTGAAGAAAAATTAGCCATCATTATAGAGGAAAAAGTTCCCATTTTTAGTTTTACCTTCGGTGTCTTACCCGGAGACACTATACAGAATATTAAATCACATGGTATCTCAGTAATTGGAACAGCAACTACAGTGCGCGAAGCACAATTGTTAGAAAAAAATGGTGTAGACATAGTGGTTGCACAAGGGTATGAAGCAGGTGGCCACCGAGGAACTGATTTAAATATGACCTCTATTGATGATGCATTAATTGGCACGATGGCACTTATTCCTCAAGTAGTGGATGCAGTTAAGATTCCGGTAGTTGCGTCAGGTGGTATCATGAATGGTCGTGGAATTATTGCGGCCCTTGCATTAGGTGCGGCGGGTGTTCAAATGGGTACTGCTTTTTTAACTTGTTCTGAATCGAAGATTCATTCGGTACATCGCAAGCTTTTGATTAACAGTACAGATGAAAGCACACGTCTAACGACTGCTTTTACGGGGAAAATGGCTCGATCGCTTAAGAATGCTTTTTTAATTGAGATGGAAAAGAATAATTTTCCCATTCTGGATTTTCCCATTCAAAGTGCACTTGTTAGAGATATTCGGGAAGCCGCACAAAAACAAAATAATTCAGATTATATGTCTTTATGGTCAGGACAAGCAAGTCGTCTTTGCAAAGATAAATCGGCCACAGAATTGTTTAATGAATTAATTTCTGAAACAGGTGATGTTTTAAGAAAATTACAAAATATTTCTTTTTAAACAAGATTACAGGGAAAACAGCAGACTGTCTCTTTTTCAGAATTTTCAATTAATACTGTACTTTCTGAAGGTGATGATTGATTTGAAAAAAATCCAATATTTTTACCACGTGACCGTTTTGAATTTCTTTCATTATTACTTTCATCGCTCTCACTGTAATCATAAATACTATCTGTTCCATCAGAAGAATATTTATGGTTAGAAAATCTATTGGATAAAAGTGAAGCTATAACCATTTGGTATGTTTCTTTATCAATTTCTTGTTCTGGTATAGTTGTTAAGTCGGGAACAATTAAATTAGTTTATTAATGCAAATTAAATTCTTTCTTTAACTAAACATTAAGCTTTTCTACCCACAAATTTCAGAGAGGAGCCAAAAATTAAGACAGCCTTATTTTTAGGGATGAGGTAAATGTTGAGCAGTTAGCTAAATCTGCAATTGTATTTCCCAGAGTAAGTTGTTATAGTTAACAGCTAAAACTCATGAGGATAAAGAATGGCTCAAGAATCACGTATCATAGATAAAACGCTTGATGAAATGTTCGAAGATCTTTTTACTCCCCAAAAAAATTTTCCAAAACTAAAACATACAACAAGGAAAAATTTAAAAGCTTTTTATGTTCAACTACTAGCTTCTCTAGACAAGGAAAAGATAGTTTTGCGTGATGGGGATTCTTTTCACAAAATAACTTTTGACCCCTTGCTTCAGCAGGATGTTACTAAACCTACCTTAGTATTTAATGAATTAGTCCGCCTTCTTATAGATGCTAAAAATGAACAGAAAGAAGAGGCGCCTCTTATTATAGATAAAGATATTGGAACTATATTTACACATTGTCAGATAGAGGGTCTCAGGGTAGGAAAGGAATTGTTAAAAGCTAAGCGTTATGAGGAGAGAAAGAAACTTGAGGAGGCTATGCTCAAGTTTGTTATATTTTGGCAGACTCAGTGTTGTAGGATAGAAAATCGCAAACTAAAGGATGTAAATCAGACATCTTCCATAGGCGAAAGTTGTATAGTTCTAGTGAGAATTTCTTTACAACTAGAGAATAAAGATAAAGATACTGCTAAAAAAAATTTGCAATGGCTTAAAAGGATAATTAAAATTTATCCTCAGGATTTTAGAATAGAGAAAATTGAACATTTACGCGAATATTATATTGGAATGGCTACCCTTGCTATTCTTGATAATGATTATACTCAAGCAAAAGAGTACGTTTTAAAAGCAGTGGATTATGACGATTTCATAGAAGAAAAGCATTCGCAATTTGGTAGACCATATAGACCTAACCAAGGTTTAATTGATCTATGTGAAGCGGTCATGAAGGAGATGTTCAAGCAAAATGAATTGAACCAAGCATTGTTTTGGGCTAAGCTTGAGAAAAAGGGTTGTGAAAAAATTTTTAAATTTCGTGATGAACCGATTCCACTTTCACGTAAATATTCTTTTGTCGTACTAGAGGGGGATCCAGAGGTTAAGTCAAAACTGAAACAGAGCTCTACCAACCGAATCAAGTTCCTTAAAATTATCATTGATCAAACAAAATCTAAAATTTTAATTAAAAATGTTGGCCTGATTAAACAGGCTTTTAATGATGAAAAAATCAATGCCCAGTTCAAAACAAATGATGTGAAAGATGACAAAAAAGCATACTCAGTTCTTAATATTAAACTGGAAGATTGCGACTCTATATTTTTATTATTAAAAGCTCTCAAAGCAAATAATATTATTTGTTCCAATGATAAAAAAAAGCAAGCTATTAGTATTTATGACCTTCATCATATAGATACGAAGGCTTTGCTTAGGGCTCTGCAAAATTGGAAAAATCAGGTTAGCAGAAATCTTGAAATTGAAAAACCAATTTATGATACGTTTTGTCAGGAGCCTTTTATCCCTGTTCAAAAAATATTATCTGGAAACAGTGAAAACATTACTATTTTAGAGGAAACGGCAGATGAAAAACCTGTATCAAAAAATAAACTTGAGAAACAGGTAGAAAATAGGCCAGAGCAAACTCCTAACACTCTGGAGCAAAAACCCAAAAAGAAACCTAATAAGACTGTTATTTGGGGAGAAGGCTATCCCATCTATGAAAAAAATAGTCCTGATTGCCGTTTTTTTAAATTACGAGGCCCTACAGCTATTCGGCACTATTTATATATTAAGCCAGAATTATACGAAGAAATAAGCCACCAAGATCCTTTAATGGCAAGAAATTTATTAAGGATATGTGAGCGTGGAAAAGTAATCAATAATAGCAAGGGTAACAAGGGCATTATTTTCACAGAGCAAGAACAAGAGAAAGTTAAGATAAAAGATCCCAGGAAGGATTATAGGTTTTTTGGAGATGTTGTCCGTTCTACAAAACAGAAGGATGGTAAAACTTATACATTAGTCGAAATAAATGCTTATACACAAACACATAAGCAGAAGATAGCTACTAAATTCTAAACTTCAAATTGGTTTCTTGAGGATTAGGTTCTTTAGGTGCTGCTTTGTTTTCTCCTACAGAAATACGTGAGAAAATCAAAGAAATTCGTGGTCTGATTGATAAACTTTTTTCTATTAATCTTTTTGCACCCACTAGCTCGAAAATATACACTGAGGAAGAAATACAAAAAGCAGTTAAATCATTTAATTATTTTCGACAAAAATTAGGATTGCAAAATTTAGAGCAAATAGACATAAAGCCATCTCCTTCATTTGAAGAAAAATTAGCCATCATTATAGAGGAAAAAGTTCCCATTTTTAGTTTTACCTTTGGTGTCCTACCCGGAGACACTATACAGAATATTAAATCACATGGTATCTCAGTAATTGGAACAGCAACTACAGTGCGCGAAGCACAATTGTTAGAAAAAAATGGTGTAGACATAGTGGTTGCACAAGGGTATGAAGCAGGTGGCCACCGAGGAACAGATTTAAATATGACCTCTATTGATGATGCATTAATTGGTACAATGGCACTTATTCCTCAAATAGTGGATGCAGTTAAGATTCCGGTAGTTGCGTCAGGTGGTATCATGGATGGTCGTGGAATTATTGCGGCCCTTGCATTAGGTGCGGCGGGTGTGCAAATGGATACTGCTTTTTTAAGTTGTTCTGAATCGAAGATTCATTCGGTACATCGCAAGCTTTTGATTAACAGTACAGATGAAAGCACACGTCTAACGACTGCTTTTACGGGGAAAATGGCTCGATCGCTTAAGAATGCTTTTTTAATTGAGATGGAAAAGAATAATTTTCCCATTCTGGATTTTCCCATTCAAAGCGCACTTGTTAGAGATATTCGGGAAGCCGCACAAAAACAAAATAATTCAGATTATATGTCTTTATGGTCAGGACAAGCAAGTCGTCTTTGCAAAGATAAATCGGCCACAGAATTGTTTAATGAATTAATTTCTGAAACAGGTGATGTTTTAAGAAAATTACAAAATATTTCTTTTTAAACAAGATTACATGGAAAACAGCAGGCTGTCTCCTTTTCAGAATTCTCAATTAATGCTGTACTTTCTGAAGGTGATGATTGAGTTGAAAAAAATTCAATATTGTTACCACGTGACCGTTTAGAATTTCTCTCTTTATGATAATTTTCGTTATTGGTTTCATCGCTCTTACTATAATCATAAATACTATCTGCTCCAGAAGCTATAACCATTTGGTATGTTTCTTTATCAATTTCTTGTTCTGGTATAGTTGTTAAGTCGGGAACAATTAAATTAGTTTTTCTAATAGCATTAGCCATATTTGTATAATGACTAATTTCTCCGTGTGCACCACCAAAAAGGTGAACGTCTACGAGTTTATCCTCAATAGAAAGTTGAGAATAGCAATAATCTTTTGTACTAATTTTACTTTCACGGTTTAGCATTGGCAAATGAAGAGAGCCAACCAATCCATAAACAATATTTACTTCAGGATGTTTTAATAAATACTGGGTTAATTGCTCGAAGGATAGTTTGTTAGATAAATGTACCAACTTTTGGCATATATGGTTATTTTCTGAAGCGAATCTGTCAGGATCTCCGTTAAAATATTCATTTAAGACAGACTGACAAAAGCTGTTGATGGTAAATGAATTTAAATTAGATACCCACTCAGGTATGCAATTTATTATGTTCTGTTCTATCAAATTTTCGAAAGGGAGTTTGATCATTTTATCAATAATTATTTGAGGATCAACTTCCCTATAAAAGCTCAAGAACGTACTTAATACAATAGTTTTTTGCTTTTTTTCATCAGCATTTTTCAATGCTTCAGCCAGATGAATTTTATCGTAACTTAAGATTATATCAAAATATGGACATCCATTCGTTTTTGCGAGATGAATAGCTCCTCGTACTTCAGTATAGATAACTCTAGTTTGGGATCCCTCTATCAGAAAAGCAATATTATTCCTGGTAATTAAATAATTATCGTCTAACAATTTATCTTTTTTTTCTTCCGCATGTTCAATGTTATATTTTTCTTCTTGCATTTGAAAAATATTTTTTTTGTGCTCGCGTTGATGCTTAGACTTGTGCTTCTTAAAACTGGTACTTTTTCCGTCTTCCTTATTCCCGTGATGAGATTGACTTTTATGGTAAGCTCTTAGAATTTCATTATCTTCTTTTGTATCTGGAAACAACCTTTGCTTATCTTCACAATATTTAATGAGTTTTTTGGAATATTCCAAAATTAATTTTTCATCTCTCTGTTGTATATCTGGGTAAAATCCAGCGTAAACATCAACCAATGCGGCCAATTTCAGCTCCTCCCTCCAAGGCCATAATGTTGAATTAGAAAATTTGTCTTTAGCGGTCTCTAATAATATTTCTTGCTCTTTTGTAAACATAATTACTTCTCCTCTTTGTACGTATTGAATTATATATAGATATATTAATATTTAATGATTAAGATAGTATTAAATGGATAAATATTGGCTCAATATGGATTCCAGGGTCTTGTCAAAAAAGCTCAATTCATTGAGAATACAGCTCTAATTTACCCGATTAAAGTGACAAGTACGTGAGAAAATCAAAGAAATTCGTGGTCTGACTGATAATCCTTTTTCTATTAATCTTTTTGCGCCCACGCAATTATTTTGCATCAGTTAACCAGGTAAGAAATTAGAAGCAACTCTCTCTAACAAGTTTTATAACTTTTACTGAGTGTTTAATGCGGAAATCATTTGGATGCAATTTGTAAGTGTCTCGATTCCATTCAACATCAAGAAGGTAAATATGCCAATTTTCAGTTTGTGGTAGCATTCCTGAAGCTATTTGTTTTTTAGAAAATAATTCTATGTATACCCAACCATAAATATCCTTCTAAATGGCAGTAAAATTTTATTGTTTGTCTGTATAGGATATTCTTTGGCGATAGCTTTAACATAGGCTTTAGCAAATTTGTTTTGGTTATGAGTGTCCATTGCAGATAAAACAGGTCGTAATCCTGTTCCTTTTACCCAGTCAAAAATTTCTTGATAATTCGACATCTCATGAAAATACTCCGTTTCCCAAAGTTGTATAGAGCTTACTGCGGCCTTTGTTAACAGATCATAATACCCTGGTAACTTATAAAATGGTTCTGTTAGTACTCCATAACGTAAGTTTTTTAAGAAGGGCTGCCAAGCTGTATTGTTTTGTAAAATTGTAATGGTCACCTGGTGTGATGGAGAATGAAAATTATTAGGCATTTGGATTCCGAATGCCCCGCCAGGATTCATAAGTTGTAAGAGTCTAGGGATCAAGATTTCATGCTCATCAAGCCATTGCATAGATGCATTAGCAAAGAGGCAATCTATTTTTTCCATCGGTGAAAAATTTGCTATATCAGCCTTAATAAAATTGATATTAGGATAAGAAATCTTCGCTTCTTCCAACATTTCAAGGGATGAATCAAGTCCGACTACCTTAGCATGAGGCCAACGATCTTTTAATAAAATTGTGCTATTACCAGGCCCACAACCAAGATCATATACTGTCCTTGGTTGAAAAAAAACTGGGATGGCAGCTAGCAAATCTCGAGCTGGCCGAGTTCTTAAATCGAGAAATTTGCTATATGCTTTAGCATTCCAGGAATCCATCATGTCTTTTTTCTGTTGGTATAAGGTAGAATCTTGAGTATAGCAGGTAAAGTCTACGTGTCTACGTCTAAAGGCCATTGAAGCTCAAGTACCTAATCATTCTATGCCAGTGTTGATTTTAATGAGCCACTACAATCTCATAATTATTTCAAACAAGTTACTTAGCTTTTCAAGCGGAATAAAATAAACTTCTGTATTTCCAATTTGTTCTACACTTAACCAATTTTTAGTGATGATAACTGCGTTTTTAGGTTCATAGGCTTGCACAAATGAACGGTACCCTCTCTCTATTACTGCCGAATTTAAATTTCGATATTTAATTTCAACTGGAAGAATAGATTCCTCATTTTTATAAATAATGAAATCAACCTCAGCTCCTGACTTGGTTCGCCAATAATGTATAGAATAGTTTAAAAAATGCTGAGTAATAAATTTATAGATTTCTTGAAACACTAATCCTTGAACCAACAAACCTAAATCAGTTCGAGAAAATAGACCATTGAAATTTCTCAGAGCATAATTTCTAAACCCATTATCAATAAAATAGATAATGGGATTACTTGTTAATTCGGTGCGTTTGTTACCTACAAAGGGAGTAAGTGCAACTGTTATGAAAGTTTGTTCTGAAATTGCTAAATAGTGTTTAATGAGTGTAGTACTCACCCCACAGTCGGTTGCTAATTGGTTATAGTTAAGCAGTTGGCCGCTACTATGAGCGAGTAAACCTAATAATTTTTGAAAAACATCAGGACTCCTTAACCGCAGTATTTCTATAATGTCTTTATTAATATAATCCTGATAAAGTTGGCCAAGTAGCAATTCCTTGGCTTGAGCGTTAATAATTTGAGGATAAGCTCCGAATAACAATAACGATTCAAGATGAGAAGAGGCATGCCATTCATCAAAGCTAAGCGGTAAAACCAAAGAAGAAAAATGACGGCCCGTTAAATGTTCTTGAACTTTACTTTTAATTTCTAATTGCGAAGAGCCCGAAGCAATCATTTTGATTGGGAGTGAAAGGTCAGCAATAGTTTTAAGTAATAACCCAGGCGAGGGCAATCGCTGAACCTCGTCAATAAAAATAATAGGCGACTTTAAGTTAAATTGGCTAATTAAATTATTTATGAAAAGAGGTGAGCTTAAAAACTCACGAATTCCTTGCAGATCGCAATTTAGATATAAAAGCTGCTGGAAGCGTTCTTTCTGAACTAAACATTGACATAAGTGCTTACCTAAAGTTGTTTTACCTGCACGTCTAGGACCAATCAATATAGTCCAGAACTTATCCCAATCTGGTAACAAAAGCGTTTCAATTTGTTGGCGTTCATGATATTCGGGTAAATTTAAAATGGGTATATTTTTTTTTATTAACCAAGGATTTTGCTGCTCTATTTCTTTAATTAGCTCTAATCTCATTTTAAATAACCCTACTTAAATTATCTTAAAGTTATTTTAGTAGGGTTAAAATGATTTTTCAAGCTGAAGAGCCATAAAAATCTCATGCCAGTTCTGAAACTTAATTTGCTTGTCTTCAAAGCTGTTGTATACTAGCCGCTTTTTAAATGGACATACTTCGCAGGATGTTGATGGGGTGTTTTTAGCAAAATTAAGCAAAAATATCTTAATGGGTATTATGGAAAATAGGGAACCGTGAAGGTTCCTATGTATTAATAGTAACTAGCTAAGCCTTCGGTCGTAACATTCTGATGTATTGCCTGCTAAAAATTCAAGGCATATTCCTCGATCGCGGAAACTAAGTCTGGTACTTACCTGATGGGTATAATGATGGGTAGAATAAAAAGAATAGCATTTGTCAGTCTGCTAGCTATGTGGTCTTTAGGTCATGTAAATAATGCTTCGGCCTTTATTGTTAGGAAAATTAAAATTCAAGGCTTAGAGAGAATCCCCGCCAGTACTGTTTTAAGTTACTTGCCTATAAAAGAAGGCCAGGACTTAGATCCTGCCAAAACTTCAGATATTATTCAAGCACTCTACAATACCAGCTTCTTTAGTAATGTGAATTTGGGTCGTGAAGGCGATGACCTTATTGTACAAGTTGTTGAAAGAGCAGTGATTGGTGCAATCCGTATTACAGGCAATAAAGAGATTAAAAAGCCTGATTTAACAAATGCTTTGAAAAAGGCAGGAATTGCTGAAGGGTTGCCCTACGATACTTCAGTATTAGAGGCGATGAAGAGGGCATTAGAACAACAGTATAATTCACAAGGACGTTATGCAGCAGCCGTTAATACTTATGTGACTAAGGAAAGCCAGAATCGAGTTGCGGTTAAAATAGAAATTGTGGAAGGCAAAGTCTCTAAAATTAAGCAGATCCACATTATCGGAAATAAGTCATTTTCTGAAGGTAAGCTATTAAGAGAATTTAAGTCGACTAAGACAAAGCCATGGTCCTTTTTTACCAGCAGTGATCAATACGTTAAAGAAAAATTGGATGCTGATCTAAGCGCTCTAAAAGCATTTTATATGGACCGGGGCTATTTGAAAATTAAAGTATTGTCTTCTGATGTGACAATGAGTCCAGATAAAAAGAAAGTTTTTGTTACGATTAACGTGAAAGAGGGACCTATATTTAAAGTCAGAGGGGTAGAACTAACGGGGGAATGCTTTGGACAAGAATCTTCATTAAAGAAATTAATAAATATTAAACCTGGGCAAGTTTTTTCAAGGGAAGCAGTTGTTGCAACTCGTGACCTGTTAAATAAACTTTTATCAAGTCAAGGATATGCCTTGGCACAGGTTGAACTTATTCCTGATGTCAATGAAAGGGACAACACAGTTTTTATCACCTTCCATATTACGCCTGGAAAGCGAGTTTATATTCGTAGGATCAATTTCGTGGGTAATTACAAAACTACCGATGAGGTGTTGCGAAGAGAATTACGCCAAATGGAAGGTGCTATGTATTCTTCCGTTTGCGCGGAAGAATCCAAGCGACGTTTGTCCAATCTCGGATACCTGCAAAATGTTCAAGTAAGAGCTATTCCGTTACCAGAATCTCCCAATATTGTCGATTTAGAATATTGTGTCACGGAAACCTCCTCTGCCACAGCCAACTTCCAAGTGGGATACTCGGATGCTTATGGCATTTTATATGGAGCCAACCTAAATCAAACTAACTTTTTAGGAACTGGTAGGGTCGTTTCCGCTGCATTTCAAGCAAATAATGCCGCTACAGACATCAGCTTAACGTATTATAATCCTTACTATACGATGAGTGGAATTGGTCGGGGCTTTACCATTTACACGCAATACGCAGATCCTGGAAAGGTAGGTATCACTCCCTTTCGAATGGATACTTATGGTTTAGCAGTTAACTATGATATTCCTATTACTGAATATAGCCGATTAGCTTTTGCATTTGGCTACGATCATATACACCTATTTACCAATAAGGGTGCCTCTTTTGAGGTGGATGAATTCGTTCGAGAGCATGGACATACTTTTGATGAATTTAAAGCCACTTTAGGTTGGAGCAGAAGCACCTATGATCGTGCAGTTTTTCCAACTTGTGGTTGGAAACAGTTTTTAGGTTTAGAAGTTGGATTGCCATTAGTACATAATAGTTTAGATTATTACAAGGTTTCTTATACCTCGGCTTATTATCATCCACTTTTTGCCCATTTTATTTTTCATGCGCGTGCCCAACTAGGTTATGGGAATGGTTATGCCAATACTAGCCAATTACCGTTTTTTAAAAATTATTATGCAGGGGGTATAGATTCAGTTCGAGGATATGAGGACAATACCTTAGGCCCAAGAGACTCAAATTTGAATCCTATTGGAGGAAATATACTTGCCGTAGGAAGTATATCACTCATTTTTCCAAACCCATTCCCAGATCAATTAAGAACATCTTTATTTGTTGACGCCGGTAATGTTTTTCATAATGATATAGACTCTGGTGAATTTGGAGCCTCAGTAGGTCTTCAATTCGAATGGATTTCGCCAATGGGACCAATACACTTTAGCCTCAGTAAAGCCTTACATTCAGGTAAACATGATGAAGCCAGAGTGTTCCAATTTTCATTGGGTGCAAGTTTTTAGGGGCTCGTGCGAGAACATTTTATCGCAAGAGTTCTTAGGTAAAATAATTTTCTTATAGGAGATGAGCATGAAAAAAATTGTGTCTGGTTTTATTGCTTTAGCAATATATGCAATGAGCATATCGACCATGGCAGCTAATACATTAACAACTGCTAGTAATCAGAATTTGGCTGTAGCGAACCCACAAGGTAGTGCTACAAGGACTGGTGTACTCGACATGCGTCAGGTAATGGAAAGATCAATCCAAATTGCACAGATTCGAGAAAAATTACAAAAGGATTTTCAACCTAAGCAGCAAAAAGTAGTTGCAGCTCAGAATAATTTGAAAAATGACGCGGATAAGTTGCGTCGTGATACTGCCATTATGAGTAATACTGATCGCAAGCAATTGGAGCAAAGAATTCTAACTGAGCAACAAGAATTACAACAAATGCAAGTAACCTTCCAGCAAGAGCTTATGATTAGACAAAATGAAGCGCTCAAAGGTTTTCTTGATAATGTCAAAAATATTGTTAAAAAAATTGCCGAAACTGACAATCTTAACTTAGTCATTACCAAAGACATAGTAGCGTATGTTAATCCCAACTTGGATATTACTAATAGAGTTATCCAACAACTACCACATAAATAATGTCAATGTTCAAAACCAAGTAGTGTTTGTCACTACTTGGCTGCATTCTTTTGGGAGAACTAATGCAAAAAAATCATTATACTTTGGATGAAATAGCAAAAATTATTGGTGCAGAATTGGTGGGGGATCCTCAATGTCAAATAGATGGCTTCGCTTCTCTTCGAAATGCAAATGCTGGGAAAGTGAGCTTTCTGACTAATGCCCGTTATCAATTAGTTGCAAGCTCTTTATATGAGAAATTGCTTCCTTTGACAAAGGCTTCAGCCGTTCTCCTTGCTCCACAATATGAAAACATGTGTCCTGCCTATAAGCTTATTATGGATGACCCTTACAAAGGGCTTATTAAGTTAGCTTCTTTGTTCCAAAAAAAGTTGACACCCATTAAAGGCATTCACCCGACTGCTATTTTGGGAAAAAATTGCCTCATTGGGCAAAATGTGAGTATTGGTCCTTTTTGTGTTATTGGACATCATTGCCAAATTGGGGATAATACCTGTATTGAAGCCAATAGTGTATTGAGTGATGATGTTGTTCTAGGCAGTGATGGTTATGTTTATCCAAACGTAACCATTTACCATGATGTCCAAATAGGTGATCGATTTGTCATTCATTCCGGAGCAGTTATTGGCAGTGATGGCTTTGGAATGATAAGAGAGCCTCAAGGTTGGCAGACTATTCCTCATTTAGGTAGTGTGATAATTGGTCATGATGTTGTTATAGGTGCTAGTACGACAATAGATCGCGGGGCTTTGGATGATACTGTTATAGAAAATGGTGTGAAACTGGATAATCAGATTCAAATTGCCCATGGTGTTGTTATTGGTGAAAATACTGTTATCGCTGGTTGTGTGGGGATAGGTGGAAGTACACGCATAGGGAAAAACTGTCTCATCGGAGGGGCTGCAGGTTTTAGCGATAATGTAGTCATTGGCGATAATGTTATTTTTACTGGTATGTCTCAGGTCACAAAATCTATACACAAACCAGGAGTATATTCATCAGGCACTGGTATTCAACCACAAAAAGAATGGCGCAAAAGTATTGCGCGTTTTCATAAATTAGATGACTTAGCGAGGAAGTTGCAGAAAATGGAGAGAGAAAAGGGTGAAAAATAATTTAAATATTTCTGAGATTATGGCCTATTTGCCGCATCGCTATCCTTTTCTATTACTTGATCGTGTCATTTCGATGACAGAGACTACGCTAGTGGCCATTAAAAATGTAACTATCAATGAGCCTTTTTTTACAGGTCACTTTCCACAAAAGCCAGTAATGCCTGGTGTTTTGATCCTAGAGGCTCTTGCCCAAGCTTCTGGTATATTAATCTTCATGACAGTGCAGCGATTGCTAGACAAAGATTTTTGGTTCTATCTTGCAGGCATTGATAATGCTCGTTTTAGACGAATTGTAGAGCCAGGGGATCAATTGATATTTGAGGTAGAATTACTTAAGGTTAAGCGTGATATATGGAAATTTAAGGCTACAGCCACTGTGGAAGAACAATTTGTCTGTTCAGCAGAGATAATAAATGCAAGGGGTACATTATAGTGATAGACGAACGAGCAATTATTGATCCTAGCGCCAAAATAGAAGAAGGGGTAAAAATAGGTCCTTGGAGCATTATAGGACCTAATGTGGAAATTGGTTCAGGCACTCAAATAGGCCCACATGTTGTAGTCAAGGGTTCAACTATCATTGGTCGCAACAACTTTATTTACCAATATGCTTCAATAGGCGAAGATCCTCAACACGTTAATTATAATGGAGAAATCACGCTGCTAAAAATTGGTGATGGCAATATTATAAGAGAATTCTGCACGTTAAATAGAGGTACATTTCAAGGCGGTGGGGCAACTAGCATTGGTGACCATAATTTCCTAATGGCTTATGTCCATGTAGCTCATGACTGCAAAGTAGGCAGCAATACTATTTTCGTTAATAATGCTTCTTTAGCTGGACATGTGATTGTAGAAGATTATGCAACTATAGGCGCTTTTGTCGGTATCCATCAACATTGTAAGATTGGAGCATATAGTTTTATAACTGCTGCTATGGTAGGTAAGGATGTGCCACCCTATGTTGTGGTTACCGGTAATACTGCGGCTGTTTGTGGTTTAAATACTGTTGGACTTAAGCGACGTGGTTTTAACTCTAAAACAATTATTATGTTAAGACGGGCATATAATCTTCTTTTCCGACAGGGACTTAACGTAAAACAAGTATTAGTCGAGCTAGAGAAAATAGTTCAGGAATGTCCAGAAGTACAACTTTTTATTGATGCAGTGAATAATTCTAATCGCGGACTTGTTCGTTAGGATTCAAGCGTTTTAGTTTTGAAATAAATTCAAAAACTAATTTGTCAAGGCTAATAGCGATATCTTCTTGCTTTAACTTTTCACTAACCTTTTTCAATGCAATGATAACTTGTTCTCGATAGCTTGAATCTCTTAGTAAGCGGCCTACTTCTGCCATAATATTTTCAGGGGAAGCTTCATCCTGTATAAGCTCCTTAACCACTTGCTTTTGGGCGACGATATTGCATAACCCAATATGCTTTACTTTTACCAAAAGTTTAGCTATTGCAATACTTATTCGAGATGATTTATAAATAATGACCATCGGTTTATTCAGAAGAGCAACTTCAAGAGTGGCAGTACCTGAAGTGACAATCACTGCTTCACAAATGCTAATAGCATCATAAATAAATTCTTGCGTTAGTTTGATGGTAAAGGGCAGTTTCTCTAAATAAGGTTTTAAATCTTTTTCATTTATCGTTGGGGCCAGGGGCAAGATAAATTCAATTTCGGGTGATTGTTGTTTGAGAAGGAAGGCTGCCTCAAGCATCGTGGGAAGGATATGCTTAATTTCATTCTGCCTGCTGCCAGGCATTAAACCGATGATTGGATTCTGATGATCTAAGCCAAAAAATTGACGTATGCTAGATGGCAATAAAGAAGTTTTAACCTGGTCTACCAGAGGATTACCTACAAATTTTACTGGAATCTTTTCTCGTTCATAGATAGCAACTTCGAAGGGAAATATGACAGCCATCATATCAATATATTGCTTGATGGTTTGAATGCGCTGATAGCGCCAGGCCCATAGTTGGGGACTAATATAATAAATAATTTTGATAGTGGGATTTAATTTTTTAATGGCTTTTGCTAGCCGAAGATTAAAGCCCGGGTAATCAATTAATATCACAATATCTGGTGGAAGTTTTTTTACTGCTAAGATTAGTTTGTTGTAAGCGCTTCGAATTTTTTTTAATTTACTCAATACCTCAAGAAAGCCAACGACAGCAAGTTCTTTTGCATCAACAATTAAATGTGCACCAGCATTTGAAAGTTTTGAGCCTCCCATTGCAAAAAATTGAATGTCAGGAGAATGATTTAAAATATGCTTTACTAAGTGTGCCCCATGAGAATCACCGGAAGCCTCACCCGCTACAATAAGAATAGAAGGTAACTTCGGCATGAACACTAACTTGTGGCGCAATAGCCTGCCGCTTCATCAGCAGCAAGTTGCTCAGTAACAATGCGGGTAATTTCAACTGCAGTAGCTAGTGCTTGTTTGCCATCTTCGCCGGTTACTACAGGTAGACTTTTGGTTTGTATGGAATGTAAAAAAGAGGAAATTTGATCTAAAAGTGCATCTCCTTGCTCATAGGCTTGTTGTTCGCTAATAATTTCTGGTATGCCTGGAAACATTTCGCTAATCCCTTTGCGATGAATAGCAAGCTTCTTGAGGTGAAGATCTAAGGAGATAAAAGCATCATGCTGAAAAATGCGTAATTTTCGTTCTACATTAAAACTTACTCTACTTGCAGTGACATTCGCCACGCAGCCATTCTCAAATTGTAAACGTACATTGGCGATATCAATATGGGAAGTCAAGACTGAGGCACCGTTAGCATGGATATTGTTGATGGGTGAACCAACTATGCGTTGAATAATATCTATATCATGTATCATTAAATCTAATACCACATTAATGTCTGTGCCTCTTGGTTTAAAAGGTGCTAGTCGTATAGATTCAATAAACCGTGGTTTATCAAGAATAGTCTCTAAAGCAACCAGGACACTGTTAAAACGTTCCAAATGTCCTATTTGGAATACCACTTTTTTTTCATTTGCAATATCTATTAAGCTTTGGGCCTCTGCTACTGTTGAGGCGATGGGCTTTTCTAGCAATACATGAACACTATTTTCTAGAAAGTATTTTGCTATCGCATAATGCAATGAAGTGGGAACAGCAATACTGACTGCGTCTACTTTGTTTAATAGTCCGTGATAATCTATTAACGCTTCTACATTGTGCTTATGAGCAATTGCGTTGCATCTTTCCTCGTGGATATCACAAACAGCCACCAGTTCTGAATTTGGTAGTAAATCAAATTTTTCAGCATGAAATTTGCCAAGATAGCCAACACCTATAACGGCAGTTCGAATCTTATTCATTGAAGCTTCAATACCTCGTGCGAAGAATGTACAATGGCTGACCGATAACCATTCAGCCGGAAATGGTCGCACTTTTTTCCGGTGGAATCAATGTGTATCTCACATAGGGGAATTGGGAATTGCGAAAACCAAATAATAATAACGGCACTGGATTGCTGCTGGTAGCAGGTGTAGACGAAGCAGGGCGTGGTCCGTTGGCAGGTCCAGTGGTAGCTGCGGCTGTTATTCTAAACCCTAAAAATCATATTAAGGGTTTAGCTGATTCCAAGCAACTGACAGAAAATAAACGAGAAAATTTATATGCGCTAATTATCAAGCATAGCCTAGCTTGGGCAGTTGCCAAGGCAAGTGTAGAAGAAATAGATAACATCAATATCCTGCGGGCAAGTTTATTAGCCATGCGCCGTGCTGTTTTGAGTCTTGAGGTTGCGCCTCAATGTGTAAAGGTTGATGGCAATTTTTGTCCAGATGTCCCCTTTCCTGTTGAAGCTTACATTGAAGGGGATACCTACATAGCAGAAATTAGTGCTGCCTCAATAGTGGCAAAAGTGACTCGAGATCGTGAGATGGTTGCTTATAGCCAACAATATCCAGATTATGGGTTTGCTTCCCACAAAGGGTATTGTACTCCTGAACACCTTGCCAATCTTAGACGTTTTGGCGCAACTCCCATTCATCGACGATCTTTCGAGCCTGTTAGGCAAGTGTTACTAAAAGAAACTGCTTTTAGGGAGACTGAAACTTAAAGCATGAGACCAAAATTTGTTCATCTACACATTCATACTGAATATTCTTTAATTGATGGTTTGCCACGAATCAAGCAATTAATTGCTGCTATTAAAGAATTGAATATGCCAGCTATTGCTATAACAGATCATTGTAATCTTTTTGGAATGGTTAAATTTTATCGCGCCGCTTTAGCAGCAGGGATAAAGCCAATCATTGGTGCCCAACTCCTCATTCATAACGAGAAGCTCCCACAGTTTCCTTACTCTATAATCTTGCTTTGCCAAGATGAACAAGGCTACCGCAATTTGACCCAATTAGTTTCAAAAGGCTATTTAAATCAACAGTATGGTATGGGAATTATTCATAAATCTTGGTTAAACGGTTTTTCGCAGGGCTTGATCTGCCTATCAGGGAAAAAGGGAGACATTGGCCAAGCCTTGCTACAAGAAGATAATGCTATGGCGGATCACTTAATAAAGCAGTGGCAAACTTTGTTCCCTGATCGCTTTTATCTGGAATTAGTGCGTACTGGACGTGAGCATGATGAAAATTTTTTGCGATTAGCTCTTAATTTTGCCGAAAAGCCCCAGGTTCCAGTCGTTGCCACTAACGATGTTTGTTTTATCCTTCCTGAAGACTTTGAGGCGCATGAGGCCCGTGTTTGTATCCATGAAGGAAGAGTATTGGGAGATCCAAGAAGGCCTAAGAATTACAGCGTACAACAATATTTAAAATCTTCTGAGGAAATGGTGCAGCTGTTTAAAGATATTCCAGAGGCAATCACCAATACAGCTATCATCGCAATGAAATGCAACCTGCAATTAAAACTGGACCGTGTTTGTCTGCCTAATTTTCCTGTGCCTAAAAGCATGTCCTTAGATGATTTTTTTATTCAATTTGCAAATGAGGGTCTTACTCGTCGTCTAAATTTTTTATTTCCTGATTTAACAAAGCGGGCTGAAATGACCTCTCTTTATCAAGAGCGACTTGATATGGAACTACAAGTTATTCAAAAAATGGGCTTCCAAGGTTATTTTTTGATTGTGGCTGATTTTATTGAGTGGGCAAAGGACAATGATATTCCGGTAGGACCTGGTAGAGGATCAGGTTCTGGCTCCTTAGTTGCATATGTCTTAGGAATTACTGTGCTGGATCCATTATCATTTGATCTACTTTTTGAAAGATTCTTAAATCCGGAACGTGCCTCCATGCCTGACTTCGATATTGATTTTTGTATGGAAGGTCGAGATAAAGTGATTGATTATGTTGCGCAAAAATATGGAAAGGATAGCGTCTCACAAATAATTACCTACGGTTCAATGGCAGCGCGTGGGGTAGTACGTGATATTGGACGGGTATTAGGCTATCCCTATGGGTTTGTTGATAAACTAGCCAAGTTGCTTCCTTTTGAAATTGGTATGACCTTGAAAAAAGCGCTTGACAAGATGAGACTTGAATGCGTCGTTACCATGAAGAAGAAGAGGTTAAGGAGTTGATTGATTTAGCTTTAAACTGGAGGGACTTCACACGTAATGCAGGCAAGCATGCAGGTGGTGTGGTGATAGCACCTTCAGTATTGACTGATTTTACGGCACTTTATTGCGAAGCAAGTGGTACGCACTTAGTCACTCAACTTGATAAAGATGATGTTGAAGCTGTTGGCCTTGTGAAATTTGACTTTTTAGGGCTTAGAACATTGACCATCATTGATTGGGCATTAATATCAGTTAACCAGGACAGAAATGAAGCTGAAAAGTTGGTGGATATAAGTCGCATTCCCAATGGACGATGCTAACGTGTTTGAACTTATTGACAGGTCACACCACCGCTATTTTTCAGATCGAATCAAGAGGGATGAAGGATCTCATTAAACGTCTTCAACCCGATTGTTTTGATGACATTATAGCCATTGGTAGCTCTTTTTCGCCCTGGGCCTCTTCAATCAGGAATGGTTGATGACTTTATCGATCGACGCATGGTCGAGCCAAGATTCAATATCCTCATCCTGATCTTGAGCCTATTTTAAAGTCAACTTATGGTGTAATTCTTTATCAAGAGCAAGTAATGCAAATTGCCCAGGTATTGGCAGGCTATACGCTGGGAGCTGCAGATTTATTGCGTCGGGCGATGGGTAAGAAAAAACCAGAAGAAATGGCTAAACAGCGGACGTTTGTTTCTGATGCGCGTGATCGTGGTGTGAGTGAACAGGTTGCCCACAATATTTTTGATTTGATGGAAAAATTTGCGGGCTATGGTTTTAATAAGTCACATGCCGCAGCATATGCGTTCTTGTCGTATCAAACCGCTTGGTTAAAAACGCATTATCCGGCGCAGTATATGGCAGCCGTGTTGTCAGCAGATATGGATCATACTGATAAAGTAGTACGGATCATTGAAGATTGTAAAAAAATGCAATTAACAATTCTTCCGCCTGATATCAATCAAGGTCATTACCGTTTTATAGTTGAAAATGAGAAAATTATTTATGGCTTGGGGGCCATCAAAGGGATTGGACAAGGGGCAATTGAAAATTGCTTGGAGAATCGTTCTCGTTGTGGACCATTTAAAGATCTTTTTGATTTCTGCCAACGGGTTGATACTCGAAAAGTAACCCGTCGCGTATTTGAGTCCTTAATTCGATCAGGAGCGATGGATAGTTTTGGTGTAGGCAGAGCTAGTTTAATCGCCAGTTTAGAAAAGGCATTGCAGCAGGCGGAGCAAAAGAATCGGGATGAAAAAAACGGTCAGCAAGATTTATTTTCTTGGCTTGGTAATGACGCACTATCCGCCCATGCGGATTATATATTAGTGGATGAATGGGGGGATGACATTAGATTGCTGGGTGAAAAAGAAACACTAGGACTTTACTTGACAGGTCATCCTATTAGTAAGTATGAAAAAGAAATTTCCCAATTGATCACTGCCAAAATTGGCGATTTAAAGCCAAATAAAGATAAGAGCGTGACAGTAGCGGGCTTAGTCATTGCAATACGTTCTATCTTTACTAAAACTGGCAATCGTATGGGAATTGTCACATTAGATGATAAAAGTTCTCGTATAGAATTAATTGTGTTTTCTGACCTTTTCGCCCAGTGCAAAGACCTACTAGAAAAAGACAGCCTTATCATTGTCGAAGGAGAAGTAAGCATTGATGAATTTACTGAAGGTTATCGGCTTACTGGTAGAAAGATAATGACGCTTGATCAAATTCGACTTCAAGCGAAGGGCATTGAACTTTCTTTAGAGGCAACTCATTGCGATGAAAATTTTATCCAAAACTTAAACAACCTTTTAGGATTACATAGAGGTGGACAATGTGAAATTTTTATATGCTATAAAAATGCAGAAGGCAGTGCCAGGCTTTTATTAGGCCAAGAGTGGCAGGTAAAAATAACTCAACAGTTAATGGATCAGCTCCATCATCTTTGTGGCAAGGAAACTGTTTCGATTCTTTATTCAACAACTTAAATCCCAATTAATAGGCGTTTTATTCATTTTCTTTAATATCTCATTTGTTTTAGAGAAATGCCTGCAGGATAAAAAGCCTTTAACTGAAAATGGGGAAGGATGTGCTGCTTTTAAAATATAATGCTTGGTAGGATCAATAATCTCTCCCTTGCGTTGTGCGTATGCACCCCATAACAAGAAAACCAGTCCATTTTTCTTGTCATTTAAAACTTGAATTATTTTATCAGTGAAGTGCTCCCAACCAATGTTGGCATGGCTTTGAGGCTTTCCTGATTCTACTGTTAAAACAGCATTGAGGAGCAAGACACCTTGTTTTGCCCAATTTATTAAACAACCGTGATTGGGAATAGAAATGCCTAAATCATTCTTTAACTCTAAAAAAATATTTTTAAGAGAAGGGGGGGGTGTAATCCCTGGTAAGACGGAAAACGATAGACCATGTGCTTGCTTTGGGCCATGGTAGGGATCTTGTCCGATAATCACAACCTTTACTTCTTCTAATGGGGTATATTTTAAAGCATTAAAAATATCTGATTGAGAAGGATAAATGGTCATATTATTACGTTGGTTTTTGAGGAAAGATAACAGACTGCTGAAAATAAGGTTTATCTTTTTCGCCTGCAAGTTCTGATTGCCAAGTGATAGCCATCTCTGTTATTGAGCTCTCCATGTTTTGTCCCTTATGTTAAGAAAATAAACGGGTCCCTAGGGCCTGTCGTCCCGTAGCTCCCACTACGTCGTCCCACTGCCATTAATAAGTTAAGCAATCTGTCGTCCGGTGATGGCTTGATCACGGAATCTAGGGAAGTGCCTCTATCCTGGATCCCGCGAACAAGTCGCGGGACGACGGCGAAGAGGAAATGCCCTTAACTTAATGGCTGTGCTACGTCGTCCCACTGCCATTAAGTTAAGGATAATTTCTCTTCACCATCGTACCGTCGTCCCGCGACTTGTTCGCGGGATCCAGTAAAGTGGCATATATCCTAGATTCTGCGAACAAGTCACGGGACGACATAGGGGAGAAAAAACCCTTAACTTAATGGCAGTGGGACAACATAGTGGGAGCTAATTGACGACAGACCCTAATTAAGTTTACCAATAAATAATCAATCTCTATACTATGCATTAATATTAATTCTAGGAGCTAGTCATGTGTTAAGTCTCAATTCATATAAAACACTTCAAAGCTTAAACGTGCAAGCTAAAACTTATCACTATTACAGTTTGGAGGTGGCAGCCCAGCAATTTGAAAATATCAGGTCTCTTCCCTTTTCAATTAAGGTGTTGCTTGAGAATTTATTGCGCTTTGAAGATAATTCAAAGGTTACCCAAAAAAATATCGAAATTCTAGCGAATTGGGGTAAAGTTGCAACTAACTTTCATGAGATAGCTTTTAAGCCAGCACGAATTTTGATGCAAGATTTTACTGGCGTTCCCGCCATTGTGGATCTTGCAGCTATGCGTGATGCAATAAAAAAAAATGAAGGGAATCCCGAGAAAATCAATCCGCTTGCTCCTGTTGACTTGGTAATAGACCACTCAGTCCAAGTAGATAAATTTGGTACCGCCGATTCCTTCCAAGAAAATGTAATCCATGAGATATATCGTAATCGAGAACGATATGCCTTTCTACGTTGGGGGCAAACTGCGTTTAAAAATTTTCGGGTGGTACCACCTGGCACTGGGATTTGTCATCAGGTTAACCTCGAATTTTTAGCAAAAGCAGTATGGCATACGAAAATTGAAGATAAAGTATTCGCTTATCCCGATACACTGGTAGGCACAGACAGTCATACTACCATGATTAATGCATTGGGTGTTCTTGGTTGGGGTGTAGGAGGTATTGAAGCGGAAGCTGCTATGCTAGGGCAATCCATTTCTATGCTGATTCCGCAAGTCATTGGCTTTAAGCTGGTGGGTAGTTTACCTGAAGGGACGATGGCCACTGATCTTGTGCTAACTGTCACTCAAATGTTACGTGCCCGTGGAGTTGTTGGAAAATTTGTCGAGTTTTACGGCCCTGGGCTAAATAGCCTTTCCTTACCAGATAGAGCAACCATAGCAAATATGGCACCAGAATATGGTGCTACTTGTGGCTTTTTCCCTATAGATCAAATTACACTTAATTACATGCAATTGACTGGCCGCGATGAACATACTATCTCCTTAGTAGAAGCCTACACTAAAGCACAAGGACTATGGCGTTATCCAGATGCGAAGGAGCCTGTATTTACCGATAGTTTATTTTTAGACCTTGCTAGTGTCGAGCCATGTCTTGCAGGTCCGAGACGACCTCAAGACAGAGTTAAGCTCACTGATATGCTTGAGGTAGTTGAAAACAGTATTGCTCCTTTGCAAACTCAAGCAGCCAATCACAGCTCAAATGAGTTTTCTCTCAACCATGGTGATGTGGTAATTGCAGCAATTACCAGTTGTACAAATACCTCAAATCCGAGCGTTCTGATGGCGGCTGGATTAATGGCAAAAAAGGCTATTGAAAAAGGACTAAAGCGAAAACCTTGGGTAAAAACGTCATTAGCACCAGGGTCTAAAGTTGTCACCTCATACCTGGAAAAATCGAACCTTATGACCTACTTGGATCAATTAGGCTTTAATCTTGTAGGCTACGGTTGTACCACTTGTATTGGCAATTCAGGTCCTTTGCCTGAAGAGGTTTCGCATTTAATCGAAAAAAATGACTTATGGGTTTGCTCTGTCCTTTCAGGAAATCGCAATTTTGAAGGGAGGATTCATCCACAGGTTAAGGCAAATTGGTTAGCTTCACCACCGCTTGTTGTTGCTTATGCGCTTGCAGGAACCATGCGATTAAATCTACTTGAAGATCCCATCAGCCAAAATGACAAGGGAGAGTCCATTTATTTGAAAGATATATGGCCACAGCAAGAAGAAATTGATTTTGAGGTAAATAAGATCACCCGTGAAATGTTTCATCAGCAATATGCAAATGTCTTTCAAGGAGATATGGAATGGCAAAATTTAACTGTTGACCAAGGTGTTACTTATGAATGGGATGTCTCCTCAACTTACATTCAGAACCCGCCTTATTTTACAGACTCACAAATCGCAGAGGTTGCAGACATAGAAGATGCTCGTGTTTTGGCAATGTTTGGGGACAGTATTACCACTGATCATATTTCACCTGCTGGCTCTATTGCGCCTAATAGTCCAGCAGGTCAATATTTACAGGAAAAAGGAGTAACAATTGAAAATTTTAATTCCTATGGGGCAAGGCGTGGTAACCACGAAGTCATGATGCGAGGGACATTTGCCAATATTCGTATTAAAAATGAGTTAGTTGCAGGCTTAGAAGGTGGTTATACTAAATATCTTCCAACTGAAGAGATCATTTCGATTTACGATGCTGCAATGCGTTATTACGCTGATGCTACGCCCCTTATTATTATTGCTGGCAAAGAATACGGGACAGGTTCTTCTAGAGATTGGGCAGCAAAAGGAACTAGGCTGCTCGGAGTCAAAGCCGTTATTGCAGAAAGTTTTGAGCGTATTCACCGTTCTAATTTAATTGGTATGGGTGTGCTGCCACTTGAGTTTATCGATGATCTTAATCGAAAAATTTTAGGATTACAGGGTTATGAAATAATTACCGTAAAAGGCTTAACAGGTAATTTATTTCCTAGGCAAAAGTTTACTGCGATTATTAAAGATGAAAAAGGAGAACGTGATATATCCTTGTTATCACGCTTAGATACACAAGAAGAAATCGCTTATTATCGTAAAGGAGGTATCTTACAGTATGTATTGCAGGCAATATAAGTTAAGTGAGTTTTGTTTAAGAGGAATCTGCTGGTGAAACTTATGCAATTACCAATTGGTTATGATAATTTTGGCGAAGTCATCGATAAAAAATTAAATTTCGTAGATAAGAGTCTCTTTATTAAAGAGATTCTTGATGATGAAAATACAAAAGCAGTTGTTATCATGCGCCCGCGTCGTTTTGGTAAAACATTTAATTTATCCATCCTGCATTATTTTTTAGCAGAAAAGGTATATGGCAAATTTACAAAAGACATATTTAATAAACTTGCAATCTTCAAATGTGGTGATGAATACACGCAACATCAAGGAAAATATCCTGTTATTTCTATCACATTTAAAGATATTAAAGAAGCCACTTACGAATCAGCCTATGCAGATTTATTAAAATTGATGAGCCGTGTTTATTTTGAGCATATAAATTTGCTGGAAAGTAACAAATTAATTAATTATCAAAAAAGAGCTTATGAGTTGATTCTTGAAGAAAGAGCAACTGAATCTTCTATTAAAACGTCTTTATTTGATTTAACTCAGTATATCTACCAGCATTATAACATTAAGCCTTGGTTATTAATTGATGAATACGATACGCCTATTCAAGCTGCCTATGTAGCGGGCTACTACAATGAGATGATTCATTTTATGCGCGGGATGTTTGGCGCAGCATCAAAGAATAATCCCTACTTAAATAAAGCAGTCATCACTGGCATTTTGCGTGTTGCAAAAGAAAGCTTATTTTCTGGCGTGAATAATTTAGAATGTTATTCGTTGCTTCGAGGTGAATACAGCGAACATTTTGGATTTACTGAATCTGAAATTGGATGAGATTTTAACTGAGGCTAAATTAATGATAAAGCCCAAGCTATTAAAAACATGGTATAACGGTTATCAAATCGGTCCAACCATCATTTATAACCCTTGGTCAAATCGCAGAATTGTGTGAAAAGACAGGGGGAACTAGAACCTTATTGGGTCAATACGAGTGACAATCAGCTCATTAAAGACTTGCTCAAGAAATCACCTCTGACATTCAAGAGAGATTTTGCAGCATTAGTTGAAGGAAATACAGTTGAAAAATTGATTGATGAGCAAATGGCATTTCAATATTTGAATAATAATCCTGGCGCAACGTGGAGTTTGTTATTAATGGCGGGTTATCTCAAACCGGCGGCTTTAAGAAAAACTGATCAGGGTATTTTTGCTCGGCTAGCATTCCGAATCGTGAAGTGCGTAATTTATACCGTCAAATTATTGAACAATGGTTATCCAACGGTTACGGGTATTGAATGGTATAATGCATTTATTGAATCCTTGTTAGAAGGGAGAATTGAGGAATTTAAGAATCACCTTAAAAAGTTTTATTACAAATTGTAAGGTTTCATGATGTATCCAAAGAACCAGAAGCCTTTTATCATGGACTTTTACTGGGTTTCATGGCCAGTTTAAACCAGACACATGAGATTAAATCAAATAGAGAAAGTGGGCTAGGTCGCTTTGACATTTTGATAGACCAAAGGACTTAGGGAAATCAGGCATTATGATGGAACTCAAAGTCAAAAGCGAAAAAGAAACACTAGAGGCATGTGCTCATCGGGCCCTGCAACAAATCAAGCAAAAAAAATATACAGAAGAATTTAAGCAACGTGGAATTGATAAGGTGATCCAAGTTGGAATTGGGTTCAAGGGAAAAAAATTTGCATTGGATTATTTTGTTATATAAGACGATGTAATTTAACCTAAGTATTGTCTGAGAAGAATCTGTCATCCTGGAATTTAGTGCCCCTAAGCGAAGGGCCACTGCCATTAAGTTAAGCAATTTGTCGTGTAATAGGTCAGGTCCCCCACCTCTAAAATGGTACGAATGTCCCAGTTTTCGCGCCAGATTTGATGAAAATTGCTCAAAATCACCCTCATCCGGCCTGACGGCCACCTTCTCCCGCAAGCGGGAGAAGGGAATAATACCTTTTTGTTCTTTATCCTTCTCCCCGCTTGCGGGGAGAAGGTGGCCGTGAGGCCGGATGAGGGTGTTTTTTGAGCAATTTTCAGCAAATTTTTACTCAGATTTGGCGCAAGACTGGACATTTGGCCATTTTAGAGGAGGGGAACCTGACCTATTACAAAGCTGATTTCTTCTTTGCAGATGAATCAGATCAGACTCCAGCGCTGGATCCTCGCCCTATTAGTTAGGATATCTTTTATACATCTTTGCGGGCGAGGATGACGGCCTTCGAGCTTAGGGGCACTAAATTTCGGGATGACAGATTCTTTGTAAGCTTAGGGGCACTAAATTCCGTGATGATAGAATTCTTTACATATTTATATAATTGGGTCCATCACCCCCTTCTGGTGGCACCCAGTTTATGTTTTGTTCTGGATCTTTAATATCACATGTTTTGCATTGAACACAATTTGAAGACATTAATCTGTAATGCAAGGCCAGATTCTTGGCTTACAATTTCATAAACATTTGTTGGACAATAACGTTCTGGAGCATCATAAATTTTAAAATTAATTTCGATAGGAAGGGCAGGACTCAAAATTTGTAAATGGCAAGGTTGGTTTTCAGTATAATGCATATTTGAAAGGTAAACAGAAGAAAGTTTATCAAAAGTGATTTGATTATCAGGCTTTGGGTAATCAATTTTCTGACACTCTTTAGCAGGCTTTAGCGCAGTAAAATCCTGATGGTTTTTAAAGGTCCAAGGAGCTCTGCCTCGAAGTAAATACATATCTAATGCGAAATAAGCTAATCCAGCCCATAGTCCCTTGTGGAAAGCAGGGCGTATATTGCGAGCTTTGTATAATTCCTTTCCTAGCCATGAACATTTTAAATTGAATTCATATTCTTTAAGCTCTTGATTTAGATGATACCTATTTGCATAAATAGTTTCTGCGGCAACCATCCCAGATTTCATTGCTGTATGAGTACCTTTAATTTTTGGCATATTAAGAGTGCCCGCACTATCTCCAATAATCATCCCTCCTGGGAGAGTTAATGCAGGTAATGACTGCCAACCACCTTCCGAAATAGCACGTGCACCATAACAGATTCTTCGACTACCTTTAAACAGGTCGATAAATTTAGGATGAGTCTTAAATCGTTGCATTTCTTGAAAGGGATCTAAGTAAGGGTTTTTGTAATCAAGTCCTACAATTAACCCTACAGACAACTGTTGGTTTGGTCCATGGTAAATAAAACTGCCGCCATATGTTTTTGAATCCAAAGGCCAGCCCGCAGTATGGATTACTTTACCTGGTTTATACTTGTCTTTTGGTATCTCCCATAATTCTTTGATGCCAAGCCCATAAGTTTGCGGGGGAGCGATTTTTTGTTAAATTGAATGTTTCAATAAGTTGTTTAGTGAGAGAGCCACGAGCGCCTTCTGCAAAAATGGTTTGTTTGGCTAACAATTGGATTCCTGGCTGATAACGGTCTGTTGGCTGATGATTTCGATCAACACCTTTATCGCCGGTTTGCACCCCACAAATTTTATTATTGTCATCATATAGAATGTGGACTGCAGCAAATCCAGGGAAGATAAGAACGCCCAAACTTTCTGCTTGTTTTGCTAGCCACCGACAAAAATTCTCTAGGCTGATAATATAGTTTCCCTTATTTCGCATTGGGTTTGGTATTGGAAGGCTTAGGGCAGTTTTTGGTGTGAGTAAATAGATATCCTCTTCACTAACTGGAACATGGATGGGGCAATCCATGTTCTTCCAGTTTGGAAACAATTCAGTTAATGCCTTGGGTTCAATGACAGCACCCGATAAGATGTGGGCACCAACCTCAGCTCCTTTCTCTAAAACGCAAATTGAAAGTGGATTACTCTCTTTTTGGCATAGCTGTGCTAATCGAATGGCTGCCGACAGACCAGAAGGTCCTGCACCGATAATTACAACATCAAACTCTAGTACCTCACGCTTCATAAAGTTGATTTAGTTCTTCATACTGACGAAATTAGAGCTTGGTGTACTGACTGAATCCTCCTGAGGGGGTGTTTCTGAATCCTTATTGACCTTTTTTGTCATAACTTGGAAAAAGCTAATGCCATTATCTTTGATAAAGTTAATGCCATCATTAAATTGATCACTTAGCGCATTTTCTAAGTTGGTTTTCCCTTCCTTAAAATTATCTACTTCTGTCTTTAAAGCTTTCTCAAGGTTTTGTTTTGACTTTGACTCCTGTATTTCTGCTATTTGACGTATCGCTCGTATTTTAGCAGCGGATAATTCTGGTGGCTTCCGATTTTCAAAATATTCACTAGGCTTGAAACCTAATGATTCTCCAAATAAATTATCTACCCATGTCTTCATTTGTGTATATAGGCGTTCAAAGGTTGATAGTTTTTCCTCTGTTTCTTTTAAACATCCTCTTAATGTGCTATTTTCCCGTGAGAGCTCATCTAGTTTTTGATTGGTTGTGTCTTGGGTTTGTTGTTTTAGTTTTAATTCCAGTTCCCTAAATTTTTGATCTTTTAACCTGTTCTGAGCTTGGAGTTTATTAATATCTTGTTGAAGGGTGGTGACTTTAGAGTGTAATTCCTTTTTGTCTGAAGTCAATTGAGTTTTATCCTGTTGAAGGGTGGTGACTTTGGAGTGTAATTCCTTATTATCTGAAGTCAAAGCTCCAAGAGAAGCTGACTTATTTTTAAGTTCTTCATCAAATTTGCTAACATTTTGCTTGTTTTGATTTTGGAGTCCATTAATATCTTTCTGGAGGGTGGTAATAGTTTCCTCGAGGGCGGTGGCGTTATCGTGTAACTCCTTGTTATCTGAAGTCAATCGAGTCTTATGATAGATTAAAGCATCACATTCTCCTTGAAGTTTGCTAATTTCTTGATCTCTAGAGTCGATTATTTCTTGTTTCTCGTCATTATTTAGTTCAAGCACCCTTTGGAGCTTGACATCTACATTGTCAAAAAACTTAAGATATGAAACATCACAGAGTTGGTAAAGGAAACTAGGTTTATTATCCCAACCCTTTTGCATTAAATTTAGGGGATTGCTAATTTCGCGCAATAATTCTTTAGTGGTGCGTTTTTTCTCATTCGTAGGCGGCTTCTCAATAATTTCCAGTAATTTATTAGCAAACAATTGATGTGCCTTGGCTTTTCGTCTGGGAGAGTTTATGTACGCTTCGAGATTTATCTTAAATTGAACAAGCCACTCTACCTCTAAATCCCAAATTATTTTTTCATTATCTTTGACAATTATTTCTTCGTACCGTTCTTCCATGTTTCTTCCCCTTTATTTTTTTTAAATAGTGAACCATTTTAGAGACTTCGGCCTGTAAATACAACTAATCAAAAATCTCTTTATAGCTGTTTCCTTTGATATGATTTATTATTACGTCTTATTGAAAGGAAGTCAGGTATGGATTTGAAAGTACTTGTCAGTGTCAAAAGAGTGATAGATTTTAACATTAGCATACGGGTAAAGTCTGATTTTTCCCAAGTAGAAACAGCTAATGTTAAGATGTCTATGAACCCTTTTGACGAAATTGCAATAGAAGAGGCGATTCGTCTTAAAGAACAAGGTTTGGTTAAAGAGTTGGTTGCAATTTCTATAGGGCCTGATGGCTGCGCAGAAATATTGCGCAGCGCCTTGGCCATGGGTATGGATCGTGCTATACATGTCAAAACAGATCACCTATTTGAGCCTATTAATATTGCTAAAATTCTGGCTTACTTTGCAAAAAAAGAGCAGCCGAAAATCATAATAATGGGAAAACAAGCTATTGATGATGATTGTAACCAAACCGGCCAAATGTTAGCAGCGATGTTAGATTGGCCCCAAGCCACTTTTGCCTCGAAAATTATATTCAATGATCAGTTAATTAGAGTGACTCGTGAGGTAGACGGTGGCTTAGAGACATTGGAACTTACCCTTCCAGCCGTCATCACAACTGATTTGCGCCTAAATAAACCACGCTATATTTCATTACCTAATATCATTAAGTCTAAACAAAAATCCCTTGATGATATCCCCCTGGAAAACCTAGAATTAAATTTATTCCCTCATATAAAGATAAAGGAGGTAAGACCCCCAAATCTTAAGAAGATAACTACGCTAGTTCAAACCCCTCAAGAACTTGTCAGAAAATTACATGAAGAGGCAAAAGTAATCTAATGCGTGCTTTAGTCATTGCCGAACACAATAATAATCAACTTACTCATAGTACTCTTGCCTGTCTAAATGCTGCCCTTGAATTAAAAAAGGAGGTTCACATTTTAGTGGCGGGCTTTAAATGCCAGCAAGTGGCTGAAGAAGTTGCGTATTACCAGGGATTAAAAGAAGTCATATTAGTGGATGATCCTGTTTATCAACATCACCTTGCTGAAAATTTAGCAAGATTGATTTTTCATATATCATCAGGGTATTCTCACCTCTTAGCACCTTCAACTACCTTTGGCAAAAATCTTATGCCACGTGTTGCAGGTGTTTTGGGGGTAGGCCAGATTTCCGATATTACTAAGATCTTAGATGAAGCCACTTTTATCAGACCAATTTATGCTGGTAATGCGTTTGAGACTGTAGAATCACTTGATAAGATCAAAGTAATTACTACTCGAACAACTGTCTTTTCATCACCAGTTTTTAAGAGTGAGCAAAAAGCAGCTATAAAAAATGAAAAAATTGTTTTTGAGAATCGACAAGTGCGTTTTGTTGATAGACAATTTACTCAAAGCGAACGACCCGATCTGGCTGAGGCAAAAATAATTGTATCAGGCGGTCGCGGGTTACAAAATGCAGAAAATTTTAAGTTGCTGGAAAAATTGGCCAGTCAGTTAGGTGCTGCCATCGGGGCTTCACGGGCGGCAGTTGATGCTGGCTTTGTCCCCAATGACTATCAGATCGGACAGACAGGGAAGGTGGTTGCTCCTGATCTGTATATCGCTATTGGCATATCAGGTGCCATTCAGCACCTAGCAGGAATAAAAGATAGCAAAGTGATTGTTGCGATAAATAAGGATCCCGATGCACCTATTTTTAGCGTTGCAGACTATGGCCTAATAGGAGATTTATTTAAAATATTGCCAGAACTCCAGCAAGAATTAGGCAAATTAGGTTATAAGGAATGTTAAAGAAAATGATCATTGGTATACCAAAAGAAATTAAAGAAGGTGAATTTCGTGTTAGCATGGTTCCAAATAGCGTTTATGAAGTCGTTCGTCGTGGTCATAAAGTTATTATTGAAAATAATGCTGGTATTGGAATTGGTTTCAAAAATGATGATTACCTTTTTGGTGACGGTGTTACTATAGTCGACGGAGTGCAAGAAGTTTATGACAGGTCTGATTTAATTGTAAAGGTAAAGGAACCTCAGTTAAATGAGTATATTTTACTTCGCGAAAACCAAATTATATTTACTTATTTACATCTTGCGCCTGACCCAGATCAAGCTCAGGCATTGATTAAATCTGGTTGTATAGCAATTGCTTATGAAACTGTAACTGATCAATATGGCGGTCTACCTCTTTTAACCCCAATGAGTGAGATAGCAGGTAGGCTTTCAATTCAGGCAGGTGCCTTTTGCTTACAAAAAAATAACGGCGGCAAGGGCATTCTTCTTGGTGGGGTAGTGGGAGTCAATCAAGCAAATGTCGTTGTAATCGGAGGAGGCGTGGTTGGAAGTAATGCCCTACGAATTGCTTTGGGCCATGAAGCCCATGTCACTGTATTGGACAATTCATTAAGTCGCTTGCGAAAATTAGATCAACAATTTGGTCCAGGTCTTACCACCATTTTTGCGACTCAAAGTAATATAGAAGAGTATGTGCAACAAGCAGATTTAGTAATAGGTGCCGTGTTAGTGCCAGGAAGCTCAACGCCTAAAATTGTGACTGAGGATATGATTAAAAGGATGCAGCCTGGTTCAGTGGTGGTTGATGTTTCAATTGATCAGGGTGGTTGTTTTGAGACAAGTCACCCAACGACATTTGATAATCCTACTTATATCGTCGATGAGATCGTTCATTATTGCGTTGCAAATATGCCAGGGGCTGTGCCCAGAACGGCAGCTTATGCGTTAAATAATGCCACATTGCCCTTTATCATAGAAATTGCTGACAAAGGTTACCAAAAAGCACTTATGGAAAATATATATCTTCGCAATGGGTTAAATGTGTATAAGGGTAGAATTACCCATAAGGCAGTAGCTCATGATCTTAATAAAGAATTTTACGCCCCCGAAGGGCTATTGGCTAAGGATTTATCATGTTAGATTTTTTTACCAATTCGACCACAGAAAATGTCATCCCCATCCATACGATTATCACCAAGGATTTTAATGATTGGCTTAACCGGCAAACTTCTGTTGTTAGGAATTGGGTTAATGTAACTAATTTTAGTGCAAAGCCAGGGTCTGTTTGTTATATAGGCAACCAAAGTGGGGGTGTCCAAACTATTTTGCTCGGTATTGGCAGCCCGGATGATGTTTGGTCTTTAGGAATATTGCCTACCATTCTTAAGGCCGGGGTCTATTCAATTGAAAAACAATATGATCCCTCCTTCTGTGATCTGGCGGCAATTGCTTGGGGTTTAGGTCATTATCAATTTCATCGTTACTTCTCTACAGTAAACCCTTATAAAGCCAAATTGCTGCTGCCCGGTTGTTGCGACTATGCCCATATCGACCTCACTGTGAAGGCAACCTACTTGGTTCGGAATTTAATTAATACTCCAACAGAAGATTTAGGACCAGCTGAACTTGCAGATATTGCTACCAATCTTGCTGAAGAGTATGGAGCAAAATGGAAGCTGATAATAGGTGATGATCTTCTGAAGAAGGATTATCCTGCTATACATGCCGTTGGGCGTGCAAGTGTCAATGCTCCCCGATTGATCGATATTCAATGGGGTAAAAAATCCAACCCCCATATTACCTTGATTGGCAAAGGAGTTTGTTTTGATAGTGGAGGTCTTGATATTAAACCCTCCTTAATGATGCGATATATGAAAAAAGATATGGCAGGGGCTGCGCATGTCCTTGGTTTGGCGCAAATGATTATGACTGCAAACTTACCTCTCCGATTGAGAATTTTAATTCCAGCAGTAGAAAATGCAATTTCTGGTTCAGCGATACGTCCTGGTGATATTCTGAAAATGCGTAATGGCATGTATGTTGAAATAACAAATACAGATGCAGAAGGGCGCTTGATTTTAGCAGATGCATTAGCAGAGGCAGTTAATCAAGAACCAGACCTTATTATTGATATTGCTACCTTAACGGGAGCTGCGCGAGTAGCATTAGGCCCTGAACCTGGTGCCATTTTTACTGAAGACAATGAAATTGCTGATTCAGTTTATAATTGTGCTTTGCTTGAACAAGATCCCTTATGGCGCCTGCCCATCTACAAGCCCTATCGACCGTTATTAGATAGTCCGGTTGCCGATATCTGTAATGCAGATATGGAATCAGTAGGAGGAGGTGCAATTATGGCTGCATTATTTTTAAAAGAATTTGTCCCCGGCAATGTCAAGTGGTTACATTTAGATATCATGGCTTACAACCTAAAATATAAACCTTCTCGCCCTATAGGAGGCGAAGCAATGGGGCTTAGAGCTTTATATCGATATATAGTAAGCACCTATTGTTAATAGTTGCTAATTTATGCTGATTGTTAGTGAAATATTCATTGGTATTATTATCCTCTTAGTCTTGATTTTTTTTAATATTCCTCTATTAATCAGCTCATTAATATCTATTCTGTTTCTGTGGGGATTAACTCTATTTCATGGATTAACTATCCTGCTTGGATTTATTTGGTTTTTTGCACTCGGAATTATTTTATTTTTAAATATACCTATTGTGCGTCGGCAAGTCAGCGCAAAAGTCTTTTCAGATATTAAGCACAAACTACCGACAATCAGCAACACAGAGAAGGAAGTGCTGAATGCAGGAGATGTCTGGTGGGAACAAGAATTATTTACAGGCCGTCCAAATTGGCAAAAGTTTCTGCAATTTTCACCCCCCAAACTTAATCAAGAAGAACAATCTTTTCTCAACAATCAAGTGAATTTTCTTTGTAATATACTAAATGATTGGGATATCGTTATTAACGGTGATTTGCCAAATCATGTCTGGGACTATATTAAAAAAGAAAGGTTTTTAGGCTTAGTCATCCCTAAAAAATATGGCGGCTTAGGTTTTTCTGCCTTTGCACATTCCACCATTATTGTGAAAATCGCCTCTCGCAGTTATAGTGCTGCCGTTGATATAATGGTTCCAAATTCAGTTGGTTTGGCTGAATTTATTTTGCACTATGGAACAGAAGAGCAAAAATCTTACTATCTACCAAAATTTGTGATAGGGAATGAAATCCCCTGTTTTGCTTTGACAGCACCACAAGCAGGTAGTGATGCTGGTTCTATGCCGGATAATGGTCAAATCTGTTGGGGAGAATTCAAAGGGCAACGTATGTTGGGGGTTAATTTAAATTGGGATAAACGATATATTACCTTAGCTCCAGTGGCGACGATGATAGGATTAGCCTTTAAATTGTACGATCCTGATTGCCTTCTTGGGGATAAGCATAATCTTGGAATTACTTTGGCAATGATTCCACGGGATTGCCCTGGAGTGGAAATTGGCCAGCGGCACTGTCCTTTATTCATGGCATTTTTAAATGGACCAGTACGAGGCAAAGATGTCTTTATTCCCCTTACTTTTTTAGTCGGAGGTCAGGAGGCAATAGGAAAGGGCTGGTCAATGATGATGGAATGCCTTTCAGTTGGACGAGGAATTTCCCTGCCAGCCTTGAGTACTGCAACCGCTAAGCTTAGCTACCGAATGACAAGTGCTTATATCAAAATAAGAGAACAATTTCATACTCCCATTGGCTCTTTTGAGGGAATCAAAGAGGTGGCAGCACGAATTGGTGCATTTACTTATCTTAGTGAAGCTACCCGTTGCCTAACAGCAGGTGCCATAGATCAAAAAATTAAGCCATCAATCGCAACGGCAATAACCAAATACCACTTGACCGAAATTTGTCGAAAAATTGTGAACGATACGATGGATGTGCATGGGGGACGGCTAATCCAATTAGGACCCAGTAATTATCTGGGCCTTTATTATATAGCGCAACCAATTAGCATCACGGTCGAAGGTGCCAACATATTAACTCGAAATATGATTATTTTTGGTCAAGGTGTTTTGCGTTGTCATCCCTATATTCGGCAGGAAATTGCGGCTTTAGAAGAGGGAGATAGCCGCCTAGCATTGAAAAAGTTCGATCGTTTATTCTTTAAGCATATTGGCTATATTCTTTCAAATACACTCAAATGCCTAGTGTATGGCTTAACCAATGGCTGCTTTATCCGGTCCCCGGTATTTGATTATAGTGCTAAATACTATCGTCAACTGACTCGATTAAGCGTAGGTTTGGCTTTAGTCACCGATATGTCCATAGGCATTATAGGAAACAAAATTAAACAGCGTGAACGGTTATCGGCTCGCCTGGGAGATATCTTGAGTCACCTTTATCTAGCTTCAGCGGCATTAAAATATTATGAAGACAGTGGTAAGCCTGTCTGCGATATTCCATTCATTGATTGGATAGTGACTTATTGTCTTTACCAGATTGCAAATGCGTTTGAGCTTTTTTTCGTTAATTTTCCTAATCAATCGATAGCCAAGTTGGTAAAAAGTATAATTTTTCCTTGGGGAAATAACTATCACCTACCTTTAGACCGACAAGATCATCAAATTGCCCATATAATGATGCAAAACGATACACTAAGAGAGCGGATAACGGACCATATTTACCTAGGGTCAGATGAAGAAATACTCCACAAAATGGATTCTGCTTTTAAAATATTATTAGCTGCCGAATCTGCTTATCAAAAGCTTCAGAAAGCCGTGAAGGAGAGACAAATTACTGAAAAAAGTTTCTACCAACAAATATTGGCTGCAAAGGATGCTAATATTTTGAATGACCAAGAAGTTAACGTGTTGCTGGAATATGATCGACTACGCCTTGAGGTAATACAAGTAGATGAATTTAATTAAAGAGAGGCCAAATAGATGGAAGAGAAGAGGATGAGGGAGGTTTATATAATAGATGGCAAAAGAACCCCTTTTCTGAAAGTTCGTGATAAGCCCAATGCTTTTTCAGCCTCAGATTTGGCAGTGGCTGCAGGAAAAGAGCTGGTTGCAAGGCAGCCGTTTGAAAAAAATGAGATAGAGGAAGTCATTTTAGGCTGTGTCATGCCTCGTGAAACAGAGGCCAATATCGCCAGGGTTGTCGCTTTACGCCTAGGTTGTGGTAATTGCGTTCCTGCATGGACTGTCTCACGCAATTGCGCCTCTGGCATGCAAGCTATTGATTGCGCTTTGAAAGATATACAGACTGGTCGATATGATTTAGTGTTAGCAGGTGGCACTGAGGCAATGAGCCATGCTCCTGTTCTTTATAATCAAGGTTATGTTAGATGGATGGCAGAAATTCGGGCAGCTAAAAAGCTTGGCGATAAGGCAGGAGCAATGGCTAAATTCAAACCACATTACTTTATTCCAGAAATTGCCTTACGCACCGGGTTAAGTGATCCAATAGTAGGTCTTTCAATGGGGCAGACAGCCGAAAAATTAGCTTGTCTGTTCAATATTAGCCGAGAGGAAATGGACCAATTTGCATTGCAAAGTCATGAAAGAGCCAGAAAAGCCATACAGGAAGAGTGTATGAATGAAGTAATGACTCTCTTTGACACGCAAGGTCATTTCTTTGATGTCGATACCGGTGTGAGAACGGATACTTCCCTTGAGAAACTAGCGCAATTAAAACCCTTTTTTGATGAGTTTGGTACAGTGACTGCGGGTAATAGCTCACAAATAACGGATGGTGCTGTTATGTTACTTTTAGCAAGTGAGAGCGCTATTAGCCGCTATCAATTGCCTGTATTAGGGAAAATTATTGATGTCAATTGGGCAGCATTGTCGCCTGAGATAATGGGTCTTGGTCCCATCTTCGCAGCTACACCTCTTCTGCAAAGGCAGCAGCTAGAATTAGAGGATATTGATTACTGGGAGATCAATGAGGCATTTGCTGTACAGGTGTTAGCTTGTCTTAAAGCATGGGATGATGACGATTTTTGTCGCAAGCAGTTAGGAATAGAAAGAAAATTTGGTCAATTGCCTCTTGAGAGATTAAATGTAGATGGGGGTGCAATTGCTCTTGGACATCCGGTGGGGGCCAGTGGCGCTCGAATTGTTTTACATCTCCTTGAGGTTCTTAAAAGGAATAATGCTAAAAAAGGTCTGGCTATGATCTGCATAGGAGGTGGGCAAGGTGGTGCTATGCTTGTGGAAAGAATATAGACAAGGGATAAAAATAAAAAAGGGAGAAGGAGATGGCACTTAAAAACGACTACCAACATTTTAAAGCCTGGGTAGATGATAAAGGTTTACTTTGGTTAGCAATTGATCGCCATAATAGCTCCGTTAATTCGCTCAATGAAGAAGTTTTGTTAGAACTAGATACAATCTTAGACGAAATAGCTGTTGATAATGTTATTAACAGCGTTATCTTTTATTCAGCCAAAAAAACGGGATTTATTGCAGGTGCTGATATCTCGCAATTCACCAGTTTGAAAACCGCAGATGAGGCTTTCAATTTAATTCGTCAAGGGCAATTAGTTTTTAGTAAATTAGCTGCCTTACCAAAGCCAGTGGTGGCTATGATCGAAGGCTTTTGCTTGGGAGGGGGGCTAGAATTGGTTCTGGCTTGCCGTTATAGGGTTGCGAAGAACAGCCATGAAACCAAGTTAGGATTTCCAGAAGTACGCCTTGGTCTTCATCCTGGTTGGGAGGGAACTATAAGACTCCCTGCTTTAATTGGTGCACCCAAAGCCATGAAGCTTATTCTAGCAGGCAAAATAATTGGCGCAAAAGAAGCGGCTAAAAGTGGCTTCATTGATGCAGCCGTACCTGGTCGTGTTCTAAAAAATGCAGCTATCTATTATGCGCTTAATCATCCAAAACCCCACCAACCAAATATTTTAGAGTCTTGTACCAATCATTTTCTAGTTAGGCCTTTATTGGCTAAGACCTTTAGAGCCGAGCTATCAAAAAAGGTAAGGGAAGATCACTATCCTGCACCCTTTGCTGTAATTTCAAATTGGGAAGCCTATGGTGTTGAGGGGCAAGAAGCCATACTGCAAGAAGCAAGGTCAATTGGCAATCTGATGGTTCATCCTACCGCACAAAATCTAATTCGAGTTTTCTTTTTAAGGGAAAGGTTAAAGGGTTTAGCAAAGGGTTTATCTTTTAAACCAGAGCATGTGCATATTATAGGGGCAGGTACGATGGGAAGTGGCATTGCTGCTTTATGTGCTCTAAGTGGGTTAACTGTAACACTCCAGGATAAAACTAAGGTACTTATCGCCACTGGGATAAAAAAAGCATTTGACATAATTAAAAGCAAATTGAAAACAGCTAATGAAATTATGCTAACCCAAGATAGACTGAATCCTGATCTTGAAGGGTGGGGAGTTGAAAAAGCAGATGTCGTCATTGAAGCTATTATTGAAAACCTAGAAGCAAAGCAGACACTTTATCGTGAGATTGAGGCAAAACTAAAACCAGGTGCATTGCTTGCTACCAACACATCAAGCTTGCCGTTGTCTGATTTAAGCAAGGGACTATCAACAGAGCTTGTAGGAATGCACTTTTTCAATCCGGTGGATAGAATGGATTTGGTGGAAGTAGTTTCTGATCCAGATCTTGATTCAAATAAACTAAATGATGCTATCGCCTTTGTTAAATACATTAATCATTTGCCCGTAACCGTCAAAAGTCAACCAGGGTTCTTAGTTAACAGAATCTTGCTGCCTTACTTATTAGAAAGTATGACATTGCTGGAAGAAGGTATCTTTGCAACTACTATCGATAAATCGGCAAAAGATTTTGGTATGCCTGTGGGGCCTATTGAACTAGCTGATAGGGTTGGCTTAGATGTTTGTCTATTGGTAGCAGATATTTTGAGACACCGTTTGGGAGGAGAAGTGCCTTCTGATTTACGGCATAAGGTTGCTGCTGGTAAGTTAGGCACTAAATCGGGTGAAGGATTCTATCGATATAAGGGAGGAAAAATTGTACCACCTACTGAAGTAGAGAGGGCAACAAGCAAAATTTCCAAAAATGATATTATTGATCGTTTGATATTAATTATGCTCAATCAAGCAGTAGCCTGTCTAAGAGAATCTATAGTTATTGATTCTGATTTATTAGATGCCGCCATGATATTTGGAACAGGGTTTGCTCCTTTTAGAGGGGGGCCTATGCATTATGCCAAAAGCCGAGGGATTGATTCGATCCGTCTGCGACTTAAGGAGCTTGCAGGTAAATATGGTGAACGGTTTTTACCAGATGAAGGCTGGCAATTATTAGAAAACTCTGAGGATGACTTTGAGACCGTGGTTTCAGAGGAAATCCATTAACAATCAAGGAGATGAGGGCGTGACAGAAAATAATATTATTGCAAATCTTCCAGGTCGGGAGCCAATTTTGCGGATCAATACCCTTCCAAATGATGCAAATGCTTCTGGTGACATATTTGGTGGTTGGTTGATGTCGAAAATAGATATGGCAGGTGCCATTCTTGCCTCCAAAAAAACCAAGGGGCACGTGGTCACAGTTGCTGTTAAGGAGTTGATTTTTATCCAGCCGTTATTTGTCCGTGATCTTGCCACCTTCTACGCTGATATTGAGAAAATTGGAAAAACTTCCATTACAGTCAAAGTGGAAGTATATGCTGAACGTTTAACACATCCTGGCTTTTTAAAAGTATCAGAGGCAATTATAGTCTATGTTGCGGTCAGTCGACCTGGTATCAAACGAGAGATACTGATTAACTAAATTTTATATCCCGAAATCAAGGCAGGTATTTTCTGAAAATCGCTAGTCTCATAAGTCCCATAATCTGTTCTTCCAAAGACTGGGCTGCGATGGCCATTTGATATCATCTCGGTAAGTGCTAGTTCTTGGGAGGCATCTTTAGTAATTTTTTTAAGGTTTTCTTGAGATTCCATAACCTCAGAATAATGATTTCCCATCCAGCCAATAAAAAAAGCAGAAAAGGATGCGATATAAACTAGCGCTTCTGGTGCCTCAAGCTCTCTTAACGTCAACAAAATTGAAAGCCCGATATCAATTCCATGCAAGGGGCCTCCTAGATAGAGTAATTTATGAAATGCCTTTGAAAAAGTGGAATTTACCCAAGGCTCTTCTTCTTCATAAGAATCATCTCCGTCGTCAATAGTTGTCTCTATTAAATTCTTTTTAGAAAACCAGCCTTCAAATAAATAGGTTTGAGTCAGAATTGTGCCTGTTACGCCAATAACCATTAAGGCAGCGGCTGTTAAGACTCCCCCTGATATGATTGCAGGTTCTGCACTTAACCTTAATATCCAGGAAGGAGGGATTATGAGCATGAGGGGGGTAACGTGTTCGATGGTATCAGCCACAGATCCAGAAACTCTAATTACTTCTCGGCGAAAATTGTTTATTGCAAGTGGCCGAATTAAACGCTTAATTTTTTCGATCAGGAGATGGTCAGGCGCTTCCTCTGGGGAGATCTTGAAGCTTTCTCGTATTTGGCTACATGTTTGAGTTACCTCAGTGGTCAATATAAAGGGTAGGTCAAGTAAGCAATAGTAAAGCAAAATCAGTGAGCCTTCGGTGTGAGAGATGAAAGTAAGCGGTGTATCTTCATCTTCTTTGAAATCTTGTATCCAGGCTTTGCTGGCTGAATACAATAAGCAGACATCAAGTAAATCAACAACGAACGCACTAGCAATATAGCTATACTTCAAAAAGATATAAGCTGATTTGCGACGCCTTGAGATTTCATCTATAGGGTCATATTCTATTTCTTCTTCTTCATCAGTATCTGAAAATCGCTTACGTATCTCAGCACCTTGAAAGCTATAAGAGGTTACAAAAGTAATGATGCCAGTCAAAATACCAAATGCATAAGGACCTATATAATTTGCAGGCGTTAGATTAGCGCTTGAATCTACTGTAGAGACAAGGATGGAGGAACCAGCACTTGCTGCCTCTGAACAACCATCAACAAAGCTGTAAAAGAAGGATAATGCTTTCCCTAGGATTCTTTTCATTATATTTTACCGTAAAAACTGAATCGTCAATGGATAGTGAAAGTGCTTGCCATGGGCTGTTTCAATGCTTGCAATAATCATTGCAATAATATGAAATGCGGCAATTATAGGCAATAAGAATAGCCCGATAACAATTAAAATTAAAATAGCTGCAATGACATAATAGATACTAATGGAAATTTGGAAATTAATGGCTTCTTTACCTTGCTCATCCAAGTAAGGATATTCATGACGTTTAAATCCCCAGATAAGCAGAGGAGCAATGATATTTGCCAAGGGGAAAAGAAAACCCGCAAATCCACTCAAGTGACAAAACATTGCCCAGGTAATAGCTTGATTTGGAACAGGTGAGGAAGGGGGCGTGTTTTGCTGGAGAGGCTCTTTTTCTTGGTTCATCGCACTTCTTGAGTAGTTGAATCTTTTAACTAGTATTATTATAGCGAATAAAAGGGAAGTAACAATGCCTAAGATTGTCAGGAAAAAACTAGCGGCAATAGTTCGTATTACCGTCATCAAGCTGGGTTGGCGAAGATATACTTTATAGGACTTCATAGCATCGCTAGTTGCTGTAACCCTATAGGTTCCAGAGTGATGAAATTTCAGTGTCCCTAAAGAGTAGTGGGATATACCTGCTTTAGTCTCGCTCCAGCCAACCTTAGGCGTTAAAGTGACTGTCTTATTGTTCTGGCTATCAATAAAGCTAAGGGTCATATTTTGCAAGTCGGCTTTAGTTTGTTCTGCTCTTTGCAAATTTCGATTTTCAATCCAAAGGGTATACTGGCCAGGCTTGGTAATATAAATTTGCGATGTTCCTGGTAGATAAAAAGTGACACTATGCTTTGAAGCAGTCAACAAAGAGACAAGCAGATAGACGCTAATCAATGGACCCAGGAGAAAGATGATTACAGGCAATAGATACCATGCTTTCCGCTGAGATTTGATATTTTGTGGTATTTTATCTTTCATTTGAATCCATTAAGCACAGTCCTTGAGAAAAACTTTTCAATCTGGCGCTAAATTGCCAGTTTATCGCTTGTGCTTGTGTAAAAACAAGATGGATGCAACTTGAAAAGTATAAACCCCTAAAGGAGTAATGATAAAAAAAATACACCTGAAATACAATATGGAAAGCAACTACTCACACCTATCCATCATGCGATCCCAAGCGCACACCATGATTGGGAATTTTGATTAGTCCTTCAGAGCATGCTATAAATTAGTAGTTCTATCTAAAAAATGCTAGGACGATTTAAGAGGATAAAAATCAATGACTACGGACCGTGCAGAGGAAATATTAAAGTTTTGGTTTGGTAAAGTGGAAGAAAATGTTTTCCCATCGCCTATTCGTACTCATATATGGTTTGGAAATGACATTGAAATAGATGATGAAATTAGATCCAAATTCTCTTATGATTTGGAAAAGGCTGTCTTAGGTGACTATTCGGATTGGGAAGATAATTCACGCACATCACTTGCATTAATTATTCTATTTGATCAATTTTCAAGACACATTTATAAAGATACACCACTTGCCTATGCACAGGACCATCGGGCATTGGATTTGTGCTTAAAAGGAATTGAGAGAAAATATGATCATGTTATTAGTTTGATGGAACGTGCTTTTTTTTATTTTCCTTTGATGCATTCTGAAAATGTAGAGATACAAGCAACTTCAATTCGTGCCTACAAAATATTATTAGATCTTTCCTTTCCAGAGGCAAAAGGTATATTTGAGAGTTTTTTAGACTATGCGTTAAGGCATTTTGACGTCATCAAACGCTTTGGACGATTCCCAGATCGCAACAAGGCGTTAGGCCGTAGCTCTACCAAAGAAGAAATCAGTTTTTTGGAAAATGAATTTTTGCAAGGTGACCAATGACACAGATTAAATCAATCTATAAAATAATATTTATTCATCAAAATACTTTTTATGAAATTTATGCCCGGCAAGTTTCTCAAAGCAATCTATTAGGATTTATCGAAGTTGAAGAGCTGATCTTTGGAGAAAAGTCATCAGTGGTTATAGATCCGGGTGATGAACGTTTGAGAGCTGAGTTTATCAATGTTAAACGCTCTTATATTCCACTACATGCTATTTTACGCATTGATGAAGTAATAAAAGAGGGCCTTCCAAAAATCAGAGAGCTAAGTGATAAATCTAACAATATTAGCCCCTTTCCAAGCACAATTTATACACCCTCTAAAGAAAGAACCTAAGTAAGAACAGTCTAGTAATTGGAGATTAAATGTGGTTAAAGTACCTGAGGATGTTCGCTCTGTTTTTGAAAAATCTACATGCATTTATTCAAAGCAGGAAGTAGAACAGGCGCTAGATAAAATGTCATTAGAAATCACTAATGCAGTATCAGAAGCTTATCCTATTTTATTATGTGTTGTTGTGGGAGGTATTATCCCATTAGGTGGCCTTTTGATGAGAATGTTTTTCCCCTTGGAAGTTAATTACATTCATGCAACGCGCTATCAAGGAAAGACCTGCGGTGGTGAGCTTATTTGGAAGGCAAAACCTACCTGCGACTTACAAAATAGAACAATTGTGATTGTAGATGACATACTTGACAGCGGTCTTACTTTGTCAGCCATCATCAATTTTTGTAAGGAGGCAGGGGCAAAAAAAATTTACACTTCCGTGCTCGTTGATAAACACCATGCTAGGGAAGATGGCGGCCTAAAGCAAGCAGATTTCACCGGTTTGACTGTGGGGGGAAATGATTATGTTTTTGGTTATGGAATGGATTATCAAGGATATTTGCGTAATGCCCCGGGCATCTTTGCCATTGCTCCAGAGCATAGTTAGAAATAAACTGGCTCTTGCGGAATTCCTTTGGAACATGTTTGCAATAACTCTTACAACTAGCATCCCATTCGGCAAGCATCTTTAAACGAACTTTCTTCAAAAAAACGTTTCTTTGGGCCGTCGTTCCTCGCCGCACAATCCGTGTAGAATGCTCAAAACCTTCATGCGAGGAATCCAGCGCTAATCTCATGAAGAAAGCTGATTTTTCTTTGGAGGTGAATCAGCTCAGACTTCTCATATCAGGGGGCAAGTATTTTCATTAATTGTTTGATAAGCTTAATTTTAGCTTCTGGATTTTTTTCTGTTAATTTTATTCGTAATGCCCGCGAGCCTTCCAGTTGATACGTTTTTGGCTGCTTTTGTATAAGATTAAGTAATGCCGGTAAATTTATTTTGGGTTCAACGTCAAATTCAATTTTACCATTGGCCTCTCCCCACTCAATTTTGCGAATACCCAAGGGTTCTGCCATCAATTTTAGTTCAGTAATAGCAAATAAATTCTTAATTGGAATTGGAAAAAGGCCAAAGCGATCAACCATTTCAACTTGAATATCTTGTAAAGTACTGTGACTTTTTGCCACCGCAATACGTTTGTAAAATGTCAAACGGATATGGACATCTGGAATGTAATTTCCAGGGATGAGGGCAGTTATTTTCAATTCGATTTCGCTGCCACTATTAAGAGGTTGATCAGCAGAGGGTTCTTTCCCTTGCTTTAGTGAGGAAACAGCGTGATTTAACATTTCAGTATACATATGAAAGCCAACTTCTTCGATGAATCCACTTTGGTCTTCACCTAAAATCTCACCTGCCCCTCTAATCTCTAAGTCATACGTTGCAAGCATAAAACCAGCACCTAAATCTTCAAGGGATTCAATCGCCTCAAGGCGTTTTAAAGCCTCTTTAGTAATTGTATTAGGGGGTGGTGTCAGAAGATAGGCATATGCTTGATGGTGCGAGCGCCCAACTCTTCCACGAAGTTGATGTAACTGTGCTAGCCCAAAGAGATTAGCTTTATTAATTATCATGGTGTTTGCGGTAGGTATATCGATGCCTGATTCAATAATCGTTGTAGATACTAAAACATTAAATTTTCCGTGGTAGAAGTCGGACATCACTTTTTCTAAAGAGCGTTCGGTCATTTGTCCATGTGCAAAATTGGCTTTAGCCTCAGGAACTAATTGGCTAAGGGTGTCACACATTTGAGATATACTGCTGACATCATTATGTAAAAAATAGACTTGACCTCCTCTTAGGATTTCTCTTAAGACCGCTTCGCGGATAATATAAGTTTGATATTCACGGACAAAGGTTTTAATCGATAAGCGTTTTGCTGGTGGAGTTGCAATAATTGATAGGTCGCGGGCACCTGTTAATGACATATTTAATGTGCGCGGAATAGGTGTAGCGGTAAGGGTTAAAATATCGACTTCGCTTTTTATTGATTTTAATTTTTCTTTTTGCTGTACCCCGAAACGATGTTCTTCGTCAATAATAAGTAAACCTAGATCCTTAAATTTTATATCTGATTGCAATAACTTATGGGTACCAATGACAATATCCATTTTTCCGTCAGTAATTTCTTGTATAATTTGATTTTGATCTTTTTTGGATTGGAAGCGAGAGAGAGCTGCTATTTTTACTGGCCAGTTGACGAATCTATCTTTAAAATTCTCATAGTGTTGTTGGGTGAGAAGCGTTGTAGGTACAAGGATCATTACTTGCTTGTTATCTTGAATAGCTAAAAATGTTGCTCGCATTGCAACTTCTGTTTTACCAAACCCTACATCGCCACAAACTAAACGATCCATGGGTTTTTTGGCTGTCATATCTTGAATTACATCATTAATTGCCTTGTGCTGATCCGGTGTTTCTTCAAATGGAAATTCTGCCGTGAAGCGTAAATAGTATTGGTTAGGTTTTGAAAAAGCATAGCCAACTTTTGCTTCTCGCCGTGAATAAATATCCAGTAATTCTACAGCAACATCTCTTACCTTTTCTGCTGTCTTTTGTTTTATCTTCTCCCATTTCTTGGTACCCAATTGATAAATAGGAGCAAGCTCATCGTCTCTACCCGTGTATCTGGCAATCAAATAGAGAGCTGAGACTGGAACATATAATTTGTCACCTCCGCAATATTCCAGGGTCAGGTATTCAGCTTCAAATTCTCCTGTTTTGATAATTTGCAGGCCCAGATATTTCCCTACACCATGATTAAGATGAACAACAGGTGCGCCTACTTTCAATTCGGTTAAATCCCGAATGATAGCTTCAGGATCGTGACTAGACTTAGACCTTGTTCGCAAACGTCGTTGCATAACCTGTTGTCCAAACAGTTGTCCTTCTGTTATCACTGTCAAATTCGGATTATCTAGAGTCATGCCGTTATCTAAGGCGGCCACAACAATGGCAACTTTAATATCAGAGTCTAAGAATTCTTTCCAGCTACTAACTGATTGCGGACGGATGTCAATCTCATCCAATAAGCTCATGATTGATTCTCGCCGCCCTAATGTTTCGGCACAAAACAAAACACGGTGTTTTGTCTCCTGGAGGTAATTTTTAACCAAGAGTAATGGTTGCTCAGCTTTACTGTTTATTTTTAATTCAAGGGGAGAATAGCTTTGATAGAGAACGGTATGGGCACGACCTACCGCTGTTTCCTCTAAGATAGTGACTTGAGGAAAGTTTTTCATGAGGCCAAACAGTTCATTTACTTGTAGAATAATGTCATTAGGCTCAAGAATAGGTCTTTGAATGTTGTGACCTAATTGTTGATAACGTTCTAACACCTCTTGCCGAAATTGCTCTGCCTTTTGTTCTGTGGCACCTATTTGCAAAATGATGCTATTGGATGCGAAATAATCAAATAGCGTTTGTGTTTTTTCAAAAAAGAGTGGCAAATAATATTCAATGCCTGAGGCAAATTGCCTGTTAGTTACGCCTTCATAAAGAGGTGAAAGCATGGGATTGCCAGTAAATTTAGTCCGCCACTTTTGTCTAAAATGAATAATTGACTCTTCTGTCAATGGGAATTCCTTGGCAGGCAAAAGTCGAATTTCTTCGACTTTGGCAGTTGAGCGCTGGGTATCGGGCTCAAAAGTTCTTATGCTATCTATATCATTGTCAAATAAATCGATTCGATAAGGCTGCTTGCTACCCATGGGAAAAATATCTATCAAGGAGCCTTTTACTGAAAATTCACCCGGCTCCATTACCTGGGAAACATGTCGGTATCCATTGCGTTCCAGTTTTCGCTGGAAATCAATAGGATCTAATACATCTCCCTTTTTAAGGATAAATGTTAATGATTCGACATAGAGTCTGGGAGACACGTAATGCATTAAGGTATTAACAGGAACGATTAAAATACCTTTTTTTAAAAGAGGTAATTTATAGAGTGTTGAAAGTCTCTCTGAGACAATATCTTGATGGGGAGAAAAATGGTCATAAGGTAGTATTTCCCAATCAGGGAACTTCAAAATGTCAAGTGGTTCATTGTTGTGAGCAAAAAAATTTAATTCATAAGTTAATTTGTTTGCAGAAAGCATGTCAGCTGTCACTACAATAATTGGACCGTCGTGCGAGGTAGCCGCGCTGTATATGGCCAAACTGCTAGCTGCGCCATATAACTGACCCCAAAATCGTCGTTGGCCAGACTTGTTTGGTAAAATCGTTTGTAAAGGAGAGAGAGTAGGTATCATATTCATCGCATATTAATACTATAATTATAAAACTTTTACTTTCTTTATTTAAAGTGCATTATTCAATAGAAAGGAGACATGGATGTACAGATTAAACCCAGCCCCTCTTACTATTTTGGGTATTTTAAAAAACGCTTGGGAATTATATAAAACCAGTTTAAAGTATGTCTTGCCATGGACATTTATTATATCCCTTATCCATGTTATTCCTTACTCCTTCAACTTCGTTGGTTTTTATCAACGAAAAACAGTAAACCACATAGAATTTTCAATGTTAGCATTGTTACTTTTTGTTGTTTTATTGTTCTTTGAAGCCTTTTTTGTAAGTTTTGTATTTTATAGCATGTATTCCCTTGCTACTGAGCAAAAAGCTAATTTTTTTCAATCTTTGAGGTTGGCCAGTAGCCGATTTATCTATCTTTACTTGGCTATGCTCATTTACCATCTGTCTGTCAATGTAGGAATACTTTTATTTCTTCTGCCAGGTGTTTTTTTGGCAATTATTTTTTCCATGTTTTCACTTTACATTCTTATCGAGCGTGAGTCTATTTATAATTCATTTGAGCACAGCGTTAAATTGGTATGGGGTTATTGGTGGCAAACTTTCTTTGTTTTTTTGGTCCCTTATCTATTTGCATATTTAGCAATATACGTGATTAAATTTGTTTCCTTGAGTACATATGGAAAGTGGTATCTTGCTGGGAGTATTATTACCTTAACCTTTCTATTGCCTTATTTTTATGCGGAATTATTAGTGCAATACAATAATCTAAAAATTATTAAATCATTTCCAAGGCCTATTTCAAAGACTTCGCGCATTGTACGTGAAGATTAAATTCATTAGGAACTGGGTCTCATAACTCAAAAAGCGAGTCAATTTTCGCAGCCAAAATGAAATCATTTTCAGATAAGCCATTGATTGCATGCGTTTTTAGCACAATATCACAATAATTATAGCCAACTTTCATGTCAGGATGATGGTTTTCTTGGCTTGCTATCCATGCCACTGCATTAACAAATGCCATTGTTTTATAAAACCCTTTAAAAGAAAAGTTCTTAGAGATCTCTTGATTTTCCTCAAAAAACTGCCAGCCATTTATTTTTTGTAGTAGGCTCTTTGCTTGATCGCACGTCAAGGGCTTAACTCCCCCTTCACACGGTAAGCATTTTCTATCTTTTAGTTCACTCATTGTTTCTCCCAATCAATAACCCCACCCCCAAGGCATATACTATTTTGATAAAATACCACGGATTGTCCGGGGGTGATTGCACGTTGTGGCTTTAAAAACTCAACCCGATAAGTATTGTCATCGATTTGCTCAATGGTACAGGACTGATCTTCTTGACGATAGCGGATTTTTGCCGAGCAATAAAGTGGGAATTCAGGTATTTTTGATATCCAATTTACCTGGTTGCAGGTTAAATATTTATTTAGAAGGAGCGGGTGGTCATGCTCTTGTCCAACAACTAATACATTCCGGTCAATATCTTTTTGTAATACATACCAAGGTTTTTCGCAGTATTGCCTATGGCCACCAATACCAAGTCCTTGCCTTTGTCCTAAGGTATAAAAAAGGAGTCCTTGATGTTTCCCTAGAATATCCCCTGTCACGGTTTCAATATTGCCAGGCTGCGCAAGGAGATATTCACTTAAAAAATCCCTAAATTTACGCTCGCCTATAAAACAGATTCCAGTGCTATCTTTTTTTCCGCTGTTGATAAAGCCCGCTTCTTGTGCAATCTGTCTAACCTTATGTTTTGTTAGTTGGCCAATGGGGAAGAGGCTGTGGCTTAATTGAAATTGATCTAAGCCATGTAAAAAATAGGTTTGATCTTTTTGAGAATCGACTGCTTTTTCGAGCTCAAATGTTTCAGCGTTTTGTTTTATTTGTGCATAATGTCCAGTTGCAATAGTACTTGCGCCAAGATTCAGCGCATAATTTAGAAACGCTTTGAATTTTATTTCCCGGTTGCACAGAATATCCGGATTGGGTGTTTTGCCCAATGCTAAGGTATCCAAAAAATTATTGAAAACATTTTCCCAATATTCTTTAGCAAAATTAACCGTACGTAGAGTTATACCTAGTTTATTACAAACAGCTTTAGCATCAGCAAGATCTTGTTGTGCATTGCAATAAGGATCATCAATCTCTGCTTCCCAATTTTGCATGAAGACACCTGTTACTTCGTAGCCTTGCTGTAAGAGTGATAACGCCGCAACCGAAGAATCTACTCCACCAGATAAGCCAACAACTATATGCTTTTTTGATTTTTTCAATTTATTGTAACCATTCACACAGTTATCCATCATTATAAAGAGGATACAGAAAATTAGGAACGAGCAAAATGGGATTTTGCTTTTAAAAGTGCTATCCTGCATTTAATTTTAATAGAAAATTGGAGTAATAAATGGCTTATAGGCATATTAAAATACCTGCTCAGGGTGAGAGAATTAAAATTAAATCTGATTTATCTTTGGAGGTTCCCAATAAGCCCATTATCCCTTATATAGAGGGAGATGGCATTGGCATCGATATTACTCCAGTCATGAAAAATGTCCTAGATCATGCAGTTATGAAAGCCTATGGTCATGAACGGCAGATTGCCTGGATGGAAATATATGCTGGCGAGAAATCAGTCAAGGTATATGGTAGCGACATTTGGTTACCTGATGAAACCCTGGAGGCTATTTCAGAATATGTTGTCGCCATAAAAGGTCCACTCACTACACCGGTGAGTGGCGGAATTCGTTCACTCAATGTAGCTTTACGCCAACAGCTTGATTTATATGTCTGTATACGCCCAATTCGTTACTACGAGGGAACACCTAGCCCGGTAAAAGAACCTTGGAATGTTGACATGGTTATTTTTAGGGAAAATTCAGAAGATATTTATGCTGGTATTGAATGGCCTGCCGACAGCTCTTCTGCAAAAAAAATAATCCATTTTTTACAAGAAGAGATGGGTGTTACCAAAATACGATTTCCAGAACATTGTGGTATTGGCGTAAAGCCAGTATCCAAAGAAGGATCTTCACGGCTTGTCACACGTGCAATACAGTATGCAATTGATAATGATCGTGATTCGGTTACCTTGGTACATAAGGGTAATATTATGAAATTCACCGAAGGAGCTTTTAAAGATTGGGGGTATGAAGTCGCCCGCGACAAATTTGGTGCGACTCCTTTGGATGGTGGTCCTTGGCATGTGCTAAAAAACCCAAAGACAGACAAAAAAATTATTATCAAAGATGCTATTGCAGATGCCTTTTTGCAGCAAACTCTTCTAAGGCCAATTGAATTTAGTGTTATAGCCACTTTAAATCTCAATGGAGATTATTTATCTGATGCCCTCGCTGCTCAAGTTGGAGGTATTGGTATTGCGCCTGGTGCTAACATTGGCGATAAGGTTGCAGTTTTTGAAGCAACTCATGGCACAGCCCCTCGCTATGCGGGACAAAATGTGGTTAATCCTGGCTCTATTATACTGTCTGGTGAAATGATGCTGCGTTATTTAGGATGGCTTGAAGCAGCAAATTTAATCAATAAGGGAATGGAAGAGGCTATAAAAGCAAAAACAGTGACCTACGATTTTCACCGATTTATGCCAGATGCTAAATTAGTTTCTACTTCTGATTTTGGAGAGGCCATTATCTCGCATATGGTATGATAAGGAACATGTTCCTAAGTATTTGTTTAATGGAATATTCCTGAATCGTGCAGGAAAAACAAATTAAAATCGTCTAATGTTTAAAGTAAGCAGAGAGATAAAGTTAATGAATGAAGAAGATTTGAAAGAAAGGGGACATTTAGCTTTAGAAGAAGTACGATCCCCACTTAAAAAAGCTAATCTATATAAGGTAGTGTTATTGAATGATGATTTTACGCCTATGGATTTTGTTGTTGGAATACTCATTAGCTTCTTCAATCTCACCAAGGAGCGGGCCATAAAAATCATGTTGCAGGTACATATAGAGGGGAGAGGTATTTGTGGTGTATATACGCGTGATATTGCTGAGACTAAGGTGGCCCAGGTTAATAAATATGCTCGAAGATCTGAATTTCCTCTATTGTGCAGTATGGAGATTGCATAAGGAGTAAGGAGGTGCAACATGTTTAGCAGAGCACTTGAGATTACTATCAATAATGCCTTTGAAAGAGCAAGAGATAAAAGGCATGAATTTATTACTGTAGAGCATTTACTCTTAGCTCTACTCGATAATCCTGATGCTGTAGAAGTGTTAGTAGCATGTGGTGCTGATTTAAATCGCTTGAAAATAGGACTCGGCATTTTTGTTGATGAAACAACTCCCTTATTACCAGCAGGTAATGATTCTGATATTCAACCTACTTTAGGTTTCCAACGAGTTTTGCAACGCTCTATAATTCAAGTGCAAACTGCTGGCAAAAATGAGGTGACCGGAGCAAACGTTTTAGTAGCTATTTTTGGTGAGCAAGAAAGTCAATCTGTTTACTTCTTGAGTCAAGAAAATGTGACACGTTTTGATGTAGTCAATTATATATCTCATGGAATATCCAAAGTACACCACCAGCATCATCATGCTAGCCCAAGTCCTCTGGAGCGTTCTAATGAACCCGATCTAAATGAAGGATTTGTGCATGAAAGCGCCTTAGAGCGTTTCGCACTTAACATTAACGAACAAGCTAAAAGCGGACAGATTGACCCTTTAATTGGTCGCAAAGAGGAAATTATCCGCACAGTGCAAGTGTTATGCCGTCGGCGTAAGAACAATCCCTTATTGGTGGGAGAAGCTGGAGTGGGCAAAACGGCAATAGCAGAAGGTCTTGCCAAATTAATTGTCGAAGGGAAAGTTCCAGAACCGATTCTAAATAGTACAGTATTTGCCTTAGATTTGGGTATGTTGTTGGCAGGTACCAAATATCGAGGGGATTTTGAAAAAAGATTTAAAGAAGTCCTGAAGGATCTAAAGCGACATCCAGGAGCTATCGTCTTTATAGATGAAATCCATACTATTATTGGTGCAGGAGCCGCATCAGGTGGAACGATGGATGCTTCTAATTTATTAAAGCCCCTGCTTAGCAGTGGTGAGATTCGTTGCATGGGCTCAACCACTTACCAGGAATATCGGGCTATTTTTGAAAAAGACCGAGCTTTAACGAGAAGATTCCAAAAAATTGATATTACTGAGCCTTCTGTTAAAGATACCTTTAAGATACTTTGTGGTTTAAAAAGCCGCTTTGAGTCTTACCATGGAGTAAAATATACTCTAGCAGCCTTAAAAGCCGCAGCAGATTTGTCTCACCGCTATATTAATGAACGCCATTTACCTGATAAAGCGATCGACGTAATTGATGAGGCAGGGGCTTTTCAAAGGTTACAACCATCTTCTAAACGTCGTCGGGTCATTGGTGGTCGGGAGATAGAAGAAGTTATTGCAAAAATTGCTCGAATTCCTACCCGTAATATAACCATGTCCGATCAAGCTGTGTTGCAAAATATGGAGCAAGATCTCAATAATCTCGTGTTTGGACAAGAACATGCCATTACTTCGCTTTGTACAGCCATTAAGTTAGCTCGATCTGGTTTACGTGAAGCTGATAAACCAATTGGGAGCTTCTTATTTGCAGGGCCTACAGGTGTTGGGAAGACCGAAGTGACTAGGCAGCTAGCTAAGGTTCTTGGTATCGAGCTAATCCGATTTGATATGTCTGAATACATGGAAAGACATACCGTGTCAAGGCTCATTGGGGCTCCTCCAGGTTATGTTGGCTATGAGCAAGGAGGGTTACTCACGGAGGCAATTACCAAGCATCCGCACGCCGTTCTTCTTTTAGATGAAATCGAGAAGGCCCATCCAGATGTTTACAACTTACTGCTTCAAGTCATGGATCATGGTACATTGACGGATAACAATGGACGAACTGCCGATTTTCGCTATGTTATAGTGGTAATGACCACTAATGCGGGTGCAGAATTATTAGAGAGATCTTCCATTGGTTTTCTTGAGCAGGATAATATTAGCGATGGTTGTGCAGCAATTAAGAGGTTGTTCTCTCCTGAATTTCGAAATCGTATGGATGCGATTATTCAATTTAATCATCTCTCGTCTAAAGTTTTGGACCGTGTTATTGATAAATTTATTAATGAACTTCAGACTGTACTGACCACAAAATCGGTAACTCTTAATATAAATAGCAGCGCCAGGGAATGGTTAGCTAAACATGGATATGATAAGAAAATGGGTGCAAGGCCCATGAACCGTTTGATCCAAGAGCAAATTAAAAAACCCTTAGCAGATAAGCTGTTGTTTGGCTGCTTATCAAACGGCGGAGTGGTGACAGTAAAAGTTGAGGACGATCAGCTTGTTATTATGGCAGAAGAAGTGTAACCTGACCTATTACTCTTCGCTTTGCTCAGGTGTTTTTTTCTTGTCTGGGTTTCTAAAACTAATTCTACCCTTCGTTAAATCATAGGGAGTTAACTCAACTGTCACTGTATCCCCAGTTAAGATTCTGATGTAATTCTTTCGCATACGTCCTGAAATATGCGCAGTAATAATATGACCATTTTCTAGTTTTACGCGAAATCTGGTGTCAGGTAAAGTTTCAATGACAATGCCTTGCATTTCAATATGTTCTTCTTTGGGCATAGAAATATTTCAGCCTCTAATTCTAATAAACAACCATCATACTTTATTTGCTAGCAGAAATGAAACACTTTCCGCAGGGATTGCGGAAGAGCCAAAATTTTAAGTGTATTGACAACAAGAATATAGATGCTAATGTAGTGACTGTTTAGTATGGATATAAACTGAAAAAGAAAGATTGGAAGCTAGTATAAAAATAATAGGAGCTTCATTATGATAAAAAAAATAACACTTGGTTTAACTTTACTTCTCTCTGGTTTTACTGTTAACACTTTCGCGGCAACCGCTAAGTCCCCCATTGATGTTTCGGTCCCTTGTTATAATGGTGGCCTGACATTTGGCTTAGCTGGTTTATATCTGCGTCCATCCAGTACTGGGCTAGAGTATAGTCTCACTTCTCAAGATGTTGGTAACAAGAATCCCATTATTCAAAGCACTATTGATAGTATTAATCCTCATTATGATTTGGGTTATCGCGTTAATATTGGTTATGTGTTTCCTGGCACAGGAAATGATGTGTCATTAACCCATACCTATTTAAATCATAGAACAAAGAGAGCGGGTGTTATCAAGGTGGATGATGAAATTGCAGAAATGGAGGTTGATGCAAAAGCTAGATTTAAGTACCTAGCAAGTGATTATGATTTTGGTCAACATGTCGATATTGGTTGCAGGGCACACCTGCGTCTTTTGACAGGATTACGACTTGCTAAAATTGATTCTAATTATCATGCATTGGGCAAAGGTAAATCGAATTTTGTTGATCCCTCTGTAACAAGTACAGGAGAAATTAATCAAAGCAGCCGGTTTCTTGGTATTGGACCTCGTTTTGGTTCAGAGTTTGAATATGAATTAGGAAGTGGTTTTGGTCTTGTTGGTCAAGCAACGGGTGGTCTGTTAGTTGGTAAATTTAAAGATACAGTAACTGACCATTTCTTACTTGGAGATGTCGATCATCCAATCCTAGAAGAGACCCATATCAATATCTATAATGGACATACTCGAGTCGTGCCTAATTTAAATGCGAAATTAGGTTTAAATTATAGTTATCAATTTTGCAATCCAACCCGTACCAAGTTGACTATTGAAGCTGGGTACCAAGTTGATCACTACTTCAATTCGACTGGTCGGACTAGTAATATAGAAAGTTTTCGTCAACGCGCCGTTGATACCAGCTTTGATGGCCCTTATGTAGGCCTCCAAGTCCATCTTTAATCCTTAGAAGACGCGTTGATGTTATTTTCATCAACGCGTTTAAAATTAGAAACAATGAAATAAATTCTTGCGATTTATATTTCAAATTGTTATTTTTGCGTAGCTACTCACATCCCGCTCGCAATGACGAGCGCGATGTGTGAGTAGTTACATTTTACTTGCCTTTAATTTCTAAAGGCATTTACAAATACTAATTTTACTGGCTCTAGGAGAGAGACATGAAGAAAATAACAATTGGAATAACTGTAATATTTTCTCTTTTTACTGCAACCGGATTTGCAGCATCTACTGTGACCTCACAGAGAGATGTATCAATTCCTTGTTATAATAGTGGTCTTAGCTTTGGTCTTGCCGGATACGATGCGGACCCTTTAAGTACCTCATCTGAGGTAACATCCTCTTTCTGTGATGAGGATGGCTTTGAAATTAACGATCTTGAAAACGATTGCTCTGATTATAAATAGCTATAAATACCAACCATTTAAATAAAATTGCCTTTTCCGGAATTCCCGTGGTTGACAAGAGTTTCCCCCTTTGAAAAATGGGGATTAAGGGAGATTTTTTTCAAAATACCACAGGGATTCCGGAAGAGCTGAAATTATTTTAAATTTTCAAGATATTTCTCTGCATCTAATGCTGCCATACAGCCAGTTCCTGCAGAAGTAATTGCTTGCCGGTAAATATAATCTGTCACGTCGCCAGCAGCAAATACTCCCGGTATACTAGTTGCAGTAGCACCACCATTGACTCCACTTTTGATTTTTATGTAGCCGTTTTCCATATCTAGCTGCCCAAGGAATATATCAGAATTGGGTTTGTGCCCGATGGCGATAAAGATACCCTTAACATCACACTCCATTTCCTCATTGTTTAATACATTTTTTAGACGCATTCCTGTGACATTCCTTTCGTTGCCAAGGACTTCAGTAAGCGTATGGAACCAAGCAATCTTCACATTGCCATTGAGTGTTTTGTCAAGTAATTTAGTCGCAAGTATTTTTTCAGATCGGAATTTATCGCGACGGTGTACTACTAACACCTCAGAAGCGATATGGGACAGGTAAAGCGCTTCCTCTACAGCCGTATTGCCTCCTCCAATAACAGCAACTTTCTGGTTCTTGAAAAAAAAGCCATCACAAGTTGCACATGCCGAAACACCTTTGCCCATGAATGCTTGTTCAGAAGGTAGCCCAAGATATTTAGCTGTTGCCCCTGTGGCAATTATCAAGGCTTCACAAGAGTACTGGTGATATTCTCCCTTGAGTTGAAAGGGTCGTTGACGCAAGTCGGCTGCATTTATATGGTCAAATATGATATCCGTTTCAAACCGTTTGGCATGCCTGAGCATCCTATCCATTAGGTCCGGACCTTGAAGACCTTCAACATCTCCTGGCCAGTTGTCAACATCAGTAGTTTTTGACAACTGCCCTCCCTGCTCCAGTCCTGTGATAATGACAGGTTTTAGGTTAGCTCTGGCGGCGTAAATGGAAGCAGTATAGCCTGCAGGTCCTGATCCTAAGATAATTAGCTGATGATGTTTAGTTTCACTCATTTATCTTCTCACTTGTCTTAAATTATGGAACGTATACGAAATAGCTTGAATATCTAACTCTACAGACGTCAGTTCGACGAATCTAAGCAGAGGCAGAGTGGATTAGGGCCCCTGCCATTAAGTAAAAGTCATCGCTCCTTGCCGTCGTCCCGCGGCTTGTCCGCGGGATCCAGTTCTTGCAGGTTCCTGGATCCCGCGGACAAGCCGCGGGACGACGGCAGTAGAGATGCATATCCTTAACTTATAATATGGCAGTGAGATTATACCCCTCCGCCTAATCCACTCTGCCTCTGCTTAGATTCGTCGAACTGACGTTCTACAATTAAGTTTAAGCATTTCATTTTCTCTCAAATTTGTCACGTAGTTATCCTAAAAAGATATTTTATCTACCTGACAATTTTTTTACATGTTAAATTAATATGACTCTTCTTTATTACAAAAATAGTTACAAAAACATTAAATAAGCGAGGAACATTGGTGAAACGTGTTCGAAAAAAAGAGCATTCATTTGCATTATTGTTACAAACGTACAGCAGGTTGCGAGAGGGTATATTAATTTTAATTATGGCTTTCTCCTTGTTTTTACTTATCTCCTTAGCAACATTTCATCCAACAGATCCAAGCTGGTCAAATACTGGCCAAACTCAACATGTCACTAACGCAGGAGGACAAGTAGGAGCATGGGTCTCAGACTTGCTGCTATATATTTGTGGCTATTTAGCTTTTTTATTTCCTTTTATATTTTCCTATAATGCTTGGCAAATTTTTTATCGATATCGAAAGGTCTTACAAGAACCTCCCCAACCCTTACTATTTTTAAAAGTAATGGGTTATATTTTGTTTATTTTTGCAGGTACTGGTATAGCCAGCTTGCATTTTGCCTCTTCCTCTTATCTACCTTTTACGGCAGGAGGTGTCATTGGAAATGTGGTTGGATATAGCATGTTAAAAGTTTTCAACCCCATGGGATCAGGTCTCATCTTATTTGCTTTGTTCCTGGCGGGTGCAACCTTAGTAACAGGATGTTCATGGTTAGTTGTCACCGATAATCTAGGTAAGTTTGTCTTGGACAAAGTGAATGGGTTATCTAAGATATTTAAATACAAGCGCTTGTATCCAAAGGAGGAAATTAATCCTAAAAAAGATTCATACCCCAAGCTACCCATTAAAAATAATGAGGAAAAACCAGTTATCATTCGCGTTGAGCCGAAAATCAAAATCAATGAGCCAGAAGATAAAGATGAGCTGATAAAACCCAAGAATAATCTTGCCCATAAAGAACAGACTAAAAAGATAGTCGCTATTTCCCCTAATATACTTTTTGAGCCTAGCCTAGAGGGAACTCTTCCCCCAGTCACATTATTGGATCTTCCTGACAAAAGCGGTAATAAGGGTTATACAAATCAACAACTGGAACACATGTCTTCCGAAGTTGAATTACGCCTTCAAGATTTCGGTATAGAGGTCAAGGTAGTGGCTGTTCACCCAGGCCCCGTAGTCACCCGATTTGAATTACAATTGGCCGCGGGCACTAAAGTTAGTAAAGTCAGCATACTTGCAAAAGATTTAGCACGTTCACTCTCAGTGATTAGTGTTCGAATCGTCGAGATTATCCCGGGAAAGCCAGTCATTGGCTTAGAGCTGCCCAATCAGCACCGTGAGACGGTTAGACTGCGAGAAGTTTTATGTTCTGGGCAATATGAAAATGCACATTCCCCCTTAGCCTTAGCCTTGGGCAAGGATATTGCAGGTCATCCAGTCATTGTCGATTTGGCAAAGATGCCTCATCTATTGGTGGCAGGTACCACAGGATCCGGAAAATCGGTAGGTTTGAACGCTATGTTGCTTAGCCTGTTATTTAAAGCAACACCGCAAGAATTACGTTTAATTATGATTGATCCGAAGATGCTAGAGTTAGCAATATATGAAGGCATTCCGCACTTGCTAACGCCAGTTGTGACAGATATGAAGGATGCTGCCAGCGCTTTAAGATGGTGTGTTGCAGAAATGGAACGTCGTTATAAACTCATGGCATCATTAGGTGTGAGAAATTTAGCTGGCTATAATCAAAAAGTTAAAGATGCAAAAGAAAAAGGCGTGCCCTTGTTTGATCCATTGCAGCAAGGAATGGGGCTTGAACCTCAAACTTTACAAGAGCTCCCTTATATTGTGGTATTGGCTGATGAATTTGCTGATATGATGATGGTGGTTGGCAAAAAGGTTGAAGAACTTATTACCCGGATTGCTCAAAAAGCACGAGCTGCCGGTATTCACCTTATTTTAGCTACGCAGCGTCCTTCCGTTGATGTCATTACGGGTCTTATCAAGGCAAATATTCCCACTAGAATTGCATTTCAAGTGTCTTCTAAAATTGACTCACGGACCATTTTGGATCAACAAGGCGCTGAACAATTGTTAGGTCATGGTGATATGCTTTATCAAGCTCCTGGTACAGGCATTCCATTTAGAATACATGGAGCTTATGTTGCTGACGAAGAAGTACACCGTGTTGTTTGTGATTTAAAGCGTAGAGGCAGGGCTGATTATTTAGAAGAAGTATTAACCAGCGCTCCGGAAGGCTTGAATGAATTGAGCGAGGATGAAGGCAGCAGTGAGAGTGATCCTTTGTATGATCAAGCTGTACAAATAGTTTTTGAAACAAGGCGGGCTTCTATTTCTGGCATACAAAGAAGACTTAAAATTGGTTATAATCGAGCGGCTCGGATTGTGGAAGCAATGGAAAATGCTGGTATAGTGGGTCCAATGGAGACAAATGGTTCAAGAGAGGTCTTAGTGCCTCCTGCAAATTAATTGGCTCTTGCGGAATTCCCGTGGTTGTATTTCAAACATGTTCTTTATTATTGAGGTTATTATTGATGAAGAAAATAAAATTTATACTTTTCATACTACTATTAGTCACTCAATTGCCCATTTTTGCGAGTACTCCCTCCAGCCAATTAAATGAAATGCTATCTAATTTTCATTCAATGAGCGCCGATTTCAAGCAGAAAGCTATCGCCAAAAAAGGATTAGGTAAGATGTCGTTTGGTAAAATGGCATTGCAAAGACCTGGTAAATTTCGATGGGAAATTACACAACCCAATCATCAATTAATCATTGCAGATGGTAAGTCTCTTTGGTTTTATGATGTCGACCTGGAACAGGCTACTAAACAAAGTCTGACCAAGGATACTAACAGTCCTGCAACATTGCTAAGTGGCTCTACACAGAATATTGAAAGACGGTTTACTATTACCCACTATGAACAAAAAGGGGATAAGGCGTATTTTCAGTTAAAACCCCGCCAAGGTCAGGATATGGTTCAGTGGGTAGAGTTGGAATTTACCAATAAAAAACTCAGCATGATGGCAGTTGTTGATAATTTAGGATCCAAAAATATATTTCGTTTCTCCAATGTAAAGATTAACCCCAATTTGTCTAATGCATTATTTATTTTCCATGTGCCAAAGGGAGTAGATATCATGACAAACCAATAGATATATAACGTCAGTTCGACGAATCTAAGCAAAGAATCTCTACTGCCGTCGTCCCGCGGCTTCTACTGCCGTCGTCCCGCGGCTTGTCCGCGGGATCCAGGAAGGAGAACTGGATCCCGCGGACAAGCCGCGGGACGACGGCAAGGAGCGATGACTTTTACTTAATAGCAGTGGCCGTAATCTACCCCACCTCTCTTAGATTCGTCGAACTGACGTTATATCAGGAACATGTTTGAAAGTTAACTATAGAAGCGTGGCCATATGTTAGATCCTAAATTATTACGCAGTGAAATTCAGCGCGTTGCAAATGCATTATCAACCCGTGGATTTATCCTGAATATTGAAAAAATAAACCATTTGGAAGACCTACGTAAAGAACTCCAAATTAGAACCCAACAATTACAGAATAAGCGCAACACCAATTCAAAATTAATTGGTCAGGCTAAAGCTAAGGGCGAAAATATCTCCTCTTTGTTGGAAGAGATGAGTCAAGTGGGGATAGATTTAAAAGAAGTGGGGCATCAGCTTGAGCAAGTACAAAATCAACTTCAAGAAATCTATTTGACTATCCCCAATATTCCTGACTCTTCCGTCCCTGTAGGTATGAACGAGCAAGATAATTTAGAATTGCGTCATTGGGGCACGATTCCCCAGTTTTCTTTCCCTCCAAAAGATCATGTGGAATTGGGAGAAAATTTAAAGTTGTTGGACTTTAATGCCGCCTCTAAATTATCAGGTGCCCGTTTTGTTGTCATGCATGATACACTGGCCCGCCTTCATAGAGCACTTACCCAGTGGATGTTAGACACTCATACTAAAGACCATGGTTACCATGAAGTCTATGTTCCTTATCTGGTAAAGCAAGAATGCCTATACGGAACGGGTCAACTCCCAAAATTAAAAGAAGATTTATTTGAGATTCTTGGTGAATCCCATCTCAGTTTGATTCCAACAGCGGAAGTGTCACTGACCAACCTCATTCGAGAGACTATTATTGAGAATGACCATTTACCATTGAAATGGGTTGCTCATACTCCTTGTTTTCGAAGAGAAGCAGGTTCATACGGTAAAGACACCCGTGGTATGATACGTCAACATCAATTTGAGAAAGTTGAATTAGTACAAGTTGTTAGGCCAGAAGAATCTTACCTCGCTCTTGAGCAATTAACAGTACATGCAGAAACCATCCTTAAGCGGTTGAATTTACCCTACCGGGTTATGGCACTTTGCACTGCTGATTTAGGTTTTCAAGCGGCAAAAACCTATGATTTAGAGGTTTGGATGCCAGGTCAAAACTGCTATCGAGAAATTTCATCCTGTACTAATTGTGAAGATTTTCAGGCGCGTCGTTTGCAAGCCCGTTGGCGTCCTTCGCCAAATGATAAGCCACTTTTAGTGCACACTGTGAATGGTTCCGGTCTTGCTGTAGGCAGAACATTGATTGCACTCATGGAAAATTATCAGGATAGTCATGGCAGAATACATATTCCTGAGGTATTAAGGCCATATATGGATGGCCTCAAAGTGATTGGGGGCCTTACAGCAAGAATTTAGATCTTTGCAGCCAGTAATTATCTGGATAATAGGCAAAAATTAGCGACCCATCCTTGATCTCATTGATAATAGGTTTTACCAATTGAGGGCTTACGACTGGACATCCCCAGCTCACACCCAGTCTACCATGATGAGCAGCAAAACTAGGGGTTGCATACCAGGCTCCATGCATAACTATCGCGCGAGAATGCGCTCTATCATTAAATCCAGGCTCCAGACCGCGCAAGCGTAGGGAATAACCATTAGATCCATTATAGGTATTTTCTGTGACGAATAGTCCTAAACTAGAAGCAAGGCTTCCTGGTCTATCTGAAAAATGTTTTGCAAATAAACCTCCGGTATGTTTTCCATGTGTTACTAAAGTATGATAAAGCACTTTCTTGGATGCAACATCCACCACCCACAGTCTTTTGACTGATGAAGGTAGAGAATAATCAATAATTGTAAGAACTTTTTGTTTAATGTAACCCTTTTGTAGGGCGTTATTAAAAGCTTTTAAGGCAAGTCCCCACACCTTAGGATTAACATTCCAACGATTACTAGTTGCTGCTTGTTTAGTTACTGCTTGTTTCTTGGTTGTTCTGTGATGCTTGTTTTTACGATTACCTTTTATCGCATGCTTTTTGGTTGTTACATGATGCTTACGATGATGGATGGTTTTATGTTTCGCAACTACGGAACTTGAATAGACAAGAGATGTTAAAAGAAAAAACAATGTGATCATAAATGAAGTTTTTATAATTAATTTTTTTCGCATATTCATTTACCTCAATAAAAAAGCATGATATTGGCCACTTGATGATCAAGCTTTTTTGTAATTAATTACCAATGCTCCATTATTGCGAGCGAGTGGGCGCGACACTGCTCGCAATAGCGGCGCATTGGATGGTTAGGACCTTCTATAGGGGGCATATTCTAACAAAAAGTCATCAATTAGCCAAATCTGGTTTTAATGAGGTCTTAAGGAGGCTTTCAGACAGACTTGTCCATGGGGAAATAGGCATTTAAAATATAAAGCATCTTTTCTTTTGACAGCGGTTTCTCCCTACATATTAACCAAATTAGAAATTAATTTTGGATCATTTTGGATGCATTTTAAATAGGCACGACTAATGCTATCTGGTTTTCTTTGATGTTGTTCCCACTTTCGCAGTGTTTCGATATTTATATGGTAAAGGTCTGAAAACTCTCGCTGGGATAATTTTAGTTCTTTCCGTAACCCTCTCACATCTGGTGAGGTTTGCAAGGTAACCAAACCTTTCTTTCTTGCCTCTTTGAGAGTGCTAATTAAATCTTTGCCGGTTTTGCTCATGTGAATCACCTAATAGTTCTTTAATTAATTTACGTAGCTCTTCTTTTTCGAAAATCTATCTGGGCTTGTTCCTAACTTTCCATTCTAGCCAGCTAGTTTTGAATTGATCCTTATTTTCTCGACAATACTCATAGAAATCTCTTAAAAACGAGATTCTTTTTATCGATTGACTGGCAAAGGTATGAACTGGGAGTACTTTTTTAAATAAATTTTGGCCGCCAAGTTGATATTGACGTTCAAGAATACCTTCAAAGCTAACAGATTTAGCATTACGCATCATATCAATCATACTCATAAAACTGGTGGTTCGACCTTTACCACCTCGACAATGAATATAAATCCATTTTTCCTCAGGGATAGTACGCATCAATTTAACAAATCTGTCAACTTCTTGATCTTTGGGGCGACGATGATCAGCTACAAAAAAACGAACATAGTGGATATTATTTTTTTGTGCAATTTCTTTTTCGTTATTTACAGTCACCACCTTTATTCTAAGTGGCTGAGTTTTTTGTATAATTCCCTTTGTCTTGGTAATTATCTTATGAAGAAAAACTTCATTTTTGCTTTTTATCTCAGTTAATAATTGATTTTCAGTATTTGTAATCTGTAAATCTGATTTGTTGAGATTTGCCCAATTTCTTTTGCCATACCAACTGACAGCCATTCCATTCAAAAATCCATGAGATTCAAGTCGAAGATCGAAAATATAAGTAGGTTTTTGGTAATGGGTAATAATATACTTTAAATTGTTCTCAGAAAATTGGCCACTTCCCATTAGGTGCAATCTATCTAACCCTGCCTTTGAGCACTTACCTTCTGGTTGCTGTGACGTACTTCTAAAAGCCTTCGGCGCTTGCAAGATATTGGGAGCATCCTGTACTAAGAGAACAGAAGCAGCTAACAGTGAAAGCGGGAACAACCCAAAAAGAGTCGCCAGATAATTTCTTAATGTTTTTTTCATTTATATAGCCTTTATATTTTCGTTAATCGATAATTATGCTTTAATTTAAAGATGAATGAGAGAACTTTTGACTTAAAAAATTTTTTAAAAAATGCTCCTTCCTTGCCAGGCGTTTACCAAATGTTTGATGAGAAGGATAATATGCTGTATGTAGGTAAAGCTAAAAATTTAAAAAAGCGTTTGGCCAGTTATTTTGTTCGCAGCATTACAGACACTAAAACACAAACTATGCTTAACCAACTAAACTATGTTACCACGACAGTAACCAGCAGTGATAATGAAGCATTACTTTTAGAAAGTAATTTAATTAAAAAATTCAAGCCTCGTTATAATATTCTGTTGCGTGATGATAAATCCTATCCTTTCTTATACCTGTCAGCTCATCAAGATTTTCCAAGACTTGATTTTCATCGTGGACCCAAAAGAGCACCAGGAGTATATTTTGGCCCCTATCCTAGTGCAGCAGCAGTGAGAGAAACTCTCGCATTATTACAAAAATTGTTTAAGATTCGGCAATGTTCTGATAACTTTTTTGCTAACCGTACTCGTCCCTGTTTGCAATATCACATCAAGCGTTGCACTGCACCTTGTGTTGACTTTATTGAGCCTGAAGACTATTTGGAAAATGTTAAAGCATGCTGTACTTTTTTTACAAGGAAAAAATAACAAGGTTATTGATGAATTAGCAAAAAAAATGGACGAATTTTCCGAAAAGCAAGATTATGAAACGGCGGCCCGTTATCGAGACCAAATAGTAAGCTTAAGAAGGATACAAGAAAAACAGTATATACAGAGCAATCACGGAAATATTGATGTCGTTGCAATCGCAGGAGCCAGTGGAGAGGCAAATATTCACGTACTTACCATTCGCAACGGTCATTTAATTGGATCTAAATCATATTTTCCTAATATACCCAAACATGAAAAAGAAATCGAGATCCTTCAGGCATTTCTTCCTCAATATTATTTAAATCCTGTTCGTAGTGAATCACTTCCAGATCGGGTTTTGTTAAATATTAAGTTACCTGAACGACTATGGATTGAAGATGCCCTATCTGAGCAACTACATAAGAAGATTGTTTTTTCAGATCAATTGCGAGGTCAAAATCGTCAATGGATTAAGATGGCGATGACAAACGCTTTGCAGACATTACAAAGTCATTTAGCTGGCAAGGCCAGTATTTATCGTCGATTAGAGACTCTTCAACAAGTGTTAAATTTGGCGAATGTCCCACAGAGACTAGAATGTTTCGATGTCAGCCATATGTTAGGAGAAGCTACGGTAGCATCTTGTGTTGTTTTTAACCAAGAAGGGCCAGTCAAGAAAGATTATCGTCGGTTTAATATTGAAGGCATAACCCAAGGAGATGATTATGCAGCTTTGCGACAAGCCTTAACTAGGCGTTACTATCGCCTTAAAACGGGTGGAGGAGAGTTGCCAGATATTTTATTCATTGATGGTGGGAAAGGCCAATTGAGGCAAGCTGAAGTGGCATTAGAAAGTCTCCAAGTTAGTGGAGTCATGTTAGTAGGGATTGCAAAAGGAGAAGGTCGAAAACCCGGTTCTTGAAACTTTATTTATTTCAGGTAGGGAACACCCTTTGCGCTTAAACCCTGATTCATTGGCGCTTCACCTTATTCAGCAAATACGTGATGAAGCACATCGCTTTGCTATTATTGCCCATCGTAAAAAAAGCGCTAAGACTCGCACAAAATCCATACTTGAACAAATCCCAGGGATTGGTGCTAAAAGAAGGAAGGAGTTGTTAAATCAGTTTGGAGGTTTGCAGGAATTAATGCGTGCAGGTGTCGAAGATATTGCTAAGGTCTCTGGTATTAGTTTGAATTTGGCTCAAAAAATTTATGATGCCTTGCATAGTTAGCCCTTAGGATGATTGCAAACCGCCATCCTTAAATAGTACTATACAGACTCCTATCTTAAATTTTGAGCTACGAGCAATGAATGTTCCAAATCTCCTCACATTATTACGTTTGCTACTAGTCCCTATTGTGGTCATACTCTATTATCTGCCGGTAAGCTGGGCCCATGCTAGTGCTGCTCTCTTATTTACCTTTGCCGCCATTACCGATTGGCTTGATGGTTATTTGGCGCGAAATCTTAAGCAGATGACAAAATTTGGCGCTTTTTTAGATCCTGTAGCAGACAAATTAATGGTTGCAGTGGCCTTGGTGTTAGTAGTAGGAGAGCTTAAATTACCCTTCTTAGCAATTCCTGCTGCAATTATTGTGGGTAGAGAAATAGTAGTATCTGCTTTGCGAGAGTGGATGGCTGAGCTTGGAAAACGAATGAGCCTTGCAGTGACTATGATCGCTAAACTCAAAACACTATTACAAATGGTTGCGCTGATCTTGTTATTGTTATACCACCCGGGCAGAGATATTTTGCTACAAACATTTGGAAGTATCATGCTCTATATGGCAGCCAGCTTAACGCTATGGTCTATGATTATGTACTTAAAAATAGCATGGCCAGACTTGACTTTGTCTACTGAAAAGGAATAATACATTTTCAAGTTGCGCGGGAATAGCTCAGTTGGTAGAGCACAACCTTGCCAAGGTTGGGGTCGCGAGTTCGAGTCTCGTTTCCCGCTCCAAGTTAGTTTCTCTAAATAGGAAATACCAGTTATGGCTGGGTGGCAGAGTGGTTATGCAGCGGCCTGCAAAGCCGTGGACGCCGGTTCGATCCCGACCCCAGCCTCCCTTTTTAGAAAGATGGATAGCCCTGGATCCAATTCATTGACAAAAAGTAAAATGAGTTCATCACTTAAGCCCGGGTGGCGAAATGGTAGACGCAAGGGACTTAAAATCCCTCGGGAGTATATCCCGTGCCGGTTCGAGTCCGGCCCCGGGCATTATTAATCAATGGCTTACAATAAGTTTATTATGGATTAAAATCCTTATTTAGCTAAGCATGTTCAACTAAATTAATTTTGAGGCGAGTTTATAAGGTCGGCTCTGTCAATTCCGTAACTACAAAGTCAACTAAGTGTTATCTCTGAAAGGAACTATTTATTGATAGAATGTTTTCTTATAGAACTGGTAAACGCGCCATTGTCATCGGTGGCTGGCTCGGCGGACTATTCACTGGCTGTTTGTTGAAAAAAGTAGGGTGGGATGTCGATATTTATGAGCGCTCCCCGCATGAGCTAGAAAGCCGAGGTGGTGGCATCGTGTTGCAGCCAGATGTGGTAAAAGCGTTTAGCTTAGCGGGTGTGGAATATCAAGAGCCATTAGGTGTGGTGGCAAAGGAACGTTATTACCTCGACAAGAATGGCGACGTGGTGCAGTCGATGGCGATGCGTCAGACGCTCACTTCATGGGGTATGCTGTTTGGCACGATGAAACGGCATTTTCCTGCAGAGCATTATCATACGGCCAAAAACCTGGTGAACTTTACCCAGGGCAAGGACTCGGTAACGGCATTCTTTGAAGATGGCACGTCCGAAACCGGCGATATGCTGATCGCCGCAGATGGGCCACTTTCACATGTTCGTGAGTTATTGTTCCCCGGTTCAAAGCCGCATTATGCCGAATATGTGGCTTATCGCGGGCTAGTAGATGAAAAGGACTTACCCAAGGAAGCTGCTGAAATTTTCACTGAGCGTTTTGTGTTCCAGCAATTTCCGAACTCGCATATTCTTCAATATGTTGTGCCGGGTGAAGACGAATCTCTGGAACCTAAAAAGCGCCGCTTCAATTGGGTGTGGTATGTCAATTATGATGAGGAAAAAGAGTTACCGAATATTTTGACAGATAAGGAAGGCAAGCGGCACAACAATTCCATCCACCCGGCGAAATGCACCCCGATGTTGAGCGTGATATGAGAGCCTATGCTGCCAAAACTTTGTCGCCTCCCTTCCAGCAGTTGATTGTCGCTACGAAAGAGCCGTTCGTGCAGAGCATCCTCGATCACGGTGCCCCGAAACTGGTCGAGGGCCTGGTGGCGTTGTTGGGCGATGCCGGGTTTATTCCCCGTCCGCATACTGCCGCCAGTACTTCAAAAGCGGCGGCGAACGCGATGGATTTAGCTGAAGCGCTCACCAAGCATCACCATGATGTGTTGGCCGCACTACAAGCATGGGAGCCAAGGCAATGTCCCTTGGCCATCATCTACTGCAAATGGGTCAGGAGCTTGGCAACAGTTCGCAATTTTCCTATGGAAAAGGTCGCTATCTGGGTTAATAACGTCAGTTCGACGAATCTAAGCAGAGGTAGGGGTGGATTAGGCGGAGGGGTATAATCTCACTGCCATATTATAAGTTAAGGATATGCATCTCTACTGCCGTCGTCCCGCGGCTTGTCCGCGGGATCCAGGAACCTGCAAGAACTGGATCCCGCGGACAAGCCGCGGGACGACGGCAAGGAGCGATGACTTTTACTTAATGGCAGGGGCCCTAATCCACTCTGCCTCTGCTTAGATTCGTCGAACTGACGTTTAATAATAAATTTCAATAACAAAAGCTGCTGCAGATTCCATTTCTCTGTTCAATTAAAATTTGTTCTTTAAGGGCTAATAGACTTAACTTTTTAAGCTATTATTATAAAGCTAAAAATAATTTAAAGGAGAAAATAATGAAAAGGATTAAAGTTGCATTGGTTTCAACCTTATTATTAATTTCTGCATTTATCTTTTCACAATCAGCTCTTGCTACATGCGGGGGTTGTAACTGTGTTCAGTCATGGTCTGGTCCTGCATGTTATTATCAGACAAGTTCTTGCAGCACCGACTGTTGCAGTGGCTGCAGATATAAGACTGTAACCTATTGGAAGAGTTACTGTGTAAGATATAAAGGATATAAAAATGACTGTTGCGGTTGTCCAAAATGTTATTCTTATAATCAAAATTATACCTATCCAATTAAAAGCGTGAAATATTATTATCGAGCAAGCAATTGCTGCAATAATTCATGCTCTTAACCATGATATTTTAGTATCTTAATAAGGGGGCTAAATTTTTAGCCCCTTCACTTATATTCAACTGTAGATTTTCAGGAAAATAACTCATTTTTTTCTTCAAAAATGTTTGCCTTTTTCTATTGACTTTGCATAATTTGCGTTACACAACATGCGTAATTCAAAATGCGTAAGATAAAAAAATGAATTATTTTCCGACAAAAAATTAATCCTAACTCAAGCAGCATTTAACGAGCTATAAAATCTTTAATGGAGAAAGATTATGTTTATTTAACGTCAGTTCGACGAATCTAAGCAAAGAATCTCTACTGCCGTCGTCCTGCGGCTTGTCCGCGGGATCCAGGAAGGAGAACTGGATCCCGCGGACAAGCCGCGGGACGACGGCAGTAGCGATGACTTTTACTTAATAGCAGTGGTCATAATCCACCACACCTCTCTTAGATTCGTCGAACTGACGTTATTTAGACAAAGATAATAAATTTTATAAGATAGTTGATCCTCTTTAAACGATTTCTAAAAGTTCAAACTATAATGGTGGAATGGTAAGTTTTTGTGTGATTAACTTCAAATTGAACTATTGGGAATCTTAAAAAGCCGAACATGATGTCAATATACTAATTTTGATTTGTGAGATAAAGTTGAAGTAGTATATCGAGGTTTCAATACGCGGGTTTAACATATTCTCTTGCGAGAATTATTGTCCTAATGATAATGCTTCTTTGTTGGACAACTACTTTTTCAAAACTGCTTTGCTGTCATTCTCTCAGTTAAATTTAAATCGATATTATATCCAGGAGGCATGACGATTATCAATTTCCTGCGAAAATCCTTGTCAAGATCAGTGGGAGGAATAGTGTGAACTTTGATATTTTTAGTTTCCTCTATGGATTTGTCGCTTCAGGAATAATAATAGCTAGGTTTTCTACAACAGCCTTTTTAATAGTATCCATAAATTCCTTAAAATTATTAATATTAATGGCAACACTTCCACACTCGGTTTCTTTGATAATTTCTTGTAGCTGCATAACTGAAAAAATGGCACCCTTGTCTCCATTATATTTTTGACGAAGTGATTCTTCTGCTCTAGGATTCGTATTTGTTTCTGGGCCTTGTATAAAATTAAAATAATCGAAGAATTGTTTTATAAGGGGCCCATCCTCATTGGTGAGACGATTTGAATAAACATTAATGACAAACGAAGGAGGGGTTTCTATAATTTCAAAGGCATTTGCATCTTTAAGATTAGCCAATAAAAGGCTTTCTGGTGACAGCTTATTCCCATTTTTTTCTGGAGAATCTATATTTCCAGAAATAGAATTGTCAATATTTTGAGGTAGAAGGCAGCAAGATGCAAGAATTTTTCTGGGAAACAGAGTTATTATTATTCCCATGTTAGTTATTCTCAGAGCCAAGTGTCGCTCGTCAGTTATTAGAATATCGTTTTCATCGCTTACCTGCTGCAAAAAAATGACCGAATCTAAGGGCGTACTCTTTCCTAAAGTTATATCAAGGTTAATCTTTAAGTTTTTAATGACATGATTTTATCATCTCCCATGAAATCTAAAAAGTTTTTTTTCTGTTCCTGTCGCACAGGAGATAATAAATATCCTAATTCCCATTTATCTAAAATAATAGGAAAAATTTTATCTTTTCCTAGTAGGGATAAAAAATTTTTATGGTTATCTGATCGTAATTTTAATTTAGAAAATACTCTATAAAAGTCGTTGTAATCTGTGATGAGAGAATTAATTTTATCTTTTCCTAAGATATGCAAAAATTTTTCTTGATACTCCTCTGTCATCACTGATAAGAATTTTGCACAGGTGTCGCTATCTGGAATTAGAGCATCTAATTGAGCCATCTCTAATATTTGAATTAATGAAAATACTTTCTCCTGGCTCATTTCCTTCAATACACAATCAAATGTAATTGTGTCAGATAATACATGTAATAAATCGGCGTATTCTCTAATAAGTAAATCTAATTTCCCCTTTCCTAATATAGCTATAAAGTCGACTTTATCTTTATCATTCTTTAGAAAAGATAAAACAATTACTAAAATATGACTATTTGGAATCATTTTACGAAGCTGATCTTTATTAAATTTCTGAATAAATCGCCAACATTTTTCCTCTGGCAGATGTTTTAATATGCTGTCAAATGTAATTTTACTGTATTTAAACTCATATTTATCTTGATAATCTACCATTTTTTGGCCTGTCATAGCGAAAAAATGCCAACACTTTAGCCCTTTTCTTGAGAGTTGCCTAACCAAAATTGTTTTATTGTATGCTATAGTATCCATCAAAGATTGTTCAAATGCCTTTCTATTGCTGTCTAAAAGTAATGTTTCTTCATTGATATTGTCAAAACCAAAGCTCTCTTTTACTTCAGGAACGGATAAAACTGACAAAAATTCATGAAATGAATGTCCTCCGCTATTGTATAATAATATTGAAGAAAAACATTTTATATAATTTAAAGTTTTCTCCAAGTTAGTAAATGCGGCTCTACTTTCATTTTGTAGATATTTCAAGACTCTTAATTGAACTAACATTGTTCCAGAAATAGAATTAGAGAAAGGATGAACCCATTTTTCGAAATTTTGTCTTGGCCATTCTGATTTTGATTTAAAGTATGCTTGATCAGTGGCCTGAGATATAAAAATGGATTCGCTGATGACTTCGCAGCCAATTGAGGTGTAGGAGCGGAAGAATTACTATCGCTATGAGCTACATCATTGATAGGCACTGGCATATAGCTTTTCATTAGACCTAAGTGCTGAGATCTCACTGTATCCTGATAAGGCTTGAACAATTTGCCTCGATTTTCCTCTGAAAAAATCCCTGTTTGATAAATATCTATAGGGAAATGAAGATTGCTTTCTAGGTCGTTAATAATAGCTAAAAAAGATAATTTGATTAATAATTCTAATTTTAATTTTTCATTTTGTGCAAAGTTCTGATAATAGTCATTAGATTGAAGTTTTTTAATGGCGTCGCTATATTCTTTATATATATTATCTTTTTTGCCTGGTGGAGTGCTACCGCTCATAACGTAATCAACAGCAATTTTTTCCTTGCCACAGGGCAACATATTATATAATGTATTTTTATAAGCTGTGAGATCTGAAATATCAATTGTATCCAGGCTTGTCTTAAGCGTTTCAAAGGCTAAATGAGTTTCAAAATACCGTCTGGTTGGATCTTCATCAATTGCTCTTTTACTATATAAAATTTCATAGTTGGCAAGTGATTCATCCTCCATAAGTTTTGCTATCATCTTTTTATCATCTAGATTTTTCGCGCCTGATAAGTATAATCGTTTTAAGAAGTTCAATTTCTCCTCATTTTTATGATTCATGTCGATTAAAATCAATAAAGCCTGACCAACAGATATTTTCATCATTCGCCTTGTAAGTTGCGTACGCTCATATGCTCTGCCTGTAGAAGAGGAAATAAAAATGTACTTGGGTTTATCTTTTGATAGCATAATTTTTCCTCAGTAGGTTTTTCGTAATAATATTTTTTCCTTAAGATTAGATTAATTTTCGAATGTTAAAATTTGATTAAGCATCGAGTTAGCAAGACCCTGGAATCCATAATGAGCCTAATTTATATAAGGCATGAGTCGCATATGGAACTTTTCCTACAAATATAATAGCTAAAAACGTACATACACAGTGTCTTTATTTTGTTTAAATGAGGTACAGATGGACAATTTTTTGAAGGATATTAATATTTAACAAAATCATGCAGGGTATATTTATGTTAGCTAGGTTTATTTTCAATGAACTACCAAAGTCTATTCAGATTCAAATCCAAAACTGTCTTCTACACAATAATTTCTTGAGAGCAAAGGAATTGTATGATCAATTTCAGCCCAAGCAAGATTTAGCTGTGGTTGATATCAAGTCGGCAATTAGTATCTCTTAGATCATTATCAGCAATGATATAACTCACGCTTAATAGCAAAACGATGCAAAAGTTTAACCGCTATTGATATTTCTGCCGAATTTATCAATTATATCAAAAAAATTATCGTCCAGCTAATATTATTTTTAAAAGAGCTAATTACGCAGAATTACCCTTTGATGATGAATCCTTTTTTAGTTTTATGTGGTCACACACACACTGCGCTATCAGTAAAATTTTTCGGTAATTTAGAAATCAAAACAGGAAGGGCGCAATATTATAAACCAGAGATTCAAGAGGCTATTTTTGTTTAAAAAATGTCAGTCTGATCGAGCACTATGGTAGAAATGTTTATGAATATACTTGCAATGGTTTTATTTTCTATGATTATGTCCATTACACCGGGCCCAGTTAACATAGTCACTTTGAACTCAGGCTTGAATTATGGATTTAAGCAAACCATGCCTTATGTATCGGGCGCAACTCTTGGTTTTACACTATTATTGTTAATCCTGGGTATGGGATTATCGTCACTGATTATGTCTTACCCGATGATGCTACGGTTCATAAGTTATATAGGTACCGCCTACATGTTTTACATGGGGTATAACATCATGATGTCAAAATCCTCCCTTGATAATCAGTCCGAAGTCAATCAAGCGCTTGAGTCTGATTTACCTCCCGAAAAATCAGCTTTCTTTATTGGTTACTGAAAAACTTGATTATCGAGTCTAAGCTGTTTGAGGAGTTTCCACACTTGAAAAAGAGGTATTGGGGACTAGCCTAGGGATGGAAACTTTTTACCCCTTTGAAAAAGAGGCGAAAAGATAGCCTATACTAATTTTTTGCTTAAAAAAAACCTACTGGGAGTTTATATTTATAAAAAAACCAAATTAGATAGGATGCAATTGGCGATGAGTAGCAATTTTTTTCGCAGACTGTCTTTCAGATGAGGAATGGCTGTTGCATGAAACTGCAAATGAAATTGACAGCCAACCGCTATTTGAAGCCAAATTTACGTTAGGCAACGGCTATATGGGTAGTCGCGGAATACTTGAGGAATGCCCACCAAAAGCGGTGCCAGGGACCTATTTTGCGGGTATTTTTGATCACCTTGCTTTCCCTGAAGCCCAAATCATTAATGCTCCCAACCCGTTCCACTTAGCAGTCCTACTTCCTCAGGACGAGCAGTTGGCAATTTTTAAAGCTCAGACGGAAAGCCATGAACGGATTTTAGATTTACAAAAGGGCTTACTTTATCGCCATTCTATTTTTAAATCCCAAAATAATACTGAGTTTGATTATCAGAGCCTCCGATTTGTTTCCATGAATGATTTGCATGTGGCTGTCATGCACTCTGTTATCTCTCCCCTGAGTCAGTCTTGTATGTTAACAATAGATACTAGCATAGATCTTAACGTTAAAAATCAAGGGCTAAGAGAAAATATTCAAACCTTTTCCATAGATGAACAAGAGCAAATGGGTGATGTCGAGTTTATTTGCATTCGCTCACTGGATCATCAAAAAAAAATTGCATATGCTCAAAAAACAGTCATCCACCTTCAAGGTAAGACGCAGCCTTTTTCATCACCGTTTAGCACCTACTGTGTAAATAAAGAAGAGTTTATTACCATTACTAAATATATCGTGTTTCTCACCTCCAAGGATGTGATTGATCCAAGCTTCTTAAAGGAATCTGCTCTTGAAAAATTATCATCGATTGTTGATAAAGGCTTTATCCAGTTGCTGGAAGAACATTGCCAAGCATTTAGAAGAAGATGGGACCTCTATGATATAAAACTTATTGGTGATAATGAGGCTCAAGCCGCCTTGCGGTTTAATATTTACCACTTATTGATTGCAGCTAATGAAAACGTTAAAGATACCAGTATTGGCGCTAAAACTTTATCGGGAGAAGGTTATAAAGGTCATGTTTTCTGGGAAACAGAGTTATTATTATTCCCCTGTTACTTATTCTCAGAGCCAAGTGTCGCTCGTCAGTTATTAGAATATCGTTTTCATCGCTTACCTGCTGCAAAAAAAATGACCGAATCTAAGGGATATAAGGGCGTACTCTTTCCTTGGGAGTCTGCTGATACAGGATTAAATGAAACACCTTTTTGGAGCCAAGATTTTGATGGAACTATTCGCCCAATTAAGACAGGTGGAAATTCCTTGCATATTAATCTTGCGATCTTTTATGCCATTGATAGCTATTACAATGTGACTCAAGATATAGATTTCATGCATCAAATGGGTTTATCAATGATAATTGAAATGGCACGTTTTTGGAAAAAAAAGGTAGTACATAATAGAAAAAAGGATCTCTATAAAATAAAACGTATTATGGGTCCGGATGAATTTCATGAAGAAGTCAACAATAATGCATATACTAATATGTTGGTCGCATGGAGTTTAGAAAAAACCTCTTTATTGATATCTGATTTTTTAAAAAATTATCCATATCAAACCAGAGAGATTTTAAAAGCTCATAAGTTTTTTACCAGAGAATTAAGAAAACTAAAAACTATTGCTGAAAAAATGTACATACCTACCCATAATGATATTCTTGTCCAATTTGATAAGTACTTGAAATTAAAAGACGTTAGTCCGCTGACATTAGATTCCAATGGATTACCTATGTTTCCCGCAGATGTATTAGTAATGGATCTTTTTAAAACACAATATGTAAAACAAGCTGATGTTATTTTACTAATTCTGTTATTACCAAACTCCTTTAATCGAGAGATTGCAGAAAAGAATTTTAATTTTTATGATGCTCGCACTCTTCATAAAAGCTCCTGGAGCCCGCCAATTCATAGCGCTGTTGCAGCTCAATTAGGATTACAAGATAAGGCATATCATTATTTAACAATTTCGCTAAATAGTGATAAAAAGAACCTTTATGGTAATACCAGGGATGGGGTACATACCCCTGCCATTGGAGGATCTTGGATAGCGATTGTTTATGGACTATGTGGTCTAAGAGCACTGGAAGATAGGCTAGTTATTATGCCCAATTTACCCCCTACCTGGTCCTCAATCTCTTTTAAAGTTTTATTTAGAGGTATTTTTATCCATATTCATATTGATCAATATGCAGTTTCTTTGCATCTCCAAGAATCAGCTAACCTGGGCGCTTCTATTCGCGTTCAGGTATGTGGTGAAATACAAGAACTTGAGGCAGGTTCGCGGTGCCTATTGCCTCTACAAGCCTGCTCAATATTTGATTTAGGGTAACTTTAGTTTTTTAGATAATTATTTTGGCAAATAATGTTGAGGGCGTCGTTCCTCGCCGCATGATGCTTGTAAAATGCTCAAACCTTTCATGCGAGGATCCAGGAAGGAGAACTGGATCTCGCGGACAAGTCGCGGGACGACGGCAAGGAGCGATGACTTTTACTTAATGGCAGTGGTCGTAATCCACCCTACCTCTCTTAGGTTCGTCGAACTGACGTTGAATATGAATCAAATTTGGTAAAAGTGAAGTTCTTGTATTATGATTTTTAGTAACTACTTGAGGAAAAAGAAATGGAATTAAGAAGTGCAATTTTTGATATGGATGGTGTGATTACGGATACGGCGCAAGTGCATTTCAAAGCTTGGAAGCAAATTTTCGACCATTACCTTCAAGAAGAAGCGCGTCGAAAGAAAACTGATTTTGTTCCTTTTACATTAGATGATTATGTCCAATATGTCGATGGTTTAAGTCGGATAGATGGAATCAAATATTTCCTAAGATCCAGAAACTTACTTTCTCTTGACAAAATAACCCCCCAAGAGGAAGAGCTCATTGATAGTATCTCGCAGAGTAAAAATAAACTCTTTTTGGATCTCATAAATGAAGAGGGTGTTTCTGTTTTTGATGGTACAATTAATTTAATCAAGGAGCTCAAAGCAAATAATATTCACACAGCCGCTATTTCATCAAGCAAAAATGCTCACTTTATATTAAAAAAAGCTAAAGTTATAAATTTATTTGATGCAATTGTGGATGGACAAGCACTTATACAATATCACTTAAAGGGCAAGCCTGATCCAGATATTTTTTTGGAAGCTGCTAAGCGTATTTCTGCAATTCCTGAAGAAACTGTCGTCGTTGAAGATGCTCTTTCCGGCATAATTGCAGGTAAAAAAGGTCAGTTTGGATTAGTTATTGGTATTGACCGTCGTAATAAATGGCATGCAGAGTTTAAACAGCAAGGGGCAGATATTGTTGTAAGTGATTTATCCGAATTAAAGCTTGATCAAATTAAAAGTGAGTTAAAAAAAAACCCTCGATCAGCCCTAAATAGTTTCCATGATATTGTTAAGTTACTAAATAATAAGCACTTTTTATTATTTTGTGATTACGATGGGACTTTAACTCCCATCGTAAAAAGACCTGAGCTTGCGATTATTTCCAAGGAAATGAAAGATTTATTATTTCAGTTAAAACAATTTTGCCATGTGATCATTGTAAGTGGTCGTCAATTGGCCGATATAGAAAATATGGTTGGAATTAATGGGTTATATTATGCTGGAAACCATGGTTTAGAAATTATTGGGCCAGAGTATTTTGCAACTACCTTTGAAAAGGGAATAGAGTTTATAGACAGTGTGCAAAAATGTTATCAAGAAATAATTCCTAAACTGTCGGGTATTGAAAATTATTTCATCGAGAATAAAAAATTTTCTTTATCTGTCCATTATCGGCTCGTTAATTCTGAGCAGATTTTATATATTGAAAAAATTCTTGACGAAATCATCAAGGGATATCCGGGGTTAATTAAACGACAGGGGAAAATGGTATTTGAGATTCGTCCAAACATAGCATGGAATAAAGGATCAGCTTTAAGGTTTTTATTATCAAAACTCTCTAATAATGATCCCGATGTCATCCCTTTATATATAGGAGATGACACGACAGATGAAGATGCTTTCTTTGAAATCAAAGACTATGGTATTGGAGTATTGGTAACTGAAAATTTGCGGCAAACATATGCCTCTTATTATCTCAATAATCCTAATGAAGTTTATTATTTTTTAAAACAGCTACTTGCTGTAGTGCAAACTCGAAAAGTCATAGAGCATAGAGAAAAAAACTGGTTGTTGACTTATAGTGATTATGAGCCTGAGCGAGAGAAATTGCGAGAAGCATTATGCACATTAGGGAATGGCTATTTTGCTTCACGAGGAGCAGGTGAAGAATCTATTGCTGATAAATATCATTATCCAGGCACTTATTTTGCAGGATGTTATAATCGATTGGAGAGTATTATTGAAGGAAAAGAAATCTATAATGAAGATTTAGTAAACATGCCAAACTGGTTGCCAATTACCTTCAAGCATAAAAATGATGAAGAATGGTATAATTTAGACAACATTGAAATTCTGGATTATAGGCAGGAATTAAATTTAAAAAAAGGATTGTTGCAACGTTCAATAAGTATTAAAGATCAAAAAGGGCGGGTTACCCATTTAAATTATCAACGTTTTATAAGCATGGCTAATCCGCATGTTGCAGGTCAAATGTTCCAGTTAAAACCTGGAAACTGGTCTGGTGAAATTTTGATTAAATCGGGATTAGATGGTTCTGTCATTAATAGTGGCGTTGATCGTTACAAAGAATTAAACTCTAAGCATTTAGATATTTTAAAAATTGAAGATGAAGAAAATAATCAATTCAGTTTATTGACTCGAACTAATCAATCTCATATCGAAGTTGCTTATACATTATTCCAAGAATTATTTAAAAATCATCAGAAATTAGCGAACAAACCAGAGATAGAAAAAAACCCACAATCCATTTATGCTATTTTTCATTGCCACGTAAATGAATATCAAACCCTTATCCTTGAAAAGCGTCTCACTGTTGCGAAAAATAATGATGTTGCAACCAGCGATTGCCTTACTTATACCAAGAATTTGATGTTTCTTGTTAAGAAGAAGCCATATCACCATTTACTTGAAGAGCAATTTCATGCATGGAGAAACATTTGGAAACTTTGTGATATTAAAATTCAGGCGCAAGGCGAAGATCAACGGATCTTACGGTTACATATTTTCCATTTATTGCAGACAGTTTCTCATAATTCAATTCGGGTAGATACTGGGATTCCTGCGCGAGGGCTTCATGGAGAGTCCTATCGTGGTCATATTTTTTGGGATGAACTGTTCATTATTCCTTTTTATAATTTCTATTTCCCGCAAATGGCTCGTTCATTATTATTATATAGATACTATCGTTTAGACATGGCTCGTCTTCTTGCCGTAAGAAATGGTTATCAAGGTGCAATGTACCCTTGGCAAAGTGCCAGTAATGGTGATGAAGTAACTCAAACGATTCATCTTAATCCGAGATCGCATGCTTGGGTGCCAGACTATAGTCATTACCAGAGGCATGTGAATGCAGCCATTGTATACAACATTTGGCAGTATTATTTGGCGACTGGCGACAAATCTTTTCTTTGCGACTATGGGGCAGAAATGGTTTTTGAAATCGCCAGATTTTGGGCTAGTATTGTTCAATTTAATCCTATAGCAGAGCGTTATGAAATAAATCATGTAGTAGGTCCGGATGAGTATCATGAAAAATATCCCTATAGTGATCAAGAGGGTATTAACAACAATGCCTATACCAATGTTATGGCAGTATGGTCTATTGAACGAGCGCTGGAAATTTTATCTTTATTACCATCTGGGCGATGCGAAGAACTTAAAGAAAAATTACAACTTCATGATAAAGAAATCGCCTATTGGTTTGATATAACCTTAAAAATGAAAATTCCTTTTCACGATAATGATATTATCAGTCAATTTGACGGATATGAACAATTGCCTGAATTTAATTGGGATGAGTACATAGCAAAATATGGCAATATAGAAAGGTTAGATCGCATTTTAAAAGCAGAAAATGATTCATCGGATAATTATAAAGTTTCTAAACAAGCTGATGTTCTCATGCTTTTATATTTATTTTCCTATGAAGAGTTACACTCTATTTTCACTAAACTTGGTTATTTATTTAATGAAGAAATTCTCCTCAAAAACATTTATTATTATCTCAGGCGGACTTCTCATGGTTCAACACTAAGTAAGGTAGTTATAGCCTCTCTTTACAGGTATATTAATCCTGAGATTGCCTTGAAATATTATCAGGAAGTATTAGATAGCGACCTGTTAGATTTACAAGGTGGCACGACGCATGAAGGCATCCATTTGGGAGCAATGGCTTCCACCATTTTCATAAATTTGAGGTGCTTTGCGGGTATTGACATTAAGCATGGCAAATTAAGTTTTTCGCCAAGGTTACCAGCTCGTATTAATATGTTAAATTTTAATCTTCAATTTCATCAGCAGTGGTTAGAAGTCTTAGTCACCAGGGATAGATTTGAAATTGAATTAGGCAAAGAAAGCACACTTCCATTATCTGTGATTATTCAGAATCGAGAATGCAATTTGCAGCCAGGGTGTAAAGTGGTTGTATGAGAAATGTAGAGTCATTTAAAAATTACGTTCTTGTGGAGAGCTGTCTTTTCGACCATTGGCAAAGAAATCATCAGGAAATTGAGTCAATAGTTGGAATACTCGGGATAAGTTACACGGTATTTCTTGAATTACAATCTCATTATTAGGCTTGAAAATTTCTACCTCTTCACTGGCCACCTGAGAACCGACAGGAAGACGTACTGCTTGTGAATTACCAGATTTAAATACTTTTGTTATTTTCATAAAACCTCCAATGAAGTATATACTATGTAAATATAAAATTTTTCTTTATCACCAATTCTGACAATTTTTTATTTTTTTATTCGATGCAATAGACTAGGGCCTGTCGTCAATTAGCTTCCACTACGTCGTCCCACTGCCATTAAGTTAAGCAATCTGTCGTCCGGTGATGGCTTGATCATGGAATCTAGGGAAGTGCCTCTATCCTGGATCCCGCGAACAAGTCGCGGGACGACGGCGAAGTTGCGGGACGACGGCGAAGTTGCGGGACGACGGCGAAGTTGCGGGACGACGGCGAAGAGGAAATGCCCTTAACTTAATGGCAGTGCTACGTCGTCCCGTAGCTCCCACTACGTCGTCCCGCGACTTGTTCGCGGGATCCAGTTAAACGCAGATGTCTTCATATAAATCTCGCCATGTCGGATTAAATTGTTCTATGATGTTTATTTTCCACTTCCTGCACCAATTTTTAAATCGTCTTTCGCGTCGAGCAGCTTCCATGATATTTTGATGCATTTCATAATAAACCAATTGATGAACATTATACTTGACTGTAAATCCAGGAATAACCTTATTTTTATGTTCCCATACTCTTTTTACTAAATTAGTTGTTGAGCCAACATATAATGTTCCACTGCGGCAACTTGCCAAAATATAAACAAAAGACTCTCCCATAAACATCTCCTCAAATTATATATCATTCATTATTGATATAAATTTTCGGTATTTAATGTTTAAAAATAGGGCTTGTAAATACAGTAAATGAAATCATGGAGAATTTTATTAACACATCAAAATAATGGATGCAGTTAATTTTATAGCTTCTAATCGGCCTTTTTGCCTTCAAGCAAAGCCTCAGCACGCATGTTATCATGCACTTCACCGCCAGTCAGAATAAACTCAACTGGATTTCCTAACCCATCTACTATACAATGAATTTTACTTGATAAACCTCCTCTCGTCACGGTGCGCCTGTTTTAAATATCCAAAGAACACCATTAATAAAAATTCTGCTATCTTGAGCAGTAACGCCTACATGTCCTTCACGTCAGGGCAGCATGTTTTCTATTTTTGTAAACTGTTCATCAGTCAGTTCGTAACGTCGCATCCATCCAGACTCCTTGTAAAAAATAGAAGGATAACTGATAAGCATATCAAGCTCTATAGTAGAAACTTTTCCTGGATCCCGCGGACAAGGCGAGGGACGACGTAGCACTGCCATTAAGTTAAGGGTTTTTTCTCCCCTATGTCGTCCCGTGACTTGTTCGCAGAATCTAGGATATATGCCACTTTACTGGATCCCGCGAACAAGTCGCGGGATCCAGGATAGGGGCACTTCCCTAGATTCCGTGATCAAACCATCACCGGACGACAGATTGCTTAACTTAATAGCAGTGGGACGACGTAGACAAGCCGCGGGATGACATAGTGGGGGCTAATTGACGACAGACCCTAGTTATTTAAGTCCAAATCATATATTGTTTTAATATTACAATTAATTAAATTAGGAACATTTATCATGTTAGAAAGGAGGTCAAACAATCATCACTTTTTAGATGCGCCTCAGTATGCTACGCTTGAAGCTCTTATTGATAAATTCAGGGAAGCTTTATCTTCACGTAGACCAAGTGACATCTATAACATATGGAATGAGAACTTGTTACTGAGGGAATGGTGTAGTGGTCAGGAAATTTATTTTGGCTATAGTGAATCTGTAGACGGTGGACAGGATGTTAAAGGTACTATTTCTCCTAAATATCTCTTCAGAGTTTTTCGCTGGGCTTTGGGCAGTCGTTATGAATTTATTATAATGAAGGTATGGGATGGAAACCCCTTGTTGTTTCTTTGGTATAGTGGTAAAGAAGACAATTTCGGCAGTGATAATTTTGGACAGCCAATTTTGTGTAGCATTTCTCCAGATGAACTAATCCAAGATTTCGAATTAGCTTTGTTAAGCACTCGCAAAGTCATTATTGACGCAATATGGAATTGTAATTCCTTGCTGCGTGCAAGATTTAGTGGGCAGGAAGTTGTTAGTCATAAAGGTCAAAAATTGCCAGCCATTCCCACAGAAAATCTTATCCTTAATTTCAAATTAGCTTTATCCAGCCGAGCTCAATCCATTATTAGGGATATGTGGAAGGGAAATGAAAGGCTACATAATGCAATTATGAATTTAAATATTAAAAGGTTTACGCTGCTGGTTATAAAAGTAATGAGTAGTAGCTTTGGTAAAAACAAATTTATTGTTTCATTTATAAATTGGATTAGCAAACTGGATGTACTAAATGCAGCATTTAAAGAGGTAAAAGATGGAAATGGAGGCAAAGCATCTAAAAATAAAGAATGGAAGATCTCATTATTACAAAGTCGTATTAATGTAGTAGAAGCAGATATCCGTAACCAAGAATTAATTCTCACAGGAGAAAAGAAGGGAAAAAAACGAGAAAGAAGCCAAAGTCAAGTTATTGGTGCCTTCGAAACTCGACCACCACCTCCCCCTCAAGCACTTTTAAATTCTACTACCTCTCAATATCTTCAAGAGCCATCATTTTTTGGGAATAGATATAGTAACGTTCAAAGAGAAAATACTTTTTCTCAGATTGATGGTGCCCACGTACAAACAAATTCGTTACCTTCCTTTCAGGTTTTTTTAAACTCTAGCACCTCTCAAAACTTTCAAGCGTCATCATTTTTTGGGAGTAGAGATAGTAACATTCAAAGAGGAAATACTTTTCCTCAGATTGATCCCCAGGTACAAACAAATTCGTTACCTTCCTTTCAAGTTTTTTTAAAACTTTGCACCTCTCAAAGCTTTCAAATGCCACCATTTTTTGGGAATAGATACAGTAACAACGTTCAAAGAGATAATGCTTTTCCTTTTTCGGCTACGTTAGCTAGAAATCGCAGCGCGATAAACCAGAATTTTGATAATGAAGTTACAAATGAGAATTATAATGGCGATACTGATTATTCCAATCAAACTTTTTGAGCTAATTTAGCTGGACAGTTGAGTGAACACTCTCCTTATCCTTAATTAGTAAGGTAGGATTAGATTTTTCAAATTTTTCGTCAATTAGGCCAGCAATCAAACTTTCATTATTTTTTCTAAAAAATAAGAGATTCGTATGCATAACGTACTTTAATAACTTTGGATTAGATTTATTCATTTCAGATAAATCTGTTTCATACAAGTGGTCTTTAGTAAAAAAACGCTTCATTTCGAGGCTAGCCTCAAGTTCGTTTGCCAAAGTTATATTTTTTGTAACTTCTTCTGCAAGAGCATTTAATAATTGACTTACTGTCGTGACACCTACAACTATTTTATGTTTCAAAATAAAATCACTGACTAATTTATTGTCTTCTATAAATTGTTCCAGCTCATTAAACTGATTTAATGTAATGAGTGAATTTTGAAATTCAACATTTCTTATTTTCGCATTTATGATTCTTGAACAACCTCCGACAATAAGAGCGATTATTGGCATTATAATCACTAAATAACTTGAAAATGAATTTCCCAACTCTTTTTTGTTTTCGGTATCGGTATATATTAAAAAAGAATATTTACAAATTGGAAGTAGCTGAGCTAATGCAAAAAAGACTAAAGCCAGATAATATACATACTTCATACAAGAAGAATCGTGTGGTCTATTTAGCACGGTTACTTGAAAATGACTTTTAAACTTATTTACGGACCTTTCTAATCTCTTTAATTCGTTTTCTTGCCAAATATTAAATCGAAAGGTACGTCCGTAGAAAGAATTAAGCCTTAAGCTTATTTGCTTATGGAAAAATTTCGAAATGAGAAAAACATTCATGATATCTTTATCAGACAGCATGCTTAATAAGCAGTCGAATGGATCTTTAGGTAGAAGCTCGAAAAGGGAAACAATCTCTTTCCCTTCCCGTGTCTTGCCTTTATTATCTTTTATATGTTCATATTGGTTTTTCATTGTCGACCTCACTTTTAATTTTCGAAGGTTTAAATTGAAGTCAATTAATAAGAAAGTCCTTCATCCAGAAGTGATTTTTTAATTGAGGGTCGTTTTTTAAGCTCATGGAAGTATCGAGTTATATTTGGCCATTCACTTAGATCAAAATTAAAATGAGCAGCCCATGTTAGCATCACAAAAATATAAGCATCTGGTAGAGTAAACGTCTCATATATTAGAAAAGATTTATTTTCTAATGATTTATCAACATAAAGAAATTTCTTTTTAATTATTGGGGCAAAGATTTGTTCTTTTAACTCATTAGAAATGGCATCATGGAAAAGGACACCAAATGCTTTATGAATTTCAGTGGCAACATAATTTTGCCATTCCAAAACATGATATCGCTTAATGTCTCTAACTTTTGGCAGCAAATCAGTAGAGTTGTTATGATCAGCTAAGTATTGTTGAATGACGGCATTTTCAGTCAAAGTTTCTTCATCATCAGTGATCAGCACAGGCACTGAGCCCTTCGGGTTAATTTGAGTAAAATCTTGGCCCTTTTCAGTCTTTTTGGATTTCAAATCAACAGATATGTACTCACAATCTAGTCCTATCTCATTTATGATAATACGACAAGCAAGTGAACAAGCTCCCTTCGTATAGTATAATTTCATGAGGTTTTCTCCTTGATTAATATTTAGTAGGCAATTGTCACCTGTATAGCTACTAAATTAAATTATTTATCTTGTAACCACATTCTGACAATTAAGCAGTTGATTATACAATTTAAGGTATTGACTAGCCATTCTTTGATAAGAGAAATTTTCTTGAGCAAACTCATAAATATATTTTCGATCTAATTCTTGCGCAGCATAAACGCTTTGAATAAGATCCTCCAAGCTTGACCTGAGAAATCCAGTCTTCCCATCCTCCACAATCTCGGGTAGAGACCCGCAAGGCCTACCTATCACTGGAGTGCCACAAGCATAAGATTCTATGACGACCAGTCCAAAGGGCTCTGGCCAGTCAATGGGAGTCAATAATGCTATTGCATTTGATAAGAAATCGGATTTCTCTGACTCAGTAATTTCTCCTACAAATTCAATATGCTTGCCGTCAATTTGGTGTTTGATCACCTTATCAAAAAATTCTTGATCATGAGGCCCAATTTTAGCGGCAATCTTGAGAGGAATTCCGGTTTTTTTAGCTATTTCAATAGCTTTATGAGTTCCTTTGTCCTCACAAATTCGTCCTAAGAAAGCAAGATATTTTCCTTTGGAAAAATTAGGTGTATACATGCCAATATCAATTCCATGATAGATATTAGCGACCCAATTGCAATGTGCTAATGGTTTTCTTTGAGCATAAGAGATACTGGCCAATGGCAAATGCTGATAGTGTTGATAAAGCAATTTCAAATCAGAATAATCCAGCCTGCCGTGTAACGTTGTTACCCAGGGGCAGGGGCTTCTATTAATATAGGGATAAGGTGTGAAATCAATATGATTATGCACTATATCTAATTCATCAATTTGTTCTAATACTTTTGCTATTTGCAGGGTGATATAGGGTAAATCCTGTTCTATGGGTGGTTTAGCTAACCTGAGTGCTTGCGGGACAATAGGGATTAGCTTAGCCTTTGTATTTGAGTCATTGCTGGCAAAAAGCACAACTTCTTGGCCTAATTCAGTTAGGCCCTTACAGAGATTATCCACCACGCGTTCAGTACCCCCATACAACTTAGGCGGACAACTTTCATACAGGGGGGAAAGTATACCAATTTTCATAGCGACTCCATTCTTCATAAATATTTTTACTTTGTATAGTATAGGCCGTGTTAATGTATTTATATTATTCCATGTTCCTTAAGTTAAGGGCATTTCCTCCTCCTCGCTGTCGTTCCTCGCCGCATGATGTTTGTAGAATGCTCAAACCTTTCATGCGAGGAATCTAGCGCCAATCTTATGAAGAAGGCTGATTTTTTCTTTGAAGGTGAATCAGATCAGACTTCAGCTCTGGGGGTCTTCGTCCTATTAGTTAGAGTAAGCTCTTCCCGAATTCCCGTGGTTGACAAGAGTTTCCTCCTTTGAAAAAGGGAGATTAAAGGGGATTTTTTTAAAATACCACAGAGATTTAGGAAGAGCCTTTATATTTTCACTTCTGTGTAGGATTCGTTGGTTGATCAGGCTCTTTTTTATCTTTATCTTCATCTTCATCTTGCATCGCTTTACTCTTAATAATTCAATCAAACTATACTTAAGTTTAGTTTTTTCTGGATATTATAAAAGGAATTAACTGTGAGCTTAAAAATATATCATCAAAAGAGAAATTTTAGTCACACTCACGAACCTTACGGGGCTAAGAAAGATAAAACCAGCTTAAAATGCATCTATGTCATTCAAAAACATGCAGCCAGTCACCTTCATTATGACTTTAGATTAGAACTCCAAGGTGTACTAAAAAGCTGGGCAGTTCCCAAGGGGCCTAGTCTTGATCCCAAAATAAAGCACCTTGCTGTTCATGTAGAAGATCATCCGCTGGAATATGCCGAATTTGAAGGAATTATTCCGCCTGATGAATATGGGGGTGGTACTGTAATGATTTGGGATAAAGGTTTTTGGGAGCCTTTAGATGAAAATATAGATGCAGCATACCATAAGGGAAATATTACTTTTAATTTACATGGCAAGAAATTACAGGGTCGATGGAAATTAGTACGTATTAAAAATCGATCTATTAGCAAGAATGCCAAAGAACAATGGTTACTATTTAAAGTTAACGATGAATATAGTCGCAGCGAGGCTCAATATAATATAACAAAATCAGAGCCCTATAGCGCACAAACAGATCGTTCATTAAAACAGATTGAAGAAGATTCAGATAGAGTTTGGACCAAAGAGGGTGAATCCAATAATGACCCATTAAAAAAGAAAAAGCGAAGAAGCTCATTCATTAAAATAAGTCAGGTTAAAGGTATAGAGAGAGCTGATATTCCTAAAGAAATTTTTCCAGCATTAGCCAATCTTGTTAATCAGCCTCCCGATAGTGACACTTGGTTGCATGAAATTAAATGGGATGGTTACCGACTGCTTGCAAAAATAAATAAAGGCAGAGTAAGTTTATTGACCAGACGAAATTTAGATTGGACTTATCAGTTTCCTACTTTGCTAAAAGCGCTAGAACAATTAAAATTTAAAGATCTTATTTTTGATGGCGAAATTGTTGCTCTTGATAAAGATAACAAGGCTAATTTTCAGATTTTGCAAAACTCTGTGGCAGAGCCAAGTTTGCAGCATTCTCTAATTTATTACATTTTTGATTTATTATTTTACGCAGGTTACAGTTTGTTGAATGTACCATTGATTGAAAGAAAGAAAATTTTACAAAAACTTTTATTAAGTAAAAACCAATTGCCTGAAATAAAATACAATGATCATATTGTAGGTATGGGCAAAAAAGTATTTGAGAATGCTTGCAAGTATGGTTTAGAAGGAATTGTCTCAAAACGAGTTAATAGTCATTATCGTCAGAGAAGAACAAAAGACTGGCTTAAAATAAAATGTGTCCATCGTCAAGAGTTTGTGATTGGGGGTTATACTGATCCCAAATCTTCTCGCCAATTTTTCGGTGCTTTATTATTAGGCTATTATAATGAAGAAAAAAATTTGATTTATTGTGGGAGAGTAGGAACAGGCTTTACTCAAGATTCTCTAAAAGAAGTAGCATCGATTTTAAAAAAGATAGAAGAACAAAGATGTCCATTTTTTAATTTTCCTGAAAAAGATACTCGACATATCCATTGGTTAAAGCCTGAAAAAGTGACAGAAGTCGAATATTTAGCAATAACCCAGGAGGGTGTTTTACGTCATCCTTCTTTCAAGGGGTTACGAGAAGATAAGAAAGCAGAAGAAGTTACCTTTGAACAACCCTTTAATAAGAAAATTAAAGAGGGGCCTAATCGAGCTGCAACGCATGTTATCTTCACAAATTTAGAGCGTATTTTATATCCGCAGCAAAACTTAAATAAACGAGATCTTCTTAATTACTTCGAGTCAGTTGCTGATTGGATATTGCCGCACATAAAAAACCGTCCCCTTACATTAGTTCGATGTCTTCAGGGAAGTGGGCATAACTGTTTTTATCAAAAGCGCATGAATAAGACAGTGCCATCTACTGTAAAAGCCATTGACGTAATGGAGCATAATAAGCCAGAGCCCTATATTTATATTAATAATATTGATGGTTTACTTGGTCTTGTGCAAATGGGTGTTTTAGAAATACATCCCTGGGGCAGTTCCATAAAAGATATAGAAAAACCGGATAGAATAATTTTTGATTTAGATCCTGCGCCTGATGTTGCTTGGGAGGAGGTTATCGCGACCGCCCATTTGCTTAATCAATTTATTAATTATTTAGGACTCAAAAACTTTGTTAAGACAACTGGTGGGAAGGGGCTCCATATAGTGATTCCGATTAGACCGACATTAGAGTGGGATGAGGCACGAAATATCACCAAGCGCATTGCAGAATTATTTGTAATAGCCAATCCTACAAAATACATTGCTACGATGAGCAAGGCAAAAAGAGCGGGAAAAATTTTTATTGATTATTTGCGTAATACAAGAGGTGCAACAGCAATTGCCGCCTATTCTACACGCGCAAAAGCCAATGCCACTATAGCAGTCCCGCTTGCCTGGGAAGAGCTCACCCCAAAAATTAAATCAGATAGCTTTGATGTAACCAATATCAATGAAAGATTAAAGAGTTTAAAAAAAGATCCTTGGGAAGGGTTTTTCAAGACAAGGCAGAGTATTAGCGATAGAATAAAAAAAATTTTGTAACTTTTACATTTTATCGTTGCAGGAATGAAGTCTGGAAATCGTCATCCTCGCCCGCACAGATGTATGAAAAATATCCTAACTAATAGGGCGAGGATCCAGTGCTGAAGTATGATTCACCTCCAAAGAAAAAATCAGCTTTCTTCATGAGATTAGTGCTGGATCCCGCGAACAAGTCGCGGGACGACGGCGAAGAGGAAATGCCCTTAACTTAATAGCAGCGCCTCGCCGCAAGAATAGGGATTCCGGTAGAGCCATAATGTTGAGGACGTCGTTCCTCGCCGCAAGAATAGGGATTCCGGTAGAGCCATAATGTTGAGGACGTCGTTCCTCGCCGCAAGAATAGGGATTCCGGTAGAGCCATAATGTTGAGGACGTCGTTCCTCGCCGCAAGAACAGGGATTCCGGTAGAGCCATAATGTTGAGGACGTCGTTCCTCGCCGCAAGAACAGGGATTCCGGTAGGGCCATAATGTTGAGGACGTCGTTCCTCGCCGCATGATACTTGTAGAATGCTCAAACCTTTCATGCGAGGAATCTAGCGCCAATCTTATGAAGAAAGCTGATTTTTCTTTGGGGGTGAATCAGATCAGAGCTCTAGCATTGGATCCTCGCCTTATTAGTTCGTGTATTTTTCATACATCTCTGTAGGCGAGGACGACAGTTTCCAGACTTGTAAAGATATTAGTATAGAGGTTAGCAATGAAAATAAAAAACAGAGGTGCCATCAGTAATCCAGAAGGAAGATTCGAAAAGGAAACGCGTGAAGTTTTTTATGATGGTTGGGGGCAGGATGCTGATGATGAGCTACCTCCTCTAGACACTATTTTATTGCAAGAGGCTGCCAAATCAATCATCACTACTAATGACTCACCAGACATTGGCTTTGACCAATCGATTAACCCTTATCGAGGATGTGAGCATGGCTGTATTTATTGCTATGCCAGACCTGCTCATGCTTACGTAAATTTATCCCCAGGTTTAGACTTTGAAACTAAAATCTTTTATAAAGAAAAGGCGCATATTTTACTTGAAAAAGAAATAGACAAAAAAAATTACATTTGTAAGCCAATCGTCATAGGGGCAAATACAGACCCTTATCAACCTGTAGAAAGTAAACTAAATATTACCCGCAAGTTGCTTGAAGTAATGCAACGTTACCATCATCCGGTCATGCTGATTACCAAGGGCTCATTGATTGAGCGCGATCTTGATATTCTTGCGGATATGGCAAGTAAAGGCTTAGCCAAAGTAGCAATTAGTGTAACGACCTTCTCTTCTGAGCTTAAATTAAGTCTTGAACCCAGAACGGCCGCGCCTAAGGCAAGGCTTAGAGTCATCCGTCATTTAACTGAAGCAGGTGTGCCAGTAAGAGTGATGGCAGCTCCCATGATTCCTATGATTAATGACATGGAATTAGAAAGTATTTTAGAACAAGCTAGAGGGCTGGTGCCAGGCATGCAGCTTATACCCTAATTAGGCTTCCTCACGAAGTAAAGGATTTATTTAAAGAATGGTTAGCAAAACATTTTCCAGATCGCGCCAAGCATGTGATGAGTATTATTACTCAGATGCGAGGTGGTAAAGAGTATGATGCTACTTTTGGTAAGCGAATGAAGGGTGAAGGTCATTATGCTTCTCTGCTTGCTACACGCTTTCGCCTTGCTTGCAAACGATTCGGGTTGAATAGTGAACTGGAAGTGCCATTGGTGACGAGCTTATTTAAGAGACCTACGGCTTCTTTGCAGTTGGATATGTTTGAAAAATAGGGTTTTAGCTGATCATCCCATCATCCCAATATTAAAAGGATTGGTGACTGGCTTATTCAAAAAGCCCACGGCTTCTTGTCAAATGGATAAACATAGAAGCGATGTATGGAGGGATAGTTGGACATCCTTGTCAACTGATCCCTGCTCTATGAGTCCTCTGCGGGTACTATATCCCGTGGATTAAAAGGGAATGGTAAGGTAATGGAATTAGTAATTGTCACTACGATAACCTAAACCCAAGGTTGGTTGGTATTCTCTTTCCTTCCCTTTTTCATTATTCCTCTGATTACTATTTACAGATTCAGGTTTATTTTGAACTGTTCTAAGGCTATTATTTTCTACTTTATATTTTCCCTTGAAATCATTACTAGCAGTGTGGATTATCCTATCACGTAGCTCCTTTTTTATCCTAGACAAGTCTATCGTCCCCTTAGAGTTATCAAGCAGTCTGAACATATCATGTATGGTTCGTTTATCAGGTAAGCTTAATTTAATTTTAATTTTATTTTCTTCGAAAGCCCAAACCATCCTTGTAACATCATCGTTTATTGATTTTAGGTGAAAAACTTGATGATGATCTTCTTTCTTTTCTATTTTATAATCAGGTGTTGTTGTTCTGACATGCCTTTCAAAATCATTAATATTAATTTTATGGTTAGATACGTCTATGTTTTCTGCTCTTTTCTGAGATTTATGATCCTGATTTCCAGCATGCCTATTACTAGGATGTTGAAAATGCCTCCCCAAACTATTATAGGTAGAATTACTTCTACTGTCCCTGTCATTACTAGGTGTTTCCATCTTGATCGGATCTGTATGTTTTATTTGTCCTTCTTTCTTCAAAACTTTATCTTGATAAGCATCCACTAATTTTTCTAGTGTAGAATATTTATTCTTTAGTTCAGGATAGGCTGTATTTATTATATTACCTAGACTAAGGTTATAGTTACGATAAGCCTTGTAGAAGGAATGTTTATCAAAACTTTTTATTTTCTTCTCAAGTTCTCCTATCTTTTTTTCTAGTTTTTTATCCAAATCTAAGGAATTTTTTATCGTTAACTTAGCTTCTTTATCTAAAATAGACTGCCTCTTCTCAACTTCTTTGTTAATTCCTTCAATTTTCTGATTTTTTTGTTGAAATTGAAACGCAGATTGAACCGCTTTCCCCATATTAATATACTTTTGCTCTCTTTCTATTAATAGTTTTTCTAGTTCATTTGTCTGATCCTTTGTCATTGATTTTAATAGTTTTAATCTATCGTTAACCATTTCATTTCTAAAAGGAAAACTTCCTTGAGGTTCTGCTCGCACGTCTTTAGTTATTGATTTCCTGTTCTCAATATTTTTTTCATTATCATATAGGGTATTTAGATTATCAAATAAATCTCTTGACGATTTTGTATATTCAAGATAAAAATTATCAAAAGTAAAATTCTCAATATTCTTTAATTCATTTTTGATTTCAGCTTTTAAAAGATCTCTCTCTCCCATAAGTTTGCAATACACAGCATTGCGAGAAGGACTAGTTCTATATCTGTTTATTATTAGGTCGCGTGCATCAAGCCTTGCTAATTTATTTACTAAATTTTCTCTTACGTAAGCAGATTCCTTATGGTTTTTATCAAAATATTTGTTTACAAAATCAGTTCTAGCCTTGGCTAAATTATTTATAGCCTTATCTGTGTTTTTTTCCTGAAATAAACCAACCCGTCTGTGGGGAGGACTGATCTTCAGCTCTGGATTTTCATATACTTTATAAATATATTTTAAGTCCCATTCATTATTCCTAGATCCATTTTTGTGTAAATCTATCTGGTTTACAGATTTTTTTGCTTGTAAGGTTTTTTCTTTGAAATCATGTTCCAATGAGTTTAAATGGCTCATAAATTTAGATTTCCGACTTCCAGACATATTTTTGTAATGCTTGTTATAAAAATCCTTAGCTTCATTTCTAATAATATTTGCGCGCTCTATTTGTTCTAGTTGTGGTGCTAGTTGTGCGAACAACTCAGACGGCATTTTCTCAAACCTATAACTAATACTATCCATTTCAGTTTTCGTATCTATATTAGGTAAAGATTTTCTTTGCTGTTCTAATTTAAATTTATCCGTATATAAAGATGTTAAGTCTAAAGAAATTTCATCTATTCGAGATAATTCATGAAAGATACCATGCTTTTTTATTTTTCCCCCTAATTGTGATAGGGGGTACTTATTTATTTCTCTCCTTAATTGTGATAGGGTGTTCTTAATAGATCTTTTTATAATGCCTTTTTCTGGAGTCTTTGAATAAATAGCTATAAGGGCTTTAATCTTGTGGAGATCCTGGGTTGTTTTAATATATTTATCTAAAGTATTTGCCATACTTGGAATTTTTTGGAGAATTTTTTTCCGCTGATCCTTTAGCCTATCGTAAATTTTAGCTATCTCCTTCTCAGTCTTCTTTTCATCCTCTTCAATCTCAAAACGACTGTATGCAGACGGTTGACCCAGCAGAGTTTCTAGTTCATTATTTGTTGCACTGAGTAGATTAGTTGGCTCGATCAAATGGTCATCTTTATAATCTTGAAGTAATTCTCCATTGCGCTTTTCATATGCTAGAAATTCATTCAGTAAAACTTGGCTGTTATTTATTAAATTAGTTATTTGAGTGCGTATATTCGTATGCGCTTTTATACGCATGTCATAAAAGATGCTTTCAGCTTCAGATTTGTTACTGTGAATCCCTTTATCTCTATATTGAGCATGATCAGTGTATAGCGCAAGATCAGTATCTATAGTATTTAAACTTATTAGTAGCCCTTCTAATTTTTGTATAGTACGTGTATGCGTAACGTGATCTTTTACTATTTTTACAAAATTTTTCATATTCTCATTGATCTGTCCAAATTCAGTCATATTTTCACCAAACGTTTTCATGCCTATCTACCTCATAATAAAATATAGTTAAATTATACTAAAATATACTATTTATTGTCAATAACTATTCCCTAGTTAAATTACCTTTATTTACCTCTTTAGTTTAATTGAATAAAAATATTCAAAAACAGACGAATCTGAGGCTAGTAGCCAATCAAATAATAAGGATAAGTTCTAAAATTAAAATTAGTAGAACTTAAAGTATTTATACCTATAATAAGCAATTTAGATTAAAGGAATCTTAACATGACTAAATAATTTGCAGACAGCCAAGCCAAAAGCTGACCATCCATTACAACTTCAAATAAATCAAGTACCTACCAACTGTATGTTTTTTAATAAGCTCGTAAAAAGGGAACTTCAGCTTGTTGAAGCTAATTGTCTACGGGTCGGGAAAAGAGTGTAGCTAGAGGGGTCTAAAAAGAGGGGGGGGATTTAATTGCTCAGACAAAGCTTATGATCTGAAATTTGACTTTAATGATGGATTTAGCCGTTTCTTTCTCGATTAAGCGTAATTAATACACAAATTATCTATGGATAAGAACTATTCTGCAGGAAGCTATATTGATTAAACACAACTACTCACCTACTGCGTTATTGTGAGTGTCCCACAGCCCCATCAGGTCAAATATCGGAAAAGGCGCGCCTTTAAAAACAACAACTTACGGACACCTCTTGTATAGTATATTGTTCGATTAACCCGTTGACAAATTGAGGCTGGTCCAGGCTACCATGTCATCCTCTTGCGGAGGCCCATTGCCATTAAGTTAAGGGCATTTCCTCCTCCTCGCCGTCGTTCCTCGCCACATGATGCTTGTAGAATGTTCAAACCTTTCATGCGAGGAACCTAGCGCCAATCTTATGAAGAAGGCTGATTTTTTCTTTGAAGTTGAATCAGATCAGACTACAGCTCTGGGTCTTCGTCCTATTAGTTAGAGTATTTTTAGAGTATGTTTCATACGTCTGTGCGGACGAGGATGAGGCTTCCAGACTTGTGCATAAGATATGGGTAAGTCGCAAGAGCGCCCTTAACTTAGGCAATGGGCCTTCGCAAGGGGATGACATGCGGCAGCGGTGCCCCCCCTCTGGGCCAGCTTCAATTTATCAATGGTGAACATGTCCCACATCTTTAGGAGCATTCAATGCGCCGTCATTGCAAGCATTAGCGAAGCAATGACTGGTATGGCTTCTTTAAGTCTTTTCCTGCACGTAAAATCAGTCGATATCCAAATTTCTTTAAGAGCAGGCAAAAGAATTTAAGGATCATATTTTATATCAAGACCAGGCTTGCACTTTTTAGCCTATCTACCTTGCTCAGTCATCTTATTACATACTTGCCGGTTTAGATCACGGTATATATGTGTTAAGAGTTGGCTTTTAAGGTTCTTCTTATATAGAGAGAAAGACGTTAAAATAGCTTTATGAAGTGGCTTTTTCATGCAGTTGGCTCCCTTCCTTTGCAGGGTTACCTACAATATGAGTCAATGAATGCTTTTTAGCCTCTTTCTTTGCCGCCCTCAAAGTTACCTTTAATTTGAGGCAATTCAGGTTAGGAAATTATTTCGCTATTTTAAGATTTCTTTAATATAAATTGTTTATTATGGTAAATCATTTATGTTCTAATAATTTGATTTTAGGACTTATCTTAATTTAGGCTATAAATAATATTTTTTTATAGTTTTTAATATATTTTAATGAGGTAAATGGGTATGAAAGACAGACGACAGATAGAAGATGAAATTAATCAGTTATTGTTGGATATTGATAAATATAGGGAGGAGTTTTTAAACCGGAATTTTCCTAAGCATTCTGACAAAAGCAATGAGAATAACTACCGTAACAAATTAGAGAAAGCTCTAAAAGGGTTTGACAATGCGGCCATAAATCGTTATCGATGTTACTGGGAGGCTCAAAGCTTTCCTGCCGACATAGATTCAACAGAGAAGCGTGTAGCCGAAAACGAGTATGAAGAAGCCGCTAAAGAGTTAGGTCGATGTACGCGTGAGACTCAGCGTGATGATTTAAACAAATATTTTCTTGATTACAACTCTTCATCTCACAAGGGAATGCTTAATAAGGTATATCGTCTCTATTCCGAACTGGCTAAGTCAAAACCAGAAGAAAAATCCGCTCCAAAGAAGACACAAGCATGGCAGAAAGCAAATGGTAATACGTCCCCAGTTCGGTCAAGTGAAGCTTCTGCGCCAGCGAATAAAGTAGAGGGTAATTTACGTAGTATCCCAGGATATGTATTTCAAAATTTTGCAAAAGCAAATAGACTAGTTTGTTCAAAAAACACTGAAAATAGTAGTTATCATTTTCGTGACCAGATAACAAAAAACGAAGTAATGACTTGCCGCCCACAGGAAAACAGAATTGACTTAATCTCTCCTGATCCAGATACTATAAAGAAAATGTTTGCCTTACTTTCTGGATGTGAGGTGCATACGATAAATATACGGGAAGTGCATGATCTAAATGTTAAGGAGAGAATATGGGCCACTGCTGTTAGTAGTGGGATTACAGTTGAGGGTTTAAAGCAAGAAGAATTAAAAAGCTTTGAGGCCGCTAGAGCACAAGCACCGCATGATGGTGAGAAAGTAAATATAGCCGATCGCTCGGGATACCGAACAGAGATCCCCGGGAAGACAACCAGCACGGTTCCCTGGGCGACTGATCCAAAAAATTCTTGTGATTTAAATAGTAATTCTAGTCAATATTTTTAGGAAACTAATGAGCATCTTCTTTAGTAGAAGCATTTAGAATAATGAGTTAGCTCCGTCAGTTGCGAAGAGAACGTAAATGCATAGGGGTTAACTCATCAGCAACTTTTTGGCTCTTCCGGAATCCTGTGGTATTTTTAAAGAATTCCCCTTAATCCCCTCTTTGGAGAACATAAGTATCTACATAAGTCTTCTCTACTTCCTAGAAAAAGGACTTATGTAGATACTTATGTTTGAAAAAAGGGCGTTGAGGGGAGATTTATGGATTGCGCTAAAAAATGACGGTACCTATTGACCTAAAGGCGAAAGAGCATTCCACAGATAGGCCGTGATGCAATTCAATTAAGATTCTGTTCAAGCTTTTCAACCTGAGAGCGCTGCTTTCTTATTAAAATTCATAGCCAATACCTAACATAATAGTACTCTCATGCAAGTAATCTGAAAAAAGATTAGTGGATATATTATCATCGGAATTTCTAAATTCTGTTCCCTTTAAATCATTAAAGCTAAATTGAGCATTGGCAAGGATGTGATTTGTGAATAGATAACGGGCGCCAATTGCAGCTACCCAACTTATATTACTATTACTTTTAGTGAGCAAACAGCCTCATAGTAGCACTTGCAGCTACCCCCTCTCCCGCGCTCTAATTTTGATAGAATCAATAAGTTACCAGCGGGAGAGGGTTGGAGTGAGGGAAAAGCTGGAAACAGAGTTTGGCCCTCACCCCAACCCTCTCCCGCTGGTAACTTATTGTTTCCAAAAACTTTTTTGCGCGGGAGAGGGGGCTGCTGCAAGTGCAACCATAGAGATACAGCTAAAAAACGTCATATATGAACCCTGCCTGAGGTTACACCGTGTAACTGGAAACTATTTTTTGCCAAATCAATTCCTAATACTTTAATATTCTTCATATAAACTCTCCTTCTTGTTTGAATGAAATTAAGTCATCATTTTGGCTCATTAAGAAGCCTATTTAAAGGGGGCAGGGTCCATACTATTAGTTCGACGAATCTAAGCAGAGGTAGGGTGGATTAGGGCCACTGCCATACACTATATTTATAATAGTTAAAAAAGAGGAGGCTAAGATGCGATATTGGAAAGCTGCCATCATTATTTTACTCTCATCCCCTATAGCGAATGCCTGTTTCGATAATAGCGGTTGCCCCAAAGGTAACGTTTGTGTAAGAACAGGACAGCTAATGGGTATTTGCGTAAGTCAGGCCCAGCCTTTTATCTATAATACTCAGCGGCCTATGACAGGACCTTCTTACCAACCTAGTGCAAATACAAATACTCCAGCCACTGGTGTAACTAAAGTAACGACGCCTGGAGGAAATCAAGCAAATCCAGCAACCCCAATGACTGGAGGAGCAGGAGGAGTAGGCGTTTCACCTAATAGAACTACAACCATTCCCAGTGTCCCTCCTGCGATTAATAATCCCGTTAGGAGAGGAATTTGTACTGATAACAGTAGCTGTGAACCTGGATTTGTTTGCTCTAGGCCATCCGGGATTTATCATGGACTGTGTACCAAAATTTCTGATTAATGGACTTGAGGTGTTCTCATACCCATATGATGACGCTCATGCCTGGGCTTGGATTCAACCAAACCATGACAAGTTGTTGTTGTTGGTAGTGAGTTTTTAGTTGATTTTTGAACAACTTCTGGTTTAGCTTTAGTGATTGGTGATGGAAAGAAGGGTTGATTAGATTCCAACCTTTCTTCCTGCTCTTTTCTCTTTTCAATTACTTGCCTATTGCCTTGAATGTTTCGAAGCTTTTCAATCTGACTCGGCGGCAAAGCTGTAAACTTTCTGAAGTTCCCATAACTTGTTATTGTTCCTTGCTCTCCTTGTTCCTTTACTTGACTTATTGCTATATCCTTTTCAGTATTGGTAGCAAGTGGCTGTTGGTTGCCTTTGATTTTGCAAACGGCTTCAGTGATAGTGCTTATGCCAACACCGACTAGCCCTCCAACAAACCCTCCAGCTAAACCCCCCAGTGCGGTGCCAATAACAGGAAAGAAACTGCCAATGACGGCCCCCGCCACTGATCCGATAGTAGAACCTAAAGAGAAACCTAGTTTCACTTTTTTAATGAAGGGAACAGGTGCCTGTTTAGATTTATTTTCTTCAACAGATGGTGGTTCAGATTTAGTAGAAGTCTTCTTATTAGCAAGTATACAAGATGATGCTAACCCCCCCAAAGCTATACCGACTAACCCCCCAATAGCCGCACCGGCCACAGTTCCAATCCCTGGGAAAAAGAAGGTGCCTACTAAAGCACCGATCAAACTAAATCCTGCCATTCCTACTTTCATACCAAATGTCAAGTTAGACAGGTTTTTGCTTTGGGTGAAAAGCCTTTGGAATAGCGTTTGAGAGCCTGGTGAACCATTTTTTCTAGACATTAACCAAGAAGCAGTACCGGCTATGGCACCACCAGCACCCGCAAAGATAATACCGCCTATAACTGTACCAATCCCAGGAAGTAAGAGCGTGCCCACTACAATTCCAATGCAGCTTCCTACCAAAGACCCTATTTTGATACTTTTCTTTATCTGTGAGTACTGGGCTGATGGTTCGTTTTTTGATTTATTTTCTAATTTATTTTCGTCAGATTTTTGATTTTTGCTAATGTTAATTTTTTTAAGTAAAGAAGGAGCAACAAGCGAGAGCCCTACCCCGACAACTGTGCCAATGATACTCCCAATAGCTGATCCCGCAATGCCCCAACCCGGATGAATAAATTGAGTAAAGGCTCCTAAAGTCGAGCCTATGACTAGGCCTACTTCTAAACCCAAAAAAAATCGATTTTTTAAGGTGGGGTCCTGCTTTGTATTTTTTAAGGGATTTGTTTTAGAAGAAAAAAGGCGTTCTCCAACAGCTATCAGCGCTGCCGTCAACAACCCCAGGACAAATCCAATCAAGCTGCTGACACTGGAGGGTAAATCAGTTAGTATTTGATTAGAGAAAATCGTTCCAAGAGAACTACCTAATGCAACTCCTCCAGAGAAAAGAAGCGGAATTTTTCCCTGAGTAATACCTGATAGTTTTTTTGTGAATGGTTCGATAAGAGTGTATAAAATGGAAAGAATAACCATTCCACCCATTTGACCGCCGGAAATGATTGGATCTGAAAATTTTTGGTGTAAAAGTAAACCCAAGCTGGCAATTAAACCTTTGCTGTATTTCATTCCATACTTTATGGGTTTTGATAGTTTCTTTATGAAATGATACATTTTTCTTCTTCTACCAAATATTTAGTGTTTTACATGCTAACATACGGGATTATAATTAATAGTCCTTGTTTTTAACTATAGTTGCCCTTTAATTAAAAATTAAGAAAAAAGTTAACGACTCATATACTATGCGCGTGTTTCCTTCACGACGTACCACGGCTATTAAGTTAAGCAATCTGTCGTCCGGTGATAGTTTGATTACGGAATCTAGGGAAGTGCCCCTATCCTGGATCCCGCGAACAAGTCGCGGGACGACGGCGAAGTTGCGAGACGACGGCGAAGTTGCGGGACGACGGCGAAGAGGAAATGCCCTTAACTTATGGCAGTGTCACGACGTACCACTGCCATTAAGTTAAGGATAATTCTTCCTCACCGTCGTCCCGCGACTTGTTCGCGGGATCCAGTAAAGTGGCATATATCCTAGATTCTGCGAACAAGTCACAGGACGACGTAGGGGAGAAAAAACCCTTAACTTAATGGCAGTGTCACGACGTACCCACTGCCATTAAGTTAAGGATAATTCTTCCTCACCGTCGTCCCGCGACTTGTTCGCGGGATCCAGTAAAGTGGCATATATCCTAGATTCTGCGAACAAGTCACGGGACAACATAGGGGAGAAGAAAACCCTTAACTTAATGGCAGTGTCACGACGTACCACTGCCATTAAGTTAAGGATAATTCCTCCTACCGTCGTCCCGCGACTTGTTCGCGGGATCCAGTAAAGTGGCATATATCCTAGATTCTGCGAACAAGTCACGGGACGACATAGGGAAGAAAAGACCCTTAACTTATGGCAGTGTCACGACGTACCACTGCCATTAAGTTAAGGGCATTTCCTCCTCGCCGTCGTCCCGCAACTTCGCCGTCGTCCCGCGACTTGTTCGCGGGATCCAGGATAGGGGCACTTCCCTAGATTCCGTGATCAAGCCATCACCGGACGACAGATTGCTTAACTTAATGGCAGTGTCACGACGTACAGGGTGTATGATAAATAAAAATTCTTGAGAAGTATTTATGGTAAGAATCACTAGGGTTTATACCCGCAAAGGAGATGATGGAAGCACTTCAATCTTAGGCGCAGCTCGTTTGCCCAAGAATTCAAACCTAATTGAAGCTTTAGGAATGCTTGATGAACTTAATTCTTTTATTGGTTGGACAATTATTGAATTTAAGGAACAAGAGTTTTCTGATATTAAGAAAAAATTAAACCAAATTCAAAATGAATTATTTGATTTAGGCGCATTTCTTTGTAATCCGAATAATAAAATCACTTTCTCTGATGCTGTTTCCACTTTTGAGAAAGAAATGGATGAAATGAATTTACAACTTGAGCCGCTTAATTCCTTTATATTACCAGGCGGTTGTGAACTTTGTGCGCGTTTGCATATTACAAGGACTATTTGTAGGCGTGCTGAATGCACAATAGCAGCATTAACAGATGAACAAAAAAAAATTGCAATTCCCTATTTAAATCGTTTAAGTGATTGGTTATTTGTTGTAGCAAGATACATATTAAATCAGCTTGAGATTAAAGAGCTACTTTGGGAGAGATAGAACTCTTGCACATTATTTCAAACATGTTCCTTATTTGCTGCACGTTTCAAGGCTACAACAGGGATCAATATCATCGCTTAAAATACTTCCTGTTATTTCATTTGGCCTAAAAATCGTGCAACCTTTTAGCCCTATTTCATGCGCTACCTTATAAATATCTGTTAATTCTTCAAAAGGAAAATCAATGGGTAAATTAATTGTTTTGGAGATGGCATTGTCAATGTAAGGCTGAACTGCAGCTTGAATATTTAAATGATCGATAGGCTTTAATAATTTAACATCTATCCATGAGGGTGGTAATCCAGTTTTGTTGAATTTTTTCCACTGAGCATATGCGAAGTCATCAACCATAAACGTTAATGTCTCACTCTTTAAATTTCGCACTTTCCGCTCATAATGTGGAGAATAAATAGGTTCAATTCCTCCTGATATATTATTAGCAAGTAGGCTAATACTCCCTGTAGGTGCAATGGCATTGTGATGACTGTTGCGCATTCCGTATTTATTTATATAAGCTTTAATTTCAGGGGGAAACGTTGCAACAAAATTACCTTCAAGATAAAGTTTCTTATTAAACAAAGGAAAAGATCCTTTTTCCAAGGCTAATTTAGAAGAAGCTTCCCAAGTTATATAGGCTATTTTTTTGGAAAATTCTTCAGTCAACTTTAAAGAGGCAACGCTGCCATATTCAATCCCCAGCATAATAAAGACATCGGCTAAGCCACTAAAGCCAAGACCAATACGACGAGTGTTAATGGAAGCTTGATGCTGTTTTTTAAGTGGATAATGAGAAATATCAATTATATTATCTAAGAAGCGAGTTGCTAGTTCAGTTGCATTTTCTAGTTTCGTCCAATTTATTCGTGAGCTAGATGTATAAGGATTATCAATAAATTGTGTTAAGTTTAATGAACCTAAATTGCAAGCACCATAAACAGGAAGTGGTATTTCACCACAAGGATTGGTTGCACTGATCCATTCACAATACCAAAGAGGATTATAATTATTGATTGTGTCTTCAAAAATGACACCTGGTTCAGCATAAGAATAAGCCGCCTGCAGGATTTGATTCCAAAGTTCCCTCGCTCTTATTTGACTAATTATTTCACAGGGAATTGGCTTTGCATTGCCTGACCATCGTCTTAAGATGTATTTATTTTTTTTGGCTTTATTTTTTGAGGGAAATACCAGTGGCCACATTTGGTCTTCCACAACTGCTTGAATAAATTCATCAGTCACAATGACTGACAAATTAAATTGTCGTAATTCTTTTGGATTGGATTTAATCGTTATAAATTGTCCAATGTCGGGATGATCACACCGAAGATTAGCCATCATCGCGCCTCTACGAGCTCCCAGGGAAAGCATAGTTGCAGACATGGTATCCCAGACTCGCATAAATGAAACTGGCCCAGAAGCAATTGATCCCGTATTTTTACACTTGTAGCCATTTGGCCTAATAACAGAAAAATCATAACCAATGCCGCCTCCTCTTTGTAATGTAATCGCTCCTTCTTTTAAGGCATCAAAAATAGCTGCAAGTGAATCTCTTGTTATTTTCATCACAAAACAATTAAATAGAGTCAGATTTCTATCAACACCTGCTCCGGCTAATATTCTTCCTGCAGGCAAAAAGGTAAAATCTTCGAGCAAATGGTAAAATTTTTCTTTCCATGAATGTCTTTGCGCAAGACTTTCAGCCATTGCTGCTGAATCTGCAACTCTTCGCCAAGTATCTTCTATCGTTTGGTCAATAATTTTATTGGCCTTCCGATATCTATATTTCATATCCCAAACAAAATGGGAAATGCCCTGTTCAAAATCAGCCATATATAATTTCCTTACACAAAACTAACTATAGCACTTGATAGTTATGAATTTTAAATAATTTTCAATTTGACCTAAACTAAAAAAGAATTTACTAAAAAAAGGGGAGAGTGTATGTTGGAAATCAAGAGACATTCTTATTCAAATAAAACTGTTATATTACACACTGATCGGAGAAAAGAATTTAAGCGTAAGCTTATCGAAAAAGATCTACCTAAAAAAGCGGAGGTTTTGACGAATAAAATTTCGTTTGATGAAAAATTTTAAGGAGAAAAAATGTTCTTTTTAATAAATTTATTGTTGGAATTTGCAATCTCTTGGGGGTTTACTATATTAATATTGCTTAAAAACGAATCCTAACCAGGAGGAAACATTATGCCAACAGAAAAAGAACAACAACGTCGACCTAACGATCCAAATAAACGGGCTTCACGTAATGCCCAAGATGCTCAACAACAAGAAGATAAGAAAGGTAAGCAACCCTTTACTAAATAACCGCAAAAAAGTAGAGGAATCACTATTCCTCTACTTCAAATTTGTTCAAGTTCTTCCCAACGTTTATAACAATCTGAGAGTTGATTTTCGATGTTGGCTATTTCTTGATGGAGTAGTGAACTAGATTGGTTTTGATCTTTGTAAAAATTTGGATCAGCTAATATCAAATTTATTTCTTGTAGCTTGTTTTCTAAATTTTCAATTTTATTCGGTATCTCTGAGAGTTCTTTTTGCTCTTTGAAGCTTAATTTTTTTGGTCTAGCTTCTGGCTGTTTATTTTTGCCTTTTGTTGACTTCTTATCTTGTGTTTTCTCTGGAGTTTGCTTTAGCCAGTCATCATATCCTCCAACAAATTCTTCAATTACTCCTTCTTCCCCAAAGACTAAGACATTGGTTACTACATTATTTAGAAAAGCACGATCGTGGCTAATGAGTAGTAGAGTACCAGAATAATTCAATAATCTTTCCTCAAGTAATTCTAAGGTCTCAATATCCAAGTCGTTTGTTGGTTCGTCCAATACCAACACATTGCAAGGCTTTGAGAATAATTTTGCCAGCATTACTCTGTTTCTTTCGCCGCCTGATAAATTTTTTACCAAGGTTCTTGCTTTTGCAGGAGAAAATAAAAAGTCTTGTAAGTAACTGATGATATTCTTTTCAGTATTATCTATAGTTTCAAGTATATTATCGTAAATAGTTTTATTATCGTCTAATTGGAGCCTATGTTGATCGAAATAGCCAATGGTGAGATTTGAACCATGCTTTATTTGACCTTTAGTAGGTGTAATATTACCGAGCAATAAATTAACTAATGTTGATTTCCCAATCCCGTTTGGTCCAATTAGACCTACCTTATCGCCTCTTAGGATGAGTGTTGAAAAATGGTTAATGATAGTTTGATGTTGATAAGCAAAAGACACCTCCTTAGCTTCGAATACCATTTTGCCTGATAGTTTTATTTTATCATTTGTAAGATTTACCTGGTCGGCTCTAACACGTCGCTGTGATCTTTCCTCTCGCATTTTTTTAAGCGCTCTTACCCGACCTTCATTACGAGTGCGGCGAGCTTTAATGCCCTGGCGTATCCATTGCTCTTCTTGAGCTAATTTTTTATCAAATAGTGTATTGGCTTTAGCTTCTGTTGCGAGCAGAGTTTCTTTATGCAGCAAGTAATGAGAATAATCTCCTCGCCAACTGATTAGTTTACCATTGTCAATTTCCACAATATGTGTTGCTAATTTTTGCAGGAGTTGTCTGTCGTGAGTAATAAAAATGAGAGTCTTGCGGAAATTCAATAGCATGGTTTCAAGGAGATTGATCCTTTGAATATCCAGGTGATTGGTTGGTTCATCAAGCATTAAAACATCGGGGTCATTTACCAATATACTTGCTAACAGCACTAGCCTTTTCATGCCGCCTGATAAACGATTGTAAAGGAGTTCCCCATCGACATTTAATAGAGATAGGATTCTTGCGACCAGGAAATTACTTTGCCAATCCTCGCCTGGAAGTATCTTTAGGTTTTTTTTAACAATGTCATTGACAGTTCCTGGGAGAGTAGTAGGGATGTCTTGAGGTAAGAGAGAGATAGTTAACAAATTCCCTTTCTCCACTGTCCCTTTATCAGCTTCGATTTGGCCATTAATTAACTTCAATAATGAAGATTTTCCTGCGCCATTCCTGCCAATAAGGCACACCCGATCACCTGCTTCAATATAAAGATTTGCATCTTCCACTAAGGGAAGGGCGCAATGACTTAAGGTAATATCACGTAAACAAAGTTGAATCATGCTTTATTTTAGTCAATAATTCATGAAATAGAAACATTTTTCAATTTTATTTTGTCTAAAGAGGTGGCTATAACCCAGTAATATCCGTCTAGATCAGAGACAATAGCGATACGGTCACCCCACTGAGTGTCAGCAGGAGGATTTCTAACTTCAGCCCCTGCTAAAATGCTTTGGTGGAAAATGGTATCGGCATTATCGCAGTAAAAATATAAATTCATTGAAGAGGGGGTACCATTGTTTTTTGGAGTTAAAGTTGTTTTGCCTGGTATTCCTTCCTTGCTGAGAATGATAATCTGATCTTTATATTGCAATTCTGCATGCCACGGAATGTTATCATTGCCTAGGCTGGTACCTTTGCAGTAGAAATTAAAGGCTTTGGCGTAAAATTCTGCGGCAGAAGCAATATCCTTCACGGTCAAATTAGGTACTAACCAGGGCATTCTATTAAGGGGTCTTGGTTCTTTAGACATAAATTCTCTCTTTTCTTTACAGTTTTGTGGTACTATAACCAGCAATTAAGAGACTGTAAATTAGGAATATGGGCTAAAATGGAAGTATTGATAAAAAAAATAACAAATAGAGAAAAAATAAATGAAAACAAAATATATACTACCCATTTTAATTTTCTTCAGCCCCTTGGTATTAGCAAATAAATTTGAGGCTGATGCCTCCTATCAAGTTTGTTTTACCCCGACCCAAAGATGCACCGATTCAATTGTGGCTGCTATTGGCCAGGCCAAAAAACAAGTTCTAGTACAGGCCTACTCGTTTACCTCAGTTCCCATTGCAAAAGCTTTAATAAAGGCGCATAGACAGGGGGTAGAGGTAAAAGTAATTTTAGATAAAAGCCAATATCGTCAACGTGGCTTTTCGTCTGCCAAGCTATTGACAGACTATCACCTTCCTGTTTGGTTGGATGTTGAACCAGCTATTGCTCATAGCAAAGTGATGATTATAGATAGCAAGGTGGTGATAACGGGTTCATTTAATTTCACCAAGGCAGCAGAAGAGCGTAATGCTGAAAATGTTATCTTGATTACAGACACTCATTTAGCGCAGCAGTATAAAGCTAACTGGAACAATCGAGAGCTCGTATCCAAGAAACTAGTTTTAGGGAATTCAGTCTTTGATGGTGAATAAAGAGTAGGTTTTCATTCCTTCCCAGTCTAAAACAACTAAGAATTAGGGCCTGTCGTCAATTAGCTCCGACTACGTCGCACTGCCATTAAGTTAAGCAATCTGTCGTCCGGTGATGGCTTGATCGCGGAATCTAGGGAAGTGCCCCTATCCTGGATCCCGCGAACAAGTCGCGGGATGACAGCGAAGTCGCGGGATGACAGCGAAGTTGCGGGATGACAGCGAAGTCGCGGGATGACAGCGAAGTCGCGGGATGACAGCGAAGTTGCGGGATGACAGCGAAGTTGCGGGATGACAGCGAAGTCGCGGGATGACAGCGAAGTCGCGGGATGACAGCGAAGTCGCGGGATGACAGCGAAGTTGCGGGATGACAGCGAAGTTGCGGGACGACGGCGAAGAGGAAATGCCCTTAACTTAATGGCAGTGGGACGTAGCACTGCCATTAAGTTAAGGATAATTCCTCTTAACCGTCGCACTGTCGTTCCGCGACTTCGCTGTCATCCCGCGACTTGTTCGCGGGATCCAGTAAAGTGGCATATATCCTAGATTCTGCGAACAAGTCGCGGGACGACATAGGGAAGAAAAAACCCTTAACTTAATGGCAGTAGGACGACGTAGCACTGCCATTAAGTTAAGGGCATTTCCTCTTCGTCGTCGTCCCACTGCCATTAAGTTAAGGGCATTTCCTCTTCGCCGTCGTCCCGCGACTTGTTCGCGGGATCCAGGATAAGGGCACTTCCCTAGATTCCATGATCAAGCCATCACCGCACGACAGATTGCTTAACTTAATGGCAGTGGGACGTAGCACTGCCATTAAGTTAAGGATAATTCCTCTTCACCGTCGCACCGTCGTCCCGCGACTTGTTCGCGGGATCCAGGATAGGGGCACTTCCCTAGATTCCGTGATCAAGCCATCACCGGAGGACAGATTGCTTAACTTAATGGCAGTGGGACGACGTGTGGGAGCTAATTGACGACAGACCCTAATAAGAGCAAAAAAGTTGATGTGATTTCAGGTAACAGGTAGTCACTCCATACTTGTAATAATTTCCATAATTGTAGGGACCATCCGGATAAGTGACGATATCTTGGTTGTTATGGGTATGACTATACTCAGCATTGACTATTGGCGTACTATACTGGTAGCCATAACCACTTGTATAGGGGTAAGAATAATAGGGTGCAGCGTGGTAAGGATATTCAATCACGTTTCGGTAACTACTAATTTGCTGCGCGTTAACTATGGTCCAGCCAAATACCAACATATAAAGCACAGGAAAGAATATTTTTTTAATTGTTTTCATGTTTTCACCTCTACTAACTTAATTATAGTAATAGATTCCCTTTCAGAGAATGCCAGGATGCAAAGGGAAAATATTTCTTCCAACTAACATATAATGGTATTATTCTTTCTAATTCGGTGTTACCAGAAAGGAATCGGCATTGCACAGTATAAGCGCATTAAAAAATATAACTGTTGAAAGAATAATTTTTAATTTTGGAAAACTGCTGTTAATTCCCATTTTTTTGGGATTAATTGCATTTGCCATCATGTTACTTGTAGGTTGCATTAATATTTTTAATGCAGCTCATGCCTTTGTGGATTTAATGGGTTCTCCTCGATCCGAGTATTTTGATAAAAAAGTGCTGGGTTTTAGCATGTCTGCTATCGATCAGTTTTTAATCGCCACCTTTTTTTTTATTTTTAGTTTTGGTATTTTTAAATTATTTTTAACTAGACCTGGTGATCAGAAGTATGAATTAACCGCCTTTAAAGTAAATAATCTAGATGATTTAAGAGACAAATTAGGCAAAACCATCGTTTTAGCGATAATAATTGATTATTTCAAACTGGCATTAGAGTTGACTTATAATTCTAGTTTAACTTTGCTTTACTTAGCTATCGGCATTCTCATTATTGCCATTGCTCTTTTCTTTACTAGGGGCTTAGTATCTAGTATTAAAGATAAAGAATCTGGGCAAAGTAAGATAGATCTTTCTGATCTAACGCAGATTGAAAATCCTCCTGGATAAAAAAGGGACAGGGCATTATGACTGAGGCCGTAAATGCAATTATTCAATACGCTTTTAAGGAACTCAAGGTAAAGCGCGTTGCTATTACTTGTGCTGCAAATAATCATAAGAGTAAAAATGTTGCTGTAAGGCTGGGATTTTCGCAAGAAGGGATTTTAAGGGCAGACAGGGCGGATCCTATCACTCATGAGATTGGCGATACGCTCTTATATGCCAAGTATGACTTACTTAACTTGCCGCCATTGGAAGTAAAATGGTAACTGTAAATGAAAAATGAAGGCAAAAAATACGATCTAATTGCAAGTGAGTTTGATCAAGATCATTATAAGAAACTGCGTGAAAAAAACTAAATTTATAGATTCTCAGAAAAATAACTGTTTTTCTTCCGAATGTATGCGAGCAAATTGGCGTTTAATTTTTAAATTTAATAATCAGGATGCTGAAGAAGTTAATTATCTTGATTATCATTAAATTGGAAGTATAAACATGTCCATTATATACAAACCACTGCATCCTGGTGAAATTGTAAGGGATGCATTAATAGACGGCGTGGGTCTTAGCGTGACTGAAGCTGCGCAGAAGCTTGGTGTATCGCGTACAGCATTATCACGTTTGTTAAATTGTCACGTAAACATAACTTCTGAGATGGCTTTACGTCTATCAAAATTATTGGGAACCAGTATCGAAATGTGGATAAACATTCAAGGGCAATACGATACTTGGCTAATCAATAAGCAATACGATCGAGTAAAGGTAAAACCGTTAGATAATGCAGCTTAACCGATCCGGATCTATCCCCTCTGTTAAACGACAATTAGCTTTGCGTGCCAGCAAAGTTGGTTGACATTTAACACCCCTCCTAGCCGATTATTAGCTGTTGCAACGTTGGATCGTCTGCGTCATGACGCCTATCGAATTATTTTAGAGGGTTTCAGCTTTAGAGATGAACCTTCAAAGCCAAAAGCAGGACAAAAAACTGTAACTCTGCCTCCCATTAGTCACTTAAGCTTGCAATTTATCAAGCTAAGCGTGAGGTTTAACTCCAACTGCCTTTTGTTTAGAGGTGCTTCAAATCTAGCTATATATTGAATATATGGTTATTAATTTAATACTTATTTATAATCTCTTTTTTTTTGTTCCATCATATTATTCCGTTTTTCTTCAATATCTTTCCCTTCATTTATATTATGGGTATTCAGTATTTTTAAAGCCAAATCACAATGCTCGATTGCTAACTCAATATTCCCTAAATCTCGATAACAGGAAGCAATCGTTGAATGGGTTGTCGCAGATTTTTTTGGTTGTTTATCTTCATCAAATTGATCCAGTACAAACAGCAATTTTTTTAGTGCTATGTAGTAGTTATTTTCCTTAAATAGATTTACTGCATTTTGATATATGTCTTCAGGAGAAATTTTGCTCTCTAAAAGATAATTTTGGTATCTTTTTTCAGCATCATTTAAATTTTTTTGATCATTTCTACTATAAAAAAGCATAATAGCATCTTCACAATGCAATATGGCTTGCTTTAAATTACTTGATTTATAATGAAGCGATGCCAATGAGTAATGACATAACCCTTGTTGAATTATTGAATTTCCTTTATTTTTGAAACCTTGTAGTGCCTGTTCAAAAAGATAGCCAGCTAATGTATAGTTTCCTTTTTTATATTCATCAACTGCTTGTTTATATAATGTCACTGGATTTGTTTTTTCAAAAAAAGATGAACTCTTTTGAAGAGCATCTTTTTTGTGATTTATTGTTTATTTGTAACTTTATAAATCTAAAGAGGCCGTTTCTTATGTAAGAAGCGTCTTTATATGGAAATCTTTTGGGAAATAATTGGCCTTCATCTTTTGTTATCCCTTGTCTGACATCATTTTCGAGAGTCAAACAAAATTGAACAAATTCATCGGTTAGTGGTGGCGGTATTAAATCAGTACTTTTATCGAAGCAAAGAAGATAAATGGGTTTTTCATTGTAAAAATCAAGTAGATAAGCATTTCTAAGGATTTCATTTGGAGTTGGGTGGCATCTTTTAATAATAGAGATTTCACGTGTAGAAGTATCAAATACAATATTAATTAATTTGACCTCAGGATAAATATTATTGGTGCGATAATATAAATCAAATGGTTCAAACCCTTCTATACTAAATAATTTTTTTGCCATTTGTATGAAATCATTTTCATTTTTAATAAAGTCTTGAGCTTTAATATTGTTTTGCAATAAATCAATACATGTTCTTGTTGATTTTTGGCAAACTTCTTGAGACAAAATCGCAAGTGTAGCAAAAGAAGCAAAATTGACATCATTTAACTGGTGCATGTTGATTAAATCAGATATTTTTTTATCTTTGATTAGGTTTATATCAAATGGATGATTAAAATATTCACGAGACAAAATATCTATTTTTTCAATAATACTATTATAGACATATTCATATCTATCTTGCTCAACAAAAAGGTTGTGGATATTAATTGCTTGCATCTCAATATTAAAATCAAGGTTAGATTTTATAGATAAATTAGAGAATAACGTCAAAATATTTATTAAATTAATTTCTGATTTTTGGTGTAACACGCCACCGACAAGAGCAACATTAATATTATTTTTGTCATCAAAACCTTGTATTATATCGAGTATTCGATTTAAATTGTCTGAATGAGAGAGATCAAGTCTATCGACATGGATTATGAGATGATCAGTTTGACTGTAAATATAAACAACCATACAACTGATAATATGCTTTGACCCTATATATTTAACATGTAGCGCTGAATCTTTTTTAAGATATGCTATTTCTCTTTCTAAACATAAAACAGTGTTTGTAGCATCGGCATCGCTTTGATCAAGTGGAATGATTTTGGGTTTAGGTAGTTGAGATATTTCGTGATACATCTCTTTGTATAAACTAGGTGTAATCTGTCCTGTAAATTTCTTTTTGTTGATGATGATTGGCATAAATTACCTATTGATTTATCTTAGTGTTTAATTTTAATTTAGTTTGATACTTTTTATCTAATTGCTTATTACTTATATTTGGTGCTTGTTCTGTTTGAATTGGTTGTTATTTTAGATGGACAAAAACAAACTGAATATTCCAACAACCATCGCGAAAGTAAGTTCACAAAAATAATCAAGCTTCTTTGAAAAGAAATCTTTAACACTTCTGTGAGCTTCACCTTTGCATACCCCCTTCTCATGAGCAACAAAATCTAGGCTATGCATACTGGTAATTAACCAGTCTTGGGAAGCATATAGAATTTTTTCAGCAGGGCTTAAATCTTTTTTTTCCTTCATCGCTAATCTCTAACAAATTTTGTATGAGAATACCACCATTTGTATTTCTTTTCAACAAAAATAAGAGAGAAAATAAACTTGAGGAATAGGCATGGTTTGTTTTAGAAGCCGCCCCAGTTTTTGTTCACCATAAGCTGCTTCTTGATTACATAGATAAATGCGTAAAATATAGGCCAAACAACATTGCGCATTATGTGCTCTAACTAAGGAACATGTCTGAAATAACTCTTACAACTAGTGCCTGGTTTGCATGCAGATTTAAAAGAACTTTTTCGAAAAAATGCGCTCTTTGGCCGTCGTTCCTCGCCGCACAATCCGTGTAGAATGCTCAACAACCTCATGCGAGGAATCCAGCGCTAGTCCCATAAAGAATGCTGATTTTCCTTTGGAGGTGGCTCAAACTTAAGCATTGACTCACCTACAAAGAAAAAATTAGCTCCCTGGATAGGATTGGCGCTGGATTCCTCGCATGAAGGTTTTGAGCATCCTACACGGATTGTGCGGCGAGGAACGACGGCCCGGAGAAACGTTTTTTCGAAAGCAGTTCTTTGGGAGATGCTTGCCAAATGGGATGCTAGTTGTAAGAGTTATTTCAAACATCTTCCTAACAGCTTAATTATCCATAATAGACGCAATAATATTCCATAATAGACGGTATTTAATTCCAAATCAGACGATCAAATATTCCATTTTGGACGTAAACTTGTTAATGTTATGATAATGAAAAAATAGAATGAAACGGCATGAGAAATATTTATAATCGAGAGCTTTCTGAACGCATTAATATTGCAATGAACGACACCCCTGTCGTACTAATTAATGGACCTCGGCAATCAGGTAAAACAACTTTAGCTCAGCAATATAGTCAATCTCTAGTCTATTACACTTTGGATGATGACACTTTATTGAATGCAGTTCAACAAGATCCAATGGGATTTATTAATCGCATTGATCGAGGAATTATTGATGAAGTTCAAAGAGCGCCTGGATTACTTCGCGCCATAAAATTATCCGTTGATCGAAATAGAGACCCGGGAAGGTTTTTACTAACAGGTTCTGCCAATCTTCTGGCACTGCCTCAAATCGGTGATAGTTTAGCGGGGCGGATGGAAGTATTGACATTGCTACCACTTTCCCTTGCTGAAATTGAAAGACGAGAGAGCAGATTTTTAAAATACGCTGAGACTCAGAATTGGCCGCTACTTAATGCAAAAAAATTGGATTATATATCACAAGTATTAATGGGTGGATATCCTGAGATGTTGATTCGGCAGGATTACAGTAGACGTAATGCCTGGGCAAGAGCTTACATCAAAGCAATTATTGAGCGCGATGTAAAAGATATTTCATCTATTGAGAAATTAGCTGAAATGCCTCATCTATTCGCAGTTTTGGCACAACAATCTGGAAAACTAACCAATTTCACCCTAATTGGCGGGCAACTAAATCTTGATGGTAAAACTGTCCAGAAATATGTTAGCTTGTTAGAGAATTTGTTTTTGGTTAAACGTTTGCATTCTTGGCACTCCAATACACTTAGTCGACTCATTAAAGCTCCTAAGCTTCATTTTCTTGATAGCGGTCTTTTAGCATGTCTTAATAGAGTCAACTTAGCACGTATTGAAGCCGATAAATCAATCTTAGGCCCATTGCTAGAAACATGGGTGTATGCTGAACTTTTGAAAGCAATCTCAGTCGCACCTGAGCCGTGGGATATTTTTCATTATCGTGATAAAGATCAATATGAAGTAGACTTTGTGCTTGAGAATCATGAGAAAAAAATAATTGGTATTGAAGTTAAAGCAAGTAGCACAGTCTTCATTAACGATTTTCGTGGGTTAAGAAAATTAGCCGCCCTAGTTGGTAACGATTTGATAAGTGGAATAGTACTTTACGATGGAGATCAAAGTTTATCATTTGGAGAAAATCTTTGGGCTATTCCATTTTCATTGCTTGGCTAGCAATCATTTTTTATCAATGATATCCTGACTAACTTTTTTGATCTGCGACGCAATTTCTTGTAATACCGTTCTTCTTGCTGAAGCTTGTCGCCATAAAAACCCAATTGACCTCGATGGTTTTGGATAGGAAAATGGCAGATAAGAAATACCTCGCCCTTTTTGACAAGCCAATTTGGGAATCAGCGTCATCCCTGAACCATTTGCTACCATGTGGCGTAAGGTTTCAAGACTTGTCGCGCGAAAATGTTTACTTTCGGTAGCCTGTATATCCTGACAGAAAACTAATGCCTGATCGCGTAGGCAGTGTCCTTCGTCTAATAATAATAGTTGCTCGCCATTTAATTCAGCTTGATGAATAGTCTTGCATTTGTTTAAAACATGCTGCTTTGGCAATGCCAGCATAAATTCTTCTTCGAATAGAGAGATAAAAACCAAATCACTGTCATGTACAGGTAGCGTTAAGATGGCAGCATCTAAATAACCTTGTTTTAATCTCTCCAAAAGACCGAGGCTTTTTTCTTCGTGTAAATAAAGAGTTAATTTTGGAAACATTTTCTTTAATGATGGCATAATATGCGGTAATAAATAAGGCCCTAATGTTGGAATAATTCCTATTTTTAATTCACCACTATAAAGATCGCCAGCAAGTTTTGCCTCAGCATAAATTTCATCGATTTGGAGTATAACACTTCTCACACGCTGAACGATTATTTTTCCAGCAGGGGTGAGCATCACAGATTTATTTGTGCGCTCCAAAAGCTGCACTCGCAATCTTTCCTCTAATTTTTTAATTTGCATACTAAGCGTTGGTTGGCTGACAAAGCATGCTTTAGCAGCTTTACCAAAATGACAATAATCAGCTAACGCAATCAAATATTCTAAGGCTCTAAGATTCATACTGCACCAATATCGATAGATAAATACTATCGATATTATAGAAACAATCGATTATATAAATCAATAATTTTCTTCTATCATTGGCAATGTTACTTCATTTACTCACTCAAGACTGGAGAATAACCAATGAAAGCAAGAAAAGATGACCATTTTACTAATCAACCAGATGATCTGATTAAGCGTACTGCCGACTATTTAAGCTATGGTGGCGCACAAAGCTTAGCGACTACCTCAAAGCGTTTCATGTCTGCGCTAAGCAACGACTATTTTAACGGCAGAAAAGACCATGATCTTTACTTACTAACAACATATAGTCAATTATTTGATGTCATTGCAAGAGCATTAAAAAAATATCTTAAGGAAGTGAATCCTCCGAAACGTAAGGTGACGTATAGTGAGGGTATAGATGGTAGTTATTATGAGTATATGCATATATATAATAAAGCATCAAATCGCGCCCTTTGGTTTTTATCCATGTTTCTTGCTGAGGCGATGGAACCTAAATTTCACATCCTCGCGATGCACGCTTTCTTAAAACATGGAAAAGGTAGACGCCTCAGTTTGCTTGTGCTGCAAGAAATAGAGTCGGTATTTAAAAATAACATAACGCCTAATTTAGAAAAATATTTAGTTGAAAAATGCTTTTATTCGAGAGAGAAGATCAGTTGGATGATGAATAGGTTGTTAGAAATGATAGATAAAACGACAGATTACAGAATATATGATGATTCTTCTAAATGTATTAAAAACGATGCCATTGCTAAAAAAATATTAGATTTTAACATCCATCTCACTCATCAAGAATTAGAAGCAGATAAATGCGTGATTAATGTAAATATGCCTAATTGTTTTATTTACCAACTAAAGGAACTGATTGAGTATACCGCAGATTATTTAAGTTATAGCGACGCTCAAAGTCTAGCGACCACATCAAAGAATCTTTTTTTTGCTTTAGATAACAACTATTTTGATCAACGAAAGCATGACAAATGTGCTGAACAAATAGTTAATTTGAACAAACTTAACCTTGCCATGCAAAGAGCATTGGAACATTATCTCAAGAATATCAATCCACCGACATACGATGATCCTTATGATGGTAAGGAGGGAGCGGATCCTTCTTATTACATATACGACAAAGCATCTAATCGCGCTTGTTGGTTTTTATCTAGTCTTAAGAAGAATCTTTCTATCGCATTTCATATCCTCTCCATGTATACCCTGTTGCATGAAGGCAGCGGGAAGCGTCTTAGCTTGTTATTGCAAGGGGAAATTAAAACAGAGTTTAATAGGATGTTGCCCAATTTAGAAAAAATACTGATGCAAATTAATGCTGATTTAAGTGGGAAAATCACATTAGGGCAGCGCACATTATTGCAATGGATTGATGATAATAATAATTCTGGTCATTGGATGCCTAATTCAATTCGATTATCCTCATTATCAATCAGAGAACTTGAGGATCTTGAGCAGAAGGTAATTAGCCTAATATTGGAATCTGATCAACCAAAATGCGTTATTATGTAGCTTGACATTATATTGCTGGGGTCTGGGGTCTGAGGTGCAGTGGAACAGAAAACCGACTTAAGACTCCGAACCCTCGCAACAGTACCCAAATTACCATCCTCGTTTTCTAGGCGGCGCATTCTTAAGTTCATTTTGATATTTTTGGTAACTTTGATAATTCTCTGTCATTTTGATTGAAGCTGATTTAAAGGGTTGGGTGATATATCGTTGATATTGCTCATAACTAATGATCACTGGACGTTTTTTAGTAAGTATTACATTTAAATCTTTAGTTAAATCAATTGTAATTAAAAAATCGTTTTTTCTTTTCGAAATAGAGTCTTCATTGGGATCCAGAGTATTGATATACAAGTCAATGCCGCTTTCTGCATCTATCACCAATATACTCTCTGCACCTGCTGCTGTTCCCTTATGAAATTTAGTAGGACAAGGATAAGGCTCTTTAGAATCTTTTAAAAGGACACCTTTTGCAGGAACAAATAATATACTTCCCTCGCCTAAAGTTGTTCGACCTTCAGAGGTTAGTTTGTCATATAAACTTTCAGAATGAAAATCCGCACAAATTTGAAATGCCATTTTTGTCTCTTCTTTTTTTCCTTGCGTGGAAGTCACAGACAACACATGTTCTATTTTACTGGAGTTGCCAATTTTGAATATGGATCGGATGTTTTCATGGGGGTTGGGAGTAGGCTTCTCCCCAAGATAGGGGGGGCTCTGATAAAAAAATGTGAGTCTAAATTCATTATGTGGGTAAATTTTCGCGTAAGATGCTTTTTTCTTATTCTCATCTAAACTTAAGTTATCATTTACACAAAGTATTTTTAAGCTATTTTTTAGTTGAACATACTCAATTTTTTCTTGATTCTGTAATGTACCGTCTTCCAGTTTGTCTACTAAGTCATAATTGTGTTTTGCCAAATCAGCTTGACGTTGCATCGCTTTAGCAACGTATTGTAATTCATTAGTTTTTTCTTTGGTTACGGTGTTTACGGGGTGATTAAATTTATCACTTTCTTTGTAAACAGGAATAGTACTCGCAATAAACACAATTTGATATTGCGAATATTTTTCTAAAAGACAATTAATTTTTTTTAAAATTTCATCCTTCTTAGTTTCTGGAATATATTTTTCACCTTCTGAAAAAGTATATTCGGGAAAAGCAATAAAGTATAAAGCCTCTCTATTTGGTGATATCTCTTCAGATTTGTTAGAAAAGATTTTTTCTAACTCCTCAGTAATTATTTCTATTCTTTTTTGTAAGGAAGGAATTTTTATTAAGTTCATTGTAATATAGTATCTTGGTTGGAGATCGGAATTCTTATGTTGCATAAAGTTCATCTCATTTTTTACTACAGTCAGTTAGCTATGACACATCGTAATGATTTTTCGTTTTATCTCTGGAAGAAGAAAGCCTTTGCTAAAGTTGGACTTTCAAGATAATTCATATTTTTATTATAATGAGAGGATATTAAGAAAATATTAAATCCGTATTTTTTAAGCAAATTCAATGTGCGAGGGAATAATAGTCGAAAATATAGAGTAAAAATGTTCGCCTAGAGCTACTGTTAATTTGCAGTCTTCATATATCTTTGATATATTAAATTCATAATAATTTTCAAAATCGAAATGAAAAAAATATATGGGTATCTTAAATTTGTCCGATTTTAAGTGTATAAACCTAAAGTCCAAGCGATTTTTACTTCCTACACTAGGGTCTGTCGTCAATTAGCTCCCACTATGTCGTCCCACTGCCATTAAGTTAAGGGCATCCTTTTCGCCGTGGGCCGTCGTCCCGCGACTTGTTCGCGGGATCCAGGAGAGGGGCACTTCCCTAGATTCCGTGATCAAACCATCACCGGACGACAGATTGCTTAACTTAATAGCAGTGTGACGTAGTGGGAGCTAATTGACGACAGGCCCTAGTTTGTATCTACCCGCGTTGTGAAAAATACCTGTAAAATAAGGCGTTTTTTTAAATTTATGAAATGAAAGGGAGTAAAATCGTTTAGAATTCAGGTATAAACCTCGGGAGCATCCTTTCGAAGGAAAGGAAAACTTAAATTTCGAAATAGAAGACTAATCGGCTTTAGCCGATATTTGGTGGGACTTTCAGTCCCTTATTTTAACCCATCGACTTTGGTCGATGGTTGTTGAGTTATAAGAGGTGCAGTATGTTAGAAAATATACAATTTGATGTTAGATTAGACAAAGACCAGATTGTTCAATTTATTTTTAAAGATATCCACTCTGCAATACATTTCCGTGATGCTATGAACAGCTTCAATAGTTTTAAAGGATTTGAAGTGGATAGTAAAGAAGACGATGTGCATATTGTAAGAATAAAGCGAGAAGATTACGATAGATATTTATCTGATACTTATATTTTAGGACATACCAGAAGTGCTAAATATGGACCAGAACACCCGTCAGGTCACTACTTCGCTTTTAACGATGAGGATCCAGGAGTATATTCACAAATATTTAAAAAATATTTTAAGAACTTAGAAACTTATGTTGTTCTTGAATCGCTTGAGGCCAGCTATGAAAGGTTGCTCCTTGATTTTTTAGAAATTGTGAAGAAACATCATCTTCCATCAAGATTTCAGACTTCAAATCAAATAAAAAAGATTATTGATAGTCCATATAAATCCTTTCAATCAAAATTAATAGAGCTTTCTAAAATCATTAATATAGAGTCAGGAGCAGCTCCACAAGATGTGTGGGGTATAATCAAAAATATTAAACGTGCCAAAGAATCAAAGGAATTTCTTGAAGAGGCATTGAATTTTGATTTAAATGGAAAAATCAAGGCTATAAAAAGTGGGTCGCAAGTTAATTATCCTCATCATCAACAATCACAGGATCCGAATTTTAGGCAGCCACTTGCAATAACTATAAATTCTGGCTCTTCAGCAGAATCTGGGTATCAATTTGGCAAATTTCCACAAGATAACATAACCCTTTCTCAAGGGTTTCATCCTGCATATTCTGATCAGGACATTCAAAATTCAGCAACGAAGAGCCTGAATTCTAAAGCGGCTATTAGGGGGGGGCATACAACGACTACAACCACTCCTCAGAAAGTTGATAAGACCTCTAATAATACCTACCATCCTGACTTTAAGGAGAAATTTGAAAGTAAAGACGTGGAATTATTGTGGACGGTGAATTATTCGGGGATTAAAGATAGTATTTTCCCCGATAGAACCTGTGAATTAATTGCTTCTAGAGAGCTTGCAACAGCTGTTGCATCATTCCAAACGCGTCGTGGGTATGAAGCACCAGGGCAAGTGACCTATTTAGCACTCACGGCGGTTAGAAAATCTGATCTAGATAGTGCATTTTGTGATGAGGCTTCAAAGAAATTTCAACCCGATTCTGATAAAAAAATACAGAGTTATATGAAGCAGGGATTCGCATACCCCATCAGACATCTTACGGTTATAATGCCTACAGAGAATGGTGGTTTTAAAATTATTCAACAGGTGGATCAAGATATTCAGTCTTCAAGAAAATATCAGGCCAAGCTTCATCAATTATATGAAGATAAAACTTTAAATCTAGTACCAGGGAATAATCCGGTTGTATCCCAGACTAAGGATGCGGTCAAACTGGTAATTCCGAACATTGATGCTTCAACAACTGCGATCGCTCCTCTGCAAAATGCAGGTGATGGGCTGTCTATAACGGTAACAACTAACACTGGAGGAACGCTAGGAATTGATTGTCATAGTAACGACACTGTTCTGCAATTGAAACAAAGAATTGCGGAAAAGGAATCTATTGATATTCGTAACCTGCAACTAACACATGATGGGAAAATATTGGAAGATCAAGTCCCTTTTAGCGAATGTAGAGCATTTAAAAATGCTTCTTGTTTACAGTTGATAGTATCTGAACCGCGGCCACCTGCAATAACAACTACAAACTCTACAATGACAAGATACACAACAAATCGTTATCTAATGTTCGATGTGCTTGGTGTTCTAGGTGGTGATATTATTGGGGATGGGCATAAAATTAATGAATACCACGATCTTGTTCTGAAAAAATATGATTGGGGTGATTCCCAGGTATTGGTGAATGGCATTAAAATTATTAAATATATTAATGAGTTAGTGAAAAATTATGGCTATCAAGTTGTTTTGCATTCAAAAGATCAGGCAAAAGACCAATTTGATCAAATTAAGCTACTAAAGAAAGCTTGCAGTGGTAAATATATTCCTTTCCCCAAGATAGTTTTTACAGGTGTTTTTGATCAATTTCGTTTTGGGAATTTTTCAAGTTCGAAGCCTGAAATTATATTTGACGATATTAATATTGTTGGTTGGGGCCAGGACGATTTAGCGGGAAAAGTATCTTTAAGGCGTGCTTTGGAGGAAGCGTTACACATCCAGCCTGAAACACGAGGTAATCATGTAGTGTTTGATGGTAGTGTGGAAGTGCCACCTGAAGAAGGGTATAGATCTTATTTAATCAATAGTACTAAACCCCTGTACGATGCTGTTAAAGAGGTCTTTGAATCAGCTTGGGAGCTTGATGCTAAGTTAAAGCAGCAAGCTGCTGAGTCGTCAAAGCAGCATAATTTTTTCCAACCTGGGAAGGTTGTTTCAGCCCCTCCAGAGGAGTATACAGTCCCAAAATTTAATAAGTCTTAATCGGCACTGGTTCAGTTGTATTCTTCACGCAAATGGAACTGTTTAAAAAAGTGCTTGGAATGTGTGAGTAAGAATTTGGCAGCTATGAAATCGTATCGTACAGAAAGTAATGGCCAGAGATCCTATGGAGATGTATTGATTGTCGTCATATTTTTTCTAAAAGGGCTATCCTTCATTTAGAGATTATGTTCTATCTCTAAATGAAGATGAAGCCATCAAAGCTCAAAGTTCCGATCAGTTCAAACCTAGGTGTGAAAACTTCACACCTAGGTTCAATTTAAGCAAAACTTAATAAATTGCTTGATTTTGATCAAGACATCATGCGATAGTAAGCACACAGAGCGGAGGGTTTTACCCTCCGCGCTGTGTGGACATCCAAAGATACTAGTAATATCTAAGGACGTCTGACCACAAAAACCCTACTAAAATTAGGAGTTCTCATGGCTAACACTAGAATACCACTCAATTGCGTGCACACGCAAAGCTCTTTCACTCTCTTCGATATTTCCCCTGATTGCACCCAACACAAACCCTCGGTTACCCATGAGTCTTTGTGGGTGTTGCATGCTATTTCTAAAGGGCAAGTATCACTCAAAGAGGTGCGGAAAGCGGTAGTCTAAGCAGAGGGGGTTGATGCGGAGTGGGTTTTTCCCATTCCGCCATCAATTTTTCAATACAGCTCCCCTCTGCGCGGCACTTACTTTTCCTATTTTTTTGCTTTGCATGAGCGGTGAGCATCTTTAATTTTAAAGTAAGGATGAACCACCCATGTTTCAAAAAACCCATCTCAAAACAAGCTTTATTTGTTCAGCAAAAGAGCGAGCCCTCTTTTCAAAATCTACCGCTCAAATCACCATCAGCGTAGGGCAACCTATACACGAAGGCGAGCAGATGGCCAATATATTTCGATTAGTGAGCAACCGGTTTCCACGTTGCAAAATCATGATCGATGACTCGATACAATGGTATACGCTGGCCATTGATGCACCTGATCAATCTAAAGCAGAACTTATGCAGGCAGCCATTCAGGCAGGAGATGACTACCTTGCGCGTTTGAACCTTCGCCCCTTAACTATCCCTTATGAAATTATTCGTTGGCGTGATTGGCTTGACACCCCAGAATGGTTAAGCGCCATAGACAGTATGCATCAAGCTTATCAAATTAATCCCGCCATTCGTGCCGCCATTGATAATTGTACTGCTACTTTTTTAGAGCGTTATAAGAAAAAACATCCAAACTATAATCACGAGCGTGGGGTTGCACTCTGCACGGAGTATTTGCTAGAAGAATGTGGCGTCATGAAAGACCTATGGGTCAAACTGGGTTGTGAGTATGAAATTTACCCAAGCCCCCGTAATGAGGCCATGGCAGCCACTTATCAACACTACATTCAACCCTTTCATCCCCATTTACTTAAACCTGTTGCGATTCGCTCCAATCGCAAAAAGCAATATAACCAAGAAGAAGGGGAAGGACCTCTCTCAAACATTTCTGACAATCAGCGCTTATCTCCGAATAATAACGTCTAACAAGATACAATAAGGAGACGTCAAAATGAAGCCAATTAATGCTGAAGTTGTGCTAGATAATTTGTTATCTCACATGTTAGGACATATTTATTGGAAAGATATGAAAGGTGTTTACTTAGGCTGTAATGATAAACAAGCACGAAGCCTTGGACTACAGGAAGGAAAAGAGGTTGTTGGTAAAACAGATTTTGAATTATGGCCTGTCGAAGTTGCCAGACGATTTTCACAAAACGATCAGTCTGTAATCGAGACAGGCCACCCCAAAGTGATAGAAGAGCAGGCCAAGATCGATGGAAAACCCGCTACCATGCTGAGTTTGAAGGCACCTATGAAAGATTCTCATGGTCAGATCACAGGGGTATTGGGTATTTCCATTGATATATCTCAGGAAAAGGAGGCTCAAGCCAAATTAATAGAAGCCAAAGAAGCCGCAGAAGCTGCTGATAAAGCAAAAACAGCGTTTCTTGAAAACATGCGACACGACATTCGTACACCTTTGACCGGTATTATCGGTGCGGCTGATCTTATCAAAAAAAATGTGGGGGGTTCTTCCGAAACTGAAGAAATTAAAATCCTTGCTAATCATCTAGTGACATCGGGTAACGCACTGTCCAGTTTATTAAATGAAGTGCTCGAAATTATTACTGTTGCTTCCGGCGATATCCCCTTACAAAAGAAAAAATTTAATCTTCAAGAAAAACTGCTGCATATTATTAAATTGAATCAATGTAAGGCGGATCAAAAAAACTTAAAATTAACATTAAATTATGATCATGCCATTCCCTGTTACTTATTGGGTGATGCCATGCGTATTCAGCGCCTTGTTTTGGAATTAGTGACTAATGCACTCAATTTTACCGAAACAGGGCATGTTAAAGTAACAGCAGAGCTTGCCAGTAAGCGTAAAAAATCAGTTGTCATAAAAATTAAGGTGGAAGATACCGGCGTTGGCATTGCGCCTGATAAGCAACAAGCTATTTTTACACGATTCAAACGCCTTACACCCTCTTATGAAGGTATTTATAAAGGAGCAGGCTTGGGGTTAGCGATTGTTAAGCAATTTGTCGACGAGCTAGGCGCTGAAATTTATGTGGAAAGTAAACCCCAAGCTGGTTCGATCTTTACCTGTGTACTGCCTTTAAAGAAAGCATTACTCGAAGAATCATGTGGCGCGGATCAAACACTTATCGACATCTCAGATAGCCAAGATTCCCTTGACCTTGATTTGTCAAATAAGAAGATGCATCACTTACCCTTAGCTAACTTCTATGGCTTGGAGCCATCACAGGCTACTAAGAAATCAATACGCATCCTCTTAGTAGAAGATGACAGAATAGCGGCTCAGGTGACAGAAGTTTTGATAAAGAAATTCAATTGCACTCTGGACATTGCTAAGGATGGGAAATCAGCACTCAAACAGATAGAAGACTATATTTATGATGTTATCTTCCTTGATATTGGCTTGCCTGATATGAGTGGAATTGAGGTAGCTAAAAAAATTCACAACGATGAACGCTCTCAAAATAAGCAAACTCCTACTATCGCTTTAACTGCGCACGGTGATGCAAAAAGTCGAGAAGAATATTTGCAAGCAGGTATAAAAACTGTATTAATAAAGCCACTATTACAAGATAATCTTCGTCATATTCTAAGCACTTTAGGTCTGATTCCAGATAAGAGTTAGATATAACTCCTAGAACTTCAGTTCGGAGTTTAAAGCATATGATTCAATTAGTTAGTTCTTACTAAAGTAAGCTCGCCATAGAATTAAGCTGTTGGCTCTGTTAAATGTCAACTAACTTTGCTGCCAGCAAATCTAATTGTCGTTTAACATGGCTCTTTCTGCCGCGTCCTATAGCTAAGGAATGCTTGTGGGATTTAAGCTGCTGGCACTTCGGCCCGTCGTTCCTCGCCGCACAATCCTCGTAGAATGCTCAAAAATCTCTTGCGAGGAATCCAGCGCTAGTCCCATAAAGAATGCTGATTTTCCTTTGGAGGTGGCTCAAACTTTAGCATTGACTCACCTGCAAAGAAAAAATTAGCTCCCTGGATAGGATTGGCGCTGGATTCCTCGCATGAAGGTTTGAGCATTCTAAGAGGATTGTGCGGCGAGGAACGACGGCCTAAAGTACCAGCATCTCAAATCTAGACTGTAAAAATTTTTGCATTTCACAACGCCAGCCATTATTGAAGTCAGTAGTCGAAAAGAATACTTAGATTGTTTAAAAATAGCGGATAATGGAGATTTATTGCCCCTTACCAAATATATTGCAGATTCCGTTAATAAAACGCAGCAACTTGTTTTAGAAGAGTTACATAAGTAAAACATCGCAAAAACCAACAAATACTCCATAATTGGCCCTAAGGTACGGAAGCTGCGTTAACCAATCTATTTGTGCGGACATATTTAGGTTGTGTCCGCACAATTAGAAAAAAATAATTATCAAAATAACTTGGATTGATTGGCCGCAGAATTAGTATGCTCATTTAGCAAATTACTTTGACTTCTGACGGCTTGATAAATTGGACTCCCTGAGTTTTGTATAATAGTTGCAATTGTCGGTTCTACTGAAATATTTCGAGATTTCTTCAGGGTGTTCTGTGGAAGAATCTCATTATTATCAGATGACAGCATGCTCAATTTTGATAAATTACCATTTGTATTTAATTTTTCTTGTTTTATTAATAATCGACTTGCCTTGTCCATACGATCTGCAGCTTCTATTAATGATTCTCTTTTATTTGCACACGATATTCTTAAATATCCTTCTGATGGATCAATTCCGAATCCTGAACCAGGAATTGTCGCTACACCAGCTTCATGTAAAAAATAATGAGCAATATCTACATCGTTTTTAATTTCCTTCGACGTATTCGGATTTTTTCTGCCAATTAAATGTTTAGCGCACACCAGTAAATAAAATGCACCATCGGGTTCTTGTGATAATGTAAATTCTGCTTTTTTATATGCAGTAGATGCAGTCTCAACATTAGTTTGATACTCATTTCTTGTATTCATGAGCCAATCATTTTTTGGGTTTTGCAAATAACTTTCAACTGCAAGTCTCAATGCTGCTTGAGTACGATAAGGTACACTGGATATGCTATTAGTTTGATGTGTTGACATGCACTTAATTAAATTTTCATGTGCCGAAACCATACCAATACGCTCACCAGGCGCGCCCAATAAACCTTTTGCACCTGAATTAATTACCACACAACGTTCTTTTAAATGCGGGGCCACATCAAGAACCGTAACATGTTCTCTATAATTAAAATCACGATACACATCATCAATAATAATGATAACATCTGGAAATTTCTCTAATACATTTACAAGAGAAATCGCTTCTTCTTTTGTTAGGGAGACACCCGATGGATTATTTGGATAATTTAAAATAAGCGCTTTTACATTTGGATTCGCATTAAGTGCTTCTTCTAATCCTGAAGCAGTTGGTCGAAAATTATTTTTACGCGTTGGAATTTTTTGCAATGTGCCACCCCATTCTTGTACTTGCCCAGTATAAGCAGCAAAATAAGGTTCAAATGTCAGAACAGTATCTTCTTTTTCCCCAACCAGAATACTGAATATATTAGAGAGTGCGCCACTACCGCCAAGCGTAACCATAACCTCATTGGTTTGATATTGAATTCCCGGATAATAATGCTGATAGAGTTTGACGATACTTTCTAATGTGCTTTGTTCTCCTTTTGCTGATGAATATCCTTGAGAGGATGAACTTGGCTTCATTTCTTCCAGTTTTTTCATTACCTCTGGATGAGCAGGTACATGAGGCTGACCAATCGATAGATCAATTAATGGACTAAGATTTTGTGTTATCCTCTTTTCTTTCACATTAGGTAATTCCTGAAATATTTCTCTGATAGCTGAAACCTTCCCTTGTGCTCGCGCTGCTAATTTAAACGTACAATCTTTCATTTTAGGTTTCCTCGTTTTAGTTTATGATGCTTAATTATGTTTAGAATAAATAAATATAAATATTTGTCTGATTCATAAATGATGTAGTAATTACTTATATTCTTTTAAGGCCACTGCAACCATTTCTGCATTACTTGGTGTTGAATACTCAAATCCATAATACTTCCCATAGGGTTGCCGTAATCCATCAACCGCTTTTTTGGCGACGGTTTTATACCAAGCAGTTAGATAAGCGGCATGCGTGTTAACTGTTGCAGGGTCATTAACACCTTCACCCCATGGTGTAGATTGGATGGCGTTACTGACTGATTTTTTGAGATCCGTTAAGAAATTAAAGTAAAATTTATAATCCTCGTGTGATCCAATATTTCCATGACCGGCATTAATAAATTTCCAATCAAGTTGTTGTGTTTCTTTCAAATTATCCTCGTAATATAAAAATGTTTCCGATCCACCAAATCGCCAGAATGGTAATTGATCTGGATTCATGTGGTCGGCTGAATGAAGTACTTTTTGTTCGACTAATAACCAGGCTGCGTGATCATCAGTATGGGCCGGATGTTTAAATCCATGAAGTTCGATTGTTTGATTTTCAAATTTAAATTTACCGTTTGGCCATCGCACTTTTTCAGTTGGGGTTGGAAGTTTGCTTTTGATATATGCCAATTTATCGGCAGTTTTTTGTGATGCAATAACACGTAACTTAATACCCTTTCTTTTTGCCTCTTCTTCAAACTTTTTCGCATCGCCAATATGATCAAAGTGAGCATGTGAATAGACAATTGTCGTTACAGGTAAATTCGTTACTTTCTTTATGGCAGTTAAAATATATTGGCCTTGATCTTCAAGTGGATCAAACAAAAGAACGCCTTTGTTGCCAACCACAAATGTTGTTGCATAGTGCTGACGTTGAAAAAAGTAGGTTCTATCATTGAGAAGTTGTAATATATAGCCATCACTTTGATTGCGCTGATAGAGATGCGAAATTTTTTCGTTTACAGCCAATGGTTTTGTATATGAGGGTTCAATGTATGTCGCATTGACAGGTGAGGGTGGTTCTTTCAGAGCATAGGCTGCACCGAGATGAAATATTGCGCCCAACAACAACATCGTTGAACTTATTTTTTTAAATCTTAACATGATGAGACCTCGTGATAGTGATGATAGGTTTTAGAATAGGTTTTAGGCTACTTTAGAGAATCTGGTTGTATTTGTCTAATGCATAGGTTATATAGTAACTATGCATGAAATGAATATTAGATTATTAGACTTAAATTTATTGGTAGCCTTAAAAGCCTTACTTGAAGAAAAGCATGTGAGTCGTGCTGCCTTGCGAATAGGCCTTAGCCAACCGGCTATGAGTCGCGCTTTGGGTAAACTAAGACAAATTCTAAAAGATCCTTTGTTGGTGAAAGGATCTGGCGGTCTTGATTTATCAGCCAGAGCAATTGATCTTTATCAACCGCTAGTGAATGTGCTTTCTGAAATCAGTCAAATTATTTCTCCCCCTTCATCTAATCCTGCAAGCATGCAAGGTGAGATCGTCATCGCAACGCGGGACAATGAGATGGTTTCTATATTGCCCAAATTCATTAATTGCATTATGAAAGACGCTCCTAATTTAACATTACGCATTGTTCCGCTAATCGGGGATGATTTAAGTCTTTTAGAACAAAACAAAGTGGATTTTATTATAGCAGGCACAGATAGTAAATCAACAACATTATGCCGATCGACACTTTATAAAGAAGATTTTGTTTGCTTATTAGCATCCCATCATCCCGCCGTCAAACATGTTATTACTTTAAAGAAATTTGTGGAAATGAAACACTGCATGGTGACATTAACAGGCTTTGGGCTGGGAGTAGTTGATACGATTCTTGCTGAAAAGGGATTAACACGCACCATTGCTATAAGAGTACCTCATTTTCTTGCTGCTTCGCATATTGTTGCCAATACAGATTTAATTGTTACTCTGCCGCGCAAGGTTGGGATACTATTTTCGAAAGATAAAAAAATCAACTTGATTGAACCACCAATTAAAATTCCCAGTTTTCCTATTTATTTATATTGGCATGTTCGAAATCAAAATAATCCTGTACATAAATGGTTACGAAAATTAATTCGTGACAATAACCAATGAATCACAGATTTTATTTCTTTAAAATGAACCTGAATTTTTAAATTGTTTAAAACACTTTCACCAATAATTTCTTGGCATAAAACAAAAAGCACCTAATATTAAAAGAACACATTTATTCTTTGATGCCAACTATGTTTCATACGCACCTGAATTCAAAAAGTTAATGAATTTGATTAACATAATGATCAGAGAGCAAAACGCTCCTTCACTAACGCTTAACCCTCCAAGAAAAGCCAAGTCTTTAGGTAAATTCCAGCGTCTTGCTTTATAATAAGAGCGTAACAAAAGTATCGTATCCGCCATTTCTTCATGCCAAAAAATTCCAGGCCCCTTAAGACGCAAATTAATTACTCGGCGAATTCCACTTTCCAGCGGGAATTGCTAGATTTATATATTTCGGGGGAAAGTAGCAATATCTTTAAAAAAATTTGTGGCTGTTAATATTTCGTTAATACATTAACTAAAAAAACATAGTAGAGTGCATGTTATAACTAAAAGATAGTATTTATGCATAAACTAATCAAAGAGAGCGAAATTATGAAGAAGTCAGACGAGATAAGTGTAACGAGCGAAAAGTCAGAAGAGCTAATAGTGGATCAGGTAGAGGTAGAGGTAGAGGTAGGGAAGATCAAAATCAGTAGCTTGCCAGAAAATGAAGCTGATAATAATGATGAAATGACTAAGCCAGTAACTCCTGCTCCTGATATTGATGAAAAGGCGGCACCAGAGAGCAAAAAGCCAAAAAAACGTAACTTTCTTTCGAACATTCTGTCTAAAGAGAAACAGGTTGTTCCGGATGTCAGTCTTCTTATAAAGGAAATAAAGGAAAAGGAACGGGCGTTAAAAAATGAATGGGAGCATATGGATAATCCGCTTACAGCCCTAGAAAAAGATGAAGCGGCTTCAAAGGAGGCTTTTTGGAAAAAATTCTTTGTTAAGGAAGATGAAAACTATGATAGCGATTCTACCAGTAGTAAAGGTAAACGCCGTGAGATCCTGCAACAAAAAGTTAAACCAGGTTTCCCTAGTGAGAGAACAAAAGGATACTTTATTCCTATAAAGTTAACATACGCTGATAACGATCATAAAGATGGCCTAAGTCCTCAAGATGAGGCGGTATATCTTTTAGATTATATTAGCAATCTTTTTGAAAGAGGAATTTCAGAAGTATCTTTGCCGCTATCTGCGAATCGAGAAAACCAAACATTACGTTTACTTGATTTATATCAACAGGATAAACGTGATACAGGAATACACGGAAGAGGTCAAGCTGGAGTCATTGAATGGATGGAAAAATTGCTTAACACTCATAAGGACTACAAAAAATTAAAACCTCGTATTAAGTTTTTACCGATCACAACTTGCATGGCCCCAAAACTACCCTCTGGCGGGAAAGGGAAAACTCGAGAAGATTGGGTGAGCTATGATCTAAAGATGATAGATCAATACATTTTAAATGGTGGTACTTTTATTGGCTTGCAAACTCAAATTCCAGGGTATGCTGTTGGTGGCGGTGTTGCAGGGGATCTTGATGTTAATATTGATGATATGATCCAAGAGAGATTCCGTGAATTTGAGAGAAAATATTATTTTAATAGTTCTCAACTCGATGAAAGCTCTTCTCCTACTGCTCTTCTGCATAGATTGATAAATGCATTTGAAGGTAAAGATCTTCGATTAAGCACATGGCCTCTTCATCATGCTGATCTTAAAAAGCATGCAGACAAATTAAGAACTAAACGCAAAATGACTGATGCCTCATTTCTTCTTCAAGGCATAACGTCAGAGAACATCAATTCTGCTCTCACACGAGAAGAAAGAAAATTGTTAATTGTAAAAATGATAGCTAATACTTTGTTTGCTACGAAGATGTCTAAGGATCAGATTGATAGCCTATCTCAATCAGAAGAACTTATGCGACTTTTGAAGAGTACTACTATTTCTTCCAAGAAAAAGAAAGAATCGAGACTTGAGAAGAGTGATGAGAACGGATCGCTTGAGGATAGATCTGAGGATACATTGGTTGAGGATGCACCGCTTACGTTTACTCGTACGGTCGCAGAATATGACCAGTTGTTAGCTGATTATCTCAAACATTCAGGCAGCAAACTGACCTATCAGGAAAAAAATCCCATTAAAGCTTTAAGATTACGTCTAACACGCTGTAAATCTGACGAAGAACTCCGTGAAATTAATGAATCTGCTCATTACTATAAGGTGGTCAACTTACAGGGTAAGGGAGGCACTCATTTATTTAAAATCTTTGAAGCTATGGATTATGATGTAAGACATCTTAATACAGAAGAACCTAAAAAGAGAAAAAGAGATTTATCTGAGTTAGAGCAAGAGGTAATAAGTGATATAAACTCAATTCTCCAAGAATCTCTTAAGCATTTGGAAACTGGTCAACATAGCGCTTCAGTAAACCGTTTAAAGAATCTCGTGAAGAATGTGGACAACCTAGAAGAATTAGTCTTTTTTTTAGAGATGGAGAAGCTTATATTTGAAACTAGATTTGCTTCAAAAGATTTATTTAAAAAAGTGGTTAAACTGTGTTTAGATAGGGTTCATGAACAGGTACATGTAAATATACCGATATCATCTAAGTTGAGAAGATTTACTTTCCCTTTCATGAGAGAGTTATTAAATTATGTTAGTAGTCATGAGGGAGCTACAGCCTTTGTAGTTCAAACGGTTAAGGATTCCAAACCTGACGAACGCATGGAAATGGCAGGTCAATTTGTCTACGATCTAAGAACATGTCAAACCCGAGAGCAGCTTGAAAAAGTGATAGAAAAAATGGTGCAGTTTAAAAGAAAAATAGAAATTAAGGGAGAAAAATCTACACTCTGCGAAATTATTGAAAAGCTGCAAAAAGAAAGTAATGTATTTTTGTCTGACAATTATGCGCATTTGCCTTCAGATAAAAAATCAAGCGATATTCGAGAAATTTGGGGAAAAAGCTTTAAGGGCTATGACGTCAGTAGCAAGAAAATCGATTCTGATAGCTCTGATGAAGAAATTGAAGTAAGTTCTAGTGCTTCTCATGACTCTGATAATAGAATTGGAGTAACTTCGCAGACCAAGCCCAAATTCAATGACAAGGCGAAGGATGGCCTCAATGATGATAAAGCTGCCTACCCTAGCAAATGGCTTCAACTTAAAGTTATTTATAGTGACAATTCCATCAATGAGTTAGTGATGTATTTAACGGAGATAAAAAAGATATTCAAAGAAGTTTCATTAGATCGGGATGAAGATCCGAAAAATGGAATGATAACAGCTTTAACCAACGCATGGAAAAGGGATAGGAGAATAGGTGGAAAGCTTGCTGCCCTTTTAATTAATGAAGTAAATAAAAAAGGTGTAAGTAGTATAGAGAATTTGTCAGCATGTCGATTGGCTGAGTTAATCCAACAAACCACTATCATATCTCCCAAGATCTACACGCCGTATGAAGAATCTAAATACGAATGGACAAGCAAAGAACATCATCTATTAAGTAAAACTTTGATGGTAGCAAAGAATGTACAGGTCACGGATCTGGGGGGGTGCTGCGATATGGTGTTTGTAAATTTACATAACCCTTTTGATAGAGAGTTCTTTGTAAATCAAATTGATCAATTTGATAGGGAAAAATATAAACGTTACCTGATAGATCGTATTCTCCCAGGTTTATTGAGCGCAGCAGACACAGCTGGTGGGATAATAGTCCCGATTACTGCGCCCGAAGTAAATGCTAAGGATGCTAGTGAGGCTTCCAAAATCCGTAAATCGTTTCCTGAGATATTGAAAGAAATCATTCAAGACAATATACAGGCATTGATAGCTATTAAAGCTATTATTTTTATAGATGAAAGTGAAAAAGCTCCAGTAAACTTAAAAGGAGATGGTTTTGAGATTCCATTTATTACTACAAAGGAGAAAAACCAATTTTTTCCTTGGTCTGCAGTAGGGAAGTATCATGAGAAGTACGATACAAAGGATACCCACGAATTACTAGGCTGTGCAATTACAGCTATCATTCCATCTAATCCACTTGACCTAGGGTCGCCAGGATCACTTCAAAGAGCAGCAGTAGACTGTGCATACTCTAAAAAGATGATGCAGGGCTCATTTCCAGAGAAGGGTAAGACGCAATTCACACCTATACCGGATAAGGATAGTGGTAAGGATTCAAAAGCAGTTTACAGTGAGTTCAACATAAAGATCACTAATGTTACACTTGTTGGCATACCTGTTTCCAATACACCCTTGTATAAATTGGGAGCAAAGCTTTTGAAATCCCAGCGCGTCCGCGATAATATCGCCCCTGAATGTGCATTGGTTATTTCTTTAACCAAGAGTCTTCACGAAGAAGAAAAGAAATTAGGGCTTACGTTAATGCAAGGGATGACTATTCAAAAAATTGAAGAGATTCGAAGAAAGCATCCTGTTTCCTACCATGCTCAACTTCTTCTTATAGGTCTTAAAAATATGGATATTAAAGAAGATGCTTCTTGCTTCAAAACGGCGTCGGACCTGGAAGGAAAATTGAAAAAGGCTGTAAAAGATCCTGAGCCTGATACACAGACTGATAAAGATGAATTTTTCGAGTCCCTAAATAAAATATTAGTTATGCTTCAAGAAGAAGCAAGTCAAAGTCAAAAGCCTCAACAATATACTCAGAAATTCTTTGGAATCTTTAGAAGCAGTGGGGAGGATAAAGTATTATCTGACCTAATTAAACTTCTGCAAGAGTCTATTAATGAAATGCCGCAGCCTAAGGCAGGGGGGAGTGTGGATTTGCATTTTGGAGAGGATGACTTATCTTTTGAGAAAACGTTTGGCTCTAGGGAAGAAGACGACGCGACTTCTTATTCTGCTTAGATTTAGATAATGACAACCCACTGCCATTTAGATGAATGGCAGTGGACTTTTACCCTCACACTCCCTACCAGAGAATAGATACAAAGATTGAAAAACAAAACATGAGACATAAGTATGTTAACCTTATCGGTTAATTAAATTCCTCTTGTGTTATGTTTCAAATTATTTAGTGCTTAACTTACATTTTATCTCATATGTTAATAGAATATTCCATTGATGATATAGCAAATGACAAAAGTATTATTGCTATTCCAATTAATATATTTAATGAAATAGCCTATTCGCGTACTACGACAATAGGTGCTAGAGAAATATTAACGAAAATTGTAGCTATTAGTAATAGCTCAGATCCTTCCCTATGCTATAACTAAAAGCGGCATTCCATTGATAGGGTCACGGTGGCCTGGTGAAAACTCGTTAAAATCAACTTAAAAAAGTCGGGACTGTTTTTGTTCTTTTGTTCCAGTAAATATCATCCTGACTAACGTCAATAACGTCAGTTCGACGAATCTAAGCAGAGGTAGGGGTGGATTAGGCGGAGGGATATAATCTCACTGCCATATTATAAGTTAAGGATATGTATCTCTACTGCCGTCTTTTAGTGAGCAAACAGCCTCATAGTAGCACTTGCAGCTACCCCCTCTCCCGCGCTCTAATTTTCATAGAATCAATAAGTTACCAGCGGGAGAGGGTTGGGGTGAGGGAAAAGCTGGAAACAGAGTTTGACCCTCACCCCAACCCTCTCCCGCAATAACCTATTGTTTTTAAAAACTTTTTTGCGCGGGAGAGGGGGTAGCTGCAAGTGCAACCATGGAGATACAGCTAAAAACGTCATTTCGACGAATCTAAGCAGCGGTAGAGTGGATTAGGCAGTGAGATTATATCCCTCTGCCTAATCCACCCTACCTCTGCTTAGATTCGTCGAACTGACGTTCAATAGGGATAGGGGTAATAAGGTGACTCAAATTGAAGCAGACTATTGCCCTCAGATACTGGTTCTCTATCCAGTATACGTGCAGAATTTTGTTTTTGTTGTTTGTAGGATTTATTTCTCTCCTCTGTAATGTCATATAAAGTGCAATCTTTTCGTGAGCAATCTGGAGCAAAAAAACCATTTTTAAAATAGAAAACTTTTCCCAGTTGTGTTTGATTATTAATTGCTTTTTCTAGCGAAAGCGATCTCGCTGGTTCATGAAGACCCTTCATGGCAGAAAATAACTCTCGTTTACCTTCATGTGTGCCCACTCGAGATCGATTTGATTTTGGATCAATATATATGTTAGAAACCTTGCAATCATAAGCTAGCAGCAAAGCAAGCCAATTATAAGCATGCCTATCTGCGTGATTCTCATAATACCAAGTATTAATATAATTATAAACATGGGAATAAGTTAGTGTTGATATACCAGCACCCAGAAGTAACTGCGCACAATTAGAACTATCATTTTGAATACAGATGTCGAAAAGAGTTAACTTCTCGTTGTTTTTTGCATTGATATCAGCATCATCGCGCCATAATAAAACCTCTAAAACTTTGCATCTATCTAGTTTACAAGCTAACTCCAGCGCAGTCTTATCCTCATAAGACTGATTAATATTCTTGATAAAATTTATTTTGTCTTTAACATGTTGTATGTCATTATTATAAATCGCTTCAAAAAAAGTTGCATTCTAAAATCTCTTATAACGTTAATTGGGATATTTCATCATTATACGGCCAGGACAGAACAATCGTTGGAAACAAGGCGCTAACTAAAAATCTAGCCATGAGACAAACACATGTTATTTAAGTAAGAATAATACAAAGGACATTATAAATTAACTATTTCTTGTTTGCAACGGACGGGCTGTTACTACAAAGGTAAAAAACAACGATTTCAAAGTTCTGCATAAGCAGGGTGTGGTAAAAAAGCAAGGTGAACTTTAATAAATTTTAGTTTATTGTGGCGTTAACTTGTCCAAAGTCCAATCTTTAAAATATCCGAGTTAATGCTTAATGTCCAGGCCCCTTAGGACAATGCCAACAGAAATCGTATAATTTATAACGCGTTCCATCGCTACTCATTCTTATGTCGGCTAGTCTACAAAGCAAGCGGTACACAGTTCCTATTGTTTTAGCTGAGTAATAAAAAATAGTAGGACCAAAATCATGCTTATTCCCTTCATACATAATTTTTGGGTGAGCCAAAATGCGGGGTTTTAATATCTTAATTCCAGTCTTTTCGTATCGGGGAACGACAGTACCCTTCTTGACTCTAGCTTTATAATTTTTCCACTCCGGATCCTGTTTTTTTAATCCTTGAATTTCTAAGGCTTTGCTATTGAAAAAACCAAAACATCTTTCTTCTTTTAGAAAGAAGGGTGCCCTCATCTCGTGGACGCTTTTACCCAAGACGATATCCTTATCTTTCTCACCAAACCATACTGTTGTTCCGGACCAAGAGACTGGAGAACACTTAATAGAAGATGGGATAGGGGCAGGTGAATCATTCGCATTAGCTGGAAAGAATTGGGATGTATTTTTCTTAGATATGTTTTTTCTATAGCTCTCTTCGCCTTCTCCCCAGCTAGTAGGGGAACATAGATTTTTTTCTTCTTCCCTAGGGTCATAGTTAGGCAAATAAGAGATACTTTTTATTTTGTAATTAGAATCCATAATCCGAACTTCCTCTAATCGAACATGAGAAAAATTCAAATCATGAAATAATTCTTTAGCTGAAGGATTAAAGGTCAAATCTACAATTTTTGAGCTATAGAAGTAGCAAAGCAGCCCTAATAATATAAAGAAAATATTTCTGATCTGAAAATCATTCATTTCAAAATTATTTTCAAATCCGTTTATAAAAAATAAACCTACGCAAAAAAATGTACCGAATAGCCCTAATTTCTTATAATTCTGGTTAAAGTAATGATGGTCATAGGAGCATTTTCCTGCCTTTTCTAAAATTTCAATAGAATCTTGAGGAATTTTAAGTTTTTTCCCTCCTTCGGGTTGAAACTTAAGAGAAAGAAGACTTCTCAATGTTAATTGAATTAAGTAATCATCAATTTTTTTATAGTGAATGTATCCATTATTTGTGTACTGATATGCCAGATAATTAAAAAACTCCTTTTGTTGATATTTCTCCATATCCTGAAGGACTTGATCGATAACTTGTTCTAAATCCTTGAAAGTAATTGCTTCCAACTGAATTTTTTTCTGCTGTGTAAGAATTTTTAGATATTTGCGACTCAATTTTTTATTCTTTTGGTTTTCATTAGAATGCATTTTTGTGGGGTCTATTAGATGCATAATTTTTCTAAGAATATTTTCTCGAGTCATTCCCTCAACACAAAGACACAATTGTGCATCTATAATGATTGATGCTATATATTTATTTTCTGTAAGTAGTTTATTTATTTCATTTCTTTGTTCCTTATTCAAATGGCAGGTTTTCTGTAGCATATTTTACTCTCTCTAAGGAATGTACAATCTCGAACTTAGGTTAGGGTCCAATGGCACTAACCTAAGGAAAAACAATCTATTAACAATAACTTAATGAAAAACGCTTCCAATTAGTGTATGTTTGTTTTTTTCAACAAAGCAAACAAATAGCAAAAGGATCAAGGGGACCCGCTCTTGGTTCTTGAAAAAAACCTCCAATGATTTCTTCTTGCTGAATGTAGCAAAAACTCCTGTTCCCGTATCTGAAAACTATAGTCAAAATCCATTTATTCATGGTTCACTCCTTAAGCTTTAACAGATAATGTGTAATGGGGTGCTGCTACAAAATCTTTTTGCGGGATCTTTGCTGGGTTCGCCTTTGCAAAAAAGCCAGCTTTATTTAAGGAAGCAGTTTGACAAAGTCTGTGGGCAGGAGCCGCAAGCGCAGCTTCTAAATCATTTGAGTAGAAGGTTTTTTGATTATATCTATTATCATGTAATCCTTTAAGCAATGCATGGGTAGCAACCAGAATTTCTGGACCTGGCTCTGTAGGCTTTAAGGTATAGGCAAGAATTCTATCGGTTGTCCCATTTACTTTAATTTCTGTCGAGAAAGGCAACACAGCCTCTTCTCTTCCGATTTTGGCACGGCATTGCACCTTAATCTTACCTTCTTTTTTTAAGTGCTTTAATCCTTTTTCATTATTTGCCGCTGCAAATTGAAGAAATTCTTCTTTACAAACACTTCGGAACTTGTCTTGATCTATCGGAGATAAGCTATTAAAATCCCGGATGAATTTTTCATTAAAATATAAATAGACATCTTGTTTCCCCACGTGGTTAGCCACTTTTTTCAAGCACCCTGTATCACGAAATTCTTGAAAACTTATCCCCCCGGGATAAAAAATGGAAGGCTCTAAAGAACTATCTGAATTTTGGTGAGAACGCTTCGCATTAAGAAGAATATTTTCTAAAGCCTCGCGATTGTTGATTGAAGGATAATTAGCTGCATCGCGAAGTAACTTTTTCTCCTTTGTGGTTAAAAATAATTCTCGGTCTTTCTTTTTAGCTTCTATTATCTGGATAAGTGAATGAATAGATTTTTTTAACATGATCAGTCTCCTTGGTAAAATTAAACACTTTTTTATCTGAAATTTTTTGTTTCCAGTCATGTCGAGTATGAAAATTTTCTTTTTAAATGAGATGAGTGAAAAATACTCAATAAAATAAAATGAGTATTAAATACTTCAAAATATGATTTATTTTAAAATTAGGTATTTTTTACTCATGTGCGCGAAAATGGGAAAAAGTAAAATTGCTTTACCGATCATTTTTCGGTGCACTGTTTGCAAAACTAATATTGGTTTTGTTAATTGAAACGTTGATAGATAGAAGGAGCATTTCATGAAAAGTCATACTGAATTACCAAATGAATATTTTTGCCCAATTACTTTGGAGATAATGAAAAATCCTGTAATTGCAATGGATGGACATAGTTATGAAAAAAATGCAATTGAACGATGGCTGCAAAATAATAATAGGAGCCCAAAAACAAATGCTATATTGGAGGATAAAACGCTTGTGCCAAACCATACATTACGAGGCGTCATTGAAGAATCTATGGCACGTGGCATTTTGTGTGAGACGAAGGTGCCTGCAACAACGCACGTACGCCGCGAGACTTATCGGAATCGAACGACACCAAAGAAAGAAGAAAAATTACATCAAAAGGATTTTCAAATGGCTGCGATTTTGCAGTGGAATGAAACAGATGGGTTAGCGGTAGGTTCTAGATTACGGATTAGTGAATTGGAGTATGATCTTGAACAATTAGTGGATTGGTGCGGATTAAACGATCAAAAAAATAAAGAACTGGCGCTGCAATTAGAACAAGCATTGTTAAAAGAAAAAAAATTGCGCCAACAGATGTTACAATCGTCACATTCACAACAGGAAATCCATGGGTATGAAAAAGATTTATGCCAAATAAATGAAAAATTAGCAGATGATCCTAGTAATGGGCGATTTATAAATATAAAGGCAACCACTTTGCGTAAATTGCAACGTACTCAGGAAGCGCTTGCTATTTTAAGCCTTGCAATTAGAAAAAAACCAAGTAATGTTTATTTGCTTCATACGCGAGGCGTGATTTATGCGGATATGGGACAATTAACTTTGGCAAAACGAGACTTTAAACGAATTTTATCTGTAGAACCGGAAAATTCGTATGGTATTCATGGCTTACAATTAGTAGAAAACAAACTCAATCAACTTGAAAAAATGCAAAGTTTGCCGCAAGAATGTTTGCAACGTGAAAAGACACGTAAGTTGATGCAAGAATCCCCGCAAGCTAAGAAAATGCCACATTCAATGCAAGAGCTTTCTCAAGATGATATTAGGAGACCTTCTTTTTGGACTCAACCATCAAGCCAAACAAAACGTTCAGTCCAAGTTTTAGGAGAGCAAAAAAAATCGTTACGGCCTTCGCACCCCAATGCAAAGAATCTCGAGAGAAAAAATCAGCAGCATAGGCAACCATCTCAGGAGCAAGAGTTGCACAAGAAAAGAGGTGGTGAAAAAAGGATTAAACATATTTCAGTAGCAAATTTCTAAATTGCTACTAATTCAGGAATAATGAGATACTATATCCTGCGGGGGTTTTATTGAAATTTGTAGCTACTTGCCATTAGAATGCAAAAGTCCATTTTAGCTTAATTTTGAGATCATAACTGAATTTAGCTACTTCTTTTTGATGTGAGTAGATATGTAAATTTTTGGACAAACTCATCCAGGATAGGTATTCTCATGACTTTAATATACTGTAGATTTGAGAGACTAGATGAGTTAAACAACTTACTGTGAGTATTGAGAGGATATTCTCTATTATTTTAAGGAGTATGTAATGCAGAATAATAAACATGAGCAAAGTGAGCAGAATTCTACGACCACATCCGCGAGCAACGTCAAACAAGAGTTAAATTTTTTCATTAACTTCGATAAGGAAGAGTACGGATCCTTATTCTATAACGACAGCGATGCAAGCCTGGCGACAGTACGATTAGCATTATTAGTGAGTCTTGGGCAAGGTTATTACGAAGGGGAAAAAAGTGCGACTATTTTGAAATATTTATCAGACTTAAAAAAACAACACCGCAAGATCAGTATAGATATTGTCATCGCAGATACTTTACAAGTTTTTAATGCTCTTGATCCATGGCAGTTGTCTAAGAATGACAAGAATGTAGGGGAGTGGTGGTTGCGTGGTCCAGCCAAGGTATGGTCTATAGAAGAGGTAAAGGAGAAGGATGATATTAAAGATGAAAAGTTAGGCTCGATTCGTGTCTATCGTGAGAATACTACGCTAGAGTATCACGGTTGTTTTGGCGATTATAGTTTTATCAACAGTTGTGATACGCCGCAAGGAAATCCGCGCAAATTTAATGGCACCATGCAATACGATGCTGAAGGTGATCTGATTGAAAAAATTTTACTAAATGTTGCGAGACAAGCCGGAGAGCGTTGGGAGCAGCGCCATGAAACGGTTGCTGGAGGGTTGCCGTTTATTTATTGGAAGAATGATGCGACAAATGAAGATAAGAGTTACATCGATGGCTTATTTAAGAATGATCCAGCATTTCGATTGCTGGTGTTACGTAAAATTGCTCAATACAAACGCAGTAAAATTAAAAGCGGTGCGGAAGGAAGATTTTGGCAGATGGTATTGGAACAAATTAAGAAAATTTATGAAAATTCTGAAAAGAATCGCCTATCTATTGAGGATTTGCGCAGGGAAGCAAATAAATTTTTCGATCGTGATGATAATGATGATATCACCCAGGTGATGAAGATTTTGGATAATCAGGATAATCAAAATGAAAATTATTTTACCTATATTAAAAAATATATTTTGTCAGAAACGGCAGTATTAATGGGCACATGGTCCAAGCGTTATAGCCATATTTTTTATTTGGGTCAAGAGCCATTATTTGAGTATTTATCAAATCTGCATAAACATGAAGCGAGTAGCAACCGAAATGCTCCACCCCAATGGGTCTCCTATTCTGTTGAGATCGACCAGTTTGCTAGCTACATGAAAAATAAAATAGATATGTTAGATATCAAGGGGTTGCAGAAAGTGAAGTATGTGCCAGCGGCAATCATGCCCCATGCAAAAACTGCTGTAGAATCCTGGTGTTTTTATAAAGCAGATACGAAACCCGAGATGGCAGTGGCAGATGGATGTGTGGTGCTATGGAAGGCTAATAAAAATGATGCAGTATCTTCCAGAACATCTTCTTCGAGGACTGCTGAGTGGCATGTGCAATATGGCACCAAGTGTAAGCCGCTGAAAGGAAATGATGAGCTTTTGGCTGTATTAGAGCAAGTGCCTTGGGGTACGGAGGTACAACGGCAATTGCGGCAGGTGATGGCAAAGATGTCACCGGAGGTCAAGCATTTTACAATTAATGATCAAATCATTCAAAACTGGTTTTCAAAAGGCGCTTGCCGTTATTTGCTGATGTCCGGGGATTCAGGGAGTGGTAAGAGTAGTTGGTCAAAAAATTTCGCAAAGACCTGTTGGCAGCAGCAAATCTTTCCGCTAGTTTTTTGGTGCGATGCTAGAAAGCTCTTTACTCCACTGACGCCAGCTAAAAATGAAGAAGGTCAACAAGTATTTCATTATTTAAAACATCATGTCTGTCCACCAGGTCATGTGTTTTATTATTACCAACAGGTGAAAAGGAAACCCAGTTTATTTGTGCTAGATAATTACCATGGACAACTTCCGGAGAAGACGGAGGAGAGTGCGAGAATGCAGGAGTTCATTCACAGTATTCAACAACTGCCACATGCCAATTTGATAGTGACCACAACTCAGTCTTCTAATATTCCTGTTAACGGGTGTACCCGTGTGATGTTGCCCGACAATATCGTGACTATGGAAGGATTTAATCAAGTAGGGATACGTAAATATGTGGATCAATCTTTTGTTGGACCTGATCATGAAAAAGAAGCGCAAGCCTGTTTTGACCGTATCCAGCAGGACTCATATTTGCATACTTTTACACGGCAACCGCTGTTTTTATCCATATTGGTACATTTATGGCAGCAGGGAACTGATGTTTGTTTTTCTAAAATTTCAATTACGCAATTGTTTAATGAGTTATTTAAACAAACCTTCAAGGAAGTGATCGAGGCAGTGACTTTTAAGTTTGTCAAAGCAGATACAAATCCAAATCAAACCTATTATTACGTAACCCAAAACAAAAAATATGGACTAGTCTCAAATCCAACAGGTAAGCTAAAGAAGAAGGGCAAGAAAGAGAAGTGGCAAAAGGAACTGAAGGAACTGGAAAAAGGAGAATCGGCAATTCAAACCATTTCTAAACTAGAATGCACAGCATTATCTCTTGTATTTAATGCAACAAAGCATGAAGAGGAAGGGCATTGGTCTTTTGAGATACCGGGTGGAATTGCTGAAAAGTATATGTTGGAGCTAAATGAGAGGTTGAGAGGTGACACAAGAAACAAGGAAAACGAACTGGATTACTTTAAACAATGTATAGAAGTTTGTCAAAAAGATATGTTGAACCCTAAAGATATGTTGAACCGTAAGCTGCCGTCTGATGTATACCAACACTTGCTGGAAAAATTTTGTTTGAGCTTAGCCAAGTGCTTATATCCAAATCAAGGCTTAGAGCCTGTGATCCCTTTTACCAACAATGGTTTAGGAAGCGTTGTATTGGATAAGTTGCGCTTTGCCATTCCTACGCAAGACGGTTACACTTTACATGAAATTATCCGTCATTATTTATTGGCACAATTAATTAATAAATCAGAAGAGAACTTACAGCCAATATTAAATTCACCCTGTTTTTCGTTAGATGAGATTGTCACATTGTGGCAATTTACTTTAGGGTTAATGGCACAAAGAACAACCCAAACGGATTTCAATAGATTGTTGAAGACATGCGAGAACTTATGGGAAAAATGCCAACAGACAGAAAAATCGTTGTACCATCTCGTGCTATGTCAAGAACAAATATTTGCCAATGTTCCGATTACAATAGATGTTGAGAAGATAGAACAGGAATTTTTCCAATTTTATCAGAGCCGTCTTGATAACAAGTATCGAGACTTGTTATTAACCTTAGCATTAAATCAAGCGAGCAAGGCTGGCTCTATGGGTTGTGTGGGTATTTTGCTAAAGTTAGGGGCAAATGTTGATGGAATTTTTCATCATAATGATCTCGAGCAAGCAATCAATGATGGTAAGACAACCTTCAAGTATCTTAATCTTGTAACGTATCTTACTCCACTGCAGCACGCAGTGATAGGTAACCATACCAGCTCGGTGCAACTACTTTTAGACAATCATGCAGGCCATTCGGTTTCGTATTCACCTACCCAGGCCGAGCCCTTTTTCGAGGCATGCGAACAAGGTCAACTTGCAATCATTCAAATATTTTTGACTCATTGCATAAAAGAATCTCAGGTGCTTGATTTATATTCGTATGATGCCGATCGGGGGGGGTGCCGCGCGTTTATTTACACAAGTAGGAGTGGACATGTCGAGGTATTAGAAGAGTTGATCAAAAAATTAGAAGATTTGGGAATGTCCTCTGCTGTGATCAACACACTCTTGCTGCCAAAGCAATATCCGGGTTACTTACTAAAGCACGCCATTAGCAATGGGCATATTCCTATGTTGAAATATTTGATACAACAATTAAGAAAAACAGGGAGTGATAATAGTGAGATCAATTGTGCCTTGCGCCAAGTGTATTTTAATAACGATGCAGAAGAAATGCGGTCTATCTTTCCTCATTATGACAATTTAATGCTGCGATATGTCATAAACGAATTCAAAAATACAGGAAGCAGTTATGCTGAAATGGGTGCAGCATTTTCTCAGATGGACAAACAAGGGTTTTCGAAGTTGGAAGGTTGGGTTAAGCATTTATGTTGTAATGTCAAAAATGTCGATCACTATTCCATCATAAAAAATTTACATTCACTTTTAAAAGCAATGGGAAAGAGCTCTGATGAAATTTATCAGATTGCGAATCAGTCAAGTCCTGATGTTTGGTTAGCACTGATATTAGCAGGAGACCACGAAGATATATTAAGGGATTTAATGGGGAAGGATTCTATAGAGAGTATTAATACCAAGAGGCAAGGTCACTCAATATTAGATCCGATGGAAGATTATTTAGTTTTGTTGCACTGGGCAAGTGCAAAGGGGTTTACCTCACTACTAGAAGATTTATTGAGTGAATTAAAACAAAAACTAACACAAAGCGAAATTAATAGGATATTGCACCAGCTGTTTACTCGGGTAAAATATCATGCACATATACCCACTTTACAATTTTTAGTCAAAAACTTAAAGGAAACGGGAAGTGAGGACCAAGAGATTCGAGAAATGTTTTGCCAAAAGGGTTTTGATGGTATGACTTTAGTGATCTTAGCGGCTTTTACTGGAAATCAGTCATTACTGGAATATTTAATTGGAGAATTGGTAGCAGCCAATAGCAGTCTTCCCGAAATCAATAAAATTTTGCAACAAGAAAGTTTTACTGGCTGGACACCATTGTTAGTCGCCATTAATGATTTGAATATTAATATTTTAGAAAAGTTGGTTTTGCAATTAATGGAAACTGGAAGTAGTTATGCTGACATTTATGCAGCATTTTATAATAAACGAGGTCCTAAAGGGATGACCGTAATGAGTGTTGCCCAGAGTCGTGGGGGAGCAGATCTGGTAGAATACTTAGATAAATTTTTGCAGAAGGTACAACAGCTGGAGCAACAAAAAATACAGCAGATGGAGCAACAAAAAGATTTTTTTCAATTATTATCAGAATTAGGGGAAAAATTGCAGGTGTTAGAGACGACTCCTAAAGGTATGACCGCGATGAGTGTTCTCCAGAGTCGTGAGGGAGCAGATCTGGTAGAATGCTTAGACACATTTTTGCAGAAGGTACAGCATCTGGAGCAACAAAAAGATTTCTTGCAATTCTTATCAGAATCACGGAAAAAATTGCAGGTATTAGAGACGATTAACGATCAGCAAGCAGAAATGGAGCGTGAGTCTGAGATTGTCGCAAACAATTCTTCTGCAACTTTAACTTTGATCGCCAATTCACCATTTGCTATTTTTACATCAGCAAGAGATAAAGTTGGAGCAACACCCGTTCCCTCACTATTTGAACAACGCATCTTAAATGAGCTGAAGGTGAACTTGAATAAGATAATAAAAGTAGAAACTATTCCGTTCTCGTATGGAAAATTATATGAAAATCTACATGATTTATGTGGATGGTATAATGGTGATTATGTCACGCTGCAATTGATGTTACAAGCAAGTGGAGAAGCTACTATTCAAAGCAGGTCTGCTATTACGAGTAAACAAGTCAGCGAAGTATGGCCGCCTATAGAAAATTCTTCAAAGCAATATGGGATTTTTGCATTAAATACAGCCTATGAAAACGCAAAAGCCGAAGTAAAGAACCACTGGGTTTTAATAGTCATCGGTAAACAAGAGAAATGTGTCTATTATTTAGATCCTGCAATAAAGCCTATTGATGAGCGTTTTCGATCGGCATACATTAATTCTCCATTCAAGGATTATCGGTTAGTGGTAAATCCCATTGACTTTCAACAGAAAGAAAAACAGCAACAAATAATTCGACACAGTGGTGTTTATGTCGTGGAAATATTTGCTAAATTAAGTCAGGAGATAAAGGCTGGTAAGTTATTACCTGGTTGTCATTTATCTGATGAAGTCAGGCAAGATGCATTGATTTCACTGCTTAATACCATTCCATATGGCGAAGGAGAAATAACGGATAAACTCAGGATTTGTCAAGCTAAGCAAGCCTATCGTTATTTATGGAATAGTCATGTAAAAGGTAACTTCCTTGGTAATTATGACAATTGGGGAATGTTTGGCAATAACGTAAAATACAAAGCAGAAGCTTTAAGGGATATAGCTGCACGAATAGATAAAAAAACCTTTAAAGCGTTAGGTTGTGTCAATCAAGGCTATCACCTATTACAGCAGGAAGTAGAAGAGGAGTATACAAAGAGATTTCTATCTAACTGATATCCAACCCTAATGATAAATCCTTCTTTAGTAGACTTTCAGGGATAATATTTAAGTATCCATGAATTATGCCAAATTCAAATAAATCAGATTTTTTGTTGCATCCTAATTTCATTTTGATGTTGGCCAAGTGATTTTCAACAGTTCGTTTAGAAAGAAATAATATATCAGCAATTTGCATAGCCGTTTTTCCACGCAATAAGAAAAATAAACATTCAAGCTCACGTTTGGATAATATGTTATCAACATTTACAATTTGGTAACTTTGTTCAGTCCCTTTTGTTTTTCTATGGAAGTATTGATCGGCAGAAGCGATACTCATGCTAAATTTTTGAAACGTATTAGCGGAAATCTCACGACAGTGACATAAGACACCAAATAAGCGGTTATCCTGAGTATAGAGTGGTGATTTTTTTGTTAAAAATACTTTACGAGAATCATAGGCATAGGTATGAATGTCAAGTAAATTGATTGGCTTCTGCTGCTGAATGACTTGTTGATCCTGTGCTATGAATTGTTTTGCGGATTCTACAGACTGGACAGCGCATGGCGTGTGCATTAAAAAAAAGCATCTGTGAAGAATTTTGATATCCAAATAAGCTAGCTGTGATTTGGTTAGCATAAATAAAACGACTATCTGTATCCATTACAATCATCATATCTCCCGACTGTTCAATAAGTTGCCTTAGTAATGAAAGTTCCTTTTTTTCATCAATACTTGTTGTCATTAGATGGTTAACTCCAGCATAAATTCTAGCATGTACCAATGTACCAATATCTTTTGATCCTGTGCTTAGTAATTTTAGACTAGCGATTATACAGGTTTAGTGTCCTTAGTAAAGCATCTTGAAAGTCCAAAGTTCTTTAACTGGTTTTGCCTAAAATTTAGGCAATATATAAGAATCATCATTTATAAATCTAAAGAGTTGTTTGCATAAGTCCTGATCATGTACAAAAAATATAGCTAATCTCATGAAACTCCACCACCGATAACAATTAATAATTGTCCTTTAAATTTCTCAAGTTGCGCTCGACGTGACACAAGAAAAAAGTTTGCCGTTTTTTCATTAAGTATTTGATGGTAATATTCATGATGCAAGAACGTTGCAAGATATTGCAACGACCATGAAGCAATATAAAATTAAATCAGGATTGATTATTTATGACAGAGGCATTACGTCTGCTGAAAATATAAAGGTTTTGTGATTTGCATTGGGATACATTATGCGGTGTCCCCATACGAGATAAACTGAAAGAAAAACTTTGTCCATTTATCAAGAAAAAATTTACTTGCATTGATAATTGGGTACAATGCAATAAAAGTTTTTTTATGTAAAAACAATTTCATATAAGCTTGGCTCTGTTAAAGGAACTCTGGCAATTGTTTTAATAAAAGAAAGGAAAGTGATTTTCGAGAAACTCGTCATTCTGAAATTAAAAACGCAGAGAAATTGCTCGCGCAAGGTAAGAAAATAAAGTCTGGTCTCGATATTTACTTTGATAACAAAGGAAAAATTATTCATAGTGTAATTGAAGAAAACAAACAATTTGACGGTTATTCCTGCTTATTTACAACGAAAAAAATTTCAAAAGAAGAAATGGTTAGATTGTATTTTGACAAAGATGTTGTTGAAAAAGCGTTTCGTTGTATCAAGGGCATTACACAATTACGACCAATTAGACATTGGTTATATGATCGAGTCATCGCGCATGTCATGATTTGTTATTTATCTTACACATTGTTAATTATTTTAAAAGAGTATCTGAAAAAATTAAATCTCTCGAAGATTACAATGAAGCTATTCGTTTGGATCCTAAAGATGCTGCGGCTTACTACAATCGAGGGTTGGCGAAAAATAGCTTGGAGCAGTATAAGGAGGCTATCGAAGATTTCGATGAAGCTGTTCGTTTAGAGCTTAAGCATGTGAAAGCATTAACGGGAGAGAGAGTAGGTAAAGTAGGTGCCTCTTCCATAGCCCCTTCTTTTTTTAATGCAAGGGAAGAAAGTGTGTCCTCTCAGTCTTTTTCTAAAAGTGTGCACTCCTGGGCAAAGTATTCCGAAGTGGCGTGTAATGTATCGACTTCCTTAACCGAATGCCATGGTTTCCACAAGACGTCATACTGACATCTTCCAGATGGCAGTGGTTAATTTTTCTTGTCAGGGTTATCTGAAGAGCGTACTATGTCGAATGTTGACATTGCCAAGGTGTCCTTTTTAGGAAAAAAATTAATTGCCAGCTTAATTAGGAATTTTTAAGTTTAAGTTTAATTTTACTTTCAACGGCATCCTCTCTTTAATCGACAATGATTGTTTTAAACTTAAATGAATAAATATGTTAGAAAAAACTCTATCCAATATTTTGAATAAAAAATTAAATGTTTCTCATTTGCCAAGGACCAATCAATTGCCAAAATAATTATACTTCGCTATTTGGAAAACAAAACATCGTTAATTTTCTTAATAGAAAAAATTTAGTGTTAAATTATCCTACTTACCTGAGTAAGCGTCGCTTTTCACAAGATTATTCTGAATCTAATAATTCTAATGATGAAAAAGGTAGTAATGGCAGATCTCGTGAGTATTATGAAAAAGAGCGGTCGCGCAATAGAGAAGAGGGTAAAAAAATATTTATTAAAGGATCAGGTGATTTTGTAGAAGCGTTTTCACAAATGACAGGATTTTTGAGAGGAGAAATAGATTGTATTTTAGGAATGTTTAGGCATGATATTAAAAAATCCTCTGAGGAGAGCCGAGAGAAATTCGAGAAAGAATTGTTGATTCTTGAGAAATCTATAGAGGACAATTTAAAAAAAATTACAGAAAAATCCGAGAAAAAAGGAGATACACTGAGATCTGATTTAGAGCGTGAGATGGAAGAAGTAAAAAAACATGTGATCGCATCATAGCTATTGCAAAAGATGATGCCGAAAAGTTAGTATCATCATTTATAAGAAGCACTGAAGTAAAATTAGAAGAAAACCATGGGCGTATAGATTCTAAGATAGAAAAGTTGCATTCTGAAATAGAATATACAGTGAAAGAACATAATTTGAAGTTGAGTGAGATACAAAAAAAATATGAAGAATTAGATAGCAAAATAAAAGATTCATTATCTAGAACAGAAGATAAATTAGAAAAAAACCGTACGTATATAGATTTTAAGTCAGAAGAATTGCGTTCTGAAATAAAAGATACAGTGAAACAACATGATTTTAATTTGGGTGAGATACAAAAAAAATATGAAAAATTAGATAGTGAAATAAAAGATTCATTATCTAGAACTGAAAATAAATATGAAATAAGAATAGAAAAACTTGAAAAGGAGCAACATTTAAAACATAAAGTTTTAAAAAGGGCATTAGATTATAAAGTTATTCTTTTATCGGCTATTTTTTTAGGCTCATTATGGATTCCGGGGTCTTGCAAATCGCACGGATTTAATTGAGAATTCGGCCTTAGATTAGATTGAAGGATAAGCAGTTTGATATGGAAGTTAACATTCAAAATTTGATTGACGATGCTCGTTGTTATGAAGCCGTTCGTGATTTAAGATGGCCCGAGAAGACTTCCTGTCCTCATTGCGCTTCTGAAAATGTGATTAGACTTGGCAAAGATGATACGGAGCAATATAAACAACGTTATGAATGTAAAGACTGTTGTAAACGTTTTGATGATTTAACGAACACAGTATTCTCTGGTCACCACCGTCCATTGAAAACCTGGATCTTGTTTTTATATTTTTTGGGGTTGAATTTATCAACGGAACAAATCGCAAAAGAACTTTGTTTAAACAAGGATGATGCGCATTACATGGCTAGTGTACTTCGCAGTGGTGTTGTTGATAAAAAGCCTGAAGCCACATTATCTGGCGAGGTAGAATGCGACGAAGTATATGTTGTTGCTGGCCACAAAGGTAATTCTGATGCCGTAAAAAAAAGGAACGGTTAGGCCGCCGCAACAGGCTTCGAGGTGCTCGAGGGCGAGGAACATTAGAAAAAGAAAAGCCCCCTGTTTTTGGTATGATTGAGAGAAATGGTGATGTTGTTATTCACATGCTCCCAAATGTTCAACAAGAAACAATTAAGCCATATGTTACGGCTACCATTACCCCGGGTACATTGGTCTACACAGATGAGTACAATATTTATTGCAGATTACCTGAGTGGGGATATGGGCATAAAACCGTGAATCATGGCGCTGGTGAATTCGCTCGTGATGAGGATGGAGATGGTTTTCATGAGGTTCATGTAAACACCATGGAAGGATTTTGGTCTCTTCTTCGATCATGGCTCAGACCACACAGAGGGATTTCTCAGGAAAAATTACCGATTTACCTCGGCTTTTTTGAGTTTGTACACAACGCAAGAAAGAGAGGAAAAGCTTTGTTGGGATCATTGGTTCAACTGTTGGTTGCATAAGACCCCGGAATCCATAATGAGCCATGGATTTATTTCATGAATTTATTGGGTGAAACCCTGTAACCGAAAGATTATAAATCCGCCCTAACAATAAGTATTACTTGAAATGAAACATTTAAGATATATAATTACTATATATTTTAAACGTGCATCATCAAATAATGAAAATAAAAATGTTCTTTGAAACACATCCTGTATTTCGCTATGAAGAGTTTTCAGCATTTATGGCATCTGCAGGAATAACTCGTCCTGCAAGTTGGCGGCAGCAATTAAGCTATCACCAAAAAGCAGGACATTTAATTCATATTCGCAAATTTTTGTATGCTGTAAAGCCAATGCTCAGACAAGAACAATGGATAGATCCTTTTCTAATTGCCAGTAAGGCAACGGCCGATGCAATTATTGCTTATCATACTGCTCTTGAATTGCACGGTATTGCTTATACAACATTTAACGAATTTACCTTTCTGGTAAATCGTCAGATTTCCTCTTTTGACTATGAAAGTCAGCATTTTCGAGCTGTTATGCAGCCAAAAGCGCTTATGCAAAGTAATCATATAGATTATGGTGTAGATGTAATCCAACGTAGTGGTTTATCCATAAAATTGAGCAGTCTTGAACGTACGATAGTTGATGTGCTGGATCGATCAAATTTAGGCGGAGGATGGGAAGAAATTTGGCGATCGCTTGATAATGTTACGCAATTAAATACCGAGCAATTAATCGAATATGCGCTATTACTGAATAATGCAACGACTATTGCCAAGGTTGGGTACTTCCTGGAACAACGACCATCACACTTTACCTTAGAAAAAATACACCTTAAAAAATTACTTACTCATATCCCTAAGCAGCCTCACTATATGAGTCGGGAGTCTGGTGAAGGCAAATACATCGAAAAATGGCAATTAATTGTGCCGTTAACGATTATCAATCGAACATGGGAAGAACCTGATGTTGAAAATATCTGATTTCGAATTAAAACAAGAAGCAAGATTACGCGGCTACCGTCCAGAAATGCTTGAAAAAGTTTACCATCTTCTTGAGTTGCTGGAAGAATTCATGGCAGTTCCTTCCCTATCTGACCGTTTGGCGCTAAAAGGTGGTACGGCAATTAATCTATTTTGTACGGAGCAATTCCCTCGTTTATCCGTTGATCTGGATTTCAATTATATTGGGTCTGCAAATCGAGACATTATGCAGAAAGAAAAACCAGAACTTGAATCAATTTTGCTTGATATTTGTAAACGCCGTCAATATGAGCTTCATCGTAATCCACGGAATCATGCTGGTGGAAAAACAGTATTAGTTTATAAAAGTCTGACAGGGACAAAAGGCCGCTTAGAAATTGATCTTAATTATGTGTATCGAATACCTTTGTGGAGTGCTGAATGGCGCTCATCCCCTTCTTGGCCAAAAGCAACCAAAGCTAAAGTATTAGATATTCACGAGCTTGCTGCAGGAAAATTAAACGCATTACTCGAACGAGAGGTTAGCCGAGATTTATTTGATAGCCACCAACTATTAACTAAATGGCCATTGGATATTGAAAAGCTTCGCCTGGCATTTACAGTATATGCGGGAATGAGAAAACAGAGCTGGCAGCAAATTAATATCGAGCACGTTAAATTTTCTGTAAAGGATATTCGCGATAAGTTAATTCCTGTTTTGAAAACCAGCGAAGCACCTGATATGCGGTTTCCTGTTACTCAAGCATGGGCAACAAAATTAGTCGATGAATGCAAAATTGCACTCAGCGCGATTTTGCCTTTCCGACAAAATGAAATGGAATTTTTGGAGCAATTGCAAACACAGGGTGTAATACGCGCTGACTTGCTGAGCAATGATCTCGATTTTTGTGAAAGAGTCAGCCAACACCCTTTATTACATTGGCGTAAACAACAATCGATGAGATAAAAAGCCATTGATTTCTTGGGACACTCAGGGACATTAGGCCGCAAATAAAGGCAATATAATGGTAACGAGCAGCAACAATAGTTTTTTTTGTAGGCCCTTGATTTTATTATTGTTATTTGTTGTGGAGTGCTATGGATGATGGCTAAGGCTGCGACTGTTAATCATTAGGTCGGCAGTTCGAGCCCGTCCCGGAGAGCCAATAGAATGAAGATGTTAATGACGTTTTCTCCAAACGTTAGATTTTATGTGTCGAACATGTGTCGAAATTTGATGTGAAATTCTGAAGATAATTTTTTAAGTTTATAACTCATAATCCGTTGGTCCTAGGTTCAAGTCCTAGTGGGCCCATCAATGAAATCAGTGGTTACGGTAGTTTTTTAGAAAATTCGAAAAACTCATGTAGACGCAATGTAGACAGGTTCTGCAAGCCATAACTCAAATTCTATATAAACCAGGTAATATATAGTTGAAATAGTCCGCTAAACAGTAGCAGATAAAAACCGTTGGAGAATTAATATATGCAATCCTATGATTCTATCATTGAAATGCTTAATATCGATGATGAAAAATTTAACCGCAAATTAGCAGGCAAGATAGAGCCTTTTAATGACAATCAACTAAAAAAGTTTGTTGATACTATAACAGGCTTAGAGTTTACTAATAAAGTGCTGAATCCGCACCGCTCAAGCAATCAAATTAAATGGAATGCTTATTCTTATGTTTTAATAAATGAATTGGCTGATTATATTCAATGCAATATTAACCCTGATTTGTATGAAATTATAAAATTTCTGGGTAAGGAAAGGCATGAAATTGCGAACGAGCTTGGCCACTCAGAAGAATTTCCACGTAGGCAAGAAAACAAAGAATTTGGCAAATTGAGGGGCATAGAAACAGATGATAATGAATGCGAATCATAAATGGCGATGATAGCGAATTTAAGTTAAAAAAAGACACGAGATCTGAAAATTTATTTTCAATATGCCATCGTTTTGCATAAACGGTCAATAACTCATCTAAGCCTATTTCAAGATTACTTGTAATGATAAATGTAGGCTCTGAACGACCATGATCTTTAACAATAATTTGTCGTAGATTATTTTTGCATTTAGGTAATAAAATAGTTGATTCATGAACGGAACATTTCTTATGTTTTCTCTTTGGGATTTCCAAGCTAATTTTTTGCCATGTATCATCTGGTATCTTTGATGTTTCAGATAATAATTTTTTATTTCGCTTTCGCAAAGTGACAAATTTTATATGATCCCCTGCTAACTCATCTAACACACGATATGAAGTCAGCTTGCAATCAAACACTAAGGTTTCGCCGAGCTCTTTTCTTATGCCTTTCCAAAATTCTTTATGGTGCTTTACACGGTTATCTGAAAATGGGCTAACGGGTAAAGGAAAATGGACTCCAAAATTAAAGGGTGATGCGCCGGGTATCATTTTGCACGGTGATAATGAACATGATGGAAAAATTTTTGTTAAGCAGCTTGATATAAATGAATGTCTTAATTTTTCAACATTAGCTCTTGCTAAACAGTGCGGGGTTAAGTCACCTAGAGTAGAGGTTAAATTTTTGGCTAATACTTATTATTTATTCTCATTTGACATGAACCGAGAAGAAAAGAATAAAACCTATCACTATAGCGATTTATCTGATTATTATGATGATAGTTCTAATTTTATAGATTTTAAACAGTTTACCCTGTTTCAGGGTAGGACATTGGATGGAAAATTTAATAGTTATCTTAAAATTGACAAGGTTGGCGTTGCTCGATTTTTTTTAATGTCTATTCTACTTGGATTGACAGATTTACATTTAGAAAATGTAGGATTGGTTATTAGTAGAAATGAAAATTCTTTTAAAGCAAAAATCGCTTTGATTGATTTAAACATTGACCGCAATAGAAAAGTCGATTTTTCTATTTTTCAAAACTCAATATCAGATTTTGTAATAAAATATAACCTTACTAATAGTTTAAGTACGGAAAAATATTTATTTTCTTTTGCTGAATATCTTAACGATAACGATTATTTGCTAGCATTTAAAAAAATTCAGGATCATTTTCCTTCTGCCCATGCCAATTTAAAGGAAGTAACTTACGGGGTATTAAATAACTTGTTGGAATTTTGTAATGATTACCAAAGGAAAAAAATAGAAGCCATGAGGGGCGTATATTCACAAACATGGTACGAAAATTTTTCTCAACTTAGTCAAAAAATGACTTTGGTAAATAATAGTATGGAGCCACTTAATTTTTAGAACAATGGATTAAATTATTGTATGCCAGTATACCATGCGGTTTCTGTCTCAACTGCGCAACGACAAAGGCCAATGCGCCTGATCAAAATCAGGATTCCAAGTTAGAATCAATTAAGAGAATGAAAAATAGAAAATGCTTAATAAAAGCAACGCAGCTAAAAGCAACGCAGCACACACCACGCAGTATAAATACTGCATTTTTAAAACAATAACCTTATGATAAATATATAATTCTCAAAATAAATTGATTTTCAGTTTTTTCAAAAAAAATCTATCTCACAAAAATGTAAACTCTTGTAAACAAATTATATCTTCATGATATTAAACAATAAAAAATAATTATGTTTACAATAGTAAACATTTTGTAAACTTTGTATTACAATATTTATTCAATGCACATGAGGACACAAAACAAATTCCAACAATATCTGTCCGTTTATCTGATGATGAGATTTCCTATTTAAAGGCTATTTCTAAGAATAAAAAAAGCAGTAAAGCCAGCAAACAAAGCTCCCCAGGTAGAACTCTTAAGCAGTTAATAAAATGGTGTATTGATAATGAGATTGATATGAGTTCGTCCTATGAAAAACCAGAAGACTCTTCTAGGAAATTACTAGAACAATTGCATGTGGCAATTTTCAAAGCAACGTTTTCATACTTCCCACCTATAATTTTTGTAAACTGATTTTTATCTAGTTTACGATAATCCATTTTATTATTAAAAATCGTAAAGGCAATTTCCTCATTAATGAGTGCTAAATCAATATGAATTTTGAATTTATCAATCAAATTAATGAACCAAATAGAATTACATAATTCTTTAAAAAGATGAGGATGATGAGTAATTGTTTTTACTATTTTTTTAGAAGTGGAAAATTCACTCTTAAGTGCTTCTACATCGAGATTATTTTTTGAATTAATTTCAGATAAACGGTTATCAAACATAAATTAAATCCTACTTATAGCCTAAATTACTGACTTCGCAGTTGGAAACCTGAGGACAAGTAAAATCCTTATTAAAATCACAATCCTGTTGCATAAATTATGCAGCATAATGTAAAAAAGTCAACGGTTTTGTCGTTATTAAAAATTGCATTTAACAAGGGAAATATAGTGGTTTTGTAAAAATAAATGATAGACGCGAAACCTGCTGCATAAAACTAGGGGCGAATTCAGGAATCTGATTAATGAAATCAGCAATAACCGAAAAATAATGATGCATAGTGCTTTTGGTCAGATCAAAAAAGTTATTAGTGGTTAATACAACTGACATTAATGCTTCTATGTTCCATAAACACGTTGCCATTTGCTCGTTAATTTGAATTTGTTGATTTCTAAATAAAACTAAATCAGCTAGACTTGCGTTAGCCATAGCACTCTCCCATAAGTGTGTTGTGGTTAGTGACGGGCATGGTTGGCGAACCTTGTTCGTCACGCTTTTAAAACAATAATTAATAATTGCCCTATCAGTATAATCAAATGATTAACTGGTTGCTATGCTTTTTTGAGAGTATCTTTTGTACATGGCAAACGCTGCCATGTAACAGAGGTGTTGGCAATTAAAACCTTTTTTCATAGGGTTTCGTCATCGTTTTGCTCCACAATTTCGGGTTACCTTTAAAGACGAGATTTACAACCGGAAGTAGGACGAAGTTCTACAGCATAATTTTAGTTAAAATTGTCATCTCCGCGTTCCCATGCAATCCATCTTTCTCATAATTCTTTGGATATGTGTGATTTGTTCCCGTTCGATAATCTTTTGTTGCTGTAAGAGGCATAAAAATCTATACTTCCCAACCAATAAGGAGAGGAGATATGCCTTAGCTTAGAATAATAAAATTGATATGGGAGATTTATAATGCGGGAAGGATTTGAATTAGTGTTGACACAAGGACAACAACTAACATTAGAACCTACATTGTATATTCCCAGAGAAGAAGTTTACGCAAACCTCGGACATAATATTTATTTTGTTTCAACAAAAACAAACCTTAACATTGGGCATTTTGCGAACTTGATAGGACGCGAAATGATAGTTGTTCACAATTTTATAAAACTAAAACCCTCTAATTTGCTCGATGCACATCTCATTTATTCATTCGCTAAGTATGCTGGTACTGACATTAATACCTTTGTTTCATCTAAGTTAGAATTGCCCATCATTACATCGCAGAAAACGGGGCTGATTACTCTTGAGAAAATGCGAACCAATTTTCTTCATCACCTCGCCTCTTTGGGTAGCCAAATGGGTGTTGATATCCATTCTCAACCTGAATTTTATAAGAAATTTAATACTTATCTTAGAAGTCAATCTTCGCTTAGTATCTTTAAAATGCATCATGCAGCAAATGTTGCAGGCCATAATCTGGATACGTTATTGGGTACAGAGATAACCACAACATTAACACCTCATCCCAATCGACATCGTACTATTCATTTAATTGCAGAACCCGCACGGGTAGTGGTAGAAAATGCTCGCTTGATTAATGCTAAAAATACCATTATTGCGCTCCTAAATAATCGACAAGAAAATCTAGAAAGGCTTATCCAAGCAACAGGGATAGAGCCAAATAAGATAATTAACTTTTATCCGGGGAAATATACACCAAATCTTGAATTTATGAGAAAAATAAGTGATTTTTATGGTTATACTGTTGATGATTTTCTAAATTTATCTTTTAATGAATTATCTAATCGCCACATGCCATTAACATCAAGAAATACGAATTCTTTGATGCTCAACTCGACGTTGGATAGTCCTAGTACAAAATTCCAGAAAAATTTAGAATATATTCTAACCCATCAATCAATTGAGCAAATAGAGCAAAGAATTGGGCGAAAAATACCTGGAGATATTCGCAAAGCTAATGTGACAACAGCGCAAGATGTTGCTAATGCGCTGGGTTATTCTTTACATACTTTCACTTCGTGTGAACCTGCACAATTGCCTAATCCAGATTCATCCTTGATTAAAAAAATCATGCAAAAAACCGCAAAAATGATTGTGCTTGGTGGAAATGGATTATTGTTGGGGCTAATACCAGCAATGGCCTTACCGAGGGCCTTAGATGCTGCTGTACAAAATGTTGCGAATGAATTGAATGATCACGTAGATGATTTATTTGATCGCGATTTACCGGTTAATCATCCAACTAATCTTGCCTGGAAGCTTTTGATGTTGACAGGTCAATGCGCTACTGATTGGTTCCTGTTAATTGACAAAACCCTCGATGGTTTCGTTCAAGGTGTTCTCAGATCTGCCCTAGAAGATTTTAGATCAGACATGAGCTTATCTGAGCATTTGCTTGCACCGATATCTCTACCACTTGATATTGCCCAAGGAACGGTAGAAGGTTATCTAGAAGGTGCTCGGCCTATCGTGGCGCATACTATAGAATGGCTGAAAACACTGCATGCTTTTGCTCCACATCTTGCAACAGATTATTATTCTACTTTCGATCAAATTGTAAATGGACGAGCTGATCAGCCCTCTCCTGCAAGAAAAATTTTTGACTATTTTATGCAATCGCTAAGTAATGTTGCTCGTGATCTCATGAGGTTATCAGACAATGAAGAGGAAGAACTCAAGTCTACTGTATTAAATGAGTTAACTGAAATTGAAAAACAGTTTAAAGATCGTCAATCTGTTGTAGATGCACAGGGTGAGTCAGCTGAAAGGAAGCCCTAAATCAGATTTAGAATAACAAAATACCTGCTCAACAGATAATCTTAAATAGTAAGCAGATAAAACCTCTTCTTTTGGAACTTCTTTGAACTAACAAGTACCATTATACCACGGTTAGCAAATTCAAAATTATCCTTTTTTTCATCTCTTTCTGATTTATTCTTACAATAATCTTGTATAAATTTTTTTGTTTCTTTTGATTTTCTTTCTCGATCCAAGATAATAAAAGCATGCGCCCTTTTCCCATATAAATCAATCTCAAATGATTTGACAAAATAACTTCTATCCCCAATAGTGGTAGCATTTTCTACATTTTCTCTTCCAATGGATTGAGTTAAAACAATGTCATTGTATATTTTTCTACCGCCAGGCAATCTCGTTAAAAAATCTATCTTCTTCTCATATAAGTCCAAAATATTTGATTCAGAAAAATAACCTGCATCCATAAGCACGTAGCTATTATGTACACCCAGTGCTTGGTTCGATAATGGTCGTTTGCAAGGTGCTTACATCGGTTATATTTCCGGGTAAAAATCGATAAAACAATGGAGTTTTGGTGTTCTGATCAATTACACAAAGCAACTTGAATTGTTTGTCTATCTTTCCATCAGCATGTCCCCATGAATTGAAATCAATATTGATTTGATTAGGAAGGCTCGTGGCGTCAATAATAACGGATTTATCACTAACACCAACCAATTTAAGATAATCAATAAAGAATGGGCGTTGCACTGATTCATCGCCAAGATAAGACAACATATCACTAATTCTCTGAGAGGAAAGATCAATAGATGCAGCAATTCGAACCACTTCTACAGCAGAGCTTAATCATGGGCGTGAATCTGGTCATAATATGGATGTATTGCAAAATTTAATTTCAGATAATACCCCAAATAACAAAGAATTTGCTCGTCATACTGCTACCAGGAACTTAGCAGCTCCACAGTCATCACAGGCGAATGAAGCAGAATCTAGAAATAATAGTGTCCAAAACAGAATGGTTGCTACAAATGGTCGCTATCAGGTTAATTTTGAGTTTAACGGAAGCCAACACCATTTAGAAGTAGGACTTGGTCTTGAGATTTATGTTGGAACAACTGCAGTGGTCGCTACCTCCTGTCACAATGGGCATTGCGTTATTACTATGCGTAATGGTCCTGATGCTTATGAACTGATTCAGACTTCCTATCAACCTTTAAATAATAACAACCAAGCTAACCTCTCCCCGCAAGGATCTCGACAAGGCGCTGTAGTTAAGAGTAGTACAGCAGATATCGCAAGTATTGAGCGCTTGCAAGCTAATCGTGAAACGTTGCGACAAATGAATTCATTATCTTCAGACCTGCAAATTAATTCATCATCCACCAGCAGCCTTTTACAAAGTTTATCGAACTTAAAGGAAAGCCAAGAGCGATTTAATTACAGCTTATCAGCAAGCCACACTCATAATGTTTCGCAATTTACTCTACAATCGTGTGAAAACTATTATTGTAGTTCAGCAAATGAAGCAGCTCGATATACTACTTTTTTTAGTAACTATGTTGGCAGCGGCAGGCATTTTAAAGAGAAACCTGTTGTAGCTAATCGTTCCTCTTTTTTTTCGCGAGGAGGGGTAGCTAGCGATCATGGAAAAAAAGATTATTGCGATGCTTTTGGTAATTGTTATGAAGGTTCTGGCAGTAATGATAATTGTCGGAATTCAAGTTCAGGAAAATGTGAAAGTAGTTTATTTAAATAAGAGGCTATGATGAGAGAAAAAATTATTTTTAATCAGGAAAATGAAGATAAATTACATGACTTAGATTCTGATTTGACCCATAAATTTCCTTCCAGAAATCTAGAAAAGATTGATAAAGAAGAAATAACTAACTTAACACAGGCGATTAAAACGAATAGTTATGCTTACTCTTTAAAGAATTTTTTGTATTACATTAGTGAAGGAACAGCTAACTTACTGGCTAATAGTAAACACCCAGTGTTGAAGCAATGGGGAGACAAATGTCAACAATTCTATAAAACCGATCCCCTAAATCAATTCGTTGATCCGCTAAGCGGGATGGCAGTAGTGAAAAGAGGAGGATACAATAATATTTATAGTATTCCGGTCTTCATAGGTCAGGGCGCATGGGAGTTAATCGAGAATAATTGGGTGCCTGTTCCTGGATCTTATTCAGATAATTATCCTTGGAGTTATACTATAGATAATTTTAATAAAATAGTATACGGTGGATCTAGCCACTGTAAGGCTGTCAATCCACCTTCCTTATGTGATTATCCAATGGATTTAATTTCACCTATGCACATTGCAGCCCTACTCGGTGATAAAGTATTAATGCAAATGCTTTTAGATAAAGGGGCAAGCTTTGACGATGATCATAATAAATCGCGTGTAATGCCTGTTGAATTTCCTGTTCTTTTTGAGAAAATGGATATCCTCGATTTTATGCTCAAGAAAGGACTTGCAAAAAATAAGATCTTAAAAGCTGCTGCTAAAATAGGAAGCTTCTCCTTTATAAAAAAATTGCTGGATATGAATTTTCCAATTACGGATGATGTTCTTGAAAGCGCATTAAATTGAAACTATAACCTTCATGAGTATCTCAATCTTAGACGAAGGAAAGATCTCCAAAAAAAAATTGACAACGAAGATTCACTTATTAAAGCATTTAAAACTATCTTGAATTATTCGGCAATCCCTATTCAATCACTGGTCGATTTGATTTGTATTGATCCTACAATTATTCATCAGATTGAAAATGAAATGGACGGTAATACCTTATTACATCAATTAGTCATTAACAAAGAAACAACGAAAGTCACTGCTTTATTGGAAGCAATTTTTCAAGCTGGTTTTAAAAAAATTAATGGTTTTAACTTTGATATTGAAAAGAAAAACAGACAAGGGAAAACTCTCCTAGCTTTGGCTCTAGAGCAATATAATAACGATTTAACTACAGCAATTTTGATGCATAACCCTAAAATTGACGAGAAACAGCAAAAACAAATTCTGGAAATGAAAATTGATATACCTGCTATTCATCAGGAAAAAGAAAAGAGGACAAACAGCATTATTGGACAACAAGGTCAACAAATAGAAGTTCTGAAGCAAGTTTTGGAAAATACGATAGTAGAGTTGGTAGCAACGAAAAAAGAAGTAATTTTTCTCACCTCTCAAGGACAAATTCTAATAGGCAGAAGGCAAGGGTTGAAAGGGCCAGCAAAATCAACTGTAACTCATTGATTTTTATGGTGGCCAGAGGCAGAATCGAACTGCCGACACAAGGATTTTCAGCCCTCAACTTCAATTATAAGTTATTGAATATTAATTAAAATTTAAACTACGGATGCCTGCAAACATGTCGTAGAATGCTGTAGAGTGTCATGGCAATCCCCGCATTTTTCCCGCAAGGGATTTTTAGTTATCGGAGTTAACGGTAATGGACATTTTGCTTTATCCTCGTCATTCTGGTGGCTTGAATCATGTTGCGACAATTTTTTAGTGAACTGATTGAGTCAATTGATTAGGAAAAGTGTAACTTCTCAATAAGTTCGGGCAAAAGTATAGAAATTATTTGATTAAGCTGATAAATTAAGCATATGAAGAAAAGGATTAATACCTCAGATATCTCTAATGGAACAGACGCCAAATGAAAAAAAGTTGCTGGATGTCATTGATCGCCTGCAAGGAATAATTAATGATATGGCAAAAGAGATAGAAGTCTTAAAGGATGAAATTAAACGCCTAAAAGCTCATAAAGCTAAACCACGTATTAAACCGAGCAAAATGGATAAAAATGAAAAGGAAAGAAACCCCAACCTAAAGAAACGCGCTGGCTCCCAGAAAAGAAATAAAAATGCAACCCTCAGGATTCATGAAGAAAAAATTATTTCAGCAAACGATATTCCTAAAGGCTCAAGATTTAAAGGCTATCAATATTACATTGTGCAGGATTTAGTTATACAAACAAAGAATACGCGATATCAATTAGAGAGATGGCAACTTCCTGATGGAAGTTATCGTGTTGCTTCATTACCTGCTGATATAGTTGGGTATCATTTTGGTTCAACATTACGTAGCTTTATTGACTATCAATATCATCATCAGCATGTTACTCAACCGTTGTTATTAGAACAACTTCGAGATTATGACGTAGATATATCGACAGGGGAATTAAATCGATTGCTTACTGAGAATAAAGAAGCATTTCACCAAGAAAAGACCGAGATCTTGCCAGCAGGTATCGCATCTTGTGGATACATACATGTAGATGACACAGGCGCACGGCATCAAGGAAAAAATGGTTATTGTACTCATATTGGAAATGAATTATTTGCTTGGTTTGCAAGCACGGCAGTAAAAGTCGTATTAATTTTCTTGAATTGTTATTGATGGGACATAAAGAATATACGCTTAATTCATACGCTTTCGATTACATGGAAAAGCATAAGTTACCGAAGGGTCCATTAGATTTATTGCGTAGTAATTCAGCTAATTTAATGACGTCAAATGATTGGGAAAATCATTTAAATTCTCTAGGAATCAAGAACCCTCGTCATTGTCAAATTGCAACAGAAGGTGCGTTGATTGGAAGTATATTATCACGAGGTTTTAGTATAAAAATCATAAGTGATGATGCAGGTCAATTTAATGTATTTGAGCATGCTTTATGTTGGATACATGCAGAACGTAAGATTAATGAATTAGTTCCACTACATAATGGACATGCAAAAGATATACAACATATCCGTTCTTTATTTTGGGAAATATATGCTCTGCTAAAAGCTTATAAGCTAGCACCAAATGAAGCGTTAAAAACAGATATCAAAAAGAAATTTGATGTCATGTGTTCTACCCCAACAAGCTATCAGTTGTTGAATAATGTGATAAAACGATTGAAAAAGAGTAAAGGAGAGCTTCTATTAGTTCTTGAGCACCCTGAGCTCCCTATACATAATAATTTAAGCGAGAGAGATATTAGAGAATATGTGAAAAAGCGAAAAATTAGTGGTGGAACTAGAAGTGATGAAGGCAGGCGATCTAGAGATACATTTGCTAGCTTAAAAAAGACCTGTAGAAAATTGAAAATAAATTTTTGGAGTTATTTGTTAGATAGACATAGTAAAAAATTCCAAATTCCCTGGCTTCCAACGCAAATTATTCAAGCAACAGCTCCTCTCCTCATAAATAAATCTCCTAAGTTATGGAGTTACCTTCAAGGGCATCCAGCAACGTTTTTTCATTTGGCGTCTGTTCCATTAGAGGTATCTGGAGTATATCAATCCTTTTCTTCATGATGCTTAATTTATCAATTTAATTATCTATCTTTATACCTTTGCCCCAACTTATTGAGAAGTTACGGAAAAGTTAATAGAACTGGTGAGGGATTCCAAAGAAAAGGCTTGGATTCAGCACAAGGATATATCTTAGAACATATTGAATCGATTGAGCCAAAGAAGCAGAGCAGGATAATAGAATTACTTTACCAATATATAAGTAAGCAACGTCGTTATTTTGTTTCTCTGGCATCTGAGCTTTCAGTGAAGGAAAAAAACCGAGACTTTTGCTAGAAGATCATCGAAAATACAAACAATTGAAGGTGATTTATGATCCCTGAAAGCTACATTGAGCAGTGGGTGGTCAAATGCTCCATGGCAAACTTTATCAATGGTCGAGCAAGATTTAGGAATAAGTCGTGCTTTGATTGAATTGTTTAAGCAGGAGAGGGTATGTCTTCATTAGTTTTTTTTCGTGGTGGAAGAGCCTTAAATAAACTGTAAATGGAGCTGCCTGCAAGGTACTCTGAAGACATTGACTTAGTTCGTATAAAACCAGAGCCTATCGACTGGGATTTAGGATTATTTTAGCATGAGGTATTTTTTTCATGCATAACACAATATCTGCAACATCCACTATACCTACTGAAGGTTTATCAGGTTCAGTAGAGAGGGTTATTTTTCATAGCGAAGAGACTGGCTTTTGTGTGTTACGCACCAAGGTGAAAGGACGTCGTGATTTGGTCACTGTGATCGGGAGTGCTGCTTGTATTGCATCTGGCGAACATGTCGAGTGTCAAGGAAGTTGGGTTAACGATAAACAACACGGATTACAGTTTAAATCACAACACCTCAATGTGGTGGCACCTACTACCTGGGCAGGCATTGAAAAGTACTTGAGATCAGGGATGGTCAAAGGGATAGGTCCCCACTTTGCTAAAAAGCTAGTGCGGGCATTTGGAGAAGCTGTATTTGATGTGATCGAGGGCAAATACTGATCGACTAACAGAATTGGAGGGCTTTGGTGCAAAACGCAAAGCCCTTGTAATTTCTTCCTGGGCGGAACAAAAGGCCATTAAAAATATCATGGTATTTTTAAAATCCCATGGATGCGGAACAGCCCGATCAGTGCGGATTTATAAAACCTATGGCGATCAAGCCATTCAGAAAGTACGGGAAAATCCTTATCGCTTAGCATTAGATATTCGTAGCATTGGCTTTAAAACGGCAGATAGCCTAGCCGAACGGTTAGGGGTAGCGAAAGATGCTAGTATACGTGCACAAGCAGGTATTCGCCATGTACTGCAAGGCTTGTGTGATGAGGGTCATTGTGCTGTTGGGTACCAACAATTACTCAACGCCAGTCATGGGTTATTAGATATTCCTTATGCCAACCATTGAGGAAGCTATTGCACATGAAATAAAGGAAGGAAACGTGATGGCGGATACCATCAATAGCCAAGTTTGTATTTATCCTGTTTCCTTGTATCAAGCCGAAGTGAACTCCGCTGCGCATTTAAAGCGGCTTCTTCATGGTGAACCACCATGGGGTCATATTGATTATGAAAAGGCTATTCCGTGTGGTTGAAGAAAAAACAAGCTTGACCTTATCTGATTCACAGAGACAAGCGATTGCAACAGTACTTCAGCATAAAGTATCGATTA
>CAWFQC010000039.1:0-19628 GCA_963817645.1 uncultured Gammaproteobacteria bacterium | reverse complement strand
TCCAGTATCTTCGAAAACTAAATATCGGGAAACAATTCTGAGAGTTTCTTCGGGCAAAGTGAATATGTCTAAGCTTCTTTCCGACAGTGTTGGGTTACCTCAAAGAGATATGACTGCGAGTCTTGAACAATCTTCCCAAGAAGAAACCAACATGCAATCGCTGCATTCTGAACATAAGCAGTTATCACGTAACGATAAACCGGGTAATTTTTATTTAACATTACTGAAAGAAGCACTGTTATATGGTGAGGAGTTATATAACAACCTAGCATTAGCCTATTCTTTAGAAGAAAAGATTATTTTTAAAGAACAAGGTAACTCATTACAGAAATACGTTGAGGGTTATGGTTATTGGTGTGTGGATGTTGAACTAAGGGCAATTGCTTTTATCTGGCAGTAGCTGATCAATTGAACCTTATTTTAGAGTTAAGATTAACGTCGGAACAAATAACACGATTGGCGAATGGTTTACGAAAACTTACCTGTGAGCACATTGAACAACATAGAACGGTATCGAAGCATTCATGGATGATACGTATCAAATAAAACCCAAGCAGCAGACAAAACTTGGGTAGAGGATACGGTCATTACAGCCTTGTGTTACACGTTAAACGTGAATTTAATTTTGGTGCGAAGTGATTCACTAGAACCAACGATGAAGCGATTATCAAATGCTACTTGCACACTCGTGCTGGGTTATGAAGTCGGGTTGCATTATCAATCATTGCATCCCATCAACAGTGAATCAACAAATATGCAGCAAGCATTATTAGTTGAGAAACTCAATAATGAAAAGTTTCATACATTGAATGCACCTACCACCATAAATTCACAGACAGAATTAAAAACCCTGTTACAAAACTTAATGTTAGCTAATCAGACTAAAGTGCAGGTTAACCAAGAACTGTATGATGAATTAATGCAAAGTACCCTCCTATTAGGAGAGAAGGCGGTATACAAGCTGCAATTCGTGAGTCACTTGAAATAATAACCACTGACAAAAATACTGTAGTACAACCACCAAATGAATTTAAGTCCCACAGTCCAGAAGTCTTAATGGAAGAAATAAATAACAAAAATTATAAAAACTAGCATTCTTCAGAAAAATCGGTAAACGGAGAAGAAACAAAGATAGGACCATCCACATCAAATCAGTATTCTACAACATTAATAGTTTCAAAAAATGAAACAAGCCTATTAAAAAATAGAGAGGATAGAGTGAGCATATCTTTATCTGGTCAGCAACCTTCTGAAAATGATTCGATACAAAAGGCCAGTATCAAACTTAAGGAACAAGTCGCCACGATGGTAGGTTATAAACAAAAAAGCAAGCGGTTTGCTTTCGTTATTACGAAACATAATGAAGATCATGAAAAACGAGTATTTCATGTTCAGGCTTATAAATAAAGACACTATAGCATTAAAGGAAAATCAGATTAAGAACAATTTAGTTGATTTAAAAGATGCTCTAGAAAGTGACTTAGAACAACTTGGGTTCTTGGATGGAGAACATTATGATATAGAATTTGATGCTAAAGCGGGTATCTTATTAATCACTTCCAATGAGGTTAAAATTTTAAATTGTATTGGCAATGTGCTCAAAGATGCTGGACAGAATTATTGGGACCAAGCTCAACTTGCTAATGCTAATATGTTCTTCTTTAAGCCTAAAAGGGAAAAAGCACAGCCAATTAGCAATAATAATTCTAATATACTTGAACCAGAAGAATACAATAACATCATCTGTGCTATGCAATAAATGGGTTCAGGGATTGATCAGCTCTGAAGCATCATTACATAAAAACATCTGATTTTCGTGTGCCGCAGGCATACAGTCATGGAGGATAGTGCATGGAGGAGATTAACACGGAGGAAAAATGTAAAGCTTCATAGATGATGAAGGTAGGTCCTTCGAAATCGGCTTTCAGGAGCGGATTTCAAACCACTTCAAGCTGCTGTTGTTAAGAGCAATGTATCCCCCCAATAATGCCACCTAAAATCAAAAGAGATTCATGTTGCAATTAAATAATTGTCTGTTCTCAGCCCTGAAGCATCAGTGTATAGCAATAAATAAATCAATGACTTAGAATAGTTCAATTATAAAATTGTCGCACTAATTGTTGATGGTTTATAAACCAATTTGGCTAATAGTTAATCAATCAACATCGTGCTACTATAAAAATCTCATAAAAATCCCAAATAGCAAAAATATTTCATACCCCAGGAGGAATCTATGAATGATGCGCAGACACAACGAGAAATGGAGCACCCGGCCAAGCATACGTCATATATTCATGAATTATTTGATAGGGCTGAAGAAATTTTACACCGACATCGTCAAGAAAATCCCGATTTATACCGAATAGTTGAAGAGCGAAAGATAATAAAAGAGACCAATGAAAAGAAAGCACTGACGCAGTCGATGACATCCCAAGAAGTGGACAATACTAGTGTTCCTAAATTAATAGAGTCGATTTATTTCAAGAAATTTAAACAAGAGCAGTTGAAAGCGAAAATTGAAGCAAGTTATCAAATCATTCATGAACATAATGTCGAAACACAATCATTGATTGTTCCACGCACGCAAGCGCGTAATATAAAACAAAGGCATAGTAGCGTTGAAGAAATGACTGTTGATCGAGCAGATAAATTATCATCCCAAATCCAGGCATGGCGAAGTGTTCTACCTATTTTAATCAAACGTTTTTCAAAGATACATGATTGCAGGCGTGCTAAAAGCGTTAAGCATAAATTAGTAGTGGTCATGCTTTATGGGCTGTTGGCTTTTATTTTTCGGTTAAGCTCACGACGTGAAATAAATCGAGAACTAAGTGGGATGGTAATTTTTGAAAATTTACAAAAGATATTTCCTGAATTAGAGTCTATTCCACACGCAGATACATTGGCCAGAGTATTAGAGAAAATCAATGTAAGGGACATTGAAAAGACACATATTTTGTTGATTAACAAATTGATCAGGAATAAGAAGTTTAAAAAGTTATTAATATCAGGTTGCTTACCGATTGCGATCGATGGGACCCAAAAGTTATATCGTGACGGAGAATTACATGATTTACGCTGGTTATCTCGCAAAGTAGGTAATGAGGAAGCGGGACCAAATCAGCAATATGTTTATGTATTAGAAGCAAATATTGTATTTAAAAACGGCTTAACAATCCCCTTACTCACAGAATATCTGCAAACTGATTGGAATGAATTCAACAATCCGGAAGGGAAACAAGACTGCGAGCTTGTTGCCTTCACACGTTTAGCTGATAAATTAAAAAAATATTTTCCTCGATTAAAAATAATTATGTTTGCAGATGCATTATTTGCTGTGCAATCGGTATTAGAAATACTAACACAGAATAGATGGGGATAAGTCATTCAGTTTTCAAAAAATAAATTAAAACATTTTTCAGAATTAATGAATTCGAGAAAAGATGCAGCACAAACCATCCCTGGACAAGCCTATTACCGAGAAAGATATCAAGAATTTTACTGGTATCCTGACGCCATCTGGGGATACGAATTGCAATTAAAGATTCATCTAGTAAGTTGCTTAGAAAAGTGGGAAGAAGTTGATAAAAAAACAGGTGAGATTATTTTTAAATATTCACAACATCAATGGTTATCAAGTATTCGTATTAATATTAAAAACGTGCATGAACTTTGTAATTTAGGTGGAAGGAAAATTGGATTGCTAGAAGACAGCATTAATACTGAAAAGCACCGAGGTTATCATTACGAACATGCGTTTTCGTATAACTGGAATGCGATGCAAGGTTTTCATTTATTAATGCGATTGGCTCATGCAGTTAATGCGCTTTCTGAATTTACAAAAAGATTGAAAAAATGGATTAAAGAGCAAGGATGCTCAGCGATACTAAAACTAATCAAAGAAACGATCTTTAATCCGTGGTTATCCAAAGAGTGGTATGAGCAACAATATAAAAAGCCGGTACGGTTAACATTGCAACTTGAATAAAAAATATTTTTTTGTACTTTTTTAATTAAGCCATCATAGGCAAAATAAGAATCGAATGTAATAGTCGATGATTTTTCTCGTCTGAAAAAAATATTTTGTATCAATTTAGATCAAAGATATGTCGTGGTTATGTCAAAAAATATATAGAAATGAAAAAAATAGTAGAAGGTAGATGGGGCGGATAGAAAATCAGAGGTTTTTACGTAATGATGCTTCAGAGCTGACATAATAGCTACGTGCTTATGGATGCAGGTTATTTTTCTGAATCAAATATTTTGGACTTATATGAGAAGAAGATAGATTTTTTAACGAGATTGCCTGGCGGTAGAAAAATATACAATGACATTGTTTTAACTCAATCCATTGGAATAGAAAATGTAGAAAATGCTACCACTATTGGGGATAGAAGTTATTTTGTCAAATCATTTGAGATTGATTTATATGGGAAAAAGGCGCATGCTTTTATTATCTTGGATCCAGAAAGAAAATCAAAAGAAACAAAAAAATTTATACAAGATTATTGTAAGAATAAATCAGAAAGAGATGAAAAAAAGGATAATTTTGAATTTGCTAACCGTGGTATAATGGTACTTGTTAGTTCAAAAGAAATTCCAAAAGAAGAGGTTTTATCTGCTTACTATTTAAGATTATCTGTTGAGCAGGTATTTTGTTATTCTAAATCTGATTTAGGGCTATTACCCATCAGAAATCACAATGATAAAACCGTTCAGGGTTATTTGTTTTTTCAATTTTTGCTTTTAATTTTGTATCTAAAAATAAAGGAAAAAATTGCAGGAAATTATACAGTTGAACAAATGTTGTTAACGTTAAGAAAATTAAAATGTAAAGTATTTGAAAATCAAATTATTCCTGCAGAATTAACAAAAAACCAAAAAACAATTTTTGAACAATCAGCAATCCTCGTGCCTAATTTTTTGGGAATTTGAGGATAAAGAATATTTAGCCGCAAAAAGTAAAATTGAACAATGGATTATGAACACGACAACCTATCCGCGAACAGCTCCGGAATTTATTGTGTGCTTCCTGTGAAGGGGGCATGACTAGTTAAATTTTTACTGCTAAATTTCAAGCTGTTTTTAATTATCCCAAACTAACGAGGAGAAACAGCATGTCAAAAGATAACATCACCCAATTCAAAAACCCTGCCAGCCTACGAGATACATCCACTGTTACGCTGCAAAGTGCTATTGAATCCATACAGACCTGGCGACGTAGTAAGACAAAACTGAATGAAAAAATTCCAGACTTAATATGGGATCAGGTGTTTTCATTGATGGAATCAGTCCCTGAATTAGAAGTCTTGAAGGCTTTAGATATAAATTCATCGCAACTGCGAAATAAAAGACTGGATAGAGAGGCGACATTAAAAATCCCCAGAGATATTCAACCCCCTAGTCAGAAACCTGTTGACACCAAGCCTGTTGAGTTTTGTGAAGCCACGCCAAAATATCCTTTGGTTGGCAAGCCAGCTAAAGCCTTTGATACAACGACTTGTGTTGTCGAGTTATACAGGCCAGATGGCATGTTGATGAAAATCCATATTTGTACGGACAGTTTTGATGCGTTGTTGCGTGCATTTTTCGAAGGCTCCTTTTGATGCTTACGATAACCCCAGCACATAGAATATATCTGGCATGCCAGACTTTTGATTTTAGAATGGGGATAGATGGTTTTGCCGCTGTTTGTAGAAACTATTTCAATCTGGATCCCTTTTCTGGCCATTGCTTTATCTTTAGAAATCGAAGAAAAACAGCCATTAAGGTGTTGTTATACGAAAACACTGGATTTTGGCTCTGTTATAAAAGGCTATCCAAAGGGCAATTTAAACAATGGCCACAATCCGCAAGCAGCCTCATTGTACTGGATCCGGAACAATTGAACTTGTTACTACAGCAATAATTGAACGAGAATCCTGTTCAATTAAGCAGCTTGTGCCAATTGAACCAAATTTTGCTGATAGTTCCAAGGCAACCAGAGCTCAGGGCTTTCTCTAACGCGTTCGGCATTACGCTGTAGCGCATTTAAATACTCGAAGGCGTTGACGTTATTTTGTTGGCATGTGTAAATAATGCTCATCAAACAATCACCCACCTGGGCACCATGACTCGTCCGGTAAAACAAGGAATTACGCCGATGCCGTATTGCTATTTTTATGGCACGTTCAGCCCATGAATTATCCAAAATGGCTCCAGCAATGCGTAGAAAAGCTGTCAGTGGTCCCCAATGCTTGAGCAGATATTTTATTGCCAAACCAAAACCACTGTTTTCTTCTGCCAACTCATAAACCAGTTGATTATTAAGCCACCGATAAAGAATAGCCATCAGTGGAGCGCTGTGTGTTTGATGATATAGCAATCGTTGCTCCGGTGTATATTTTTTTGCCTTGCAATGGGCATCGTGCCCATACACTCGACCGATAATATCAAGCACGAAATCGCATTGTTTATCAAAAAAATTAAATACCTCAAAAAATTTCCGCCTGCCATGTGCTAAACAAAAGCACAGTATGAAACGGGCAGTTAGCTCTTCAGCCACTTGTGATTTGCTGTCTGTGTTTATAGAAGAGGTGGAGAGATCAGGTGTTGTCGTTAATGCGGCCGTAATCGATCGAGGAACAAGTAACGTGGGATCCAAACCTTCCATAGACGGTACTGAAGTCAGTTTTGAGACAGGAATGGTCATTGTCTTGGGAATATTACTGGTGCTTGCATCCATCATCGCAATAATAGAATCTTTTGATGTGCGTTGCTTCAAAAGAATGTCTACATTTTGACCGGCTGTATTACGTCCTGTGAAAAACAGGTGTATCTTTTTTTCCTCATGAACCGAAATGAATGCAGTGGTGTGGGTCGCCTCTCCTTTGAGCCGATTTTCCATAATGCGCCCAGTGGTATCGTCATACTGAAACAGGTTTCCATTGGAGCCGTATTGGATCAAGCACTGGTATGCAGGTAAGGTCACTCCATATAATTTATCCACTAAATCCCATTGTGTCGCGTCAGCCACGGGGATCCCATGCATGGTTTGATTCTGCTCGATTCGGTAGAATGGAAGTCCCATGGAATAGCGTCCTATGGCTAATGTGCTGGCGCAACTCACATCGTATTTTGGTGCATTCTTAATCTCATCAGGAAAGCTGGTTTTATACCCAGCACCACACAAACCACAATACAAACACTCTGCTGAGTATCGCATACCTGTAATCAGTGGGCTGCCTTCCAACCTAACTACAATGGACGGATCTGCTGCCCGAAGTTTACCGCCACTCTTCGCTGTACTACAACCTGGACAGCAAGACCCAACCTGCAATGTAGGATGTGAAAAAAACACATCTGTACAACCCTCATACGCTTTTGCTGATATTCGCCCATGGTTTGCATTAGGATTCCATTGGGGCGTTAGAACTTTTTTTGGGGAGCATCCTCCTCCTTACCCTTCAGGTTTTGACCTGCCTCTGGTAATTCTGGAGGCAGCAGGGGCGAGCTTTCATTGGGTTTGGTCAAATTATTCGGCGGGTTGGAGGTCTTGGGTTTTTTTTCTGTGCTGAAACTAAAAAGTTTCTTCAATCTGCGAATTGTTAATTTAGTCGCCTGAAGCTGCTGATACATCCACTGATAAACAGTCACTATGGATAACATAATCGTTTTATCAGATTCGGTAAGGGGTGTACCTTCTAAAATACGTAATTTCATAGCCTCAAGATCGGATACGGGAACATTAATCATTTCAGGTGTTTTTTTTCTGGTCATGGTAGTCTGCGCATCTATTTTTAATAGTGCATAGAATGATCTTATCTTTCCGAAGTATCAATAAATTTTATTTATTTTCAAGCCAGGCTCACCGGAAAGACACAATTTATTCATAATCAGCATTTGCTTGAGAGATGCAAGATTATCCTAAAAAAACATCTTCTTAAGAAGCTCATTCCTCAAAAAGCTACTTTTAATATCGCTTTCCTGCGAGATTTTATTTTAGTGGCACTGCCAAATGATGAAGAGAAAAAAGCCTTGAAACGGCTTTGTAATGAAAACAGTTCCCATCGTTTCCATTCAAAAAATCCAGACAGTGCAAGGTTGTATCAATGCTTAGCTGAGTTTGAACGAAAAGCCGTGTCCCATCTTCAAAAATCCTTGCCTAAATTTGATTGCCTAGAGCAGTTAATTGAAGTTTCACAGAGGTATTTTCTTTCTACCCTGTCTCGCAAGCTTGAAGAACAAGGGTATGGTTATGGGATTCCCAAAGAAAAAGCAGCACTTTATCTCAAGCATCAAAAAACGGTAGATCCCATGATAAGAGCAATCTTATCCGCACGCCGTCATTTTACAGAAAAAATAGAACAAATGTGTCGTTGTCATGCCAAAAAATCAAGCAGGGATCAACAAATCCCTCACCTTGAACATTTCCAAGCTTATTTGAATAAAAAAATGGCGAAGTGGCAGGGTAAAAATGAATCACCCTTTCATTTCTTTCATTTCTTTGCCAAGAAGCCTTCAAGGGAGGCGGCCAGCCTGGAAAATGATCGGGTCGTGATGGATCCTGCCAATGGTTAGTTCAGAGTAAAGTCGCTTAATAATTGGGGTGTCGAAAAATTAGTATGGGATATGGATAGCCTCATAGGATATTTAAGTGATGTGGATGTTCAGGAGGTGATGCCCAATCCTAAATTACCGTTACAACAATGTTGCAAATAATCTAGAATTTGTTCAAATTATCTCCAGAGCTTTTACAAGCAATATTCCAGCACTTTAACTCAACGGGTGACGGTAAAGGTACTTTACCGCTTGTGTTTTTTCAAAGAGTGTTTAAGATGGGCAACAACAAAAGGAATTTATCTTTATGAAAAATGCCACTGATGCTACACAAACCAATCAATCCACTTACACCAATGTTTCGTTAAATCATACTCAGTATCATCTAAATACCTCGCATGTTGTACCCATGCACGATATGAGTGGAACGCTGGGTTATGGGGTAGGGAAAATACTGAGAGAAGCGTTCGATTATGCGTATGATACTTGGCAAAGTTTATGGTATCCGCATCCTAGCGTGGAAACCATTGCTCAGCACCGGCAAGCAGCGATTTATCGTCAAGGACTTGAGGCAGTGGTAACGCAACTGGACACAGCCATTGAAAATCTGCGCAAAAACCCACGTGACCCAAATAGTCTGGAGCGCGTCAAGCGAATCCTTAATGACAAGGATTATGCAAATTATTTTAAACCCGCGCAAACCGAAAAACTGCGTGGCTTTCAAGTGCGTTTATTCAATGCTATTCATGAGAAAGTTCAGCGTTTCAAAGTAGCTAGTGTAAAAGAAACCGTGCAGGAGTTTTTATCCATTCTACAGGCACAGGCCCCACCACCACTTGCCGTTGCACTCAACGCTTCCGATCTCAACACAAATTCCTTCAGATACTCAAACCAAACGTTCCATCACACAACAACCTGCTGTTGCACCGGTTCCTGCGCCTATGCCCACCACGCCAACACCAACTTCATCAGGTACTTTTCAGAACCCTTTTGATTTAACGACATTAAATGGTGTGAATGGTTTTGTAGTACCAGGATTAGGTTCACTAGGTTACTCAGTAAGCACGGCAGGTGATATCAATGGAGATAGTATCAGTGACTTGATTTTGGGAGCCCCTGGTGTAAGCACAGCATACCTCACAAGTGCCGGTGCAGCTTATGTACTTTTTGGGAACCACGGAGGGTTTGCTTCACCGTTTAATCTTAGTAGTCTTAATGGAACCAATGGCTTTACCATACCGGGCTTATTGTCCGATGATAGCTTAGGTAGTTTGGTGAGTACGGTAGGCGATATCAATGGAGATGGTATCAGTGACCTGGTCGTGGTGAGTTCTGGTATAGGTATAGCTTCTGTAATTTTTGGGAGTCGGGGAAAATTTCCGTCAGCTTTTAATATTAATAACCTCAATGGGAACAATGGTTTTCTAGTATCAGCTCCAGCTCCAAAACACGGAGTTGCGTTGGCAGAGGCTGCAGGAGATATCAACGGGGATGACATTGAGGATTTACTTTTGGCGGATTGCTTCTCAGCTTATATAATTTTTGGAAGTCGAGGAGGATTTCCACCAACCTTTAATCTTAATAACCTCAATGAAACCAATGGCTTTGTGATATTGGGAAACTATGATTTTTATTTTGCTTGCCCTATCGGTGCGGGTCGTTCGGCTGGCACTACAGCAGGAGATGTCAATGGGGATGGCGTTGGCGATATAATTTTGGGCGACATAGTTGTAAATTCACTGACTGGTTTACAGCAGGCTGGTGCAGCCTACGTGATTTTTGGGCGTCGAGAGGGGTTTGTTTCCCCCTTTAATATTAATAACCTCAATGGAACCAATGGTTTTGTAATACCAGGGTTAGTTACCGATGGTCATCTCGGTAGATCGGTGAATACAGCAGGCGATATCAATGCAGATGGCATCAGCGATTTGATTTTAGGATCTGATTCCAATGCAGGCTACGTAATTTTTGGGAGTCGGCGAGGGTTTGCATCAACCTTTAATCTCAATAACCTCAATGGAACTAATGGTTTTATGATCCCTGGACTAAGCGAATATGATGGATTAGGTTACTCAGTAAGCACGACAGGTGATATTAATGGAGATGCTATCACTGATCTAGTCTTAAGTGCTTCCGGTGCCTATTCCACTGGTGCAGTTTATGTCATTTTTGGTAGCCGAGGAGGATTCCAGTCATCCTTATATCCCTCCTATATTTATGGTGAGTCTTCAGTCATCTCAGCTTTCGATCTCAATAGTCTTGATGGTTCCAATGGCTTTATCATACCTGGATTATATTTTTCGACTAGTGATCAGTCAGTGTTATGTGTTGTCAATACGGCAGGAGATATCAATGGAGACGGTATCGGCGATCTAGTTTTAGGGGCACCCTATAGCCTAAGTTCGCCCAGCCCAGGTGCTGGTGTAAGTTATGTTATTTTTGGTTCTAACACTTCTTTGCCCGTTCCTATCCCTGCCCCCACATTTACTCCTACGCCGCCCCCTACTACACCTGGGTCAACTCCTACCTCTGCCCCCACATTTACTCCTACGCCGCCCCCTACTACACCTGGGTCAACTCCTACCTCTGCCCCTACATTTACTCCTATGTCGCCCCCTACTACACCTGGGTCAACTCCCTACCCCTCTACCCCTGCATTCACACCCCTTCCTCCTTCTACTCCCACATTCGCACCTACCCTAACAGATCCTACGCCACCTCTTACCCCTAGTGTTATACCTACCTTTGAGCCTACCTCAACACCTACGTTTATGCCAAGTGCTATTGAAGCCAACCAATCCTCTACATCTTCCTCCCCAGAAACTACAGCAAATACGTCTTTTCTCATCGGGGGTATTGTGGGTGGAATAGTAGGTTTTGGTGCACTGATGGGGTTAGGTTATGGAATTTATCGAAAATACAGGGGAAATTCCCCTGATGAATTGAAACTTGACCCAGCAGTGGCTCCCTTATCTCCTAGAGAGAAAATTAAAATGGGGATGGCAGATGATGGAAACTACGAAATTCCCGAAATCCCCAAAATCCATAAACCTTTTTAATCTGCTGCCTTCATTAACTAGGAAAAGTTAATTATGATAGAACAAAGCGAATCTGTGTTGCCCTTACTCAATTTAGTGGGATTGCAAAAGCTCCTGTGGGACAGCATTACCGTAGGTGAACAAGTCGGTGAAGGAGGCTATGGCGTTGTTTTTCGTGGTCAATGGTCTGGGATTGAGGTTGCTATTAAGCAACTCTACCTAAAATCTTTGTCTCAACATTTATTAGAAGAGTTTGAAAACGAAAGTAAAGTCATGGCGAAATGTCAATTTCCGAATGTAGTACGCTTGTATGGTGTATGTGCGGAAATAGGTCATTATGCTATGGTCATGGAGTACATGGCGAAAGGTTCACTGTATCAGGTACTCCATAATACAGAAGAAGCCCTACCTTGGAACCCCGTACGTTGGCAAATAGCTATTGACATGGGTAAGGGGCTTGCCTATTTGCACGGTCAGCAGGTGTTACACCGGGACTTAAAAAGTCTCAATGTGCTCTTAGATGAGCATTATCATGCAAAAATTGGGGATTTTGGATTGTCCAAAATTAAATTAGCCACGACCAGTACCAGCACCAAACATAAAAATGCGATGGGTACCACCCGTTGGCGTGCTCCCGAATTGTTTAAGCGAGGTGCTGTGCCCAATGTATCCACCGATGTTTATAGCTATGGGATGGTATTGTGGGAAATTGCATCAAGACGTTTACCGTTTGAGGACGCAGCCGATGATACAACTGCGGTGGTTTGGATTAGAGAGGGCGAACAAGAAAAAATTCCTGCCGATTGCCCCAAAGAATATGGGTCACTGATTGAAGCGTGTTGGGGAAAAGCAGAAGATCGGCCGATGAGTCAGGGTGTGTTAGCTAAATTAAAGCAATACAGACCTAAAGCGGAAGATAAAAGAATAAAGAAAACAAAAACACCGCATCTCCCATCACCTAAAGCATGGCACTTTGATCCGAGTATTAAAGAAGAAACCAGTGATGCAGGTGACAAGGTGTATGAACTGATTCCGGGCACAGATCAAGACAAACAAAAAGTGGTGGAGGCTTATCAACATCATCCTGTATCTGGTTATGAATTAGCATCCATTGAAGTCATCTATAATGCAAAAATGAACCGAATGTTTTTTCTTTATATGGATGAATTGCAGCATCGCGATCAAAGCCAGGCATTTGCACCTCGCTGGCCAGACGAAGAAAAAGACCTTAAAAAAAGAGCACTACGAGGTCAAGTAGATGAATTGTTTAAGACATTGGCCAAGCCCTATATCGATAAGCGATATTCTGCTGTGAAGTTACTGCCATTATGGCATGGAACTAAACCGGGTGTGCTGGATAGTCTGTTTAAAACAGGCTATGCAAATTTATCAACCACGGATCCTGGCTTTTTTGGTAAGGGCATTTATTCGACGTATGAAGCTGAATATGCGAATCGTGTATACAGTAAGGGGGCACTTATCTTAAATTGGGTCGCCATCTTCTCGGCGTATCCTGTCGTTGATGGTGATATGAATAAGTTTATGATGATGAACCATGAGGGTAAGCAAATGGCCACGGCGAATTATCAAAATTATGATGCGCATTTTGTACCTGTGGCACCGATGAATCCAAATAACCCCAATGAAGTCACGTATATACCCTGTAAACCTAACCAAAATCACCGTTATATTGAGGTGGTGGTATTTCAGTCCAATGCTTGCTTACCTCGTTACTTAGTTACCCTCCAACCGAGTCTTCAAAAAAACCCTACTCCTACTTCAACGCATGAGAATGCTGAAGTACCTTACCAGATGGGTTACCAACTGTTAAAGAAAGGAGAATATCGACAAGCTTTTCCCTACTTAGAAGCGGCGGCTCAACAACAGTATCCTGCCGCTTTCTTAGCCTTAGGCGTTTTATATGAACATGGCTTGATAGGGACTCAAGACAAAACAAAGGCTAAACACTACTACCAACAAGCTAGCGAGGCAATTAGTTGGTTTCAGTCAGGGGCACAAGCTGGCTCAGCCACTGCACAAAATAATCTGGGATATTTTGTTATTTTAACGGTATTGGGGTTTCAGATGATTTTCAACAAGCCGCTGTTTATTACCGGCTAGCGGCTGATCAAGGTGATACCAGTGCACAAATGAATTTGGCATTGTGCTATGAAAGTGGTAAAGGGGTTAAACAAGATTTAACGCTAGCCGTTAAGTATTACCAAGCAGCCGCCGAGCAAGGCGATACATTAGCCTTGTTCAGCGTAGGTCTATGTTATCAGAAAGGACAAGGTGTGAAGCAAGATATGGGCAAAGCACTTGACTACTTTAAACAAGCGGTTGATAAAGGCAATGCCATGTGCCAATTCCACCTTGGGATGTGTTACAAAAGAGGGCAAGGTGTGAAACCCGATAAAGGTTTAGCAATGTACTACTTCAAACTCGCAGCCGATCAGGAGCACCCCAATGCTAAACATCAATTGGATCTATTACATCTGAGTTCACAGGAACACCAAAAAATAAGTTTTTTGCTGAGAAGAAATCAAAACCTAAGAAAACGTTGGAACACTCACAAGAACAACCAACCTGTTTGTTGCAATAACATTTAGCTAGAGTAGAAGACGTTAATGACTTGGTGGGGCTACAACTGTCCGCTCTAACGCACTCGACCACCCTCCATTTGTGATATTTGGTAAAATGCTAGACGTGTCAAAGGATTGTAGCGAGAGTGGTTGGTGTTCGAATCCCTCTCTCCGCCAGCAGTATATGCGCCCGTAGCTCATTGGATAGAGTATCGGCTACGAACCAGGAGGTCGGGAGTTCGAATCTCTCCGGACGCGCCATATAATCAATGAATTAGCTAGCATTCTGAACCGCCTCATTTCCTGATTGTGACAAAATCGTGACACTAATTCTTTCCGATGCTTCCTTTAGATGGTTGCTACTAAGCAGCTCTGAAGCATCATTACGTAAAAACCTCTGATTTTCTATCCGCCCCATCTACCTTCTACTATTTTTTTCATTTCTATATATTTTTTGACATAACCACGACATATCTTTGATCTAAATTGATACAAAATATTTTTTTCAGACGAGAAAAATCATCGACTATTACATTCGATTCTTATTTTGCCTATGATGGCTTAATTAAAAAAGTACAAAAAAATATTTTTTATTCAAGTTGCAATGTTAACCGTACCGGCTTTTTATATTGTTGCTCATACCACTCTTTGGATAACCACGGATTAAAGATCGTTTCTTTGATTAGTTTTAGTATCGCTGAGCATCCTTGCTCTTTAATCCATTTTTTCAATCTTTTTGTAAATTCAGAAAGCGCATTAACTGCATGAGCCAATCGCATTAATAAATGAAAACCTTGCATCGCATTCCAGTTATACGAAAACGCATGTTCGTAATGATAACCTCGGTGCTTTTCAGTATTAATGCTGTCTTCTAGCAATCCAATTTTCCTTCCACCTAAATTACAAAGTTCATGCACGTTTTTAATATTAATACGAATACTTGATAACCATTGATGTTGTGAATATTTAAAAATAATCTCACCTGTTTTTTTATCAACTTCTTCCCATTTTTCTAAGCAACTTACTAAATTAATCTTTAATTGCAATTCGTATCCCCAGATGGCGTCATGATACCAGCAAAATTCTTGATATCTTTCTCTGTTATAAGTGGGTCTATCCAAATCGCCATTTAAACAATGGTCACTTCGTCCTGCAACCCGCACCACTAAGCCATTGTTCTGTTGATTTAATCCGGAAAACTACCCAATTAGAACTCCTGTTTTTGCGGACAAAATGTTCTGCAATTGTTTGATCTGACCTTCTAAATTCGCTTTCTCTTGCGATGTAAATTGATGCTCATGCCCTCTGTGCCAGCGACAGTGAGACAAAAATAAGGTAAATTTAATGTCGTGAGGGTAGTGGGGAGATCAACAAAATGGTACAAAAATCAAGCAACATCGAAGATCAAAATTTAAGCACATTGGAAAACAAAAACAACTCTAATAATAATCAGTCTGAGTCGATAAAACTATCGGTACCAGATCCTCAAGTAAAAGGTACCAAAACTCCTAAACAGAAATTGACGAAGGCTTATAAGCTTAAGATTCTTGCTGCATATGATGCTTGTAAAGATGGTTCTGAGCGAGCCTCTTTGTTACGGCGTGAAGGTTTATACCATTCTCATGTTGGAGCCTGGAGGAAGAAGTTTGGATTGACGAATGATGAAAGTAAAGGGGAACTAAAGTCACGCCGCACTGAACATATGCTTAGAGAGATTGAGCAATTAAAAAAGAAACTAGCACAAGCTGAGGCCATCCTTGACCTCCAAAAAAAAGTCTTCGAATTGCTTGGGACGCACATCCTCCCACACGAGAGCAAAGGGGTGAACTTATGAATCTAATAATACAAGTAGGACAAGAAAAATCGATTGCAATTGACTTGCTTTGCTCTAAATTGAACATTTCAAGAGCGACATATTATAGACATTTGGATGATAATACTTGCAAAGAATCTCGGCCATTATCATCAAAAAAACCGTTAAATGCGCTGAATTGTGAGGAAAAAAAAGAAATTCTTGACTTATTACATAGTGAACGTTTTATCGATAAAACACCCTATGATGTTTACTACGAGCTCATAGACAAAGGAGAATACTATTGCTCACCTCGAACAATGTATCGCATTTTGGCAGAAAAAGGTGAAACAAAAGACAGACGAAACCAGAGGAATCATCGTGATGCAATAAAACCTGAATTAATTGCAACTGGCCCAAATGAAGTCTGGTCTTGGGACATTACTAAACTACTTGGTCCTAAAAAATGGGTTTATTACTACTTATATGTCATTTTGGATATTTTTAGCCGCTATGTGGTTGGCTGGCTTATTGCTGATTCAGAGTCTAAAGAGCTGGCTAGAAAACTAATACAACAGTCTGCACTGAAACAGGGTATTCAGCCTAAGCAACTCACATTACATGCGGATAATTGAACGAGTATGACCTCGCATACCGTTTCACAATTATTAAAGCATCTTGGGGTTGCCAAAACGCACAATAGACCTTATACAAGCAATGATAACCCATTTTCCGAGTCACAGTTTAAAACACTAAAATATAGACCTGAATTTCCAGCTCGCTGCCAATCATTGGAACATGGGGAAGCATTCTGCCAACAATTTTTTACTTGGTATAATAAAGAACATTACCATTCTGGTATTGCTTGGCTAACCCCAGAATCAGTTCACTACCAACAAGCACAACCTATTTTGGAGCAACGATATTCAGTCCTTATGCAGGCTTTTTTGGACAACCCAAAACGGTTCAAAAATAAGCAACCAGAACTCAAACAACTACCTAAAGCAGTCTATATCAATCCTCCTCAAACAATCGATATATTAAATAATTCTAGACAATTGGAGGCAATTATGGGAACATAAATTTTATGTCGTAACTCTTCAAATTTGTCTCATTTTCCCTGACACATTCCGATGCCGCAAGTTATGAACCTTGTTATCTGCACTGGATAATGCACTTTTCAGCAATACAATTTTTTCATCACTTGATTTCAACTTGAGTTGCAATTCAATAACAGTATGATTTTTACTTTCTAAATTCAGTGATTGCTTTTGATGTATCTTTAGAAGTTGCGCATAATCTTCTTGTATTTTATCACCTGTTATTTTCAATAGCGAATATTGCTGTACTATTTCTTTATTCTGTAAAACAAGCGTTTTTTGCTCTGCTTCAAGTGTCTGATTGATTTTATTAACCTGAGCGCATTGTGCTTTATAATTCGATTTTTCAGTAGTCATTAATTCAATTTGACTGCGATAGTTGCGAGCAACTGTTGGTCATCAGCCCTGAAGCATCAGTATATAGCAATAAATAAATCAATGACTTAGAATAGCTCAATTATAAAATTGTCGCACTAATTGTTGATGGTTTATAAACCAATTTGGCTAATAGTTAATCAATCAACATCGTGCTACTATAAAAATCTCATAAAAATCCCAAATATCAAAAATATTTCATACCCTAGGAGGAATCTATGAATGATGCGCACATACAACGAGAAATGGAGCACCCGGCCAAGCATACGTCATATATTCATGAATTATTTGATAGGGCTGAAGAAATTTTACACCGACATCGTCAAGAAAATCCCGATTTATACCGAATAGTTGAAGAGCGAAAGATAATAAAAGAGGCCAATGAAAAGAAAGGATTGACGCAGGCGATGACATCCCAAAAGTGGACAATACCAGTGTTCCTAAATTAATAGAGTCAATTTATTTCAAGCAATTTAAACAAGAGCAGTTGAAAGCGAAAATTGAAGCAAGTTATCAAATCATTCATGAACATAATGTCGAAACACAATCATTGATTGTTCCACGCACGCAAGCGCGTAATATAAAACAAAGGCATAGTAGCGTTGAAGAAATGATGGCTGATCGAGCAGATAAATTATCATCCCAAATCCAGGCATGGCGAAGTATTTTACCTATTTTAATCAAACGTTTTTCAAAGATACATGATCGCAGGCGTGCTAAAAGCGTTAAGCATAAATTAGTAGTGGTCATGCTTTATGGATTATTGGCTTTTATTTTTCGATTAAGCTCCCGACGTGAAATAAATCGAGAATTAAGTGGGATGGTTATTTTTGAAAATTTACAAAAGATATTTCCTGAATTAGAGTCTATTCCACACGCAGATACGTTGTCCAGAGTATTAGAGAAAATCAATGTAAGGGACATTGAAAAGACACATATTTTGTTGATTAACAAATTGATCAGGAATAAGAAGTTTAAAAAGTTATTAATATCAGGTTGCTTACCGATTGCGATCGATGGGACCCAAAAATTATATCGTGACGGAGAATTACATGATTTACGCTGGTTATCTCGCAAAGTAGGTAATGAGGAAGCGGGACCAAATCAGCAATATGTTTATGTATTAGAAGCAAATATTGTATTTAAAAATGGCTTAACAATTCCCTTGCTCACAGAATATCTCCGAACTGATTGGAATGTATTCAACAATCCGGAAGGCAAACAGGACTGCGAGCTTGTTGCCTTCACACGTTTAGCTGATAAATTAAAAAAATATTTTCCTCGATTAAAAATAATTATGTTTGCAGATGCATTATTTGCCGTACAATCGGTATTAGAAATACTAACAGAGAATAGATGGGAATACGTCATTCAGTTTTCAAAAAATAAATTAAAACATTTTTCAGAATTAATAAATTCGAGAAAAGATGCGGCGCAAACCGTCCCTGGACAAGCCTATTACCGAGAAAGATATCAAGAATTTTACTGGTATCATGACGCCATCTGGGGATACGAATTGCAATTAAAGATTAATTTAGTAAGTTGCTTAGAAAAATGGGAAGAAGTTGATAAAAAAACAGGTGAGATTATTTTTAAATATTCACAACATCAATGGTTATCAAGTATTCGTATTAATATTGAAAACGTGCATGAACTTTGTAATTTAGGTGGAAGGAAAATTGGATTGCTAGAAGACAGCATTAATACTGAAAAGCACCGAGGTTATCATTATGAACATGCGTTTTCGTATAACTGGAATGCGATGCAAGGTTTTCATTTATTAATGCGATTGGCTCATGCAGTTAATGCGCTTTCTGAATTTACAAAGAAATTGAAAAAATGGATTAAAGAGCAAGGATGTTCAGCGACACTAAAACAAATCAAAGAAACGATTTTTAATCCATGGTTACCTAAAGAGTGGTATGAGCAACAATATAAAAATCCGGTACGATTAACATTGCAACTTGAATAAAATAAAAAAATAATTTTTTAATTAAGCCATCATAGACAAAATAAGAATCGAATGTAATAATCGATAATTTTTCTCGTCTAAAAAAATATTTTGTAATATTTTGTATTAATTTTATAAATGAGATGTCATGATTAGGTCAAACAAATGTGTAGAAATGAAAAAAATAGTAGCAGATAGACGGGGTGGATAGAAAATTAGACGTTTTTAAGTATTGATGCTTCAGCGCTGGTT